>CAWGPJ010000003.1:0-926505 GCA_963824455.1 uncultured Thermoleophilia bacterium
CCTCGCGCTCGCGCCCAGCAGCTGGCCGCTACAGCCGCAAGGGCTTCGTACGCGAGCTCGCCCGCTTCGCGCTTCCTGCCGGTACAGCCGCCGGGCTCGGCGTCTCTCTCCAGCTACCTGTTTGCGCTCAACGTCCTCGACCTGGGAGCTCATCGAGGCGCGAACGGTTGCCGTCACCGTGCTCGTGCTCGTTGGCCTCTACCTGATCCTCGCGCTCGAAGTCTCCGGACGCGTGCGCGGAGCGGCCGTCTCGACGCTCTGCCTCGTCCTGCTAATCGGTTACGTGCTCGTCCTGCTCGTGCCGTTCGCGCGCGACTTCTTCTCGCTCTGCGCCTCCCGAGCCGGCGATCATCGGCCCCGCACTCGCGGGAGCCGTCGCTGGCGATCAGCGGACTCGCCGTACTCGATGACCGCTTCATCCCAGGCCGTGGCGTGGGAGAACGAAGGGCCGGCGGGAGGCGAGCCCGTGATGCAGCTCCTGGCTCGGCCTCACCTCGCGCTCGTCTCGGCGGTCGCGGTCAACTGGGCGTATCGCGCGAGCACGACGCGGCGGCGGCGATGCCGCCGTTCTCGTCGCGGCACCCGCGCCGGTTCGTCTCGCTCCTCTTCGGCGACCGACCTGGCTGATCGGCTTCGCAACCGAGACCGCCGGCTGGCTCGTCTACGTCGCCGCGCTCCGGCTCGCGCCGCTCTCCCTCGTGCAGGCCGTCGCGCCTCGGGGATCGCAGTGCTCGCATTCGTCGTGCGCGCACGGACACCCCGACGGCTCGCCCGGCGCGAGCAGATCGCCGTGCTGCTCGCGGTCGCCGGGCTCGTGCTGCTCGCGCTCTCTCTCGTCGGCACGCACCAGGCCGACACCCGCCGGGAGGGCGCCTCCGTCTGGCTCGGCGCGTCGCCCGCGGCCGCCCTCGGCTCGCGCGCGCTCGGCGCCGGCTCGCCGCGGGGCGGCGCTCGGCCTCGCCGCCGGACTGCTCTTCGCCGCAGGCGACATGTCGGCGAAGCTCGTCGTCTACGGCGGCATCTGGCTGGTCGCCGTCAGAGCCTGATCGTCTGCTATGCGCTCGGCACCAGCCTCCTCCAGGCCGCCTTCCAGCACGGGACGCACTCACGGCCGCCGGGCTCGCAACGCTCGCAACCAACGCCGTGCCGATCGCCGCCGGGTTCGTCGTCTTCGGCGAGCAGCTTCCCGACGGCGCGAAGGGCGCGCTCCAGCTCGTCGCCTTCGGCACCCTGGTCGGCAGTGCGGTTCTCCTCGCGCGCACGCCACACCCGGTCGCCGCCCAAGCGGACGCCGCCGTCACCTCCAGGTCGCACCCGGTCACCAGGCTAGGGAGGTCTGCTAATGAATCCGAACGCAACCCTCCGCTAAGGGAGACCGACCGGACGGCGATCGGCAGATCGACTTCAAGCCGCATCGTCGTCGGCATCGACGGCAGCGCGGCAGGCTTCGAAGCCTGCCGCCAGATCACTCGCCTGGCCGACTCAGGATTCCGAGATCGACGCGGTCGCGGTAGTCCACCTCGGGCCAGCCGTCGCCGCTGCCCTGCGACGCTCGCCCACGTGGTCGACGTGCTCGAGCTGCGAGGCCGAGGAAGCGCTCGAGCAACGCGGTCGAGATCCTCGGCGACCGCGCGCACAAACGGTATCTCGACGGCTTCGTCACGCAGCGCTCTGCTCGCCGAGCTCGAGCGGTTCGACGCAACACTGATCGCGATCGGAACGCACGAACACTCGCGTCGACGAGATCTCTTCGGCGGCGTCGCGGGCGAGGTGCTCCACAAGGCGCCGTGCTCCGGACTCATCGCCCGGAAGTGTCCGACTCGAGACCTTCCCCGCGAGGGTCGTCGTCGGCCTCGACGGCTCGTCGAGGCCGAGCAGCGCCTTCTATGTCGCGTGCCGGCTCGAGCAGCGCCGACAGGCACCCTCCGCGTGATCACCGCGCCACGCGGCAAGCCGGTCAACCAAGCCGGGTCGCCCATCGCCGACGGGCGCGAACTGGTCGCGCAGCACCCCGTGCCGGCCCTGGTCGAGGCCGCGGCCTGCGCGGATCTACTCGTCGTAGGGAGCCGGGGCCTGCACGGTCTCAGGGCGCACGGCAGCGTGTCCGAACGCGTCGCACACGGCGGGTCTGCACGGTCCTCGTCGTCCGAAGGCCCGGCGACCAGGGAGCGGACGGTGCTGACCTTCGCCCACGTCAGCAAGCGGTTCGGCGCCGTGCAGGCGCTCGACGGACTGCTCGTTCTCGGTCGAGCGCGGCCGGATGCTCGGCTTCCTCGGGCCGAACGGCGCCGGCAAGACGACGGCGATGCGCGCGATCTTCGGGCTCGTCGAGCTCGACGCCGGCGAGGTGCTCTGGGACGGGCGGCCGATCGGGCTGGCGGAGCGGCTGCGCTTCGGCTACATGCCGGAGGAGCGCGGCCTCTATCCGCGGATGCCGGTCGGCGAGCAGCTCGCCTACTTCGGCTGCCTGCACGGGCTCGACGCGGCGCGCCGCGCGCGCCGCCGCAGCGCGCTGGCTCGAGCGGCTCGAGCTCGCCGACCGCGCCGACGCGAAGGTCGAGGAGCTCTCGCACGGAAACCAGCAGCGCGCGCAGCTCGCGGCGGCGCTCGCTGCACGAGCCGGAGCTGCTCGTGCTCGACGAGCCCTTCGCCGGGCTCGACCCGGTCGCCGTGCAGACGCTTGCCGAGGTGCTTCGCGGCGAGGCGGCCCGCGGCGCCGCCGTCCTCTTCTCCAGCCACCAGCTCGAACTGGTCGAGGACATCTGCGAAGAGGTCGCGATCATCGACCACGGCCGCGTCGTCGCGACCGGGGACGTCGACGCGCTGCAGGCGCGCTCGCAGCGCCGTCGGATCGAGCTGCAGCTCGAGGGCGCGCCGCCGAGTGGCTGCCGCACGTCGCGGGCGTCGAGCTCGTCGAGCGCCGCAACGGCGACCTGCGGCTGCTCGCCGGACGCGACGTCGATCCGGAGCTGGTGCTCGCCGAGGCGGAGCGGACGGCGCACGTGGTCGCGTTCAGCTACGGGCCGCCCTCGCTCGCCGAGCTCTTCCTGGAGCTGGTGGCGCGATGAGCGGCCGGCAGCGCGATCACGCTCGTCGCCTGGCGCGAGATCCGCGAGCGCCTGCGCAGCCGCGTCGTTCCTCGTCTCGACGCTGTTCATGCTCCTGCTCGTCGGCGGCTCGAGCGCGCTCTGCGGCGCGCTCTCGAACACAGACGACCTACCAGCGTCGCGGTGACCGCTCCGGCGCCGCCCGGCCTCGCCGCCGCGCTCCAACGCGCGGCGAAGCCGTTCGACGACGCAAGGTGCGGCTGCGCGCGTCGCCTCGGCCGCGCAGCCGGGCGGCGAGCAGCTCGACGCCAAGCAGGTCGACGCGCTCCTGCTCCTGTCGCAGGACCGGCTCGTCTTCCGCGGCGAACGTCGACGCAAGGCCGCAGCGGTCGCCGACACGGCGGTGCGCGCGGTCCGCAACCACCTGCCGCCCGCGCCCGAGCTCACCGCGGCGACGCTCCAGCCGCCCGAGAAGAAGACGACCGACGCCGAGACGCTCGTCGCCTACGTCGGCTCGCTGCTGCTGCTCATGACGCTCGCGGTCTACGGCCAGTGGGTACTCGACCGGCGTGGTCGAGGAGAAGAGCAACCGCGTCGTCGAGCTGATCCTCTCGACGGTGCGGCCGCGCCACCTGCTCGCCGGCAAGGTGATCGGGATCGGCCTGCTCGGCCTCGCGCAGCTCGCGCTCGTCGGCGGCCTCGCCGCCGTCCTCCTCGCCGCCGGCGTCTTCGACGCGCCCGCCGTCGCTCGGCGGCAGCCTCGCGCTCGTCATCCCCTGGTTCGCGCTCGGCTTCGCCCTCTACGCGGTCGCCTACGCCGCCGCCGGCGCGCTCGCCTCGCGCCAGCAGGACGCGAGACTCGGCCGGACAGCCGTCACCTACACGCTCCTCGCCGCCTACTTCGCCGGCTACGTCGCCGCTCACGCCGACATCGACGGCCTCGCTCGCGAACCTGCTCACCGATCTTCCCGCTCACCGCGCCGCTCGTCCTGCCCGCCCGCAGCGCGCTCGTCGGCGTGCCGCTCTGGGAACACGCTCTCGCGGTCGTGCTCGTGCTCGCGACGATCTACGCGCTCGTCCGCCTCGCCGGCCGCGTCTACGCGCACGGGCTCCTCCGCAGCGGCCCGCGCCTCGACCTCCGCGCGGCAGTCCGGCTCGCGCGACATCCCTGAGAGAGGAGACTCCTGATGAAGAACACACTTCTTTACGCTCGAAACGGTCGCGATCCTCGTGCGGTCGCCGCCGTCGTTCACTGTCGCCTCGGTCGATTGGCCCTGGGCGATCGCCCTGGGTGCTGGCGCAGCCGTCCTGCTGCGCACCGTGATCCGCCGCAACACACCCGCGCGCCCGTAGTCCGACAACCTTCTCCGCACGTTCAAGCGAATGGAAGGAATACGAGAGACGGCCCGATCATCGCGCTGACAATCCAACCTCGGCGCGAAGGGGGACGCGTGACTTTGAACACCGCAACCAAGGGCCACATGCAGCTACTAGGCGTATTATAGACCTGATGCTCGTCGGGCTCGTCCTGCGCGAGCTCGTGCTCAGTACCGCGTGAGAGGGAGGTGAGGCATGGCTGAAGGCAAGGCGCGTCTACCACCGCGATGGTTCATCAAGACCTTCTGGCGCGTGCACCGACGGATCGTGCGGGCGAGCCGGGGCCGCAGGGGGTTGTGGCCTCCCGGCCGGGTAAGTGGGGCGCCTTGCGGCTCACCACGACAGGCCGACGCAGCGGCGAGCCGCGGAGCGTGATCCTCGGCGACTACGAGGACGGGCCTAACCTGGTCTCGATGGCCATGAATGGCTGGGGTGCGGCCGAGCCGTCCTGGTGGCTCAACCTGCAGGCCGATCCGCAAGCGGTCGTCGAGCTGGCGGGCGGATCCGGCGCAAGGTGCTCGGCAGGCCCGCAGTCGGCGGGGAGCGTGAACGGCTGTGGCAGCGCTGGCGTGAACTGGACAAGAACCTCGACAGCTACGCAGCACGACGCCCGCGAGAGACGGCGGTCGTTGTCTTCGAGCCGCGCGAGGCGGCCGAATAAGCCTCAGGGTGCGCGAGAAGTCCTTTCACGTCGACACTCGACCGGGGGCGACCCACAGATCCGCGAGGGTCGCGCTGCCGGTGGGCTTGGCCAGCTGTACTTCGACGGCAAGCTGGTCGCCAATACCGAGATCCCGGTCACGACACGATCCTCTTCGGCATTCGAGGGACTCACATGTGGCTACGACGGCGGGGCAGCGGTAGCGCCGACATACACGTCGCCGTTCACGTTCACCGGCACGATCCACAAGGTCACCGTCGACATCTCCGGCGACCTGTTCGTCGACGACGACCACCGGGCCGCGCACTACGAAGCAGAAGGGGCCTTGCTGCTGGCGCGCGTCTGACACAGAGACGGCCCAAAGCGCGGACAGCCAGCCCAGCAGCGGGTCCCGGTCAACAGTCCCGGGGGCCCGCTTTCGCGTTTGCGACTGAACTCTTCAAGCCTCCGACACGCGACGACGTGCACCCGCTCGTCACCAGCGGCCCGCCGCTCTCGCATCATTCCGGAACTCGCCCATGCAGCTGTGCTGTCGTCGGCCGGCGCGGGTCAGGGCGCTCCTTGACGGGTTCGTGGTTCGAGACGGTCTCGGTGACACGGAGGGTTCGATCGGGTCAACGTTTGGGCAGGACATGGCCGCTGGCGTCTCTCCTGGCAGACACGGATCAGGCGTCTTCGGCGAACGGTTCGAGTTCGCCTGATCGTGGCTGAAGGTTGGTCTTCGCTTGGCCAGTTCTTAACGGGGTCGGCGCAAGAATGACGGCAAGTCAAATCACAGATGGAAGGGAAGTTTTCCATGCGCAAGTTGATTGCTTTGTCGCTCGCGACTGCGACCGTGCTCTCGGCCGGTGTTGCTGGCGCGCTCGGCTCATCGACATCCTCGGCGGGCACAGTCAAGCTGGAGGCCAAAGGGCTGTCCGGTGCGAAAGAGGTGCCGAAGGGTGCGCCGACTGGCAAGGGCGCTGCCGACTTCACAATCACCGGGAGCAAGGTCTGCTGGGACTTCACGATCAGCGGGATCAAGCCACTTGCCGCCCACATCCACCGGGGCCGCGCTGGCACGGCAGGCCCGGTCGTCGTCCCACTCGGTGCGGCCTACCGCCAGCAGGGTTGCACCACCGCTCCTGTCGCCGTTGCGAAGGCGATCACCGCCAACCCGAGCAAGTTCTACGTCAATGTCCACACCAAGCAGTTCCCCAATGGCGCGATCCGAGGGCAACTCGCACGACCCTGACGATCGAGAACTCGCCATCTGCGAAACAGACCAGAAGGCCCGCCCCAACGCGGGTCTTCTCCTGTCTCGGCACGAGTCCTCGGTAGATCACGGCAGCGCGGCCCTCGCTCAGGGAACATACGTGAATTGGCGCAGGCGAGCAGGTCGTCGCTAGGCCCGGACTGAGGCGATCACTTCGCCGACGCTCCTGTCCGTTTCCCCAGCGAGGAGAGGAACGATGTTCTCGCGCATCCATCGACATCCGACGTCGCGCGCAACACGTTCGGCGTCGTCCGCTCCGGCGAACGAGAGGATGAGGACGAGATGCAGGTCATCGACTTTGGCGACCTGGGCCGCGAGCGCGCCGGCG
The DNA here is from genome assembly GCA_963824455.1 of uncultured Thermoleophilia bacterium. Classification (GTDB taxonomy): domain Bacteria; phylum Actinomycetota; class Thermoleophilia; order Gaiellales; family Gaiellaceae; genus PALSA-600. The sequence continues at coordinate 6,669 of CAWGPJ010000003.1, forward strand.
TCGACTACATGTTGCACCCCGTCGCGCGCTGCACGCACCGTCGCGTCCGTCAGCGGCTCGCGCAGGTGCAGATGGTTGAGGACGACGTGCACGATCGAACCCGACCGCGGCGGGGCTCCACCATTCATGGGACATTCCCGAACTCAATGTCACGCCACAGTGGGGAACCCACCATGAACGGGCACAGGTTCATGGTGGTGATCAGCCGCATCCACCCTCTCCGTCGTGTGTTTTGAGAACAGACAACAGTGCGCGGGTACGAGACGGGTACAGCAGGTAGAGCACGTGCGGTCACGTGCGGGCATCATTGACACGGCCCGGCCGGAAGACCTAATTGCAGGAAGAACGTGGCCGCGGATGCCCGGTCGTGTCCGCGATTACCGCCCTTGAACCTCCATGGTAAGGAGGGGGTCATCGGCCTTCCTGAAAATCCGCGAGTTGATTGGCTCGGTGTACTCGTGGAGTGGGTCGACCGCTTCCGAGAGCGTCGGGGAGAAGTACCCACGGAACCACCGGACTACAAACATCTCCTGGAATTCGAGCCAGTCCAGGAGTCTTACGTTCGAGTAGGCGGCAGCCTCCAGCGCGCCCTTCTGGAAACCGGCCGCGGAGACGAGTAGGCCGGTGTTCGCGCCGCTCTCTCCGACGACCATGCGGAAGGCGTGTACCTCGTGCTTCTTCGCGGGGGTCTTCCAGTTCTTGCACTCGACGGCGATTACGTTCGGCGGGCTCGTCTGCTCGTCGGCCCACACGTCGATGTTCGCGTCGCCTCGGCCTGCGAGCTCGACGTTCTTCTGCACCTCGACGGCGTAGCCGCACTCGGCGAGGATCTGGGCGACCTTCGCTTCGAGCGCCTGCCAGGTCGCCGGCGGAGCGGCCTCAATTGGAGGGTTAATGGCGGCCAACTCTAGGAGGCTCCCGAAGCGCACACCGCGCAGCTTGAGTGGGAGCTGAGCGCATTAGGCCAGCTCAGTGGCACCCCTCTAGCTGTCCTACCCACGGACGTTGTGAACGCGGCTGATCGGTGGCCGGTCTGCGAGTGAGCTGTGCGGCCGTCGCCGGTTGTAGTGGTCGAGCCAGTGTGGCAGCGCGGCGTTGCGGTGTCGAGATGTGCGGTAGGCGAGCCCGTAGGCCCATTCGCGCGCCATCGTCTGGTGGAAGCGCTCGACCTTGCCGTTCGTGCGCGGCCGGTAGGGCTCGGTGGTGAGGTGGTGGATGTCGTGATGGGCGAGCAGCTCGGCGAGTGAGCGGTTCTTGACGTAGCTGAAGCCGTTGTCGGTCATCAGTCGCTTGGCGACGATCCCGTGCTCGGCGAAGAAGGCGAGCGCGCGCTCGACGAAGCCGGTGACCGTTGTGCGCTTTCTCGTCGCGGTGCAGCTCAACGAACGCCAGCCGGGAGTGGTCGTCGACGATCGCGTGTGCGAAGTCGTAGCCGACCCTGGTCTCGGGATGCGTCCAGCGCCGCGACTGTTGCGAGCGGTCGCCGGTGACCCGGTGGCCGGGCCGCAGGAAGCGCGCGTAGCGGCTGCTGTCCATGTGCAGCAGGTCGCCGGGGCAGGGCCACTCGTAGCTGTTGGCCGGCTCCTTGGCCGCTTCGGCGGACGCGAGATCCCCGCCCGCCGCAGCACCTTCCAGACCGTCGAGTGCGCAAAGCCCGTCTTGCCGGCGACCAGCCGTGGCCCCCAGCCGGTCCGGCGACGGCACTCGCAGATCGCCTCCTCCAGCTCCGGCGCCAGCCGCCTGGGCGAGCGCCGCGGCCGGCTCGAGCGGTCAAACAGACACGACAACGTCCGCCGCGCCTCCTCACCCGCCTCCAGCCAACGATGCCACCAGCGGTACGCCGTCGCCGGCGACACGTTGAAGCAGGCCGCAGCCTGCTTCAACGTCATCCCACCCGCGACCGCCGAAACGAGCGCGTAGCGGCCGGCCAGTCCGAGCTTCGCGTTACGGTGATGCGACATCCGAGCCCTCCTTTGGGCGTGAGTCCGGGAAGACCCACAGCCTCAAAGGAGGGCCGGATAACACCTCAACCGTTCACAACCTCTGTAGGCCGGACATCTAGCCGGGACGATTTGAGAGATGTCGAGCGCTCCTCTCGTTCACACCGATGCGGTCGCGTAGAGCGGACTCCGAGCCAGTGGACGACTCGCAGTCTCGTTCCGCGCCCGCTACCTCACTCGCTCTACGGCGACTAGAACGGGATGTCGTCGTCAGCGCCTGCGAAGTCCGCGTCGCTGCGGTCCGGCTCGGCAGCGACAACCGCCGCTGGCTCGGGGGTCGGTTGAGCTGTTAGCTCCTGCTGTCGCTCGATGAGAACGCGGATGAACGCCGTCGACAGATGGAGCGCAAGGTCCGCATAGTGCCGGGGCACGTCGACCACCTCGGCGCCTTGGCCGTGTCGACCGACTCGGTTGCCGAGCGTCGGCAGCGACATCAACACCTGCTCGCAGAACGCAGCGCGGTGCTCCTCGGGTAGGTCATCGAAGAAGCCCTTCTGGCCCAGCTGCCGGATGAGCTCACTTGCGCTGCTGCTCGACACGCCGAGGATTGTCTTCATCGTGGACTCCATCGCGGAGTGCGACTTCGCGATCGAGTCGCGCGTGTCGCTTGCGGTCGCGTCGCTGCGTGCCTTGCGGAACTCGTCAAGCGCGCCCGTGTAATGCTTCGCGGCCAGTAGCTCCTCGGTGCGCTCCACGATCTCGACGTCGAGGAACAGCGAGTCGACCTTGAAGACCTCGCCGCCGCTCATCCGCCAGGGAACAGACTCCTCGCGCAGGATCCGGTTGACCTCGGCCTGGAAGCCCCGCGCCATCTCCTCTCCGGGCTGGAGGTAATGCGCCTCGACCACATCGAGGAACTGGCTCGGGTAACACCGCTGCACGAACGTCACCAAGTTCACCGGGCCGCGATTACCCGTTTCGCTGATGTAGGCGATGAGCTTCGACTCGCCGTACTCGCTGCGGACGACTGCCTCCGTCTGGTCAAGGTGGCTTGTCCACGTGCCCCAGTCCTCCCAGCTCTCATTTGACCCGCTGAGGTTGCGCAGAGATCGCCGTGGTACGCGCGGGACCCGCGAACTCCGAGGCGCCGCTGTCGTAGCTCAGCCAGATCGCGCGTTTTCGCGGGTGCCGGGAGCTGGTCAACACTCCGATCAGCGGCTCGATGCCGCGACCATCATGACTCCCACGAGGTCTACACGTCGCCGACGAGCGACACGAGACGGTTCCCGCGTCGGCGAGCCGCCAACCTCCTTCCGCTAAGACGGCCTTCTCACTCGAACGGCAATGCGCTTCTTCAACGTCCAGTGGTGGATCTCGGGAGAGCTCCACTGACGTTCCCTGTTCTGAACATCCTCGCCTGAACGGCCTGTTTCAGCGCAACCCCCTCCCTAGGGGATAGGAGGTCGCAGACCGCAGTTCACTGGCACAACGGTTCGAGTCCGTTAGAGGGCTCTCGCGAAAGCCCCGCAAAGCGGGGCTTTTCTTGCACGGTTACCTCGAACAGGTAAGCAGCGGACGTGCCTGTGGAGCACTTTCTGGAACACCCGGCTTCCGGATCCCTTGGTTCGCAACCGGGTGCCGCCCGGCCAAATCACCGTCGAGCGAGGAGGGCGCGCGCGAGGCGCGGTGCAGGCGGCGCATAGGTGTTGCCCGTGGTTGTCGGCGAGCTCGGTGTCGGCGCACGTTCTCGTTGATGGTCCGCTGAGTCATTCCTCGGCGAGCACGGGCAGTACCCGTAGCGTCACGAGGACATCGTCCGCAGCGGGGTCGCGGGGCCGTCGGCGGTGCTCATCGACGACGGCGAAGAGCGCCCGGCCGAGCTCGTCCGCTGCTGCGGGCGTCAGTGTGAGGAACCAGTTTCCGACGAATGCCGACTCCTGCCAGGCCGCGTCGCGGCGCCCCGCGACGAAGCGGTGGCGGATCTCGTCGTCCCGCGCGAAGAACACCGCGAGCATCCGATCGTCGACGGCCCGCCCCTCGGTGTCCGAGCCTGGGACGATCACGACCGCCTCGCTCGCCCTGCGCCACCAGCGCTCGCGTCGAGTGCCGAGCGACGCGTCCTCCGCGATCGCTCCCGCGCGCTCGAGCATCCGCAGGTGATAGCTGGCGAGCCCTCGTGATTCGCCGATCCGCCGCGCGAGCTGCGAGGCAGTGGCAGGCCCGTCGCGCAGCAGCTCGTAGAGGCGAAGGCGCAGGGGGTGCGCGAGCGCCCAGTGCGCACTGCGGTCGAGGCTGGTCGGAGGCAATGGAAAAAACCTTTCCAAACGATTCTTGCACGCGCGACGTCGGACTGGTCGATGGGCGGCCGCCGTCTCCTCTCCCTCGTCGTCTGCGTCGCAGCCGTTTCGGCCGGGAACGCGAATGGGCGGGGGCCGCTTGTACTCGACCAGCCCACGGGGATCGCGGTCGAGTCAAGCGGGGCGCTGCTGGTGGTCGAGTCCGGACGGCACCGGCTGATCGAGGTCGCTCCGTCGGGTCGGGTTCGGCTGATCGCGACCTTCGTCCAGCCCTGGGGCGTCGCGCGCGCCGTGGACGGGACGATCTACGTGGGGGACGGTCGGTCGCTGCTGCGGGTCTCCTCCGGCGGCGCTAAGAGCGTCGTGGCGACGTCGCCCGTCGGCACCCAGGTAGGGCCGATCACCGCCTCCGGACCCGGCGACGTCTTCTACGCGACAGACACCGAGCTCTTCCACGGGACGGCGGCCGTCCCCGGCGTGCGCCTGCACGGGCCGCACGGGCTCGCGGTGCAAAGCGACGGGACACTGCTCGTCGCCGACACTAACGCGAACCGCGTCCTGGCCGTCAACCCTGCGAGCGGAGCAGTGGCGACGTTCGTCTCGCTCGGTCATCCGCGCGGAATCGGCGTCGCGAAGGACGGAACCGTGGACGTCGTCGCCGCCGACGAGCACCGCATCGTCCGCTTCACGTCGACAGGTCGCCGCATCGGTGCGATCGGGCCGCGGTTCGTCGACCCGTACGCGCTCTCCGTAGCGGTCGACGGGTCCGTGTACGGCGTCGACATCGGAGCGGGAGTGATCCGTCGCATCGGCGACACGTGGGGAACGGCCCCGTCCCTCCCCACGCCGCGCTCGGCGCACGCGGTGGTCGTGGCGGCCGGCGCGCTCTACGTCCTTGGCGGGCCCGGCACCACGCGCGTGGATCGCTTCGACGGGCGCCGCTGGACGCTCGCGTCTCACCTTCCCGGCGGCATCGTCAACGCGCCCGTCGCCGCCGCGGTGGGCCGCGTGATTTACGTCATCGGCGGCTTCATCGGCGCGACGAACACGCCGACAGACCGCGTCTGGGTGCTCGACACCTCGACGCGTAGATGGCACGCCGGCCCGAAGCTCCCGCAGCCGGGCGGAGGCGGCGCAGCCGCCGTGCTCGGCGGCCAGATCCACGTGATCGGCGGCGGCAACGACCGTTCGACACTCGCGAACCACTGGGTCCTTGATCCGGCGACGGGGCGATGGTCTGCTGCCGCACCGCTCCCGCGGGCCGAGGGGAGCCCGGCCGCTGTCGTACTTAACGGCAAGCTGTACGCAATCGGCGGACGGAGCGGCCTGACCGACTACGGAGGCACGTACCTGTACGACCCGGCGACGGATCGCTGGACGCGGGGACCGCAGATCCCCCCGCGTGGCACCGCGGGTGCTGCTGCGTGGCACGGCTCGATCTATCTCTTCGGCGGCGAGTCGCAGTCGACCGGGTCAGTTCTCGGCGACGTCTACCGGCTGACACCGGGAGCGCCGTCATGGGAGCGCGCCGGCCGCATGCCGACGGCGCGCAGCTACGCCCGAGGCGTCGGATACCGCGGGCGCATCTACGTCGTCGGGGGCAGCCGCATCGCCGGCGACCCTCACGGAGCAACAGGGAGCCGGGTCGTCGAGTGGCTCGTTCCGGGCTGATTGCGGCGATCCTTGCGATGGCGCATGCGTCCGTGCCGGGGACGGCCAGCACCGCCTGGTCGGGAACCTTCACCCTCTCCGGCGCAACGCCCGTGGCGATCGCCGTTCTTGTCGACGGCAGCACGGCGACGGTGTCGCTCGGCCCCGGCCACGCATCCGGGACGCAGGTGAAGCTCGCAAGGTCGGGCTTCTCCCTCCCGGGGCTCCCGGACGATCTCGTCTTCACCGGCACGCCGACCACCACGGGGGCGGTTTGGTCTGGGAAGGTCAGCCAGGGCCCGCTGCACGGCACGTTCGTGCTGCGGCCTCGCCCCGCTCCGGCGGTGTCGGCGCTCGGCGTGTACCGAAGCGCGAGGGGATCGACCGTCGCCATCGTCCAGGCAAGGGGATTCCCGGCCTGGCTCGTGGAACTGCCGTCGGGCGCCACGCACGGCCTCAACCTCACGCTCATGACCGTCGGCGCGGCGCTCGGACGGACGAGCGGCGACGGCACGCTCACCCTTCACCCGGCCACGCTCGCCTGGCACGGTACGCGGTACACGCGTGTGCCGCTTCGGCAATGGGAGGTGCGCGTCGGCCGTACCGCGGGGACACTGACGATGCCCGCGGGACGCGGGCCGTTCGCCGCCGCGGTGATGGTGCACGGCTCCGAGGAGAGCGATCGCAGCGAGTTCCAGGTGTTCGCCGCATACCTCGCGTCGCTCGGCATCGCCACCCTCGCCGCCGACAAGGAAGGCTCGTCGCTGGCCGAGCTTGCGAGCGAGGCGGCGAGACAGGTGGACTTCGTGGCCTCCCGTCCCGGGATCGACCGAACGCGCGTCGGTCTGCTAGGCGACAGCCAAGCCGGCTGGACGATCGCGCTCGCGGCGGCAAACGACCGGCGCGTACGCTGGGCGGTGCCCCTCGTCGGCCCAACGACAACCGTGGGCGAAACCGATCTCTTCACGGCGCTCGCGGGCGCGGAGCAGCGCCCGCCTGCGGAGTCGCGTGCGGCGATGCTGAAAGAGGTCGAAGCCGCCGGACGATCCGGCTTCGACCCGCTTCCGTCACTGCGAAGACTGTCGATCCCAGTGCTCTGGGTGTACGGCGACGACGACAGAAACGTACCCACCGAGCTCTGCGTGCGGCGACTCGAATCCATCAGGCGCGGTCACCGCTTTAGCTGGGTCGTGCTCCACATGACCCACGCACTCATCGAGCTGCCGAACGGGCTCTACTCAAGCCTGCCCGCGTCGCGCGGCTTCACGCCCACGCTCTTCCCAACCGTCGGAGCCTGGCTCCGGCGCGTCCACGTACGGAGGTAACTGAGGACAGTGACCAACGACCCTCCCCTAGATGAGTAGTTCCACGGCCGAGGCGACTCGACGGTAGGGGCGCGGCATGTCAGTCTGAGCGACGGTCGACTGGCGGCGAAGGGCCTCGTGACAGCCGACATCCAGCCGGAAGCCGCTGATGCTGCCCTGACGCGTCTTTATCGGCTTCGCATCCCGGCCGAGGACGACACGCTGGTGAGGCTCGACACGATCGGGCCGACGGCGGCGGCCTAGCCGCTGATCCTCATCTGGGCCGACGTGCCCAGCCACGCTTGAGGGCGCCGGACGAGCCGAACGCTTCCTGAGCGGGAGCGCCGTTACGGCCCTGCGGGCACCGGCGCCAGGTCGGGCGCATATTTGGCGGTTCGCGCCGCGTCGAGAGCGTGGTACTCGGCGAGCAGCCTCTCCTCGCGTTTCTTGCCAGGGAAGAAGGAGAAGACCACGGCTCCACCGACGAGGACGGCGACGATCCCGGCGAGGTAGGCCCACTGGTCGCCCTGGAGGAACGACGTCTTCGCAGCGGCGACGATCGTGTCCTGGGCCGACGGCGGGTACTGCTGCGCGATCGCATCGGCGCCGGCGAACGACTTCGTGAGCTGGTTCTGGACGCTGTCGCTGACGTTCTCGCCGGACGCACTGATCGCAGCGCCGGCGGCAGCTGCGTACCCGGCGGTGAGGAGCGCACCGAAGATCGACTGCATGACCGCCCCGCCCAGGTCGCGTTGCAGGTCGGCGGTGCCCGAGGCCATGCCGGCGCGTTGTACCGGCACCGAGCCGGTCAGTGAGTGAGACGCAGGCGTGCCGGCCAGGCCGACGCCGATGCCCATGAAGGCGTAGCCGAGCCCGACCTTCCAGTAGGGGATGTTCTCCTTCCAGAGCAGCAGCATCGTGAGGAAGCCGAGCAGGCAGAACGCGTAGCCGGCGAGCAGCGTGAACCGGGCGCCGCGTGCTTCCACGAGCCTGGCCGAACGCGGCGCGACGAGCACCATGCAGACGGCGGCGGGCAGGATCGCGAGCCCGGCCTGGAGGGTCGAGTAGCCGAGCACGTTCTGGAGGAACTGCTGGCCGATGAACATCGCTCCCATGAGCGAGCCGAAGACGATGATCCCGGCGCAGGCCGCGACCCAGAACGTGCGGCGACTCGCCACGTCCAGGTCGTAGAGGGGGTTCCCGGCGCGCCGCTGTCGGAGGTAGAAGGCGATGAGCGCCGCGGCGGCGATCAGGGCGAGGCCGATCGTCAAGGCGCCCTTGTTCGGCACGGGCGCGAAGTTGATCGAGAGGATGAGCCCGCCCACGAGCACGACTGAGAGGATCCCGCCGAGGTTGTCCACCGAGCCGGTCGTCTCGTTCACGTGCGCGGGCACGAGGAACCAGGCCATTGCGATCGCGACGATCGCGAGCGGAAGCGTGATCAGGAACACGGATCCCCACCAGAAGTGCTCGAGCAGTAGCCCGGAGAGCAGCGGGCCGAGCGCGGCGATCGCACCGCCGGTGCCCGACCAGAGCGCGATCGACTTCGTCCGCGCCGGCCCCGACCAGAGCGCAGTGATCAGCGCGAGCGTCGTCGGATATGCCATGCCTGCTGCGAGCCCGCCTCCCAGCCGCGCGAGGAAGAGGACGGTGTCGGACGGTGCATAGGCGGCGAGCAGCGACATGGGAACGGCGAGCACCGTCCCGGCGAGGAGCATGAGCTTGCGACCGTACCGATCTCCCAGGGCGCCGAGCCAGAGCACCGAGCAGGCGAGACCGAGCGAGTAGCCGACCGCGATCAGGTCGAGCGCCGTCTGGCCGGAGTCGAAGTGCCGGCCGATCGACGGCAGCGCGACGTTCGCGACCGACAGGTTCAGGTTGGCGACGGCCGCGACGACGATCAGCGACGCGAGGACGAGCCCGGCGCGGGGCGGTGCGCCTGCATCCCCGTTTGTGCGTTCCCCGGCACCCATCTCCGCGCTGTGGTTCAGGTCGTGGCCTGCGGACTGCGTGGCTGGTCGGGTCCCGTGTGGAGCAGCTCGGCGGGTGAGCCGATCTCCTCGCCGGTAACACGCGCACGGAACACGTAATAGGTCCAGCCCTGGTAGAGCAGGACGATCGGCAGCACGATCAGCGCGACGACCGTCAGGACGACGAGCGTGTAGTGGGCCGAGGAGGCGTTCTGGATGGTGAGGCTGTTCGAGAACTGCGGGCTCGAGACCATCACGCGCGGATAGAGGCTCGTGGAGATCGTCGCGACGAGCAGGATCACGCCGAGGCTCGTCATCACGAACGACCAGCCGCTCCGCCCGCCGATCACGCAGATCACCGCCAGCGCGGCAGCGGCGATCGCGAGCGCCGCCGGCAGCACAGGCGGGAAGACGTTCTTGTCGTTGCGGTCGACCGCGACGACCACCGTCCAGATCGCGAAGATCGCGGCGGCCACAACGGCAGGCAGTGCGAGCCGTCGTGCGGTCTGCTGCGCACGAGCGAGCAGGTCGTCCGACGTGCGGAGCGTGAGGAAGACGGCGCCGTGGAACGCGAAGTAGACGACGAGCGCGAAGCCTGCGACCACGGTGTACGGGTGGAAGAGATCCCAGAACGTGCCGGTGAAGTCGCCGTTGGAGTCGAGCGGGGTGCCGAAGAGCAGGTTGGCGAACGCGATGCCCCAGATCAGAGGTATCCCGAAGCTCCCGAGCGCGTTCGCGCCGAGCCAGACGGACCGCCACCGTGGGCTCTCGCTCTTCTCGCGCCATTCGAACGAAACCACGCGGATGATCAGGAACACCAGGAGGAGCAGGAGCGCGACGTAGAACCCGGAGAACATCGATGCGTACCACGCCGGGAAGGCCGCGAACGTGGCGCCTCCCGCGACCACGAGCCAGACCTCGTTGCCGTCCCAAACGGGGCCGATGGACTCGAACATCGTCTCGCGCTGGGCTTCGTCCCTGGGCAGGAACGGCAGGAGCATGCCAACCCCGAAGTCGAAGCCCTCGAGCAGGAAGTAGCCGGCCCAGAGGACCGCGATCAGGATGAACCAGAGCTCCTGCAGGCTCATCAGAAGCCCGGAGCGGGTTGAGTAGTGGGGGCCTGCTCCTCCCGCGGGCCAGGGTCGACGCGGGCATAGCGGCGCATGAGCACGAAATCGACGACGCCGAGCGCGACGTAGAGCGTAATGAAGACGGCGAGGCTGATCGCGAGCCAGGTCGTGCTGACGCTGGGTGAGTTCGCCTTGCTCGTCAGCAGCAAGCCCTGCACGATCCACGGCTGGCGGCCCATCTCGGTGAGGACCCAGCCCGCGGTTGCGGCGATATACGGAAGCGCGATCGCCCCGATCGCCGTCCTCTGGAACCAGTGCGCTTTCTCGAGCTTCTGCTTGCGGTAGAGCCAGGCCCCCGCGGCAGCCACGAGGAACATCAGGACGCCGGCGTAGGCCATCACGCGCATCGACCAGTAGATGACCCTGACGTTCGGCATGTAGTTGGTGCGGCGGCCGAACTGCTTCTCCTCCTGCTGCTGGAGCTCGTTCAGCCCCTGCACCTGGCCGCTGAACGAGCCGGTGGCCATATACGAGAGGAGCCTCGGGACTTCGATCGAGAAGCTCGGCGTGGGATCGCTCTTCGTGAAGCCGCCGATCTGGAACAGGGAGAAGCTGCACGGCTGGCAGGTGTCCCACTGGGCCTCCGAGGCGGCGATCTTCATCGACTGCGCGCTCGTGACCGCCTCGCCGAAGCGATTGCCGACGATGAGCTGGAGCAGCGTCACGGGCACGGCGACGATCAACGCCAGCTTCGCCGCCTTACGGAACAACTCGACCTCGCGGCCGCGCAGGAAGTGCCAGCAGCAGATCCCGAGCATCACGATCGAGCCGAAGATCAGGCCGGCCAGCATCGTGTGCACGTACGCCCGCAGCGCGAACCCGTTCGACAGCAGCGCCCAGACGCTCGTCAGCTGCGCCTCGCCGTTGACGATCTTGTATCCGACCGGATGCTGCATCCACGAATTCGCCACGAGGATGAAGTAGCCGGACAGCCAGGTCCCGGCGACGGCGATCCAGAGCGTCGCCAGGTGGAGGCGCGGCGAGAGCCGGTTCCAGCCGAAGATCCACAGACCGAGGAAGGTCGACTCAAGGAAGAACGCGGCCAGCCCCTCGATCGCGAGCGGCGCGCCGAAGACGTTGCCGACGAACCTCGAGTAGACCGACCAGTTCATCCCGAACTCGAACTCCTGCACGAGCCCGGTCGCAACGCCGATCGCGAAGTTGATCAGGAACAACGTCCCGAAGAAGTGCGTCAGCCGCAGCCAGCGCTCGTCCTTCGTGCGATGCCACAGCGTCTGCATCACCGCGACGAGCGGGCCGAGCCCCAGGGTCAACGGCACGAAGAGGAAGTGGTAGATCGAGGTGGTCGCGAACTGCCCGCGCGCGAGATCGACGACGGTCGAGGCGATCACGACGTCGCTACCTGCTCTCGACGGTGAAGCGCCCGGCCCGCTGATGCGTGGCGGTCGCACCGGCCCAGTCGACGAGCGCCTTCGCGCGATCCTCGTTCGTCGGCAGGAGCGCCAGGTGCACCGTCAGCCACGCGAGTTGCGCCTTCTTGCCGGTCATCGTGCGCCCGCCGAGCATCTGCACGCATGCGGCTCCGCGGCCGATCGCGGCCATCGTGCCCTTGTCCTTGTAGGCAAACGGCTTCGTCTTCTTGCCGGCGATCCGGCGGGCGATCGTCTCGCCGGCGTGCTCGCCGGACTGGAGCGCGACCGATCCGAGCTGCGGCAGGACCTGCTCGGTCTTGGGGTCGAAGATCGCGGCGACGTCGCCGACGACGAAGACCTCGGGATGATCCGCGAGGGTCAAGTCGGCGCCGACGCCGATCCGGTTCCCCCGCTCGAGCTCGAGCCCGAGCGATTGGACGACCGGGTTGCCCTGCAGACCGGCGCCCCAGACGAGCGTGTGCGCTTTGAGCTCCTCCCCCGATTTCAGCGTGACGCGGTTCGACGAGAGGGAGGCGACCATCGCGCCGGTCCGGACGTCCACGGTTCTCTCTTTGAGGGCCTTGGTCGCGTACTCGCGGAGCTTGGGCTTGAACATCGAGAACAGCTCCGGCCCCGCCTCGACCAGGGTGACGCGTGCCTCGTCCTGCGGGATGTCCGGATAGTCCCGGGCGAGCTCGGCGCGGTAGAGCTCAGCGACCGCTCCGGCCGTCTCGACACCTGTCGGGCCACCACCGACGACGACGACGTTCAGCGCGCCGTCCGCGATCAGGCTCGGGTCGTGGTCGACCGCGTCCCAGCGTTGGAGCAGGTGGTCTTTGAGGCCGATGGCGTTCGGCAGCGTGTACATCGGGAACGCGTGGTCAGCTGCACCCTCCGTGCCGAAGAAGTTGACCTCGGCGCCGAGGCCGAACACCAGATAGTCGTAGGTGATCGGCTCGAGGTCGACGAAGGTGACCGTTCGCGCCTCGAGGTCGACGGCAGAGACGCTCGCCCGATGCACGACCGTGTTCTCCTGATGTCCCACCAGGTCGCGGAGCGAGTGACCGACCGCAGTCTCCCCCAGAAGCCCTGTCGCGAGCTGGTAGAGCAGCGGCTGGAAGGTGTGGTAGTCGTGGCGGTCGACCAGCACGACCTCGGCGTCCGCGTCCTCGAGCTCCTTCGCGGCGCCGACGCCGGCGAACCCTCCGCCGAGGATCAGCACCCTCGGGCGCGCGCCGGCCGGCGCGACATCGCCGTTCGAGCTACCTCTGTCGGCGCTCATCGATTCTCTCCTTTCATCGCCCGGCAACCCGGTTCGGAGCTCATGAAGGCCCCCCGATCTGCTCGACTGTCACCAGCTCGAGTGCAAGCTCGTCGAGGCGCTCGATGAATCCGTGGAGCTGGGCCTGGTCGAGGACGTTGCCGGTCAGGACGGTGGTGCCGTCGATGCGTTGCATTTCCATTCCGTTGAAGAGGTAGGCGAACCGGTCGTCGAGTTCACCCCGGACGACGATCCTGTACGCCGTTCCGCTGTCCATCGGCGCGAGCCTCGCTCAGAGATGGGTGAGAGGGAGCCCCTCGACGAAGTTCACCCTGGGTGAACCGCAAAGGACGGCGTCGCCTCACCCAAATATGCACCACCCTCAGCGACGTGATGAAGGGCGAACCTTTCAAGGAGCGTGACCGTGGCTGAACAGACTTCCACCATCAGTGACTTTTCGAGCCTCGTCTCGGGGCAGCGCGCCTACTTCAAGGCAGGCAGGACGCGCCCGGCCGCGTGGCGGATCGAGCAGCTGGAAGCGATCAGGCGGATGATCGACGAGAGCCGCGAGGACATGTACGAGGCCCTCTGGCACGACCTGCGGCGCAACAAGGTCGACGCCGACCTGATGGACGTCGACTTCAACATCCGTGAAGCCGACTACGCGCTCGACCATCTCGAGGACTGGATGAAGCAGGAGAGGATCCACACGCCGCTGCTGATGGAGCCCGGCCACGTACGGCTGCGCCGCGATCCGCTCGGCGTCACGTTGATCATCGGCGCCTGGAACGAGCCGTACATGCTGACGCTGGCGCCACTTGTCGCCGCGATCGCCGCTGGGAACACGGCCGTGCTCAAGCCCTCCGAGATCGGCGAGGCGACTGCGCAGCAGACGGCCGAGATGGTTCCCAGGTATCTCGACCCCGACGCCGTCGCCGTCGTGCTGGGCGGCATCCCGGAGACGACCGCCCTGCTCGACCAGAAGTGGGACCTGATCTTCTTCACGGGGAGCCCGCCGGTCGGGAAGATCATCCACCAGGCGGCGGCGAAGAACCTGACGCCGGCCGTGCTCGAACTCGGCGGCAAGAACCCGACGATCGTCCACTCCTCGGCGCACGTGAAGACCGCCGCGAGGCGGATCGCCTACGGCCGCTTCATGAACTCCGGGCACATCTGCACCGCCCCCGACCACGTGCTCGTCTGGCCCGACGTGAAGGACGAGCTCGTCGCCGAGCTGAAGAGCGCGATCACCGAGTTCTACGGTGAGGATCCCAAGCAGAGCCCCGACTACGGCCGCGTGATCAACCGCCGCAACTTCGACCGCCTGGTCACGTTCCTCGACAACGGCACCGTCGCCGCAGGCGGCGAGAACGACCCGGAGGAGCTCTACATCGCCCCCACCGTGCTCGTCGACGTGCCGGTGGACTCGCCGATCATGCAGGACGAGGTCTTCGGGCCGATCCTGCCCGTGCTCGAGATCGACTCGGTCGAGGCGGTGATCGACTGGGTCAACGAACGGCCGCGGCCGCTCGGCCTCTACGTCTTCACCGAGGACGAGGACGTCGCCGAGCGGATCCTCGAAGGGACGAACTCGGGCGATGCGTGCGTGAACGACTGCTCGGTCCACCCGCTCGTTCCCGAGCTGCCGTTCGGCGGGGTCGGCAACTCCGGCATGGGCAAGTACCACGGCCGCTGGGGCTACGAGTCGTTCACGAATGCGCGCGGCGTCCTGTACCACAGCGCGCACATCGACCCGGGCGTCAAGTACCCGCCCTACACGGAGCACACCACCGAGCGCAAGCTCATGGACAAGCTGCTCTAGCGACGTGGCCGCGCTGTCGCGCCGTCGTGCGCTCGAGCGGAGCGTCGGGCTAGCTGCCGCGGTCGCGGTGTTCGGCGCCGTCGCCGGGCCCGCGACACCGGCGGCCCGAGCCGCGTCGCTCGAGGGGACCGTCATCGCGGCGGGCAAGCCGCTCGCGTCGGCGCAGGTCACCCTGTTTGCTGCCTCGCAGGAGGGCGCCGTCGAGCTCGGGCGGGCGACGACGGACGCCTCCGGCCGGTTCACGGTCTCGTACAAGTCGGGCCCGGTGGGCACGCTCTACGTCGACGCGATGCCCGCCGAATCGAGCCGTCTTGGTCTGCGGGCCGTCGTCGGCGTGGGGAGCGGCGGCGGAGTCCAGGCACACGCGCTCGACGCAGTCACGGTCGACGAGCTGACCACCGTCGCGGCCGGCTACGCGCTCGCGCAGTTCAGCGAACCGGACGGCGTCGGGGGCCCGAGCCCGGGCCTCGAGAACGCCGCGGCGACTGCGTTCAACCTCGCAGACTCGGGGAACGGCAAAGCCGGCTCGGTCGTGACAAACGCCGACAACGGCGACAAGAACGACACGCTCGCCACGCTCAACACGCTGGCCAACCTCGTCTCGCTCTGCGCGCCCGGAGCAAGCGTTGCTTGCGATCAGCTTCTGCGCCTCGCCACACCACCCGGCGGCTCGGCGCCCGCGGACACGACCGAGGCCGCAGTCAACCTCGCCCGAAATCCGACGCTCGCCCCGGCAGCGCTCTGGGCA
This sequence comes from uncultured Thermoleophilia bacterium, assembly GCA_963824455.1. Lineage (GTDB taxonomy): Bacteria > Actinomycetota > Thermoleophilia > Gaiellales > Gaiellaceae > PALSA-600. The sequence goes on from CAWGPJ010000003.1 coordinate 22,164, forward strand.
CTGGCACGGAAGGCGACCGTCTACCAGCCGGTCCTCGACGCGCCGCCGACCGCCTGGATCCTCGCGCTCCTCTACACCGACACCGACCTCTACGCCTCCGGACGGATCGCGATCGACGCGAAAGGCAACGTCTGGTCGAGCACCAACTGGCAGCCCGGGACGCAGAACGGAAGCACGAGCATCAGCGTCCTCGACCCCGCGGGCCGGCCGACGCTCGGGAGCCCCATCGAGGGCGGCGGCATGAAAGGAGGCGCATGGGGCGCCGCAATCACCCCGGCAGGCACCGTCTGGATGGGGAGCTTCGGAGGCGCCGCGTTGATCAAGTACTCGCCGGCGGGCCAGATCCTCTCGCCCGCCGGCGGATACACGGACGGCGGGCTCAACCACCCCCAGGGGATCGCCGTCGACCAGAAGGGGAACGTATGGATCGCGAACAACTACGGCCCCGAGAGCGCGCCCGGGCAGGGAAACGTCGTCGTCTACCCGGGCGGCGACCCCTCGAAGGCAATGGTGATCACGGGAGGAGGTCTGAACCATCCGTTCGCGGTCCAGATCGACGGCTACGGACGCGCGTGGGTCACCAACGCCGGCCTCGGCGGCGCGAAGCTCGTCGGGACCCGCCTCGCCCCCCTGGTCGGCAAGTTCGGCGGCAGCGTCACCGTGATCGGGCCGGACTTCGAGCCGACGTCCTTCTCGCCGATCGAAGACGACTCGTTCAAGTGGCCGCTCGGCCTCTCCATCGACTCGCAGAACAACGCCTGGGTCACGAACTACTTCAGCAACACGGTCACCGAGATCAATCCCGACGGAGCCGTCGCCGGCGTCCACAAGCTGCCACGAGGGACGATCCCCTGGTCGGAGGCCGTCGACGGATCGGACAGGGTTTGGGTGGCCGGCTTCGCGCGTCCCATCGTGTTGCTGCTGTGCGGCGCGAACGTCTCGGCTTGCCCTCCGGGCTCGACCACCGGCAGGGCCCTTTCGCCGCGGGGGGGATTCCGGAGCAAGGCGTTCCAGCACTTCACGTCGATCCAGTTCGACCAAGCCGGGAATGTCTGGCTGAGCAACAACTGGTCGAAACTCGTCCCTCCCGTTGGTGGGACGGGAATCGCGGAGATTGTCGGCGCGGCGACTCCTGTCTGCGCCCCGCTCACACCGCTACCGGTTCAGCCCTCCCCGACCCGCACTTCGTGCCCGCAGCAGAGCGCGGCGGCGCTGCCCACCTCTCTCGGCGGCGGCTCCGACGGCGGCACCTCCGGGTGGATGTGGGCCGCGATCGGCGCGGCGGTCGCAGTGGTCGTCGCAGCCGTCGCGCTCCTTCTCCGCCGCCGACGGGCATCGACCGGAACACGAGCATGAGCGCTGACGACGTCGAGATCGCAAGGCAGTTCCTCGCGGTGCTCGCGACGGTCGCGAACACGGGCGAACGCGAGCTGCTGTACCGGTTCCTGGCCGACGACGTCGAGTGGCTGACGCCGCACCGCGACCTCGCCGGCATCGACGAGGTGCGCGAAGAGCTCACCTGGATCACCACACCCGAGAACTTCGACCTCGAGTTCGAAGCGACACGTACGAACGATCTCGGCGGCGGCCGGATCGTCACCGACGTCCACGAGCTCTATCGTGCCAGGACCACGGGAGAAGTGGCGCACAGCCGCGAGCGTCAGATCGAGCTGACGATCCGGGATGGCAAGGTCGCCCGTTACGAGATGCGAATCGTCGGCTGAGACCGTGGTGGCCGAGCAGTCCGCCTCCGACGATCGCGTTTCTGTCGCCTCCGGCGGGTTGAGCCGCACAGGTGCGGGCGCTCGACTGCTGGCATCGCCGCGCGAACCTCCCGATCCTCGTTGCGGCGATCGTGCCGCTCGTCGTGACGTCCCCGAACGTCCGCGCCGTCGCGGTCGTCGTCGGGCTCGGCTCCTGGCTCGTGTTCCTGGTGGGTCTCGTCGCACAGCGCCGGATCGTGCCCGGCTACCTCCACAGTCGAAACGGCCGTATCGATCTGGCGATCGTCGTGTTCACGTTTCCCTACTACCTCATCCCCGGCGCCGGGTCCTACACGGCGATCCTCGCCGTCGCCCGCCTCGCGCGCGTCGCCCGCGTGCTGATGGCCGCACGGGGATTGCGCCGCTCGGGCTCCTCGCCGGGTCACTGGCCGAGTTCTTCCACCTAGAGGAGGCCGAGGCGGAAGACGCCGACGCCGCCGGGGCAGCCACCACAGGGCCTGAGCCGCCGGCGGATGAGCTCACCGCCCTTCAGGCGGAGCTTCGTGCGGTGGAGCGGAGCTGGCCGATCTGGCTCCGCGGACGCGAATCGCAGCGGGCCTGGCGTCAACCACCAGGGAGGTGTCACTGATCGGCGTGATCCTTGGGATCATCGGGCTCGTGATGGTCGCAGCCGTCGAGGGGCCCTGGGCCTGGATCGTGCTCGGGATCGCCCTGCTGATCCTGCTCGCATTTGCCGTTCGTTACGCCAACAAGGGGTTCCCTCACATGTGGGACGAGGCGCCGGCCGACGAGGCTGTCCCAGCGCGAACCGACGACGGCGCGTCGTGCCGTCCGGCCCACGCGGGCCGGCAGAACGGGCGATGCTTATCGGGGCCGTCGCGCACGAGCTCCCGAGGAGACGCCACGCATGTTCGCCGTGTCTCAGTCTGGTCACGGCGCTCGCACCAGAAACGTCCTGGATATAGGGTCCTTGCGTTCCTTTGTTCGGTGGGGGTGGACCGGGAGTCAGACAGTCGACGCCAAGCAGCCAGGGGGACCCGAGGCGCCGCCTCGGCTCCTACTGACGAAGCTGCACCCGCCGCCTCAGCGGGAGCAGACGGTTGCGCGCGACCGGCTGGTGCAGCGCTTACGCCCGAGGCCGGGCGTGAAGCTCACCGTCGTCGCAGCGCCGGCAGGCTGTGGGAAGACGACGTTGCTCGGAGCTTGGCGCGAGGCGGAAGCGCGCCTGCGACCCGTCGGGTGGGTGACTCTCGACGACGGGGACAACGACGCCGTCGTCCTCTGGACACACGTCCTCGAGGCGCTCCAGCGTGTCTGCCCGGATCTCGCCGTGTCGCCGTTGCCTCAAGCAGTGGGTAGCGCACGCATCGTCTCCGTGCTGCTGCCCAGGCTCGTCAACGAGCTGATCGAGCAGGGCGACGTCGCTCTCGTGCTCGACGACTTCCATCGGCTCTCGCCCGGCGTCTCCCGTGACAGCATCGCGTGGCTCGTCGACCATGCCCCCTCGACCTTCCAGCTCGTGCTCGGCAGTCGCAGCGAGCCCGCCCTCTCGCTCGGCTCGCTCCGGGCGCACGGCGAGCTCGTCGAGCTACGCGCCCACGAGCTCGGGTTCACGCCCGACGAGGTCGAGGCGTTGCTGAACGGCAGTCTGGAGCTCGACCTCGCGCGCGAGGAGATCGACGTCCTCGTCGAGCGTACGGAAGGGTGGGCGGCCGGCATCTATCTCGCCGGGCTCTCGCTTGCCGGCGTCGTCGACCGGAAAGCGTTCGTCAACACCTTCGGCGGCTCGAGCCGAAATGTCGTCGACTTCCTCGCCGGCGAGGTGCTCGAGGCCTACGATCCGGCGACACAGACGCTCATGCTCCGATCGTCGATCCTGGAGCGCTTCTGTGGCTCGCTGTGCGACGCGGTGCTCGAACAGGACGGCTCGGGACCGCTGCTCGACGAGCTTTCGCGGACGAATCTCTTCCTGATCCCACTCGACGACCGCGGCACGTGGTACCGCTTCCATCACCTCTTCGCCCAGTTGCTTCAAGTCGAGCTCGAACATCGTGAGCCAGGACTTGCGCGGACCCTGCATCGGCGGGCGTTCGCCTGGCACCGGGAGCGCGGGTCGATCGACGAAGCGGTCGAGCATGCGCTGGAAGCCGAGGCATTCGTCGAAGCCCGCGAGCTCATCAAGAGCACATGGTTCTCCTACACACAGCACGCTCGACACGCGACTGTGGTCGCCTGGCTCGAGCGACTTCCCGGCTCGATCCGAAGGCAAGACGCGTACCTGCTTGTCATCCAGGCGTGGGTCCTCATGCTGAGCGGGCGCCACGATGCGGCCACCGGCGCGATTGAAGCGGCCGAGCGGCTTCGCCCCTTCGACGCACGGCCCCTGCCGGACGGCTTCAGCTCCATCGAGGCGAATCTGGCCGTGCTTCGCGGGATGATTACGTGGGGCGACTTCCGGGCGTCCGCCCAGAGCGCCCGCCGTGCGGCCGAGCTCGAGGGGCCGACGTCACCCTGGCGAGCCCTCATCTGCGTTGCCGGCGGATGGTGCCTCTACTTCCTCGGCGAGTTTCTCGAAGCCGATCAGTGGTTGACGGAGGCGACAGAGCCTGCACTCGACCTCGAGCAATGGCGCGTCGCAGTTTCCTCGCTGGTCGGTCGTTCGCTGGTCGCGGAGGCGCTGGGCCGGACAGACGAGCAGATGCTTCTCGCGACGCGAGCCGGGGCGCTCGAGCGAGAGCACGGGCTCGACGGCGCAGATAGCGAAATGTTGGTCGCGCTCGGCGCAGCGCTCGAGTCGCGCGGCGAGCTCGCGGAGGCCCTCGCGGCCTTCGAACGAGGCGCCAGGGTCCTGCGGCCCGCCGGTCAGCCGGCCAGTCTTGCCCTGGCGCTGATCCGCCAGGCAGCGGCCTGGAGGGCCCTGGGCAGGGAGGCTGCGGCAGAAGCGGTAATCGAGGAGGCAAGAAGCGTGGTCGGTTCGTGTCCGGATCCCGGAATCCTCGCCTCCTGGCTCGAGGACATCGAGCGACCGCCACGCACGCGACGCAGAAACGCTGATGCCACACTGAGCGAGCGCGAGCTGTCTGTTCTCCGCGCCCTCGCGGGTCCCCTTTCCCAGCCCCATCCTCGGCTGCAAGGGAATAGGCTCGCTCGAGCGGCCACGACGAGAGGTGATGTGGATGACGAGCTTGGGAACCGATGAGGGTTTGCGTGTTGTCCATCCAGGCGCGCGAGACTGGGACGAGGCGCGGCGCGCTTGGAACCTTGCGGTCGACCAGCGGCCGGCGGCGATCGTGGTCGCCGACTCGGCGCGCACCGTCGCCGAGGGAGTGGGCTATGCGCGCGAGAACGGTCTGCGGGTCGCCATCCAGGGAACCGGGCACGGCGCCGCGCCCATGGGCCCCCTCGAGGGCACCGTGCTGGTTCGCACCGACCGACTTCGGGGCGTGGAGATCGACGCCGACACGCGAATCGCCCGTGTGCAGGCGGGGACGCATTGGGCCGAGGTCATTGAGGCGTCCGCACCGCACGGGCTGGCACCGCTCTCCGGCTCGTCAGCCGACGTCGGCGCCGTCGGCTACACGCTGGGCGGCGGGCTCAGTTTCCTCGGGCGCAAGTTCGGACTCGCCGCACACGCGGTCGTCGCAGCCGACGTCGTGACCGCCGACGGCGCGCTGGTCCGCGCGGACGAGGACGCCAACCCGGAGCTCCTGTGGGGTTTGCGCGGTGGGGGCGGCAACCTCGGCGCCGTCACGAGGCTCGAGGTGCGGCTGTTCCCGGTGTCGGAGGTCTACGCGGGCGTCCTCTGGTTCCCGTTCGAACAGGCCTCCGAGGTGCTTCACACGTGGGCCGAGCTGTGCCGAGCCGGACTGCCCGACGAGCTCACGACCGTCGGTCGACTGCTCCAGCTCCCGCCCGTCGAGGAGATCCCGGAGCCTGTTCGTGGGAAGTCGTTCGTAATCGTGGAGGTGATTCATTGCGGCGATCCGGCCGAGGCGGACAAGTTGCTCGAGCCGCTTCACCGGCTGGGACCGGTCATGGACACGATCAAGGAAACGCCGATGCCCGTGCTTGGTCATCTTCATATGGACCCCGACCATCCCGTTCCGGCGGTCGGCGACGGGCTCTTGCTCGAGTCGCTGCCTGCCGAAGCCGTCGACGAGATCGCCCGAGTCGCCGGACCCGGCTCCGACTCACCGCTCCTGTCCGTCGAGATCCGTCACCTCGGCGGGGCGCTTGGAGAGCCTCGCCCGCAGCATGCCGTGCTCGCGTCGGTTGCGGGCGACTTCGCACTCTACGCAGTCGGCTTCGCTATGACACCGGAGCTGGGAGGCGCCTGCGCGGCACACATAGAGGCGTTGAGCGAGGTGCTGTCCCCGTGGACAGCACCGCAGGCGTTCGCCAACTTCGCGGAGACGGGGCGGGACCCCACGAGCCTCTGGGGCGAGGCCGCGTACGCGCGGCTCCGCGGGCTGAAGACGAGCTTCGATCCGGAAGACGTGTTCCGGTCGAATCACCCTATCCTCCCCCCGACGAGAGCCTGACACCCGCGAGCCGTCAGACGCTGAGCAGCGTCTTGGGAATTCAGCGAACCGTTCGGGGGACGGCGGCGCGCGCTCGCCGTCGCCGGCTCGCTGGTAGCGGCCGAGGCCGGGCTCCTCTGGTCGCGGAGCGGCTACCTGTTCGGAGCCGAAACGATCGTTCGCTGTCGTGGAGGCCACCTCTTCATGACCCTGTGGATACCCGGCGTTTCGTTGACGGCGCTCCGACTCGGCTGGTGGAGACTGCAACGATGCCCTGTCGGACATCACTGGACACTCGTGACGCCGGTGTGAGTCGACCGGCTCACACCCGAGGAGCGGCAGCGCGTCGCTTCGCACCGCGATCTGCGAATACCGTGGGTCGCGTCTCGTCGAGCCTCCGCGGCTCAGCGCTGGCGATGACGTTGCGGCGGATGGGCTGCTACGGGCGGCGGTACCCTCCAGCTCGTGCGGACGAATCGCTCAGCGCCGCCCGGGCCGGTGATTCCCGAACTCGCCTATCCGGACGTCAGCGCCGCGGTCGACTGGCTGGTCGAGGTTCTCGGGTTCGTCGAGCGCGTGCGGATCGGGCCCGGCCACCGCGCGCAGCTGAGCTTCGGCGACGGATCACTGGTCGTGGCCGATGTTGGTTATGGCCGCGTCGCCCCGACCGGCGAGGAGACCTCGCAGTCGGTGATGCTCCGAGTCGAAGACGTTGCGTCCCTCTGCGACCGTGTCCGCCAGAACGGTGGCGCGATCCTCCGGGAACCGCAAGACTTCCCCTACGGCGAGCGGCAGTGCACCTTCCTCGATCCTGCCGGTCACCGGTGGACCCTCACCGAGACGCTGCGCGACGTCGCACCGGAGGATTGGGGCGGGGTCCTGATCGAGGATCAGTAGCGCGTAGCCCTGATTCGTTTTGACTCCGTCTCGTCGCACGGTCCGAACAGCTGCTGAAGATCCCGCGGGCTGAGGACGTGTCGGCGTTGACGCTCGAACGACAATCGCGCGTTTCTATGATCTGCTCAAGCGACCACCGCCAGACCATGGTCTTCGGGTCAGGCGCCTCGTGTCATCAGGCGGACGCCGCTCCTCGGAGGACACGTGATGCCGAAAGAAATCAAGGGCAATGCAGGGCGAAAACCGCCAGAACCATCGGCGAACCACGCCGACATCGCCGACTGGCTTCGACGCCAGATGCCGCACCTGCAGCCCATCCTCCAGGCATTGGACGAGTCGATCCGAGCCACAATCCCCCACCTCCACTACGCCCTCAAGTGGAAGAGGCCCTACTACGGGCTACCAGAACTCGGCTGGATCATCGAGCTCGCCGCCTACGACGTCTCCGTGAACGTCGTCTTCTTCGGCGGCGCAGACTTCGACTCCCCACCCCCACTCGGAACCACCGACCGGACCCGGTACATCAAGGTGACCTCTCTGGAGGAGGCACAACGACCAGAGTTGCACGCGTGGATCGAGGAGGCGAGCCGCACGCCGGGTTGGTCCTGGGGGGGTCGCACCAAGGTCGCACCGCCACGCAAAACGCGGCGACGAGCGGCTACCAACGAGGCACCCGAACCGCCACCACTACGCGCACCCCTATGGATCGACCCCCTCCTCACGTTCATGGTAAGGAGGGGGTCCGTCAAAACCGTTGCCATGGGTTGCGATCAGTCGCCGAAACGAGCGCATGGTAGGAGGGGGTCGACGAACCGCACTCACGTGGAGCGCAGCCGAGCCGCTTGAACAAGCGGCTGACGCAGCATCGACATGCGGCACAAGGACTGGCGCCCGAAACTGACAACGCGCACCCTTTCCTGGAAGCACTGACGTGATCGTGATCTCGGCCCGCACCGACGTCCGAGCTCATCGTGGCGCTCGGTTCGCGGGCGGGTCCAGCAGCCGCGGATGCACCCCGCCCGCATGGTCGCGAGGAGCGCACGATGCGAGGGTCGCCCGGTCTGTTCAGGTGGGCGAAGATGTATCCGGAATGACCGAACGTGTTCGGAGGAAGGACGAGGGACAGCGAGCCGGCGGCGATGCGCGGGCCCTGCCGCCGCTCGTTGAGGCGAAGCTCGCCCTTCCCGCTGTGCGGCGCGCGACGGTCGACCGGCCGCGTCTCCGCGAGACGCTCGATGCAGGGCGCGAAGCGGCGCTGACGCTCGTCGCCGCCCCCGCCGGCTACGGTAAGACGACCGCCGTGCGCGCCTGGTCGACGACCGTCGACGCCGCGCTCGCGTGGGTGACGCTGGATGCCGGCGACAACGACCCGGTGCGGTTATGGAGGTACGTCGCAACGGCGGTCGATCGCGTGCGATCGGGCCTCGGCCGAAGCGCGTTGCAACGGCTCGACGTGCCCGGGAGCAGCATCGAGGACGCCGTCGACGAGCTGATGAACGGTATGGCCGTGTTCGGAGAGCCGTTGCTGCTTGTGCTCGACGACGCGCACACGGTGGACGACGAGGACTGCCTCGCCTCGATCGACCATGCGCTCGGGCATTTGCCCGCGAACGCACGGATGATCGTCCTGACGCGCGCCGATCCGCAGCTGAGGCTCGCCGGCCTGCGCGCCGGAGGCGCGCTTGTCGAGTTGCGCGCGAGCGAGCTCGCGTTTACGCCGGCCGAGGCGCAGCTGCTCCTGGTGAAGGGTTGGGAGCTGGGGCTCGGCACGGCCGAGGTCGAGTTGCTCGTCGAGCGAACGGAGGGCTGGCCCGCCGCAATCGTCCTTGCCGGGCTCTGGCTGCAGACGGTCGATGACCGCGCCTCGGCCGTGCGCGCGTTCGGAGGAGAGCACCAGTTCGTCGCGGACTACTTGAGCGGCGAGGTACTCGCCTCGCTCGACGACGAGCGTCGCAGCTTCCTCCAGGGAGTCGCAGTCCTCGGCCAGTTCACCGCGGAGCTCTGCGACCAGGTGCTCGAGCGCGTCGATTCCGCGCAGCGGCTGGCCGAGTTGGAGCATTCGAACCTCTTCATCCTGCGGCTGGAGCGCACCGGATGGTTCCGCATCCACTCGCTCTTTGCCGAGTACGCGATCGGCCACCTGGCGGCGCTTGATCCCGGAGCGGCGACCAGGATCCACAAGCGCGCCGCCCGCTGGCTCAGGGCACAAGGACTGCCGATCCAGGCGGTTGAGCACGCGGCTGCCGCGGCCGACCACGAGCTGGTCGCGGACCTGCTCATCGAGTACCACCTGCCGCTGATCAGAAGCGGCGCTGGGCGGACGTTTCTGCACTGGCTCCGGACGCTGCCGGACGAGCGTGTCGTAGAGCATCCGGAGCTGGGCGTGGCCGGGGCCATTGGCACGATCCTCGCTGGCGGGAGCACGGTCGAGCAGCGGCGCCTTCTCCGGCTCGCCGAGCGCGCGAACGAGGGCCGATCGGATTCCTCGGACCCCTACTTCGAGAACTGGGGCCTCGTTGCTCGAGCGCTTGCGATCGAGGGCGGCGTCGCGCAGGCGGTCGGCGACGGGCGGCGTGCGGTCGACCTCGCAAGCGGGGGCCCGCCCGAATCCGATGAAGTCATCACCGGCGCGCTCGCCGCCTACGCCCGCGCCCTGTTCTTCGCCGGCGACCTCGACGAAGCGTCAGCGGCGGCGACGCGGGCGCTCGAGCACCCGGAGATCGAGCGGCGACCGCCGAGCAGGGTGCACGCTCTCGCGACACTCGCGCTCGTCTGCGTCGAGCGCGAGCGGCTCGTCACCGCGAGGAGCAATGCCGTGGAAGCCAAGGCGCTCGTGGGGCATATCGGCAGCAGCCGCAGTTGGCTAGGCGCAAACGCCTCGGCAGCGCTCGGCGTGGTCTTCGCAGCGGAGGGAAGGCTGGTCGAGGCGGAGCACGAGCTGGTCACTGCGGAGCGATTCTTCGGCGCAGAGGCGGTCAGCCTGCATGGCGCGTGGCTGCGGATCCAGCTCGCCCGGGTGCGCGCTCGCCGCGGACACGTCGAGGAGGCAGAAGCCGTCCTGCGGTCCGCGCGCGAAGCGCTTGCAGGGCTCGATGACGCCGGCCGCGTACCCGAGCTCGCCGACGACGTGGAGCGCGAACTCGGGACGGTGATGCGCCAGGCCCGCAGCGGCGAGCTGCTGGAGGCGCCGAGCGATGCCGAGTTGGCCGTGCTCAGGCTCCTCGATTCCGACCTGTCGGTGCGCGAAATCGGCGAGCAGCTCTTCCTCTCCCCGAGCACGATCCGGACGCACGTACGCGCCCTATACCGCAAGCTCGGCGTGCACTCCCGCGAGGACGCGGTCGCTCGTGCGTCCGCCCTCGGTCTGCTGGAGCAAACGCAATCATCTAGCTGAACGTCCCGATTTCAGCCTGAACGGCTCCCTCAGCACGCCATGCTCGTGGCGTGGGTTCCCGTCGGTACCGGTTGGTCGTCGAAGGCGAGTTGAGCGATCGCTTCGCCTTCGAGGGCATGACGCTGACTTATGAGGACGGGAACACGGTGCTGACCGGCCCCGTCCGCGATCAATCGGAGCTGCAGGGGCTTTTGCAGCACGCGGCGGCCCTCGGGCTCACGCTGCTCGGGTTCGCAGCGATCGACGAAGTCGGCGGGCCGGCAGCTGCCGCGGTCGCCGAGAACCTCGGCCATGAGCGCGTTGGCGTGAACAAGAGCAAAGGACGGTGAGCGCGATGAGCGCGCTGCTTCAGAAGAGAGAGAGGACGGCGGAGCGCACGGCGCCTGCGGACGTCCTGGTCGTTTTCGGGATCACGGGCGACCTCGCCCGGGTGATGACGTTCCTGTCGCTGTACCGGCTCGAGCAGCGGGGGCTGCTGTCGTGCCCGGTCGTGGGCGTCGCCGTGGACGATTGGACCGAGGAGCAGCTCCTCGCCCGCGCTCGCGACTCGATCGTCGCGACCGGCGAAGCGCTCGACCCGGAGGTCTTTGACCGGTTCGCGGCGCGGCTCTCCTACGTGCAGGGCGACTTCGCCGAGGCCTCTACGTACCAGCGCGTCGGAGACGCGATCGAGGGCGCAGCGGCGCCGGTCTTCTATCTCGAGATCCCGCCGTTCCTGTTCGCGACCGTCGTCCAGGGACTTGCCGAAGCCGGGCTGACCGACTCGGCGCGGATCGTCGTCGAGAAGCCGTTCGGGCACGACCGCGCCTCCGCCCGGGCGCTGGCTGACGACCTGCACGAGTACGTGGGGGAGTCGCAGCTATACCGGATCGACCACTACCTCGGGAAGATGGGCCTCGAAGAGATCCTCTTCCTCCGCTTCGCGAACCGGATGCTCGAGCCGGTCTGGAACAGCAACCACGTCGAGTGCGTCCAGATCACGCTCGCGGAGGATTTCGGCATCGCCGGGCGCGGTCACTTCTACGATCCGGTCGGCGCGCTCCGCGACGTCGTCGTCAACCACCTGATGCAGGTCGTCGCGGCGGCCGCGATGGAGCCGCCCGCCGGCGGTGAACCGAAGGACTTCAAGGACGCGATGGCCGCCGTGTTTCGGGCGATGCCGGAGGCCGTCCCAGCCCACTACGTGCGCGGACAGTTCGACGGCTACCTCGACGTCGACGGCGTCGCCGGCGACTCGACGACTGAGACATACACCGCGCTTCGCCTCGAGATCGACAACTGGCGCTGGGCGGGCGTCCCCTTCTTCATCCGTACGGGGAAGTGCCTGGCGGCCACACAAACCGAGCTGCGCCTCGTCTTCAAGCATGCGCCCAGGCTCGGCTTCGCGGCACTCGAGCAACGACCCGAGCCGAACCAGCTGGTGATCAAACTCGACCCGTCGACCGGGATGCGCATCGTCCTCGACGCCCGCCGCGCCGACACCAGGGTCGCGGCGCCGATCCCGTTCGACGTCGAACTCGCGGAGGCTGGCGGCGAGGGGGCGACCCCATACGAGGTGCTGCTCGAGGCGGCGATGACCGGCGATACCACGCGCTTCCCGCGCCAGGATCAGATCGAGGAGACCTGGCGGATCATGCAGCCGCTGCTCGACGCGCCCCCTCCCGTCCACGTCTACCGGCAGGGCAGCTGGGGACCCGAGGCCGCAGACGCGCTCGTCGCGGACCACGGCGGTTGGCACACCCCCTGGGTGGCGTCATGAGCACCGCGACGCTCGTCACGGAGAACCCCCAGCAGGCGGCCGCCTCGCCGTCGCCGTTCCCGCCGATCGCAGACTACGCCTTCCTCTCGGACTGCCACACGGGCGCGCTCGTCGCCCCGGACGGCGCGATCGACTGGCTGTGCGTCCCTTCCTTCGATGCCCCGAGCGTCTTCGCCAGCCTGCTCGACCGCCAGGCGGCGTACTTCCGGTTCGCGCCGTTCGGCATCGCCGAGGAGCTGAGCGAGAACGAGTTCGTGGTCCGCTACCGGACGGATGAGACGGACGACGGCCTCTCGGGCGAGGAAGGGACGTTCCTCATCTGCTCGTTCTGGCTGGTCTCGGCGCTCGCGTACGTCGGCGAGCTTCGGCGGGCCTGCGACCTGATGGAACGCCTGCTACGGATCGCCTCGCCCCTCGGCCTGTATGCCGAGGAGTTCGACACGGCCAGCGCGCGCCACCTCGGCAACTTCCCGCAGGCGTTCTCCCATCTCGCCCTGATCGAAGCTGCAGCGCGAATCATCGTCCACGAACGAGTCCAGGAAGCCCGATGAGCAGTCGGGAGTCCCTCGAGCAGAAGACCCAACCAAGCCAAGAGAGTGAGGTGGCGACCATGAAGGTCATCATCGTTGGCGGCGTCGCCGGCGGCGCGTCGTGTGCGGCGCGCTTGCGCCGGCTGGACGAGCAGGCCGAGATTCTGATGGTGGAGCGCGGCCCGTACGTCTCGTACGCGAACTGCGGCCTGCCGTACCACATCGGAGGCGTGATCGAGCACGAAAGCGACCTCCTGGTCGCGAACGAGCGGCTGTTCCGCGAGCACTTCGCCGTCGACTGCCGAACCGGCTGCGAGGCGATCGCCGTCTCGCCGAAGGACAAGACCGTCCAGCTGCGCGACGTCGCGAGCGGCGCCGTGACGACGGAGTCGTACGACAAGCTCGTGCTCTCCCCCGGCGCGGCGTCGATCCGCCCGCCGCTGCCGGGCATCGACCTGCCCGGCATCTTCCAGGTGCGGACCGTGCCCGACGCGCACGAGATCCGCGCGTGGATCGAGCGAGGGACGAGCTTCCTCGCCGGAATGGGAAAGTACTCCGGGTTCCAGGTCGCGAAGCCGCGCATGCGCGCGGTCGTCGTCGGCGGCGGCTTCATCGGCCTCGAGACGGCCGAGAACCTCACGCACCGCGGCTTCGAGGTCACCGTGCTCGAGCTGGCCGAGCAGGTGCTCGCCCCGCTCGATCCCGAATACGCACACACCGTTGAAGACTTCCTCGATCGCCACGGCGTCCGGGTCGTCCTGGGCGACGGCGTCGCCGGCTTCGAGCCGCACGACGACGGATCGCTCGAGGTCTCGACGCAGTCAGGCGAGTCGTATCCGGCAGACATCGTCATCCTCGCGCTCGGCGTTCGTCCCGACACGACGCTCGCGCGCATGGCGGAGCTCGAGATCGGCGAGCACGGCGGAATCCGGGTCGACGACCAGATGCGCACGAGCGACCCCGACATCTTCGCCGCCGGCGACGCGGTCGAGGTCCGCGACTTCGTCACCGGGGAGTGGAGCCTCGTCGCGCTCGCCGGGCCGGCTAATCGACAAGCCCGCATCGCGGCCGACGTGATCGCCGGACGCGACTCCCACTTCCGTGGCACACAGGGCACCGCGGTCGTCGGGCTGTTCGGAGCCACCGTCGCCTGGACCGGCGCCAACGAGAAGACGCTCGACCGGCTCGATGACGACGACTACGAGAAGATCTACCTCTACCCGAACTCGCACGCCGGCTACTACCCAGGCGCCAAGCCGATCGCGTTGAAGGTCATCTTCCGGCGCTCCGACGGACGTGTCCTCGGCGCGCAGGCGATGGGCGAGGACGGCGTCGACAAGCGGATCAGCGAGCTCGCGCTCGCGATCCAGCTCGGCGCGACCGTGTACGACCTCGAGCAGGTCGAGCTCTGTTACGCGCCACCGTTCGGCAGCGCCAAGGACCCGGTCAACTTCGCCGGCATGGTCGCCTCAGGCGTCCTACGCGGCGACATGCCGCTCGTGCACTGGGACTCGCTCGACGACGGCTTCCGGCTCGATGTCCGCGAGCCGTTCGAACTCGCCGTCGAGGAGGTACCCGACGCGGTCAACATCCCGATGGGGGAACTGCGCTCCCGCCTCGACGAGCTTCCCCACGACCGCGAGATCCACGTCATCTGCCGCTCCGGACAGCGCGCCTACACCGCGACACGCTGCCTGCTCCAGCACGGCTACGACGCACGCGTCGTCTCCGGCGGGATGCTGTCGCACGCGATCGCCTCACAGGAGGTGCTCACGCCGGTATGAGTCGCGTGGCGATCGCGTGTACGACCGAGCAGACGATGCTCGGCGAGGGCGTCCGCTGGGACGACCGCCGCGGCGAGCTGCTGCGCGTCGACATCCTCGCGGGGCGGGTGTACCGCGACCGGTGCGCTGCGGACGGCGGCCTCGTCGCCGTCCGCAGCTACCGCATCCCCGGAACCGTCGCGGCGATCACACCCATCGACGGCGACGACGGCTGGCTGCTCGCCGCCGGCCGCGGGTTCGTTCACCTGGCGCCTGACGGACAACGCCGCATGCTCGCCGAGGTAGCTCCGCCTCGCACGCGGATGAACGACGGCGCGTGCGATCCACAGGGGCGGTTCTGGGCCGGCACGGTCGCCGACGACCAGCACGCCGGAGGCGGGACGCTGTATCGCCTCGACCCGAACGGATGCACCGAGCCGGTGCTCAGCGGGCTGACGATCTCCAACGGGCTTGGCTGGAGCCCGGACGGAAGCACGATGTATCTGGCCGACAGCGGACCCGGCGTGATCCGCGCGTTCGCGTTCGACGGCGACCGCGGCACCATCTCCGAGGGACGGATCCTGGTCACGGTTTCCGAAGAGATCGGAGCACCGGACGGCCTGACGGTCGACACCGCAGGCGATCTCTGGGTGGCCGTCTACGGTGGCGGCCGCGTCCATCGCTACTCCCCGGAGGGTGTCCTGCGCGAGGCGCTGCCTGTCCCGGCCGAACAGACGACGTCCTGCGCATTCGCCGGGCCAGGGCTCCACCGCCTCTACGTCACCACCGCGACCGAGAACTGGAACGACGAGCAACGCGGCGCCGATCCCGCAGCGGGGCTGGTTTACCGGTTCGATACCGATGCCACTGGACGGGCGGCCGCGCCTTTCTCCCCGGACCCCGAGTGGTGGGAAGAGGCGCGCGCTCCCGCGGCCGTGCTCGGTCGGGCATGAGCCACGCGCTCGATCACCTCGATTCGTCGACCCGACGGATCCCGAAGGTGCAACCCGGAGCGGAGAAGACGTGACGACGAGCACGCCGACAGCACCAATCGCCGCGGCGACGAGCGCGCCTCCACCCGCACCGTCGACGGATGAGCGCTGGGGCATCGCGCGAACCGAGACGTTCAGCGACGGCGTCTTCGCAATCGCGATCACGCTGCTGATTCTCGAGGTCAGCGTGCCGGAGTCGGCGTTCGCCGATCTGTGGAGCGGCATTGCACACCAGTGGCCTTCGTATCTCGCCTACGTGACGAGCTTCATCACGATCGGAGGCATCTGGATCGCCCACCACGGCATCTTCCGGCGCCTCCAGTACGTGAACAGGGAAGTGATGCTGGTCAACCTGCTGCTGCTGATGGCGATCGCGTTTCTGCCCTTCCCGACCAGACTGATGGGCGAGGCGATCCACCAGACCGACGCCACGCGCACCGCCGTCATCTTCTACGGCGCCTCCCTGCTCGCGATCTCGCTGCTGCTCGCGCTCATGTGGGGCACCGCCGCACGCGACCGGCGTGTTCTAAGGCCGGAGGTGAGCGAACGGGAGATCACCGCGGTCGCGCTCGCCACGGCGCCGAACATCGGTCTCTACGGCGCGATGATCCTGCTCTCGCTCCTGTTTCCACGCCTCGCCGTATTCGGCTACCTCGTGATCGCAGTCGTCGCGGTCCTCCGAATGCGCGGCGATCGCCTGCCGGCTTCCGCGCCGCTGCCCGAGCTCGAAAGGAGGTCCGCCAATGACGATCGGTCTGATCCTGCTGCTGACGTGCGGCCTGATCCTGCTGCTCGCCCGCGCTAGCCGGGGTCACGAGCCGCACCCGGCTCCGCAGCGACGGAGAGCCCGCAGAGACTGAACGGATCCATTCCAGCATCACTACGAACGAAGGAGAAGTCATGGCTACCGACGTCAAGAGGCTGACGGAGTTACGCGGGGAAGAGCTCGCGGAACTACTCGCGCTCGTAGGCGGCTCGGACAGCGTCGAGCTGAAGCTGACCATTCCCGAGTCCGAACAGCGAGCGGCCTTCGCAACGCTCGAGGTCGATCCCCTCGAGGCGCAGATTCGGCAGGTGTTTTTCTTCGATACGCCCGACCTTGTGCTGAACAAGAGCGGCGTCGCAGTCCGCGCCCGCCGTGTGCAGGGGCGAACAGGCGACACGGTGGTGAAGCTGCGGCCGATCGTCCCGGACTCACTTCCC
Organism: uncultured Thermoleophilia bacterium; assembly: GCA_963824455.1. Lineage (GTDB taxonomy): Bacteria > Actinomycetota > Thermoleophilia > Gaiellales > Gaiellaceae > PALSA-600. Next base: position 38,946 of record CAWGPJ010000003.1, read on the forward strand.
GACGACATCCGCCACTCGCCGAGCGTCAACGTCGAGGTGGATGCGATGCCGGGCGGCTACGTCTGCTCCGCTTCCATGAAAGGCCAAGTGAACAACGCCGATGTGCGCGAGGCGATCCTCGGCCGAAGTCCGGTCAAGAAGCTGTTCTCCAAGGAGCAGCGCAACTTCTTCGCCGCGCATGCACCGGACGGCGTCGGGCTGGACGAACTGTCGATCCTCGGCCCGATCTTCGTGCTGAAGCTGAAGCAGACTGCGCCGGGCCACGCGCGCAAGCTGGTGATCGAGCTCTGGCTCTATCCCGACGGGTCGAGGATTCTCGAGCTCTCCACGAAGTGCTTACCCGGCGAGGCATTCCAGGCTGGCATCGAGGCGAGAGCCTACCTCGACAGCCTCGGCCTCAACCTCTCCGGGGAACAGAAGACAAAGACCAAGACCGCGCTCGAGTTCTTCGCCGCCGAGCTCCGCGATCAACGAGAGGCAGGCTGACCCCCGGGGAAGACACACCCGCGCTGCACTCGCGTCAGCCGAACTGGCCGGAGGCACCACGGCGCAACTCCCACATCGCATAACACGAACCGCCGATCCGCGTAGCACCACGCGATTGCGAACAACCGAACACCGATACCGCAGACGCGCGGAGACAAGAATCTTGGGGACACCTCTTGCGGACAGGTTTCGGCGTTTCCAGGGCTACTCGAGGCACGTCAGGGCATGATTGCGAGCGGAGACCGAACCGGCCCAATTGCAGCCAAAGCAGGACGGCAAGCGCGACTCCGCCGACCCGCGAGCAAACGCTCCAGCCTCCATGGTAAGGAGGGGTCGACGGTTCTGGTCCGTCAGAGGGCTCCTCAAAGACCCCGCAAAGCGGTCTTTCTTAGCTCGCGAAACGAACAATCTGGCCGCGACGCCATGCATGGAGCGCTTTCTGGAACACCGAGCACTGAGGGCGGGGCCCCGACCGGCAGTCCGCTAGATCAGTGCAACGTTTCGCTCCTTTCCAAAGGTCAGCAGCCGACGCAGTCGTCGGGTGTGTTGTGCGCCACCACGCTCCCTTGCAGCGTCACGGTGAAGTCCGACCCGCCCTGGTTCCAGATGCCGCCGCCGGACAGCGCGACTCCTGGGCTGCCGCCGAGCACGTTGCCCGTGACGCTGCTCCCCTGAAGCAGGAGCGTCGAGAACGGCGGCCCGAAGAGCGCGCCGCTCCAGATGCCGCCGCCCTGGGCGAGGCCGGTCTGTCCGGTTGCAACGCCGTGGTTGCCGACGATCGCCGAGCCGCGGACTTCGACGTCGCCGTTGACGACCAAGCCGGCGCCGACAATCGTCGCGTCGCCGTTCGGCGCGTTCGCAGTCACCGTGTTGTGGCTGATCGAGCTGTTCGCGATGGTCGTCGGCACGGGATCGCCTGGGAAGAACGCCGCGGTGCCGACCATCCCGGCGCTGTCGCCGGCGGTCGTGATCGTCGCGTTGTTCCAGTCGATGCGCACGTTTGAGAGGGTGTCGTTGTCGCCGTCCGCCTCGAAGATCCCGGGGCCGCTCGGCCCGTTGTTGCTCGCCGAAGCGATGACAGACAGCGAGTTGTGCTGAACCTGGGTGTTCGAGACCGAGAGCGTCACGCCGCCGCACGCGCAGAACGCGGCGTCGGCGCCGAACGACTGATTGTCCGGGGTGTTGACCGAGACGCTGTTCCCGTTCAGCGTTGAGTTGCTGATCGTGGCGGTCGACCCGTCGGAGAGGAAGACACCGCCTCCCTGCGCGTTCGACTGGTCGGTGCCGCCGTCCTGTTCTGGATAGGGCGTCGCCAGCGAGCTTGCGAGCCGTGCCGAGTTGCCGTCGATCGAGCTGTGGTCGGCGATCAGCGTTCCGCCGCCGGCGACGAAGACGCCGCCGCCCGAGACGAAGCGGCCCGTTGGCCCGGACGCCTCGGCCGAGTTGCCGGTTACCTGCGAGTCTTGCAGCGAGAGTGAGCCGCCGTCCTCGATCACGATGCCGCCGCCGTTCGACTGCGCAGGGGCTGACGCATGGTTGTTGCTGACGACGGAATCGAGGAGCGTCATCGTGCCGCCGATGTCGATGCCCGCGGCATCGCCGAACGCTGCGACACAAGGTCCGGTCGCGCAGGTGGCCTTGACGCTTTGTGTCGTTTCCGACGGAGTCGCAGTGTTGCCCGTAACGATGCTGTGGGAGATCGTGACGTTCGTCCCGGCGAAGGCGACGATGCCGCCGCCGATCGCCGTCGAGTCGGCGTAACCGGGTCCGCACACCGGGACGTCCACGCCGCAGTTCGGTGCGTGCACGTTGGTCGTGGTGTCGCCGCCGCCGATCGTCAGGTCCTTGAGCGTGACGGTAGGCATGTTGGTTGCCGAACCGATCGTGACGACCGGCCCGCCGCCCCAGATCTTCGACGCGTGGGCGTCCACCCCGACGAGTGTCACGTCGTTGAGAATCGTGACGCCGCCGGCGAACTTTCCGGGGTTGATGCGAATCACAACGCCGTCAGCTGCCGCGTTTACTGCGGCCTGCACCGTCGCGTAGCAGTGAGGTCCGCCGACGCACAAGCTGCTCTTCGGAGCGGACTGTCCGGCCGCCGCGGTGACCAGCGCTGTCAGTGCGACGGCGGCGACGATGAACGTCTTCACTGGAGCTCTCCTCTCGGAAGTCATTTCGCAGGCCCCCAGTCGGGCGAGTACGCGTATTCGCTGGGCGTGACTCGCCGTGCACCGGTTCCGTCGGCGCGCATCACCCAGACGGCTCCGGACTTGGCGAACGTGATCCACTTCCCGTCCGGCGAGAAGGACCCCGTCGATACGACCGGAATCGGTGCCGAGTAGTGCGTCAGCTGCTTCAGCCCCGTGCCGTCCGGGGCAATCGTGTAGAGGTTGCTTCGCTCCGTCTTGCTCGGAGCTCGGAAGAGGATCCGCGAGCCGTCGGGGGACCAGTCCGGCTTGCCGCCGGCGTTCAGCGTCCATGGCGTGAGCTGCTGGAGATTCGAACCGTCGGCGTTCACGACGAACAGCGCGTGGCCGTTCGCGGGATCGCCCAGCGACGAGTGCGTGACCTCGACGACGAGCTGTTTTCCGTCCGGCGACCACGACGAGTGGTTCACGTCGCCCTCAAATGGTTTGGCGTTCATCGGGTTGACGACGAGATGGGCTCCGCCGCCGCTCGGCGACATCACGTAAAGCGCCGAATACTTGATCTCACCGTTCTGGACTCCGCCCCAAGCGCGCGAGTACGCAATCTGCTTCCCGTCCGGAGACCACGCCGGGAAGGCGCGGTCGTCGTTCGCGGGGCCGAGTTGCTTGAGCCCCGACCCGCTCGGACTCATGGCGTCGATGTGGCAGCGGCCGTCGCCGAGCGGGCAGCGGGTGAACGCGATCATCGATCCGTTCGGCGACCAGTCGGGATCGTCGTCGCTGACCTGCTTCGTTCTCGGCAGCTTCAGCATCTTCGTGCCGTCGGCGTTCACGACCGCCAGCCGCGACGGTGCCCCGAGCGCAAGCTTGAACGCGATTGCACCGTTCTTTCCCGGCCCGGTGGCGTGCGCCACGACCGCCCCGGTCGCCGTGACGGCGGCTGTGACCACGATGCCTACCGCGACCTTCCTGATGCCAATCATCGAGCTCCTCCCTCTGGTCCCTCGATCCAGACGCTCTCGATCACGCGTTCGCACGGCCAGCCGACCCGCTCGCACGCGTTCTTGACCGCAGCCCGTGACGACGCGTCGAAGAGGCACAACACAAGTTCGTCGCCGGGCAGCGAGAGCGCGCCGCAGAACGTGGCGTTTGGGTCGACGCCCGCGTCCGAGAGCGCGGCTCGAAGATCGACCTCGCCAACGCCCGGCCAATAGCACTTCGCCGTGAACAACATTGCCGGCGAGCGTCCAGCACTCGTATCCCAAGCCTGTCCCAAGCGTGTCCCGGCGGGTAGCGCAGTCCTGTGGATCGCGGGAGAATCCGGCGTCATGGCCGGCAGCCGACTCGAGTTCAGGATCCTTGGTCCACTCGCGGTTCGCGTGGACGGCGCGCTCGTCCCGGCCGGTGGCCCGAAGCAGCGCGCGCTTCTTGCGCTGTTGCTGCTCGACGCGAACCGCGTTGTCTCACGCGACCGGCTCGTCGGCGAACTGTTTCCCGAGCAGAGCGTCAACTCGGCCGACCACGCGCTGCGCAATCACGTCTCGCGGTTGCGGAAGGTGCTCGGCACCTCGGTGGGCGACGAGCCTCGCCTCGTTGCGCGGCCGCCCGGCTACCTGCTGCGGGTCGAGCCCGGTGAGCTCGACCTCGAGACGTTCGAGCAGCTGGTCGTCGACGGACACGAGGCGCTCGGCACCGGTGACTTTGGCTCGGCAGCGGCGGCGTTCAGATCCGCGGAGTCGCTGTGGCACGGCCGCCCACTCGCCGATCTCGAGCTCGAGCCGTTCGCCCGGCTCGACGTCGAGCGCCTGGAAGAGCAGCGCCTGGCAGCCGTCGAGGGCCGCGTCGAGGCCGAGCTCGCGCTCGGCCGCCAGGCTGCACTCGTCCCCGAGCTCGAGTCGCTCTGTGCGGAGCATCCGCTCCGCGAGCGTTTCCGCGCCCAGCTGATGCTCGCGCTGTACCGCGCAGGCCGCCAGGCAGAGAGCCTCGAGGTCTACCGGACGACACGCCGCCTCCTCGACGATGAATTGGGGCTCTCCCCCAGCGCTGAACTGCAGGAGCTCGAGCGGGCGATCCTCGTCCAGGATCCCGAGCTTGCGCTGGGCGACCACAGCAGGACCATCGCGGCGCCGCTGCTGCCGGCCGTCTGTCCGTTCAAAGGACTGGCACCGTTCGAGGCCGCGGACGCCGAGTTCTTCTTCGGGCGGGAGCGACTGGTCGACGAGCTCGTCTCCCGTCTCGGCGAAGCGCCGCTGCTCGCGATCGTCGGCGTGTCGGGGAGCGGCAAGTCATCGCTGCTGCACGCGGGACTCCTACCATCGCTCGCGAGCCGTCGACAGATCGTCGTCCGTCCCGGCGAGCATCCGCTCCGGGCCCTCACAACCGCACTGGGCGCATCGCTCACCGACACCCTCGACCAAGTGCCGACAAGCGAGCGCGTCGTAATCGCCGTCGATCAGTTCGAAGAGCTGTTCGGCGACTCCGTCCCGGACGACGAACGCCGGCGGTTCATCGGTGACCTTGTCGAGGCCGCCTGGGATCCCGAACGTCGCGCCGTCGTGCTCATCGCGCTCCGCGCCGACTTCTTCGGTCGGCTAGCGGCTTTTGCCGAGCTTGCCGATCTGGTCGGGACAAACCAGGTGCTGCTGGGCCCGATGAATGCGGGCGAGCTCCGTCGCGCGATCGAAGGGCCGGCGGAACGCGCAGGACTGTCCGTCGAGCCGCGACTCGTCGACACGCTCGTGGACGACGTCATGGGGGAACCCGGCGGCCTGCCGCTGCTCTCGACGGCGCTGCTCGATCTGTGGCTCGACCGAGACGACTCCACCTTGACGCTTGCCGCCTACGAACGGCTCGGAGGCATCCGAACCGCGATCGCCCGCCACGCGGAGGGCGTCTTCGGATCACTCGACGAAGGCGGGCAGGCGATCGCCCGCCGCGTGATGGTGAGGCTCGCGAGCGACAACGGAACGGCGCTTACCCGCCGGCGCGTGACACGTGCAGAGCTCGACGCCGACGACGAGAACATCGCGGGCGTCATCGCCGCTCTCGTGGAGAACCGGCTGTTGGTCGCGCACGACGACTTCGTCGAGCTCGTTCACGAAGCTATGCTCGAGCACTGGCCGCGGTTGGCCGGCTGGCTCGAAGACGACGCACAGGGTCGCAGCGTGCGGCGGCGGCTCACGAATGCCGCGGTCGAATGGGACGCGGGTGGGCGCGACCGCCTCGAGCTCTTCCGCGGAGCGCGCTTGGCTGCGACCCTCGAATGGGCCGACGGAGCAGCCGAGCTGAACCGTGTCGAACGCGAGTTCCTCGCTGCGAGCAGGCTCGCCGCCCAAGAAGACGAGGCCCGCAGGCACAGGACGAATCGGCGCTTGCTCGTCGCTCTGGTCGTCGTATTGGCCGCCCTCGTCCTGGCGGTCGTCGCCGGGGTGATCGCCGCACGCCAACGGGCGGTTGCACGACGGCAGGCGACCGCTGCGGACGCCCAACGGCTCGGAGCGCAGGCGCTTGTCGAGCCGACGCTCGACCGATCGCTGCTCCTCGCGCGCGAGGGTGTCAACCTCGACGACTCGCTCGCGACCCGAAGCAACCTCCTCGCGGCGCTGCTCCGAAGCCCCTCGGCGGTCGGCGTCGCGCGCGAGGGGAGCAAGCGGTTTCTCGACGAGGCGCTGAGCCCCGACGGCCGCGTCCTCGTCGCGCGCGGAGACGACGGCGGTGTCGCGTTCTTCGACGCACGGACGCTGCGACCGATCGGCCGGACGTTCCCGAGCAGCGACCAGCTCGGTCTGATGGGCTTCACACCGGGGCCGTTCCACGCCCTCGCCTTCAGTCCGGACTCCCGCACGCTGGCGGTCGGGAGCACGACCGGCACCACCGCAACGGTTTTCTCTGTCGATGTCAAGACCCGGGCGATTCATTGGGCCAAGGCCGACGATTCCCAGGAGGACACTGCGGACATCGCGTACTCGCCCGACGGGCGGCTCGTTGCGACCGGCGAGCCTGTGAACGGGCGGTTCAGTCCGCCGGACGAGGTGGTCGTCGTGCGCGACGCACGATCCGGCAAGACTCTCGCCAAGTCCGCAGCGATCCCGGACGGGCGCCTCTTCGGCTTCACTGACGGTGGTCGCGATGTGCTCGTGACGACGAGCAAGAAGTCGCTGTTGCTGAAAGCCACTACGCTGAAGCAAGTTCGATCGATCGACGCTTCCGGCGCGGCCGCCATCTCGCCCGACGGCAGGGAAGGCGCGTTCGGGCACGACAACGGCAGCGTCCAGCTCGTTGATCTTCAGACCGGCCGCTCGCGGACGTTCGACGGCCGCGTCGCGAGCGCCATCGAAGTTGCCACCTTCAGCCCCGACGGTGGGGCGCTTGCGACGGGTGACGACGACGGGTTGGTCCAGCTGTGGGATGTGAGGACAGGCACGGTGCGTACAACACTCGAGGGCCACACAGGAACCGTGCGCGGCGCGCTGTTCAGCCCGGACGGCCGGACGCTCTACACCGCGAGCTCCGACGGCAGCGTCATCGCATGGGACCTCAGCGGGGCGCGTTCGCTGGGACAGCCGTTCAGATTCACGTCGATCGACGACGTCAACACGTGGGCCGACGCGACGCAGGGCGGGTTGTTCGCACTTTCACCCGGCCCCAACCGCGTGTCGCTGTGGCGGCTCCCCGCGCATGAGCTCGGTGTGCTGCGCGGACCGGTTGCCAGCGTGCACGGGCTCGCCCTCAGCCGCGACGGGACGCTCATTGCGGCCGTCGGCGACGGGAAGGCTGTCCTTTGGGACGTTCGCCGCGGGCGCATCCTCCACGTGATTCCCACCGGTCCTCACGGCGCGGCGGGGGTGGCGATCAGCCCGGATGACAGGGTGTGGGCAATCGGGACGGAAGGTCCCCCCACGGTCATCTTCGTCGACGTGCGAACCGGTAAGGAGCTCGGCCGGGTCACCGCGAAAGGGAGCGTTCAGGACATCGACTTCAGCCCGGACGGCAAGCTTCTCGCCTCGGCCGATCTGACGGGGGTCGTCCACCTATGGAACGTGGCGCACCAAACTGACGTCGCGGCGTTGCCGAGTGCCATCGCCGCGTTCGCGGTTCGATTCTCCCCCGACGGCAAGCTCGTCGCCGTCGGGGACAGCTCGGGCGCGGTCCGGTTTTGGAACCCGCTGACCGGCAAGCAGGTCGGCCAGCCGCTTGTGGGAGGTGGCGGGTCGGTTAACTCCGTCGACTTCAGCCCAGATGGGACGATCCTCGTCACCGGAAGCACCGACGGGAAGCTGCGCCTGTGGGACGTCGGAACGCGGAAGCTGATCGGAGGCCCGTTGCCTGGGGCGGCGGTGGCCAACGCCCAAACCACTGCCGCCTACTTCTCCAACGGGAAGCACGTCCTCGGCGTGTTCTCGACCGGCACCGGCGTCGTCTGGAACGTCGACCCGGCGGCGTGGAAGTCGGCGGCGTGTCGCGTCGCGAACCGGGAGCTGACGCAGGCGGAGTGGCAGAGCTTCCTGCCAGGCCGCCCGTATCGGCGCGTCTGCCCGTGATCGCGCAGGCGACTTGCATTCGCGTGGTTTCATGGAGCATTTGTGGAACACAGGGGTCGCAACAGGTGGCAGGAGAACCAAGTGAGTACGATCGCGGTTGTGAGCCAATAGGCCATTTCTCCTGCCCCCGGCAGGGGCCGCTCGTGAGACGGGCTGTGAATGGCATTCCTCGGCGGATGCCAGGCGTCCGCCGGGCCGACATCGTCCCGCGGCCTGGTCTCGGGACGGCCTAGAGCAACCGTTCCAGCCGCTCGAGACTCTCCATCCACCCTGCTTCGTGGAGCGCGTAGCGTTCCTCCGTGGCGAACTCGCCCTGGGTCAGGCGAACCCGGGTCTTGTCACCCCGATCGTCGAGAGAGAGGGTGACGACCGTCTCTCGGTCGTCCGGATGAGGTGGATCCCATCGAAACGTGTATGTCAGACGGCTGGGCGGTTCGACTTCCCTGAACTCGCCGAACAGGTGGAAGAGATCGCCGTCGGGTGGCTGCATCGCGATCCGATAGCCGGCGCCAACCTTCGGATCGAAGACCGCGCAGGGAGTGGTGAAGCCCTTCGGCCCCCACCACTTGCTGAGCTCGGTGGCGTCTGTTAGCGCCCAGTAGACGGCGGTGCGAGGCGCGGGGAGCGCCCGCTCGAGGCACAGCACGAGGCCGTTGTCGGCGCTCATCGCACGCCCCGCCGGGTCGCTGCGGAACCTGCCCAGCCCCTGCCTGGGCCCTGTCGGGCAAGCGCGAAGAACTCGAGGTAGGTCTCGATGTCTGCGAGGAGGCGTCGCCCCAGGCGGCCTGGCGGTGCGGCAGTCCACTCGGCGGCCACGGCCGATCGCGCCTCCCCAGCGTCCAGCGATGAACGCCCCGCCCCTGGGTGCATGGCCGGGCGGCGCGAGGCCCGGCGCCACCGTTCCATGTGCTCCTCCCAGATGTCGTTTTCGGAACGTGGCACGCTCATCTCAGAACCGGGCACCCGCCGGAAAGGTCGCGCGCGGCCCGCACGTCCATGTCGCCCACGAGCGCCTCCCGGTCGGCGGCGTAGAGGTCGCGAATCCGCGTCTGGTCGGTCGTGCTCATTCGATCTCCTCCTTGTCGCGGCCGGCTTCGTGCCGGTCGGTCGCTGGAGGAAACACGCACCCGGTTGGCGTCCGGTTGAGACGCCGGTAAAGCCGCGGTAACAGACGGACGCGCGACTCCCCGCAGATACACCGCGTCGCAGCGGGACCGCGTCAGGAGACGTCGGCGGAGAAGAGGCGCCACATTCCGGGCACCCCGGCGAACTCGTGCTCGCCGCGCTCCCGGAACTCGATGCCCGAGCCCGCGACGATGTCCTTCACGGTGCTCGACACGAGCACCTCCCCCGGCTGCGCCGCCGAGACGATGCGCGCCGCGAGGTTGACGGCGACGCCGCGAGGACCGTCGTCGGACCGCTCGATCTCGCCGGTGTGGACTCCGGCCCGCACCTCGATCCCGAGTCGGTGGACCGCGGAGACGATCGACGACGCACACCGGACGGCACGGGCGGGACCGTCGAACGACGCGACGACTCCGTCGCCGGCGGTGTCGATCTCCTGACCGCGGAAGCGCGCCACTTCCGCCAGGACGAGCCGGTGGTGCCGCGCGAGCAGATCGGCCCAGTCGCGGTCGCCGACGGCCGCGGCGCGGGCGGTCGAGTCGATGATGTCGGTGAAAAGCAAGGTGGCGAGGACGCGGTCCGGCTCCACCTCGTCGCGGACGTCGCCGACGAATCGCTCGATCTCGTCGAGCAAGGCATCGCGGTCTCCCTCCCACGGCAGATGGTCATTGCCCGGCAGCTCGACGACTCTCGCGCCCGCGATGCGCTCACCCATGAACGGCGTCGCCTCCTTGAAGAACTCGTCCTTCCGGTAGAGGACGAGTGAAGGCACGCTCACCGACGGAAGGACGTCTCGGACGTCGATCTCGGCGTTCATGAGCCAGATCGCCCTGTTCGCGGCAGGGCTCGCTCCACGGACGATGTACGACGTGTACCAACGGAGGGCGGCCGCGTCCCGCAGGATGTCGGGCCCCATCCGGGCGAGCCACTCGGTCGTCACCGCCGACGCCCAGTCGTCCTCCTCGGTCGCGGCGAGCCGCGTCCAGATGTCGTCGGTTGCGACGCCGATCGGATAGTCGGGCGCCTGAAGCATCCGCGCGAACGTGCCCATCAGCACGAGCGCCCGTGTCCGTTCGGGATGACTCGCGGCGAAGAGCGTCGACATCGCCCCGCCTTCGGAGATGCCGAGGATCACCGCGCGCTCGGACCCAGCTGCGTCCATGACCGCGCGCACGTCGTCCATCCGCGTCTCGAGGTTGGGCAGGCGCTCCGGCGAGACCCGATCCGAGAGGCCGGTGCCGCGCTTGTCGAAGAGGATCAGCCGTCCCATCGCGGAGAGCGCCCGGTAGAACGCCGCGAGCTTGTAGTACTCCCAGCCCGGCTGGAAGGAGGACACCCAGCCGTGGACGAGCACGAGGTCGACCGGCCCCTCCCCAACGACCTGGTAGGCGATCCGGACGTCCCCGCTGCGCGCGAAGCGGACGTCGGCTTCGAGCGCCGGCAGCGGGAGTCGCGCTTCGTCGCGCCGCCCCTGGTCGTCCGGCTCGAGGCTCGCGTCCTGGCGCAGGATCAGCCGCTCGAACTCCCGCAGGTTCGACGACGGCTCCATGCCGAGGTCGTCGGCGAGCCGCCGCCGATACGCCTGGTACGAGGCGAGAGCCTCCGCTTGACGGCCCGACCGGTAGAGCGCGAGCATGTGCTGCGAGCGGATCCGCTCACGCAGCGGGTGCTGGACGATGAGCGTTTCGAGCTCGCCGACGACGTCGCGCTCGTGGCCGAGTGCGAGGTCGGCGTCGATCCGCGATTCGAGCGCGCTCAGGCGGAGCTCCTCGATTCGCGGCGCCTCGTGCTCCGCGAACGGCTCCGAGAACTCGGCGAGCGCGCGGCCGCGCCAGAGGGCGAGCGCGCTGCCGAACAGCTGCCTCCCCCGCCGGGCATCCTCCTGGGCGAGCGCGTGGCGTCCCTCGGCGACCATACGCTCGAAGCGGCGCAGGTCGAGCTCCTCGTCGGCGACGTCGAGCACGTAGCCCGCGCCGTGGGTGCGCAGTCGCGGCTCGGGCAGAAGCTTCCGGAGCTGCGAGACGTGGACCTGGACCATCTTCGCGGCCGAGTCCGGCACGGACTCGCCCCAGAGCGCGTCGACGATCTGGTCGCGGGCCACCGTTCGGTTCGCGTTGAGCAGGAGGACCGCGAGCAGCGCTCGTTGCTTGCCCGCCGGGACGCCCAGCGGCCCCGACTCGGCGGACGCCTCGAGCGGGCCGAGAAGCCGAAAGTCCATTGTGCGAGGGGACGACGCTACCACGCCGACGTCGTCCTGCCCATGTCGGCGACGCGGAGTCGCGCGACGGTCGTGCCCGCGCCGCGCGGGCGGGACGGCACGGCGACCGTCATCTCAGTGCAGCCTCGGCTCGAGGCCCAGAGCGAAGGCGCCCAGGTAATCGTAGGCGCGGTTGGCGCCGAGCGGGTGCATGAAGGCGGTGGCGCGGACGTCGCGGTAGGCGCGCGCGAGTGGACTGCCGTTCAGGTAGCCACCGCCGCCGGAGAGGGCGAGCGCCCGCTCGACGACGCGGACGGCGCCCTCGCCGACGAAGGTCTTCGCCGCCTGAGCCGAGGCGAACAGCGCGATCGGGTCGGCGGGCGAGCCGGAGGCGAAGTCGTCGTCGACGAGCTCGCCGGCGCGGGCGAGGATCGCTCGACAGGCGGCGAGATCGACGGTGTTCTCGGCAGCGAGCGTGCGCGTGCGTCCGCCGGGCGCGGAGCTCCCGCGCGCGAGCGCCGCCGCGACCTCCGCATGGGCGCCCTCGGCGACGCCGAGCGCGACGGCGGCATGGAAGAGCCCGCCGTCGAGGTTCCGCTCGATGTAGCCCGTCGTACTCCCGGCGGGGAAGCCGCCGCGCAGCGCGCTCGCGGGCAGGCGCACGTCGTCGAACGAGACCGAGTTGCTCCCCGAGCTGCGCATCCCGAGCGCGTCCCAGTCGTCGTGGACGGTGACGCCGGCGGTCGCGGTCGGGATCATCGCGTAGCCGTAGGTCTCCCGGCCTTCTGTGTTGGCGTAGGTAACGGCGGTGAAGAGGACGTCCGCCGCCGGCGACATCGTGCAGAAGATCTTCCGGCCGGAGACGATCCAGCCGTCGTCCGTTCGCGTCGCCCGCGTCGCGGGCCGCGTGAGGTCCTGCCCGGGCTCGCTGATCGCCGTCCCGAGGATGAGCGCCTCGCGGGCGATCTGCCCGAGCGTCTCCCCGAACGCCGCGATGCGCCGCTCGTTTCCCTCGGCCACTGCGACCTGCCAGCGCCGCAAGAGGCTCGAGACGAGGACGAGATGCATGTTCACTCCGAGCGCCAGGCCCGCGTCGCCGCGGGCGAGCCGGCTCGAGGCCACGAGCAGGTCGTGGAGCGAGCCGACGCCGAGCCCGCCGAGGTGCTCGGGGATCGGCGCCGTCAGATAGCTGCTGGCCTTGACGGCGGCGAGGCTCTCGAAGGGAAAGCTCCCCTCGCGGTCGTGGGCCGCCGCACGCGGCCGGATCTCGTCGGCCAGCGTCTCGGCGAGGTCGACCAGGCTGCGGCCGCGGTCGGTCTTCGCGTTCAGCTCGAAAGGCACGATGCGCCTCCTTGTCCACGGGTTTCGGCGAATGCGACGCGAAGTCTCGCCCCGGCCGGTTCGGCCACGCCTGGCGATCGGTAACTCCGCAGTAGGCCCCGGCTCAGCCGCCACGGGCGAGCGCGGGGCGATCCTCGCCGCGCCCGCTCGCGCGACTACGGCGCCGTTACCTGTGCCGTAACCGACTCGCAACCGCCCGCGTGTCGACTGCCTGCCGACGGCTCCGGCAACCGGCCGGACGACGAGCAAGGAGGAGCACGATGAGCACGACCACCGAGGCGATCCGCAACGGCGTCGACACCGCCCAGCTCTACGGCACACTCGACGCGATCAAGGCGGACCCCGAACTCGCGCGGTTCCAGTTCCGCGCACGCAACCGCTGGATCGACGGCGCCCACAACCGCACGACGATCCGCGACTTCTACGCCGCCAAGCAGGAGGACACCTCCCGCGCCGGGGAGTTCGTCCTCGACGCGGGCGAGCCGGCGATCCTGCTCGGCAGCGACACGGGCCCGAACCCCGCGGAGTACCTGCTGCACGCGCTCGCCGCGTGCCTGACGACGTCGATCGTCTACATCGCGGCCGCGCGCGGCGTCCGCCTGACCGACGTGGAGTCGACCCTCGAAGGCGACATGGACGTGCAGGGGGCGCTCGGGCTCTCCGACGACTACCGCAACGGCTTCGAGCGGATCCGCGTCTCGTTCCGCATCGCCGGCGACGCGCCCGAGGAGAAGCTGCGCGAGGTCGTCGCCCGCGCCCAGCAGCGCTCCGCCGTCTTCGACATGGTCGCGCACGGCGTTCCGGTGACGGTGGACGCGACGACTGCCTGATCTCGCGTGCGTGGCGGCCGGCGAGACGCCGGCCGCCACGCACCCCCGGGAGACACGATGCTCGAGCAACTACGGATAACCGAGCGCGATCGCGACGTCGATCTCGTTCCCGACTTCCTCGACGCGCTCGGCAGGCTGGCGAGCAGCGTCGTCCTCGTCACCTGCTGGGTCGACGGCAGGCCCTGGGGCATGACGGTGACCGCCTTCTGCTCCGTCTCCGCCACGCCGCCGACGGTGCTCGTCTCGCTCGGGAAGGAGACGCGTGCGGCGCAGGCGATCGGCAGAACCGGGCGCTTCGGGGTCGGTATCCTCGCCGAGACGCAGGAGGCGGCCGCCCGACACGGCTCCCGCCCCGGAGCGGCGAAGTACCTCGAGGACTTCACCGATCCGCGGACCACCGTCGACGCGAGCCCAGCCATCGCGGAGGCGCTCTCCAACCTCGACTGCGAGGTGATCGACACTATCGCTGCCGGGGATCACGTCCTCTTCCTCGCAGGGGTTCGCGCAGCACGCTCGTCTCGGACAGAAACGGCGCCACTCCTCTACCAGCGGCACAGGTTCCGACGGGTTGCCGCCGGCTGACGAGGCTACCCACCGGCGCGCGTCCCTAGCGGAGAGGAATCTCCACAAGCACGAGCGCGCGGCGAGCAAGCAGCGAGCGCGGCGGAGGCGCGAGCGCCTCCGCCGGGCAGCCGCCATCCCGACGTCACGTTGGCGGGAGGGCGGATGATCGCCGCACAAGCGTCGGCGTGCCCTACCGAGGCTTTACCCGGCGAGTACCCCGGCAGAACCGCTGCACGGTCTCCTGCACCGAACGTTCGGCGCAGGGCCGGGCGACGAGGAACGGAGACAACGATGAAGCGGATCCTGATGCTGCTGACGCTCGTCGGGGTGGGAATCCTCGCAAGCGCAACCGCAGCCGAGGCGGGCGTCGTGCAGAACACGACGGTCTCCTACGCCTACGCGGGGTGGGTGCCGTGCGCCAACGGCGGCGCCGGCGAGCTCGTCACCGGCACCATCGACGCGCACCTGCTCGTCACCTCGACGGTGAACGACAACGTGGACGCGTCGAAGTTCATGTTCGCGCCGCGCGGGACGCTCGTCGGACAGACGACCGGCGACACCTACCGGCTGACGGGAGTCGAGCACGGCACCGACGTGATCGTCGCGCAGAGCGACCATTCCGTCCTCACCTACGTCAACAGCTACCGGCTGATCGGGCGGGGCGGCGGCAGCAACCTCGTCGTGCGCGAGACCGCGCACATCACGAGCAACGGCGACGACGTGGTCGTCGAGTTCGACGACTACAGCGTCGAGTGCGGGTAGCCAGAACCCGGCCGACCGGACTGCACGCGGGGAAGGGCTCCGTCACGTGGAGCCTCCCCTCCGGCGGCGCTTCGGGTCTTCCGGATCCCGCTCGCCGAGCCGCGCGACCTCGCAGGGGGCGCGTCAGCGTCAGCACATTGAGAGCCGCGGAGGTCGCACCAGGGTCGCACCGATACGAAAGGCGCGACAACGCGCGGCTACCAGCGAGATGCCGGAGCCTGCACGACTGCGCGCAAACCCGCATCGGTCAGCCCCCTCCTCACGTTCACGGTAAGGAGGGGGTCAGCGCAAGAGGCGTGAGTGGGCGCTTTGCAGGGCTTTTGCGACGTCGGCCTCGCAAGTTCGTGCTTCTGGCCGCCGCAAGGTCGCACTAGGGCCGCACGCTCTCGATGTGGGCCGCCAGCGCATGCTTGCTCTACGAGTTACAGCGAAGGGAGGCTAGGCCTCCCTCCGCTTTCACTGGTTCGCGCCGAGGTCCGCGAGCATCGAGCGTGAAAGGTCTGCGCTACGTGCCGCGCCGGGCATCGCTCCGCGCTCTGCGGCTCGGTCCGTGTCGTGTTCTTCCCAGGGTGTAAATAGGCGTCCGCGGACGGCGCACAACCCTACGCTGCGCTACGAAGCTTGGCGAGCGCGCGTTCCTCGATCTGACGGACACGCTCGGCGCTGACGCCGAGCCGCTCGCCGACCTCGGTGAGCTTCTCGGCCGGCACCTCGAAGCCGAAGCGCGCCTGCACGACCTCCCGCTCGCGTTCGGTCAGCCGCGACAGAAGCGCCCGGAGCTGCTCGCCGGCGACTGCGTCGACAACGTCCTCGTAGGCGGCAGCCGAAAGGGGATCCTCGAGCAGGTCTCCCATTGTCCCGAGCTCGCCCTCTGTGTTCTCGATCGTCTCGTCCAAACTGCGCGGGCGCGCGTCAGCGGTGAGAAGGGCCTCCGCTTGTTCGAGCTCAATGTTTGTCCGGTCGGCCAGCTCGCCGATCTTGGCCGAGCGGCGCTCGCCCTGGTAGATGCGCTGGTGTTCGGATTTCAGCTGTGAGAGTTGGCGAAGCGCTTTCGGCGGCAGGCGCATCGGCCGCATGAAGTCGCTGCGGGCCTCCTGCAGCGACTGCCTGATCCACCAGGTCGCGAAGGCGGCGAACGGGACGCCACGTTCGGGGTCGTACCGCTGCAGCGCGCGCAACAGCCCGACGATCCCCTCCTGGAGAAGGTCGACCTGCTCGAGTCCTTCGGTCTGGTAGCGGCGCGCTGTCGAGTGGACGAGCGGCATTAGCCGCCGGATCAACTCCTCCCGCGACGCGTCGTCGCCGGCTTGGGCACGGCGGGCAAGCTCGTCCGCTTCGTCGCCGGAGACGGCTGGCGAGGTCTCGGCCTCACTCCACAGCTCCTCTGCGGCGGCGGCGTCGCCGCGCGCTTCGGTGCGTCCGGCCAGCTCCCGCTTCACGGCCACGCCCCGATCGTGCCACACGGCCGCGCCGGCAAGGACGCGCCTGTGGGAGCTCGCGTTGCGTCAGTTGAACCGTGTCAGTGGCGGCCGCTCGCGCCAGCTCATCTGCCGACAGATCGGACATTCGGGCGGGTCACGGCGGATGACGACGCCGTAGCCGCAGCCTCCGCACCACAACTCGCATACAGACAGCTGAAACGTCTCCCGGTGCTCCATCTCGGTTGCGCTCATCGAAAGGACCTCCGTCCGAAGAGAGACGGGTCGCGGCGGCGCGCCTGCTGCCGCGACCCGTTCGCCCTGTTGCCTCCGACCTACTTCTCGATGGCCTTCTTCCCCGCGCCGCCGATCGTGATCTTCTTCGGCTTCTGCTCGGCCGGCTTCGGGATCCGCAACTCGAGCACGCCATCCTGATAGCCGGCCTCGATCGAGTCGCTGTCGACGCCCTGGGGAAGGCTGAGCGTGCGGACGAACGAGCCGTACGGCCGCTCGACGAGCTGCGCCTGCCCGGTCTCCTCCGCAACACGCGAGCCGGAGATCGAGAGCACGTTCTCGTTCACCTCGACGCTCACATCGTCTGCCTTCACTCCCGGCAGATCGACCTTGACCAGGTACTCCTCCTCGGTTTCGTGCACGTCGACCAGCGGCGTGAAGCCGGTTACCCGGTTGCCGCCGTTCCCCGCGGTTCGCATCAACTCGTCCATCAGCCGGAACGGCGCGGCGAGAAAAGGATCGCGGATCAACAGGTTCGCCATACCACACCTCCAGTCCAATGATTCGGTCTCGTCGAGAAATCGAGTAGGCCCGGTGGCAACCCGTTCAAGCCCGCGCTCACGCGGACTCGACGGTTGAGGTCACCACCTGGCGCGCAGCAACGAGAGCGCGAGGCGAAACATCTCCTCGATGTCTCCGCGCTCCCGTACAGACCGCGCTTCATCGATGTCGCCGACCGACAACTGGACATGCACGAGCCCTGATGGAGCCGGCTGGCCAAGCACGAGGTGCTGCGAGCCCGGCGCGGCGTAACGCACCAACCCTGCCCGCGCATCAGCCGTCCGCGGCCGGGCGGGCGGATGCGACCGGTCGTACACCGCACGGCGCCGTGGGTCGCGTAGCACTTCATAGGCGTCACTGATCGCCTGGAACCGCTCCGCCGATCCGGTGCCAGCGCTGTCCGGATGGCTCGTGCGCGCCGCACGCCTGTAAGCGCGGGCAATCTCCTCGCCCGACGCCTGCCGGGCCACACCGAGGACGATGTACGGATCCCGCCGCTCACAACTGCTCATCCGGACATCACTCTTCTTAAGTACGCCCGGCCACGATGCCGCCCAAGTCCAGCCTCAGCCACGCGCCCCCAACTCACGTCGAGCGCTTGAACAGCGCGCGCGTCCGACTACTCGCGCCCCTCCTTCAAGACGAGAAGGCCGACGCGTACCGAAACCGCCCTGCGACAGACCCCGTGTACGCCGTCAGCGGTAGGGCTTGGAAGGCATCTCCCCATTCCGGCTCCGGAGGTATCACGCCCAACTCCTGGGCCGGACGGAACCCGAAGCGGCTGTAGTACTGCGGCGAGCCGAGCAGAACGATCAACGGCACGTCCGCGGCATCAGCAGCGGCGAGCAGCGCGTCCATCAGGGCGCTCCCGATGCCGATGCCTTGATGATCGGGAAGGACGCCAATCGGCCCCACAGCGACAACTGGGTCGCCGGCGACGGTCGCCTGGCTCGCCGTCACGTGGCCGACCACCCCGCCGTCGGCTAGTGCCGTGAACGAGAACCGGGGAATGGCGTCGCCCGCGTCCCACAGCGCCTCGAACAGACCAACCTCGGGTGGGACAGAACCAGGATTCTGCGGCGGCCGGAATCGCGGCCGCCGAAAAGCCTCGGCGTAGACGTGCCGAATCCCCTGGCAATCGTCGGCCTGCTGCTCCCTGACGATCACCGCCTCATCCTCGCATCACACGCAGTACCTCGCCTGCGCCAGAGCCGTGAATGTCGCCTGGCGGGAGCCGTCTCCCGACTCACCACCGCTCCCGTCGCGGTGTCGTGGTGTCCGGAGCAGCAGGCGGGCCCGGCCGCCGCGCCTGGGCGCCGACGTCGACCGGGCCTGCCGCCTGCTCGAAGCACTGGCTCCGCGCGCTGGGCGCCTAGGCGGGAGCGAGTTCCTCGGCGAGTTGGGTCAGCCGGAAACGGTTCCCGGACGGGTCGCGGAAGCCGGCGTCGATGCCGTACTGCCGCTCCTCAGGCTCCTCGGTGAACTCGACGCCGCGGGCCTTCAGCTCCTGGTAGGAGGCCTGGCAGTCGTCGGTCGTCAGGAAGACGGTGCCGGCGAACCCCTTACCCATCAGCGTCCGCACCTGCTCAGCCGTCTCGTCGTCCATCACGGGCGGGCCGGGGATGGCCATCAGCACGATCGAAACGTCCTCCTGACCGGCGGGACCGACGGTGAGCCAGCGGAAGTTGCCCATCTCCGGCAGCGTGACATCGGCGCGGACCTCGAAGCCGAGCTTTTCGGTGTAGAAGTCGAGTGCCTCCTCCTGGTCGTGCACCCAGATCTGGGCGGTCGCGATCCTGATCACGATTCCTCCTCGTCTCGACTGGTCGGCCCAGCCTAGGAGGACGTCGCGGCGCTGTCTTCTCCATTTGTGCTGTGTGAGGGGCGCCCGTAGGCGCGCCAGACGCAACCGGGGACGACCGCGTACGCCGCCGCAGGCGGGTAGGCGGCGCGGTACTTCGTCGGGGAGATGCCGAACGCGCGCGTGAAGCTGCTCGTGAAGGAGCCGACGCTCGTGAGCCCGACGTCGAAGCAGATCTCGGCGATGCTGCGGTCGGTCGTCCGCAGAAGCGAGGCCGCGCGCTCGAGCCGCCGCGTCAGCAGGTAGGCGTGCGGCGACTCACCGAAATGGCGGCGAAACTCGCGACTGAAATGGGCGCGCGAAAGCCCGGCGACACGCGCCAGGTCGTCGACGGCGAGCGGGTCCGCGTAACGGCGGTCAGCGAGGTCCTTCGCGCGAAGGAGGTGCCGGACTCCAGGGACAAACGCCACCGACGCGAGGCTACCGTCGGGTCAGGCCGCGTGCCCGCGCTTCACGCGAGAGACGCGTCTCGGCGCAGTGTTGAGGCCGGTTGCGGTCAACTGCAGGTGCGCCAGGACAGCGTGCGCGCAGCGCGCCAACTCGACCGTTGTCGGTCGACGTCCGGACACTCGGCTAGTCAGCCCACCAGTGGCGCCGGCCATCGACGTCTGCGCGCGGATCCTCGCCGAGGTTGGGCGCGCCGACGACGAGGATCTCGAGTCCCTCCGGCCCCGCTTCGTAGCCTCGCCACGTGCCGGGCGGGACGCGCACCGCATCCCATTCCTCGAGCTCGACGATCTCGGCGTCGACTTTCATCCGCCCGCTCCCGCGCAGGACCACGTACACCTCCTCCTGCGTCGCGTGTGTATGGCCGTAGGGAAAGCGATAGCCGGGCGGGATGCGCTGGTAGCTCAGGGCGGATTTCTCGAGCTCGAGCGCCTTGGTCGCCGCGCGGAACTCCAGGTCCGGCGCGCCGTCGAATCGAGGGCCGATGTCCTCGAGATCCTTCTTGATGTTCCTGAGCGTGAATGGCACGGCGCGGTCCTATGGTCGGCGGCGCGGCGAGCACTGCTCGGCGTGATTCCGAGCTCGTTCGTATGCGCCACCTGGGCCTTCTTCAGCTCACGCCCCGCTTCACGAGTTCATGGCGGCCCGTTCTTCTGCTGTCAGCTTTCTGTTCATCGGCTTCCCTTCGTTCATTCGATGACCTCTCCGACTACAAGCGCCGTGGCGCCGGGCGGCCCGGGCAGAATCGTGGGAACGTACTCGAGCAGTTGGATACGGCCGTCGAAGGTGCGGCCGCCGATCATCTCGAGAGCAACATCGGGGTAACCGTCGTAGATCCGCTCCCGGCCTGTGCTACCAGTGATGACGGGAAAGACGACCACACGGAAGCGGTCCACGAGACCGGCGTTCAAGAGAGAACGACACAGGGTGAGACTGCCGATCGTGCGCAGCGACGTCGAGCCCGTCGCCTTCATCTCCCGCACCGCCTCAACGGCGTCTCCAGCCACCAGTCGCGTGTTCGGCCAAGCAAGCGGCTCGCACAACGTGCTCGAGAAGACGACCTTCGACATGCCCGCGAGCGCATCAGTGCCCGGCTCGCCCTCCGCGGCGAAGCGCGACATGACGCGGTAGGTGGTTGCGCCCATCAGGATCGTGAAGCCCGCTTCGGGCTGCTCTCCCAGCCACGCCAGGTACTCGGGCCCTTGCAGCCCCCACCAGCCCGGCCAGCCCTCGGCAGCCGCGTAGCCATCGAGCGATGTGATGAAGTCAACGAGGAGTTCTGGCACCGAAGGTCTCCTGGTCCGTGGATCTCAAGTAGCGGCTCTCGCCTTCCGCCGGCGAAGGAACGACAGATAGGACGTGCCGCGAGCCGCAGACTCATCGCCACGGGCGTCCACGTCGCGACTACCCGGCTAGGAGCGCCGCGGCTCGGAGCGACGTGCCGCGATCAGCTTCCGCGCGAGCGCCTTGGGCAGCGGCCGGTCGACGGGAAAGTGCAGCGCGCTCTTGGTCATCGTGTACCCCTCGAGCTCGCTCGCCAGCTCGGGCAGCACCGAGCCGCTGAAAGGGAGATAGCTGAGGTGATCCTTGAAGGCCGCGAAGCCGGCAACGACCCGGCCCTCGACCCGGAAGGCAGGCACCCTGTAGGAGATGATCTGCTCGGCGTCGGGGACGATCTCGAGGATCGTTTGCCGCAACGCCTCCAGCGTGCTCCGCTTCGGCTCCTCGATCCCTCGGAGGTACTCGTCAACGTCTTCGGCAGACAACCTTGCACCTCCTCGAGTCGTCGCTCGTCTCCACCAGCTCGGGGTCGGCGGCGTGGATCAGATCGCACAGCCGGCGGCAGATCGCTCGCTGCCAGTCGGGGAGCGCGTCGACGTAGGCGTCGACGCGCGGGTCGCGCTGATAGCTCGGTCGTGAGGCGGTCATGGCTGCGACGCTCGTCGCCGCTCAGGCGGTCTCGCGGCCGACGTCCTTGTTCTCGGGCACGAACGCCGTCGCGGAGAACATCGCTCCCTGCGGGTCGCGGAGCACGGTCAGGCGGGAATACGGCGCGTCGATCGGAGCCAGGAGCACCGTGCCGCCGAGTTCGGCCGCTCTTGCCGCCGTCGCGTCGGCGTCGGCGGTCGAGAACGTGACGCCCCAGTGGGCGGCCGTGTCGGCGTCGTCGCCGGCGACGGGGGTGATCGCCGCGAGGACGTTTTCGAACCCGGCCGCACCCAGCTCGGCGGTTCGTTCGCGAGTCCCGGGTGTGAGCTGCTCGAGATAGTCGCCGTAGGCGCGCAACGTCCAGAACTCGCCGCTGCCGAGGTCGAGCGTCGTCCAGCCGAACAGCGCGCCGTAGAAGCGCTTCGCGGCGGCCGGATCGCGCGTGTTGAGGACGTTGAAGTTCAGCGAGCCCGGCTCGTTGACGACCCGCGCGCCCCGGTGCTCCCGCGCCTGCCAGACGCAGAACACGGCTCCCTCCGGATCGGCGAGTACGGCCATCCGGCCGGCGTCCAGCACGTCGAACGGCTCGCTCAGAACGCTGCCGCCGGCTTCGCGCGCCTTCGCCGCCGCCTGGTCGGCGTCCTCGACCCAGATGTAGGTGTTCCAGACCGCCTGCGCAGGCGCACCCTCGGGGGGCGACGAGACGGCGGCGACCTCGCCGCCGCGGAGGCGGGCGATCAGATAGCTGCCCGGCGCACCGGCCGGCATCGCGTCCTCGAACTTCCATCCGAACAGGCCACCGTAGAACTCCGCGGCGGCGTCCGGGTCGGGTTGCGAGGTGTCGACCCAACAGGGGACGCCGGCGATGTACCCGTCGCGCTCGGGCATGACAGCTCCTTCCGCTCGCTCTCGATCGCCATTAGCCTAGGTAATGATCTCGCCGTGCAAAGCGTGTACGAGGCCGCCGGCGGCGACGAGGGGCTGCTCCGCCTGGCCGAGGCGTGGCACGCCAGGGTGATGGCCGACGAGGTGGTCAGCCACGCCTTCAGCCACGGCTTCCACCCCCAGCACAGCGAACGGCTCGCCGCCTACTGGGCCGAGGCGCTCGGCGGGCCGTACAGCTACTCCCAGCGCTACGGCGACGAAACCGACGTCGTGCGCATCCACAGCGGCAACGGCCCACACGAGGAGATGGACCAGCGCGCGATCGCCTGCTTCGACCAAGCCCTCGAAGACGTGAGCCTCACCGAGGAGTCGTTGCGGCAAGTACTGCACGACTACTTCGCCTGGGCGACCACCAAAACCATGTCGGCCTACCACGACTCCGCAGACGACGTACCCGAGGGCCTGAGCATCCCTCACTGGTCCTGGGACGGCCTGCGGCGCTGACCCGCCAGTCGCCGACAACGAGTTCTAGCCTGCTGACGCGTGCGATGAACTTGCGCCCTCGGCGGCGTCTGAACGAACGACAACGAGAGGGAGACACGCGATGGCAGCGATCCGGGTGCACGAGTTCATGAGCCTCGACGGCGTGATCGACGCGCCGACCTGGACGTTCGAGTACGGCTACGACCCGAAGATGGGAGAGGCGATCGCCGCCTCGATGGACGGCTGCCGGGGCATCCTGCTCGGCCGCACCACCTACGAGATGTTCGAACCGGCCTGGTCGCAGCGGACGATCGAGGACGATCCGGGCGCGCCGTTCTTCAACGACACGACCAAGTACGTCGTCTCCGGCACGCTGACGACCACGACCTGGAGGAACTCGCAGATTCTCGGGCCGTACGACCTGGACGCGATCCGCCGCCTGAAGGACACCGTGGACGGCGACCTCTATGTCAGCGGCAGCGGCACGCTCGTCCGCGCGCTGCTCGCCGACGGCCTCGTCGACGAGCTGCACCTGTTCGTCTACCCACTCACCCGCGGCAGCGGGCCGCGCCTGTTCCCCGAGGACGCCATATCGCACAAGCTCTCGCGCACAGCCAGTGCCGCCTACGACAACGGCGTCGTCTACCTCGCCTACCGGCCGCAGACGTAAGGCGGCCATCCGAGAAAGGGAGACCTGGATCCCGGTGGAAGAGAAGATCACGATCGAGCGCAGCTACTCCGCCGCGGTGGAGGAGATCTGGGAGCTCTGGACGACGCCGGAGGGGATCGAGGCGTGGTGGGCGCCGGACGGCTTCAGCGTCGAGGTGAGCAAGCTCGACCTCGTACCCGGCGGGGAACTGCACTACGCGATGACCGCGACCGCCCCGGCGCAGATCGAATTCGTGCAGAACGCCGGCATGCCGCCGCGCCGTGAACGCCTGAGCCTGCGACGGCCGAACCGTCACCTGTACGAGCGTCTTCTCACAAGGAGCGTTCCGAGCGCCAAGCCAGATCCCAACGGAACATTGCGGGAACGCCAACGGGGGCACGCGCGTCCACGCTTGGCCACTCGTCCTCAGCCGACTCCTCCGACTTCCGGGAACTCTTTGGCCGTCGTGACCGCGCTTGCCCGCGGATCCCGCCTCGTCGCTCGTTGGTAAGGAGGGGATCGACGGTGCGG
The DNA here is from genome assembly GCA_963824455.1 of uncultured Thermoleophilia bacterium. Lineage (GTDB taxonomy): Bacteria > Actinomycetota > Thermoleophilia > Gaiellales > Gaiellaceae > PALSA-600. The sequence goes on from CAWGPJ010000003.1 coordinate 62,936, forward strand.
CCGAGTTCACCCCCGCGCCTGATCCAGCGTGACCCGCAGCCGACTCGGGCGCGTCGGAGCGACCCCATCGTCGGCGGCTCCCGAGCGGCCGAGCACCAACGCCGCCGACAGGAAGAGCACGCCGATCGTCGCGCCGAAGGCCGCGTAACCGCCCGCCGCAAGCGCGCCACCGGCGGCGAGCGAGCCCGTGAAGTAGCCGAACTGCATCGAGGCGGCGCGCATCGCCATCGCGGCTCGGCGAAGCTCCGACGCTGCTGCTAGTCCGAACGCGCTCGAGACAAGGGTGCGCCCTCCGGCAGCGAAGGCGGCCGCGGAAAAGAGTGCCGTGCTCGCCACGAGAGACGGGCGGAAGGCGCCGAAGAGGGCCGTGGCCACGGCGAGGACCACGGACAGCCGGACCAGCAGTACCCGCGGCTCGCGGTCGGCGAGGCGCCGGAAGGCAAGGTTGCCGGACACGTAGGCGCCGGCTCCGAGGGCGAGCACGGCACCCGTGAGCGCGGTCGAGGCCCGGTACGACTCGACGAGGAGAGCCCCCGCGTACACGAGCGTCCCTGCCCAGGCCGTGTTCGTCAGCAGCTCTGCCGCCAACCAGCGGCCGAGGCCGGGGGCTTCCAGCGCTGCCCGCATGCTTACGGCTGCGGTTGACACCCGTGACGGTTGGTCGCGGCGTGCGACCGCCGCGCCGGCGAGCAGCGCCGCCGTGAGCGGGAGAATGAGCCAGGCGTAGCGCCAGCTGTACCCGCCGGCGGCGCCAAGCAGCGGCATGCCGACGATCCAGGCCGCGGGCTGGCCGATCAGCGCCCACGAGAGCGTCGCCGCCCGCCGCTCAGGCGGCACCCACTCGGCGGCGGCCAGCGTGCCCACGGTCGTGAGAGTCGCGATTCCGGCACCGACGGGGATTTGCGCCGCGGCGAGCAGACCGATGCCGGGCGCCGCGGCGCTTGCGAGCGAGCCGAGCGCGAGCAGAAGCGCGCCGCCGAACAGCTGTCTCTCGAGCGTTACCCGCGCGCCGAGACGGCCGAGCGCGAGCGCGGTCAGTCCCGCGGCAAGACCCGCGACCGTTCGCAGCTGGCCGGCCGCTGCCGTCGAGACGTCGAGATCGCGAGCGACCTGGGCGAGGACGGGCGAGAGCGCGATCGCGCCCGCCTGCCCGGCAAAGAGGCAGAGGAAGAGGCCGGCGCTGACCGTTCTGTACCCGCTCTTTCCGGATGGTGTCTTCGCGGCAGTCATTCGGGTGAAAGGTCGCCGGCGGCGGGCAGGAGGCCAGAGGACGGCCGCTGCAGTGCCGGCGCCCGGTCAACGGCCGGGAGCCGACCCGTGTGGATTGCGCTCGCCTTCGTGGCTGAGCGGGCGTTGGTTGCCAGAAACGCGACGAGCGCTGCGACCAGCACGAACAGGGCGCCAAGCAGGAAGGCGCGCTGGAAGCCTGCGGTGAGAGCTAGGGGAAGGTCGCCACCCGAGTCGAGGACGGCACCGGTGCGGCCGGTAGCCACCGCGGAGAGGACGGCGAGACCGAGCGCGCCCCCGAATTGCATCGAGGCGTTCAGGAGACCGGAGGCGAAGCCGGTATGGTCTTCCGGCACGCCCTCGGTCGCGGCGGTGGTGACGCCGGTGAAGACGGCGCCGGCTCCAAGGGCGACGAGGATGATCCCCGGGAGCAGGTCGGCGAGGAAGGCGCCGTCCACGGGCACGTGCGAGAGGAAGTAGAGACCGCCCGCCGCGACGAGGGCGCCCGCGACGATCACCGGCTTCGTCCCGATGCGCGGAACCAGAGGTGTCGCGATCCCAGCCGAGATCATGAAGCCGGCGGTGAGCGGCAGGTAGGCGAGGCCGGTGTGGCTCGGCGAGTAGCCCAGCACGCTCTGCATGTAGAGGCTGAGGAAGAAGAACATCGAGTAGAGGCCGCCGAAGGTGATGAGCTGGGTCACGTTGGCGGCGGCGAGCCCCTCGATCCGGAAGATCGAGAAGGGGACGAGCGGGGTGCTCGCACGGCGCTCGTTGGCAACGAACACCGCGAGAAGCACGGCTGCGACCGCGAGCCCGCTCATCGTCTCGGTCGCTCCCCAGCCAACCTCGGGAGCACGGACGAGCGCGTAGATCAGAAGCAGCATCCCCGCAGTGACGAGCACCGCCCCCGGGAAATCGAAGCCGCTCCGTCTACGCCCGGGAGGTTCGCGGCCGAGGAGCGCGAGCGCGCCGAGGCCGGCGAGGATCGCAACCGGCACGTTGAGGTAGAAGATCCAGCGCCAGCCGGGCCCCTCGGTGAGTACGCCGCTGAGGACGACGCCGGAGGCGCCGGCCAGACCGGGGACGGCCGCCCACGCGCCGAGTGCCAGGTTGCGGTCGCGCCTGTCGGTGAACGTCGTGGTCAAGACCGAGAGCGCGGCCGGCGACATCATGGCTGCGCCGGCTCCCTGGGCAAGGCGGGCGGCGACGAGCAGTCCCGCGGTCTGCGCAAGACCACCTGCGAGCGAGGCGAGCGCGAACAGAACGAGCCCGCTGACAAGGATGCGCCGCCGGCCGACGAGGTCTGCAGCACGCCCACCGAGGAGCAGGAAGCCTCCGTAGGTGACCACGTAGCCGCTGACGACCCACTGCAAGCTCTGCTCCGAGAAGCGCAGATCGTGCCCGATCGCGGGCAGAGCGACGTTGACGATCGAGACGTCGAGGAAGTCGAGGAACTGGACGAGCAGGAGCAGCGCCAGCGTCAGTGCACCGCGGCCCGTCTTGAGCGCGGACGGTGGCGCGACAGGCGCAGTCTCGTGCCGTCGGCGCCGCTTCAACTGCTCGAGCGCAGTTCCAGAAGTCTCGGTCATACGCATGCCTGCCTTCCCGTAGTTAGCACGATCGGTCGTTCGTTCTCTGCACTATACGAACGGTCGTGCTAACTTGTCAAGCAATGGAAGACACAGCTGCTCGACGCCTACGACGGAAGCCGCGGTCAGACGGCGAGCGGAGCCGGCGCACGATCCTGGACGCGGCCGCGAAGCTGGCAACGGTCGACGGCCTCGAGGGCCTCTCGATCGGCCGTCTCGCCGACCACATCGGGATGAGCAAGAGCGGCCTGTACGCCCACTTCGGATCGAAGGAGGAGCTCCAGCTCGCCGCGATCGAGACCGCCGGCGCGATCTTCGAAGCCGAGGTGATCGCCCCGGCCGAGCGGGGAGCGACGCCGCTCGAGAAGATCGAAGTGCTGTGCGAGCAGTTCCTCTCGCACGTCGAGCGCCGAGTGTTTCCGGGCGGCTGCTTCTTCGCGTCCGCCGCAGCTGAGCTCGATACCCACCCCGGGGCCGTGAGGGAGCGAATCTCCGAGTTCCAGCGCGACTGGGCCGACCTGCTGGTACAGCTGGTTCGCCAGGCTCAAGCGGCCGGCCAGCTCCGCGCCGAGGACCCGGACCAGCTGGTCTTCGAGCTCAACGGCTACCTCATCATGGCCAACATGGCGTTCCTGCTCTACGGCAGCAACGAGCCGATCGACCGCGCGCGCGAGGCTGTTGCGGCGCGGCTCACGCTCAGTCGAGCGGACTCGTAGGAGCACAGCTGACACGGAACGCCTGGCCGCGCCGGGGCGGTCGGGATCTCACATCGGCGCATCCTGAACGCGTTCATGCGCTCGCATTGCGTTAGCTGACGTCGCGGCGGGCGGCAAGGACGACGCCGACGGCGGCGAGCGCAGCAGTCCAGGCGATCAGGGTGGCGGCGCCGGCGGCAGGCGTGAGGAGATGCTTGGTCGTGAGGCCGAAGAGGCCGTTCTGGGCATGGACGGGCGCGAATCGGCCGACGCTCGGGACGAATGCGAAGAGGAGGTTCTCGACGACGAAGCCCCAGGCGAGGAGGGCGATGATCGCGCCGACCTGGTTGCGGAGGATCGCGCCGAGGCCGACGCCGATTGCACCCCAGAGCGCGCTCGCGGCGAGCGTTCCGCCGAGAAGGAGCGCGGTCGCACCCGTGCCGGGCGCGTAGGGGATTCCGCGCGCGTCGAGGATCGCGATGGCGATGCCGAAGCCGAGCGCCTGGCCGGCGACGCCGAAGGCGAGGCCGGCGAGGAGGCCGGCGGCAAGCTTGGCGGCGAGCACCCGTGAGCGTCTCGGCGAGAAGAGAAACGTCGGGCGGATCGTTCCGTAGCGGTATTCGCTCGTGATCAGCATGATCCCGGCGAGCGCCGAGAAGACGCCGGAGAAGCTACCGACGCTCAGAAGGCCCAACTGATCCTGGCTGCTCATGAGTTGTGGAGCCTTCGTGAGCAGCCCGGAGAGCAGGGCGAAGAGCACGATGAGCGCGATCATCCCGAGCGCGAGCCCGATCGTCGTTCGCGTCGAGCGGATCTTCAGAAGCTCTGCCTTGATCTGCCCGCTCACGGCACCGGCTCCGAGGTCAGCTCGAGGAAGACGTCTTCGAGTGACGACGCCTCGCTCGCGAGCTCGTGGATCGGAATCCGGGCGGCGAAGGCGATGTCTCCAACGCGTTCGCTTGTCGTTCCGTGGACGAGAAGCGCGTGCTCGTTGCTCGGACTGGTCGCGATCTGCGCGCGGCTCAGCGCCTCTTGCAGGCGCGAGACCTCGGGCGAGCGGACGCGGACCGAGCCGCCGACGCGCGCGGTCAACTGCTCGAGCGAGGACTCGACGACGAGCTTGCCGTGGTTGATGATCAGGACCTGATCGACGGTCTGGGCGACCTCGGCGAGCACGTGGCTCGAGATCAACACGGTTCGACCCTTGCTCGCGAAATCGCGCAGGAAGTCGCGCAGCCAGCGGACGCCCTCCGGGTCGAGGCCGTTGGCGGGCTCGTCCAGGACGAGGAGCTCCGGGTCGCCGAGAAGCGCGGCGGCGAGGCCGAGCCGCTGGCGCATGCCGAGCGAGTACCCCTTGACGCGCCGCCTTGCCGCGTCACTGAGCTCGACGAGCGTCAGGACCTCGTCGACGCGCGAGTCCGGTAGCAATGCGGCGCGACTGAGCGTGCGGAGATGGTCCCGGCCCGAGCGGCCCGGGTGAAAGTCGGTCGCCTCGAGCACCGCCCCGACTCGCAGCGCAGCTTGCGGCAGGTCGGCGTAGAGCCTGTCGAACACCAGTGCACGTCCGTTCGAGGGCGCGGCCAGCCCGAGCACGATCCGCAGGGTGGTCGTCTTTCCGGCGCCGTTCGGGCCGAGAAAGCCCGTGATCGTGCCCGGCGCGAGTGCAAACGAAAGATCGTCGACCGCGACGACGTTGCCGAAGCGCTTCGTCAACGACTCGGCGCGAACAACCGGAACCTCCGGTGCGCTCGGATCAGACACGTGCGAGCCGCTCTCGGATCGCGGCCGGCTCGACGCCGAGCCCGGCCAGGAGCTCGGCGGCCGGGTCGGGCCGCTCGAGCTCGAGAAGCGCAGCGAGCACGTTCTTCGCGACGTACCTCGTGCCCGGGTCGGCGCGGCCGCGTCGCGTTCCGTTGCGGGACGCTTCGAGCGTCTTCTTCGCGGTGGGCGTCATCGGCAAGCGCCCCTTCAGAACGGCCCGGAACGTCGGCTTGCGCGGAAGCTCCGCGGGCGGCGTCGACGGCACCGGCGGCAGATCGAGTCGCGCGTCGAGTCCGATCGCCGCGAACGCCTGAAGATCAAGCGCATCGAGGGCGGCCCGCGCCTCCTCGATCGTCACGTCGAGGACGCCCGAGAGATCGGGCTCCGAGAGGAGCGCCAGCAGAAGATGTTCGGTTCCGACCTTCCGGTCTCCCCGCCGCCTGGCCTCCTCGCGCGCAGCGATATAGGTCGACCACGGGTGGTACGCAGGGCCCCTCGCGGTCGACGGACTGCCGGCCGTCACGAGAGCTTCCCGTGCTTGGTGTGGACCGACTGACGAGTGACTCCCAGCGCGTCGCCAATCTGCTGCCACGACCAGCCTTGTTCGCGGGCGAGCGCGACCTGACGGCTTTCGATTCGCTCGGCCAAGCGGCGCAGTCCCAGGACCGCGCGAAAACCGATGGCCGGATCGCTCTCCGCGAGCGCCGCCGTGAGCTCGCTGGGCGCCGCCTCGTTCATTTCTGTCAGTTTAAACTGACAGAACCACTTGGAGTGGTTCGGCAGCTTGTCGTGGTCGAAGCCGAGACGCGTCCCGTCCTGAGCGGATATCACGAGCCGGCGGCGGCGCCCGCCCGAAGCGACGAGACTTCGGAGCCATCCGTCGATGAGTCCTTGAGTGCCTTTCAGAATGACATTCGTCGCTCCGGGTGCGATTCGGCGGATGCGATGCAAGGACGCAGGGAGCGTCCATATGCAGGCATATGGACGCGACCGAGGACGAAGCAGCGCGCCGCCGAGCGCAGCCGGGCGACACAACTGCTCATTCTGAAAAGCGCTCTTACGGACGAATGCGGATGATCGGCTTTCCTGTGACCCGCTCGGTCGGGTTGAGGGCCGCGACAGCCTCGTCGAGGGTCGCGACGGTGCCGATGTTCGTCCGCAGTCGTCCGTCCCGCACCCGCTGGACAACCTCACCCAGTTGGGCACGATCGGACTCGACAACGAAGTCGATCGCCAGGCCGTCAGCGGGCCGCGTCTCCGGCGGCCCGACGACGGACACCACTGTTCCTCCGGCCCGGATCAGACCCGCGGACCGCCTCCCGATGTCGCCGCCGATGACATCGAAGACCAGGTCGACGCCGCCGACGTCCTCCAGGGCGTCGTTCTCGAGGTCGACGAACTCCTGCGCGCCGAAGTCGAGCGCCGTCTGACGGTCGGCAGCGCGTCCGGTGCCGACGACGTAAGCGCCGGCCTCACGTGCGAGCTGCGTCACCATCGACCCGACTGCACCGGCCGCACCGTGCGCGAGGACGCTCTGCCCCGCCCGAAGGCGGCCGTGCTGGAAGAGTCCCTGCCACGCAGTCAGGCCTGAGATCGGCAGGCTCGCGCCCACCGTGAAACCGACGTCGCCCGGCAAGGGCGCGAGGTTGCGTGCCTCGACGGCCGCGCACTCGGCCAGGGTGCCGTCGCGATACCAGTCGGTAAGGCCGAACACGCGCTGTCCCGCCGAGAGCCCCGTCGTCCCATCGCCGAGCGCGGTAACCACCCCGGCCAGCTCGTGCCCAGGGATCGACGGTGTTCGGTCACGGTCGAGGCGATCGGTCCAGGTCGAGGGCCACCCCATCTCGGTCGGGACGAATCCCGACGCATGAATCTGAACGACGACATCGTTTATCGCTGCCTGCGGCTCGGGCCGCTCCACCAGCTTCATCCCGGCCGTTCCCGCAGCCCGGTCCGTCACCACGATCGCCTTCATCGTCCGCCTCCCGGTGTCGAGTTCTCGCCGACGTCTTACCCAGCCGCCGCGCCCGCGACCCAGGTCGGGCGCGCTCCCGGGCACGATGCGACCCTCCTCGACAACCGCTCGAACAAGCCATCTCGCAACCCATCGGAAGAGGCCAGGGCTTCAGCCATCTTCTCGGCTTTAGTTGACGTTCGGAGCGAGGTTGCGCCTGCCGTTCGACATGCCTGCATCGACGCCTGGCTGATCATGTGCTGGTGGGAAGACGACATCGATTCGTAGTCCTCCGGACGGGCGGGCGTGCGCGCTGATGACGGCGCCGTGCGCGGTGGCGACCGCCTTGGCGACGGCGAGGCCGAGGCCGAGCCCACGAGGCGAGCTGGTGTTCTGCGACGTGAGTTGCTGGAACGGTTCGAACAGTCGCGTGATCTCGCCGGCAGGGATGGGAGGGCCGGTGTTTTCGACCGTGAGCAGGGTCTGTGGTTCGATGCTCCGCGTGGTCACTTCGATCGAGCCGCCGACGCGGTTGTGTCTGACCGCGTTTGTCAGCAGGTTGTCGAGGAGGCGCTCGATCAGGTCGGGATCGCCCGTCGTCAGAGCCTGTTCGAGACTCTTCGTCACGGTGACGCTGCGAAGATCGAGGGCGCCAAGACGGGTGGCGACTGCGGTGGCGAGGTCGACGGTCTCGCTGCGAGTAACTGCACTCTGACTCCGCGAGAGAGCAAGACACGATTCGAGCAATCGTTCTTGCTCCTTGCAGGCGTCGAGTACGTCGCTTCCAATCTCTTGCCAAAGTTCTGCGTCTGCCTCGGGGTCGGCGAGCGCGAGCTCGAGCAGCGCGCGTTGGGTCGCGAGAGGCGTGCGGAGTTCGTGGGCGATGAAGGCGAGGTGCGTCAGCGCCGGGGCTTCGGCTTCGGCGACCAACGAACCCACTCCTGACGGGTCGAGGAACGCGTAGGCGTTCATCAACCTGCACCCGGCCCGAGTTTGGAATTCTTGCCGAGGTATCTGCGGCAAGCCGTCATCGCCGTCTGGTACTGCGGCGAGTTCGAGTCGACCCCTCTGAGCGAGAGCGATCCTCGCGCGTTGGGGTCAGGGAAGTTCGGTACGCCGTGCGAGTGCATGCAGGCCGAGAACGCGAGAGCTTGTTTACGCACCTGCGCCTGTGCCGCCGCGCTCAGAGGAGCGGGGCCACTCTTCGGCAGATCCTTCTCGCAAGCCTGCACGGCCTGCCCGAGCTGCGGCGAGCGTGGATCGATGCCGCCGGCTGTGACGGCCGACATCGAGAATTGCCCCTGGGCGTTCGGGTCGGGGAAGTTCGGCTCGCCGTGCGAGCGGACGCAGGCGGCGAACTTCGTCATCTGCCCAACGCCGCCGCGCACGAGCGCGAACGTTGCTCGGCCTGCGGTGTTCCCGGACGGCGTGCCCGCGCTACCGGATGTTCCGCCGCTGCTCCCGACCGGCGGGCCGCCAGCTACCGACCCGCGCTGACCGGAGTCACTCTGCGTCGTCGTGCCGATCGCCGCCACTCGCGGGCTTGTCGAGCCGCCGCAGGCCGAGGCGAGTAGCACTGAGGCGGCGAGCCCGGCGAGCGCAACCACCGGTCTCACCAGCCGCATGAGGACCCCGAACTCGACCTCATCCGCCGGGGGACGTGGTCGGTGTGGTGGTGGTTCCACCGATGCCGCTCCGCAGACGATTCGGGCCACTCGGCAGACCACCTGGGGGGATGTTCGAGACCGAGATGTTTCCCGGCGGGCCCCAGCCGTTGATCCACCAGTCCGGTGCGCCGATCTGCTTGCCGCACAGCTTGTTCGCCCTGATGAAGAACGGGCTGTTCATGTCGATCCCGCGCAGGTTCGTTCGGTTCCCTGTGGGGTCTGGGTAGTTGGGGACCCCGTGGGCGCGCATGCAGGCGGCGTACTTCACCCCGGTGGCGCCGTTCGAGGGCGCAGGCGGCGCCGGGTGTTCGGCCTTCAGCGCGTTGCTGGCGGCGGCCAGGTATTGGTTGCACGGGGCGGTTCCGTCGTGGACCTCGTTTGAGAGCGTCTCCGGGGCCGAGAGTGGGATGGTGATGTTGATCCCGTAGTGGTTGTCGACGGTCGGGTCGGTCTGGTCGGGATCGCCGTGGCTGCGCATGCAGGCGGCCCACTCGACCAGCAAGCGTGTCGCGTCCTTCCCGGTCGCGGTCGTCGCGCTGCGACTGCTGCCGCTCGTTCCCGTGGCCGCCGATGGGCTGCTGGTCGTTGCGATGTTCGCGACCGAAGGCGCCTTCGAGCCGCCGCAGCCGGCGAGCGCGACGGCGGCCGCGGCCAGAAGCGCGAGCGCGCCGAATCTCCGGTAGGTCGCTGTCATCTTCATGTCTCGCGGGAGCGACATTCGAGAGCAGCGTAGGAACTGGGAGGTGACAGCCCCGCAACGGATCCTGTTACCCGGCTGTGACCTGCGATCGGCATCCTGAGAGGCGCAGCGAACGGCTTCGTAGGTATGGGTGAGACGTGAGAGTGCTGATAGCCGAAGACGACGACGTGCTCGCGAGGGCGGTGGCGGTCGGTTTGCGCCGGGAAGGGATGGCCGTCGACGTCGCCCTCGACGGCGACGACGCCCGCAGCCGTCTGGCGATCACCGACTACGACGTGGTCGTGCTCGACCGCGACCTGCCCGGCACCCACGGCGACGAGATCTGCCGAGCCCTGCTCGCAGAGAGATCGGCGAGCCGCGTGCTGATGCTCACCGCCGCCGGCTCGGTCAAGGAGCGGGTCGAGGGGCTCGGGTTGGGCGCCGACGACTACCTGCCCAAGCCGTTCGAGTTCGCCGAGCTGGTCGCGCGCATCCGAGCGGTGGCGCGCCGCCCGGCCATGCCGTCGGCCGAGCTCGTCCATGGCGACCTGCGTCTCGATCCCGTTGGCCGAGTCGCCTTTCGCGGCGGGCTCCGGCTCGAGCTCAGCCGCAACGAACTGGCCGTGCTCGAGTGCCTGCTCGCCGCCGAGGGAAACCCGGTCTCTGCCGAGGAACTGATCAAACGGGTCTGGGACGACGACCTCGACCCCTACACCGCCACCGTCAAGACCACCATCAGCCGGCTGCGCGCCAAGCTCGGTGACCCTGCGCTGATCGAGACCATCCGCGAAGTCGGCTATCGGATCGGAGGCCCATGACGCACCTATCCCGCGCTCGGGTGCGGTTACCGCGCCGCACCGCCCGGCTCCGGCTCACCGTCCTCTACGGCGGCCTCTTCCTCCTTTCCGGCGTGGCCTTGGTCGCCACCACCTACGTCCTCTTCGAACGAGCGACCGCGTTATCGACGCCACAGCTCCCCAAGGTCCCTCACACGCCCGCCATCCAGCCGCTCCCATCGAGGCCTCAGAAGCAGCTGCCGGGCGCTCTCTACCAGCTGGCACAGGCTCAGCATCAGGTCACGCAGGATCAGAACCAGATCAAGCACTTGCCCGTCGCTGGGAGTAGCGCAGGACCACCGAGCTTTCCCATGTCTCCGCTCGTGGTACGGGACGAGCGTCAGCTGACCCAGGACCAGCATCGACTGGCCCAGGCCGCCCGTCAGGTAGCGCAAGCGGTGCACCAGGTAGAACAGGCAGGAAGCGTCCAAGCCGCGCAGCGCGCGTCCGACTCGCACCAGCTCCTCGTCGACTCGGGCATCGCGCTCGCCGCGGTCGTCGTCCTCGCCGTCCTCGCCGGCTGGCTCGTCGCCGGCAGGATGCTGCGCCCCATCCGAACGATCACCCGCACCGCACGCAGGATCTCCTCCACCAGCCTGCACGAACGCCTCAGCCTCGACGGCCCCGACGACGAACTCAAAGAACTCGGCGACACCCTCGACAACCTCTTCGCGCGCCTCGAGGCTGCCTTCGAGGCACAACGGCGCTTCGTCGCCAACGCCTCACACGAGCTCCGCACGCCCCTCACCCGAGAGCGCACCCTCGTACAGGTCGCCCTCGGCGGCCCCACACCGGATGAGTGGCGATCGACCGGCCGGGAACTGCTCGCCTCCAACCGGGAACAAGAAACGCTCATCGACGCGCTGCTCACCCTTGCCAGCAGCGAAAGCGGACTCGACCAGCGCGAACAAATCGACCTCGCAGACATCAGCCGGTCCGTCCTGGGACGCCCAGGCCTCGACCGCCTCGGATTGCACATCGAGACCTCCCTCCACCCCGCGCCACTTGACGGCGACCCCAGACTCATCGACCGCCTCGTCGCCAACCTCGTCGACAACGCAATCGGCCACAACCTCGCCGACGGCCACGTTCAGATCTCGACCGACACCGCCCACGGGAATGCGGTCCTGACCGTGAGCAACAGCGGGCCGATCATCCCGCCCGAGGAAATCGAGCGTCTCTTCCAACCGTTCCAGCGCCTCGACCCCCGCCGCATGCAGCATACGAATGGGCACGGCCTCGGCCTCTCCATCGTCCGGGCGATCGCCGCCGCCCACGGCGCCACGATCAGCGCCCAACCCCTCCCCGAAGGAGGGCTCTCCCTCAGCGTCGTCTTCTCACCACCCACGCTTCCGTCGCCCAATCAGAAAACGAATCATGGAGCATCTATGGAGCCAAGCGGGCGCAACCGCTGGCAACCGGTCGCCTATCCAGGTGCTCACCGCGCGTCAGAACGCGCGTGAACGTTGCAGCATGTTTCCGCGCGCCGTGGGCCGACGTGGGCTGCGCATGGGTGTGCTCGCCGGCCTAGAGCACGAGCACGTTCGCGAAGACCTGCCATGCGAGCAGGCTCTTCGCGACAAGGCTCAGCCAGAGATACCAGCGCTCGCCGTAGCGGTAGTCGCGCCAGCGTCCGACTCGCTTGTATTGCAGGGCCTGGTTCACCGCGAAGCTGTTGAACAGAACGAAGAGCGAGACGAAGATCACATAGACGAACGTCGGCGGTGCATGTCCACGCTCCGCCGAGACACCGATCTGCACCGCGATGGCGATCCACGCCACGGCGCCGACGATGCAGCCGAGCACGAACGGCAGCCAGCGCGTCCGCACGCGGTCCGGCGGGTTGAGCAGCTCCATCAGCCAGCCGAGGAAGATCATCGCGGCGTTCGCGGCGAAGAGGGCGAGCAACGCGACGTAGTCGGCGATGCCGGTCAGCATCGCGATCAGGACGACCATCACCGATGCCGACAGCGAATACTCGAGCCAGCGGAACGGGTTGACGCCCGCTACGAGAGCTCGCTCGTAGCGTGCGCGAAACGGCGGCAGCGCCACGAGCGCGTGGTCGAGCGCTGCCAGCAACAGGAACGCGCCGACGAGCGGGCCGATGCGGAGGTCGAAGAGCAGCTCCTGCTTCGGCAGCCCACTTCCCGGCGGGCCCTCCATGAAGGCGCCCGTCACCGGAAGCGAGAAGTCGGTCGAGAGCGCGAGGATCAACGCAGCCTGCGCCGCGTGGAGCGCCGCGAGCAGGGCATTGCCACGCCGAAGTGAGCGCTCTTCGATGCCCTGAAGCCTAGTGCGGTCGGCAGTAGTCAACGGCGCGAGACAATTCGTCGTGGAGCGATCACGCTGCGGTCGCCCGTAAACGGGCCCACGATCTCGCTCGTGATCCAGCCGCCGTAGAAGCCGCCCGGCTGCGCCTTCACGATCTCGCCGTCGAGCGTGCACTCGTCCATGAGAGCAGGGTAGAACGCAACCGCGTCACGGATCGTCTCGAACTCTGGCGCGGGGTCGGGGTACGTCCACGCCGCCCGCTCGACCCGGCGGCCATCGCCGCCGATCGCGTCGAAGTACGACGCCACTCCCTTCCACTCGCAGAAGGTGCTGCGGCCGCGAGACGGCTCGAGTGAGCCGGGAGCGACTTCGTCGAGCGGCACGTAATAGACCGGTGGATGGCTCGTCTCCAGGACGCGGTGCGCCCGCGCCGTGTCGGCGATCACAGTGCCGCCGAGCACGACGCGGACGCGCTTGCCGGAAGGCTCGACGCGCGGGGGCCGTGGGTAGTCCCAGACAGATTCGCGCATCGATCCACCCACCTCCCCCCGCTACTGCTTCGGCGGGATGAGCACCTTGTTGACGACGTGGATGACGCCGTTCGAGGCCTTGACGTCGGCCTTGATCACCTGGGCGCCGCCGACGTACACCTTGGTGCCGGAGACCCGGATCGGGACCGACGCGCCTTCGAGCGTCTTCGCCGACGTGAGCATGGACGCCTGCGCGGCGGTGACGTTGCCCTTGACGACGTGGTAGAGCAGGACGGCCTTCAGCTTCGCCTTGTTCTTTGCGAGAGCTGCGAGGGTCGACTTCGGCACCTTCGCGAAGGCCGCGTCGGTGGGTGCGAACACGGTCAGCGGGCCGGGCCCGGACAGGGCGCCGGCGAGGCCGGCCTGCTTGACGAGCGCGACGAGCGTCTTGAACTGGCCGGCGGCGACGGCCGTCTGGACGATGTTCTTCTGGCCCATGGCGGTCGACTTCGCAGGCGAGGCCGCCGAGATCGAGGTCGCGGCCGCGAGCGTCGCGGCGCCGATCACGATTGCCGTTCCGAGCTTCTTCATGTCAGTTCCTCCGGTTTGCCACCGACTATGCGGCGGGGATCAGGACTCGGTCGATGACGTGGATGACGCCGTTCTCGGCCTCGACGTCCGCTTGGATCACGGCGGCGTCGTTGACGACCACCCCGCCGTTGACGGCGATCTTGAGCACGCTGCCCTCGACCGTCTTCTGCTCGCTGTCATGGGTGATCTCGGCCGACGTGATCCGGCCCGGTACGACGTGATAGGTCAGCACCCGGGCGAGCGCGGGCGGGTCTGCGAGGAGACCCTGCACGGTTCCCTGCGGGAGCGCTGCGAAGGCGTCGTCGGTCGGCGCGAAGACGGTGAACGGTCCTCCGTCGGCGAGAGTGTCGCCGAGGCCGGCGGCATCGACGGCGGTGAGCAGGGTCTGGAACGTCCCTGCCTCTCGTGCGGTTTCAACGATGTTGTGCGGCATGTTGCTTCTTTCCTTTCCGGGTTGACGTTCAGACTGTCTGTATAGAGTCTGTCTGGACTCTGTCTAATGTAGCCGAATAGAGACCCTGCCGTCAAGTGTTTGTTGAATGTTTGTATGATCATGTCGATGGCGACCGACTTCGGGCAGCTTCGGATCGGCGAATTCGCGCGCCGGGTGGGCGTTACGCCCGAGTTGCTCCGCGCGTGGGAGTCGCGGTACGGGCTCACGCGGCCGGTTCGCTCGCCGGGCGGCTTCCGGCTCTACACCGAGGCCGACGCCGCTCGCGTGGAGCGCATGCGACGTGGGCTCGCCCAGGGTCTCTCGGCCGCGGAGGCCGCCCGCGCCGCACTCGAGTACGAGCGGCCGTCCGAGGGTCTCCTGGAAGACGCGGCCGCCCGCCTACTCGCAGCGATCCGCCGCTACGACGAGGCCGCCGCCAATTCGGTGCTCGACGAGAGCGTCGCGGCGTTCGGCCTGGAGGAGTCGCTGAGCCAGGTCGTGTTGCCCACCCTGAGGGAGGTCGGCGACGGCTGGGAGCGGGGCGAGATCGAGATCAGCCAGGAGCACTTCGCGAGCAACCTCATCCGCGGCAGGCTGCTCGCGCTTGCCCGGTTCTGGGGTCGCGGAACGGGACCTCTTGCTCTCCTCGCCTGTGCGCCCGGCGAGATGCACGACATCACCCTGCTCGCGTTCGCGCTCGTCCTGCGCTCACATTCCTGGCGGATCCTCTTTCTCGGCGCGGACACGCCGGTCGCAACGCTCGCCCGCGCGGCCGAGACGACGAGGCCGGCGCTCGTCGTCGTCTCGAGCTTCGACCGCGCCCTGCTCGAAGCGCAGGCCCCCGGCCTTCGCCGGCTGGCCCGGGCGGTGCCGCTCGCGCTCGCAGGCCCCGGCGCAACGGAAGACCTCAGCGCCCGCCTCGGCGCCCGCCGCCTCGACGGAGATCTCGTAGCGGCAGCCGACGAGGTTGCGCGGACGTGACCGTGTCCGCGTCCGGCCCGCACCGTCCGCTGATCCTGCTCACCGGCGCCACCGGCTACATCGGGGGCCGTCTTCTCCACGCGCTCGAGGAGCGCGGCGAGCGAGTTCGCTGCCTCTCACGCCGCCCGGAGTACCTCTCGGCCCGCGTCGGGCCCGGAACCGAGGTCGTCCACGGCGACGTGTTGGGCCCCGAGACTTTGCGCGCTGCGCTCAAAGACGTCGAGACGGCTTACTACCTCGTGCACTCGATGGGGGCGGGTGGCTCCTTCGCGAAGGCTGATCGCGAGGCGGCTTCGGCGTTCGCGAGCGCGGCGCGCGCCGCAGATGTTCGCAGGATCATCTACCTCGGCGGGCTCGGGGAGTGTGACCTCTCCGAGCACCTGGCCTCGCGCCAGGAAGTCGGCGGCATCCTGCGCGGGTCGAGCGTCCCGACAATCGAGTTCCGCTCGTCGATCGTGATCGGCTCGGGGAGCGCGTCGTTCGAGATGCTGCGCGCACTGGTCGAGCGGCTGCCCTTGATGGTCACGCCGCGCTGGGTGAAGACGCGCACACAGCCGATCGCGATCGAGGACGTGGTCGCCTACCTGCTGGAGGCCCTCGACTACCAGCCCGACGGGGGCGAGGTATTCGAGATCGGCGGCGCCGACGTCTGCTCCTACCTCGACCTGATGCACGAGTACGCCGAGCAACGCGGTTTGCGGCGACAGATGGTGCCGGTTCCGGTGTTGACGCCACGGCTCTCGAGTCTCTGGCTTCATCTCGTCACGCCC
Organism: uncultured Thermoleophilia bacterium; assembly: GCA_963824455.1. Lineage (GTDB taxonomy): Bacteria > Actinomycetota > Thermoleophilia > Gaiellales > Gaiellaceae > PALSA-600. Next base: position 78,860 of record CAWGPJ010000003.1, read on the forward strand.
GTGTACGCCGGGGTGGGGCGTGAGCTCGTCGACAGCCTGCGCAACGAGACGGTCGTCAACGACCCGCGAGCGCTCGAGGTGTTCCCCGTGCGCCCTCGGAGCTCGGCTGACGCGATCGCACGGGCGCTTGCGAACGAGGACAAGGAGATCGCGGAGACCCGCTGGTCGGATGAGGCGTCCGCACCCGGCCCTGGATACGGCGGCGCGCGCTACGGCTCCAGACTTGTCGACTCACGCAGCGTCACGGTGCCTTGCCCGCCCGCGGCGGCGTTCGCTCCGATTCAGCGAATCGGAGGTCACACGGGCTGGTACCTCGGCGACCAGCTCTGGGAGTTGCGCGGCGCACTCGACGTGCTCGTGGGCGGCCCGGGCTTGCGGCGCGGCCGCCGTGATCCGGTCGGCATACAGGTGGGCGACACGATCGACTTCTGGCGTGTCGAGCGCTTCGAACAGGATCGACTGCTCGGGCTCGCCGCCGAGATGAAGGTGCCCGGTCGTGCATGGCTCCAGTTCGAGGTCCAACCAGACGACAAGGGCGGCTCGGTCATTCGGCAAACGGCCATCTTCGACCCGGCCGGTGTGCCCGGTCTTGCCTACTGGTACACGCTTTGGCCGCTCCACAGCTACGTCTTCGGCGGAATGCTGCGACGGATTGCGGCTACCGCGGTCGGGTCAGGCGGCTGACCCGCCGAGTTCGGCCGTGAACGGAGCCGTGCGCTCTGTACAGAGCTGCCAGAGTCGCGCCGCCTCGCGGGCCTCGTCGTGACGGCGCGTGCGGCGCAGGCGGTGCTTTTCCCGCGCTCGCCGGTCGAGGAAGAACAGGCCGCTGAGGTCGGCGGCGTCCGGGGCGGCGGCCAGCCAGACGATCGTGTCGGCTCCTTCCCCAGGTGTTCGGAGCAGCGGTCCGATGAGGCGGCTGAAGCCGGGAAGCGCGGTTCGGAGCCCGGGGGTGTCGGCCCAGCCGGGATGCATGGCGTTGACGGTGATGCCGGTGTCCAGCAGGTGTCGCGTCCACTCCTCGGCCAGCACGACCTGTGCCCGCTTGCAGCGCGCATATGTCCTCGTCCCGTCGTAGGCGGCGGGGTCCGGGTCGAGGGCAGCGACGTCGAGCGCCTCGGTGTACATGCCGCCGGATGCCACCACGATCACGCGCGACGGTGCCGACGCCTCGAGCAGGGGCCGCAGCGCCCGGGTCAGCAGGAACGGCGACAGGACGTGTGTCGCGAGCGTCGTCTCGTTGCCCTCGCCTGTGACCGTGTATGCATGGGTGAGCGCACCGGCGTTCAGGACGAGCACGTCGAGGCGATCGTGAGCTTCTGCGAAGCGGGCGGCGAAGGCCGCCGTCTCCGCGAGAGACGAGAGATCTGCGAGGTCGACCTCGACCGCGGCGCGCGCCGCGGCGGAGATCTCGCTGCGGGCGCGTTCGGTCCGCTCCTGGTCGCGCCCGACGATGCAGACGTGCCCGCCCAGCGCCGCGATCGACTCGGCCGCCGCTCGTCCGAGGCCCGAGGTCGCACCGGTCACGATTGCCACCTTGCCGTCGAGACGGAGCGACTGGAGCGGAGCCCAGTCGAAGAGGCGCCGCCGGACGAGGTACCCGATCCTGGTGAAGCTGCCGAAGACGCTCGCCTCGAGCGTCCAGTCGACGAGGTTCGCCGCGGACGACGGCGTCACGAGTTCAGTGCAGTCTGCATCCCGAGCGTCGCCCGAGCCCCGACCCGATTGAAGATGCGTTGCATGATCGGGTCGAACAGCCGACCGATCCCACCGAACGCAAGCGTCGCGTCGTAGTGGACGATCGAGCCGCCGCCGGCGGGCTCGACCGTGATGGTGTCCCTCGAGACGAATCCAGGACGCTGCGCCTCGAGCACGACCCGCCGCGGTGCGTCGTATTCGACGATCTGGTAGCGGAGCGGCACGTCACGGCCGCCGAACCGCGCGACGAGGTCGAACGCCGAACCGATCCCGATCGGTTCCGCGCCGACCCGGCGGGCCTCGCCGACGCTCGGGTCCCAGAGGCGAGCGTTGGCGAAGTCGGCCATGTAGGCGAACGCCTCGGCCTGCGGAAGCGCGGACTCGATCGTCGTGACGTAGCGGGCCATCGGCAGAAGCATAGCAAAGGTCTGTTCAGATATTGTCTAAGGTGTGAAGATGAAGATCGCGGTGATCGGTACCGGCATCTCCGGCCTCGGAGCGGCGTACGCGCTCTCGAAGGGCCACGAGGTCGAGCTGTTCGAGCGCGACGACCGCGCCGGCGGCCACTCGAACACGGTCGAGCACACGGTCGCGGGCCGGACGCTCCATCTCGACACCGGCTTCATCGTCCACAACGAGGACACCTACCCGAACCTCGTCCGCCTCTTCCGCGAGCTCGGTGTCCGCACGCAGCCCTCGGAGATGAGCTTCTCGGTCGCCTGCGACCGGCACGGTCTCGAGTACTCAGGCCGCCGCCCGCCGCTGACGCGACTGACACTCGAGATCGCACGCTTCCTGCGTCTCGGGAGCCGGGCTCTCGACGATCCCCGCTGCGCGGAGTGGAGCCTCTCCCGTTACGTCGCCGAGGAGGGCTACTCGCCGCGGTTCCGGGACCACTTCCTCGTCCCGCTGTGCGCCGCGCTCTGGTCGACTGCACCCAGCCAGACGCTCGACTTCCCACTCGTCTACGCCGTCCGCTTCTTCGCCAACCACGGGATCCTCGGCTTCCGGCGCCTCCGCTGGAAGACGGTCACCGGCGGCAGCCGGACCTACGTGCGCGCCCTGGAGGACCGGCTGCGCATCAACCTCTCGACCGGGGTCCGCTCGATCCGCCGCCTCGACGGCGGCGTCGAGCTGCGGCTCGAGGGCGACGAACTGCGGCGCTTCGACGGTGTCGTGGTCGCCACCCACGCGGACCAGGCGCTGCGTCTGCTCGAGGATCCGAGCGACGACGAGCGCCGCCTGCTCGGCGCCTTCGGGACGACCCAGAACGACACCGTGCTCCACACCGACGAGCGCTTTTTGCCCCGCCGCATCTCCACCCGCGGCTCCTGGAACTATCAGCTGCGCGACTGCGGCTGCGACGACGGCCGCCCGACGATGACCTACTACCTGAACAAGCTCCAGCGCCTCGACGAGGACGAGCACTACTGCGTCACGCTCAACCGAACGGCCGAGATCGACCCGGCGAGAATCATCCGCCGCGTCTCGTACCGCCATCCCCTCGTGACGCTGGAGTCGATGCAGGCCCAGCCCGAGCTGCCGCGCCTCAACGGCCCGAGAGGCACCGCGTTCGCGGGCGCCTGGCAGGGGTATTGCTTCCACGAGGACGGCCTGCGCTCCGGCCTCGCCGCCGCAGCGGCATTCGGTGTGAGCTGGTGAGGTCCGCGCTTTACACCGGGACCGTCATGCACGCGCGGAAGACACCGAAGGAGAACGTCTTCCGCTACCGGGTCTGCTTCTTTCTGCTCGACCTCGAAGAGCTGCCCGACCTCGACCGGCGCGTCCATCTGTTCGGGTGGAACCGAAGGAACGTGATCAGCCTGCACGACCGCGACCACCTCGACGTCCACGCCTACCTGGCCGAGCACGGGATCGAGGCCGACCGGATCCTGCTCCTGACGAACCTGCGCGTGCTCGGCTACGTGTTCAACCCGGTCAGCTTCTTCTACTGCTACCAGGGCGGCGAGCTCGCCTGCATCGTCGCCGAGGTCAGCAACACCTTCGGCGAGCGGCTCCCCTACCTGCTCTCGCCCGCGAACCAGGACACGAGCGAGCGGCGGCTCTCCTACCGTCACGACAAGAAGCTGCACGTCTCGCCGTTCTTCGGCCTCGACCAGAGCTACCAGTGGTGGTTCTCGGAGCCCGGTGAGCAGCTCGACGTGCGGATCGACCTCACCGAGGGCGGCGCGCGGCCGTTCTTCGCCACGCTCACCGGGCGTCGGCGCCCGCTCACCGACGCGACCCTCGCCCGCGCGCTGCTCCGCTACCCGCTGATGCCGCTGCGGGTGACGGTCCTCATCCACCTCCAGGCGGCGAGGCTCTGGCTGAAGCGCGTTCCGTTCTTCCACAAGCCGCCGTTCGTACCCGGCGAGGGGTCGGTGAAGACGTGACCGAGGTGCTGCGCGAGCTCCCCGCGGGACGCCGGATCGGGGCCCGCCTCGCCGAGAGCGCCGCGATCCGGGCGCTCGGCCGGATCGAGCACGGCGCGCTCGAGCTGCGGCTCCCGGGCGGACGCGCGTACCGGGGCGGGACGGGTGACCCGATCGTCGTGACCGTCACCTCGAACGACGTTTTCCGCCAGCTCGCGCGCTCGCCCGGCCTCGGCTTCGGCGAGTCCTACGCCGCCGGCGACTGGCACACCGACGACCTCCCCGGACTGATCGCCCTCGTCGTGCGCAACCTCGAAACCTGGCGCGCCGGCTCGCGCCTCGCGCGGCTCGACCGCCACCGCCCCCACGTCTCCCCGCGGCAGGGCCTGCGCAAGGCCCGGGCGAACATCCAGTACCACTACGACCTCGGCAACGACCTCTACCGGCTCTTCCTCGACGAGTCGATGACGTACTCCTGCGCGCTATGGGAGGAAGGCGACACGCTCGAGCAGGCGCAGGAGCGGAAGCTGAGGGCGATCTGCGAGAAGCTCCGCCTGCGCCCCGGCGACCACGTGCTCGAGATCGGCTGCGGCTGGGGCAGCTTCGCGTTGATGGCGGCAGGCGAGTACGGGGCGCGGGTCACCGGCGTCACGCTCTCCCAGCAGCAGCTCGAGCTCGCCCGCGAGCGCGTCGCGGCGGCCGGCCTCGCCGACCACGTCGAGATCCGCCTCCAGGACTACCGCGCGCTCGACGATCGGCAGTTCTCGAAGATCGCCTCGATCGAGATGCTCGAGGCGATCGGCTACGCGCAGTACCCGACCTTCTTCGCCGCGTGCGACCGGCTGCTCGCTCCCGGCGGCCTGGCTGCGATCCAGGTGATCGGGATGCCAGACCAGCGCTTCGAACGCTACCGGCGCAAGGAGGACTGGATCCAGCGCTACATCTTTCCCGGCTCGCTGCTGCCTTCGCTTCAGGCGCTGCAGACTGCGATGAGCCGCGCCTCCGGCCTGATCGTGGTCGGGCTCGAGGAGATCGGGCCGCACTACGCGGACACGCTCAAGGCGTGGCGCGAGCGGTTCCTCGCGAGCCTCCCCGAGGTGCACGCGCTCGGCTTCGACGACCGCTTCGTCCGGATCTGGGACTTCTACCTCGCGTCGTGTGAGGCGCTGTTCAGGACGCGCGCGATCCGCGACATGCAGCTCGTCCTCGGCCGGCCGTTCGAGGAGCCCGCATGACGAGGATCAAGACCGTCCGAGAGCGGACGAGCGTCCCGAGCCAGCTCGCCGGGATCGTGGCCGTCGTCGTGCCGCCGCTCGGGCTCGTCGCCGCGGTCTGGCTGCTCTGGGACCGCGGCGTGCACCCGGTCGACCTCGTGCTGCTCGCCGGGTTCTACGTGGCCTGCGGGCTCGGGATCACCGTCGGCTTCCACCGGCTCTTCACGCACAAGAGCTTCGAGACGAGCGCGCCGCTCCGCGCGGTTTGGGCGATCCTCGGCTCGATGGCGATGCAGGGCCCGCTCACCCAGTGGGTCACCGACCACCGCAAGCACCACGCGCTCTCCGACCGGCCCGGCGACCCGCACTCACCGCACGCCGGGCACGGCGACTCGCTGGCCGAGCACGTGCTCGGGCTCTGGCACTCGCACATCGGTTGGCTCTTCTCCACGAAAGGCCTCGAGCGTGGGGTCGAGTACGGGCGCGACCTCTACGAGGACCGGCTCGTGCGGAGGATCGATCGCCTGTACCTGCTGTGGGTCGCGCTGACGCTCGGGCTGCCGTTCCTCGCCGGCTACCTCGTCGGCGGAAGCTGGCAGCGGGGCCTCGAGGCGATGGTCTGGGCCGGCCTCGTTCGGATCTTCCTGTTCCAGCACGTGACCTTCTCGATCAACTCGATCTGCCACTTCTTCGGCGAGCAGCCGTTCCGCACCCGCGACGAGAGCCGCAACGTCTGGCTGCTGGCGATCCCGTCGTTCGGCGAGTCGTGGCACAACGGGCACCACGCGTTCCCGGCCTCCGCGGTCCACGGCCTCGAGCCCGGCCAGCTCGACCTCTCGGCGCTCGTGATCCGTGGCATGGAGAAGCTGCGCCTCGCGACCGAGGTCAAGCGCCCTGCCTCACAGCAGATAGAGCGGCGACGAGTCGTGGCCGAATGACCCGCCGCAAAGACAGTTGCGCGCCGGCGGCGAGCGGACAGCACAGACCGAGCGCCTGACCCCGGCAACGAACGACCGCAACCGCTGGCTCGGTCTCGTCGCGCTGTCGCTATTCCGTTCCTCGGGTCACGCAGCAGATCCGTCCGAAATGCCCAGCGCCTCGACCGGCTCGGTTCCGACAACCCGCGTGATGTGGCCGCGCCCGCTGGTGTCGGTGGCGAGAACGAGGTCACCAGGTCCGAACTGGCGAGCCGAGCCGTCGCTGACCTCGACCTCGATCCGACCTCGCAGGACGACGACCCATTGCGGGCCGGAAGCGGGATGTGGCTCGCCGCCGAAGGAGCCGAACCGGCAGAAGACGGCCCCGTTTACATCGCCGAGGGTGCCGACGAACATTGCAGGCGCTCCTTCGCCCGCAGGTATCTCGCTCAGCTGCAGGTCGGCGTCCTCAAATGCCGATCCCCCGTCATTGGTGCTGACGACCCGTGTGTAGCTCTTGACTGTGCTCATGTCTGCTGCTCCTGGTTGCGATCGATGTCGACGGGGAATCCACCCTGGGTTCTGCTGTCGCCAAGCGAGGGCGGACGGCGATTGCGCCGCCCGCCCTCTGCCGGGATCGCTCTCGTCAGCTCCAGCGGCAGATCTCACCGGCCGGGTAGGGGCCGAACTCGCCGCCTTCGGCGCCGCTCTTCAGCGAGGTCAGGTACGCGCCCCAGTTCGTCGTGCAGCCGCCCATGAACTCCGTCTCCTCGGCCCAGCCCTCATGGCGGAAGAGCAGGGTCGTGCCGCCGTCGGCGCGAGGCTCGAGCGTGAAGCTGACCCGGGTGTCGATCCACTCGCCGGGGCCGTCGAGGCAGCGCCACGCGATCCCTTCGGCGTTGCTCTCGACCATCTCCATGACGGCCGCCGGCTTGTCGCCTCCGAAGAAGAACGAGAGCTCGCCGCCGACGGCTTCATCGCCATTGAGAGCGTGGCCCGTCCACCAGGCGGCGATGCCCTTCTTGGTCGCCAGCAGCGGCTGGACGGCCTCGGGCGGAGCGTCGATCGTGATGCGGTGCAGGATGCTGGCCATCTCGGTTGGTTCCTCCTTGTTGTCGGGCGTGAGTAGGGCTTGGGCAGCTGCAGCGAGTGCCGCTTCCTCGGCGGGCACGCCGGCGGCGCGGCGAGAAGGGGCGACCAGGCCAACCTCGAGCGTGGAGCCGAGTGTGCTGTCGCTGCTGACTGCTCTGTCACCGTCGCCTCCGTCTCGCGCCGCCGAAGCGGCCGTCATGGGGCTGTTCGAAGGGATGACGAACGAGCAGAGCGCCGACGGACAGCAGCCATCGATTTCTCGTGAACAAAGGTGGCGGGTGCGGATCGGCAGGCGCGGGGATCACTACGAGTGATGTCCGTCGCCGCCGCTTCTGTTCGTCATAGAGGAACAGAAGCGATGAGTAACCGACCGAGCGAAGGAGCTACATGAGATACGCCCTGCTGATCTACAACTCGATCGCCGCCTACGAGGCCAGACGGGGCCAAGAGTCCTGGCCGATCGAGCCGAGCATCGCCGCAATCCTCGAGCGGCCGAGCGTCACCGGCTGGGTCCGCCTGCACCACGCAGACTCGGCGACGACGCTGCGCCCTGACGGCGACGGAACGCTTCTCTCCGACGGGCCGTTCGTCGAAAGCAAGGAGTACCTCGCCGGCCTGATCAGCATCGACGTCGCCAACCTCGACCGAGCGATCGCCCTCGCCGAGGAATTGCAGGCGACGCGTGACGGCGGAGCGATCGAGATCAGACCGGCTCTGGACTAGCGACCGCTGATGCTCGACGAGCTCTTCCGCGACGAGTGGGGAAAGGTGCTGGCGACGCTGGCCGGGATCTTCGGCGACATCGAGCTCGCCGAAGAGGCAGCCCAGGAGGCCTTCGTCATCGCCGCCGAGCGCTGGCCGCGCGAGGGGCTGCCCGACAACCCGACCGGCTGGCTGATCGCGACGGCCCGCAACCGTGCGATCGATCGCATCCGCCGCGAAAGGACGCTGGCCCTGAAGCTCGAGCGTCTGAGCCGCGAGCCGGAACCGATGCCGGAGGAGGAGATGGACGAGACAACGGCGTTCCCCGACGAGCGGCTCGAGCTGATCTTCACCTGCTGCCACCCGGCTCTCGCGCTCGAGGCGCAGGTCGCCCTGACGCTGCGCACCCTTGGCGGGCTTTCGACCGAGGAGATCGCACGGGCCTTCCTCGTCCCCTTCGAAACGATGAGCAAGCGACTCAGTCGAGCGAAGCACAAGATCCGCGACGCCGGCATCCCCTTTGTCGTCCCGCCCGGCCACCTGCTCCCCGAGCGTCTCGACGCCGTCCTCGCCGTCGTCTACCTGATCTTCAACGAAGGCTGGGGCGATGGCCGCGTCGACCTCGCCTCCGAGGCGATCCGCCTCGGTAGGGCACTGGCCGAGCTGATGCCCGACGAGCCGGAAGTACTTGCTCTGCTCGCCCTGATGCTCCTCCATGACGCCCGCCGCGAGGCGCGCTTCGACCAGGGCCGGCTCGTGCTCCTCGACGACCAGGACCGAAGCCGCTGGGACGAGACGCGGATCGCCGACGGGCGTCGGCTGCTCGAGCGGGCGGTGGCGCTGCAGGGCGCCGGCGGCGTACACCATTCAGGCCGCGATCGCCGACCTCCACCTGCGCGAGCCACGCGACTGGCGCGAGATCGCCACCCTCTACGACCTGCTGGCGCGGATCACCGGATCGCCGGTCGTCGAAATGAACGAGGCAATCGCCCTCGCCGAGGTTGAAGGGCCCGAGATCGCGCTGGCCATCCTCGAACGGCTGCCGCTCGTCGACTACCGCTACTTCCACACAACGCGCGCCGACCTGCTCCGGCGGCTTGGACGAATCGAAGAGGCGCAGGAGGCCTTTCAGCGGGCGCTGACGCTCACGCCCTCCGATGCCGAGCGGCAGTTCATCGAAGGGCGGCTGGCCGAGCTACACCCGGGAGCGCCGGTCGAGCACGACGAGTTCTGGACGATCAGCCTCAGAGAGCTCGGCGAGCGCTTCGACGGAGAGAACTCGAGCTAGGTCGGCTCAGGCGTCGCGCCGGGCGTCGCGCCGTCCGCCGCCGCCGCCGAACGGCACCGCCCACACCATCAGAACGACGGCGCAGATGAACGCCGAGACGTTGACCGGCGCGCGGCGGCCGCCGGCCTCGGGGAAGCCTGCGGCGCCGCCCGTCGTTGCGCGTCACGCAGCCATGCTCAGAGCGGGCTCCTCTTCGACGCCCTCGGCGAGTGCCGGTTTGGACTCGACGAGGACGACCGCCGCAATCGCGGCGAGCGCGGCGAGCCCCGCAAGTACGTAGAACGCGATCGCGAAGCCGTGCGTGAGCGCGGCCGCGTCGGCGGGCCCGCTTCCGGGATGCGCCCCGACGTAGCGGCTCGTGTAGGTGGCGGCGATCGTCGTAGCCACGGCGACGCCGATCGCGCCCCCGACCTGCTGGCTCGTGTTGATCAGACCGGACGCGATCCCGGCGTCCGACGGCTTGACACCGGCGAGAGCGCCGATCGTCATCGGGATGAACGCGAAGGCCATGCCGATCCCGCTCAGGACGAACGGTGGGAAGAGATCCCAGAAATAGTGTCCGTCCACGGGCAGCCGCGCGTAGAGCACGAGCCCGGCGGCCGCGAGCAGCAATCCGGTGGGCAGGAGGGGCCGGATCCCGATCCGCAACGCAAGCGCTTGGGAGACGTTCGCGAACACGATGATCGCGAGCGTCAGCGCTACGTACGCCACCCCGGTCTGCAGGGCCGAGTAGTGGAGCACCTGCTGCATGTACAAGGTGAGCAGGAAGAACTGCGAGAAGAGCGCTCCGCCGAGCAGCAAGCCGGAGAGGTTCGAGCCTGACAGCGTCCGCAGCCGGAACAGGCGCATCGGTAGGAGTGGCGCCTGCGAGCGCAGCTCGATGCCGACGAACGCGAGGATCAGCGCGGCCGAGGCCGCGAGCAATGCGATCGTCTCCGCCGAGCCCCAGCCGTGCTGGGCTGCCCGCGTCATCGCGTAGACGAGCAGCATGAGCCCACCGGTGATCGACGCCGCACCAGGGACGTCGAAGTGGCGGTGGTCGACCGCCGCCCGGCTTTCGTCCAGCAGCCGTGGGGCGAGCGCGAGCACGAGCAGGCCGACGGGGACGTTGATGAAGAAGATCCAGCTCCAGCTGAGCGAGCTCGTCAGCGCGCCGCCGAGCAGCACCCCGGCCGCCGCGCCGCTGCCAGAGACCGCGCCCCAGATGCCGAGCGCGAGGTTGCGGTCGCGTCCTTCCTGGAAGGTCGTCGTCAGGATCGACAGGGCCGCCGGCGAGAGAAGCGCGGCGCCGAGGCCTTGCAACGAACGGAACGCGATCAGCGAGCTCTCCGACCAGGCGAGCCCGTCCAGGAGCGAGCTGGCCGTGAAGAGCACGAGGCCGGCCATGAACATGCGGCGACGTCCGAGCAAGTCGGCCATGCGGCCGCCGAGCAGGAGCACGCCGCCGAAGAGGATCGAGTAGGCCGTGACGACCCACTGGAGGCTCTCCTGGCTGAAGTCCAGGTCGGTCTTGATCGTCGGCAGAGCGACGTTCACGATCGCCACGTCGAGCACGACCATGAATTGGGCGGCGACGATCACCGCAAGGCCGATCCAGCGCCGCCGATCCGGGTTGATCCCGACGGCCGGGGTCGCAAGTGCAGTCATCTCCCCTCTCCTCTCGTAGATCCGACTTCCTTTCTCCGAGGCTGCCTGCGGCCGGAGCGCGCGGCCCTACGGCGATCTGGCTTCTGCAGGTGCGGCTACCCGAACTCGTTCACTTGCTGCCCGGCCCGGATGCTTGCGCGCAGACGGGGCGCGAACGCGGTCGCGGCGAGCGCGATCGCGGCCACAGCGGATCCGGCGGCGGCATCGAAGAAGAAGTGGTTGCCGGTCGCGACGATCACGAACAGCACGAACGCGGGATACAGGGCGCCCGCGACGCGCCACAGCGGGCGACGTGCGAGCCGCACGATCGCGAAGCCGACCGTGAGCGAGAAGGCGATGTGCACGCTCGGTACTGCGGCGTACGGGTTGTAGAGGCGGGACACGAGCGTCGAGTGCAGGTCGACCGCGGTCGACCTGGTGACCGTGTCCGCGATCCCGACGCCGGCGAGGCGCGGCGGCGCGGTCGGGAACAGCGCATAGCCGGCGATTGCGAGCCCGCTGGTAAGCGCGAGCGTGTTTCGCAGGCGCGCGTACGCGTCGCGGCGTCGCCGGTACACCCAGACGAGCACGGCCACGGTGCCCGCGAGGTGCAGGCTCACGTATGCGTAGCCGAGAAACGTCGGGAGGCCGGCGACATGGCCGGCGGCGTGCTGGATCGTCGCCTCGTCGAACACGTGCAGGCTCCGCTCGAGCCGCACGACCGTGCCGGCGTCGGTCTCGGCGCTCGACCTACCGCCACGAGCGATGCCGCGCGCGAGCTCCCCGGCGAGGTAGAGGCCGGCGAGGAGCATCGTCTCGAGCACCCACCGTGGCAGGCGCTGCGCGCCGTCGAGCGCAACCGCGGCCGGAAACGCGCGCGAGACCTTCACGCCGCCTTCTTCTGCCGCGGCGAGAGTTCGAGGGGTGCCCGCAGGTCGGCGTCGAGCGCCGCGACCGCCGACCCCGTGGAGATACCAGGCCTGCAGCTCGGCGCGGGCTTCGCGCGTGCTCTCGTTCGCCATCGTCGCCGTCGCGACCCGTTCCGCGGGCGGAACTCAGCGCAGCTCCGCCGGTGGCACGTTCTGGTTCAGCCGGAACACGTTCTTCGGGTCATGGCGGCGCTTCACCTCGGTGAGCCGGTCCCACGTCGAGCCGGGATAGGCGCCCCGGACCCGCTCCGGGCCCTCGTCGCCGAGGAAGTTGACGTACGCCGAGTCCTCGCCCTGCCGGAGCGCGGCAGCGGCGCCCTCGGCCCACGCCCTGTGGACGGGATCCTCCTCCGGGGAGACGTAGACGGCGGCGACATTCAGCATCAGCCGTCGCTGCCGGTGCGCGAACGCGGTCGCGTCGGACGGGACGCGGGACGCGGCCCCGCCGAGCACCCGGATCTGCGCCGCTGCCAGCTGCGCCGTCGACGCCTGGAGGCGCTCGAGGAGCTCGCCGGCGAGGCCCTCGTCGAGTGAGTCGGAGAAGAACGTGCGCACGACGGAGCGCGGCGGGAGCTGTTGTTCTTGTGCCGCAAACATGTCGGCGTAGGGCATGGCTCGGACGAAGTCGGCGACCGGCGGCGCGAGCGCCCGGAGCGGCGCAACGGCACGCACTCCCTCGTCGAGCGGTCCGGCGTGGACAAGCAGGACGAGCGCCAGCGGACTGCCGACGAGCTCCGGCGGAACGAACGGCAGCGGCGGCGCGAGGAGGACGTTCGCGATCATCGACAGCTCCTCCGGGGCGGCATCCGCCTCCGCCACGAGCCCGGCAAGCGTCTCGGGCGTTGCAGGGAGCGCGAGCATCCCACCGGTGACCACGTCGACCGGGTGCAGCCGGTAGTCGAAGCGGGTGACGACGCCGAAGTTGCCGCCGCCGCCCCGAATTGCCCAGAAGAGGTCCGGGTCGCGCTCGGCGTCGATCTCGAGCACCTGACCGTCGGCGGTCACGACCTCGGCGCCGAGCAAGTGGTCGATCGTCAGGCCGTGCTTACGCACGAGGTAGCCGAGCCCGCCGCCTAGCGTGAGCCCGCCGATCCCGACCGAGGACGTGTCGCCGAAGCCCACCGCGAGGCCGTGCGGCGCGGCGGCGGCCGTGATGTCCCCAGCGGTGAGACCGCCCGCCGCGCGCGCGACCCGTCCGCCGGGATCGATCTCGAGCGCCGCGAGGTCGGCCAGGTCGAGCACGATCCCACCCTCGCTCGTACCGTGGCCGGCATTGCTATGGCCGCCGCCGCGGACGGCGAGCTCGAGGCCCGTCTCCCGCGCGAGCGAGACGACAAGGGCAACCTCCCCGGCATCACGGGGTCGAACGATGGCTGCGGGGCGGCGATCGACCGAGGGCAGGAACACGCGCCGCGCCTCGTCGTAGCAGGGATCGCCGGGTCCAAGAACGGGCCCGGCCAGCTCGAACCGAAGCTGCGGAATCGAGAGCTGGGACTGCTGTGCCGTGTTCACCAGGGACTCCTCCGTCGAGTTGCTTCCGTCTCCTCAACGTTGGCGGGGCGGAGCGGCCTGGGCCGTACGGCGCTCAGGCTTTCTCGGGTGCGGCTATCCGAACTCCGCAGATCGACCGGCACGGCGAGATCGAGCAGGAGCGCGCCGAACGTGTGCATGGTCGAGACCCCGGTCGCTTGGCTGCGCCACGCCCCGATGTTCGCGGGCTTCGCGGGCAAGGCGGGCGCGCCCCGCCCGGGCGAGCCGATCACGCTGTGCGGCTTTCGCGAGTTCTTCGACGATTGTCGGATGCACGATGTCGTCTCTCTCTGGCAGAACGATCAGGATGCGAGCGTGCCTCGACCCGCCCTCTTCAGGAATACGGCGAGCAGGCGACTGCGCGTGCGGCCAGCCGAACCCGGCTACGAGCCGAGGAAGCGGAGCACTGCGAGCACGCGGCGATGATCCTCGGCAGCGGCCGGCAGCCGGAGCTTCGCGAAGATACTGGTGACGTGCTTCTCGACAGCGCGCGGCGAGATGAACAGGCGTTGCCCGATCGCCTGGTTCGAGCGGCCCTCGGCCATCAGCTCCATCACCTCGCGCTCGCGCGGTGAGAGCCGTTCGACCGGGTCGTCGCCGCGCCTGCGACCAACGAGCTCCGCCACCACGAGCGGGTCGAGGGCGGAGCCGCCCTCGGCCACCCGGCGCACCGCAGCGGTGAAGTCGTCGACATCTGCGACGCGGTCCTTGACCAGGTAGCCGAGTCCCTCCGCGCTGTCCGAGAGCAACTCGACGGCGTACGTGTGGGCCACGTGTTGCGAGAGGACGAGAACCCCGGTGTCCGGGTGCCGCTCGCGGATCTCACGGGCGGCTCGGATTCCCTCGTCGGTCTGTGTCGGCGGCATCCGGATGTCGACGATGGCGACGTCCGGGTGGTAGCTGCGCACCTTGAGCATCAGCTCGTCGACGTTCCCGGCCTGTCCGACAACGTCGATCTCCGCCTCTTCGAGCAGGCGGGCCAGGCCCTCGCGCAGCAGCGTCGAGTCCTCGGCGATCACCGCGGACAGGTCGCGCTCGCGGATGCGCACGTTGCGGAGCGGCGGAAACTCGGCCGGTAGGTCGTCGGCGACGAGTTGGTAGATTCGCTCCGGCTCGCGCAGCCCCCGGAAGTCGAACTCGCCCAGGTCCTTTGCCGAGCCCTCGATTTGCGACATCGCCTCATGCGAGGCGAGTACCTGGCCACCGTGGCCGGCCTGGCAGATGCGCGAAGCTCGGTGGACGTCGATGCCGACCAAGCCGTCGCCCGCCCGTTCGGCCTCACCGCAGTGGAGGCCGATGCGCAGGCGCACGCGTTCCTCCCCGGGCCACTCGCGCGCGATGAACGAGCGCTGGATCTCGAGCGCTGCGGCGGCAGCCGCACTCGGGTCGGAGAAGACGCTGAAGAGCTCGTCACCGCGGCTGTCGACCTCCTCTCCCCCCGCTTGCGCCACCGCCACGCGCTGCAGCTCGCGGGTCTGGGCGAGCACCGCGGCGTAGCCGGCGCCGAGACGCTCGGCCAGGCCGCTCGAGTCCTCCAGGTCGCTGAAGAAGAAGGCGAGCGTCATGAAGCCTGCGCGATCGCTTCGGCCACCCGCGGCGGAGCGACGTCGCTGATGTTGAGGCCGATCAGCTCTTCGGGCCCGAGCGGTGGCTCGGCGGACTCGTTGCCGCGCACGTCGAGATATGTGCCGGCCGCGTCGATCAGAAGCATCGGGGCGGGGATAGCCCCGAGCAGCGCGCGATTGCAGGCCCCGATTGTCTGCACCGTCCTCAGCGCACGCTCGCTCGCGAGCGCGAAGCCGGCTGCAGCCTTGACGGCGTCGAGCGGGCTTGGTAACTGCATCTCGGGCTCGAACTCGGCCGCGACGGAGACGGCCGACCCTCCGTCGGCCGCCTCCCCCACGACTTCGAAGCCCTCCGACTCGAGCAGCGTCCGTGCGCAGCTGCGGAGGCTCGCGTGGTCGTCAACGACAGGCACGCGCCTCGTCGGCCGCACCTGCTCGAGAGTCTGCCGGTGCTCCACTTTCATCCGACCGCCTCCCGGCACATTAGTCGGACTCCAACGCCGGTGCGGCGTCCGGCGCACGCCTGCGCTCACGTCGCAAACGCGCACTCTCCTCGTCTACAGCGTCGAGGCGCGGCAGCCACTCGAGCCAGCGCGGCAGGTACCAGTTCCAGTCGCCGAGCAGCGTCATGACCGCCGGCAGCAGCACTGCCCGCACGACTGTCGAGTCGATCAGGATCGCCGCCGCCAGGCCGAAGCCCATCTGCTTGATGTCGAGCGTGCGGAGTGTGATGAAGATCGCGAACACGGCCACCATCACGACCGCGGCGCTCGTCACCGTGCCCGCGGTCCGCCGGATCCCCGTCGCGACCGCCTCCTCGGTCGGCATCCCGCCGTCGACGAGCTCCTTGATCCGGCTGAGGATGAACACGTGGTAGTCCATCGAGAGCCCGAACAGGATCACGAACATGAACAGCGGCAGCCACGAGGTGATCGCGCCGTTCGAGTGGTAGCCGAGCACGCCGTTGGCCCAGCTGTGCTGGAAGACGAGCACCATCAGGCCGTAGGCGGCGCCCACGGAGAGCAGGTTCAGCACCACCGCCTTGATCGGGATCACGATCGACCGGAACGTCACGAGCAGGAGCAGGAAGCAAAGCGCGAGCACGAACGCGAACACGAGTGGTGCGTGGCTCTTCATCTGCTGGTTGAAGTCGTGCGTCCCCGCCGTCTCGCCGGTCACCGCAGCGTCGACCCCGTGGACGCGGCCGAGCGTCGAGGGGATCACCCCCTGCCGGAGCGTCCGGAGCGCCACGACCGACGTCCCGTTGCTGCCGTTGCCCTGGAGCGGGATCGAGACCGTCTCGACCGTATGCGCCGGGTTGACCTCGGTGGAGATCGGCTCGAACATCTGCCCGGTCGCGAGGGCGCGCGACTCGAGGCGTGAGATCGCCTGCTGTATGCGGGGGGAGGTCACGTCGGGTGCCGCGACGACGACCTTCGCCGGCGACTGAGCGCCCGGGAAGGCCTGCTGGATCGCCTTGTACGTACGGACGATCGGCAGGGACTTCGGCAGATCGGTGAAGCTCGGCAGCTGCGTGTGGAGGGTCAGCGTCGGCACCGCGAGCGCGAGGAGCGCCCCGCCCGAGAGGGCAGCGGCGAGCGCGGGCCGGCGCAGGACACGGTCGAGCACGAAGGCCCAGACCCGCGACTCGCCGGCAGCGCGGCGGCCGAGCAGCGGGATCCGCCCCCGGTCGACGCGGTGGCCGAGCTTCGCGAGCATGGCAGGCAGGATCGACAGCGACCCGATGAGCGCGACCGCGACCATCAGCATCGCGCCGACCGCGATCGACGTGAAGACTGCATTGCCGGTGAAGAGCATCCCGGCCATTGCGATCAGCACCGTCAGTCCCGAGATGAAGACCGCGTGACCGGAGGTCCGGGCCGCGTTCAACAGCGCCTCGCGGGGCGAGTGGCCGCGTTCGCGCTCCTCCCGTTCGCGGCGGAGGTAGAAGAGGGAGTAGTCGACGCCGACCGCCATCCCGATCAGCAGGATCACCGACTGCGTCGCATCGCCCGCCGCGACCAGGTGGCTCGCCCCCGCCGAGAGACCGATCGTCGCGAGCACGCCCGAGAACGCGAGCAGGACTGGCAGGCCCGCCGCGACGAGCGCGCCGAACGCGACGATCAGGATCGCGAGCGTCACCGGCACGGACGAGTACTCGGCCCGCTTGAAGTCCTTGCTCAGCGTGTCGTTCAACTCGTGAGTCGAACTCGCGAACCCGAACTCGGCCACGGTGAAGCCGCGATGCCTCGCCTGCGCGCCGGCGACCGCATCGAGCACGGGCTGGATCTTCTTGTCGGCCTTGTCCTGGTCGCCTGCGATCTCGAACTGGACGAGGGCAGACCGCCGGTCATGCGAGACCTGGCCGCCGTCACCGGCCGCGAGCGGCGAGCGCACGCGCCGCACCTGCGGCAGCGCCGACACGGAGTGGACGACGTCCGCGACCGTCGCGCGGAAGCCGGGATCGCCGGTCATCTGCGTCGTCGACTGCACGAGCACGCTCTCGCCCGCCCGGTCGGTGAAGCCGGCCTTCTTGAGGATCTGCTCGGCCTTGCGCGTCCCGCCGGCGGCGGTGTCGGCCTGCTTGAGCATCCTCGTTCCCGCGACCGAGCCGAGCGCGATCGCGACGACGCAGAACGCGAGCCATGCCGACACTGCGGTCTTCCAGTGCTCAGCGCTCCACCGTCCGGCGCGAGCAGCGATGTTGCCGTTCATCTCGCCTCCTGACCTCTGTTGTCATTGCGGTCAGGCTGCCCGGGAGCTTGGGGCCTCGCCATCGGGCGCCCCGGCATGTCGTGGTGCGGGAAACCGCACTCTTGACTGCAGGAGCGTTGATCGGCTCGGCCGACGCAGGCCGGTTCAGCGAATGCCGCGTTTGGTGAGCGCGAGGACGCGGGCCGCGTTCGCCTTCGTGACAAAGACGGGCCCGGTCGGGATCAGAGTTCCCTTCGCGGGCAGCACGCCGTAGCGAATGTACTCCGCCAGCAGCACGGTCGGCAGGTAGCCCTGCAGATAGGGTTGCTGGTCGACGGCAAATTGGATCTTGCCGGCCAGCACGGCCCGCAGCACGTCGGTCGAGTCGCTGGCAAACGTGTCGTACGGAATCCTGTTCTGCATCCCGGTCGCCTTGAGGGCGTCGAGTGCAGGCGTGGCGATCTCGGCGCCCATGGTGAGTAGGCCGTCGATGTGGCCGCCGCGCAGGGCGGCGGCCATGGCTCGCTCCGCCCCTGCCTGGTTCTGGAGATTCACGATCAGAACACGCGAGCTTCCTCCGGCGTCGGCGATCGCGTGTGCGAAGCCCCGGTAGCGCTCTTGCAGGCCGACATTGCCCGCCTCCTGGATGACGCAGAGCGCGTGCCTTACGCCTTCCGCGGCCATGCGCTTGCCGGCGCCGAGGCCGGCCGCGTACTCGGGCTGGCCGACGTGCAGGAGGATGCCGAGCGCGCGGAAGGAGTCGCTGCCCGAGTTGATCGAGATGACCGGAATCCCGCCCCGGACCGCCTTCCTGATCGCGGGCGCGAGCCCTTGCGGGTCGGGCAGCGAGACCACGAGCCCCGCCGGGTGCGTGGCGACGGCCGTGTCGATCAGCTGGCGCATCCGGCCGACGTCGTAGACGTCAGGTGCCTCGTAGACGACGGAGATGCCTTGCTCGCGTGCGGCGTCGTCGACGCCGCGACGGACGACGGCCCAGAAGGGATCGGACGCCTGCCCGTGCGTGACGACGACGATCCGCGCTCGTGCCCCCGCTCCCGCGACCTGCGTCGGCGTCGCCGAGCCGCCCTGCGGGAGCGGCGGAACGGCCGGAGCGTTTCGGTGTGCGCACCCCGCCGCAGGCCGCGGCGACCAGCGCGAGTGCGACCGCCGCGGCGGCAACTGCGAGGCGCCTCAAGCCACCATCTCCTCGAGTGGGATCGTGGCGACAAGACGGGTTCCGCCGCCAACGGGGCTGTCGATCGACAGCTCGCCGTCGACGGCACCGAGCCGATCCTCCAGACCGCTGCAGCCCGCTGCCCTTGCCGGGATCGGCGCCGCCGATGCCGTCGTCGGCGATCTCAACGCGCAGCGCCCCGACCAGCCTGCGCGAGCGTGACGCGCGCGTAGGCCGGCCTGTGCGTACCGCGACACGTTTGTCAGCGCCTCGGCGCAGACGAAGTAGGCAGCCGCCTCCACGCTCGACGGCAGCCTGCCCTCGACCTCGACGTCGAGCTCGACCGGGACGGGTGTTCGCGCCGCCAGCGCCTCGAGCGACGGGCGGAGGCCACGGTCGGTGAGAATCGCCGGGTGGAGGCCGCGGGCGAGCTCGCGGAGCTCGGACACCGCCACGGCGAGCTTCTCGGCGGCCTCTTCGACGAGCGCTCGTACCTCCTCGTCGGCGACCCTCGTTCCGCAACAGCTGCAGATCGATCGACAGCGTGACGAGCTGCTGCTGCGCGCCGTCGTGAAGGTCGCGCTCGAGACGGCGCCGCGCCTCGAAGCTCGCCTGGACGATCCGCCGGCGCGAGTGGCGCAGCTCCTGGAGCCGGGCACGCAGGTCGGCCTTCAGCCGCTCGTTCTCGAGCGCGAGCACAGCTCCGGTGGCCGCCGCATGCACGAGCTCGGGCCGCGCCTCCAGCTCCGGCGTCGTGGACGATCGCGGCAACGCGGCGTCCCCCGTTCTCGACCGCCGTCCAGGACCGGCCCGACCCAGGCTCGGGCAGCTCGACGGGGTGGCCGTGCTCGTCGACGAACTCCCCGCGCTCGGGCAGCCAGTAGGCAATGGCCAGCGTTCGGTCGCCAAGGCTCTCCGCCAGCGCATCGCGAACCGCGCCGCCCTCGACGGCTCGCGCCAGCGTGCGCCGGACGAGGCGCCGGGTGATCGTCCCGGCCGTCTCGAGCGCGGCGACACAGAGGATCGCCGCCGGGAGGACGAGGAGCAGCGCAAGCGCGGCCGCAGGACGGTCGAGCGCCCAGGGGCCGAGGTATCGGTCGCCGCCGGCGGCGAGGCTGCGGATCGATTCGGTCGCGACGAAGGCCGCGACCGCGACCGGCGCGGCGGCGGCCGCTAGGCCGACCACGGCGCCGGGCAGGCGCGCGGCGAGCGGTACCGCGGCTGTCCGCGGGATGTCGTCGGGGACGGGCGGGATTCGCGCCCGGAGCAAGCCGTTGAGCAGGGACCGCTCGACCGACAGCGGCCGCCGCAGCACGTCGCCGTCGGCGAGCGGTGCCGCCGCGAGCGCGACTAGGTAGAGAAGCCCGAGCGGCAGCCCGGCGAGCAGGTAGGCGGCGGCGCGCAGAGCCGCGGTCGCGTGAAAGCCGAGCTGCGAGGAACGCGACGAGGCGGAGAGCGCTCGGCTGCTCACGATCCCGCCTCGACAGTCACATCACCGCCCGTGCTCAAAGCCTGGATCTCCCACGGGGCGTTCGGGTCGGTCGTCAGCCCCTGCACGAGTGCGGGGCCGCGGCCGGCAGAAGCGTCGATGCGGTAGCGGCCCGGCGGGACGGTCGCGGATACATTGCCGCTCGTCGAGCGCAACTCGAGCCGCTCCGGAGAGCAGGAGGTGACGACCGAAACGTCACCGCGCACAGAGGTCGCGCGCAGCGTGTACCCGCAGAATGCGTCGACCGTGACCGAACCGTCTCCGGTCGCAAGCGAGGCCGAGCCGCGATAGCCCTCAACGGTGACGCTGCCGTGGTCGGCGCGGACGCTCACCGGCACGTTTTCCGGAACGGCGACCCGATAGTCGGCAGCGCAGGCGCCGACGACGAGCTTTGGACAGGTCGAGGCGATCTCGAGCCGCCGGTCGACGCGGTGGCGCCACTCGGTTGGACCGCGACCGAACGTCGATTGGTCGGTGCGACGCACGGACACGCCCCCCTGGGATCCGCCCACGATGGCGACGTCTCCGGAGACAACACGGATCTGAACGCCCACCAGCCTGCCGTGCGCAGCGTACGAGGTCGTCCGTGTGCGTCCGGAGAGCAACCACGCCGCTGCGAACGCCGAAGTCCCGCCGACCAGGAGCACGAACGACACCGCGACCAGCAACGGCCAGACGGGCACCTGCAACCGCGCGTTCTCTGCGGGTGGCTCGGCAGATACAGGCCCTGCGTCGCCCACCTGGCATCAGCCCTCGGCCGAGGGGTCGTTGGAGGCGAGTCGAGGCCGTGATGCGGACAGCAGCGCTCTGACCGCTTCTGCCGACAACTCCCCCTTGCCGACGAAGCCGCGGGCTGGTGCGGCAGCGATCAGCGAGCCGAAATCGCCAGCGTCGCGGGTCGAAGTGAGGATCACCTCAGGTGGAATCTCGATCGTCCGCAGCCGCTCGGCGACCTCGAAGCCGTCCAGGTCGGGAAGCATCACGTCGAGCAGCACGAGTGCCGGCTGGAGCTCGTTCGCGAGGGCGATCGCCTCCGCGCCACTCGCAGCCTCCCCGACGACGCTGAATCCGTCGCGCTCGAGCAACGAGCGTGCGCTCGCTCGGAAACCGGCGTGGTCGTCGACGATGAGAACGGTCTGCATCATCGCCTGCATCGTGCATCGTGGCACAGCTTCCCGCGTGCCGGAGTACGGGTAACCCCCGTCTTCGCCGCGCAGGAACGCGAACAGGGCCAGCACGCACCGATGTGTCTGGGGAGCGTTAGGAATGCGCAGCTTCCGGAAGATCCTGGCGACGTGCTTCTCGACTGCCCGCTCGGTGACGACATGCGGCCCGCCTCACTCCGGCGTCGACGTCTGCGCAGCGCGCTCCGAGAGCGTGAGGGCCTTGCGAGCGCGGAAGCGTCGAACTAGCCGCACGATCGGTCGAATGAGGAAGGGGATTAGAAGGACCATCAGTTGTCCTTTCGCTCGCTGGTGTGCGCCCGACGCTTGGCGAGGGCCGTCGGCGTCGGGGTCGTCCGGCTCGGCACGTCACGCGGCTTCGGGGAGACCGACGGGGCCTTGCTCCAGTTCGCTGGTGCGGTGGTAGGCGTACGGGTGGTGGAAAGCGTCGAGTGCCTTGCCGCTGCATACAGCGACTCGAAACCGCTCGCCTTGACGTTCGTCGTCGACGACGACGAATACTCTGTCCGTCCCTGAGTCCCAGAGCAGCGTGACGTCGATGCCGTCGCCGGTGCGGCGCGCCAGCTCACGGAACTCGTCGTTGTTGACCTCGCTGTTGCGTATCGTCGACTCCATCTTCTTCCCCCTCGTGTCCGTGCCTGTCTCAGGTCAGGCTGTCAGCCGTTCTGCCTGCGGGCCAATGGGGCCGGCCGACTTTCGGAGGTGTGGGTATCCGAACTCAGGTCGCGACGGCTACGGCAGCGAGAGAACGGCAGCGCGGGAGCAGGCGATTCACGTCCCCGACGAAGCCTGAACCGCGAGAGCCTCGGGCGCCGTAGGTGATGCGTCCCGTGATTCCGGCGTAGCAGGCCGGCGCGGCCTCCACTCGCGCTGACCGCTCGAAGACTCATCGGCACCCATCGCCTGACTTCGCGGCGTCTCACATCCGTAAGTCCTGTCCCACCGATGCCCGTGATCGCACAAATATGTGTGATCTCAGTTTTATCTGTATACTGTCGCCATGCCAACCGATGCTGAGATCACCTTCGCTGACCACATGGGCCGCTTCTACGCCCGCCGCTTCTCCTTCCCGCCGATGGTGGGTCGACTGATCGGCTATCTCGCCGTCTGCGATCCACCGAATCCGACGATCGGCGAGCTGGCCGACGCCCTGCTCGCCAGCCGAAGCGCGATCGCCGGCGCGGTGAAGACCCTCGAGACGATCCATGCGGTACAGCGCTCGCGCGTCGCCGGCGAGCGAATGGACCGCGTTCGCATCACCGCACAGCAGTCGATGCAAATGGACGTCTCGGAGTACGAGGAGATGCGGGAGCTGGCGCGCGAGGGCCTCGAGGTTCTCGGGGACGCTCCGCCCGAGCGGCGGGCGGCGCTGCTGGAGATGTCGGCGTTCGCCACCTTCCTCGTGGAGGAGATCCCGAGGCTCAAGCAGGAGTGGGAGACGCGGCGCCAGGCGCTCGTCGCGGCGGGCGACCTACCCGAAACGCGCTCTGGACACAGGAGGCAACCATGACCGATCCACATCAGCCCGCCGTCGTCTTGACCGCCGTGCGGAAGACGTTCGGCGAAACGGCCGTGCTCGACGGCGTCGATCTCACGGTGACCGAAGGAACGATCTTCGCTCTTCTCGGCCCGAACGGAGCCGGCAAGACGACGATCGTGCGCATCCTTTCCACGCTCATTCCCGCCGACTCCGGCGACGCGCAGGTCGCCGGCCACGACGTCGCCGCTGACCAGGACGGCGTGCGCGCGACGATCGGCGTCACCGGCCAGTTCTCGGCGGTGGACGAGCTGCTGACCGGCAAGGAGAACCTGCAACTGATGGCCGACCTGAACCATCTCGGCCGCGCCGCCGGCCGCGGGCGCGTCGACGAGCTTCTCGACCGGTTCGATCTCGCGGACGCGGCCGGCAGGCCCGTGTCGACGTACTCGGGCGGGATGCGCCGCCGCCTCGACCTGGCCATGACGCTCACCGGCTCGCCTCGGGTGATCTTCCTCGACGAGCCCACCACCGGGCTCGACCCGCGCGCCCGTCGCCAGATGTGGGACGACATCCGCAACCTCGCCGCCGGCGGCGTCACCATCCTCCTCACCACCCAGTACCTCGACGAGGCCGACGAACTCGCCGATCGGATCGCCGTCCTCGACCACGGCCGCATTGTCGCCGAGGGCACCCCCGACGAACTGAAACGTCGCATCCCCGGCGGCCACATCCGCCTCCAGCTCGCCGACCCGCAGGCCCTGCACGCGGCCGCTGCCCTGTTCGACGGTGCGACACTCGACGAAGAGCGACTCGCGCTCCGCGTGTCCGGGAACGGCGACGTCTCATCGCTCCGCCACCTGCTCGCCCAGCTCGACGACGCGCGGATAGCGGTTCAGGACCTCTCCATTCACAGCGCCGACCTCGATGACGTCTTCTTCGCCGTAACCGGCCAACCGGCCCTCGAAAAGGAGGCAGCGTGATGAGCACTCTCGCCTACACCGTCAGCGACTCCACGACAATGCTCCGCCGCAACCTACGGCGACTACGGCGCTACCCGTCGCTGACGCTGCTCCTGATCGGCATGCCGATCGTATTTCTGCTGCTGTTCGTCTACGTCTTCGGCGGTCAGCTCGGCCAAGGCCTCGACAACGAATACCTCGCCGGGCACACCGGGCGCGCCGGCTACCTCAACTACGTCACGCCCGGCATCCTGCTCATGACCGTCGCCGCAGCCGTCCAGGGCACCGCGATCGTCGTCGCGATGGACATGACCGGAGGCATCATCGACCGCTTCCGCACCATGGCGATCGCCCGCTCCGCCGTCCTCACCGGCCACGTCCTCGCCAGCCTCATCCAGGCCTTGCTCAGCGTCGGCATCGTGCTCGGCGTCGCCGTCGCACTCGGCTTCCGCCCAGAGGCAGGCGTGCTCGACTGGCCGGCCGCGATCGGTCTGCTGACGCTGTTCGCGTTCGCGCTCATCTGGCTCGCCACCGCCCTCGGCCTCGCCGCCAAGAGCGTCGAAACCGCGAGCAACACACCGATGTTCCTCACCTTCCTCCCGTTCCTCGGCAGCGGCTTCGTACTGGTCGCCACCCTGCCGGTCGGGCTCGAGCAGTTCGCCAGGTATCAGCCCTTCACCCCCGTGACCGAAACCCTGCGCGGACTCCTCACCGGAACGCCGATCGGCACCAACGCCATCCTCGCCGTCGCCTGGAGCGTCGGCATCGCCCTCGGCTCCTACCTCTGGGCCAGACACCTCTACACGACGAGACGCTCGGCCTGACCCGAGCCGACTGACTCCAACCCGTCCTCCGAGCCGGCATCCCATCGCGCCAGAACCGCCGACTGACTCCTGGCCGACAGCTTCGACGCCATTGGCATTGCAGCAGCGCCGTTCAGTCGACGTCGCGGCGGGCAACGACTGCCATGCCGGCGAGTGCGAGAGCCACGGTCCAGGCGGTCAGGACGAGACCGCCGGCGGTCGGGTTGAGGAGGTGCTGGGTGGTGAGCCCGATGAAGGCGTCTTGCGCGTGGACCGGCGCGAAGCGTCCCTCGGAGGGAAGGAACGCAAAGAGAAGGTTCTCGGCGACGAAACCCCACGCAAGCAGCGCGATGATCGCACCGACCTGGTTGCGGACGATCGCCCCGACGCCCACGCCGATCGCTCCCCAAAGGGCCGTCGCGACGAACGTTCCGACCAAGAGGAGCGTGATCTGGCCGCCGTCGAGCACGAGGTGGATGCCCCGCCCCGAAAGGGCTGCATAGCCGATCCCGAAGCCGAGGCCCTCGGCGAGGATGCCGAAGATCAGCCCCGCGAGGAGGCCGGCCGCGAACTTTGCCGTGAAGACGCGGGATCGCCGCGGCGTGAAGAGAAACGTCGGCCGGATCGTCCCGTAGCGGTACTCGCTCGTGACGAGCATGATCCCTGCGAGGGCGGAGAAGACCCCGGCGAGGCTGCCGACGCTGAGCACACCGCGCTGGTCCTCGGCGGTCACAAGGTCCGGCGCTTTCGTCAACAGGCCGGAGAGCAAGGAGAAGAGGAGGATCAGCGCGATCATGCCGAGAACGAGCCCGAGCGTGGTTCGCGTCGAGCGGATCTTCAGAAGCTCGGCTTTGAACTGTGCGTTCACGGCGCGGGCTCCGAGGTGAGCTCGAGGAAGACCTCCTCGAGGGAGGAGCTCTCCGCGATCAGCTCGTGAATCGGCACCTGTGCCGCGAAGGCGAGGTCGCCAACCCGTTCGCTGGTCGTTCCCTGCGCGACCAGCGTGTGATCGTTGCCCGGCGTTGTCGCGATTCCCGCGCCGTGGAGTGCCGCGACCAGCTTGTCGGGTTCAGGTGTGCGAACGCGGACGGAGCCGCCGACGCGCGAGGTCAGCTGCTCGAGTGACGACTCGACGACCAGTCGGCCGCGGTTGATGATCAGCACCTGATCCACGGTCTGCGCCACCTCGGCGAGCACGTGGCTCGAGATGAGGACGGTGCGCTGATCGGCAGCGAACGCGCGAAGGAAGTCTCTCAACCAGCGCACTCCTTCGGGGTCGAGGCCGTTCGCCGGCTCGTCCAGGATGAGCAATTCTGGGTCGCCGAGCAACGCGGCAGCAAGTCCGAGCCGCTGACGCATCCCGAGCGAGTAGCTCTTGACGCGCCTGCCGGCAGCGTCGCTCAACTCGACAAGCCGGAGCACCTCCTCGACCCGTGTCCGAGGAAGGTCCACGGCGTCGCTGAGCATGTGGAGGTGATTACGTCCCGACCGCCCCGGGTGGAAATCGGTCGCCTCGAGCACCGCGCCGATCCGACGAGCCGGCTCGAGCAGGCGGGAATACGGCTGATCGAACAGCAACGCCCGTCCACTCGTCGGCGCGGCGAGTCCGAGCAGCATCCGCAGCGTCGTTGTCTTCCCGGCGCCGTTCGGCCCGAGAAAGCCCGTGATTGTGCCCGGCTCGAGCGCGAACGAAAGATCGTCAACGGCGAGAAGCTTCCCGAACCGCTTACTCAGCGACTCGGCTACGACCGCCGACGCCATCCGCCCATCATTGCGCAACTCCCAGAGTGACCGACAGCAACTTTCAGAACGACACCGCGAGTCGTGCGGACGCCTCATAGAGGCTCCCACAGGCTCGGCGGGCGCGTGGTGTTCGCCGATGGGTGAGGTCAGGGAGGCTGCACTCCGCAGGCTCCTCTGCGTGCGCCGGCAGTCAACGCAGATGAGAGCGCGGACGCGGCGAAGACCCCGCGCTCGAATCGCACCCTCATCAGACGGCAACGGTCGCCCGTCACGACGGGTCTGGGCGTTCGGGCAGTGTCCTCGGGCGCGTTTTGCGGCCCGCGACGAGCAGGTATTCGGCCGAGGTCAGTCCCTCGTGCAGCTCGCGCAGCCTGGACCGGAGCTCGGGCCAGCGTCCGTCGGCCTCGGTCATCGCCCGCGCCGCCATCAGCGGGCCGAACCGGGTCGAGTGGTACTCGATGTCGTCGTCGGCGGAGTCGAACGGCGGGAACTCGAGCACGCCACGCTCGAACTCGAGCTCGATCCCGGTGCCCGCGAAGAGCGTCCCGACGTACTGCTCCGAGCCCCATAGCCACGGCGGGTCGACGAACGCGGGCGATGCGGGCAGGTACGGGGCGGTCGTGCGCAGGATGTGCGTAACGGTGCTGTCGTCGGACCAGTTGCACAGGGTCATTCGGCCACCGAGCCGCAACACGCGCGCGAGCTCCGCGGCGGCGACGTGGTGGCGCGGCGCAAACATCACCCCGAGGGTCGAGACGACGACGTCGAAGCTCTCGTCGGCGAACGGCAGCGCCTCCGCGTCCCCCTCGACCCAGTCGATCGTGACCCCTGCCCCGGCGGCAAGCGCACGACCGGTTGCGAGCAGCTCGGGGGTGAGGTCGAGCGCGACGACGCGGGCCCCCGCCCCGGCGGCCCGCAGCGCCGCGTTCCCGGTGCCGCACGCGACGTCAAGCACCTCCTCCCCCGCCCCGACGCCGCTCCGCACAACGACTCGCTCCCCCAGCGGCCAGAGCTCGCGGTGGGCTATCGCCGCGTAGTCGCCGGCGGCCCACGCCTTCCGCGCCCGCCGCTTGAGCTCCGCGAGCAGCGGCGCCTCGGCCAGGCTGGCGACGATGGGTGAATGCGCCGGCAGCCTCATCAGTAGCTGAAGACGGTCGCGCCGGCTCCGATCCACTCCCAGAGCGGCGTCGCGCCGGTCAAGCGTGCGTTCGCGACGAGTGCGCCCTCGTCGAGGCTGCGCGCACTGAAACAGATCGGACACGGGAGCAACTCCCCGCCCTTTTCGCGGAACTGCTCGAGCAGACGCTCGAGCGGCGGGCAGCCGTCGCAGGCCACGCCGACGCCGTACCCCGGGAGGGCGAGTCGGACGGCTTCTTTCGTCAGCCACACTCCGACGCGCCTTCCTGCGTCGAGCGCGGCGCCGGCGACGAGCAGAGCGACGGTGACGCATTCGGCGTCCTCGAGGCCCGTGGTGAGGTTGATCAGGACGCTGTGGTCTTCTGGAGTCTCGGTCATCCCAGCAGCGTGGAGGCACAACGCCGGCGCCGCGCCGGTCAAAACCCCTAATCGGTGGCGGAATCGCGCTCGAGCCGACGAACCGCGTACGCCGCCGCCTCGGCGCGGCTGCGCAGCCCGAGCTTCACGAGGATGCTGTGCACGTGATGCTCGACCGTCTTGCGGGTGAGGAACAGCCGCTCGGCGAGCTCCTTGTTCGTGAGCCCCTCGGCCAGCAGGTCGAGCACCTCACGCTCACGCTTGCTGAGAACACCCGCGTCTCGCTGCCCGCGCCGCGCCGCCTTCTCGCCGAGCGTGCGGAGAAGACCCGCCGCCCGATCAGCGTCAGTCCCCGCCCCGAGCGACTCGAACGCCTCGAGCGCCGCACGCGCCTCGCGCGCGGCGGCGCCCCGGTCGCGCAGCACAGAGGCGAGCAGCAAATGCGTCCGCGCGGCTTCCAGCCGGATGCCGAGCCGGGCGAAGATGACAAGCGCCCGCTCCAGCTGGGCGACCCCCGCCTCGGCCTCGCCCTCGCCGGCGAGAGCTCGACCGAGCGCTCGAGCCGACCTCGCAACGATCACCTCGCAGCCCGCTTGCTCGCTGAGCTCGACGAGCCGCTCGATCGTCGTTCGCGCGTCGCCGAGTGCCCCCTGTGCGAATTGGGCGGAGGCCAACAACTCGAAGAGCCTGGCCGCCTCCAGACAGGACGATGCGCCCGCTGGATACGGACCGGCTCGCTCGGGGCGCTCGAGCTCGCGCAGACGACGTTTGACGACCGTCTCCGCGCTCACGGGATCGGCCCGTGCGAGACAGATCGCCGCGAGCGTCGAGGCGCAGCTCGACTCGTCCTCGAAGCCGATCAGCAGCCGCTCGGCCTCGTCCAGGCGCCCCTGCGCCAGCCTGAGCTCGGCCAGCCGGGTGAGCGCCTCGGCGTAGAGCGCGCGCTCCGCGGTCCTCGCACTCGCGAGAGCGGCCGCCAGTTGCCGTTCCGCCTCGGGCCAGTTGCCCGTGTCGAACAGGATCGTCCCGAAGTAGGTGCGACAGGTCGTGTACAGGTGCGGGCTGCCGTAGCGACGGGCGAACTCGTCCCCCGCGTGTATCCACTGGGCGGCCCGTTCGATGCCCGCGACCTGGCTGCAGGCACTGATCATGTTGCAGCTCGTGTACACGACGGTCCGCAGGCTCTCGCACTCACCTCCGAGCGAGGCAGCCATCGCCTCGTCGAGCAGCGATTCGCCCTCCTCCACGCGTCCCATCTCGACCAGCGAAACTCCGAGCTGGCTGAGAGCGCACAGATCGAGATCGGCGTCCTCGTACGTGCGGGCAAGGTCACGGGCTTCCCGCGCCCATCGCTCGGCAGCTTGCGGATCTCCCGTGTTGTGCGCCCGCATCAGTAGAACCCAACCGCGAAGCGGCGCCAACTCGAACTCGTCGACCAACCTAGCCGCACGGCCCAACCACCCCTGTGCAGCCGCCGCATTGCCCAGGCTCACCCGATAGTGGAAGTAGAGCGTGACGGCGGCGAGCGACGCGGAGACGGGATCCCGGCGGCGCCGGAACGCGGCATAGGCACGCTGACCGCAGCGGACCGCACCCTCCGTTTCGCCGAGCCACCAGAGCGCGTCGCTCAGACCCTGCAGCGCTTCTGCCGACTCATCGTCCGCGAGAGCACCATCGAAAGACGCACGTGCGGCCGCCCAGTCGCCGCGCTCCAAAGCGCTCCGGCCTTCAACCAGTAGTGCCTCGACCTCGTCAGGCACCCAGGCATCCTAAGCACGCTCGCGGCAGCGGCCGCTCAGCTCTCCGTCACCGTGGTCAACAGCGCGGCCGGCTGAGCGCTAGATCTTTGCCACCCTCGCCGGCTCTATGTACTCGAGCGTGCATTGGACACCTAGATGGTCAGACCCCTCATTCGGGAGCGACCGGTGCGGCGCTCACCGGTCGATCATCCGCTGGTTCGCTTCTGAATAGCGGGCGCCTTCCGCCTCGATCTGCGCCTCGTCGATGTCGCGCAGGTCGTCGGCGGTCAGATCGAGCTCTGCCGCGGCGATGTTCTCTTCGAGCCGGTGCAGCTTGGTCGTGCCGGGGATCGGGACGATCCACGGCTTCTGCGCCAGCACCCAGGCGAGCGCGACCTGCGCACGGGTCGCAGCGTTTCGCTCTGCGATTCGTCCGAGCAGTTCGACGAAGGCGAGGTTGGCCTCGCGCGCGTCGCGATCGGTGAAGCGCGGCACGGTGTTGCGGAAGTCGCCGCTCTCGAACTGCGTGTCCGGTGAGATCGTCCCGGTGAGGAAGCCCTTGCCGAGCGGGCTGAACGGGACGAAGCCGATGCCGAGCTCCTCGAGCGTCGGCAGGATCGCGTCCTCCGGCTCGCGCCACCAGAGCGAGTACTCGCTCTGCAGCGCGGTCACCGGCTGTACCGCGTGTGCGCGGCGGATCGTCTGGACGCCCGCCTCGGAGAGGCCGAAGTGCTTGACCTTGCCCTGCTCGATCAACTCCCTGACGGTGCCTGCGACATCCTCGATCGGGACGTTCGGGTCGACGCGGTGCTGGTAGAGCAGGTCGATCCGGTCGGTGCGCAGCCGCCGCAGCGAGTCGTCGACGCTCGAGCGGATCGTCTCCGGCCGGCTGTCGGTGCCGCGCGACTGGCCGGTCGAGAGCTCGAAGCCGAACTTGGTCGCGATCACGACCTGGTCGCGAAGCGGCTCGAGCGCCTCGCCGACGATTTCCTCGTTGTCGAACGGGCCGTAGACCTGCGCGGTGTCGAAGAAGGTCACGCCGCGCTCGACAGCCGCACGGATCAATGCGATCGAGTCGTCGCGGTCGGGGATCGGCGGGAAGCTCTGGCTCATGCCCATACAACCGAGCCCGAGCGCCGAAACCTCCAGGTTCTGTCCGAGCGTGCGTGACTTCATCGTGTCTCCTCCTCGCAGGGCATGAGCTTCAGAGTCGCGGCGCGCGCGCCGGACGGCGCGGGCTCGACGGCCTTTCGCCTTTCGGTCGTGTCCCCCGCCTGCGTCCCAGTGAATCACGGGCCGGCGCGCGGTGTGACCGACCCTGTTGATCCAGGCACTGGCAGACCCCCTCAGCGCGGACGAAGCCGCGTCACCGTGCCCGCGTGGACACCAGAGGCGACATTCGCGAGTTCCTCACCACCCTTCGCGCCAGAATCACTCCGGAACGCAGGACTGCGCACCTACGGCACCGGCCCACGGCGCGTGCAGGGCCTCCGTCGCGAGGAGGTCGCACTGCTCGCCGGCGTCTCGGCCGACTACTACACGCGGCTCGAGCGCGGCAACCTCAGCGGCGTCTCCGAGGCAGTGCTGGAAGCGCTCGCCAAGGCGTTGCAGCTCGACGAGACCGAGCGGCGACACCTGTTCGATCTCGCGCGCGCGTCGCAACCCACCACGCTCCGGCGACGGCGGAAGCGCCCACGGCAGCAGCTCCGGCCGGCGGTCGAGCAGATGCTCGAAGCGATCACGACCGTCCCCGTGCACCACCCGCTCGTCGGCGAGCTCAACCTCAACTTCGAGGCCATGGAGCTCGTCGCCGACCCCGGGCTGACGATGTTCGTCTACACCGCCGAGCCCGGCTCGAAGACCGAACAGGCACTGAACCTGCTCGGCAGCTGGACCGCCACACCCGACGAGGAGACCGCCGCCGCAGATCACCAGGACCAGCCTCGACACGAGCGCCGGCCCTAGCGACTGATTCACCGGCTCCTTCTACGTCGACACCCTCGAGCGGCTCACGCCCGGGTGGCACGTCGGTCGCCGGGAATGCTCCACGACCTGGGTCATCACCGCGGCGCAGTTACGCACGCAGACCCAGGCCGCCGACGCCTCGTCTTGCGAATGCGCGCGTTGGGACCGACAATGCGAGCCCGGCGAGAGCTGCGGCGCTCGCGCTCGTCATCAGCAGCAACCCGGAGGCGAGTGAGAAGTTGATCGCGACCTCTTTCCCGACGCCGAGCGCGAGCAGGATGCCGGCGGTGGCGCCCGCGTTGGCGAGTGCCCCACCGGCCGTGATCGGAACGACACTGGCGGCGGCGCTCAGGCAAAGCACGCAGAGCGCGGTCGTCGGCGAGAACGCGAACCCGAGCGCGCTCAACAGCAGCGCGCTGCCGACAGCGCGGCTTGTCCAGCATGCAAACAGGTAGAGGCCGGCGACGATCGCGTTCCGCCGCCCTCGCTGTGTCCGGTGTGCAGAGACGTGATCGGAAACCCGCTGCAGACGCCGGCTGCGGCGCAGCAGCGGAAGCTGAACGAGCCGGGCGCTACCGACGAGCAGCGCGCAGCAGCCGAGGCCGAAGACGACGACGATGAGGAGCGGACCGCGTAAGCTCGCCGAGCTGGTCGCCGTGGCCGAGATCGAAAGCGGCAGCATCGCGACCGCGTCGACCATTCCAAGCGAGACGATCGACAGCGTGACCACCTCCAGACCGACACGAACATCGCCCAACCGGCGCACGGTCCCGATCTTTACCAGGTAATCAAGCCGGAAAGGCAGCACCACGCCGCTCGCCGCCGCCGCGCCCACGGACGCAAGACAGCCGCACTGATCCGGCTGCTCGCCGAGCGGGAATAGTCGACGCCAGCCTCGCGCGCGCAAGACGAAGCTTGCGAGATAGCAGACCACGGCAGAGGCGACAAGCGTCATCTCCGCGTGCGCGAGCGGCCAGCTCGAGTTCGTCAAACGGCGGCCGACCAGGACGGACGTCATGACGGTCATGAGTGCGAATCCGATACTCGCGACGACGCGAGCGTGTGCTCGCACCCATGCGATTCGAGCACCGATTCTCGGCATGTCCGTCCGCTCCTAGCTACTCGAGGTCGCAAGAAAGTCGGAAGGACCTCGGCGCCCTGGCGGCTTCGCGCTCAACTACGCGCTGCACCAATCATAGCGCCGCTTGTTGCAAGACGAGTCGCGTGACGAACGTGGCGGTCATCAAGGCATGCTGTCGACCGGTTCGACGATCCAGCCACAGGTGTAGGCCGGTCGTTCGAGTGATCGCTGCGGCACCGCAATGCCGATGATACGGAGCACGCGCCTATCGCCCGTGGTGAAGACGTCGCCGATCTGCCAGCTGCGGTCGTCGGTGACGAACGTGCCTGTGTAGTCGCCGTGCCGGTCACGGAGTTCGTACCTCGACGCCGGTGTGATCATTCGTGCGCCCGGTGCTCGTCCACCTCGAGCAACGTCAAGCAACCAGGACAGACGCTGCCGTCGTCGAGCGTATGCCAGGTGACGTAGTCGGCATCGTCGCGGGGCTCACGCCGGCAGCGCGAACACCTCACCTGGCTGGAGAGATTGGAACTCTGCGGATCCACCTTCGCCCTCGCTTCCATTTCCCGAGGCCGCTGCCCGGTCGGGGGGTTGAGATCGCTTCCCACCACTGACGCTCGCAGGGCGGCGGAAGGGCCGAACTGGAAGCGTAGCTGCGACGCCGGGCGCGACGTTCGTGAGCTCGACCCGGATCGAGACTTACGACCGGCGTGGCTCTGCGGGCCGCATTGTCGCCACACCGTCCTCGTCGACCTCTACCACGTACCTGCCCGGATCGTCGCCGCTCGTAAACCGTCGCAGGCCCTTCGGTCGCCGAGCGATGATCGCGTGCGTATCCGTTCGTGTCTCGATCGCGAAGCCTTCGGCGATCCGCTCGTCGAGAAATGCGTCGAGCCCGTCCTTCCGGGTTCCCAGCGGGTCGATATCGCCTGCCATCACGGCTCAGTATCCCATGGCGATCGCAGGTCGCTTCAGGCCGCGGAGTGGCTGTCCTTCGGCGTACACGCAGGGAAGAAGCCGGGTCAGGAGTTCGAGCTGTACGGCCGCCTCTGCGGCGGTTGGGCGGCGATCCCAGACCCTCTCCCCGACTCGGGACCGCCGCTCCTGTCGCCTCATCTCGCGCCGGCATCATCCGCGGATCGGAGCCGTCGCGAGACTCGTGCCGCGCCACAGTAGCTGCAACGGGCGTCGCCGCAGTGCTGCGCCCGCGCTATGTCACGGAGCTGCGCCGGCTCGATGCCTCTTCTTTCGTCCGCTTCTTTCGTCCGCGCGCGCGGCGGCGACAGGATGAACCGCCGCTACAATCAGGTTAGGAGCCGACGTGAAGCGTCCGAGTGGCGGCATCAGCCCGGACGTCGCCAGTTCAGTTCACGTCTCCGCCAATGCGGCGCTCGCCGCAGATCGAAGGTTTGGCATGACCAAACGCATCGGGCAGTCCCGTCGGCACGGACACTCGGACCCAGGGTCGACCGACCGCGTACACACCGCGAGCGAGTCGCCCGTCAACTCTCGTCCGACGCTGAGGCTGTTCGGCGGCACCGACGTCACCGTGGAACCAGTCGATCCACGAACGGCCTTCTCGGCGTAGCGGGTGCGCGCCGCGATCGTTTCGACGTTCCCGCCGCGTGCCTGCGGAATCGGAGCGTTTTCCGCCGACCTGCGGGCGACGCTGCTCGGGACGGGGATCGTCGAGGTGGCGGATCTCGTTGCAGTCGTGCACGAGCCATCCCGTCCGCAACGGCGCGGCTTGCTCGCGACGATCGCGCAGGCCGTCCGCGGCGACTACGTCCGCACGGCGCGGATGCTCGGTCGCCTCGATGTCGACGTCGTGCTGCTCCAGCACGAGTACGGGATCTTCGGCGGGCGCGACGGCGAATACGTGCTCTCCTTCGCACGCGACCTGGCGCAGCCGCTCGTCGTGACCCTGCACACTGTCCTTTCCGAGCCGACAGCGCATCAAGCGGAGGTCCTGACGGAGCTCTGCGAAGAGGCGGAGCTCGTCATCGTGATGACCGATACAGCGCGTCGGCTGCTCGTCGAATCAGGGACGTGTGCGGAGGCCAAGGTCCGCATCGTCCCTCACGGGGCACCGGCGCGGTTCAATGCCCGTGCCGCGCGCGCACGCGAGAAACGCTCGCCGGGCACTGGTGACTTCCGGCTCTCCACGTTCGGCCTGCTCTCCTCCGGGAAGGGGATCGAGAACGTGATCGACGCTCTGCCGATGATCGTCGACCGCCACCCGGAGGTCGTGTACACGATCGCGGGCCGCACCCATCCGGACGTCGAGCGTCGTGAGGGCGAGCGATACCGGTTGATGCTCGAGCGTCGCGCGCTCGAACTCGGCCTCGAAACCCATGTCGTGTTCGACGATAGGTACCTGTCGGTCGATGAGCTTTCTGACCTGCTTGCGGAGACGCACGTCTTCCTCACGCCGTACGCGAACCGCGAGCAGATCGCGTCCGGTGCTCTCACGTTCGCTCTCGCCGCCGGCTGCGCCGTCGTCTCCACCCCGTATTGGTACGCGCAGGACATGCTCGGGTCGGGTGCCGGTCTGCTCGTTCCGTTCAGCGACCCGGAGGCGATCGCCGAAGGCGTGTGCCATTACCTCGATCAGCCGGATCGACTCGCCGACGCACGGGCCGAGGCGCGGCGGATCGGTGCGACGCTCGGTTGGCCGGCAGTCGCGGAGGCCACCGCCTCCGTCCTCGAAGAGGCGCGCAAGCTTGCGCCGCGGCGCCGCCCGGCAGGGATCGCCGACCTCCATCTCGCGAGCCTGCGCACCGATCATCTCCGTACGCTCATCGACGACGTCGGGATCGTGCAACATGCCGACGGGATCATCCCGCGCCGCGACAGCGGCTATTGCGTCGACGACGTCGCGCGCCTCGCCGTTGTCTCACTCGCCCTGGCAGGTCGCGGTGGCGAGCAGGTCTGGACGGCGAGCCTCTATCGCGCGCTCGCCTTCCTCCACGCCGCCACGGGCGAGCGCGGAATGCGCAACTTCATGGCGTACGACCGCCGCTGGCTCGACGAGCCGCACCTCGGCGACCACGTGGGTCGGTCGATCTGGGCGCTGGGCGACATCCTTGCGACCGCCTGGATTCCGGCCGCTGTTCGACCTGCGAGCGATCTCCTCGACCGACTCGTCACCTCGCTCGACGGCGAGGTCCCGCTGCGGACTGCGGCGTACGCCGTCCTCGGCCTCGCACGCCTCGACTCCGATCGGCTCGAGTCAGGCGCCCAGGCGCTGCTCGAGCGTCTCGTCGACCAACTTGCGGCCGCATACGAGCGCACCGCCTCGGATGGCTGGTCCTGGTTCGAGGACGAGCTGACCTACGACAACGCACGACTCTCCCAGGCCCTCCTCATCGGAGCCAACGCACTCGGCCGAGCACATCAGGCGGAGCTCGGTCTCGAGTCTCTGAGGTGGCTCGGCGACGAATGTGGTCTCGAGAGGGACGCACTCCGACTGACGGGCCACCTCGGGCGACGAAGGGGCAAGGACGCGCCTGGACGCGGCGACGAGCAGCCGCTCGACGCCGCCGCCCTTGTCGAAGGCGAGTTGAGCGCCTTCGCGATCACGCGCCGATCAGAGCACGGGCGCCGAGCGATCAAAGCGTTCGAATGGTTCCTCGGCCGCAACCGCCTGCGGCGGCCGGTGTACGACTTCGCGACCGGCGGCTGCAGCGATGGACTTGGAGCCGAGGCGCTCAACGACAACGAAGGCGCGGAGTCGACACTTGCCTTTCACCAGGCAGCGCTCCTCCTCGACGCCGCTGGGGTTCGAGCAGATGTCGGCGAGCACGCATCGGAGCCGGCGCCGGCGCTGGTATGAACGCACAGGAATTGTTCGTGCGCCGCGCCGGCAACCCGATCCTGGACCACCACCAGGGGGAGACGCCGTGAACCAGGCCCCGGCCGCGTGCCCGCTGCAGGTACAGTCGGCGCCCAGGCGTGATGCTGCCGCGACGTGAGGTCAAGTCGAAGCGGTTCTCTCCTCGGCTCACGCTCGTCGAGAGTGCGGCCCGGCCGCGGAGAGCAGGTTCGCGATGAGCAAGCAGGCGATGAGGGTTGCTGTCGGGGACGACGTCGTCTACGGTGCCCACGGCGTCGGCATCATTGCGTCGCGCAGGACTAAGATCGTCGACAACGAGCAACGGGTCGTAGTCGTGATCTCCCTCGCCGATGGTCTTTCTGTCGAGCTACCCGTCGCACTCGCCGAGGAGCTGCTCCGGCCCGTCGCAGGGGAACCGGAGATCGCGCGGGTGGGCATCGTTCTCCGAGCAGCCGCCGACCCGGGCGAGGAGTCGTGGCTCAAACGCCGGCGGGAGGCGCAGTCGAAGCTACGAGATCCGGTCGGGCTCGCGGAGATCATTCGCGACGCGGCCGGACGCCGACAAGTGTCACCGGGCGAGCGCGAGATCGTGCGTACCGCGAGGAAGCTCCTCGCCGCAGAGATCGCCGTCTCACGTGGCATCGCCGAAGCGGAGGCGGACGGCTGGATCGACGAGCAGCTCACGACGCTCTGAGCGGTCCACCGCACGGGTTGTGCTAGCTTCGTCGGCGAATCGAGCGAGTACCGGTGGCGCGCGGTGCGCTTCCTCTGCCCGTTCTCAGTTGGCAGGAGGAGGTGTGTATATGGCAACCGGAACCGTGAAATGGTTCAACGACGCCAAGGGCTACGGGTTCATCAGCCCTGCTGATGGTGGCAAGGACGTGTTCGTCCACCACTCGTCGATCGTCGGCGAGGGCTTCAAGTCGCTCGCGGAGGGTGCGCAGGTCCAGTTCGACGCGGTCGACGGGGCGAAGGGCCCCGAGGCGAAGAACGTCGTCGCCGTCTAGTGGATTCTTGCGCGCGGGGCCGCCTCGGCGGCCCTGCCCCGACCGGCGCTGCATTCAGCCGACCTCGACGAAAGAACGCCACGCGACGTACTGAGAGCTGAGAACCACGATCATCAGGGTGCGAAATAGCTCGTAGCAGCCGAACACACGCGGCATCGGGTCCGGTCGTCCAGCAGGTGACTACGCGACTCGATACGTCTGCCTCACGCTGTGCGAGGAACGCGTCGAGCGCCCGTGCGCGTACGTCGGGTGCCGACGCCGCCGTCACCGCTCGAGCGCGCTGCCCAGCTCGCCGCGCAGGAGAACGCTCACGGCGCAGGATCCGAGCTCGAGGACGAGGTGCCCATCGCCCACCAGGAACGCGCGCTCGAACTCGTCGGGCCTGACGACGAACCCCGTCTGGCGCGACCCGACGTGGAAGAACAACGTCTCCACGGCGGAGTCGTCCGCGCGCAGCAGAACCTCCTGCAACCGCTCGTCGAGCTCTCCGCGGTCGAGCCGTCCCGACAAGACCCCGCAGACGAAGGGCGAACGGCCGGCGCCGGAGAACAAGACGAGCACGGGACGCCCGACAAACGCCAGCAGCGCCTCGAGCGCCTGTTCGTAGCCGAGCTCGGCCGCGCCTTCGACGAACCCACCTCCCGAGAACCGCGTCAACCGCTCGCCTGCGGAGCCGACTCGCCGTCCGTTTCGGGCGCGCCCTCGGCCCGGCGCCGTTCGGCGGCGCGGGCGTCCTTCTTCGCCTGCTTCACCTCACGCTTCTCACGCAGCGCCTGCTCCCGCGCACGCTTGAGCACCGATTGCGGGCTCCGCCGCCCCATCAGCGACATCCCCTGAGGCGGGCACGTCGTGCCGCCATGAGGGGCATCACGGACACGTTGACCGCCCGCGCGTCGTCAAGCTCGGCGCGCGACCGTTCGAAGCTCACCCGTGTTCCCCGGCACCGGTCGCCGAGGACGTGTTCCGCCTCGAACCCGGTCTCGTCGGCCCGCAGGCACTCCCCCTCATCCGTCCGGATGAGGCCGTGCCACTTCGCGGGGTTGAACCAGATCATCGTCCCTTCCATTGCGCTCCTTTCAGACAGGATCGACTGCCCGGGCGCGCCCGCGAGGACGACGACCTTCGCCTCGAGACCGCAGCAGCGATGAACCCGGACCCAGTAGCTTCTTCGAGGTACTCGCGGTTCCGGTCGCCACCCAACACCTCCGCCACGAGAGAACGGGCAGAGGAAGCGCACACCGCGCAACCGGTACTCGCTCAGCTTGTCCGAACCCTAGCACGGCCACCGCGCAGGCTCCCGGTCGAAGCCCTTAGAAGCCCTCACGCAATGAGCGATCGTGTCGCCCGGCGAACGTCATT
Organism: uncultured Thermoleophilia bacterium; assembly: GCA_963824455.1. Taxonomy (GTDB): domain Bacteria; phylum Actinomycetota; class Thermoleophilia; order Gaiellales; family Gaiellaceae; genus PALSA-600. Next base: position 117,796 of record CAWGPJ010000003.1, read on the forward strand.
TCGTGTACGGACTTCTCAGCGGCGGCGGCGCGGCCGCCGCCGAACCGGGGGCCGACCCAGGGACGAAGCGAAGGCGTCGGCGTGGCCCAGTCGCTCGGCGATTCTCGCGACGTCGGAGCGCTGCTCCGGCAGGACGAACGTGACGCCCGTGCCGCTGCGGCCGGCGCGGCCGGTGCGGCCGACGCGGTGGACGTAGTCCTCGTCGGTGCGAGGCGGGTCGAAGTTGACGACGTGCGTGATCGCGTCGACGTCAAGGCCGCGGGCGGCGACGTCGGTCGCGACCAGCGTCGAGACCTTGCCCGTCTCGAACTGGGTGAGCGAGCGCTCCCTCGCGCTCTGCGACATGTTCCCGTGCATTACGACGACACGAACACCGTGCTCGCGGGCGAGCTTCCTGGCGAGACGGTCGGCGCCGTGCTTCGTGCGCACGAAGACGAGCGAGAGCCCGCCGGCCTCGCCGACGGTCTCCGCGAGACGGCCGAGCTTCGTCTCGGGCGTCACCGGCTCGAACCGGTGGTCGATCTCGCCGTGCGCCTGCTCGGCCGCGGGCTCGAGCCGGAAATGCACCGGGCTGACGGTGTAGCGCCGCGCGAAGTCGAGCACGGCGCCCTCGAGCGTCGCCGAGAAGAGAAGCGTCTGACGGTTCGCAGGCACGTCGCGCAGGACGCGGTCGACCTGTGGCCGAAAGCCCATGTCGAGCATGCGATCCGCTTCGTCGAGGACGAGCACGCGTACGTCGCGCACCGAGACGAGCCTCCGTTCGATCAGATCGTGCAGACGTCCGGGCGTCGCAACGAGGATCTGCGCGCCGCGCGCGCGCTTCGCCTGCGCGCCGACCGAAGTGCCGCCGTAGACGGCAGCGATTCCCAGCGAGCAGGCTGCGGCGAGCGGTGCGAGCTCGTCGACGACCTGCGAGGCGAGCTCGCGTGTCGGGACGAGGATCAGGGCGGCCGGACGCCCGGGCGCACCCGTGCTGCGCTCGACGACGGGGATCCCGAAGGCGAGTGTCTTGCCGGAGCCGGTGGGCGACGCCGCGAGGACGTCGGCGCCGCCGAGGGCATCCGGCAAGACGAGCTGTTGCACCGCGAACGGTGTCTCGATGCCGCGGCGCTCGAGCGTTCGCACGACGCGAGCGCTCACTCCGAGCGCGGAGAACGATTCCTGCATGTGTTCACTCCTTGTCCTACCAGGTCGAGATAGAGAGACTCGAAACGCCTGGGAAGGAGGAACGAGAAGCCAATCTCACGGTGCCGACGGCAACCGTGCGGCCACCGTAGCATGCAGCGCTCGCGGCTCCCGCAGCGGCAAGAGCAGATCGTGGCTTTGCTCCCCGTCGTTGGCTGCCGGTCGTTCGCCGGTTGAAGCCGGCGGGGCGGCACCGAACCCGTGTCGGCGCCGCCCCGCCGAGTGCGTGGCGTCAGGCGTCGTAGCGGCCGGCGAGCTGCGCGGCCTGCGGCTTGCCCCGGTGCCCGGCTTCGGCGAGGATGGGCGGGACGTCGGGGTCGGAGACGAAGCTCTGCCAGCCCTGCTCGTCCCAGTCGAAGGCGACCCAGACTCGGTCGGTCTCGGAGGGGTCGCGGAAGACGATCGCGCCTTTGGACCCGTGCTGCCTGCGCTTCTCGGCACCCGTGGTGGAGAAGATCTCGAGGAAGCGGTCGATGTCCTCGACCTGCGTTGTCGCGAGTAGCACCTCGTGCTCCTTTCGTGGTGTGCGGTGGTTGTGACGGTCCTCGTCGGCTCTCAGGCGGTGAGGGCGGGTGTGCTGACGAGGCGTTCCTGCGGGTCGATCGCGCCGAGGTTCTCGACGATCTCGAAGCGGCCGTCTCGGGCCTGGGCGATGTACATGTTCAGGCGGGCGTGGTGCTGGCCGGGCACCATCGCAGCCGGCCCACCCGGACCCTCGGCGATCTGCGCGTGATCGAGGGCCGCGATCACGTCCTCCTGCGCGAGCGAGCCCGCCTCCGTGATCGCAGCAACCCAGAGCCGCAGCCCCCGGTACAGGCCGGAGCAGGCGCTGCCGCCGGTGAACTTCGCGTCTCCCGGATAGAGCGCCGCGTACTGGGCGAGGAGCTTCAAGCTGAACGGATCGTCGACCGCCTGGTAGTAGTCGAGGCAGCCGTAGAGGCCCTCGACGTGGGCGGCCGGGACCATGTTCAGGAAGTTCTCGTCGAAGTAGGTGCAGATGAGCTGTCCGCCACGGCTCGTGAAGCCGGACTCGTGCAACTGCTCGAAGAACGGCGTGACTCCCGGCGGCACGATGGTGTTGAACACGGCGTCCGCGCCGCTCGCGACAACCCTCTCGACCGTGTCCCGGTAGTCGGTGTGGTCGAGCGGGTAGTACTCCTCGCCGACGATCGAGCCGCCGTTGGCGGTGACGACTTCGCGGACGCGGGCGTTCAGGACGTGCGGCCAGATGTAGTCGGCTGACGGCAGGTAGAAGGTCTTCGCCCCTGTCTCCTCCATCAGCCAGGAGATGAACGGGTCGACCTGCTGCGCGGGCACGGGGCCTGTACAGAAGATGAGCGGATCCGACTCCTGCCCCTCGTACTGCTCGGGATAGATGTAGAGGGTCTCACCCTCGACGACGGCCGCACGCTTGATGGCCTGCCGCGTGGAGCTGTAGATGCCGCCGACGACGACGTCGACCTGGTCCTGCTCGACCAGCTTCCGTGCTTTGGCGGCCGCGATCGCATCGTCGGTCGCGCCGTCCTCGAGCACTAGCTCGACGTGCCTGCCGAGCAGGCCGCCCTTGGCGTTGATGTCGCCGACGACCATCCTGGCGACGTTGGCGTTGGCGAGCCCGACGAACGAGAGCGGGCCCGTCAGGTCGGCGATGAGCCCCACCTTGATGGGGTCAGTGGCGTCGGATGGGGATCTCGTCACGTGTCCTCCCTTCGTTTGGGCTTGTCTGTCGCCCGGAGCGACAACACGACGCGTCGTGAGAGCATTGTCCGCGACCCCGCCGGCCGATACATCGGGAGGACACCCCATTTCAGAGGTACCGCTTCGCCTGGGTGAGCTCGTAGCGACACTGGCGCTCGCGCAGGACAACGCGTTCGGCCAGCCGCTCGAGTCGCAGCTGCGCTCGTGCCTGCTCGCGACGTGGATGTGCGAGACGGCCGGCGTCGACGACGAGGTGCGCGAGACCACCTACTGGGTCGCGCTGCTCCGGTACCTCGGCTGCACCGGCCACGCCCACGAGGTCGCCACCGTCTTCGGCGACGAGATCGCGATCCGAGCCCGGACGCTCGTCCACGACGCTGCGAACCCCGCCGAGGTGATGCGCGACGTCGTCGCCTTCGCGACGGTCGGCCATCCCGAGGAAGAGCACGACGAGATCGTCCGCATGCTCCAGGAGAAAGCCCACGAATGGGCGGTGCACAACTTCGCGTCCGGATGCGAGGTCGCCGACATGCTCGCGCAACGGCTCGACTTCGGGCCGAGCGTTCGCGAGGCCCTCGCCTTCACGTTCGAGCGCTGGAACGGCAACGGCTACCCCAACCACGCGCAGGGCGAGTCGATCCCGCTCCCGATGCGGATCGTGCACGTCAGCCACGACATGGAAGCGATCGGCCGCCTCTTCTCGCCCGAGCAGGCGCTCGACGCCGCCCGCGAGCGCCGCGACCACACCTACGACCCGGTCCTCGCCGACCTCTTCGCCGAGCGCGGCGCCGGCTGGTTCGAGCGACTCGGCGAGACCGAGCCCTGGGACGCAGTCCTCGCGCTCGAGCCGCAACCGCGCCGGATGTTGGCCGGCAAGGAGCTCGACGACGCCCTGACCGCCGTGGCCGACTTCATCGACCTCAAGTCCCCTTACATGAACGGGCACAGCCGCCGTTGCGCCGACCTCGCCGCTGACGCCGCAGGGATCCTCGGGCTCGCCGACGACGCGGTCGACGGCATCCGCCGCGCAGCGCTCGTGCACGACTTCGGCACGACCGGCGTGCCGAACTCGATCTGGGACAAACCGGGCCCGCTAACGCGGGCCGAGTTCGACCGGGTCGAGCTCCATCCGATGCTGACCGAGCAGATGCTCCGCCGCTCACCCCTGCTCGCCGAGCTGAACCCTGTCGCCAGCACCCACCACGAGCGCTGCAACGGCTCCGGTTACCACAAGCGCCTACGGGCGGACACCGACGATCTCGGAGCATGCGTCCTCGCCGCGACCGAGGTCTACGTCGGCATGACGTCAGAGCGAGCGGACCGGGAGGCGTTCTCGCCCGGCGACGCGGCCGCGGAACTGCGCCGGCTCGACTCGGAGGGCGCACTCGAGCCTCGCGCGACGCGCGCCGTGCTCGTGGCCGCAGGCCACGGCGAGCCGCAATCGAACGCGGGCAAACGCCAAAGCAACCCCGGCGGGCTCACACGACGCGAAGTCGGCGTGCTGCGCCTCGCCGCGCAGGGACTCACGACGCGCGAGATAGCCGACCGGCTCTACATCTCACCGAAGACCGCCGACCACCACATCCAGCACATCTACGGCAAGATCGGCGTCTCCACGCGAGCTGCAGCCGCTCTCTGGGCCATGCAGCACACCGTCGTCCGGTGACATCCCGGTCGACCGGTGCGACTGCACCCCGGACTCGCATCGGCCAAACCGATGTGCGCCCGCGGGCGTACTCAGGAGATCAACTCTGAGGAGGAAGACATGAAGCGATCGTCCCTCGTCGTCCTCGGCGCCCTCGCGCTCGCCGCCACCGTCGCACTCACCGTTCCCGCACTCTCGAGCGGCGGCGCCGACGGGCGCAAGGTCGTAAGCGCCGCAGTCCTCGCACCGGTCACGGGGCCCTACGTCGGCACGGCGAACCCGATCCGCGGCGTCGTCGGGGGCGGGCTGCCGTGGCGGATCGCTTCCGGCAACGTCGACCTGCGCGCCGACGGCCGTCTGCACGTCGAGGTCGAGGGCCTCGTCTTCGCTGCCGGCCCGAACGAGGGCACGAACACGATCCCGTCGTTCAAGGCGATCGTCAGCTGCCAGACGATCGACGGTGGAGCCGCGGCAGTCTCGAACGTCTCGACGACGCTCTTCCCGGCGTCCCTGGCCGGCGATGCGGAGATCGACGCGAAGATCTCCCTACCCTCGCCGTGCTTCGCACCGATCGTCTTCGTGACCTCCTCCACCGGCGCCTGGTTCGCCGCCACGGGAGTCTGACGCCTACGAACGAGCGTCGCGCGTGCTTCCGTGGCTGCTTGAAGGTGTCGATTGCGCAACGTCCCTGGTAGGCGTGCGGGAGGGCGGCGCGACAGCCGAGAACGTCGCGGAGCACCGGGGGAGGGAGTCGACATCCGATCTCCGGTCGGTCATGACGTCAGCATTTCCCGCAGGTGACCGACGGGTGTGGCCTTCAGTCCCCATCGACGAGCGCTCGCGCGTAGTTGCGCAATGATCGCTGGTAGCGGGGCAGGTGCGGCGCGAGGGCGGTGAGGGCCACTGACACGGCCTCCCGCCCGCGGCCGCTGTCGACGAGAGCGAGCGCGAGAAACGCGCTGACCGCGTCGTCGAGCCGATCCGAGGGTTGCTCGAGCTCTGCGGTGAGCAGCTCGAGGCTCTCCGAGACCTGGTCGAGGTTGCGGAGCGAGCTCGCCAGCTGGATCACGGCGCGGCGCCGACGTTCGCCCTCGAGCCCGAGCTCGAGTGATCGCCGGTAGAACGAAACAGCCCGGTCGGGGTGCCCGGTCGAGTCGAACGCACAGGCGCGTTCGAAGGCGGCGACAGGGCTGTCGGCGGGAAGCTCGGCGACGAGCTCGTCGATCTTGGTGCGAAACAGTTCCTCGTCGTATTCGTCGATCGAGGCCCAGAGCTCCTCGGAGCGCCGGTCGTAATCATTCAGCGCGCTCTGTTCGGTGATCGGCTGTTCCTCTTCCATCATGCGGCGAGATCGAGACGTCCCGCACGGTGGGCTTCACGCACCTGTCGGCGGGTCGTTCGAGACATCAGCAGTGAGAGGAGCGCGACGCCTCCGCGGTGAACGCGCACCTCGGCGCCACGCATCTCGCCGACGAGCTTGATCCTGCGGCCGCCGGCGGCTCGAGTGCCTGTCCAGTCCTTGACCCGGCCGCGGCCCACGCGGCGGAGGTCGTCGTCGTCGATCACCGCGCCGTCGGGGACGAGCAGCTTCACGGTCGCATGGTCGATGTCGAGCGCGATCTCGACCTCGCCGGGGTCGAGCTCGGGGAGCAGGAAGTCAAGCACGACGATGCCATGCGAGGCTCGAACGTCGAACCGGCGGGAGGTCGTCCAGCTGCCGAGCATCTTGACGACGCGCTGGTGGGCTCGGATCAGGACGGTCTCGGTTTCGGACGTCATGTGATGCTCCTTTCCAGTCGAGTTGGTCGGGGCTAGCCGCGCTGGTACTTCGCGACGGCGAGTGGGACCGCGGCGACGAGGATGGCTGCTGCCCACACCAGTGAACGGGCGATGTAGTACGAGGACGGATGGCCGAGCTCGACCTGGGCGTGCGATCCGAGCGTGAGCCCACGGACGGCGTCGACCATGTACGTGAGCGGCTGGTGTTTGGCGAACACCTGTAGCCAGCCGGGCATCGACGCGACCGTGACGTACGCGCTCGAGACGAAGGCGAGCGGGAAGACGATCATCCCCATCCCCTGGGCGGCCTGGCCGGTGCCGGCGAACAGGCCCATCGCCACGAACAGCCACTCGAAGGCGAAGCCGAACGCGATCACGAGCCCGAAGGCCGCCAGTCCGTCGAGGATACTGCCGTGCATCCGGAAGCCGACCGCGAATGCGATCGCGACCGTGACGGCGGCGGCGAGCGCCAGGATCGCGGTGTCGGCGAGAACCCGAGCGGCGAGCACGGAGCTGCGCGGGATCGGCAGCGAGCGCAGCCGGTCGACGAACCCCTGCTCGACGTCTTCGGCAGTGGCGACCGCGGCGCCGATGCCGGAGAAGAGCACCCCGGTGGCGATGAAGCCGGGGACGAGGTAGTCGACGTAGGGGATCGAGCCGGCGTGGATGGCGCCGCCGAACATGTAGCGGTAGATGAGGAAGAACAGCGACATCTGCACCGTGGCCATGACGATCAGCTGCGGTGTTCTCAGGTAGCGAAGCGCCGCCCGGCGGGTGATGGTCACCGTGCTCGCAAAGAGTCCCGTGGTGATGCGTTCGTCGCGGCGGTCGAGGGTGTGAGCGCTGGTGGTCATGTGAAGCGTCCTTTCGGTGTTCAGGCCGCAGCTGCCTCGGCGTGCGGCGGTCGGTGCTTCTCGTCGTCGGTTGCGGGACGTCCGGTGAGGGTCAGGAAGACCTCGTCGAGCGTCGGTTGGCGCAGGGCGATGTCGTCGATCTCGATTCCGACCGCGTCGAGCGCGCGGAGCGCCGCTTTCAGACCGTCCCCGGCGCCGGCGATGCCGACGGTGACGCGGCGAGTGGCCTCGTCGATCTGCGTGCGGCCGTGGTCGAGACGGGCGAGTGCCTCGGCGATCGCGGCGAGCTCGTCGTGGCGCTGGGTGTGCACCTCGATCACATGTCCGCCCGCCTGACGCTTGAGCTCTACGGGCGTTCCTGCGGCGATCGTGCGGCCGTGGTCGATGATCACGATCTGACCGGCGAGCTGGTCGGCTTCGTCCAGGTACTGCGTGGTCAGCAGCACGTCGGTGCCCGCCTCGACGAGAATCCGGATCGCGTCCCAGAGCTCGATCCGGCTGCGCGGGTCGAGCCCGGTGGTGGGCTCGTCGAGCAGCAGCAGACGCGGCTGCCCGACCAGGCTGGCACCGAGGTCGAGCCGGCGGCGCATACCACCCGAGTAGGTGCGCACCAGCCGGTCCGCGGGCTCGAGGAGGCCGAGCTGCTCGAGCACCCGCTGCGCGCTTGCCCGCGCCGTGCGCCGGTCCTGTCCGTAGAGGCGGGCGACCAGCTCGAGATTCTCGCGTCCGCTCATCGCCGGCTCGACGGCCGCGTACTGCCCGGCCAGGCCGATGAGCCGCCGCACGTGCTCGGGCTCGCGACGGACGTCGCGCCCGAGAACCCGCAGCGTGCCCGAGTCGGGCCGGAGCAAGGTTGCGACTGCGCGGACGAAGGTCGTCTTGCCGGCGCCGTTCGGGCCGAGGAGAGCGGTGACCTGTCCGGGCTCTGCGACCAGCTCGAGCCCGTCGAGCGCCCGGGTCTTGCGGTAGCGCTTCCCGAGTGCGTGCGCTTCGATTGTCGCGGTCATGGGAGTTCCTCCTTTTCGTCGGGCGGGTGGAACGCGGTGGCGATCTCCTGCAGCCACTCCTCGCTCCAGGTCAGGCGCCCGTGCTTCAGGTCGGCGATCACGCCGCGGAGCCAGACGAGCTCAGCCTCGAGCACGGCCTGCCGGTACTCCTCCTCGAGGAGGAACAGGCGCGGCAGGCCAGGATTGCCTGCCAGCTGTGCCTCGGTGCCGGCCAGCTCGGCCGCCAGGCTCTCTGCCCGCTGCTCGAGCTGCGTGCGCGCGTCGTCGGGAGCGAGACCGAACAGGATCGATACCGCCGTGATGAACTCGGGGTATTCGCCGCTCGTCGTGCGCAGCATCTCGCGCAGCCACTCGCGGGCGGTCTCCCGACCGGACCCGGTGATCGCGTAGACGACCCGATCCGGGTAACCCTCACGGCGAACCGTCTCCTGCACCTCGACCAGACCGAGCCGCTGCAGCCGCTCGAGCGCCTGATAGAGGCTCGCTCGCGCCCGCACGTTCACGACGCGGTCCTTGCCCTGCTGCTCGAGCTGCTTCTGGATCCCGTACACGTGCTTCGGCCCCTCGAACAGCTGCCAGAGGACGACCAGACCCAGGGCTGAACGCTGTGCGCGCCGTGACTTGCGCGCGGCTGCGGATTCGTTGTCGGCTGCATTCATGGTCGACAGCTTACTAGAAAGATTATGACTAGTCAAGACAAGACCCCGTCGGCCCGGACGGTTTCGGCCGGCGAGGTCGCGCGAAGGTCGTTCATCGTTCAGAGTTGGCGCGACCCGCGGGGAGCGCCAACCTTCCTCGGCCGTCGAGGGCCGACAGAGTGCTCCGTCGCGGGTCTCTTTCTGCTCGCGGCGGCGAGCGCCTGGGCGGCGCGTCGGTCAGGCTCCTGGAGCGCGCTGAGGATCAACTCGCCCCGGGCCAGGCGAGCCCGTGCTCGGCGACCAGCTCAGGGATCGTCTCGAACTTCATCTCCAGGCCGTAACGGGCAGCGAGCGGGCCGACCGTCTCGGGCGTCCGCCGTCCCGTCATGTCGAGCAGCTCCTCGAAGTACCGCTCGAAGCCGGCCGGCGAGATGAGCTCGAGGATCCGGCAGGGCTCGTCGCCGGCGTTCCAGAACGTGTGCCACTGGTTGCGCGGCTTGAACACGAGGTCGCCGGGGTTCGCGTAGACGACCTCGTCGCCGAGGAGGGCGCCCATCCTGCCCTCGAGCACGAAGCTGTACTCGTCCTCACGGCTGTGGCGGTGGACAGGCGCCGCCAGCGCGCGGGCGGGCATCGGATGCTCGACGAGCGCGAAGCGGCCGTCGGCGTCGTCACCCTCGATCATGAACCTCACACCGATCGCAGCCAGAATCCCGGACTTTCCGTCGGCCGGCCCGACGACCCTCACCGCTGCCTTCGTCCGCATCACCCACTCCTTTCGCTTAACATGGCGTTAGTCAAAGGTGGCGCGACCGTAGCTAATGAGCTGACGCTATGTCAAACCAAAAGAGGACATACGAGCTGCGGGAGCGGGCAAGGCGCCAGGCCGAAACGCGCCAACGGATCGTCGAGGCCACCGTCGCCCTGCATGAGGAGAAAGGGCCGGCGGCGACGACGGTGGCCGAGATCGCACGCCGGGCCGGCGTCTCCAGGCTGACCGTCTACAACCACTTTCCCAGCGACGGCGAGCTCTTCGCCGCCTGCCAGCGACAGTATCTTGCCCGGACGCCGCTCCCTGATCTCAGTCGGGCCCTCGCGCTCGACGACCCCGACGAGCGGTTGCGCGCCGTGCTCGAACGGCTCTACCGCTCCTACCGGCGTCAGAAGCCGATGACCGGCAAAGTCCTCCGCGACCGCCACGTCCTCCCTGCGCTCGACGCCCTGCTGAGCACGACCCTGGACCGCCGCCAAGCCCAGCTCGGCGACGCGCTGCTCGAAGGCTTCCCCGCGGACCCTCGGACACGCAAGCGAGCCCGAGCGGCAGTTGCACTGGCGCTCGACTTCGCGACCTGGCAACGGCTCACGCGCGACGGCCTGAGCGATCGGGACGCCGCGGGGCTCATGGCCGGCCTCGTCCTTTACGCCGCCGATGGCGGTACGTGAGCGTGACCCCGGGGCAGTCCTTCCGTTCACCCCTTGCGGTAGAGGTGGGCGGTCGCGGGCGCGAAGACGGCCAAGAGCGCGGCCGACGCGATCAGCACCCAGAGGATCTGGCCGGCCGGTGCGTGTCCTTGCATGAGGCCGCGCTCGGCGGCGATCAGGTGGCTGATCGGGTTTGCCCTGACAGCGGAGCGCACCCAGGACGGCATGGTGTGCGGGTCGACGAAGGCATTGCTGGCGAAGGTGAGCGGGAAGAGGATGACGAGGCCGAGCACCTGGACCGATGTCGGCGTGCGCAGGACGAGCGCGAGCGTCGTCCAGAGCCAGGAGAGGCAGAAGCCGAACAGGACGGCGAGCCCGACCGCCGCGAGGACGCCGGTCACACCGCCCGCAGGCCGAAAGCCGATCGCGAGCCCGAGCGCGACGACGAGGACAGAGCCGAGCAGGTAGCGGCCGGTGTCGCCGATCAGCCCGCCGACGATCGGCGCCGGCCGCCAGATCGGAAGCGAGCGGAAGCGATCGAAGGCGCCTGTCGCGGCGTCCGTGTTGAGGTTGACGCCGCTGTAGACGGTGAGGAGCACGACGGCCATGACGAGCGTGCCCGGGAGCAGGAACTGCAGGTAGGCGTGGGTCGAGCCGGCGAGGGCGCCGCCGAACAGGTAGGTGAAGACGAGCGTGAAGATGACGGGGATGCCGATGACGTCGGCCAGCTGCTCGGGCACGTGCTTGATCTTCAGCAGCGCCCGCCAGCCGAAGGTGAGCGCGGCCGACAGCGCGCTCGGGCGCGCCGGCCGGCCGTCGGTCAGCACGGCCCTCAACAGATCTTGTGCGGCGACGGATGTCGCATTCATGCTGCTACCTCCTCGGTGTCGGGTTCGGCCATACGTCCGGTCAGAGCGAGGAACACCTCGTCGAGGCTGGGCTGGCCGAGCGAGAAGGAGGCGAGCTCGATCCCGCCGCTGATCAGCTCGTCGAGCGCGTGCGCAACCTGCCTCGCATCGGCGGCCGAGATCGTGATCGCCGTCGGCTCGAGCTCGTCGCGAGGAACGGCGCCGAGCGTCCGTGCGAGCAGCTGTGCCGCCTGCGGACGGGAGCGCGCATCACGGACGCGGAGTCGGAGGACACCGGAGCCGACCGAGTCCTTCAGCTCGGCCGGCGTCCCCTCGGCGATCACCTTGCCGTGATCGACGACCGCGATGCGGTCCGCGAGTCGGTCGGCCTCATCCAGGTACTGGGTCGTGAGCAGCACCGTCGTGCCGCGGGCCGCCAGAGCGCGGATGATCTGCCAGACCTGGTCGCGGCTGCGCGGGTCGAGGCCGGTCGTCGGCTCGTCCAGGAAGAGCAGTTCCGGTCGGACGACGAGGCTGGCGGCGATGTCGAGGCGACGGCGCATCCCACCTGAGAAGGTCTTCACCGTCCGGGTCGCTGCCTCGGCGAGGTCGAACGCCTCGAGCAGTTCGAAAGCCCGCCGTTTCGCGTGCGCGCGGCGGTAGCCGTGCAGCCGGGCGAGGAACGTCAGATTCTCCCGGCCGGTCAGGTCCTCGTCGACCGAGGCGAACTGGCCGGTCAGGCTCACCCGGCCGCGGACCGCGTCTGCGTCGCGCACGATGTCGTGCCCGAGCACCGAGGCCGATCCGGCGTCGGGCCGTAGCAGCGTCGCCAGCATCCGGATCGTCGTGGTCTTCCCGGCGCCGTTCGGGCCGAGCAGTCCGTAGACCGCACCCGACGGCACGGCAAGGTCGATCCCGTCGACCGCCCGCTTGCGGCCGAACGCCTTCACGAGCCCGAGAGCTTCGATCGCGACGTCAACAGACATGAAAGTCACTCCCTTTGCGTAGTTACTGTCAGCACAGTATCAGAAAGTCACTAGCTGATGAGAGTTACTGCCCAAGCGGGTACGATCGTCTCGTGGACGAGAAGCGAGGGCTCCGGGCGCGGCAGCGCTCCGCGGCGATCCGGCGCATCCAGGAGGCGGCGCTCGACCTGTTCGACGAGCGCGGCTTCGAGAACGTGACGATCGAGGAGATCGCGGAGGCCGCCGAGGTGTCGCCCAGCTCGGTTTACCGCTACCTCGGCACCAAGGAAGGGATCGTCCTCTACGACGAGTTCGACTTCAGGCTGATCGACGCGGTCGAGGCGGAGCTCGCCTCCCATCCGCCGGTCGAGGCGGTGCGACGGGCGCTCGCGTCGGTCATGGCCGCCTTCTTCGGCCGCGACGAGGAGCTCGCCCGCCGCAAGATCCGCTATGCACTCGAGAACCCGCACCTCCACGCAGCGATGACGCAGCAGGTCGACCAGTTCTCCCAGCTCGTCGCCGATGCACTCGCGCGCGCCGCCGGACGGGACGCGAGCGAGCTCGACATCCAGGTGATCGCGTCGACTCTCGTCTGGGCGCTCACCACGGCAGCCCGAATCTGGCACGCCGAGGGGTACGCCCGGCCTCTGCAGCCGCTGCTCGACGAAGCACTCGCAGTCCTCGAACACGGCCTTCGGCTCGAACAGCCGCTTCCGAGGCGCAGCCCGACACCATGACGCTCGGCGCGCCGGTCAGGCGGCGGTGGAGTGCTCGTAGACCTCGACGAGTTCTTGCCGCCAGCTGGGGTCGCGCAATGTCCAACCCTCCGGCCAACCGGCACGTCCACTGGACCCTCTTCTCGCGACCTGGAAAACGACGCGATCCGAAGCGTCAGGAGTCACCTGGAGTCTGCTTCTTCCTCCGCGTCGACGGCCGGCGCGTCACCGCCGTTCCGCCGGGCCACGGCCCGCGCGGCCTTCTTCGCCTGCTTCACCTCTCGCTTCTCGCGCAGCGCCTGCTCGCGTGCCCGCTTGAGCACCGACTCCGGGCTCCGCTTGCCCACTAGCGACGCCCCCGCGCTCGCGCCCGCCGCGTCGCAACAAGCGGCACGACCGCAACATTCACCGCCCGCACCTCCACCGGGTCAGCGACACGGTCGAAGCTCACGCGTGTCCCGCGGCAGCGATCCCCGAGCAGCTGCCCCGCGGCGAGGCCATCCTGATCGACGCGCAAGCGCTCGCCGTCATCGGTTCGGATGAAGCCGTGTCCCTTGGCAGGGTTGAACCAGAGCATCGTTCCTTCCATGGCCGCTCCTTTCAGGTGGCTCGAGCCGCGGGCGAGAAACCCGCGGCCCGCGCACGCGACTACACGGCGACGACGCTCTTCGCCTCGGGGCCCTTCGCCCCGTCGACCGCGTCGAACTGGACCTGCGCACCCTCCGCGAGCGACTTGAAGCCGTCGCCGACGATCGACGAGTGGTGGACGAACACGTCCTTGCCACCATCAGCAGGGGTGATGAACCCGTACCCCTTCGCATCGTTGAACCACTTCACGGTTCCGGTTGCCATACAAACACCTCCTCCACCACGAAAGAACGGGCAGAGGACGCGCACACCGCGCAACCAGTACTCGCTCGGCTATCGGCCTGCAACGTAGCACGGCAGCCGCGACGACCACGTCCCTCGCCGCGCCCGCTGCGCGGTCGGCGTCATCGAGCTCGCGCGACGGCGACGCCCGCGGCGGCGACGGTGCCCACGGCTGCGGCGGTCGCGAGCCGCGCGACTCGCCGCCGCAGAGGCGCTTGCGGTCGCACCTCGTAGTAGCCGCGCTCTGGACGCGGCTCTGCAGGCCCGCCGGGGCCGTGCTCGAGCGCCATCTTCATCACCTGTGCAAGGTGAAGGGCCCTGCGGCCGGTGTCACCCTGCTCGATCTGCGTCTTGCAGGAGAAGCCGTTTGCGATCACGAGACGGTCGAGAGGAAGCTCGCGCACCTTCGGCAGCAGCCCCTGCTCGCCCGCCTGCATCGAGATGTCGTAGTGCGAGCGCTCGAACCCCCACGAGCCGGCAAGGCCGCAGCATCCGGCCGTGCACTCGTCGAACTGCACGCCCATCCGCTGCAGGACCTTCTGCTCGGGATCCATGCCCCCGGTCGCCTTGTGGTGACAGTGGCCCCAGAGAAGCGCCTGCCGGTGGAGCTGAGGCACTTCGACATCGAAGGCGTCGAAGAACTCGCCGAAGTGATAGACGTCCTGGGAGAGCCGGTTGGCGTCGTCGTCATGAGGGAGCAGCTTCACGAGCTCGTCCTTGAACACGGCGAGGCAGCTCGGCTCCATGCCGACGATCGGGATGCCGGCGCGATACCACTCACGCAGTTGATCGAGGTTGCGCCGTAGGTACCGCTCGGCGAGGTCGAGGAAGCCGTAGTCGTAGAGCGGCCGCCCGCAGCAGAGGTGCCCGGGCGGCATCACCACCTGCCAACCGGCCGCCTCGATCGCCTCGACCGCGGCGACGCCGACATCGGTGTGGAAGTGGTTGTTGAACGTGTCCGGGAAGAGCACGACCTTGCGGCCGTGGGGGTTCTTCGAACCGCCCCGCTGCACGAACCATTGCTGAAGCGTCAGCGGCGCGAACGACGGCATCTCCCGCTGCTGGGTCATCCCTGCAGCGAGCTTCAGCGCCTGCGCGAACGGCGGGGTGTGCGCGAGGACGTTCACCGCCTCCGGGAACTTCGACGCCGCGAACGCGACCTTGTCGATCAACCCGAATGCGTACGCGTGCCGCGGGCGCAGCTTCAGCCCCTTGTAGCGGTGGTAGAGAAATTCCGCCTTGTAGGTCGGCATGTCGACGTGCACGGGACAGTCATTGGTGCAGCCCTTGCAGGCGAGGCAGAGATCGAGCGCGTCCATCACCTCGTCCGATTGCCACCCGTCCTCGACGATCTCGCCCTCGAGCATCTCGAACAGCAGCCGCGCGCGGCCGCGGGTCGTGTACTGCTCCTCCCGAGTGACCATGAAGGACGGGCACATGACGTCCTCGCCCTGCGGCTGCCGGCACTTGCCGACACCGACGCAGCGAATCGCGGCGTGGGCGAAGTCGCCCTTGTCCTCCGGGTAGGCGAACTTGACCGCGGGCCGCCAGGGCTCGTAGTCGGCGCCGAGCTTGAGGTTCTCGTCGAGCCTGTACGGATCGACGACCTTGCCCGGGTTCATCTTCCAGTCGGGATCCCAGATCCGCTTGAAGTCGCGGAAGGCCTCGACGATCTCCGGGCCGTACTGCTTCTCGAGCAGCTCCGCCCGCTGTTGCCCGTCGCCGTGCTCGCCGGAGAGGGAGCCGCCGTACGAGACGCACAGGTCGGCAGCCTCCTCCATGAAGTTGCGGTAGTCCTTCAATCCCTTCGGCGTGCGCAGGTCGAAGCTGATCCGGGAGTGGACGCAGCCCTGGCCGATGTGGCCGTACATCGCGCCCTTGTAGCCATACTTCCGGTACAGCCTTTCGAGCTGCTCCATGTAGTCGCCGACCACCTCCGGCGGGACCGCCGAGTCCTCCCAGCCGGGCCAGTGGTCCTGCCCGTCCGCCGGAAAGGCTGTCGCGCCGAGACCGCCCTCGCGGACCTGCCACAGCTTCTGCTCCTCCTGCTTCGACTCGAAGATGTTGATGCGGTCGTCGGTGATGCCGTTCCTCAGCGCATCCGCGACCAACTGCTGCGCGAGCTCGTCCGACTCCTCCTTCGTGTCGGCGCCGAACTCGACCAACAGCCACGCCGCGCTGTCGTGGTCGCGCGCCGGCAGCTCTGACAGCGCCGAGGGATGCATGTTCTGCTGCATCTCCTGCTCGAAGAGACGGTGGTCGAGCGCCTCGAGCGCAATCGGCCTGTGCTCCATGATCCACGGGACCTGCCGCCCGGCCGAGAAGACCGTGTCGAACTCGATGACCACGAGCGTCCGCTCGAGCATCGCCGGCGTCAGGTACAGCCGCGCCTGCAGGGTGGTCGCGATCGTCCCCTCCGTCCCGACGATCGCACGGGCGACGTTGAAGCCGTTCTCCGGAAGCAGCTCGTCGAGGTTGTAACCCGAGACGCGGCGTGGGAGCTTCGAGACCGGCGGGAACTTCTCGCGGATCAGGTGCTCGTACTTGTGCATCAGGTCGTGCAGGTCGGCGTAGATCTGGCCGCGCCTGCCGCCGGCGTCGATGATCGCGCGAAGCTCGTCCTCGCCCGTCTCACCGACCCACATCCGTTCGCCGTCGTAGGTGACGATTTCGAGCGAGTGGACGTTGTCGGACGTGCGCGGGCCATGTCCGTAGAACTGCGCTTGCACGGAGTGGATGCCGCAGGAGTTGTTGCCGATGTTGCCGCCGATCGAGCAGTAGCTGTGCGTCGACGGATCGGGGCCGAAGATCCAACCCGACTTGCCGGTGTGCTCGTTGACCTTCTCGTTGATCGCCCCGGGCCGGCACACGACGGTCTTCGTCTCGAGGTCGAGGTTGTCGAAGTCGTGCAGATACTTGGTGAAGTCGATGACGACCGCGTGGTTGACCGTCTCTCCCGACAGGCTCGTGCCGCACCCGCGGGGCAGGATCGGCGCTCCGTGGTCGTGGCAGACGCGGTGCGTGGCGACCACGTCGTCGAGCGTCTTCGGGATCACGACGCCGATCGGCGGCTGCCGGAAGTTCGAAGCGTCGGTCGCGTACAGCGCGCGCGCGGCGACGTCGAACCTGACCTCCCCTTCCAACGCGGCGTGGAGGTCGGCGGCGAGGGCGCGGCGGTCGATCTCGAGCCCGGCCGCCATGCCGCCGCGGTAGCGGGTGTCGATGCGCCGCGGAACGGTCACGGTGCCGTTGCCACGGAGGCGTTCGAGCACGCTCACCGGCGCTTCTCGCCTCGGTACACGCAGCACTCGTCCAGGTCGGCTCTCTTCAGCGTAAGCCCGTGCCCGGGCCGTGCACGGTCCGGGCGCAACTCTCCCTGCTGCGGCTCCAGTATCCCGTCGAACGCCATCCGCTCGATGCGAACGTGGTCGTGGAAGTACTCGAGATGACGCAGACGGCAGACGGCGGAGAGCGCGTGTGCGGAGAGCTGCGGCGCGCAGTGGCCGGAGACGTCGATCGTGCGGGCCTCGGCGGCGCCGCTTGCCCTGATCACGCCCGTGATCCCGCCGCACCGAGTGACGTCGAGCTGGAGGCAGTCGACCGCCTCGCTCTCGAGCAGGTCGACCGCGTCGCGAAGAACGAACACGTACTCGCCGGCAGCGACGTCGAGCCCCGCCGGCCCGTGCTCGCGTATGAGGCGCAACCCTTCGAGATCGGCGGAGCTGACCGGCTCCTCGAACCAGGAGACACCCCACTCGTCGTGGAACCGGTGCGCCCACCCGAGGGCGTCCTTGGCCGAGAAGGCGCCGTTCGCGTCGACGTACAGCTCGGCGCGTTCGCCGATCGCCTCCCGCACTGCATCCAGTCGCCGCGGGTCCTCGCCGGGGTTCCGCGAGGTCTTCAGCTTGACGCGCGGGATGCCCTGCTCGACCCAGGCCGCGAGCTGTTCCTGTAGCCGCCCAAGCGGGTAGTTGCAGAAGCCGCCTGAGCCGTAGATCGGGACCCCGTCGTGCGCGCGGTCGAGCAGGTCGACCAGCGGCAGCCCGTGCAGGCGGGACTTCAGATCCCAAAGCGCCACGTCGACCGCAGCGATCGCCATCATCCCGATGCCGGGACGGCCGAGGTTGCGGATCGACTCGGCCATCTCGAGCCAGCGCTCCTTCACCGCCAACACGTCCTTCCCGAGCAGCGACGGGGCGAGCTTGTCCTCGATCAAGAGCGCGCAGGCGTGATGTCCGTACGTGTAGCCGAGCCCGACCTCGCCGCCGGCGTGCAGCAGGCAGACCACGAGCGTCGTCGAGTCCCACTCGAGCGTGCCGTCGCTCTCCGTTCCCTCCGGCCCGTCCGTCGCGATCGTGTACGCGAGCACCTCGAGCCGCTCGAGCGGCACCGCGGCCGCGGTCGCCGGCGCGCGCTCAGGGGTTTCGATCGCGGTGGTCACGAGCGCAGCGACTCCCTGACCTCCTCGAGCTTGCCCTTGAGCGCCTTCTCCATGATCCCGACGCGGTCCTCGTCGCCGCCCGCGAGCGCCTTCATCATGTGCTGGGCCTGGGTGAGCGTGATATGCGGCGGCAGCGGCGGCGCCTCACGGTCTACGACGACCTCGAAGATCACCGGCCGGTCGGTCGTCGAGAGTGCCTCGCGCCACATCTCTCCCAACAGGTCGCCGTCGTCGCAGCGCAGCCCCTTGAACCCGAGCAGCTCGGCGTAGCGTGCGTAGGGGAAGTCGGGGATCTGCTGGGTGGCCGGGTTGCGCGGATCACCCGCCAGCACGCGCTGCTCCCAGGTGACCTGGTTGAGGTCCTGGTTGTTGAACACGCAGAAGACGAGCGGCGCGTTCCCTTGCACGAGGTGCGACTCCCAGAAGCGCTTGACGGTCAGCATCTCGGCCATGCCGTTCATCTGGAACGCACCGTCGCCGACGATCGCGATCACCGCCCGTGCGGGGAACGCGAACTTCGCTGCGATCGCGTAGGGAACGCCCGGCCCCATCGTCGCCAGGTTGCCCGAGAGCGACGCGAGCATCCCCTTTCGCAGCTTCAGCTGCCGCGCCCACCAGTTCGTCGAAGAGCCGGAGTCGGCGGTGACGATCGCGTCGTCAGGGATCGCCGCGTTGAGCTCCGAGAGCACTCGCTCGGGGTTCATCGGGTCCATCTGCTCGTGCGCCCGCTCGTCCATGACCCGCCACCACTCCTGCACGTTCTGCTCGATCTCGTCACGCCAGGACCGGTCGTCCTTGCGCTCGAGCAGCGGGATCAGCGCCTTCAGCGTCTCTCTCGAGTCGCCGACCAGATGTACGTCCGCCGGGTAGCGGATGCCGATCATGCCCGGGTCGATGTCGATCTCGACGCAGCGTGCCTGCCCTTCCTTCGGCAGCCATTCCGCGTAGGGGAAGCTGGTACCGATCATGAACAGGCAGTCGCAGTTCATGGCCATCTCGTGTGAGGGCTTCGAGCCGAGCAGTCCGATCGGCCCGGTCACGAAGGGCAGGTCGTCAGGCAGGGCCGCGCGGCCGAGCAGCGCCTTGGCCACGCCGGCGCCGAGCAGCTCAGCCGTCTCGATCACCTCGTCGGCCGCCTTCTGAGCGCCCTGGCCGATCAGGATCGCGACCTTCTCCGAGCTGTTCAGGATCTCGGCCGCCCGGTCGAGATCGGATTCCTTCGGGATGATGCGCGGCTCGGAGTAGCCGACCGAGGAGAACACCGACCCGTGCATCCGCGGCGGCGAGTTCATCGCCGACTCTTCCTGCACGTCCTCCGGAAAGATGATCGTCGCCACGCCTCGCTCGCCGAGTGCGCTGCGAATCGCCCGGTCGACGAGATGCCGCGCCGCGCCGGGATGCGCACAGGTGTTGCAGAAGATCGAGACGTCCTTGAACAGCGACTGCAGGTCGATCTCCTGCTGGTAGTGCGCCCCCATCGAGATCCGCTTCTGCTGGCCGACCAGCGCCAGGACCGGCTGGTGGTCGAGCTTCGCGTCGTACAGGCCGTTCAGGAGATGAATCGCGCCCGGGCCCGAGGTGGCGATGCAGCAGCCGATCTCGCCCGTGAACTTTGCGTGCGCGCAGGCCATGAAGGCGGCCGTCTCCTCGTGACGTGCCTGCGTGAACTCCGGATCCTCCCCGGCCCGCTCGAACGCCCCCAGGAAGCCGTTGATCCCGTCACCCGGGTAGCCGTAGACCCGGTGGATGCCCCAGGCGCGCAAGCGCTCGAGGACGAAGTCGGCGACCAGCTCGCCCATCATCTCCTCCTTTTTGTTCTTCCTGGGACACATCTAGACGCGCGGCCCGGGCGCTAAACATGCGCCGGTCGAGGAGCGGCCGAGACTCGTGAGCCGCCGCCCGCGGGCTGCGGCCTTTCCGCGGCTCGCGGCGTAGTTGCCCCCGAGGCGGCGCTCGAGCCGCGGAACGAGACTCGGGACAGAAGGAGGTGGCTAAACATGCTCGACGAGGTCGCCACCCGGGAGCCGGCCGTGTTCGGCGAGGAGGAGATCCGCAGGATCGTCCGCTCCGAGCTCGAGCTCGCCGGCAGTCGAGACCCGGCCGGAAGCAGGGCCGCGATCATCGCCTCGAAGGGGACGCTGGACTGGGCCTATCCGCCACTGATCCTCGCGACGACGGCCGCCGCGTCGGGAATGGACACGGCCGTCTTCTTCACGTTCTACGGGCTGAACATCATCCACCGCGACTTCGAGCGGCTGCTGAAGGTCTCGCCGCTCGGCAACCCGGCGATGCCGATGCCGGTGACGATGCCGAACCTCGTGCTCGCCCTGCCCGGCATGGGCCCGGCGGCGACGCACATGATGAAGGACAAGTTCCGCGAGAAGAGCGTCGCCGGGATCGCGGAGCTGCTCGAGTCTGCAGACGACCTCGGCGTCCGGCTGATCGCCTGCCAGATGACGATGGACGTCTTCGGGTACACGGGGGACGACTTCCGCGACGGCGTCGAGTTCGCCGGCGCGGCCGCGTTCCTGGCGGACGCGCGCCAGGCCCATGTGACCCTGTTCGTGTAGGAGGAGCGATGACGCCAACCCAGATCGAGGAGACCACCGAGCTCGACGCGCGGGGCCTGCTCTGTCCGATGCCGATCGTGAAGACGGCGAAGGCGATGCGGGAGCTCGAGCCCGGGCAGGTGCTGAAGCTCCTCGCAACCGACCGAGGCTCGGTCGCCGACGTCCCCGCGTGGGCGTCGAGCACCGGCAACGAGTTGCTCGAGGCGCACGAGGAGGACGGCACGTTCGTCTTCTTCCTGCGCAAGAGCTGAGAGGTGAGCTGAGATGGACGAGACCCACAACGGTCACGAGAAGCTCGTGATCATGGTCACGCACGGGCCCGAGGACCCGGAGCTCGCAACGATCCCGTTCGCGATGGCCGGGGCGGCCGTCGCCTCCGACGTGGACGTCGTGATGGGCTTCCAGGGCGAGGGCTGCATCTTGATGAAGAAGGGCGTCGCCGAGACCGTCGCGGCGCCGGAGTTCGCGCCGCTCGGCGGCCTGCTCGGAACGATCCGCGAGATGGGCGGGAAGTTCCTCGTCTGCTCGCCGTGCGTGAAGAGCCGCCACCTCACCGAGGACGACCTGATCGAGGGTGCAGAGATCGTCGCCGCGGGCCGCTTCGTCGCAGAGGTGACCGCCGGCGACAAGACCCTCGTCTACTGAAGGAGGAAGAGATGACGACCATCCTGATCGAGACCGAGCTCGAGGCGCTGGCGCCCGCGGCCACCGTCGACGCGCGCGGCGCCGCCTGCCCGGGGCCGCTGCTCGAGGCGAAGAAGGCGATCGGCACCGTTCCGGTCGGTGAGGTCCTCGAGCTCTGGTCGAGCGATGCGCAGACGAAGAAGGACGTCGAGGCCTGGTCGGGCAAGGTCGGCCACGCGTTTCTCGGCGTCGTCCCGGCCGAGGGCTACGACCGCGTCTTCATCCGCCGGGCGAAGTGAGCCAGACACTCCCGATCGAGCCCGAGGCTCCGCCGCAGCGCCGGTCGGGGCCTCGCGTGCTCGTCTTCTCGACGAACGCGATCTCCGACCCGGGCATCGACCTCGCGGGCAGCTCGCACATGCACTACTCGCCCGACGTGGTCGTGATCAGCCTGCCCTGCACGAGCGGGATCAAGCCGGCGTGGATCGCCTACGCGCTGCGGGAGGGTTTCGACGGCGTCTTCGTCGCGGCCGACGGCGACGAGTGCGGCTACCTGTCCGACTGCAGCGCCCGCTCCGCGCGGATCGTCACCGAGGCGCAGCGGCTGATGGCCGAGGACGGCATCGACGGACGCCGGTTGAAGATGGCCGCGATCTGCTCGGTCTGCGCCGCCCCGTTCACCAAGCACGTCCGGGACTTCGTCGAGACGCTCTCGGCGCTCGAGGAGGAGCCGTGAGGTACGACGTCCTCGTCGTGGGCAGCGGGATCGCCGGCATGGAGTCGGCGGTGAAGCTCGGCGACATGGGCTACAAGGTGCTCGTCGTCGAGAAGGACCCGAGCGTCGGCGGGAAGATGATCCTGCTCAGCAAGGTCTTCCCCACGCTCGACTGCGCGAGCTGCATCTCGACGCCGAAGATGGCCGCGACGGCGCACCACCCGAACGTGACCGTCATGACCGACTCCGAGGTGACGCGAATCGAGAGCGGCGGCGACGGGGCCTTCCACGCAACGCTGCGCCGCGACCCACGCTTCGTCGACGAGTCGCTCTGCACCGGCTGCCGGCTGTGCGAGACCGCCTGTACCGTCGCCGTCCCCGACCAGTTCAACGGCGGAATGGTCTCACGGCGCGCCGCCTACATCCCGTTCCCCCAGGCGGTGCCGCAGAAGGCGCTCGTCGAGCGGGCCGGCACCTCGCCCTGCACGTTCGGCTGCCCGGCCGGGATCAAGGCCCACGGCTACGTCTCGCTGGTGCGGAGCGGCGAATACGAGCAGGCCTTCCAGCTCGTGCTCGAGACGACGCCGCTCGCCGGCAGCCTCGGGCGCGCCTGCTACGCGCCCTGCGAAGGTGAGTGCACGCGCGGCTCGCTCGAGGGGCCGCTGCCGATCCGCCGGCTGAAGCGCTTCGTCGCCGACCGGCACTACGACCTTCCCGAGCCGCATGACCCCGGGCGGCCGGAGCGGAACGGCAAGCGCGTGGCGGTCGTCGGCTCCGGGCCCGCCGGACTGACCGCCGCCTGGCAGCTCGCCCGCCGCGGCTACGGCGTGAAGATCTTGGAGGCAGCGCCCGTGCCGGGCGGTGCGCTCCGCCTCGCCATTCCCTCCTACCGGCTGCCCGCCGAGGTGGTCGAGCGCGACGTCGCCAACGTGACCGCCCTCGGCGTCGAGATCGCGTGCGACACGCGCGTCGACGACCTCGATGCGCTCAGACGGGGCGGCTTCGACGCCGTGCTGGTCGCGACCGGCACGCCGAACGCGGCCCGGCTGCTCGTGCCGGGCGAGGACGACTTGGCGGGCATCGACAGCGCGCTCGCGTTCCTGCGCACGGTCAAGCTCGGCGCCGCTCCCGACCTCACCGGCCGGGTCGTGGCGGTGATCGGTGGCGGCAACGTCGCGATCGACGCCGCCCGCAGCGCGCGCCGGCTCGGAGCCGCCGAGGTGCACATGGTGTGCCTCGAGCGCCGCGACGAGATGCCGGCCTACGACTGGGAGGTGGAAGAGGCCCTCGCCGAGGGAATCGTGCTGCACGACGGCTTCGGGATCGAAGGCTTCCGCGGGGAGGGCCGCGTAGCGGCCGTCGACCTGAAGCGGTGCGTCTCGGTCTTCGACGACGAGGGCCTCTTCGCCCCCCGGTACGACGAGAACGTCCGCGAAGCTCTCCCCTGCGAGACGGCGATCGTCGCGATCGGGATGGGCGCCGACACGGGCACCTTCCCGGAGCTCGCCACCGGCGGAGCAAGGACGCTTCGCGCCGATCCGTCAACGCTCGCGACGGAGGTGCCCGGCGTGTTCGCCGCCGGCGACGCGGTTTCCGGCCCGTCGATGATCACCGACGCGGTCGGCCAGGGCCGCCGCGCCGCCCACATGATCGACCGGTTCCTGCAGGGGTTGCCCCTCGACGGCTTCGAGGAGCCGCTGCCGGTGGTCAGCCACGAGGATGTGCTCGCGCGCCAGCGCGCGCACGCCCGCCGCGAGCCGCTCGCGCCGAGCGTGCGCGCGGCCGCGTCACCGACCGACTTCGCCGAGCTCGAGGCCCCGCTGAGCGAGGCGGAGGCCCGCGCCGCCGCCGGCCGCTGCCTCGACTGCGGGGTCTGCTCCGAGTGCCACGAGTGCATCGCGGCCTGCCCGGCCGATGCCATCGACCTCGCCATGCGCGAGCGCGAGCTCGAGCTCGACTTCGGCGCCGTCGTCGTCTCGACCGGCTACAAGCTCTTCCCCGCCGACCTCAAGCCGCAGTACGGCTACGGGCGGCTGCAGAACGTGATCACCGGCATGCAGATGGAGCGGCTACTCGCTCCCACCCGGCCGTACAACACGGTGCTGCGCCCGAGCGACGGAAAGGTGCCCGAGCGGATCGCGTACGTGATGTGCACCGGCTCGCGCGACCAGACGGTGGGCAACCCGCTCTGCTCGAAGTTCTGCTGCATGTACTCGCTCAAGCAGAACCAGCTCATCATGGGCGCGCTCCCGCTCGCCGACGTCACCGTCCACTACATCGACATCCGCGCGGCCGGCAAGGGCTACGAGGAGTTCTTCGAGCAGGCGAAGGCGATGGGTGCGAGCTTCGTGAAGGGCCGAGTCGCCTCGATCACGGAAACCGACGAGGGCAATCCGATCCTGCGCTACGAGGACATCGAGAACGGCGGCCGGACGGTCGAGACCGAGTACGACCTCGTCGTGCTCGCAGTCGGCATCCAGCCGAACCTCGACACGGCGCGCCTCTTCCCCAAAGGCGAGCTCGCCCTCGACGAGCACGACTACGTCGCCGAGCCCGAGGAGGACGTGAACCCGGGCGCGACCAGCATCCCGGGCGTGTTCGTGGCCGGTGCAGCCTCGGGCGCCCGCGACATTCCGGAGTCGATACTCCACGCGGGTGCCGCCGTGGCCGGGGCGGCCGCCTACCTCGAGCGCGCGAAGGTGGCCGCGTGACCGCGCCCGGAGCATCGGATCGGCGCCTCGGCGTCTACGTCTGCCAGTGCGGCGGGAACATCTCGGACTACGTCGACGTCGACCGGGTCGTCGACGCCGTCAAGGACGAGCCGGGCGTGGTCGTCGCCCGGACGGCGATGTTCACATGCTCCGACGCGACCCAGCAGGAGATCGTCGACGACATCGTCGGGCAGGAGCTCGACGGGCTCGTCGTCGCCTCGTGCTCACCCAAGCTCCACACGCTCACGTTCCGCGAGGCAGCCCGGCGCGGCGGCCTCAACCCCTACGAGTACACGCAGGTGAACATCCGCGAGCAGTGCTCGTGGACGCACACGGACGACCCCGAGGGAGCGACGGCCAAGGCGATCAGGCTCGTCCGTGCAGGGATCGCCCGCACGCGGCTGACCGAGCCGCTCGAGCCCCTCGCGGTCGAGACCGTCCCGAAGGCGCTCGTCGTCGGTGCAGGGGTCGCCGGGATGCGCGCTGCGATCGGTCTCGCGGACGTCGGGCTCGCCGTCTACCTGGTCGAGCGCGACGCCGAGCTCGGCGGCCGGGTCGGGCAGCTCGGCCCGATGTTCCCGCACGACGTCGACGGGCGCGGGCTCGTCGCACGACTCGCGGACGAGATCAGGCAGCGGCCGGCGATCACGGTGTTCACGAGCGCGCAGCTGACCGCCAAGTCGGGCACGTTCGGCAACTACCGCGCGGTCGTGCACGCACGCGGAGAGTCGATTCACCTCGAGGTGGGCCAGATCGTCGTGGCAACGGGTTTCGACAGCTACGAGCCCACCGCGGGCGAGTACGGCTACGGCGAACAGGGCGTGCTCACCCTGCCCGAGTTCCGGCGGCTGCTCGACGGGACCGAGGGACCTCTTCTCTACGGCGGCGAGCCGGTCGAGAGCATCGCCTTCGTCTACTGCGTCGGGAGCCGGACCGCGGACCATCCGTACTGCTCGCGCTACTGCTGCACGGCGGCCGTGCACGCATCGCTGCTCGCCGCGGGGCGCGGAGACGGCATCCGCACGTACCACCTCTACCGCGACCTCCGCACCTACGGCAAGCACGAGGAGCTGCTGACGGAGTCGCGCCGAGGCGGCGCCCTGTACCTCGAGTTCGCGGCCGACGACCCACCGGAGGTCGTGCAGACGGCCGATGGGCTCACCGTGACGGTGCGCGACCTGCTCACCGCAGGCGAAGAGCTGACCATCCCGGTCGACCTCGTCGTTCTCGTCACCGGGATGGTGCCGCGGCGGAACGAGGAGCTCGTGCACACGCTGAAGCTGCCGGTCGGGGCCGACGGGTTCTTCAACGAAGTCCACCCGAAACTGCGCCCCGTCGAGACGATCGTGGACGGGGTTCTGATCGCAGGAGCGTGTCAGGCGCCGAAGACCTCGGCGGAGAGCGTCACCTCGGGCCTCGCCGCCGTCACGCAGGCGGCGGCGGTGCTCAAGCGCGGCGTCGCAGAGCTCGACCCGCAGATCGCGGTCGTCCACCCGGCCGCGTGCACGGGCTGCGGCGACTGCGTCCCGAGCTGCCCGTTCGGCGCGGTCTCCCTGGTCGCCCGGAACGGCGCCGAGACGGCCGTCATCGACGAGGCGGGATGCAAGGGCTGCGGCGCCTGCGTGCCCGCCTGCCCCGAGGACGCGATCGACCTCCGCGGCTATACGGACGCTCAGGTGCGCACGATGATCGACAGCCTGCTCGAGGGGGTCGCGGCGTGAGCAGGGACATCCGCGAGATCGTGCGCGACGAGCCGCTGATGCGCGACCGCCTGCTCGCACTGCTCGAGGACGGCCCGCTGACGGTGCCGGAGCTCGCGGCCGCCGGGGGGCTGCCCGAGGTCGAGGTGATGGTGTGGCTGATGGGTCTGCGCAAGTACGGCTACGTCGCCGAGCGGGACGAGGACGGCGACGGCCACTTCCGCTATGCAGCGGTGGCTGGGCGATGAGCACGGTCGTCTCACACGAGCTCGCCGACGAGCTGCGCCGCCTCGGCGAGTTCGACGCCGCGGCATGCATGAACTGCGGCGTCTGCACGGCGACGTGCCCGCTCGGGATCGACCTGCTGCCGCGCAGGCTCTTCCGCTACGTCCTGCTCGGCCTCGACGAGCGCGTCCGCGCCGAGGAGGAGGCAGTCTTCTCGTGCCTGCTCTGCCGCGCCTGCGAGGCGAGCTGCCCGGGCGGCGTCCACATCACCGAGAACGTCCGCCTGCTCCGCCGGCACCTGCTGGAGGAGGCGTCCTGATGCCGCTGCCCGTCCGCGACGTGGCCGGGATCCTGACGGACAACCTCCGCCTGCGGGGGTCGGTCCTCCCTCTCCGGGCACGCCGCGCCACCGCCTGGGCGCGCGACCTCGACCTGCCTCGCGGCGGCGAGACGGTCCTCTACACGGGGCTGATGTACCAGCTCGTCCCGTACATCGAGCGGCTCGTCGACCTCGAGCTGCGGCTCGGCGACTCACGTCTCGCCCGCCTCAGTGGGCTCGCCCGCCGCGCGAACACGGTGCTGAACGGCGCCGGGCTCGTCGCGCACCCCTCTGCTCGGGAACGAGAGGAGTACGACCGGATCCCGGCGAACGTCGCGCGGCTGCTGCAGCGCGCCGGTGTCGAGTTCGGCTACCTCTACGAGGACGACCTCTACTCGGGCGCGCTCGCCTACGACTTCGGCTCGGACGAGGTCGTCGCGGAGCACGCCCGCCGCGTTGCCGGCCTTCTGCGCAAGCACGGCGTGCGCGAGGCGATCACCGTCGACCCGCACACGACGAACATGCTGCGCACCGTCTACCCGAAGCTCGTCGACGGGTTCGACGTGCGCGTCCGCAGCTACCTGGAAGTGCTCGCCGAGCGGGGGCTGCCCGTCGAGGCGCCGCTCTCCGGCGAGGTCGTGGTTCACGACTCGTGCGTCTACGCCCGCTACGAGGGAGTCGTCGAGGAACCCCGCCGGCTGCTCGCCGCGGCGGGCCTCTCGGTGCTCGAGCCGGATCATGCGCGCGAGAGCACCTGGTGCTGCGGCGGCCCGGCCGAGTCGGTCTATCCGGCGAAGGCGGCCGCGGTCGCCGCCGACCGGGTCGCACAGCTCAGGTCCGCAGGGTCCGAGTGCGTGACGATGTGCCCGCTCTGCCTGATCAACCTGCGCAAGGCCGCCGACGGCAGCCTGCGCCTGCGGGACATCTCCGACTACCTGCTCCGGGCAACCAGCGCCGAGCAGATGACGCCTCACGCGTAGCGGAGGGCGCAGCCGGGCGAGAAGCGGACGGCGCGCCTGACGGGAACCAGCGTGATCAAGAGCGCGAGCAGGATCGTTCCGGCGAGCGCGAGCGCGATGTTCACAGCGGGAAGGTGAACGGAAGCTCGAACCGCCTGCGCGGCGGTAACCTCACGGCGAGATGCCCTCCGCTCTGGTAGCGGGCGCGACACGCGGTGCGGGCCGTGCGATCGCTGTCGAGCTCGCCCGCGCAGGTTTCTACGTCTACGCGACCGGCCGCAGCAGCCGTGCGTCCGGGCCCTCGGAGATCGGCAGGCCCGAGACGATCGAGGAGACCGGCGAGCTGATCGCCGCCGCCGGTGGGAGGGGGTCCGCGCTCGTGGTCGACCACGAAGACCCCGCCTCGGTCGCCGAGCTCGTCGAGGGAATCGAGCGCGACCAGGGCCGGCTGGACGTCCTCGTCAACGACATCTTCGGGGGCGACCGGTACATGGAATGGGATCGGCCGCTCTGGGAGCACGACTGGGCGGGCGGCCTGCGCATGCTGCAGATGGGCGTGCATACGCACCTGATCACCTGCCGGGCAGCGATCCCCCTGCTCTTGCGCACCGCTCGGGCTGAGGGAACCCTGGGCCTCGTCGTCGAGATGACGGACGGCACCTCGGAGGCGAACGCCGAGTTTCGGCGCAACGTGGGCTTCTACTACGACCTCGTCAAGGCCAACGTCGAGCGGATCGTGAAGGGGCTCGCGGCCGAACTGGAGAACGAGCCGCTGGCGGTCGTCGGGGTGA
This sequence comes from uncultured Thermoleophilia bacterium, assembly GCA_963824455.1. Lineage (GTDB taxonomy): Bacteria > Actinomycetota > Thermoleophilia > Gaiellales > Gaiellaceae > PALSA-600. The sequence goes on from CAWGPJ010000003.1 coordinate 146,478, forward strand.
CTCCCGGCTGGCTGCGCTCGGAGCGGATGCTGGAGAACTTCGGCGTCTCGGAGGAGAACTGGCGAGATGCCTGCCGGGACCGTCCCGGCTTCGCGATCTCCGAGTCGCCGGCGTACGTCGCCCGAGGCGTTGCCGCACTCGCCCGCGCCGGCGATGCCGAGCGCTGGAAGGGCTCGATCGTCAGTGCGCGCGCGCTTGCCGACGCCTACGCCGTCACGGACACCGACGGCAGCCGGCCCGACTGCTGGGGCTACCTCGCCGCCTACGGCTTCGAGCCCGAGGACGGCCGGGGGATCGACGAGTTCCGCTGAGTCCGTCTCGCCGCACCCGCTCAGCCGCGGGCGCGCGGCGCCCAGTCCGGTTAGCCTAGAGATCGCGATGAAGCGCTGGGACCTGCTCTCGCTGCCGCCCTCGACGGAGAAGCAGCGCCCGCGCGAGCCCGGCCCCGACGCACCGCGCGTGCCGAGACGCGACGGACAGATCCCGCGGGTGCTCTTCAGCTCTCCCGAGTGTCGTGCAGTCGCTGTCGAGCTCGATCGGGACGAGACGATGGGCGACCATCATGTGCGCGAACGAGCCGTCGTCCAGGTGGTCAGCGGCCGCATCTCGATCGAGGCCTCGGGCGAGCGGGTCGAGTGCCGGGCCGGCACACTCGTCACGTTTTCCCCCGGCGAACGACACGGCGTGCACGCGCTGGAGCACTCCCTGCTGCTGCTCATACTCGCACCGTGGCCGGCAGCCGAGCACTACACGGACGCAGACGCCCCGCATGCGCGGCACCCAGCGCCCAACGCCTCCGTCGAGCCCGTTTCCTCGACTGACGCTGGTCGATAGACCCTGCGCTGAGGGCGAAGAATTACGTCTCTGCCGGAAGCAGGGGCTCGCCGGTCTCGAGCAGTGTCTTGAGCCCGGAGAGGACGCTCATCCAACCGACCCCGCTGACGCTCGCCGCAGTCTTCGGCGAGTGCTCGAGGCGGTCGTGCACGACCGTGAGCAGGCAGACGCCCTGCTCGCGGGGCTCGATCTCCCAGGTGACGCGGCTCGCAGGCTCGGCGCCCAGCTCCTCGTCGTAGAGCGAGCGCCAGCCGTGCACGAGCCTGCGCGGCGGATCGAACGCGTACACCTGCTCGTCGCCCCAGACGTCGCCGTTCGGCCCCAGCGAGCGATAGCGGTCGGGGACGACCGTGATCCGCGCGCCGTGGAAGTACCGCGCCGTGAAGCCGGGACTCGTGATCGCCTCCCAGATCGCCTCGGGTGTCGCCTTGATCAGGACGCGGTAGACCTGCGTCGGGCCGGCCTCGGTCGTGCTCACCGCTGCTGGCGCTCCAGCCGTCGCTTCAGTTCGGAGAGCGCGGTGGCGTGACGGTCCGCGTACTTGCTGATCCAGCGATCACGGATCAGCTGGATCGGAACAGGGTTGAGGAAGTGGAGCTTCTCGCGCCCGCGCCGCAGGGTTGTCACGAGCCCCGCCTCCTCGAGCACCTTGAGATGCTTCATGACACCGAAGCGCGTCATCTCGAGCTCACTGTCGAGATCGGTCAGCGTCCGGCCGTCCCGCTCGAAGAGGAGATCCAGCAGGTGCCGCCGGGTCGGATCGGCGAGCGCCTTGAAGACACGATCGTCGTCCACCACCGACCGAGTATAGGTGACCACCTGGTTACCTTCCGGCGGCCGCGGCCGGAAGCACACGTTTCTCGAGCGGGAGCTCGCGAGCCGGCTACAGGTCGTGCCCGGGGTCGATGACCCGTCCGAAGACGAGCTCGTCCACGAACTGCCCGTCCACCCATCGAGCTGCCCGCAATCGCCCCTCTTCGATGAAGCCTGCGCGCGTGGCCGCCTGGATCATCGGGCCGTTGTCGGCAAGCGTCTCGAGCTGCAGCCGATGCAGTCCGCGGATCGCGAATCCGTAGCGGCAGAGCAGCTCGAGCACATGCCTCGAGAGACCGCGCCCGCGGAAGGCGGGACGCAGTGCGAGACCGACGTGCGCGCTCCGGTTGTGGTTGTCGATCAGGTAGAGCAGGGCTTCGCCTGCGAGATCACCGGACCCGAGCTCGACGATCGAAAACAAGGTGGCGGAGTCTCCGCCGTCTCGTACGGCGAACGGCGAACCCGGCGCGTCGGCCGGGAGCGGAGCCCACGCGCGACTGTCGGCGCGAACCCGCGTCGCCACGTCGTCGTAGAGCTCGGCATGAAGAAGCGAGACATCGGCCTCTTCGCGGGCGCGAAGACCCACTGTTTCGTTGGCCAGCATCTCCCGGCGATCCTAGCCGACTGAGTGACCGTTTGGTCACCTACAGCGTCTCAAGCCACATGCTGGAGCAGCAGGCCGGAGACGCCGACCACCGCCCAGAGGACGGTTCCGAGGGCGAGCGGGCGTAGGCCCCTCCGCCGCATCTCACCCATCTGCGTCGAGGCGCCGATCGCGGCGAGCGCCGCCGTGATCAGGATCGTCGCCGTCCAGGCGAGACGGTGCGAGGCGGCGGCCGAGACGACGCCGGTCGAGTGGACGGCGCATGCGAGCAGGAACCAGCCGAGAAAGGCGGGCACGAGCGTTCGCAGAGGGCGGCGAGCACCGTCGCCTCCCCGGCGGGTCCGTGCGAGCGCGAGACCGAGCGCGATCGGGACGAGCATCGTCGTGCGCGCCAACTTCGTCACGACGGCGACGTTTCCGGCCGCGTGGCCGTAGGCGTAGGCGGTCGCGACAACCGAGGAGGTGTCGTTGACGGCGGTGCCGCTCCAGAGTCCGAACGCGTGCTGGCTCAGTCCGAGAACGTGGCCGAGCGGGGGGTAGAGGACGACGGCGACGACGTTGAACACGAAGATCGTCGAGACGGCGTACGCGATCTCTCCCTCAGTCGCCGCCACGATTCCCGAGACCGCGCCGATTGCGGACGCTCCGCAGATGGCCGTGCCGACGCCGACGAGGGTCTGCATCGTCCCGTCGACGCCGAGAGCCCGCCCGACCAGCCACGCTGCGAGGAGCGCCGCCGCGAGCGTCCCGAGCATCAGCGGCAGCGAGCTGCGGCCGATGCGGGCGACGTCGCCGAGCCCGAAGGTCGCGCCGAGCAGCACGATCGCCGCCTGGAGGACCGTCTTCGAAGTGAAGCGGAGCACGCGCCGCGCCGCGTCGTCCGGCGTCCACCGCAGGCGCAGGGCCATCCCGAGCAGCAGCGCGAGCGCCGGCGCGCCGATGAACGGCACGACCGTGGCGAGCGGCTTCGCGATCGCGACCGTCCCGCAGACGGCCGCGATGCCGGCGACGAGCCCGCGGTCGAACTGACGGCTTCGCCCCTGGTCGATAAGCGCAGGTTCTTCTATGCGACCAGGGTGCCGACTCGGCCACCCCTGGAACAAGACGAATGAGCAATCCATTCATAGCAATCTGCTATCAATCGCTTCGATGGATGAGCGTCGGCTCGAGATCTTCGTCGCCGTCGCCGAGCGCCTCAGCTTCTCCGCCGCCGCCCGCGCGCTGCACCGCTCACAGCCCGCGATCAGCCAGCAGATCGTCGCGCTCGAGCACGAGCTCGGAGTGCAGCTCTTCGAGCGCTCCTCGCGGCGGGTGCGGCTGACGGCCGCCGGGGCCGCGCTGCTCGCGCGCTCGGGCAGCCTCCTGCGCGAGCACGCGGAGGCGCGCCGAGCCGTCGCGGCCGCCGAGGGCCGCATCGCGGGCGAGCTCGCGATCGCGTCGAGCCTCACGGTCGGCGCCTATGTGCTGCCGACGGCCCTCGCACGACTCGTCGCGCGACACCCCGAGGTGCGCATCCGCGTCACGATCGCGAACACGGAGCACGTCGTCGAGTCGCTGCTCGAGGGGCGCTCGGACCTTGGCTTCGTCGAGGGCGAGCCGGTCGAGCCCAACCTTCTCCTGCATCCCCTGCGCGACGACGAGCTCGTCGTGATCGCCCCCGAAGGGCACCGTTTCGCCGCCGTGGACGAGGTCGCGCTCGACGACCTCGTGCGCGAGCCGTTCGTGCTGCGCGAACCGGGTTCCGGGACCAGGCAGGTGGCCGAGCGGCACCTGCGCAGCGCGGGCGTCGACCCGGTCGAGCTGCGTGTCGTCGCCGAGCTGTCGAGCATCGACGCGATCAAGGGAGCGGTCGCCGCCGGGCTCGGCGTCTCGCTCGTCTCCCTGAGCGCGCTGCCGCGCGGCGGCGCGGCCTGGTCGCTCGTCGCCCGGCGTGTGCACGGCCTGCGGCTGACGCGGCAGCTCGCGGCCGCGACCCTGCGCACGGCACAGCCGCTGCCGGCCGCGCGCAGCCTGCTCGCCGACCTCGAGTCTGTCTGACCGTCTGCTCAGCGCCTGCGCAGGGAAGCGCCGTGCTCGGCGAACATCTAGGAGCGCTCGACCAGGAGCACCATGGTCTCGGGCAGGACCCCGTCATGCGCCATCGCCTCCGCGGCGTCTTCGCTCTGAAGCGACGCCATCACCGCGTCCATGTCGGGAACATCCATCAAGACGCCGACCCGCGTCGGCTGCTCGGGATCGACGAAAGTACGAATGTTCGTCACACCGAGCGGGCCGAAGAACTCTTCCCGCTTCGGCGATGCGAGCCAATGCTCTGTGTCCTTGACGTCGTGGTAGCCGAACACCGTCGGCATGGCAGCTCCTCTCAGTGGGGGGTGACCAACGCACGCAACCATCTCACCTGGACCGGCGCGCGGCTACAGCGTGTGGCGCTCGAGCACCCGACGGTGCACGTCGAGCACGTGCGAGCCGTGCAACACGAAGCGCACGCGACGCACGTGCCGAAGCCGCGGAGCGAGGTCGATCACCGTCCGCAGCGCAACGTCCGCCGCCGGCTCGATCGGATAGCCGAACACCCCGGTCGAGATCGCCGGAAACGCAACCGAGCCGAGCCCGCGCGCGTCGGCCAGCTCGAGCGCGCGCCGATAGCAGGAGGCAAGCAGCCCCTCCGCCGGCTCGTCGGCGCCGTAGACCGGGCCCAGGCAGTGGATCACCCATGGGTTGGGAAGCGCGTGGCCGGCGGTGAGCACGCACTCGCCCGGCCTGACCGGCGCGAGCGACCGGCACTCCTCGGCCAGCGCCGGCCCGGCGGCGCGATGGATCGCCCCCGCCACACCGCCGCCCGGCATCAGCTGCGCGTTGGCGGCGTTCACAACCGCGTCGAAGCCGGCCTGTCCGGTGATGTCGCCCTCGGCCAGCTCGATCGTCAGGCCGTTGACCGTACGCTCGAACAGGTTCGATTCTCCCGTGACTAGCGTATCGGCGAACGACGCGCGCGGTGCGACGGAGACGGCTGAACGGTCCGTCACGCGCTCAGAGCTCCCGGCGGGAACGCAACCTCGATGCGGAGGCCGCCGCCTGATCGGGCTCGCGCGGTGACGGCAGCGTTGTGCGCGTCGGCGATCGCCTGCACGATGGCGAGGCCGAGCCTGACACCCGGGGTCGCGCGCCTCGAGCTCAGTCGCTGAAAGGGTCGGAAGAGACACTGCACATCGTCCGGGGGAATCGGCACGCCCGTGTTGGCGACAGAGAGAACAGCGCGTCCCGACCCGGCATGAGTTGCGACCTCGATCCGGCCGCCGGCGATGTTGTGCCGGATCGCATTCGACAGGAGGTTGGCGGCCAGTCGGTCGAGGAGGTGGCGATGCGGAAGAGCACGACGCCCCGCCGCTCGAAGAAGCGGTCGCGCCGGCTCTCCAGGCGGGTCAGGCGGCCTCGCGCCCGAGCGTGGGCGTCGGCGACCATCTCGATGCCGTACGTGCCGGTGACACCGAGCGCGAGCGCGGCCCAGCTGACGATCTCGAGCCATTGCGATTCCATTGCGCTCCCATTCGCCGGCTACCCCGGCGGGAAGCGACGAAACACCGGAGACGCGTCAGCGGACTTTCGCGAAGCGGTGCACGGCCAGGAGGAGCTCCTCCGCCTTCGCGCCGGCCTCGTGCTCGTCGCCGGAGGCGAGCGCACCGGCGACGCAGTGCTTGACGTGCTCGTCGAGGATCTGGAAGCCGAGGCTCTCGAGCGCGGTGGAGACGGCGCCGATCTGGGTCAGGATGTCGATGCAGTAGCGGTCGTCCGCGACCATCTTCTCGACCCCGCGCACCTGTCCCTCGATCCGGTGCAGGCGCTTGATCAGCGTGTCCTTCTGCTCGTGGTAGCCGTGATGAACGTGGCCGGTCGTGGTGCTCATCCGGTGGCTCCTTCCCTGGCGCTGCGGAACCGCCGCAGGCGCAAGCTGTTCGTGACGACGAAGATGCTCGAGGCGGCCATCGCCGCGGCGGCGATCATCGGATTCAGGAGGCCGGCGACTGCGAGCGGGATCGCGGCGGCGTTGTAGGCGAACGCCCAGAAGAGGTTGCCCTTGATCGTCGCAAGGGTGCGCCGCGCGAGCCGGATCGCGTCCGCAGCCGCGCGCAGGTCGCCGGAGACGAGGGTCAGGTCGGATGCTTCGATCGCGACGTCGGTGCCGGTGCCGATCGCAAGCCCGAGGTCGGCCTGCGCCAGCGCAGGCGCGTCGTTGACGCCGTCGCCGACCATCGCCACGGTTGCTCCGGTCGCCTGAAGACGTGCGATCTCGCTCGCCTTGTCGGCGGGAAGCACCTCGGCGTGAACCTGCTCGATCCCGACCTGGGCCGCAACCGCGCGCGCGGCACGCTCGTTGTCGCCCGTCAGGAGCACCGGCTGCAGGCCCAGCGCCTTCAACTCGCCGATCGCCTGCCGCGAGGACGGCTTCACCGTGTCCGCGAGCGCGAGCAGCCCGTGCGGCTGCCCGTCCCAGGCGACCGCGACGACCGTCCGGCCGTCCGCCTCCGCCCGCCCCTGCCAGGCGTGCGCCTCCGCAGGGAGCTCGATCGCCCAGTCGGCGAGGAACGACGGTCTGCCGGCGAGCACGACGCGACCGTCGACGAGCGCCTCGATGCCGAGGCCCGGGTGGTTGCGGAATTCGCTCACCGGCTGCCTGTCACCGCCCGCGGCGGCGATCGCCTGCGCAAGCGGATGCTCGCTCGCCGACTCGGCCGCGGCGGCGAGCCGCAGCAGCTCCTCCCGGCTCGTGCCGAGCGGCAGGGCGTCGACGAGGCGCAGCCGTCCCTCGGTGACCGTGCCGGTCTTGTCCAGCACGATCGTGGAGATCCGCCGCGTCTGCTCGAGCACCTCCGGCCCCTTGATGAGGATCCCGAGCTGGGCGCCGCGGCCGGTCCCGACCATCAGTGCCGTCGGGGTGGCGAGCCCCATCGCGCACGGGCAGGCGATGATCAGCACTGCCACCGCGGCGGTGAACGCCGCCGACGCGCCGGCGCCTGCCAGCAGCCAACCGGCGAGCGTCACCAGCGAGATTGCGATCACGATCGGCACGAAGATCGCCGAGACGCGATCGGCGAGCCGCTGCACGGACGCCTTCCCCGCCTGCGCCCGCTCCACCAGGCGCGCGATCTGCGCCAGCGCGGTATCGGCGCCGACCTTCGTCGCCCGGACGACCAGCCGCCCGGACGTGTTGATCGTCGCTCCGACGACCTCGCTGTCCACGGCGACCTCCACCGGCACCGGCTCGCCCGTCAACATCGACTGGTCGACCGCCGAGGCCCCCTCGACGACGACGCCGTCGGTCGCGATCTTCTCACCGGGGCGAACCACGAACCGATCGCCGGCCTGCAGCTCCTCGACCGCGACCAGCACCTCGGCGCCGTCGCGCAGGACGCGCGCCTCCTTCGCGCCCAGCTCGAGCAGCGCGCGAATGGCGGCGCCGGAGCGGCGCTTCGCGCGCGCCTCGAAGAAGCGGCCGAGCAGGATCAGCGCCGTGATCACCGCCGCCGCCTCGAAATACGTGTCCGCAGACAGGCCGGCGAGGAGCACCACCGTCGACCACGTCCAGGCGGCGAGCGTGCCGAGCGAGACGAGCGTGTCCATCGTCGCCGCCCCGTGGCGTGCGTTCACCACGGCTGCACGATGGAACTGCGCGCCGCTCCAGAAGACGACCGGCGTCGCAAACAGGAGCGAGAGCCACTCCCAGCCGGCGAACTGCAACGGCGGCACCATCGCCATCAGGACGAGCGGCACCGACAGGACGAGCGCGACGACCAGTCTCGTCGGCGCTGCCTCGTGCTCGTGCCCAGCGTGCGCGTCCTCCGCGGGACGGGCGTGGTAGCCGATCTGCTCGACCGCAGCGAGCAGCCTCTCTGGTCCGACCTGCGCCGGGTCGAAGCTGACGGCCGCGGTCTCGGTCGCAAAGTTGACGGTCGCATCGACGCCGTCGAGCTTGTTCAGGGTCCTTTCGATCCGCGCGGCGCAGGAAGCGCACGTCATCCCGTCGAGTGCGAGCGTCGCCTGCTCGCGCTCGACGCGCGCGTGTTCGGCGACGGCGGCCATCGCTACACGGCGACCTCGTAGCCGGCCTCGTCGATGGCGGCGACGACCGCCTGCTCGTCGAGCGGCTCGGCGACGACCCTGACGGTCTTCGACGCCACGTCGACGTCGACCGACTCGACGCCCAGGACCTGCGAGACCTCGCCCTCGATCGCGTCCTTGCAGTGGGCGCAGGAGACGCCCGGAACGCTGTAGGTGACCGCGCTGCTCACCGTTCCGCTCCTTCCTTTTCGTGCCTCGTCCACTATACCCCGATGGGGTACACGAACACACCGTGTTTACTACGGATCCGAGGCCGCCGTGCGATCGAGTGCTAGCGACGGGCGAAGCGCTCGGCTTGGCGGCGTGTGGCGCAACCCTGGATGTCGACGATCTTCCCCGCGCGCAGCGTCAGCACCTGGAACCGCTCCTGCCGTGACCCGTCCTCGTCGACCCACTGCGTCGAGCCGATGATCACGTTCTCGCCGACCCGGCTGAACCCCGGCTGCACGTCCATGCGGCGATCGCCGCGTTTCTGGATCTGGAAGCTCAAGACCTCACGGGCCTCCTCCGGCCCGCGTCAGGAGGGCGTCTGCTTCCACCACAGACGGCCGTGCGAGATCCCGCGCCACTCGCAATCGTCGGCGATCAGCTCGGCGAACGGCCCCGGGTCGCCCCGGTTGAGCGCCTCTGCCGCGGCACGGAGCCGGTCGATCACGGGCGCATCATGCCACGGCCGTCACCGGAGGGCGCGCTCCGCGTCGTCACGGCGGAGGACGCCCACGAGGACGCCGTCGGAGCGGGTGACCGGGAGGCTGGTCAGATTCTGCTTGCGCATACGCTCGAGCGCCGCGTCCAGCTCGAGGCTCGGGCGGACGGTGCTCGGGCCGGGCGTCATCGCCTCCGCGGCCTCGACGTCGTCGCTGCCCGCAAGCGCCGCCCGACCGAGCCGTCCGACCAGGACCTGCGCGTCGTTCGTGACGAAGCAGGTGTCCCAGCCGGCGGCGCGGACGCGCTCACGAACCTCGACCATCGAATCGGCAGGGTTGCACCCGGGCACGTCGGTGCGTATGTGCGCGCCGACGCGCGTGCTACTCGGCCGCCGACCCTCGAGCGGCAACCCGAACGAGCCCCAGTCCGCCTTGCCGGCGACGTAGTCGTACACGTCGGTGAACCCGAGCGCTTCGAGCCGCGCCGCGGCTCGTGGCGACAAGTCTCACTGGTAGTCGTAGCAGTAGGCGATCACCGCTCTGTCGCGCGCCAGCCGCCGCACACTGTCGGCGTCGATCTGCTTCAACGGCACATTGACCGCGCCGGGCAAGTGCTCGTCCTCGAACTCGTCCTCGGGCAGGACCTCGACGAGCTGCGCGCCCTTCATGAGCAGCTCCTGCACCCGGTCGCGGTCGATCGGAGTCGGCATCTCGGATCACGTGGCCTCTATATCGCCGCCCTTCGAGGGCGTCGTCGCCCTAATATACCCCTACCAGGTATGTGAGAGGAAGAGCCGTGCCGTCCAACGACCAGACCCCCGCCGCACCGCTGACGCGCAGCGCGATCCAGGCGACGCTGCACTGCCTGACCGGGTGCGCGATCGGCGAGGTGCTCGGCATGGTGCTCGCGACAGCGCTCGGCTTCGGCAACGCCGCCTCGATCGCCCTGTCGATCGCGCTCGCCTTCCTCTTCGGCTACGCGCTGACGATGCGCTCGGTGCTCCGCGCCGGCCTCGGCTTCAGACGTGCCGCCGGCGTCGCCTTCGCCGGCGACACCGTCTCGATCACCACCATGGAGATCATCGACAACGCCTTCATCCTGATCGTCCCCGGCGCGATGGCCGCCGGTCTCGCAGACGGCCTCTTCTGGTGGAGCCTCGGGCTCAGCCTCGTGATCGCCTTCGTCCTCACCGTGCCCGTCAACCGCTGGCTGATCGTACGCGGACGCGGCCACGCGGTCGTGCACGAGCTCCACGCTCATTGAGCCTCGTCAGCAGGCCGCGGCCGAACCTGCGCCGCGGGCGGCAAGCCGCTCCGCCTCGGCAGTAACCGCAGCGACCGAGCGACTGACCGCTCGCTCCCACTGCCGCGCGACGCGACAGCCCCACCATTCCCCGGCAGCCCAGAAGTCGGTGCCGAGCTCGCCCTCCCACCGCAACCGAGTTCCCGGCGGGTCCTCGTGGAGGACGAACGACTCGACGACGTGCGGGACAGGGCCACGGACGACGCGAAACCCGATCCGCTCCGGCCGCTCGAAACGCACCGTCTCGAGCGTCGTCGTGGTGCCGCACCCGACCTCGGTGAAGTGGGCTGCGAGCACCATGTCGGAGGAGCGCTCCCAGACGGACAACTCGTCCTGCAGCGCTCTCGGCGTCCGCCCGAGGTACGGCGTCGCGATCACGTCGAACACGACCTCGCGCGGAGCGGCGATCGTGAAGTCGACCGGGCCGAGCGGACGGATTCTCCGCCCGACTCCGGTGTCCAGGGTGAGCTGACCCCGGGCGACCAGCCGGTACACGCCGCGACCGGCAAGAGCGACTCCGGCGGACGCGGCGAGCGCAGCGCGCATCGCCTTCAGCCTATCCGGCAGCTGCCCGCCCAGGCCGCTTCTGGACAGGCAGCTCGCGCGGCGCTAGGAATGCCGCGAAGGCAAGACCGGGAAGGAGAGCCGATGGCACGCACCGTCCGCGCGGCGCTGATCCAGGCGCACGCTGTTCGAGACGGCGGAGCCCGACGACGGGCCGTCCGTGCAGACGATGCGCGAGCTCGCCCGCAGACACGAGCTCGTGCTCGTCGTGCCGTTCTTCGAGAAGGAGCTCGAAGGCGTCTTCTACAACACGGCCGTCGTCATCGACGCCGACGGCACCGTCGCCGGCAAGTACCGCAAGACGCACATCCCACAGGTCGGGCCGATCTTCTGGGAGAAGTACTTCTTCAAGCCGGGCAACCTCGGCTACCCCGTGTTCGATACGCGTGTGGGGAAGGTGGGCGTCTTCATCTGCTACGACCGCCACTTCCCCGAGCCGGCAAGGTTGCTCGGCCTCCACGGTGCGCAGCTGACCTTCAATCCGTCGGCGACCGTCGAGAGCCTCTCCCGCTACCTCTGGGAGCTCGAGCAGCCGGCACACGCGGTCGCGAACGGCTTCTTCGTCGGCGCAGTCAACCGGGTCGGCGAGGAGCTCGTCGAAGGGGCCCGCTTCTACGGCTCCAGCTACTTCTGCGACCCGCGCGGGCAGATCGTCGCGCAGGCGTCCGACCGCGAGGACGAGCTGCTCGTCGCCGACCTCGACCTGTCGATGATCGACGACGTTCGCACGACGTGGCAGTTCTTCCGCGACCGTCGGCCGGCGACCTACGGCGAGCTCATGCAGCTGTTGCCGTAGCTCTCCCTCCGGGGCGGTATCGAGCGCGGGTTCGCGGCCCTACGTCAGCCGCCGGCGTTGTTGAGCGCCTCCCTGACCTTGGCGAGCGTGAGCGCTCCGTGGGAGGCGGGCAGGCACGTCGTCACGACCCGCAGGACCACCGGTGAGTGCACGTCGATGCCCTGGGCCTGGACCATCTCGACCGACAGTTGACCCTGCGCGGTCGGGTCGGGGAAGCGGCTCACACCATGCCTGCGCATGCAGCTCGCGAAGGACCGCTCGTCCGCGAGCCGGGTGCGCTGCTGCTGGGCCGTCTCCTGCGACTCGCTGCCGCCTCTCGTCGGGAGCAGGTGATTGCAGGCGTTCATGGCCGCCTGGAAGTGCGGACTGGCGGCTTGAAGCTGGTGGATGGTCAGCTTCACGTTCCCGCCGACGTAGTGTTGCGGGTCGGGAAAGCTCGGCATGCCGTTCGAGCGCATGCAGTGGGAGAAGGCGACCAGGCCGACCTGTGCGTTCTGGGTCGTCGTCGTCGACGCAGTGGTCGAAGAGGCGACGCTCGCAACTCCGGGCGAGCCTCCGCCGCCGCAACCGGCCACGAGCAGCGTGCACGGGACGACCGCGACGACCGAGGCGACGAGACGTGAACGGCAGCGCATCATGTTCGGGTCCTTTCAGTCGAGAGCCGGGAACGCCACGTCGATTCCGAGCCCGCCACCGGCTCGGGCCCGCGCGGTGACGGCCGCGTCGTGTGCGTCGGCGATCGCCTGCACGATCGCGAGACCGAGCCCGACACCGTCCGCGGCGTGGGTCGGACGGGTCGGGAACCGTTGAAAGGGTTGAAAGAGGAGCGGAAGCGCCGGGCGTGGAATCAACGGCCCGGTGTTGGCGACCGAGAGAACGGCGCGGCCCGACCCGCTGCGGGTCGCGACCTCGATCCGACCGCCTGGGACGTTGTGACGGATCGCGTTCGAGACGAGGTTCGCGACGAGACGCTCGACGAGCTCCGGATCGCCGGTCGTTCGCGCCGGCTCGAGCGCCGCCACGGTCGTGAGCGAGCGCCGATCGTGCGCACGCAGCGCGTCGCCGGCGATCGACGCGAGGTCGATCGACTCGCACCGTTGCGGCCCGTCCCGGCCGCGCGCAAGCGCGAGGCATCCCTCGAGCAGCCGCTCCTGCTGCTTGCAGGCGTCGAGGACGTCCGCCCCGAGCTCGCGCCAGGTCGCCAGGTCCGCGTTCCGGTCGGCAAGCGCCAGCTCGAGAAGGGCACGTTGGGTCGTGAGGGGCGTGCGCAGCTCGTGCGCCGCGTAGGCGAGGAACGCGCTCGTGGCTCCCCGGTCCATCGACGGCACGGTAGGGAGGCGGTCGATCGGCCGCGTCGCGCACGAGCGCCGTCTTTCGGCTCCAGCCGGGCGGTGAGTTTGCGCCGTGCCGTCACCCTCCGGGGTGAGCCCGAAGATCGTTTGCAGGCGCGAGGCGACGCGGCGTGCAAAGGGATCACAATGGTGCAGTGGACTCGCCGGAGACGGAGCGGCTGCTCGTGGCCACGCGGAGTCTGCTCTCCGACCGCGCCGTGCAATTTGGCCTGATCGTCGCGGTCGCGCTGTTGGCAACGTACGAAGCGGCCCTTCCTCACTCGCCGAGCGACGCCACGGGAAGCACCGCGTTCGTCCTGAACGTGCTTGCGATCGGCCCGCTGATCGTCGCGCGGCGATGGCCGGCTCTTGCAGCGGCGGCATCCACCATGGTCACCGTCGTCGTGCTTCGGACCTACCAGGCGCCCCTGGCCGTCGCGAGCTTCTGCGTGTCGGTCTTCCTGCTTGCCCACCTCGTGACCCGCCGAGGTCTCCTCTTCGCCGTGCCGCTGCTGCTCCCGTTCGTCGTCTTGGCTTTGACGCGGCTCGGCGAAGGCCACTCCCCCCTCGGGAGCACCGCTCCTCTGCTCTTCCTCCTCGCCGCGCTCGTCGTCGGCGAGTCGATCCGACGGCGCCGGGTCGCGGTCGCCGCGCTCGACGCGACGAAGGACGAGATGGCGGAGAGCGTTCGCGCACAGACGGCCATGGAGGAGCGGGCCCGCATCGCCCGCGAGCTCCACGACATCGTGGCGCACCATCTGTCGGTGATCGCCGTCGAAAGCGAGGCGACACGACTGACCTCGCCCGGGATCTCGGCGGACGTCGGCGGCCGTCTCGAGTCGATCGCCGCCACCGCGCGCGAGGCGCTCACCGAGACCCGGCGGCTGCTGGGCGTGCTTCGCGAGGACACTGGACGCGCAGCCGACCGCGCACCGCAGCCCGGGCTCGGCGATCTTGACGACCTGATCTACCGGGCGCGGGCGACCGGAACGCACATCCACCTCGTACGGCGCGGGGAGATCGCGCGGCTTCCCCGGAGCATCGATCTCGCCGCCTACCGGATCGTGCAGGAGGCGCTGACGAACGCACGACGGCACGCCCCGGGCGCAGACGTCGACATCGAGATCTCCTATCGCCCGGATGCGCTCCGCCTGCGTGTCCGGGACCACGGGGCGGCGCTTGGCGCCGAGCCGGTCGCAGGCCACGGACTGATGGGAATGCGCGAACGCGCAACACTCGCGGGGGGCACCTTCGCGTCGGCGCGGGCCGAAGGAGGCGGCTTCGAGATCCACGTCACGCTGCCCACCACCGAGACGTCATCGTGATCCGGGCGCTCGTCGCCGACGACCAACAGGCGATCCGCGCGGGCCTCGCCGCGCTCCTCGACACCCAGGCCGACATCACCGTCGTCGCAACCGCAGCCGACGGCGAAGAGGCGGTTCTGCAGAGCACGGAGCAACGGCCCGACATCGTGCTCATGGACATCCGCATGCCGGTGCTGGACGGCATCGCGGCCACCCGTCGGATCTGCGCCGCGGCAGGCGACGACGGCCCGCGTGTCCTCGTGCTGACGACGTTCGACCTGGACGAATACGTCTACGACGCGCTCCAGGCGGGTGCCAGCGGATTCCTGCTCAAGGACGCCCCGCCCGAGACGCTGTTCGAAGCCGTGCGCGTCGTCGCCGGAGGAGACGCGCTCCTCGCGCCGGGGGTCACGCGCCGCCTGATCGCCGAGTTCGCCCGCCTCCGTCCGCCGCAGCGCACGCGTCCCGAAGACCTCGACGTGCTGACGCGGCGCGAGCTCGAGGTTCTCGGCCTGGTCGCAGCCGGCCTCTCGAACCAGGAGATCGCCGACCGCCTGGTGCTCAGCAACGAGACGGTGAAGACGCACGTCAGCCACGTTTTGCGCAAGCTCGGGCTTCGCGACCGGGCACAGGCCGTGGTCGCAGCGTACGAGTCCGGGCTCGTCGTCCCGGGTACCTGACGCGGTCGGAAGGGAGGCGGACGTCGATCGCGAGGCCGCCGCCTCGTCGGGGGCGGGCGGTGACGGCGGCGTCGTGAGCGTCCGCGATCGCCTGGACGATCGCGAGGCCGAGCCCGACCCCCTCGGCGACGTCCGTCGGACGAGCGGCGAGCCGCCGGAACGGCTCGAAGAGACGAGGAACCTCACCGGCCGGGACGAGCGGGCCGCTGTTCGCGACCGTGAGACGGGCGTGCCCGGAGGCGGTGTCGGTTCCGACCTCGATCCGGCCACCGACGACATTGTGGCGGATCGCGTTCGAGACGAGGTTGGCGACGAGACGCTCGAGCAGATCCGGGTCACCGGACGTCCGGGCCGGTTCCAGCACGGCCACGAGCTCGAGCCCGCCGGGATCGTGAGCCTGCAGCGCGTCGGCCGCGACGACCGCGAGATCGACCGGCTCGCACCGCTCGAGCCCACCCTGGCTCCGGGCGAACACGAGACAGGCTTCGAGCAACCGCTCCTGCCGCCTGCACGCCGCGAGAACGTCCGCGCCGATCTCCCGCCAGAGAGCCACATCCGTATTCGTGTCGGCGAGGGCCAACTCGAGCAGCGCGCGCTGGGTCGCGAGGGGAGCGCGTAGCTCGTGCGCGGCACACGCCGCGAAACGAGCGTCGCGCTCACGAGCCATGTGCCCTGGCCCACGAGTTGTAGGCGGCGTTCGAGGGCATGTACGGCGGCCGGTACCGTCCGCAGGCCCGGTTTGCGGCCTCGAACTTCGGGGAGCCCTGGTCGATCCCGACCGTGGCCGGGTCGGGTATGCGGCCGTCGCTGCCGGGATCCGGGAAGTTCGGGACGCCGTGGCGGCGCACGCACTCGGAGAAGCTCAGCGCCTCGGCTCTCACCTGCTGCCGCTCGGCCTGGCCCGGCGGCCGGCCGCCGTTCGGCAGCAGGTACCGGCAGGCGCTCTCGGCCGCCTGGAATCGGGCGCTACCGACTCCGAGCTGCTGCAGGCTCTCCTTGGGAGGCGGCCCGCTGCCCTCGGGGTCGGGATACTGCGACACGCCGTTCGAGCGCATGCAGCCGGAGAAGGCGAGCCATCCGCCGTGTTGCAGCGGTGCCGACGAGGCGTTGCGAGTTGAGCTGCCGCTCCGCGTCGTGGTCGTGCCGAGCTGCGCCACGCGGCTCCCGGACGAGCCGCCGCAGGCCGCCGCCAGCTGGGCCAGGACGACCGCGGCGACGATCGCGGCCGCCGTTCGCGCTGCGCGCGTCACGGAGACAGCCTCGAGCTGCATACGTGGAAGGCGCCCTGGAACCGGGTGCTGTTCACGTCGATGCCCGTTCCCGGCCCGATCTCGAGGTGCCCACGGCTGTCGGGATCGGGCATGTTCACGACCCCGCGGCGTCGCATGCACCGGGCGTACGCCAACATCACGCTCCGGTACTGCTGCACCTGCGCCTGTGTCGGCCGGCCGCCGTCCTGCGACGGCGCTGCTGTCGAGGAGGTGCTCCGCCTCGGTGTGGTCGAGCCGAGCTGCGCCACGTGGCTCGCCGGCGAGCGGCCGCACGACGCGGCCGTCAGGCCGGTCGCGGCGACGACGACGGCCGGCAGCGGAGCTCGCTTCATGCCTTCAGTTCTACGCCCGGGTGGGTGACATCTCCGCTACCGGCGATGTCGGACGAATGTCACGCCGGCGGGCGCATACTGGCGTGATGCGGGTGCTGGTGGTCGAGGATCACGCGACGCTCGCCGGCAGGATCGCCCAGGGGCTGCGTCAGGCCGGGATGGCCGTGGACGCCGTGCACGACGGCGCGGCGGCGCTCGAAGCCGCCGATCGAACGGCCTATGACGTGATCGTGCTCGACCGCGACCTGCCGGTCGTGCACGGCGACCGGGTGTGCAGGACGCTGGCCGGCTCCGGCCCGCGGATCCTCATGCTCACCGCCGCCGCGCACGTCGACGACCGCATCGACGGGCTGGAGCTCGGCGCCGACGACTACCTCGGCAAGCCGTTCGTGTTCGCGGAGCTCGTCGCCCGTGTGCGCGCCCTGTCGCGCCGCGCGCCGTCCGCGCCCCCGGTCCTGCGCCGCGGCGACCTCACCGTCGACCTGGCGCGCCACCGGGCCAGCCGCGGCTCCCGTCCCCTGTCGCTGACACGCAAGGAGTTCGGGATCCTCGAGATGCTGCTGGCCGCCGACGGCGCGCTGGTCAGCGCCGAGGAACTGCTCTCGCACGTGTGGGATGCGAACGCCGATCCGTTCAGCAACATCGTCTCGGTGACGATGACCCGGCTGCGGCGCAAGCTCGGCGACCCACCGCTGATCGAGACCGTGGTCGGCAAGGGATACCGGATGTGACCGGCCGCCCGCGGCTGACCGTCCGCGCACGACTGACCCTGCTCTACACCGGTCTGTTCGCCGTCTGCGGGGCGATCGTCGTCGCCGTCAGCTACACGCTGGTGGCGCACCTGGGAACTCCCGGGCAGGGCAGGCTGCCGTCCGGTGTTGCCGCCTTCGCGGCGCGGTGCCGGTCGGTGCAGCCGACCACGCCCGTCGGCAAGAAGATCCTCGCCAAGTGCGGCGCGGCTTTCCAGCAGCTGGGCGCACAGCACCAGCGCGACGTCACCCTGTCGCACCTGCTGGACTACTCCCTGATCACGCTTGCCGTCGTGATCGCGCTTGCCGCCATCCTCGGCTGGATCGTCGCCGGGCGGGCGCTGCGGCCGGTGCACCTGATCACCGAGGCGGCCCGCGCCGCCTCGGAGCACAACCTGTCGGCACGGGTCGCTCTGCGCGGGCCCCGGGACGAGCTCCGCGAGCTCGCCGAGACCTTCGACGAGATGCTCGACCGGCTCCAGGCCTCCTTCGAGGGCCAGCGGCGGTTCATCGCCGACGCCTCGCACGAGCTGCGCACCCCACTCGCGGTCATGCGTGCAACGGTCGATGTCGTGCTCGACAACCCCGACAGCACGCCCGACGAGCTGCGCGGCATGGCGGCCGACATCCGCGCCGCGGTCGACCACGCGGAGCACCTGATCGGCGCGCTGCTCATCCTCGCGCGCAACGAGCGCGGCCTCACCGTCCACGAGGAGGTCGACCTCGCCACCGTCGCCGAAGACGTCCTCGACACCGCCGGTCTGGGAGACCGGCGTGTGCACGCCACGCTCGAGCCGGCCGTCGTCTCGGGTGATCCGGTGCTGGTCGAGCGCCTCGTCGCGAACCTGCTCGACAACGCGGTGCGCTACAACGCGCCCGCGGGCGACATCTGGATCAGCAGCCACACGATCGGGGGCCGCGGGGAGCTGACCGTGGCGAATACCGGCCCGATCGTCGGCCGGGCCGACGCCGACCGCATCTTCCAGCCGTTCCAGCGCCTCGACGGCCGCACCTCCCACGACGGCTTCGGGCTCGGGCTGGCGATCGTCGCGTCGATCGCCGCGGTGCACGGCGGCACCGCCGCCGCCCGTCCCCGCGACGGTGGTGGGCTCTCCGTCACGGTCACCATCCCCGGCCGTCCCGTGACGGGCGTCGAGTAGCGTGGTCTCCCGTGTACGCAGACGTGCTCCTGCTGCCGTGGCTCGAGAGCCTCGTGGCGCAGTTGCCGGGAGCTCGGCTGTTCGACGCTCACACGCACCTGGGCACGAACGACCCCGAGGGTTGGACGTGCTCGAGCGACGAGCTGATCGAGGCACTCGAACTGGTCGAAGCTCGCGCAGTCGCCTTCCCGCTCATGGAGCGCACGGAGTACGGCGAGGCGAACAGCGCGGTTCTCGCGGCGGCAAGCGAAGCGGACGGTCGTCTCGTGCCCTTCTGTCGCCTCGATCCGGGCGCCGATCCGGTTCGCGAGCTGGAGCGCTGTGTCGCTGCAGGTGCCCGCGGTGTGAAGCTGCATCCGCGCGCAGAGCAGTTCGACCTTCGTCATCCCGGCGTTGCCGCGATCCTCGCGGTGGCGGACGAGCGCCGTCTCCCGGTCACGATCCACTCCGGGCTGGGGATCCCGTCGCTCGGCCGCGACGCGCTGACGCTTGCCGAGCGCTATCCGCGAACTCCGCTCGTGCTGGCGCACGTCGGCGTCACGGATCTCGCCTGGATCTGGCAGCGGCTCGACGATCACCCCAACCTGTACTTCGACACCGCCTGGTGGAACCCGGCCGATCACCTGGCGCTGTTCGCGCTCGTACCGCCGGGCCGGATCCTGCTCGGCAGCGACATCCCCTTCGGCACGACGGCGGCGGCGGCGATCGTGGCGATCCGCTGTGGTCTCGAGGCCGGTCTCACGGACGCGCAGGTGACCTCCGTGATCGGCGGACAGCTCGAGCGGATCGTCGCCGGCGAGGAGCCGCTCGACCTCGGTGCGGCGCCGGGCGGTGCGCCGTCGCGCCCGCCGCTGCTCGAGCGTACGTTCGCGTTGCTCGTCGCGGGGCTCTCGCGGATGCTCGAGGGGGAGCCGGCCGAGGGGATCCTGCAGCTGGCGCGGCTCGCGTGCGAGGTCGGTCCCGGTCGGCGAGAGAGCCCTGCGCTCGCGTCGATCGCAGAACTGCTCGACCGCCGCCGGCGCTACGCCGGGACGACATCACTCGACGGCCGTCGGGCGGGCGGGTTCCACCTGGTGCTCGCCGCCGCCGCTGTCGCGGCCGCACCGAGCGCCGCACTGCCGGCGGCCGCCTAACGCGCGCGCCCGGCACGAACGAGCACGTCGAGCGCCGTGCGCTCGCCGTCGGCGGTCTCGACGGGCCGTGTGACGAGCTCGGCGCGCTCGATCTCGAGACCGGTCGCGTCGAGGTCGCCGACGACGTCGGCGGCGGTGTAGAGGACGGCGGCGTCCTTGGGCCCGCCGTAGCCGTGCTCGAGGTTGCTGCTGTCGTGCGCGACGAGCAGCAGCCTGCCGCCGGGCGCGACCGCTTCCGCTGCAGCGCGGACGATGGGCCGGCGCAGTCGCTCCGGGAGCTGGAGGTAGAAGAGGAGGACGAGGTCGTAGGCGGCCCGCCCGGGCCGGTAATCGAACAGGTCGGCTTCGATCCAGTCGACGTCGATCTCGACGCCGCGCGCGGCCGCGAGCTCGCCTGCCTTCGCCAGCGCGACGCCGGAGAAGTCGACGCCCGTGACGTGCCAGCCCTGCTCTGCCAGCCAGACCGCGTTTCGGCCTTCGCCGCAGGCGAGGTCGAGCGCCCGCCCGGGTGAGAGTTCGGCGGCCTCGGCGACCAGGAAGCGGTTGGGCCGGGCGGTCCAGAGCAGCTCGCTGCCGGCGTAACGCCGGTTCCACTCCTCCGGGCCGATGGTCATGCAGTCGCCACCGCGAGGGGGACGCGGACCTCGACCGCGGTCTCGACGGGCAGGTCGAGCGAGACGGCGACGAGACAGCCGGCTTCGGCCTTGGCGACGAGATCCCGCGCGGCCTCCTCGTGCCCCGCCTCCGTCTCGAGCGTGACGTGCTGGTCGATGCGAAGGAAGCCGAAGCGGCCGTCGTCGCGGCGGCCGACGACGCCCTCGGCACGCACGTCGAGGTCGCGGAGCGGAAGCCGCTTCTGCTCGGCGAGTGCGACGATCGTGACGGCGAGGCAGGACCCGGCGGCGGCGACGAAGGTGTCCTCCGGGCTCCAGAGATCGGGGTCGGTGCCCTTGAACTCCGGAGGAGTCGCGATCTGGAGCGGCCGCTTGCCGTCGACACGTGCCGTCGCGCGGCGGCCGCCCTGCCAGTCGATCTGGACCGGGAACCGGAACTCGCGTGCCATCACACGGTCACCTCCGCCTGCCCGGCCTCGTCGGCCAGCACCTGTTCGTCGAGGAACTGCCCGATCGTCGCCGGCGGGTAGGCGCCGACGAAGCCCGTCACGGGCGCACCGCCTCGGAAGACGGCGACGGTCGGGATCGACTGGATCCCGTACCGGCCGGCGATCTCCGGCTCGGCGTCGACGTCGAGTTTCGCGAGCTCGATCCGCCCGGCCCGCTTGCCGATCTCGGATTCGATCGCCGGGCCGAGCATGCGGCAGGGCCCGCACCAGGCGGCCCAGAAGTCGACGACGACGGGGATCTCGTGCGAGCGCTCGATCACGTCGCGCTCGAAGGTGTCGGTGGTCACGTTCACGTGTGGTGCTCCTTTCAGTGCGGCAGGGGTGGGCGGCGGTGCGAGTCGAAGTGGAAGACGGTGTAGATCGGGCAGAAGCCGACTGTTGCGGTCACGCCCATCACTGCGGCGAGGACGAGCAGGACGATCCCGCCGACGGAGCCCGCGCCGATGACGATCGCGACGACCAGCGCGGCCACGGCAAGGCCTGCGCGAACGACCCGATCGAAGTTGCTCATGTTGGTGTGCATCTCGACCTCCTATGCCGAGGCGCCGGCGACGATCAGCGAGAGCGTCCGCAGCTGCTGCTCGAGCGAGCCGCACACCTGGCGGCAGAGGCCCAGCACGCCGTCGTCGACGATCCGGTAGTAGACGTGGTTGCCGTCCCTGCGCCGGGCGATGACTCCCGCGTCGGCGAGAACGGACAGGTGCTTGGAGACGTTCTGCTGCCCCGCCCCGAGCACGCCGGCGAGCTCGTTCACGGATCGCTCGCCGTCCCGCAGCTCGTCGAGAAGCCGGATCCGGGTGGGCTCGCTCAGGGCGCGGAAGCGACGGGCGATCAGCTCGACCAGGTCGTCCGAGAGCGGGTGGGGAAGCGTCTCCATGGATCAACTTTAGCACAGATCAGTTGTATATGTGTATAGTATGGCCCATGCAGGGACGTCTGGTCGAGCCGCTCTTCGCCGAGCTCCGGCGGACGGAGTACGCCCGGCTCGACACGGCCGGCCAGGTCTACCTCGACTACACGGGCGCCGGGCTCTACGCCGAGTCGCAGCTCGAGGAGCACTTTGGCCTGCTGCGCGGCGGGGTGTTCGGCAACCCCCATTCCGTCAATCCGACCTCGGCCACGATGACCGAGCTCGTCGAGCAGGCGCGGTCCATGGTGCTCGCCTTCTTCGGCGCCTCGCCGGACGAGTACGAGGCGATCTTCACGCCGAACGCGACCGGGGCGCTGCACCTCGTCGGCGAGGCGTACCCGTTCCGGCCGGGCGATCGCTTCCTCCTCACCTTCGACAATCACAACTCCGTCAACGGGATCCGCGAGTTCGCGCGCGCCCGGGGCGCGGAGACGACGTATGTGCCGAGCGTGCCGCCGGAGCTGCGGGTCGACGAGTCGGCCCTGCCGCGCTACCTGACCGAGGTCGGCGGCGAACACCACAACCTCTTCGCCTACCCTGCCCAGTCGAACTTCTCCGGCGTCCAGCACCCGCTCGAGTGGATCGAGCGCGCGCACGCGGCCGGTTGGGACGTGCTGCTCGACGCGGCGGCGTTCGTCCCGACCAACCGGCTCGACCTCTCCCGCTGGCACCCCGACTTCGTCTGCCTCTCCTTCTACAAGCTGTTCGGCTGGCCGACCGGGGTCGGCGCGCTGATCGCCCGCCGCGAGGCGCTCGCCAAGCTCGAGCGGCCGTGGTTCTCCGGCGGGACGATCGTCGCCGCCTTCGTGCAGCGCGAGTGGTACGAGTCGGCGCCCGGTGCCGCGCACTTCGAGGACGGCACGGTCAACTTCCTCAACCTGCCCGCGATCGAGATCGGCCTCCGCTACCTCGATCGCATCGGCATCGACCGGATCCACGCGCACGTGACGACCCACGCCGACCGTGTCCTGCGCGTGCTCGGAGGACTACGCCACTCGAACGGATCGCCGGCGGCGACGATCTACGGACCGATCGGCAGCGATCTCCGCGGCGCCACGATCGCCTTCAACTTCCTCCATCCCGACGGCCGTATCGTCGACGAGCGGTACGTCGACCGCGTTGCGCAACGCCACTCGATTTCGCTTCGCACGGGCTGCTTCTGCAATCCCGGTGCCGGTGAGATCGCCTTCACGATCTCGCGCGAGACGCTCGTCGGCGGGGAGTTCGGCGAAGGCATGACGCTCGACGACTACATCCGGGCGATCGGCCTGCCCTCGGGCGGCGCAGTCCGCGCCTCGGTCGGAATCGCGACCAACGCGGCCGACATCGACCGCTTCGGGGCCTTCGCGGCCGAGTTCGTCGACCTCGCGGACGTTCCCCACGACCTGCCTCCTCGAACGGGCTGCTGATGCCCGCCTTTTCACTCTCTGGTCAAGCAAGAAAGGACATGCCATGGCTTCCGTGACCGACACCGCTTACACGCTCAGCGGCATCACGCCGCTCGGCTTCGCCGACGCGGTCGCGCGAGTGCGCGAGACGCTGGCGGAGGAGGGCTTCGGCGTCCTCACCGAGATCGACGTCCGAACGACGCTGAAGGAGAGGCTCGACGAGGACATGCCGCCCTACCTGATCCTCGGCGCCTGCAACCCGCCCTATGCCCACCGCGCGCTCGAGATCGAGCCCGAGCTCGGCGCCCTGCTCCCCTGCAACGTCGTCGTCTACGTCGACGAAGCGGGCGCGACGCACGTCTCCGGCGTCGACCCGGTGGCGATGCTCGGCATCGTCGGCCGGCCCGACCTGGAGCCGCTCGCCGACGAGATCCAGGGGAAGATCGAACGCGCGCTCACGAAGGTCTGGGGGGAATAGCGCCGGCTCGAGTCACCGCTCGAGCACGAGGAAGGAACCGTCGGCCGGCGTCGGGTTCAAGCGCCGAAACGCCAGGCCGCTCCAGACGACCAGCTGCCGCCCGGTCCAAGCGATCGCGCTCCCCGTGCGGATGGTGAGCGGGGAGGCACCCGGCGTCAGCGTGCGCCACCGCCACGAGCCCGACGCCGGATCGTAGAGCTGCAGACCATCGGCACCGCAGGGAGCGACGAGCTTCCCACCGGCCCAGACCGTCTGCGTGTCCGTGCCGTGCGGAAGCACGCACGGTGCCTGCGGCCCGATCTGCCACCGGCCGCTTGCCGGCTCGTAGCGGAGCACTCGCAGCGAGCCGGGCACCCACGCCCGGAAGATCACCGCGCTGCCGGTCCAGGCGAGCGGTGTCAACGACGCGGCGGTGTCCGTACCGAAGGAGCCGGAGTACGCGGGCAGCTTCAATTCGCGCATCCGGTCGGTCGACGGCTCGTACGCGACGAGAATCGGCCGCGACCGTCCGCACGCGCTGCCCCGCTCCGGACAGGGGGAGAGGTTCCCGGCCACGATCGCCTCGCGCCCATCCCAGACGGCGCCGTTCGGTCCGCCGAGCAGAGTCAGCCCGGAAAGACCATGAAGCACGCGCCAGCCGCCCGTGGCCGGGTCGACGGCCGCCGCGACCGGCGTCGCGAGCCCGTCGCCCGAATGGCCGCCGATCACGAGCAGCTCCCTGCCCGTCCAGACGTTTGCATTCGCCTCTCGCGGTCCGAGCGGTCCGTCGGGAAGGCGGCGCCAGCGATTCGTCCGAGGGTCGTAGACCGCGCCGACGGCCGGCCCGTCCGGGCCGTTCCCCGTCCAGGTGACGAGCGCGCTGCCCGTCCAGGCCGCTCCCGCACCGACTCCGGCCGGCGGCGGCGCGATCCTCCGCCACCTGGCGGCGGCAGGACCGTAAGCCGCGGCGTCCGACACCGGCCTGCTCGACCCGCCGCCGCCGCGCGTGAGGCCGCCGGCGACGATCAGCTCCCGCCCCGTCCACGCAAACGCCTCTGCGAACCGCCCGGCGACCGGCGCGCCCGGAAGTGCACGCCAGCCCGCAGTGACGCGCGGCGCGGGCTCCGCGTGCCGGCCCGCGCGCCCAGCCAGGAATCCAGCCACGGCGGCGACGATCGCCACCGCGATCAGCGCGAGCACGAGCGGCAGCCGGGAGCCGTCGCCCTGGGCTCGCTTCTCAGTGGTGCGGAGGTAGGAACGTGGGACTGTCGTAGCTGTGGATCACCGCCGTGAGGTGGAGGCCGACGTGCGCGATCGGAGCACCGAGCGGGTTGAGAGTGATCAGCGTCGGCGCGCTCCAGATCACATCGCCTGCGACGGGCTTCTTGAGCTTGCTGCCGCGGAAGTCGGGGTAGCCGAGGTGGTAGACGGCGGTGAACGCGATCGACACGGCGAGGGCGAGCGCTCCGATGCCGGCCACCGCCCGCTTGCTGCGCCGACGCAAGGGAGTGCTCGAGAAGGCGGCGAAGGTCGCGAGGATCGGGAAGCTCGAGAGCAGCAACCCGTCGACGGCTCCGTAGACGACGCCACGCCACAGGAGCTCGCCGGCGAAGGCCCAGCCGTGTGGATGCGTCGTCGAGGGATCGCGCAGAACGATGACGGCGAGGACCGCAGCGGAGCCGAGGCCGAGCCCGACCGCCCACCGCCAGTGACGCCGGCACATGCCTGGAATGTCCTGGTCGGTGGCGCGCGCCCACAGGCTCAGGAAACCCGTCACCGACACCGCGTAGATCGCGTAGTAGCCGTCAGGCTGCACCGCGAGGAGGTCGGCGAAAACGAACGGCACCGCGAATGCAAGGACCAGACCGCCCGCAAGCCACAACCAGTTCGAACCGCTCCGGGCCGCGGGTATCGTCGCTGGCCCACGCGAGGAGGACGCGGGCGACGAGACCCTCTCCGTCCTCCGTAGCTTCGGCTCTGTGATCATCGGGAGCTCCTTTCGTGCGGAGTCAAGTCTTCGCCCCGGTTCGCACGCGAGAGCGGGTGACTCGTACGGGCTCAACCTGTCCCCGACCGCTCGGGCCCGCATCGGGAGAACAGTGCCGGCGGCGCGCGGGAAAGCACTGATCCCGGGCACGAGTTCCGTGCAACCCGGTGGGACAGGCACGGCCGTCGACGTCGGGGGCGTGGGCAGGTCAGCTTCGTCTGCGCTCGAGTGCCGCACGTCGGATTCGCACCGACGCCCGGTGTGCGCGTGTACCGTCCGCCGGATGACGCGGTTCGTCATCGACTGCGAGACGCTGCTCCGGATCGCAGCAGGCGAGGTCGACGTGGCCGCCGAGCATCAACTCGTCGCTCCGACGCTCGTCCGCTCTCAGGCGCTCTCGCGGCCGTACGAAGCGGCCCGCCGAGGCGAGATCTCTCCCGCCGACGGGATCGAGCGGCTGATGCGGATCAGCTCCGGCCTGGTCGAAACGGCGACGATCGACGCACTGCGCTCGGCCTGAGCACCGGAAGCTCATGCCGCGGACGCCCGCTTCGTGCCGTAGAGGTGGGCGGTGGCCATGCGCCACTCGCCGCGTCCCTGCTCGACGAGAGGCCGCAGGTGCTGCGTGAGTCGCTCTCGCTCCGCTTCGGTCAGCGCCTGCTCCATCGCTTCGGCGAGCGTCGGGATGTTCGGATTGCCCGCGCTGTTCACGAATCCGTCCCAGCTCCGCGGCTCGGTCGGCGAGATCTCCGCTTCGAGCGCGAGCCGCAACGGGTAGAAGCCTGTCTGCTCGCCCAGCTGAAGCAGATCGCGCTCGTCGAAGTCCAACATCGGGTCGGTCTCGGGCCGGATCGCGCCGTAGACGGCGCGGACCTTGGCGCCGAGCTCGGCTAGCGGCTCGAGGTCATACCCGGCCCAGGTCCCTCCTGGACGAATGGCAAACCGGTTGATCGGCTCGAACAGCGAGATCCGCCCACCGGGCCGCAGCACGCGTGCGAACTCCCCGAACGCCGCCCGCTTGTCCGGCACGTAGATCAGGACGGAGCGCGTCGTGACGACGTCGACGGAACCGTCCTCGATCACCGACAGGTCGTCCGCCGAGGCGTGCACGAAGCGGCACCGGTCGACGACCCCGAGGTCGAGGGCGGCCTGCCTGCAGACCGCGAGCAGATCCTCGGAGACGTCGCTGAAGACGACCTCGCCCGCACCGCGATCGAGCGCTCCGAACCCGATCAGACCCTCGCCGCAGCCGACGTCGAGAACAGTCTCCCCGGGAACGAGCCGGGCGAGATCGAGCACCCGGTCCCGCCTCGTCGCCAGCTCCTGCAGCACGCGTTCGCGCGTGGACGGATCGCCGCCGAACCGCCGCTCCGCAAGCCATGCCGCCCATCTGTCCCGCCTCTGCTCCACGCGAGCCCTGAACAGTGTCGCATCGCGGGATCTCGTGTCCGCAGCTCCGGCTCTTCCGACGTCGGCCACCGTCTGTTAGCTTCGGCATGCCACGCATCGAATCGACGACACGACAGGGCAGCGGACGGCGTCGATGGCTAGCCGTACTCGCTCGGCCGTTCTTGGGGCGGGGGTCGCAGCCGTTGCGATCCTCGTCGGTGTTGCCCGTGCGGGTGTCGAAGGGAACTTCTCCGGGAACGTCTGCTCCCTGCTCAGCGCGAAACAGGTCGCGAGCGTGGTCGCAGCGACGACGTGCACGCCCGAGCCGAAGGTCGCCGCAGCAGGCATCACCGACTACCACGGCTACTGGGGCGCCAGCCCCGCATCTTCCACGCGCCCCTACCTGAGCTTCCAGATCAACACGGGCAACGCCGGCTACCTCCGGCAATCGAGAGCGACTCTGCCCCAGACGCTCATGATCGCCGGCACGCCGAAGAAGATCGCCGGCATCGGCAGCTATGGCTACGAGGCCACCGGCCCGACGCGGACGGCGATCGGATTCCAGGCGGGGAAGTACATCTGCACGATCGTCGTGCAGAAGGCGAAGGGGAGATCGCTGTCCTCCTTCAACAAGCTCGCGAAGATCGTCGCCGGCAAGCTCTGACCTCGCACCCGGTGGCTCGAGGACGAGGTCGGCGGCGACCAGCGAGCGCAGCCATTCGAGATCGTGCTCGTTGAACGCCGCGACGCCCGCCGCAGCAACGTGCTGTGTCTCTGCCATGCGCCGGCCGTCATCGGGTCGCGCCTCGATCTCGGGACAGTCCGTCCTCGATGCCGTCGACCGCGCGTCCCACGTCGAGCCGGCCGACCCCGAGGTCGCCGGAGCGGGCCTCCGAACTGCGCCGGACAACGGGTTGCTAGCGGAGCGGGAGCAGCGCGCCCTCGTGCTCGAGCAGGAAGCGCTTGACGTGGAGGCCCCCGCCGAAGCCGGTGAGCGAGCCGTCCGCGCCGATCACGCGATGGCACGGCAGGACGATCGGGAGCGGATTGCGGCCGTTAGCCGCACCGACTGCCCGCGCGGCGTCGCCGCCGAGCCCGAGCCGGCGCGCCTGCTCGCCGTAGCTCACCGTCTGCCCGTACGGGATCGAGGCGAGCGCGAGCCAGCAGCGGCGCTGGAAGTCGGTCCCGTCGAGCTCGAGCGGCAGGTCGAACGTCACGAGCTCGCCGTCGAAGTAGGCCTCGAGCTGGCGTGCCGCGCCTTCGAGAACGGGCGACCTCCCCTGCGGGCGGAGCCGGCCGCCGTCGAACAGGACTGCCTGCAAGGCGTTCTCGGAGGCGACCAGGCCGAGCGGCCCGATCGGCGTGTCGAGGACCTGTTGCGCCATCACCCGAATCTAGAACGCGGGACCAGGCCCCGGTGTGAGATCGCGTGCGGCGGCGGCCGGATCGCCGCCGCCGCAGAGCTCTGAAGGCTCGCCGGAGCGACGTGCTAGCCCCAGGCGCCTCCACCGCCGCCACCACCGCCGGTGCCACCGCCGCCGCCCGTGCCGCCGCCGCCCGTGCCACCGGTGCCGGTCGTCATCGCGTGCGTGACGAGCGCGCCCTTGGTGTCGACGACGTACCACTTCGACCCGAAGCCCTGGCCCTTCACCTGACCTGCGGCCTTGTCCTCGGCGAAGAAGTAGAGCGGGAAGCCCGCGTACGTGACCTGGCGCATGTTGTGCGCGGCCTTGATCGTGCCGAGCAGGGCGCTGCGCACACCCGCGCCGGCAGTCGGCTTCGCGCCCGGCTTGACCAGCAGCGCCGGCCAGAACTTGTTGCAGGTGGCGTTGCTGGAGCAGCGATTGACATGCTTCCGGTCAATCGTGTACCGGTAGAGCGTCCTGCCGTTCGCGGCGACGAGGATCGTCCCGTACGTCTTGTTGTGCGCGACGGATACCGTCCCCTTGGTCGTGTGCGTCGCCGCCGTCGCAGCCAGCGCCGCGGCGGCGACGGCGGCTGCGGACAGGACGAGCGGCAGGCCGAACCGGATCAACCGACCTCGCATCCCTTCTCCTTTCGTCGAGGTCTCGTTGCCGACAACTACGCAGCGATGCCGGCGTCGGATTGGAAACCGAGACGGCCTCGTGGGACGTATAGACGTGAACGTGCCGGTCGACGTCACGCCAGTCACCGCTGCCGGCGCAGCGGATGCCAACGATCGGCCGAGTCGCCCGATCGGGCCGCCGCTGTTCGCCGGCTTCGCCGCCGCCTCGATCGGCGGCCCGCTCGCGCTGCTCAGCTTCCTCCCCGGCACGGCAGGCGACGGGATCGCGTCCGCCGGGCTCGTGGTCGCGCTCGCGCTCGCCCTGTTCGCGGCGCCCCTCGCCGTCTGGCTCGGCTACTCGACCCGGGTCGTCACCGGAGGCGGGCTGACGGCGTTCGTCGGAGCCGCCGCCGGTCGCCGGGTGACCGTCGTGCACGGGTGGATCTGGGCGTTCGCGTACTTCCTCTACCTGCCCTACACGATCACCTTCGTCGTCTACGACCTCCTCGCACCCGTGTTCCCCGGGATCGCGCCGTATCGGGGAGCGCTCGAGCTCGCTCTTCCGGTCGCTGTCGTGCTGATCGCGCTCTCGCCGATCGTCCTCGTGGTGCTCGCAATGGGCCTGCTGGCGATCGCGCAGCTCGTGCTTCTGGGCGGCCTCGGAGCACTCGAGTATCACCACACGGCCGGCGGCCCCTCGTCGAGCCCGGGCGTCCACGCGACGGCGAGCGCCGCAGCTGCAACCTCGCTCCTGTTCGTGTGCGCGAGCCTGCCCCTCTATCTGGGCGACGAGGTCAGGGGCGGGTCGCGCACGGTCCGCCGCGGGCTTCCCGCCGCGGTCGCCGTCGTAGGCGCGCTGTTCCTGTTCGCGGCGATCCCGCTCGCTGCCGTCCCCGAACCGCTGCGCGACGCACCGGTTCCCGGCGTCGCGATCGCACAGGCGTACAGCGGGCGGGGCCTGGCGGTCGCGGTCGGGCTCGGCACGGCTGCGGGAACGCTGGCGCTGATCGTCGCGGAGTACCTCGCGCTCGCGCGACTCCTGCACTGGCTCCACGGTCCACCGGTTCGCGAGCTCGTGATCTGGATCGCAGTCCCGTTCGTCGCCGCCGACGCCGTCTCGCTCCTCGATCCGGGCCGCTTCTACGACGACCTGCTCAAACCGTCGCTCGCGGCCCTCTACGTCTCGCAGATCGTCGTGTTCGCGGTGTTTCCACGCTTCCGCCGCAGTTCCGGCGCGCTCGCCCTCGCCGCCGTCGCGTCGGCGCTCGCCGTGTGGGGCCTGTATACGCTCTTTCAGTCCAGCGCCTCGACCTGAGGCCGATGATTCTCGGCCTCTTCCCCAGTCTCGGATGGTGAATCCAAACGAACGGGAGGCTCCGATGTCGAAGCTGCAGACCAAGCTGAACATCAACGCAGTCGGCCGCGTGATCGTGACCGTCTCGGACACCGATCGCGCGCTCGACTTCTACGTCGACACGCTCGGCTTCGAGAAGGTCGTCGACGAGCCGATGGGGCCCGGCATGCGCTGGGTCGAGGTGGCGGTCGCAGGGTCGAAGACGACGATCGCCCTCGCCCCGCCGCCCGAGGACCAGGAGGCCGGGAGCAAGCAAACCGGGATCTGCCTCGACACGTCCGACGTGGACGCCGACCACGCGGCGTTGAAGAGCGCCGGTGTCGACGTCGACGACGAAGTGACCCGCTTCGGCGGGCCGGTTCCGCCGATGTTCTGGCTGCGCGACCCGGACGGCAACTCGTTGATCGTCGTTCAGCCGTCCTCGTAAGAGACGCCTCCCGGACCGTGCCGATCGTCGGCCGGCACGGTCCGGGACGGCACCGCAACCGGCGCTCGGGGCGACCGTCGTCTAGTAGGCTCGGCGCGTCGCCTCGGCCCGTTAGACGGGCCCACTGCTAGCGGGAGGGGGTCTCGCTGATGTCATGGCACGCCGCTTCAGATCGCGCATCGTCGGCGGTCGGTCACCGCTTCATGCTGCTTGCACTCGCCGTCGTCGCCGTCGCGGTCGCCGCGCCCGGTTCGGCGTCCGCGGCCGGCACCTCGGGCCAGCCCGATCTCGGCACGAACGTGGTCGTCTTCGACCCGAGCATGCCGACGAGCGAGATCCAGTCGACCGTCGACGCGATTTCCGCCCAACAGGTGTCGAACCAGTTCGGAACCCAGCGGTACGCTCTCCTCTTCAAGCCGGGCACGTACGGCACAGCCGACGACCCGCTGAACTTCAAGGTCGGCTACTACACCAGCGTCTCCGGCCTCGGCGCCGCGCCGGGCGACGTCGTGATCAACGGCTCGGTCGACGTCTACAACCAGTGCGACGCAACCGGCAGCTGCGTGGCGCTGAACAACTTCTGGCGCTCGCTCTCGAACCTGACCATCAACGTGACCACGCCCGGCTTCGGTTGCTACAGCGGCGAGTTCTGGGCCGTGTCGCAGGCGTCGCCGATGCGGCGCGTGCACGTCGTCGGACCGGCCACGCTGATGGACTACTGCACAGGCCCGTCGTTTGCGAGCGGCGGTTTCATCGCGGACTCGGAGTTCGACGGCGGCACCGTCGTCAACGGCTCGCAGCAGCAGTGGCTCGTCCGCAACAGCTCGCTCGACGGATGGTCGAACGGGGTGTGGAACCAGGTGTTCTCGGGTGTCGTCGGCGCGCCGGCCCAGTGCTTCCCGGCCCAGCCGTCCTGCGGCGGCCCGTACACCACGCTCTCGACGAGCCCGGTGACCCGCGACGCGCCGTACCTCTACGTGGACTCGGCGGGGAGCTGGAACGTCTTCGTCCCGTCGGCGCAGCGGAACTCGTCCGGTGCGTCGTGGGCGAACGGCTCGACGCCCGGCTCGTCGCTCCCGATCGGCGACTTCTTCGTCGCGAAGCCGACGGACAGCGTCCAGGCGATCAACAACGCCCTCTCCCGCGGCCTCGACCTGATCTTCACCCCGGGCGTCTACGACATCGACAAGACGATCAAGGTCAAGCGCGCCGACACCGTCGTCCTCGGGCTCGGCTTCCCGACGCTCGTGCCGACCGGCGGGGTCGTTCCGATGTCGGTCGGCGACGTCCCGGGCGTGAAGCTCGAAGGGCTGCTCTTCGACGCCGGGACGGTCAGCTCGCCGGTGCTGCTCGAGGTCGGCACCAAGAACGCGCACAAGAGCGACCCCTCCGACCCGACTTCGCTGCAGGACGTCTTCTTCCGGATCGGCGGCGCGATTCCCGGGAAGGCCGCCACCAGCCTGATCGTGAACAGTGACAACGTCATCCTCGACGACCTCTGGGCCTGGCGTGCCGACCACGGCAACGGCGTCGGCTGGACCGCCAACACCGCGGACACCGGCCTGGTCGTCAACGGCGACGACGTGACGGCATACGGCCTCTTCGTCGAGCACTACCAGAAGGACGAGGTGCTCTGGAACGGACAGAACGGCAGGGTCGTCTTCTTCCAGAACGAGATGCCGTACGACCCGCCCAGCCAGGCGGCGTGGATGGAGGCGCCGGGAGTCGACGGCTATCCCGCGCTCAAGGTCGCCGACGGCGTGACGAGCTTCTCGGGCTACGGGATGGGCAGCTACAGCTTCTTCGACCAGGGCATCGACATCTACGCGGCAAACGCGTTCGAGGTGCCCGGCACGCTCGCACCCGGGAGCCTGCACGACCTGCTCACGATCTTCCTCGACGCGACGAACGGGTCGGGCGGGATCCTGAACGTGGTCAACGGCACCGGTGGATCGTCGACGATCGCGAACCCGGACAGCCCGGTGACCGTGACGAGCTACCCGTGAAGCACGCGAAGACCAACCTGCGCGACGTCAAGGACAGCGCAGCCGAGTTCGGACTGTCGACGACCCAGGAGGCACGCTTTCCCGCCGCCGACCTGGGCGCCGAGCAGACGGGCATGAATCTCCTGACCGTCAAGCCGTCGCAGCGAGAGGCGTTCGCGCACCGGCACGGATCGGCGGAGGAGATCTGCGTCGTGCTCTCGGGATCGGGTCGCGTGAAGCTCGACGACGAGCTGGTCGAACTCGAGCCGCTCGACGCCGTGCGTGTCAGTCCCGGCGTCGTGCGCTCGTTCGAGGCCGGCCCCGGCGGCCTCGAGGTGCTGATCTTCGGCCCGCGCGTCGAAGGCGACAGCGAGGTCGTCGACGGCTTTTGGGACAACTGAGCAAGCCTCCGGTGCCTGGCACCTAGGGGCCAGGCACCGGAACGAAGGAGCGCGGATGCAGATAACGAGGAGCTCGATCGACACCAGCCCCGGGCCGGAGGACTGGTTCACCGGCAGCGTCTACATCGACGCCGTCGCAGCGCCGTCCGGGACGTCCCGGCTGAGTGCGAGCAGCGTCCACTTCACGCCCGGCGCCCGTACCGCCTGGCACACGCACCCGAACGGGCAGACGATCTACGTGCTCGAGGGGATCGGGCTCGCGCAGCGGCGCGGCGGCCCGGTCGAGGCGATCCGGCCCGGCGACCGTGTCTTCTTCGAGCCCGGCGAGGAGCACTGGCACGGCGCGACACCAGGCCGGTTCATGACGCACCTCGCGATGCTCGAGGTCGACGAGGCGGGAACGAGCGCGACGTGGGGCGACCACGTCACGGACGAGGAGTACGCGGCCGCGAACGTCAGTGGACGACGATCGTGACGGTGCGCCGCCCCCACGCCTGAGCCTGCGCGAGCGTCGGGAACCAGAGATCGATCCGGTCGCCGATGATCGCCGTCCCGACGTCGGCCGCGATCGCCTCCCCGTACCCGGGAACGGTCATACGTGTGCCGAGGGGGATCACGCTCGGATCGACGGCGACGACGCCCCACCCGACGTGCAGGCCGCTCGCCGTGTAACCGGGGAGCGAGTACGCAGTCGCGCTGACGGTCAGGACACGGTCGCCGGCGGAAGCCGTAGCCTGCGGCAGCGGCGTGTCGAGCGACGGCGCATTCGCCGCCGCGACGTTCACGGTGCTGCTGCGCGTCACCGCCGCCTGCGCCTCCGACTGCGCTTTCGCCACCTGCGCCTGCGCCTGCTGGGCAGCGAGGCGCGCGAGGTAGTCGCGCCGCGCCGAGAGGGCGGCCTGCGCCGCGGCCTGAGCCGCTCTCGCCCGCCGGGCAGCCTCGACGAGCGCAGCCTCACGCCGCGCGACTACCTGCTCGGTCCTCTTCGCACGTGTCTGGATCACCGTCAGCTCGTCGACGAGCCCATGGGCCTGCGAGCGCATCCGCGAGAGGGCATCGATGTTCGCCAGCGCCTGATCGAGGCTCTTGGCGCCGAGGATGATCTCGAGCGGCTCCACGTCGCCCTGCTCGTACAACGTCCGCATCGCCGAGCGCAGCTCGCCCTGCGCCCTCGCGATGCCGTGATGCGCGATGCGCTCCTGCTCCTGGAGCAGCGCGCGCTCGGAGCGGAGCGCGGCGATCCGCTGGTCGAGCGTCGCGACGCGTGACTGCGCCGAGACGACGTTGTGGTCGAGAGAGAAGAGGTCGAGCGCAGCCGAGCGCGGTCCCGTCGGCACCGCAGGCCAGTCCGTCCGGGCCGAGCTCCGGTGCTGGAGAGGATTGGCGACGCCGAGCGCCGGCAGCACCAGGACGACGCCTCCGATCAGCGCGAGCGCGACAAGCCGACGCCGCGACGTCTGTGCCTGCCCAAGCACGCGCACGACCGTACCACACTCCTCGCAGGACCGAGACGGTTTACCTAGAAATGGTCGGGTTTTGGGGTATCGCGCACGATGCGTATCCTTCGCGCCGACCACGCCTCGAGGAGGCGTGCATCGAAGTGGTCTCAGTGAGGTGCGCCTGCCACAGAGTGATCGTTCTCGCGGTGTTGCCGCTGCTTGCGCTGTCCGCGGGCTCGGCACACGCCCGCGCAGGCGCCAGGCCGCTCCGCGTCACCTTCGTCGGCGACTCGGTCCCGGCCGCGCTCGACTACGTCTCGACCGCCGAGGCGCGGCTCGCCCGCGGCATGTCGCTGCGGCTCAACCTGAAGGTCTGCCGGCGACTCGTCCAGACAGGCTGCTCGTTCCAGGGGTCCGCTCCGACGACCGCCCTGCAGGCGATCGAGTCGTACGGCTCATCGCTCGGAGACGTCCTGATCGTCGACGTCGGTTACAACGAGTCGTCGCACGGATACGGCTCACACATCGACGAGATCATGCACGCCGCTCTCCGCCAGGGCGTTCACGGCGTCGTCTGGGTGACGCTGCGGGAGTCGAGCAGGAGCAGGTACGCGTCGATCTATCACACGACGAATGCGCAGATCGAGGCCGCGCGGAGGCGCTGGCCGCAACTCGTCGTCGCCGACTGGAACGGCTTCAGCGAGGGGAAGCCGTGGTTCGGCCCGGACGGCCTGCACCTCACGTCCACCGGCGCGCTCGCGCTCGCAACGTTCCTGCGCCCGTTCGTCTTCAAGGCTGCCTGACCCGGGCCTGCGTGCACTCGGCCGACCGATGATCTTTCCGACCGCGACCTTCACGATCTTCTTCCTGATCGTCATGCCGCTGTCGTGGCTCGCCATGCCGCATGTCAGGGTCTGGCGGATCTTCATCATCTGCGCGAGCCTCGTCTTCTACGGCTGGTGGGACTGGCACTTCGTCTTCCTGCTGCTCGGCGTCACGCTGTGGACACACTTCTGGGCAGTTCGGATCTGGCGTGCGGAGCGGGGCTCGCGGCGCCGGGGCCTCCTGACGCTGGCGCTGATCGGCCAGCTCGGAACGCTCGCCTACTTCAAGTACTTCGACTTCTTCATCAACTCGGCGCACAACCTCGCGCACGCGACCGGGATCGAGCTGCCCGACTGGACGCGGACGATCGTGCTTCCGATCGGCATCTCCTTCTACACGTTCATGGCGATCAGCTACGTCGTCGACGTCTACAGGGGCGAGCTGCGGCCGGTCGGGCTCATGCGCTTCGCGGCGTACCTGACGTTCTTCCCGCATCTGGTCGCCGGGCCGATCGTGCGCGGCTCGAGCTCCTTCCCCAGATGAGGACGCCGCGCGACCCGCGCTCGGTCGACTCGAGCCGCGCCTTCTTCCTGATCGGCACCGGGCTCTTCAAGAAGGTCGTGATCGCGAACTACCTCGCGACGCACATCGTAGACCCGGTGTTCGCGGTCCCGGGCGCCCACTCCTCGCCGGAGATCCTCGTCGCCGTCTATGCCTATGCGGTCCAGATCTACGCGGACTTCTCCGGGTACACCGACATGGCGATCGGCCTGGCGCTGCTGCTCGGCTTCGTGTTCCCGCAGAACTTCAACTCGCCGTACGCCGCCGGCTCGCTGCAGGACTTCTGGCGGCGCTGGCACATGACGCTGTCGCGCTGGCTCCGCGACTACCTCTACATCCCGCTCGGCGGGAACCGCAAGGGGAAGGTCCGCACGACGGTCAACCTGATGCTGACGATGCTGCTCGGCGGGCTCTGGCACGGAGCCGCCTGGACGTTCGTGATCTGGGGCGGTCTGCACGGAGCCGGGCTCGCCACCGAGCGCTGGTTCCGCGACCGCCGCGCTGCGGACCGGTCGGAGCGTCACCTCTGGTTGCCCCGGCTCGCGACGTTCAACTTCGTCTGCTTCGCGTGGATCTTCTTCCGTGCCGACTCGCTCTCGCTCGCCTGGCAGATGATCACCGGCCTCTTCACTCGATGGGGGGAGCCGGCGCCGCTCGTCACCACAGGCGTCGTCGTCTGGATCGTCGTCGGGATCGGGAGCCAGTACCTGCCCTCGAGGATCCCGGAGGGCCTGATGGCCCGGCTCAGCAGGCTGTCGCTCGCATGGCAGTCACTCGCACTGGGTGCGACACTGATGCTCGCGAATGCGATGGGCCCGCAGGGTGTGGCGCCGTTCATCTACTTCCGCTTCTGAGAGCCGTGATCACGCGCAACCGTCAAGGCCCTCCCCCGCCGGTACAGACGGCCGCCGAGCGCAGCCGGCGGCGACAGCAGGCGCGGGAGATCCCGTCCGGTGACGGCGGTCCGCCGGCCCCACGCCGGCGACGCCCGACCTCGGCGTGGCGGGCGTTCGCGATCGCGGTCGTCGGGGTCGCGATCGGGCTCCTCCTCGATGCCCCCGGACTGCACAAGTCGGCGTTCAACCAGCCCGCCGGCTGGGAGCGCACGGTCGCGCTCGGCTTCTCAGGCGGCCTCGAGCGGGTCAGCCACACCGTCTACCTCGACCGGGCGCGCTCGGCGCTCAAGTCGGCGCTCGGCCGGTCACACGACGACACGATCGACACCAACGTCGACATTCCGATCGCCGCAGCTCCGCCGGCCGCCGCGAGCGGAAGCTCCCATCAGACTCCGACCGCCGCCGCCGGCGCGGGCGACGCACAGTCCTCCCCGCCCCAGAAGCTCGCGTTCTCACCGTCGCACCCGCTCCGGCTCTGGATCGCGGGCGACTCGCTGGTGATCAGCCCGGGCTACGCGCTGCTCAACGCCGTCGAGCATGCACGGTCGATCAGGAGCGTCGGCGGCGTCGACGGTCAGATCGCGACGGGGCTCGAGCGACCCGACGTCTTCAACTGGTTCACGACGATCCGGGAGGAGCTCAAGAAGCTGAAGCCGTCGGTCGTCGTGCTCTCGTTCGGCGGGAACGACGACAAGGGCTACATGACGGGGCTGCCGCAGGGCGTCTCGGTGACACAGTTCGGCGATGGAGCCTGGGCGCAGGAGTACGGCCGGCGGGTCGGGGGCGTGCTCGACCTGATCAGCCGCGCGGGCGCCTACACGATCTGGATCGGGCTTCCGTTCACGCGCGATCCCGCGCAGTCCGCACGATTCGAGCGGATCAACGCCATCGTCGCCGAGCAGATCGAGAAGCGGCCGGCCACCGCGGCGTTCGTCCAGACCGACCTGCTCCTCGCAGGTAAGAACGGCGGCTACGCCCAGTACCTGACGCTCGACTCGGGTCAGACCGTCGACGCCCGCGCGCCCGACGGCGTCCACCTCTCGACCGGCGGAGGCCAGATCGTCGCGCAGAAGATCGTCGAGCAGCTCTACAAGGTGTTCGACCTCACGAGCTGGAGGCACCGCTCGAGCACGGTCGCCGCGTCGGGCTGACCACACAGAGACGGCTCAGCGTGCAGCAGAAAGCGGCTTGAGGCCCTTCGCAATCGCGAGCATCGTCTCGTTCGAGAGCGAATCGAGCAGCGTGTTCACCACCCAGTACGTCGCGCCGTGCGCACGCAGGACGACCATGTGCAGGTGTGAGCCGTTGTAGTAGAGGTCGAACTCGCGGCCACCGAGGTCGTGCCGGAAGCTCTTGTCGCCCAGGACGGGCGCGTCGGCGTAGTCGGTCTCCTCGACGCCCCAGTACTCGTTGCCGCCGGTGCGGTAAACGAGCCGGACGGCCTTGTTCTTGCGGCCGTTGATCCAGTACATGCGCACCGCCTTGTCGCCGGGCGCCGGATCGGGGACCGAGCCGCTCTCGACGACGGTCGGGACGAGCAGCGGAAAGTGCATCTTCTTCTGCAACGGCTGCAAGAGCTGCTTGCCGGGCGCCGCGTCGTAGACGACCTCCGCCGGGTGGTGAACCGGGGCCGCCGTCGTCGTGGTGGGAGCGACCGTCCCGTGGAACGTCTCTCCCACCACGACGACGAGCATCGATCCGGGATCGAGCGCGCGCAGGGGGCCCCGCCGCGGCAGCAGCTCGACGTCCGCCGGCTGAAGCGGCGTCTGCATCGCCTTCGCCGCGGCGAGCGACTCCTTCTGGGCCGGGTCGTAGTAGATCTTCGTATGGAACACGCGCGCCGGAGCGTCGGCCACCTGCCCCTTCGCCGGCGCGACCGTGGTGTATCCGCGCTGGGCGAGCAGGTACGAGAGGTTCGCCGCCGCTCCGGGGACTCCGTTCCCGTTGAGCACCGTGACCGTCACCTTGGACGGCGGGGGCGCGGTCGACTTTCGCCGCTGCCCGAGCGCCGCCGCGTTCGCGCTCTTCGACGCCTCGAGATCCGGCGAGACGAACTCGTGCACCGCCTGCTGCACGTCGGCGGGCGACGCGGTGCAGCCCTGGGTGCACTGCACGTTCTCGATCCGGTCCTGGAAGACGTGGCCGCTCGGCAGCTCGTACGCGAACAGCGCATACCGCAGGACCTCGTCACCGGACAGCTTGCGCCCCCCTTCTCCGACCTCGATGTTGTGGGTGATGGCCGATACCAGCCCCGGGATCTTCAGCGGCGAGAAGCTCGACTTCACCTGGTCGCGAAACGCGTGCACGAACTCCTGCTGCCTGGCGTTGCGATGCAGATCGTCGTCGGTGTGCCGGAACCGAACGAAGTCGAGCGCCTGCTGCCCCGTCAGCAGCTCGTAGCCCGGCTGGAGGTTGATGTTTGCGTAGTCGTCGTAGGAGGCACCCGTGTTCTTGTTGTAGTAGCGGCGATCGATGTCGAGCCAGACACCACCCAGCTTGTCGACGACCTCCTTGAACCCGTGGAAGTTGACCGTGATCAGGTAGTTCACGGGCAGTCCCGTGAGGTGCTTCACGGTCAACAACGTGCCCTTGGCGTTGCAGCGGGCGTACGCGGAGTTGATCCGGTCGACCCCGCTCGAGACGGGGCCGCAGTAGATCGGGACGTCCAGGTCGCGCGGGAACGAGAGCATCGAGATCGTCTTCGTCCTCGGGTCGGCGCGGACGAGCATGATCGTGTCGGAGCGCGAGGTGGAGGAGAACTCCGCGCCCTTGCGCTGGTCGTAGCCGATGATCAGTGCGATCGCCGGCGCGTTCGCGGGGACGACGTCGAGCGCCTTCTCCGCCTTGATCACCTGCGGCGTGTGCGCCTGGACGTCGGCGACGGACTGATGGAAATACAGGTAGGAGCCGCCGGCGGCGCCGACGACGAGCGCGAGCAGAACGAGCAGCACGCCGACGACGATCCGGCCCACCAGCCGCAGCCCGCCGCCGCCCGGTGCCGGGTCGGGCTGCCGGTAGCGGGTGACCGAGCTGACGGCGGCAGGCGGAAGCACGGCTCTGCCGTTTCCTTCGGCCCCAGCCGAACGCCCTACGCCTCTCTTCAGCGTCGTCCGCATAGCCCGCACGGCGCCGCGAGGCGCCCCGCGGCCGACGATAGCAACGGTCGCAGCCGGCCCCGGCCGCGTTTGACCCGATCGTGTCCGAACAGACTCCGCGGTCGTCGACGATCATGGACGGCTCGAGATGACCCGCACATTCGCCGCCGCTGCTTCGCTGCTCCTGCTGCTGGCCGCTCCTGCCTGCGGGGCGGGCGGCTCGGGAGCACACGGATCGGCCCTCGTCGTCGGCGACTCGCTGACCGTGGGGGTCGAGCCCGACCTGCCGATGCTCCTCCACGGCTGGAAGCTTCGGATCGACGGCCGCACCGGCCGGCCGACGGCCGAGGCGGCTCGAATCGTCGAGGACGACGCAACACTCCCGAGCCGCGTGGCCTTTCTGCTCGGGACGAACGACGCGCCCGACGGCAACGCGCTGCTCGGCGAGCTGCAGGCGCTCCTGAAGCGGCTTCCCGCCCACGGCTGCCTGGTCACGGCGACGATCGCGCGGCCGCCCGTCCGCGGCATCGGGTACGAGCGGCTGAACGCGAAGCTGCGCCG
Organism: uncultured Thermoleophilia bacterium; assembly: GCA_963824455.1. GTDB lineage: Bacteria > Actinomycetota > Thermoleophilia > Gaiellales > Gaiellaceae > PALSA-600. The sequence continues at coordinate 186,940 of CAWGPJ010000003.1, forward strand.
GCTCGCACTGAGAGACGGCCGTGTCCGGCTCGTCGACTGGGCGCGCATGACGGCGGCGCATCCGGAGTGGCTCGGCGCCGACCCGCTGCACGTGCATCCGAGCTCCGCGGGCTACGAGGCCCGGGCGCAGGCGGTCGCGACCGCATTGCGCTCCTGCCCCTGACTCCTCCGCGCCGAGGGACGGTCAGGACGGGCGGGCGAGCAGGTCGACCGCAGCCGCGAGCCAGGCGTCCTGATGCGCGTCCCAGAACGCATCGTCGTGCGCGCCCGGATAGATGCGGAAGACGTGCGGGATCCCCGCCTTCGTGAGCTCACGAGAGAGCCGTACGTTGTCCGCGACGAATCCGGGATACGGGTCCTTGTCGCCGATGTAGAAACCGATGAACGTCCCCGGATAGCGCGCGAGCTCGCCCTTCAGCTTCGGCACGCTCGCGTGCGCACTCGCGTACGCGTTCCTCGATGTGGAGCCGAGATCCTCGGGCTCACCGGCCGGGTTCGTGGGTTCGAAGTACCCGCTCCACGACTCGATCACCCGGTACTCGGCCGGGTGATGGATGCCGATCAGCATCGCCCCGTACCCGCCTGCCGACTCGCCGACGATCGCCCGTCCGGCGCGCGCGGCAAGCGTGCGGCAGCGGCGATCGACGACGGAGACGAGCTCCGAGGCCGTCGCCGTCTCCCAGTTGCGGCCCGGCCCTAGGCATGCGCATTCGCGGGAAGGCCGTGCAGGAAGTAGACGACGGGGTACCGCTTCCCGCTCGTCGCGTAGCCGGGGGGCAGCGCGATCGTGTAGCGCAGCCTCCCGTCGACCGCGGCCGAGCGGAAGGAGCCGTACTCGATCCGCGGCGTCTGGCGGTGCAGCGGTGCACGATTCGCGCCTGCGCGGTTCGCCGCCTGCCCGACGGTCACGGTAGCAACCTCTACGTGGACGGCGATCGCGTCACGGCTGTTCTCCGCCACCGCTGCGGCTCGGCGTGGACCGCCTCCATGGGCGGCCGCCGGTCTCGCGGATGCGACCGGTACCAGCCCGCATAGCGTGCCGTGAGCGGCCGCGCGGACAGCCCGTGCGCGAAGACCGAGAGCACGATCGTGAACACGACGACGACGGCGATCGTCGAGGTGTACGGCAGCGTCGTTTCGTCGAGCACGATCACGGCGAAGACGATCGACGCCAGGCCCCGCGGCCCGAACCAGCCGGTGAATGCGACCGTCGGGGGCCGGGCCTTCGTCCCGGCGAACGCGATCGCCACAGGGAGCATGCGGACGACCGTGAGGCTGAGCACGCCGTAGAGGGCCGCCGTCCACGTCAGCCCCGCGAGGATCGGCCCGACGATCACGGCGCCGAACACGATGAAGGTGACCGCGTTCGACAACCCACCGACCTCCTCCAGCAGCCGGGTCGAGCCGTCGTCGCGGCGCCGGACGATCCCGAAGGTGAACCCCGCGACGAACGAGGCGATGAACCCGCTCCCGCCGAGCGGGCCGGCGAGCCCGTAGGAGAGCGCGGCCGTCCCGACGGGGACGACCTGCGCCCAGGCGGCGTCGGTCAGCCCGAAGGCTCCGCCGAAGCGCAGGAGCCACGCCCCGGTCGCGCCGCAGACCACCCCGAACAGCACGCCGTAGCCGATCGCCTTCGCGACCAGCTCGAGCGCCCCGGCCGTCGTCAACGAGTGGGCCTCGGAGTCGCTGACCGCGAGCGCGATGTAGAGCAGCGGGACGCAGATCCCGTCGTTCAGGCCGGACTCGACGTTCAGCCCTTGACGGATCCGGGACGGGAGGCGCTCGTCGGTCACGACCGCCTGGCCGAGCGCGGCGTCGGTCGGAGCGAGGATGATCGCGAGCAAGAGCGCCTCTCCGGCGCTGAGCTCGTGGAACGACACCGCGGCGATCAGGCCGCCGGCGACGATCGTCAGCGGCAGGCCGATCCCGAGCAGCCGCGCGGGCACGAGGTACTCGCGGCGCAGCGCCGGCACGTCGATCCGCGAAGCGTCTGCAAAGAGCACGAGCGTCAGGGTCACCTCGGCGAGCACCCGGACCGACTCGCTGTGGACGCCGATGTCGATCCAGCCGAGCCCCTTGGCACCGAAGAGGAAACCGCACGACACGAAGAAGATCGCCGCCGTGACCGGCGTCCGCTCGAGGCGCCCGGACAGGGCGGCATAGGCGAGCACGATCGCGGCGACGACCGCAAGCGACCAGTCGGCCATCAGGCGCGCCCCGAACGGTGGATCGTGCAATATCGCGCGATGGCGAGGTCGAACCTTCCGGCGACGGTGATGGCGACCGGGCGCTTCGTCGACGGTCTCCCGGCGGGCGTCCGGATCATCGGGCCGCACCTCGAGGACCGGGCGACGCTGCGCTTCGCAGCGCTCGTCGAGGCGGAGCTCGGCGGCTTCAGCATCCCGGCCTCGCTCGTCGCGTGAGCGGAACCGTCGAGACGGTACGCGGCCCCGTCGACCTCGACCGCCTCGGCCCCGCGCTCATGCACGAGCACGTCTTCGTGCTCGACCCGGAAGCGCTCCAGAACTACGGCCACGTCTGGGGCGGTGAGCCGATCTGGGACGAAGAGACCCGGGTCGCCGACGCGATCGCGAAGCTCACACGTCTGCGCGAGGGTGGGATCCACACGATCGTCGACCCGACGGCGATCGGCCTCGGCCGCCACATCCCGCGCATCCAGCGGATCAACGCCGAGGTCGACCTCAACATCGTCGTCTGCACAGGCGTGTACGCGTTCCTCGAGCTGCGCGGCTTCCTCGGCTACCGCACGGACGACCAGGTCGTCGAGCTGTTCGTGCGCGAGATCCGCGAGGGCATCGACGACACCGGCGTCAAGGCCGCGTTCCTGAAGTGCGCGGTCGAGCTGCACGGCGTCGTCGGCGACCTTCCGCGGATCCTGCGCCTGATCGCCGCCGCGGCGGTCGAGACCGGCGTGCCGGTGATGGTGCACACGAACGCACGCGCACGAACCGGCCTGGCCGCGCTCGACGCGCTGACGAGGGCGGGCGTCGACCCGACGCGGATCGTGATCGCGCACGCCGGCGACAGCAACGACCTCGGCTACCTGCGCGAGCTCGCCGGCTCCGGCGCCAGCCTCGGCTGCGACCGTTTCTCGATCGAGCACTTCAACCCCGACGAGCGGCGGATCGAGACGCTGACGGCGCTCGTCGCCGAGGGCTTGACCGACCGCATCCACCTCGGCCACGACGCGGCGTGCTTCTACGACTTCATGGCGCACAACCCGCCGTTCGCGCACGAGCATCCCGACTACCTCCACATCTCGACCAGGATCGTCCCGGCACTGCTCGCGAACGGGGTGACGGAGCAGCAGATCGACACGATGCTCGTCGAGAATCCGCGGCGGTTCTTCAGCGGCTGACGGGCGAGTTCACGACGTCCAGCGACCGGCGCGTCACGTGGTCGAGGCGGACCGCAGCCTCGACCGAGAGCGCGTCGCAGACGAAGTCCCAGTGCAGGGAGACGAGATCACCCGGAGACGGCCTGCGGACCAGGGCGAGGCCGCCGTCGCGCCAGCGCACGCTGCGCCGCGCGAAGGAGCCCAGGCCGAGCCTTCCCTCGTGCCAGAGCAGCGGTCGCGCCGCCACCTGGAGCGAGTCGCCGTCGACGGCGACGACCAGCGCGGGCGTGGTGCGGCACTGGTCGAGCACGCGCAAGGGCTCGTCGACGACGCCGCTGCGCAACAGCCCGAGCCACGGGTAGACGGCGAAGACGTGAAAGCAGTGATGCGGCACGGCGCCGGCCGCGACCGCGCCGGCGACCGTGTCGCGGGCGCGGCCCAGCCGGCGCCCGAAGCGCTCGTCGACGTGGCGTGCGAGGTCGTGCGGACGCACCCGGTCGAGCAGGCCGTTGCCGACCCAGTACGCCTCGACCACTCGCGGGTCGAGCGGGTCGTCGATGCGGTTTGCAGCCGCGATCAGGCTCAGGTACGGCCACGCACCGTCAAACGTCCGTGCGAGCTCGGCCAGCCCGCCGTCCGACTCGCGCGCGTCCCCGTACTGCAGCAGCGTCCGCGGCGTGTCGGCCCCGCAGAGGCCGAGCGCGTTCGGCGGGTAGGCGTAGCGCGCGAAGAGCAGCGCTCCGGGCTCGGCGGTCGCCCTCACGTCGCCGGCTCCGCCTGCGGCCGCCGCAAGGCCAGCCAGGCGATCAACAGCGACCCGGCGGCGACGAGCAGCGTCCCGCCGATGTCGATCCGCGTTCCGTCGAACGCGCCCGCGAGCAGCGCGGTGACCACCGCACCGAAGACGAGCACGGCGGTGACGTCGATCGCCTGCGCGAGCGCCAGCGCCGAGTACCAGGTCGCGACGTAGGCCGTCAGCAGGAGACCCGTCAGCAGCACCCATCGCCACTGCTCGGCGTCGAGGCCGGCCAGCTGCCCGAAGCGGCCGGAGACCGCGAGCCAGCCGAGGAGGAGGAGGGTGCCGAGCCCCATGCGCGCGGCGGCGAGCGCCTGCGGCGAGATCCATCGAAGCAGCCACTTCGCGAGCACCACCTCGACCGACCAGAGCAGCGTCGCTCCGAGGATCATCGTCTCGCCCGGGCCGAAGGCGACCGTGCCGAGATGTCCGGCGAGCCATGCCTGGCCGCCCACGAGGAGCACGACGGCGAGCGCGTGGAAGGCGCCGATCCGCTCGTGCAGGAGCGGTACCGCGAGCAGCGCCACCCAGACGATCAACGTCTTCTGGATGAACGCCGCCTGCGTCGCCTCGGCCCGCGCGAGGCCCTCGAAGAACAGCACGAAGGCGACGCTGCCGCCGACGAGGGCGACGCCGACGAAGGCGAGCCACCGCTCCCGCCTTCCGCGCTTCGCGGCATCGGCGGCCGGAGAGCGTCCACGCGTGGCGATCGCGAGCGCGAGCAGCAAACCGCCGGCGACGGCGTTCTTCGCCGTGGTGTAGACCGTCGCATCGCCGAAGTGACGCACGGCGTGCCCGTTGACCCAGATCGAGACGCCGCTGATCAGGGCGGTGACGAAGGCAAGCGCGACTCCGCGGGCACGGGGTGTCATCGTGGTTCTCCTTCCGGCAGGGACGCCCGCAGGCTGCGCGCATCCCGGGCGGTCTCGGGGTCGAGGATCTCGACCGGGATGCCGAGGTGGAGGAGCAGCTCGGCACCCGGACTCGCATCGGGGACGAAGGACAGCGAGACGACGCAGCCGTCCTCGAGCCTGCCGACGCGCACGCCGTCGGCGTCCCAGCTCTCGAGGAGGCGCGCAATCGATCCGACGCACATCAGGCCTCCACCTCCACCGTCTCGATCACGACGTCCTGCGCCCTGGGGTCGGTCGTGTCGAGCTCGACGGTCGCATCGACGGCCGCGCCCTCCGCCACCGTCCCGCGGGCCGCGTCGACGAAGTGCTCGCGGAAGTGATCCTCGTCGAAGTGCGAGAGCGCGCCCAGCCGCACGCCGACCCGCGTCACGCGACGCGCGCCCTCCGCGCGGGCGACCGCCTCGAGCTCGCGGATCACGTCGTTCATCAGGGCGCGTTCGTGCATCAGCCGCTCCTCCCGCCGTCCACTCCGACGTCGGTGAGCACCGCTCGGACGGCGGCGTCGACGGCGGCGTCGACCGGCTCCGTCAGGCCCTCCCCCGCTGCGAACACCGAGCCCTCGATCCCGTACACGACCACACGTTCGGGGAGCCGGCCGAGCGCTCGCGCTAGCTCGATCGCGTCGCCGACGCCGAACGCGTGCGTCGACGACCGGAAGAGCCTCACCGGGAGCGCATCCCGGCTCGCGTCGAACCGGTGCAGCGTCCCCGGGACCGCCCCGGACTCGACGGCGTCGACGACGAAGGCGGACGCAGCACCTTCGCAGGCGTCGATCAGCCTGCTCGGCTCGAGCTCGCACGACACGATCCGCACGCTCTCGGGGAGCCTCCCCTGGAGCCGCTCCGCGACGGCGAGGCCGGCGCCGTCGTCGCTCCGGAAGGCGTTGCCGACCGCCACCACCACGATGCCGCCGCTCAACGGCGTTCCACCTTCAGATCGAGGAAGTGCGTGGCGCACGAGATGCACGGGTCGTAGTTGCGGATCGTCTGCTCGCACAGCCCGCGCAGCGCGTCGTCGTCGAGTCGCGCGTTGCGCGTGACGACGTCGCGCAGGTCGTCCTCGATCGCCCCCTGGTTCTGGGAGGTCGGCGGGACGATCTTGGCATCGAGGATCGTCCCCTCCGCGTCGAGCCGGTAACGGTGGTAGAGCAGGCCTCGCGGCGCCTCGCTGACGCCGAACGCCGTGCCCGCGACCGGCTCGGGCGGGACGAACGCGGCGTCCGGCTCCTCGTAGGCGTCGATCAGGCGCAGCGCCTCGTCGCACGCATAGACGAGCTCGACGCTCCGCACGACGATGCTCCGGAAGGGGTCGCGGCACGGCGCCTCGAGGCCGGCGCCGCGTGCGGCCTCGAGCGCCACGGGCGAGAGCCGGTCGTGGTTGAGCGAGAAGCGGGCGAGCGGGCCGCAGAGATACGTCCCGCCGTCGCGAAGGCGGGAGTGCAGCGCCGTCGACCGTTCGACGTGCTCCTCGACGAAGAGCTCGTCGTAGTCCGCGGGAGCGATGTCGAGCCCGGCGTCCGAGCGGATTCTCCCGCGCTCGATCGCATAGCCGTCGTCGTCGGAAAGCGCGACGAGGGCGCATTCGACCTGCCGCTCCGGGAACTCGAAGCCGGCCGTCCAGCGGACCGTCTCGAGCGCCGAATCCAGCGCCCGCTCGAGCGGGTCGACGAGGGAACGTAGCTCGAGCTTCGACGGTGCGCGGTAGAAGCCGCCGACGCGGACGTTGATCGGGTGGATCTCGCGCCCTCCGACCAGCGTCATCACCTGGTTGCCCGTCTTCTTGAGCGCGAGGCCCCGCTCGACCGCCTGCGGTGCGTCACGGGCGAGCTCGACCGCGCCTTCGTAGCCGAGGAAGTCGGGGGCGTGGAGCATGTAGACGTGCAGCGCGTGGCTCTCGATCCATTCGCCGCAATAGAGAAGCCGCCGCAGGAGCCTGATCGGGGCGGGAACCTCGAGCCCGCACAGGCTCTCGAGCGCGTTCACGGCGCTCGTCTGGTAGGCGACCGGGCAGATGCCGCAGATACGGGCGGTGATGTCCGGCGCCTCGAGGTACGACCGGCCGCGCAGCAGCGCCTCGAAGAAGCGGGGCGGCTCGAAGATGCGCAGCTCGACCTGCTCGACCCGGCCGTCCGCGAGCTGCACGGTCATCGCTCCCTCTCCCTCGACGCGGGCCAGGTAGTCCGTGCGGATGGTGCGACGCTCACTCACCCGGCACCGCCTCGCGGAACGGCTCGGCACCGGCGTTGAACGTCCGGAAGACGCGCGCGACGCTGCGCTCGGTCATGCCCAGGTCGCGGAGCAGCGGCACGAGCGCCTGCGTGTTCGGCGTCTCCATCGGGCCGAAGCAGCCGTAGCAGCCCCGGTTGTACGCGGGGCAGAGCGCGCCGCAGCCCGCGTGTGTCACCGGCCCGAGGCACGGCGTCCCGTGGGCGACGGTCACGCAGGTGACCCCGCGCCGCTTGCACTCGGTGCAGACGCTCGTGGACGGGATCCCCGGCTTGCGGCCGTGCAGGAACGCGGTCACCACCTCGAGGAGCTGGTGCTTGTTCACCGGGCAGCCACGCAGCTCGAAGTCGACCGCCACGTGCGCGGCGATCGGCGTCGACGTCTCGAGGGTCGAGATGTACTCGGGATGTGCGTACACGGCAGCGACGAACTCGTCGACGTCCCCGAAGTTGCGCAGCGCCTGGATGCCCCCGGCGGTGGCGCACGCGCCGATCGTGACGACCGCTTTGGACGCGGCGCGCACCGCGCGGATCCGCTCCACGTCGTGGGCCGTCGTGATCGAACCTTCGACGAGCGAGAGGTCGTAGGGGCCGTCGACCGTCCCGCTCGTGGCCTCCCGGAACTCGGCGAGCTCCACCGCGCCGGCCAGCGCGAGCAGCTCGTCCTCGAGGTCGAGCAGCGACAACTGGCAGCCGTCGCACGACGCGAACTTCCAGACGGCCAGCTTCGGCTTCACAGCTCGCGCACCTCCAGCAGCGACGCCAGGGTCGAGTACCGGTACACAGGCCCGTCGCGGCAGATCAAGGTCGGGCCGAGCTGGCAGTGGCCGCAGAGTCCGATCCCGCAGTCCATGTGCCGCTCCATCGAGATCAGGATCCGCTCCGCCCGGAGGCCGCGATCGAGCAGTGCGCGGACCGCGAAGCGCATCATGATCTCCGGCCCGCACACGAAGGCCGTCGTGCGGCCGGGATCGAAGCGGGCTTCCGAGAGGAGCTTCGTGACGACCCCGACCCGCCCGGCCCATCCGGGGCCTGCGGTGTCGACCGTCACTCCGAGATCGAGCGTGCGGCGCCACTCGTCGAACAGCTCCGTGTAGAGGAGATCGCCGGGGGTGCGCGCGCCGTAGAGCACGCTCACGGTGCCGTAGGCGGCGCGCTCGGCGAGCACCTGCAAGACGACGGGGCGGAGCGGCGCGAGCCCGATCCCGCCGGCCATCACGACGACATCGCCGCCGCGTGCGTCGCGCACCGGCCAGGGCTCGCCGAACGGCCCGCGGAGGCCGAGCGTCGTCCCGGTGCCCGCGCTGCAGACGGCGGCCGTGACGGCGCCGACGGAGCGAACGGTGAGCACGACCGGCCCGGGCCGCTCGGGAGGGCCGCTGACCGAGATCGGAGCCTCGCCCACCCCGAACGCGTAGACCATCATGAACTGGCCCGGTGCGATCGACGGCCCGGCGCCGGACCGAGGCTCGAGCTCGAGCGTCCACGTGTCGGCCGTGTTCTGCTCGCGCCGGGCGACGCGGAACGGTGCGGGGACCATCGCCCCGGGGAGATCAGCGGCCGTCGTCGCCATAGACGTCGAGGAGCCGGAGACGCGTCCACTGCAGGCGATCGATCAGCAGCTGCGCGAACCTGCCGATCAGGGCGTAGCCGAGGCGCGGGTCGCTGTCGCACTTGTCACGCACGCACAGCGCGTCGAACACCGTCGCACGCACGTCCGAGAGCGCGCGGGCGTCGAAGTGCCAGCGGTACGGCGGGAACAACCACGACCAGCCGAGGACGTCGCCCGCCTCGATCGTCTCGATCGTCACCGGGCCGCGCGCCGGCAGGTACGACTCGATCGCGACGCTCCCGTGGCGGACGACGTAGAAGACGTCGGCGCCGCCGCCCTCGCGGAAGATCCACTCCCCGGCGCCGAAGTGGGTGTTCCGGGCACAGGCGGCGAGGAAGGCCCGATCGTCGGGCTCGAGCCCCGCGAACACGGGCACATCGGCCAGCAGCTCGTCAATCGACCGCGGCATCGGCTCCGTCCGTCGCCCTGATCGCGGCGACCTCCTCCGTGATGTCGATTCCCACCGGGCACCAGGTGATGCAGCGCCCGCACCCGACGCATCCGGACGACCCGAACTGGTCGTGCCAGGTGCCGAGCTTGTGCGTCATCCACTGACGGTAGCGAGACCGCCCCGACGGCCGGACGCTGCCCCCGTGGATGTACGAGTAGTCGACCGAGAAGCAGGTGTCCCACACCCGCCACCGCTCCGCCTCGCTCCCCGACAAGTCCGTCTCGTCCTCGACCGCGGAGCAGAAGCACGTCGGGCAGACGAGCGTGCAGTTGCCGCAGGTGAGGCAGCGGCGCGCCACCTCCTCCCAGCGCGGATGCTCGAGGTTGCGGGCAAGCAGGTCGCGCAGGTCGAACGTCTCCATCACGCGGCCCATGCGGGCGGCGGCCTCGCCCACCGACCGCTCGGCCTCTTCGAGGTCGGCCTCGACCGGCTGCCGGCCGCGCAGCCCGGCGAGCACGGCCGCACCGCGCTCGCTGCCCGCCGAGACGAGGAAGCGATGTTCCCCGTCGAGCAGCTCGGTGAGCGTCAGGTCGGCCCCGGACTCGACCTTCGGACCGGTTCCCATCGACGTGCAGAAGCAGGTCCCGCCCGGCTCGAAGCAGTCGACGGCGACGAGGAAGACGTCCTCGCGCCGGGCGGCGTAGTCGCGATCCGCGTGCTTTCCCCCGAGGAAGACCCGGTCCTGGATCTCGATCGCGTGCAGCTCGCAGGCCCGCACGCCGACGAAGGCGAGCGGGGCATCGGCGGCCGGGTCCTCCTCGACCGACATCGCCTCGCCGGTGAGCCGTGCCCGCCACAGCCGCAGGCGCGGAGGGAAGAGAAAGCGCTTCCACGACTGCGGGCCGACCGCGAACCCGAACCGGGCGTCGTCGTTCCGCCGCTCGAGGCGGTAGGTGCCGCCCTCCTGCCGGTCGGTCCACCCGACCGGCAGGTCGGAGGCAGAGCCGAGGCCGTCGTAGACGATCGCGCCGTCCTGCACCGTCGGGCCGAGCACGCGGTAACCGCGCGCCCGCAGCGCGCGAAGCAGATCGTCGAGCGCGTCGACGGGGACGACGAGGCGGTTCGCGCCGTCGGTGCTCATGCCGATCAGACGGCCACCGGGACGAGGACGCGCTGCGCGAGGTCGACGAGGCGATTCGAGTAGCCCCATTCGTTGTCGTACCACGCGACGACCTTCACCTGGGTCTCGTCGACGACGGCGGTCAACCCGGCGTCGAAGATCGACGAGTACGGTGAGCGCACGATGTCCGACGAGACGAGCGGCTCCTCGCTGTAGGAGAGGATGCCGGCGAGCTCGCCGTGATCGGCGCGCTCGTGGACGATCGCGTTGACCTCCTCGACGCTCGTCGGCCGCTCGACCTCGACCGTCAGGTCGACGAGCGACCCGGTCGGCACGGGGACGCGCACGGCGTAGCCGTGGAGCCGTCCGGCGAGAGCCGGCACGACGAGCCCGAGCGCCTTCGCCGCACCGGTCGTCGTCGGCACGAGGTTGGCCGCAGCCGCCCTGGCCCGGCGGTAGTCGGAGTGCGGCGCGTCGAGCAGCCGCTGGTCGCTCGTGTAGGCGTGGATCGTCGTCATGAGACCGTGCCTGATCCCGAGCCCCTCGTGCAACACCTTCGCGACCGGGGCGAGGCAGTTCGTGGTGCACGATGCGTTCGAGATGATCCTGTGCGCCTCGGGGTCGTAGGCCACGTCGAAGTTCACACCGAGCGCGACGGTCACGTCCGGGTCCTTGGCGGGCGCCGAGACGATCACCTTGGCGGCGCCCGCGTCCAGATGCTTCTGCGCATCGGCCCGCGCCCGGAACCGGCCGGTCGACTCGACGACGACGTCGACGCCGAGTGCCGCCCAGTCGAGCCCGGACGGTTCGGAGACGGACGGCGTCTCGATGCGGCGCCCGTCCACGACCAGCCCTCCGTCGACCGCCTCCACGGAGCCCGGGAAGGGCCCGTAGACGGTGTCGTGCCGGAGCAGCTGGGCGAGCATCTCCGTGTCGGCGACGTCGTTGATCGCCACCCATTCGATGTCGGCTTCACGCTCGTGGCCGGCGCGGAACATCGCCCTCCCGGTCCGGCCGAAACCGTTGATCGCAACGCGAACGCTCATGACATGCTCCTTTCAGTCGTGCCGTCGTGCGCCGGCCGGACGATCACGACCGGGCAGGCGGCGTGCTGGACGCACTGATGGCCGACCGACCCGAGCAGCAGCCCGTGGAAGCCTCCGTGCCCGCGCGATCCGAGCACGAGCAGGTCGGCCTCGCGGGACGCCTCGATCAGCGCGGCGGCCGGCGACCCTTCCACGGTGCGGCTCTCGATCTCGACGTCCGCGGGCGGCCCGCCCGTCTGGGCGACCGCCGCCTCGACGATCTGGCGGGCGTGGCCTTCGAGCGTCTCCGGATCGAGCAGGTCGGGAGGGATGTAGTGGAGGCCGGTGACGATCGGCGACTGCCAGACGTACAGCGCCACGACCTTCGTCTTGCGCAGCCTCGCCTCCTCGGCCGCCCAGCGGATCGCATCGCCGGACGAGCCCGAGCCGTCCACACCGACGACGATCATCCCGTTCACCTCCCTCGTGTCTCACCGGGATCGTCGTCCCGGCGATCGGGGCAGGCATCGGAGCGGCCGCCCATCGCATCTCCGTAGAAACCCGCAGCGAGCTCGACCGTCAGCGCGCCGCGAGCACGGGGTCGATCAGGTCGCCCAGGTCCGGGACGACCCGGTCGGCGCCGCGCGCGATCAGGGTCCCGGTGCGTCCGTAGCGGTCGACGGCGATCACGGTCTCGACGCCTGCGGCGCGCCCGGCCTCGATCCCGTCGTGCGTGGTCTCGAACGTCGCCACCCGGCCGGGCTCGACGCCCAGCCGGCGGCACGCCGCGAGCACCGAGTCGGGCGAAGGCTTCGCGCGGAGCCTTTCACTCCCGATCACCTCCCCGTCGACGATCTCGTCGACGAGCGACCGCAGCCCCGAACGCTCGAGGATCGCCTCCGTGTTCGCACTGGCGGAGACCACGGCGCACCGGAGCCGTGCCTCGTGCGCGATCTCGAGGAAACGGTGCGAGCCCTCGAACGCGCGCACCCCGTCACGACCGAGCCTCCGGCGGAGCGCCTCGTTCTTCCGGTTCGCCAGCCCGTGAGCGCTCTCGACGCCGGAGGCGTCGTCGTCCTGACCCTCGGGAAGACGGATGCCGCGGCTCGCGAGAAACGCGTGCACCCCTTCGATCCGCGGCCGCCCATGGATGTAGTCGAAGTAGTCGTGCTGGACGTCGAACGGACGCCACGGGCCGAATCGCTCGCCGGAGCTCTCGTGGTGACGCGCGAGCAACCCGTCGAAGGTCTCCTGCCACGCCGCCGCATGCAGGGCGGCACTGGCCGTCAGCACGCCGTCCAGGTCGAAGACGCACGCGGTCACGGCACGGTCGAGCCCGAGCAACTCGCTGCTCGCGCGAGGCCCCGTCAGGCGGCGGTGGAAGCCGGCGTTCAGGAGCCGCGCGAGGCTCTCGATCGAGCTCTCCGCCTGGGCCCGCTCCTGGACGAGCTCGCGGGCCCACTCCTGGAGCTCGCCGGGCTCGACCTGGAGCGAGTGCCGGCTGCGCTCGACCGCATCGAGGGCGTCCTCGGCAGCGTCGAGCGCGCTCCGCCACTGGATGCTGATCGTCTCGAGGCCGTCCACGGTGGCAGGCAGCGAGACCTGCGAACGGGAGGGTCGCAGGTCTCGCATGATCGAACCAGATTTCCGCCGGTCAGGCCGAGCCGACCAGCTCCTGCTCGGTGGCTACGAGTTCGTGGTCCGGGGCGACGGCGCCCAGCACCACCTTGAGGGCGTGCGTCTCGGCAGCCGCGCCGAACACGTCGTACGCCTTCTCGATCTCGCCCAGCGCGAAGTGATGTGTCGCGAACGGCAGCGGATCCAGCCGGCCGCCTTCGATCAGGCGCAGCAGCTTCGGGGTCGTCGACGTGTCGACGAGGCCGGTCGTGATCAGGACGTCGCGGATCCACAGCTTCTCCAGATGGAGCGTCGCGGGATGTCCGTGGACGCCGACGTTCGCCACACGGCCGCCCGGCCGGATGAGCTCGGCGCAGAGCTCGAACGTCGCCGGCACCCCGACCGCTTCGATCGCCGTGTCGACGCCGAGCCCGTCGGTGAGCTGCATCACTCTCGCGACCGCGTCCTCGCTCCCGTTGTTGATCACCACGTCCGCGCCGAACTCCCGCGCCTTCTCGAGACGCGCATCGGCGAGGTCGATCGCGATGATCCTGCCGGGCGAGTGCAGCTGCGCCGTCATGATCGCCGCGAGCCCGATCGGACCGGCGCCCACGACGGCGACCGTGTCGCCGGGCTCGACGCGCCCGTTCAGCACGCCGACCTCGTACGCCGTCGGCAGGATGTCGGAGAGGAAGAGCACCTGCTCGTCCGAGAGCCCGTCCGGGATCTTGTAGACCGACGTGTCGGCGAACGGCACGCGCGCGTACTCGGCCTGCAACCCGTCGATCAGGTGCCCGAAGATCCAGCCGCCACCGCCGGTGCAGAGGCCGTAGTGCCCCTCCTTGCAGAAGCGGCAGCGTCCACACGAGGTGATGCAGGAGACCAGCACGCGGTCGTCCGGCCGCACCGTCGTCACCCCCGGCCCGACGGCGACGACCGTGCCCACGGCCTCGTGGCCGAGGATCGTCCCTGGGGCGACCTCGGGCACGTCCCCTTTCAGGATGTGCAGATCGGTTCCGCAGATCGTGGTGGCGTCGATGCGGACGACCGCATCGGTCGGATCCACGATCCCCGGGTCCGGAACGAGCTCGAACGAGCGTCTGGCCCGGGCCGTGATAGACGAGCGCTTTCATCTTTCAACCTCCTTGGAGTTCGTGCATGTAGCGGCGCGGAGCCGGGGCCTCGCAGCGTGCGCAGAGGTCCTGCCAGTCCGCGTCGACCTGAGCCTGGATGCGGTCGACGAGCGCGCGGTTCTCCGGGCGGAGCAGGTGCGCGAAGCGCGCCTGGAGCCCCAGCCAGTGCTCGACCGGCAGGAGCCGCTCGGGACGGTACGAGAGGTCGTACACGCCCTCGACGACCTCGTAGAGGGGCCAGAACGTCGTGTCGACGGCGGCGTCGAGCACGCGATTCGCAAGCCGCGGCTCGTGACCCCAGCCCACCGGGCAGTCCGTGAGCACGTTCAGGAACGCCGGGCCGGCGGCGGCGGCGGCGCGCTCCGCCTTGACGCTCAGGTCCTCCCAGTGGGACGCGACGGCCTGCGCGACGTAGGGGACGTGGTGACCGACGACGATCGCCGTCATGTCCTTGCGCAGCTGCGCCTTGCCGAAGGCTTCCGTCCCGACCGCGCTCGTCGTCGTCGACGCGCCGAACGGCGTGGCGCCGGAGCGCTGGACGCCGGTGTTCATGTAGGCCTCGTTGTCGTAGCAGACGAAGACGAAGCGGTGGCCGCGCTCGAGCGCGCCCGACAGCGCCTGAAGGCCGATGTCGTAGGTACCGCCGTCGCCTGCGAATGCCACGACGGTGATCTCCTCGTCGCTCGGGAGGCCGTGCCGCCGCCGGAGTGCGCGCTGCGCGCTGTCGATCCCGCCGGCGACCGCGGCGGCGTTCTCGAAGGCGACGTGCAGCCAGGGAACGTTCCACGCGGTGCCCGGGTAGCGCGTCGTCGCGACCTCGAGGCAGCCGGTCGCGTTGACGACGACCACCGGCGTCGGGATCGAGTTCAGGACCGTCCGCACGACGAGAGGGATTCCGCACCCCTGGCAGAGCGAGTGGCCCCCGCGGAGCGGCGGAACGCCGTGCTCGTTGCGGACGAGGGTCTTCAGGCGCGCCATCACACACCCCGCAGTCCGACGAAGGAGGGAGCCGTGCCGGCGAGCACCTCACGGATCTCGGCCGGATGCAGGTCTCGGCCCCCGAGGCCGTACACGTGGCCGTCGAGCTCGATGCCGCTCCCGTACAGGACTGCGGCCACCTCCGCATGCAGCGGGGGGACGCCGCCCGGGGAGTCGGCCCGGTCGAGCACCGACACGCGCGCGACGCCGTCGAGCGCAACGCGGACCGCCTCGGCCGGGAACGGCCTGAAGGAGGTGATCTCGAGCAGGCCGACGTGCTCGCCCTGGTCGCGCAGCTCGTCGACGACCTCCTTCACCGTCCCGGCGGTCGAGCCGAGGGCGACGATCGCGCGCTCCGCGCCGCCGAGCCGGTAGGCCTCGACCGCGCGGTACCGCCTGCCGGACAGCGCGTCGAGCTCGACGGCGAGCGACTCGAAGACGTCGAGCGCCCGGCCGAGCGCGACCGCCTGCTGGCGGCGCAGCTCGAAGTAGTAGTCGGGCATCGCGAACAACCCGTGCGACGACGGCTCGCCGACGTCGAGCATCGCGTGTGGGATCCGGTAGTCGCCGACGAACGCCTTGACGGCGTCGTCGGGCAGCAGCTCGACCGGCTCGGCGGAGTGGGTGATCGTGAAGCCGTCGAGGCAGACGAGCACCGGAAGGAGCACGGACGGATGCTCGGCGAGCCGTGGCGCGAGCACGGTGAGGTCGTACGCCTGTTGCGCGTTCTCGGCGAACAGCTGCACGACGCCCGAGTCGCGGATCAGCATCGAGTCGGAGTGGTCGCAGTGGATGTTGATCGGCCCCGACAGCGCACGGTTGCCGAGCGCCATCACGACGGGCGCGCGCATCGACGCTGCGAGGTAGACCACCTCCGCCATCAGCGCGAGGCCCTGCGACGAGGTCGCGGTCATCGTCCGGGCGCCGGCGAGCGCCGAGCCGATCGCAGCGCTCATCGCCGAGTGCTCCGACTCGACGTCGACGAGCTCCGCGTTCGTGCGGCCGTCGGCCACGAACTTGGCGAACGTCTGGATGATCGGCGTCTGCGGCGTGATCGGGTACGCCGGGACGACGTCGGGATCGATCTGGCGCATCGCGTGGGCGACCGCCTCGCCGCCGGTGAGCAGCTCGAGATCGATCATCTCGCGACTCCCAGCGGCGGCAGCTCGGCGTCCTCCGCCACCATCGTGATCGCGTCGACCGGGCAGACCTCGGCGCAGATCTCGCAGCCCTTGCAGTAGTCGTAGTCGAAGCCGGCGAACGTCAGCTCGTCGAGCAGGATCGAGGAGTCCGGACAGTGCA
The DNA here is from genome assembly GCA_963824455.1 of uncultured Thermoleophilia bacterium. Classification (GTDB taxonomy): domain Bacteria; phylum Actinomycetota; class Thermoleophilia; order Gaiellales; family Gaiellaceae; genus PALSA-600. Next base: position 203,410 of record CAWGPJ010000003.1, read on the forward strand.
GCCAGCAGAGCAGGCAGTTGACGCACTTCGAGAGGTCCGCCGAGGGCTTGACGCCGGTGCGCCACCCGCCGGTGCGCGGCCGCGGGGCGTCGGCCGGGAGCACCGTGCCGCCGGGCTCGAGCTCGTCCCAGCGCTTCAGCTCGCCCATGCGTAGCCCTCCTCGACGGCGCTCGCGACTGCCTCGGCGCCCGCCTTCCGGCCGAGCATCTGCACCGCCGCTTCCCGCGTGCGCTCCAGCGTCGGGGCGCCGAGCGCTGCCGCGACGGCGCCGAGCATGACGAGGTTGACGAACCCGGAGCCGCTCGCCGCGGCGAGCCGCGTCGCCGGGACGCAACGGACGTCCAGGCCGTCGAGCTCCGGCGGGCACTCCTCGCCGTTCACGAGGACGAAGCCGTCGCGCTTCAAGCCGTCGCCGATCGCGGCCTCGTGCACGAGCGAGGGCTCGAGGACGACGACCACGTCCGGCTCGGTCACCCCGTCGTGGCAGCCGGATCGGGCGGTCGGCGAGGCGCGTGTAGGCCCGAAGCGGCGCCCCGCGCCGCTCGGGCCCGTACTCCGGGAAGGCCTGGACGCTCTTTCCGTCCGCGAGCGCCGCGAGCGCGAGCGCATGTGCCGCGCTCTTCGCACCCTGCCCGGCGCGCGCGTGCCACCTGATCTCGGTGATCCCCGTCACGGCTTCGCCTCGCGCAGCCAGGCGTCGATCGCCGACGCCGCCCGCTTGCCTTCCCGGACGGCCTCGACCACGCTCGAGCCACCGTTGACGACGTCGCCGCCCGCGAAGAACTTCGGATTGGCCGTCCTGCCGGTCTCGCTGTCGACGCCGAGCGCCCCGTGGTCGACGTGCAAACCGGCGACGAGCTCGAGCAGCGCGCCGCGCGCCTGCTGGCCGATCGCCTTCACGGCGGTGTCCGCGCGGAGCACGAACTCGCTCCCCGGCACCGGCTCGGGCCTCCGTCGCCCGCTCTCGTCCGGCTCGCCCAGGCTCATCACACGGCACTCGACCGCCTCGAGGCGATGCGTGCCCAGGAAGCGCACCGGATCGGCCAGCCAGGCGAACCGCACGCCCTCGGCCTCCGCCTCGGCGACCTCGTGCGGGTACGCCGGCATCTCGGCGCGCGTGCGGCGATAGACGAGCGTGACGTGCTCCGCACCGAGGCGCACCGCCTCGCACGCCACGTCGATCGCGGTGTTCCCGCCCCCGACCACGACGACGTCGTTGCCGACTCTCGGCGGCCTGCCGGTCTTGAGCGCCTCGATGAAGGGCAGGGACGTCCAGACGCCGGGAAGGTCGTCGCCGGGATAGCCGACGTCGACGTCGGCGCCCAGCCCGACCCCGAGGAAGACCGCGTCGGCATCCTCGATCGCGCGCTGCGTCTCCGGAGTCTCACAGGACGTGCCGAGCCTGAACTCGACTCCGAGCCGCTCGATCATCGCCTGCTCCGACGGGAGCGGCTCGCGCTGCTCGCGGTAGGGGGCGATCGCGTACCGGACGAGCCCGCCGACCTCGGCGTGCTCGTCGTAGACCGTCACCTCGTGCCCGAGCGCTGCAAGCTCGCCCGCGCACACCATCCCGGCGGGCCCGGCGCCGACGACCACGGCGTGCCGCCCGGTCGAGGGCCTGCGCCCGCGGAACGGCGCGCCGGCGGCGAGCCCGGTGTCCGTCGCGTAGCGCTGGAGCCGCGCGATCTCGATCGGCCTCCGCCCCCCTTCGCGAAGCACGCACGCTCCTTCGCACAGCACCTCCACCGGGCAGACCCGTGCGCACGTCCCGCCGAGGAGGTTCTCCGCGAAGATCGTCTTCGCCGCACCGAGGGGGTCGCCCGCGGCGATCGCCGAGACGAAGCCCGCGACGTCGATGTCGGCCGGGCACGCGGTCGTGCACGGTGCCGGCGCATACGGGCCGCCGCAGTCGAGGCAGCGGTCGGCCTCGATCACCGCCTCTGCCGACGAGAGCTCCGGACGGAGCTCCCGCGTCAGGGCCCCTCTCTCGTCCAGCTCCGCGACGCCGGTCACCGCACCTACCCGCCCGCCGACTCGTACGTCGTCCCCTGCTCGGTCAGCACCGCCTGCGCGGCGGCGAGCCGGGCGAGCGGGACGCGGAAGGGCGAGCACGAGACGTAGTCGAGTCCGACCCGCTCGCAGAACGCGATCGACGCGGGATCGCCGCCGTGCTCGCCGCAGATCCCGACCTGGAGGTCCGGCCTGGCCGCACGGCCGCGGGCGACACCGATCTCGACCAGCTCGCCGACACCCTCCTGGTCGAGCGTCTCGAACGGATTGTGCTCGACGATACCCTCCTCGAGGTAGGTGGCGAGGAACTTCCCTTCGGCGTCGTCACGCGACAGGCCGAGCGTCGTCTGGGTGAGGTCGTTCGTCCCGAACGAGAAGAAGTCCGCGTAGCGGGCGATGTCGCCGGCGCGGAGCGCCGCGCGGGGCAGCTCGATCATCGTGCCGCAGTGGTAGGCGATCCCGGGCGCCTCGGCCGCGAAGATGCGCTCGGTCAGCCCGCGGAGCCGGTGGAGCTCCTCCGCGTACGCGACGAGCGGGTGCATGACCTCGACCTTCGGCGGCTCCCCGGTGCGTGCCGCCACGGCCGCCGCCGCCCGCGCGATCGCGCGCAGCTGCATCTCGTAGATCTCGGGCCACTGCAGCCCAAGCCGGCAGCCGCGGGTCCCGAGCATCGGGTTCACCTCGCGGAGCGCCCGGATCCGCTCCCGCATCCTGTCGCTCGTCGCCTCCTCCTCCTTCGGCAGGAACTCGTGCAGCGGCGGGTCGAGCAGCCTGATCGTCACGGGCAGGCCCCGCATGGCCTCGAAGATCGCCTCGAAGTCGGACTGCTGGAACGGCTCCAGGCGGTCGAGCGCCGACCGGCGGGACTCCTCGTCGTCGGCCAGGATCATCTCCTGGACGACGGGCAGCCGCTCCTCGCCGAAGAACATGTGCTCGGTGCGGCAGAGGCCGATCCCCTCCGCGCCGAAGCTGCGCGCGCGCTCGGCGTCGACCGGCGTGTCGGCGTTGGCGCGGACGCCGAGCCGGCGCACCTGGTCGGCCCAGACGAGGATCGTCTCGATGTCGGGGTTGAGGCCGGGCTGGGCGAGGGGGGCCGCACCGACGATGACGCGGCCGCCGGAGCCGTCGACGGTGATCGTGTCGCCCTCGCCGACCTCGACGCCGCCGATGGTGCACCGGCCGGCGCGCTCGTCGATCTCGAGGGCCGCGCAGCCGGCGACGCACGGCTTGCCCATCCCGCGGGCGACCACGGCGGCGTGCGACGCCATCCCGCCGTGCGCGGTGAGGATGCCCTGGGCCGCCGCGAGCCCCTGGATGTCGTCAGGAGTCGTGTCGAAGCGGACGAGGATCACCGCCTCGTGCGGGCCGCGCTCGGCGGCGACGTCGGGATCGAAGACGACCGCGCCGACCGCCGCACCGGGTGACGCCGGCACGCCCGTGGCGGCGACGTCCACGGTCGCTGCGGGATCGACCATCGGGTGCAGCAGCTGGTCCAGCGACGACGGGGAGATCCGCTGCACGGCCTGCCGGCGGGAGATCAAGCCTTCACGCTCCATCTCCACGGCGGTGCGCACCGCGGCGGCAGCCGTCCGCTTCGCCGAGCGGGTCTGCAGGATGTAGAGCCGGTCGCGGTCGATCGTGAACTCGACGTCCTGGAGGTCGCAATAGTGCCGCTCGAGTAGATCCATCGCGGCGCCGAAGGAGGCATACGCCTCGGGCATGAGGTCCTGCAGCTGCTCGAGCGGCTGCGGCGCGCGGATCCCTGCCACCACGTCCTCGCCCTGCGCGTCGACGAGGAACTCGCCGCAGAGAGCCTTCTCGCCGGTCGCCGGGTCACGGCTGAACGCAACGCCGGTCGCCGAGCGCTCACCCGAGTTGCCGAAGACCATCTGGACGACGTTCACGGCGGTGCCGATGTCGTCGGGAATGTCGTTGAGGCGGCGGTAGACCTCGGCGCGCGGGTTCCGCCACGAGCGGAAGACCGCCTCGATCGCCGCGCGCAGCTGGACGAGCGCGTCCTGCGGGAACGGGCGTCCGAGCGAACGGAGGAACACCTGCTTGTAGGTCGCGACGAGCTCTCTCAGGTCGGCGGCGGTGAGATCCGCATCGGAGTCGACACCGGCCGCAGCGCGTTGCGCCGCGAGCGCGTCCTCGAAGCTTCGGCCGTCGATCCCCTCGACGACCTCGCCGTACATCTGGATCAGGCGCCGGTACGAGTCGTAGGCGAAGTGCGCGTTCCCGGAGACCCGCGCAAGCCCCTGGGCGGCGGCGTCGGAGAGGCCGAGGTCGAGGACGCTGTCCATCATCCCCGGCATCGAGATCGCGGCGCCCGAGCGCACCGAGACGAGGAGCGGATCCTCGGCGGAGCCGAACCGCTTGCCGGTCTTCGCCTCGAGCCTCGCGACGGCGCGGTCGAGCTCCTGGTCGAGCCCGTCGGGCAGCTGCTCACCGTGACTCAGGAAGTCGCGGCACGCATCCGTCGTGACCGTGAACCCTGCGGGGACGGGCAGCCCGAGCTGGGTCATCTCGGCCAGCCCGATGCCCTTCCCGCCGAGCTGATCGCGCCCACCGGGCGCGACATCCTCGAAGTCGTAGACGTAACGGGTGCTGGTCAGGACGGCCATCTCACTCACCTCTCGCGCCGGTTCCCACGAGCTCGGGAACGCTGTCGTCGGCCGGAGCCGCAGGCTCGGCCGACCGGACGACCAGGACGGGGCAGGGAGCAACGTGGACGAGACGCGTCGAGACGCTGCCGAGCAGCGCACGGCCAACTGCGCCGCGCCCGTCCGAGCCGACGACGATCAGGGCATCCCCGAGCAGGCCGGCGACCTCGACGATCTTCTTCGCGACGTCACCGTGGCGCAGGTACGTGATCACGTCGATGCCGGCGTCCGCCGCTTCCTCGGCCGCGGCGTCGAGTGCCTCCTGGGCGCGGTCGCGGGCGACCTCCGCGAGCTCGCCGGCCATCATCGGAGCGGCCGACAGCTCGAGCGACGGCACCCACCAGACGCTCACGATCCGGAGCGGCCAGCCGGTCTCGGCGGCGAGCTCGATCGCCTCCTGGGTCGCGCGCCTCGCGCCGGGCGACCCGTCCGTCCCGAGCACGATCGTCTTCATCTCCCGCTCCTTTCACCCTGGCTTTCCACGACTTGACCATCCGAGCGTCGCCGACGGCCGGGCGTCACGAATCGGGGACGGTGTGTATCGCGGTGCGGCTTTCCCGCAGGGACCCGGGTGGGAGCGGGGACCGGGGCGGCGGGCTCTGCTCGACCTGTGTGATCCGACCGTCCTCGAGCGAGACGACCCGGTCGGCGATCGCGCGGAGCCGCTCGTCGTGCGACACGACGACCACGCCGCACCGCTCCCGCTGCGCCAGTCGGCGCAACATCGCCATGACCTCGCGTCCGTGGCGGGAGTCGAGGTTCGCGGTGGGCTCGTCGGCGAGCACGAGCGGCGGCTCGTTGGCGAGCGCGCGGGCGATCGCCACGCGCTGGCGCTCCCCCGCCGAGAGCCCGTGGGCGGGGAAGTCGAGCCGGTCGGAAAGCCCGACATCACCGAGGAGCGCGCGGGCGCGGTCGGCCGCTCGAGGCCCCTTGACGCCCGCGATGTTGAGGGCGACCTCGACGTTCTCGCGGGCCGAGAGCGCATCGAGCAGGTTGAAGGACTGGAACACGAAGCCGACGAGCGTCCGGCGGATCCGGGGATACTCGCTCGCGGGCACAGCGGTCACCTCGATGCCGTCGATCGCGATGGTGCCGGCGGTAGGCCGGAGCAGACAGCCGATCATCGTGAGGAGCGTCGTCTTCCCGGAGCCCGACGGCCCGATCACGAGCGTGATCTCGCCCCGGTCGCTCTCCAGGTCGACGCCGGCGACTGCGACGACCCTCGCGCGGCCCGAACCGAACACCTTCGTCAGGCCACGGACGCGAAGGAGCGGCCGATCGGTCATGCGCGGAAGACCATCGCCGGATCGATCCGGTTCAGCCGCCGGACCGGCACGAACGAGGCCGCGATCGACATCAGCACCGCCGCCGCGAGCACGAAGAGCACGTCGGCTGCGCGGAGGTCGGTGACGAACTCGGGCACCCAGTGGCCGATCAGGTCCGCGACGAGCGCCGAGGCGGCGACGCCGAGCACCGCGCCGGCGACGCCGACCAGCAGGCTCTGCCAGACCACGATCCGGTACAGGAACCGGCTCGACGCGCCGACGGCCTTGAGAACGCCGTAGTCGCGCGCCTTCTCGACGGTCGCCGTGTACGTCGTGAGCGCGATCACCGCGCCGCCGACGACGAAGCCGATGGCCACCAGCGCGCCGACGACGTTCAGGAAGCCCGCCGAGACGAGCCGGCTGAAGGCGGCGGCGAAGTCTGCGCTCGTGTGCGCCTCGGAGCCGGGCACGACCGCCGCCGCCCGGCGGCCGACCGCGGCCGGATCGGCGCCCGGGACCGTCGCGAGCAGGTAGTACGTCACCCGTCCCGGCTCCGCGAGCACCGCCTTCCCGTCCGTCGCGTCGAGGAACGCGAACTCGACGATCTTGTTCCCGCCGCCGACCGGGGCATCGACCACGAGCTTGCGGCCGAGCATGCGCAGCGTGTCGCCCTGCTCCACGCCGAGCGCGCCGGCAAGGACGCGGTCGATCACGACGTGCCCGCGAGCGGGGAAGTAGACCCGCGAGCCGGCCGGGATCCGCATTCCCGTCGGCACGCCGATCGCCATCACGTAGGCGTCGACCCTGCCTCTACCCGGCGCGGGGACACCGAGATGGCGCGAGTAGACCGGCAGCACCGCGGCGACCCCCGGAACGCGGCGGAGGCGGGGCTGGAGCCCCGCCGGAAGGAGCGACGTGGAGTGGAACGGATCGATCGTCCCCGCCTGGGCGAGCCAAACCTGGCCCGGCAGACGGTTGTAGATCGAGCCGGTCTCGCTCCAGCCCCGATAGAGGCTGACGACGATCAGGACCAACAGGACCGAGAAGGCGACGCCTCCGACCGACATCGCGAAGCGCCCCTTCTCGGCGAACAGGTTCCTGCGCGCGACGGGCACCATCGGGGAGATGGTGACCGGTGCTCCGCCGGGCGCCATCCGGACCAACCCGGATCGCGCCTGTCGAGACTGCGGACTTCTCCCCGTGGACGACCGCGACCGTCCCGATGCGACCCTGCTCCGGGGTGGGCATGGTTGCCCCGTGACGTACAGCTTCGCGGAGCACACCGGCGAGGTCGAGGTCGAGATCCACGCAGCGACCGAGGCCGCGGTGTTCGAGGCGGCGCTTCAGATGTTCACCGAGCTCGCGGCCGGTGGTGAGGCCGGGGCGCCGGCCGAGCACGAGATCGCCCTGTCTGCCGGCGGCCACGAGCTGCTGCTCGTCGACTGGCTGAACGAGCTCGTCTTTCTCGCCGAGGTGGAGTTGTTCGTGCCGACGAAGCTCGCGTCGTTCGAGCTCAGCGACGACGGCCTGCGCGCCGTGGTGTCGGGGGTGCAGGGCCGGCCCCGGCAGCTCGTCAAAGCGGTGACGCTCAACCGCCTTGCGCTCGACGAGAGGGAGGGTGAGTGGCATGCGCGCGTCGTTCTCGACGTCTGAGCTCGTTCGGCTCGACGAGAACTGCTGGGAGATCCCCGCCGGCTCGCGACCGGGGATGCTGGTGCCCGCGCGAGTCTTCGCGGATCGAGAGCTGCTGGATGCGATTGCCGGGGACCGTTCGCTCGAGCAGCTGGCGAACGTCGCCACGCTTCCGGGCGTGGTCGAAGCCGCGCTCGCCATGCCGGACATCCACCAGGGCTACGGCTTCCCGGTCGGCGGTGTCGCCGCGACGGAGCTGCCCGACGGCGTGGTCTCACCGGGCGGAGTCGGCTACGACATCAACTGCGGCGTGCGCCTGCTCACGCTGCCGCTGACGGAGCGCGAGCTAGGGAACCGGCGCGAGCCCCTCGTCCACGAGCTCTCACGGGCGATCCCGGCGGGCGCAGGCAAGCACGGACCGATCCAACTCACGGTGGCGGAGCTCGACGACGTGCTCACCGTCGGCGCGCGCGCCCTGACCGGCCGCGGCCTCTGCTCCGAGGGCGACCTCGAACGGACCGAGTCGAGCGGCTGCCTCGCGGGCGCCGACCCGGCCCTCGTCTCCGAACGCGCACACTTCCGCGGCCTGGCCCAGCTCGGCACGATGGGCGGCGGCAACCACTTCGTCGAGCTCCAGCGGGTCGACCGGATCTTCGATGCCCGGGCAGCCGAGGCGTTCGGCTTGACCGTGGGAGGCGTGACGGTGCTGATCCATACCGGCTCTCGTGGGCTCGGGCACCAGGTGTGCGTCGACTACGTCCGGCAGATGGACGCCGAACGCGACCGCTACGGGATCGTGCTGCCGGATCGGCAGCTCGCCTGCGCACCCGCGTCCTCTCCCGAGGGCCGGGCGTACCGCGCCGCGATGGCCGCCGCCGCCAACTTCGCCTTCGCGAACCGGCAGGCGATCGCAGGCGCCACCCGGGCGTCCGTCGGCCGTGTGCTCGGAGGGGACGCGGCAGCGGCGACCCGCCAGGTCTACGACGTTGCCCACAACGTCGCCAAGGCCGAGCGCCACGGAGGACGCGATCTGCTCGTCCATCGCAAGGGCGCGACACGCGCCTTCCCTCCGGGATCCGACCAGATCCCCGTGCAGTACCGTGCTGCGGGCCAGCCGGTGCTCATCCCCGGCAGCATGGGGACGGAGAGCTTCGTGCTCGCCGGCGAGCCGGGGTCGATGCGACGCTCGTTCGGAACGACGTGCCACGGAGCCGGCCGGCTCATGTCGCGCACGGCCGCCAGGAAGCGGGTCGGCGGCGCCACGCTGCGGCACGAGCTCGGAGCGCGGGGAATCGTCGTGCGCTGCCCTTCGAACGCGAGCCTGGCCGAAGAGGCGCCGCTCGCCTACAAGGACGTCGAGCGCGTCGTCGACGTGGTCGAGCGCGCCGGTCTCGCGCGTCGGGTGGCGCGCCTCGTGCCGATCGGCGTCGTCAAGGGTTGAGCCGAGGCGGGTCGCCGGGCGGGAGTCGCGGCCGCCTGCGTGCCGCGACCCTCGCCCGGCATCCTGGGCTCACGCCTTCGCGATCGGGACCTTCAGCGGCTTCGGCCGCGAGGTCTTCGGAACGTGCAGCGTGAGAATGCCCTTTCCGTACGACGCCTCGAGATGCTGCGGGTCGGTCTCCGGCGGCAGCTGGAAGCTCCGCGCGAACGTCGACTCGAGCCGCTCGTGCAGCCGGACCTCCTGGGTGGTCTTCTCCTTCTCGACCTCCCGCCGGCCGGTGACCGTCAGCACGTGGTCGCCCACCTCGACGTCGAGCTCCTTCTCCTCGTAGCCGGGCACCTCGAGCTCGAAGACGAACTCGTCCTTCGTCTCGACGATGTCGGTCGCGGGAGTCACGGACGGCAGGAACGCCGGAAACAGCCGACGCATGCGCTGATCGATCAGCTCCAGGTCGCGAAAGGGTGTCCACCGTTCAAGAACGGGCATGTTTCACCCCCTTTCCATGGGTCCGGACGACATCGTCGCGCGGGGTGCGCAGGGCCGCATCAGCGACGGGCCTGCGAAGAGATCCGTACCGACTACGGATGCCGACGTGCGTGCGCTGCACGACACTGCTCATGCAACGACCGCAGATCAAGACCACTCTCTGGGGGAAGACTTGACGAGGTCGTTCGGGAGGGCCCTACGGGGCCCTCTGCTTCGTCGCAACTGTCTCGAGCTCGGCCGCGCGGCTGCCGAGGATGAGATCGCGATACCAGGCGAAGCTGTCCTTGGGGACTCGCTCGAGCGTCGGATAGTCGACGTAGACGAGACCGAAGCGTTTCGAGTACCCGAGTGCCCACTCGAAGTTGTCGAGGAGCGACCAGACGAAGTACCCGCGCACCGGAACACCCGCCGCGAGCACGCCGGCCACGGCCTGGATGTAGTCGCGCAGGTACGCGATGCGCTCGAGGTCGTGGATCCGCGCGTCGTGCGTGCGCACGTCGGCGAAGGCCGCACCGTTCTCGGTCACGTACAGCGACGGCGCGCCGTACTCCGTGTGGAGCCGCGTGAGCACCTCGCCGAGCCCGGCCGGATACACCTCCCACCCCATGTCCGTGAGCATGCCGACCGGCGGGCGGACCTCGACGGGCGCGCCTCCCTCGGCGCCGCCGGCACGGATCAGGTGGCGCGAGTAGTTGTTGACGCCGACGAAGTCCAGCGGCGCCGAGATGACAGCCAGGTCCCCGTCCCGGACGGGTGGAAGCGCGTCGGCGAAGTGCGCCATCATGTCCGCCGGATAGGACCCGCGGAGCACCGCGTCGAGGAACCAGCGGTTCGAGATTCCGTCGACGAGCAGCGCCGCCTGCACGTCGCGCTCGGCGGCGCTCGCCGGATGGACGGGCCAGGAGTCGAGCACGATCCCGACCTCGGCGGCCGGAGCGGCGGCGCGGACCGCCTGGACGGCGAGCCCGTGCGAGAGCAGGAGGTGGTGGGCGGCCGCGAGTGCCGGCGCCGGGCTCGCCGTCCCCGGTGCGTGGATGCCGAGGCCGTGCCCGAGCCACGCGGCGCAGTACGGCTCGTTGTGGGTGATCCAGTCGGAGACACGATCGCCGAGACGCTCTGCGACGATCGCGGCGTAGTCGGCGAACGCCTCGGCGGTCGGCCGGGCGGGCCACCCGCCCGCCTCCTGGAGCGTCTGCGGCAGGTCCCAGTGGAAGAGGTTGACGAACGGCCTGATCCCCGCCTCGAGCAACTCGTCGACCAGCGCGTCGTAGAAGTCGAGGCCCGCGACGTTCACCGGGCCGTGCCCCGTCGGCAGCACCCGCGGCCAGGCAATCGAGAAGCGGAATGCGTCCACCCCGAGCTCCTGCAGCAGGCGGACATCCGCAGGGTGGCGGTGGTAGAAGTCGCACGCGACATCACCCGTCTCACCGGCCCGCACCCGCCCGGGCTCGAGGCAGAAGTGGTCCCAGATGCTCTCGCCACGACCGTCCTCGTGTGTCGCTCCCTCGGTCTGGTACGCAGAGCTCGCGACGCCCCAGAGGAAGCCGGGCGGGAAGGACGGAGCGGGGGTCACGCGTGCTCCGAAGCGAAGCGCACGAGCTCGTCGACACGGGCGAACGCGAGCGCGGTGACCGTGTCGGCGGCGCCGTAGTAGATCGCGAGCCGACCGGTCGGGGCGTCGCAGAGCATCGCGCACGGGAAGACCACGTTGGGAACGTCTCCCACGCGTTCGTACGCCGCGTCCGGCGCGAGCACGTATGGCGCGGCTCGTGCAACGACCTTCCACGGCTCGTCCCGGTCGAGCAGTGCGACGCCCGCGCTGTAGACGAAGCCGCTGCACGAGGTGAGGACGCCGTGGTAGAGGAGCAGCCACCCCGCCGAGGTCTCGAGCGGCACCGGTCCGCCGCCGACCTTCGTCGCCTGCCACGAGTTCGCGACCGTCCCCAGAACGTGCCGGTGCCGTCCCCAGAATACGAGATCGGGGCTTTCGCTGTAGAAGACGTCGCCGAACGGTGTGTGCCCGTCGTCGGACGGGCGCGACAGGAGCGCGTAGCGGCCGTCGATCTTGCGCGGAAAGAGGACGCCGTTTCGGTTGTACGGCAGGAACGCGTTCTCGAGCTGGTGGAACGTGGCGAAGTCGTCGGTCCAGGCGACGCCGATCGTCGGGCCGTGGTACCAGTTGCACCACGTCACGTAGAAGCGGCCGTCGAGCGCGACGACGCGCGGGTCGTACCCGTAGACGAACGTCGCGAGCTCCGGGTCGACGGTCGAGAAGCGGATCGGCTCGGGGTCGAGCTCCCAGCTCAGGCCGTCCGGGCTGAAGCCCCGGTGGAGCTGCATCCGTCGCGTGCGGTCGTCGCACCGGAACACCCCTGCGAAGCCGTCGCCGAACGGCACGACGGCGCTGTTGAAGATGCTGTTGGAGGACGGCAGCAGGTCGCGCGTCAGCACGGGATTCCCGGAGTAGCGCCAGACCGGTGCGCTCGAGCCGGGCGGGCGCTCCTCCCACGGGATGCGTGCGAGCGCCCGGCCGCCGACGACCTCGGCCGGCGCGCCGGCCGTCGCCGTCACGGTGCTCCCACCCTGCGGACGAGGTGGTCGCGCTCGAGCTCGACGAGCGCCGAGCCAGCGCCGTCCACCGCTGCCTCCGCCTCGGCTGCATGCCCGTCTCCGTGCTCCTCCCACTTGTGGCGGAGCTGCGGCACGGAGGCGAGCAACATGCGCGTGTAGGCATGCTGCGGGTTGCCGAACACCTTGTCGGTCGCGCCCATCTCGACGATCTCGCCGTGGCGCAGGATCACGGTCCGGTCGCTGATGTAGTTGCCGAGCGACAGGTCGTGCGTGATGAAGAGGATCCCGAGCCCGCGCTCCTTCAGCTCGCCGAGCAGATTGAGCACGTCGATGCGCGTCGACGCGTCGAGCATGCTGATGATCTCGTCGGCGACCAGGAAGTCGATGTCGAGCAGCAGCGCGCGCGCGACGAGAAGCCGCTGCAACTGGCCGCCCGAGAGCTGGTGCGGGTACCGATGCAGGACCTGCGCCGGGTCGAGGGACACCGCCTCGAGGGCCCTCGCCACCTTCCCTGCCCACTCGCGCGACCCCACCGACGGGAAGTACGCGTCCTTGATCAGCTTGAACACCCGGTCGGCCTTGTAGATCGGGTTGTACGAGCTGAAGGGATCCTGGAACACGCCCTGCGCGTGCCGGTGGTACTCCTTGAGCGACGCGCCCTTCAGGCGCGCGACGTCCTCGCCCTTGAACCGGATCGCGCCCGCGGTGACCGGCGACAGGCGGAGGATCATCCGCCCGATCGTCGACTTGCCGCTTCCGCTCTCGCCGATCAGCGAGACGACCTCGCCCGCCTGCAGGTCGAACGCGACGTCCCGAACCGCGGTCAGGCGCTTCGAGCCGAACGAGCCGACCCGGTACACCTTCGTGCACCCCTGGAGCTCGACGAGCGCCTTCCCACCGCTCATCTCCGTCGAGCCTACGCTCATGCCGCGACCTCCCAGCACGCGGCACGGTGGCCGGGCCCGACCTCGACGAACGCCGGCCTGTGCGCGCACTTGGCGGACGCGAGCGGACAGCGGTCGCGGAACCGGCAACCCTCCGGCGGATTCAGGAGCGCCGGAGGCGTGCCCGGAATGCCCTGCAGCCTCTGCTCGGCGTAGCGGACACCGACCTCGGGCAGGGACGAGATCAGAAGCCGCGTGTACGGGTGGCGCGGCGAGTCGATGATCACGCTGGCCGGCGCCTTCTCGACCAGGTGCCCCGCGTACATGACGAGGATCGTGTCGGCAACCTGGTAGAGGATCGACATGTCGTGCGTGATCACGATCATGCTCTTCACGTAGCCGCGGTCGCGAAACTCGACAAGCATCTCCGCGACGGCCTTCTGGGTCGAGACGTCGAGCGCCGACGTGATCTCGTCGGCGATCAGAAGCGACGGATCGAGGAGGGTCGAGATCACCATCACCGCGCGCTGCTTCATGCCGCCCGAGAGCTCGATCGGGTACATGCCGAGCACCTCCTCGGACAGCCCGACGAGCTCGAGCCTCCGGACGAACTCGGGGTGGACCTGCTTGTAGCGCATCCCCCGGGACGCCAGCAGGTCGGCGGTCATCGCTCCGATCTTGCGGGTCGGGTTGAGCGCGCTCATCGCGTACTGCGGGATCACGGAGATGCTCCTGTACCGGTGCTCGTTCATCGCCTCGAAGTCCCAGATCGGCAACCGTGCGCCGTCGAGCTCGACCGATCCGCCGACGTACTTCATACGCCCCGTGAGGTAGATCAGGCTGTTGCCGAGGCTGGACTTGCCGCATCCCGACTCCCCGGCGAGCCCCATGATCTCGCCGTCGGCGATGTCGAACGTGACGCCGTCGACGGCGCGGACGTCACCGCGGAGGGTGCGGTAGTAGACCTGGAGATCGTCGACGGCGAGGCTCATCGCTCACATGCTCCGCAGTCGTGGGTTGAAAACCTCGTCGAGGCCGACGTTCATCACGTACAGCGAGCCGACGATCGCCATGATCGCGAGCCCCGGCGGGAGGAACCACCACCACAGGTGCAGCTGCAGCGCCGCGTTCTGCACCGACAGCTGCATCATCATCCCGAGCGAGATCGTGTTCGAGGGCCCGAGACCGATGAAGTCGAGGGTGGCGGCGATCAGGATCGCCCCGCCGAACAGGAGGATGAACATCATGAACAGGTACGAGCTCATGTTCGGCGCGATCTCCTTGAAGATGATCTGCCGGCTGCTCGAGCCGCTCAGCCGGGCGAGGCTCACGAAGTCGCGAGAGGTGAGCGAGAAGGTCTGCGCGCGCACGGCGCGCGCCGCCCACGGCCACGACGTCAGGCCGATGAAGATCGCCTCGGTCATGATCCCGCGGACCTGCAGATAGGCGGCGATGACGAGCAGCAGAGCGAACGTCGGAATCACGAGCACGACGTTCGTGACCATGTTCAGCATCTCGTCGACGATCCCGCCCCGGTAGCCGGCCGTGAATCCGACGACCATGCCCACGATCGCCGCGATCCCGCCGCCGAGCGCCCCGACGATGAACGCCATGCGCAGCCCCGTGACGAACTGCGCGAAGACGTCCTGGCCGAGCAGCGTCGTGCCAAACCAGTAGCCGTCCTGCGTGGTCGGCGAAACCGAAAGGTGGCCGCCGTACTCGAGCGGCGGATGTTGCGCGAGGAACGGCCCGACGAGCGCGAGTGCGAGCATCGACAGGATGACGGTCAGGCCGAAGACGAGCTTCTTGTTCCGGACCGCGAAGTACAGCGTCTCCCGGAGACCGGAGACCGGCTTCGCCTCGCCCTCGGGGAGCGTCGGAACCGCCTCGGCGAGATGGTCGCCGCTGGTGACCACGGCCGGGACATGGCTCGGAGCGCTCACGCCTGGCCGCCTTCCTGCATGCCGATTCGCGTGCGCGGGTCGACGATCATGTAGACGAGGTCGACGAGGAAGTTGGCGATCAGGACGCCGACGATGATGAACAGGAAGATGCCCTGGATGACGAAGTAGTCCTCGTTCGTGATCGCCCGGTAGATCTGGTAGCCGAGGCCGGGATACGAGAAGACGATCTCGGTGACCAGCGCGCCGGCGATCACGGCGCCCAGCGCGAGCGCGAGCCCGGTGATCTGCGGCAGCATCGCGTTTCTGAACGCGTACTTGCGCACGAGCTTGCGGGGAGCGCCGAGCGCCTCGAGGTAGTGCGCGTAGTCGGACTCGAGCTCGTAGATGATCATGTTGCGCATCCCGATCGCCCAGCCGCCAAAGGCAACGAGGAACAGCGAGAAGAACGGCAGGAACCAGTGCCGGAACAGGTCGTAGCCGAAGGCGAGCGACCAGCCTCGGCCGGCGGTCGGGTCGTAGGCAAACCCGACCGGGAAGACCTGCCAGGTGACCGCGAACAGGAACGACAGCAGAATCGCGAGCCACATGTACGGCGTGGCGGTCAGGACGTAGCCGAGCGGCAGCAGCGTGTTGTCGAGCACCTTCCTGCGTGCCGCGAGCGCGCCGAGCTTGTTGCCGGCGTACCAGCTGAGCAGCGATCGCCGGAATGAGCAAGCCGAGCGTGTACGGGACCGCGTGCACGATGATCGTCGAGACCGGCGTCGGGAACTGCATGATGCTGGTGCCCAGATCGCCGTGGAAGAGCGAGACCCAGAAGAACCAGTACTGCTTCCAGAGCGGGAGGTCGAGGTTGAACGACCGCATGTAGTGGCGTAGACGTGCTGCGCGACCTGCGGGTCCTGGATCTGGATCCGCCCATCAGCGTGAGCACCGGGTTGCCCGGCATCAGGTGCGGGATCGCCCAGTCGATCGTCACTGCGACGACGAACGTCAGCCCGTAGATGAACAGCTTTCTGAGCAGGTATCGCAGCATCGACTCGCCTCACGCTCCGGGAGCGCCGCCCCTCCTCCCGGCTTCGGTGCGAGAGGAGGGGCGTTGCTCGGTCATCGACCGCTCAGGACGAAGGGGCGGCTAGCCGCCCGCCGCCGCCCTCGTGCTCTTGAGGTGGGTGATCATGTCGATCCCCGTCATCTGCAGATACCCGTTCCACATGCACGGGATGTACTGGCGGGCGCCGACAGCGGCCGGCCAGTTCGTCCAGTACTTGGACGTCAACTGCGCCCAGATCCCGTTGTACCAGAGCGGGATCATGGGGCACGTCCTTCATGAGGATCGTCTGCAGCGAGTTGTTGAGCGACTTGATCGTCGTCGTGTCGGACGGTGACGTCTTGTCGAGTTGCTGCGTGAGCTTCCACGCATTCTGGTTCGTGTATCGCTCGAAGTTCGCGAACGTCTGGCCGGTGCCCGCCGAGATGATCGGCAGGTGGAAGATGCCGTTCCAGTACGTCCACGGGTTGTCACTGATCTGGTAGGCGTTGTCGATCACCAGGTCGAAGTTGCCCGTGTTCCGGTCGCTCTGCCAGGTGTTGAAGTCCTGGACCTTGACCGAGTGGATGCGGATCCCGGCCTCCTTCGCCGACGCGATGATCATGTCGCGCGCAGCCTCCCAGTCGGACCAGCCCTGCGGAACGGAGATCGTCGAGATCGATCTTCGAGCCGTCCTTGTTCGCGAACATCCCGGAGCTGTCCATCTTGTAGCCCGCCTTCTGCAGCATCGACTTGACAGCTGCGGGGTCGTACTTGAAGCCGTAGGCCTTGACGAGCTTGTTGTCGACGTACTTGTTCCACGTCGGCAGCAGCCCTGTCGGGCTCGCCTTCAGGACGAGGTTCTGGTAGTCGTCCGTGACGATCTGGTTGACGTTGATCGACATCGCAAGCGCCTTACGGAAGACCGGGTCGTTCAGCGGGGCCTTCGTCGTGTTCGGCTCGAGCCACGCCGTGTTCGCCGAGAGCATGTACGGCGCCTCTCGGGAAGAACGTCTGCACCTTGCCCGGAGTCGACGAGCTTGTTGACACCGGGGAGGTAGTTGTTGTTCAGGTCCTCGACACCCGCGAGCACAGCCGAGAGGCTGTTCGTGTTGCTCGTGTTGACGAGGTCGATGATGTACTTCGGCGCCGGCGACGGAGCCACTTTCTGGTCGGACGCCCACCAGTGCGCACTTCTTCACCCAGACGACACGCGTCGTCAGGTCGTAGCCCGAGGTATCGAGCTTGTACGGACCGGTGCCGATCGGGTTGCGCGGGCTGTAGGTGGTGAGCTCCTGCGCCGTCGTGATCATCCTTCGCCTGAACGCGGGCTGATCATCGGCATGTTCCACATCATGTTCTGCCACTGGACGTAGTTCGGCGTTCCCTTGAAGTTGAAGACGACCTTGTTGCCCTTGACGCGAGATCGGTTGCTTCAGGTTCACGTAGAGGTTGTTCCAACGGGACGTGTTGAAGCGGCGCGAGGTTGACGTTGAACGCGACGTCACTGCCCGTGAAGGGCTTGCCGTCGGCCCACTTGATGCCGGACCGCACGACGACCGTGTACTGCTTCGCGCCGGTCCACTTCGCGCGACTTGGCGAGCCAGTTGATGTACTTGTCCTTGGAGCGGGTCGAAGCGGAGCAGCGTCTCGTTGACGAGCCCGATCATGCCGGCGGCGTAGTTGCCGACATACGGGTTCATCCCGGCGATGTTGCCCCACTGCGTACCACTCGTGATGAGCGTTTGGGCACGCGGATACGACTTCGCCTGCCACGTGGCGCCTGCGCCCCCGGTTCCGAACGCCCCGATCACGGCGACGGCACCGACGGCCGCGAGAAGCCAGCCGACAGCGGCGTGTCTCCTGCGTGTGACCATCTGGTCCTCCTCTCGGTCGATTGACCGATGGGCGTAGCAACGCCCGAACAACCGAAAGATCGCGAGAGGCGCTGCAGGCGGCATCGGGAAATGCCCCGCAGCCGGTGCGGGGAACTACGCCGTTCCCGCAACGGGCGACGCCGCCCTTCGCCGGAGCCCTCGATGCGTACTTGACCGCGGTGCGAATCGGCGGACGACCCGATGCCGGCCGAGACCCCGCTGGGCGAGCCTTCGGGTACACCCAAGCGGAAGGAGCGCGACATGCCGCCAACGAAAAGCAGAGGATCGGTGCGGCCGGGCGACGTCGTGGTCGTCTCCGGCCACCGGGTCGGTGAGTCGAAGCAGGTCGGCGAGGTCCTCGAGGTGCTGGGAGAGGACCGGAGCCACTATCGGGTGCGCTGGGAGGACGGCCACGAGAGCGTCTTCTTCCCGGGCAGCGACACCCTGATCCGTCACCCGGGTCGCCGGGCCGCGAGCGATCGGAGCGCACCATGAAGGTCGGAGAGATCATGACCCGCACCGTGCGCTGCGTCGCGCCGGCGACGTCGCTCAAGGACGTCGCCCGTCTGCTGCTCGAGCACGGGATCTCCGGCGTCCCGGTCGTCGCGGACGACGGCGAGGTGCTCGGAGTCGTTTCGTCGGGTGACCTCCTGATCAAGGTGAGCGCCGACCTGGGCCGACGCGAGCACCCGTCGAACTGGCTCTTCGGCAGCGACGAGCGCGTCGAGCTCAAGCGCGGCGCGGAGACGGCCGGCGAGGCGATGACGAGCCCGGCGATCACCGTCGACCCCGGGTGCACCGTCGCGGGTGCAGCCCGGCTGATGGTCACCCGGTCGATCGACCGGCTCCCCGTCCTCGACCACGGACGGCTGCAGGGGATCGTGACGCGGCACGACGTCGTTCGTGCGTTCGCCCGCTCCGACAGAGAGCTCGCGGAGCAGATCCGGAACGAGGTGCTGCTCCATACCCTCTGGATCGATCCGGGGACCGTCGAGGTGACGGTCGAGGAGGGCAAGGTCACCGCCACCGGCGCGGTGGACACGCGAACGATCGCCGAGATGATCCCCGTCTACGTGTCGCTCGTCCCGGGCGTCGTTTCCGTCGACATCTCGCAGGTCGAATGGAACGCGGACGTCGAAGCGCGGCGTCACCCGTCACGGCTGTAAGAGGTCGAACCAGAACGACGCTCGTCGAGCGGGCGCGATAGGCGCGCGCGGCGCAAGGACGCAGGGAGCCCCGATAGTTGCACTATCGGGGCGACCGAGGACGCGGCGATGCGCCCGCACAGCGCGCACGCGCGGCACAGTCGCTCATTCTGGTTCGGCCTCAGAAGCCCTCACACAATGAACACATGTCTCGTCCGGACGCGCTCGGCGGCGCGCTGCTTCGTCCTCGGCCGCGTCCATATGCCTGCATATGGACGCTCCCGGCGTCCTTGCATCGCATCCGCCGAATCGCACCCGGAGCGAGGAATGTCATTGTGTGAGGACTTCTAACTGCAACGCCTCGGCGACGGCGGCGAAGACGTCCCGGTCGTCGAGCGCGTAGCGCTCGTCGAACTCGACCGCACCGTTCAGCTCGAGCACCGCGTACTCCCCGCGGCCGACGGGGAGCAGGTCGACCCCGACGAGGTCCGCGCCCGTGACGGCGGCGGCGGTCCGCGCGAGCTCCGAGGCCTCCTCGGAGAGCTCCGCCCGGCGGAGTGAACCACCGAGGGAGACGTTCGTGCGCCACTCGCCCTCGGCGGCAACCCGTTCGGCAGCCCCCACCACCCGGCCGCCCGCGACGAGCACTCGCAGATCGTGTCCCGACGCCGGCAGCAACTCCTGGACGAGCGCTCCGTGCCGCCTGAACCACGGCCGCCCGCGAACGTCGGCGAGGCACGCCGCGAGCTCATCGTCGGTCTCGCAGCGAAAGACATCACGGCCCCAGCTGCCGAAACGAGGCTTCACGACACACGGCGCGCCGAGCGGTGGCACGCGGTCGGCCGCGACCACGGCCGAGGTTCTCGGGTGCGGAAGCCTCGAGCGGCTCAGGATCCTCGCGGAGCGCAGCTTGTCGTGCGCGGCGAGCAGCGATTCGACGCCGTTGACGACGCGGATGCCGCGACGCTCGAGGAGCAGCACGGCCAAGAGGCCGGGCTCCACTCCGTCCAGGGTCGGCAGGACGTCGAGCCGCGAGATGACCACGTCTCCCGGACGAGCAAGGCGCAGCGTCTCCGCACCGGACCGGAGCCGGACGTCGAGGCCGAGCCGGCGAAGGCCACGCGTCAGCTCGACCGACCCGGTATTGCCCGAAGATCCGAGCACGTGAACGCGATTGCCCGACATGGGACCCCCTGTCCGCAGGACGGAGCGTCGCGGATTGCCGTCGCACCGGCATCAGCACGACCCCCGATCGATGTGCGGGTTAGCCGCCGGCGAGGTCGCGCCGCGCGAAGGCGACGAAGGCGACACCGCCTGCGACGGCTCCGACCGCCACCATCACCGCCGCCGCACCGGCGCGAAACGACGCGCCGGGAACCGCGGCGACGTGGCTGAAGGGCGTGAGGTCGAGCACCCAGTGCGGCGCTCCGACGAGCGCACCGAACAGTTGCAGCAGGAACGCACCGACGACGAGGCCGTACGCGATCCCGACACTCGCCCGTGGAACGAGACCGAACGCGAGCAACCCGAGGCCGAGGAAGCACAGCGCTGCGGGAAGCGTGTTCGCACCGGCCCCGATCAGCCTGGGGAGGGTGACGCCCGCGTGCTCGATCGCCGCGCCGATCCAGGCGAGGATGCCGGCGAGCACGGCGAGCACCACGGTCGCGAGTGCGGCGAGGGCGGCGCGTCCGCCGAACCAGCGGGCACGTCCGACCGGAAGCGCGAGCAACAGCTCGAGGCGCTGGTCGGCCTCCTCCCGGCGCGCGGCGGCCACCTGCGAGCAGGCGAACAGGCTCAGCAGCAGCACGAAGAAGACGAAGTAGAAGCCGAGCGCTCCAGCCGGTGTAACGATCGACGTCCCGCCGAGCCTGCGCAGCTCGTGCTCGAGCGCCGTCGAGATGTTCGCTTTCGAGAACGCAGTCGACAGAACGCCGACGGTCACCGCGAACGTCCCGATGCCGAGGGCCCACGCGGCGAGGCTTCCACGCTCCGACCGGAGCGCCTCCCCCGCCGGGCTCCGCAGCAGGCGAAGACGCGGCCGCGCGCTGTCGCGTGCCGGAAGCAGGCCGTTGCCGATGTCGCGCTTCGTCACGATCGCCCCGGCGAGCAAGAGGAGCGCCGCCGAGACGGCTCCGAGCAGGAGCAACGGTGTCGGGCTCGGTCCTGCGAACGGACGGAGCTCCTCGACCCAGCCGAGCGGCGTCGCCCAGCGGGCGGCGCCGGCGCCGCCCGCGATGTCGGCGATCACGCGGAGCAGGTAGGCGACCGCGAGCGCGGCGAGTGACAGCTGCAGCGCCACACGTCTCGTCGCCCCGATCTGGCTGGCGACGGCCGCCACCCCGGCGAACACACCGGCAGGCGAGACCGTCGCCAGGGCGAGGTACGCCGACCCAGCCGGGGGCAGCCGCGCGGCCACCAGCCCGACGGTGGCCGCCAACCACAAGATCGCTCCCGCGACGGCGACCGCGGCGATCGCCGCCCAGTACGCGCGCGCCCGGGAGACCGGGTTCGCGAGCACGAGCTCCTGCCGCCCCTGATCCTCCTCGGCCCGCAGCGCACGCACGACGGCGAACACCGCCCACGCGGCCGCCAGGATCGAGCCGAAGCCGGCGAGCCGCCAGCCGGCATAGCCCCCCACCGTCAGCAGATCGTGCGGCCGGCCGTAGAACAGCTGCACCGCCTTGTTCAGGCCGAACGTACGGGCGAGCGCACGCCGCTCGTGCACCGTCGGGTAGGTGCGCCGGTACCCGACGGCGTTCGCGAAGCCGATGAGCGCGAAGACGAGCGCGAACGAGACGGTCGCGACCTTCCCGTCGCCGAGCACACGGCGGGCGATCACCGCGACCTCGTTCACTCGGCCGGCGCTCCGCCGCTGCCGTCGTAGTGGTGCAGGAAGATCTCCTCGAGCGACGGCAGGCGGCTCGTCATCGACGCCACCTCGTGCTGCGCGAGCTCGGCCAGCAGCGCGGTCAATGGGCCCGTGACCTCGAACTGGATCGTGCTCCCGTCGACGGCCGTCGCGTGGACGCCGGGCAGCTCCGGCAGCCGCGGCCTCGCGCCTGCGAACGTCACCTCGAGCGTGTACGCGGATAGATGGCGGAGCTCGGCGAGCGTTCCCTCGTCGACGAGCCGGCCCTCGCGGAGGATGCCGACGCGGTCGCAGAGCGCCTCGACCTCGCTGAGGATGTGCGAGGAGAGGAAGACCGTCTGCCCGCGCGACTTCGCCTCGAGCACCACTTCCCGGAACACCTGCTCCATCAGCGGGTCGAGCCCGCTCGTCGGCTCGTCGAGGACCAGCAGGTCGGCCCGGGTGGCGAGCGCCGCCACGAGCTGCACCTTCTGCCGGTTGCCCTTCGACAGCGCCCTGACCTTGCGCGCCGGCTCGAGGCGGAACCGCTCGACGAGCTCGGCCCGGTACGCCTCGTCGACGCTGCCGTGCAGGGTCCCGAGGTACGCGAGCGTCTCCGCGCCGGTCAGCCCCGGCCACAGAGTCGGCTCGCCGGCGACGTACGCGACACGGGTGTGCGCACGCACGGGGTCGCCCCACGAGTCCCGTCCGAAGAGCTCCGAGCGCCCTGCCGTCGGGCGGTGCAGGCCGAGCAGCAGCCGGATCGTGGTCGTCTTGCCGGCCCCGTTCGGCCCGAGGTAGCCGTAGACCTCGCCCGGCTCGACGGTCAGGTCGAGCGTGTCGAGCGCGACCGTCGCGCCGTAACGCTTGGTCAGGCCCTCGGTGCGGATGGCGGTCACGGGGACGTCGCGCTGGACGGTCAGCCGGGCCAGGCCCAGCCGCTGATCGCCGGGTCGTCCTCGCCGTGCTGCCGGGTGTAGAGGCGTGCGTGCAGTCGCGCATCGACCATCTCCTGCCGAAGCCGTCCCGCCGAGTCCGCGAGCCCGGGCACACGGTCGATCACGTCGAGCACGAGGTGGAAGCGATCGAGGTCGTTCAGCATCACCATGTCGAACGGCGTCGTGGTCGTTCCTTCCTCCTTGTAGCCGCGCACGTGCAGGTTCGCGTGGTTCGCCCGCCTGTACGTCAGCCGGTGGATCAGCCACGGGTAGCCGTGATACGCGAAGACCACCGGCTTCGACCTGGTGAAGAGCGCGTCGAACTCGGCGTCGGACAGACCGTGCGGGTGCTCGCTCGCCGGCTGCAGGCGCATCAGGTCGACGACGTTGACCACGCGGACCTTGAGCGCAGGCAGGTGCTCGCGCAGCACCGCGGTCGCGGCGAGCGTCTCGAGGGTCGGAACGTCGCCGCAGCACGCCAGCACGACGTCGGGCTCCTCGTCGCCGTCACTCGACGCCCACTCCCAGATCCCGAGGCCGCGTGTGCAGTGTGCGATCGCATCGTCGATCGCCAGGTAGTCGAGCTCCGGCTGCTTGCCGGCGACGATCACGTTGACGTAGTGCCTGCTGCGCAGACAGTGGTCGGCGACCGACAGCAGGCAGTTCGCATCCGGCGGAAGGTAGACGCGGATCACCTCCGCCTTCTTGTTCACGACGTGATCGATGAACCCGGGATCCTGGTGCGAGAAGCCGTTGTGGTCCTGGCGCCACACGTGCGAGCTCAGCAGGTAGTTGAGCGATGCGACCGGGCGGCGCCAGGGAATCTGCCTCGTGGTCTTCAGCCACTTCGCGTGCTGGTTGAACATCGAGTCGACGATGTGGATGAACGCCTCGTAGCAGTTGAACAGGCCGTGGCGTCCCGTGAGCAGGTAGCCCTCGAGCCAGCCCTGGCACTGGTGCTCGGAGAGCACCTCCATCACGCGCCCGTCCGGTGAGAGCGGGGGATCGGTCGGAAGCGTTTCGGCATCCCAGGCGCGCGCGGTCGCCTCGAAGACGGCTCCCAGGCGGTTGGACTCGGTCTCGTCGGGACCGAAGATGCGGAAGGTGTCTGGATTGCGGCGGACGACGTCGCGAAGGAAGCCCCCGAGCACGCGAGTCGCCTCGCTGCTCCCCGTTCCCGGCCGGGGCACGTCGACCGCGTAGTCGCGGAAGTCCGGGAGCACCAGGTCGCGGAGCAGCAGGCCGCCGTTCGCGTGCAGGTTGGCGCTCATCCGCCGCTCGCCGCGGGGCGGCAGGGCGGCCAGCTCCTCGACCAGGGCTCCGTCGTCGTCGAAGAGCTCGTCGGGGCGGTAGCTCGAGAGCCACTCCTCGAGCATCGCGAGGTGCGCGGGGTTCTCGCGCACGCCGGGAAGCGGCACCTGGTGGGAGCGCCACGTCCCCTCGACCGGAAGGCCGTCGACCTCCTTCGGGCCGGTCCAGCCCTTGGGCGTCCGCAGGACGATCATCGGCCACTGCGGGCGCCCCGGCGCGCCTCCGGCCCTCGCCGCCCGCTGGAAGCGGTCGATGTCGTCGAGCGCCTCGTCGAGCGCCGCCGCCAGCGCCGGGTGAACGAGCCCTGGGTCGTCGCCGGTCACGAACAGCGGGCGCCACCCGTACCCCTGCAGCAGCGCGGCGAGCTCGTCCTCGGGGATCCGGGCGAGCACCGTCGGGTTGGCGATCTTGTAGCCGTTCAGATGCAGCACCGGCAGCACGGCTCCGTCCGTGCGCGGGTTCAGGAACTTCGTCCCGTGCCACCCGGTGGCGAGCGCGCCGGTCTCCGCCTCGCCGTCGCCGACCACGCAGCACACGACGAGCTCGGGATTGTCGAACGCGGCGCCGAAGGCGTGCGCAAGCGCGTATCCGAGCTCGCCGCCTTCGTGGATCGACCCGGGAGTCTCGGGCGCGACGTGACTCGGGATGCCGCCGGGGAACGAGAACTGCCGGAAGAGCTCCTTGAGGCCGGCGACGTCTCGCCCGATGTGCGGGTAGACCTCGCTGTAGGTGCCCTCGAGGTACGCGTTCGCGACGAGCCCCGGTCCGCCGTGCCCGGGACCCGCGACGTAGATCGCGCTCAGATCGCGCGCACGGATCGCGCGGTTCATGTGCGCGTACACGAGGTTGAGGCCCGGAGTCGTTCCGAAGTGCCCGAGCAGGCGCGGCTTCACGTGATCGCGCGTGAGCGGCTCGCGGAGCAGCGGGTTGTCGAGCAGGTAGATCTGGCCGACCGAGAGGTAGTTGGCGGCGCGCCAGTACGCGTCGACCGGCCCGAGCTCGGCCGGCGTCACGTGCCGCGGCGCTCGAAGATCACCAGGACGCTGAGCCGCTCGTAGCCGACGAACCGGTGCTCGGCTCCGGCCGGGACGAACACCGCGTGCCCTTCGCGGAGGTCGACGGCCTTGCCCTCCACCTCGAGCGTCCCCATTCCCTCGAGAACGACGTAGATCTCGTCGTCGGCGTGCGGCTGCTGCCGGTCCGGCTCCGGGGCGACGAGCACGTAGACGCCCACCTCGAGCCCCGGCGAGGCGTGCACGATCTCGTATCCGCCCGTGCCTGCCGCGAGGCGGTCCTTGACCGCCTCGATGTCGAACGGATGCGCAGCGCGCAGCGCGGCGCCCATCGACGAGTCGGGCACGTCCCGTCCGTTCACGGCACGACCGAGTCTACTGTCGCGGACGCGGCTCACCAGCCCTTGACGGAGTGGCTCGCGTGCGCCGCGCGCACGCGAGCCCGCGCATCGACGGCGCAGCAGCCGTCGGGCCCGGCGAGGACCGGGTTCAAGTCGAGCTCGGCGATCTCGGGGAAGTCGTCGGCGAGGCGCGAGAGGCGGGCGAGGAGGTCGGCGAGCGCCTCCGGGTCCGCGGCCGGAGCGCCGCGAAAGCCGCGCACGAGGCGGCCGGCCTTGCCTTCGAGCACGAGGCTCATCGCGTCGGCGGCCGTCAGCGGGGCAAGCCGCAGGCCGGCGTCGCCGATCAGCTCGGCGAGCACGCCGCCGGGCCCGAAGGCCACGAGCGGGCCGAAGACCGGGTCCTGCACGACTCCGGCGAGCAGCTCGGTGCCGGTGCGCACGAACGGCTGGACGAGGACCGGCGGGCCCGATCGACTCCACCGCCGCCCGGACGCCGTCGGCGTCTTGGAGGTCGAGCGCGACGCCGCCGCGCTCCGTCTTGTGCGCGCCGGGCTCGGCCGTCTTGACGACGACCGGAAGCCGAGCTCGGCCGCCGCCGCGATCGGCGGCCTCGACGGTCGCCGCCTCCCGCTCGGACACCACGGGGATGCCGTACGCCTCGAGCAGAGCGCCCGTAGCGCCGCCGGATCGAGCCAGGCGTCGTCTGCGCGCGCGAGCGCCTCGTCGATCATGCACCGGGCGCGCGGCCGGTCGACGGACGGCGACGCGGGCGGCGAGGCAGGCGGCCTGCGCAGCCACTCCGCTCGATCGGCCGCCAGGCCGAGCGCGCGCGCTGCCGACTCGGGATAGGCGAAGGTCGCAACCGTGCCGGGCCGCTCCCGGAAGGCGGCCGGGGTTCCGGCGTGGCTGATCACGCACGCGAGCACCGGCTTGTCCGACCGTGTCGTCTCGACTGTGCGGCGGATCGCTGCTGCGACTTCCTCGGCGCCTGCCACCACCGGCGGCACGAACAGCACGATCAGCGCGTCGACGCCGGGGTCGGCGAGCAAGGGCGGCAGGACGGCCTCGTAGGTGGCCTCGGTTGCCGAGCCGAGGAGGTCGACCGGGTTGGCGACGCTGGACTCGGCCGGCAGGACCGCGGCGAGCGCCTCGCGGGTCTCCTCGGCGAGCTCGGGTAGGACGAGCCCGGCGCTCGCGCACGCATCGGCGCAGAGGATCCCGAGCCCGCCGGCGTTCGTCACGACGGCGACCCGGCGGCCGCGCGGCAGCGGCTGGCTCGAGAGCAGCACCGTGACGTCCACGAGCTCCTCGAGCGTCCGCGCGCGGATCACGCCGGCCTCGCCGAAGAGGGCGTCGGCGGCGGCGTCCGATCCGGCCAGTGCCGCCGTGTGGGAGCTCGCGGCGTGCGCGCCGGCCGCAGTCACGCCGGCCTTCAGGGCGATCACGGGCTTGCGACGGGCGACGCGCTGGGCGATCCGGCCGAACTTGCGCGGGTTGCCGAACGACTCGAGGTACAGAAGCACGGCATCCGTCGCGTCGTCGTCCTCCCACCACTCGAGCAGGTCGTTCGACGAGACGTCCGCCTTGTTCCCGATCGAGAGGAAGGACGAGAATCCGAGCTGCCGTTCCGCCGCCTGCTCGAGCAGCGCGAGGCCCGAGGGCCCCGCTCTGCGAGGAGAACCCGATCCGGCCGGGCGGGAGCGCCGTCGGTGCGAAGGTCGCGTTCAGACCGACCGCGGCCGACGAGATGCCCAGGCAGTTCGGGCCGATCAGCCGCGCTCCGTGCAAGCGCACGAGCGCGAGGAGCGACTCCTGCCGTGCGCGCCCCTGCGCACCGACCTCGGCGAATCCCGACGAGATGACGCAGAGCGCCCGGACGCCGGCGGCGAGCGCATCCTCCGCCGCCTCGAGCACCTGCTCGGCCGGCACGCAGATCACCGCGAGCTCGACCTCGTCCGGGACGTCCTTCACCGACCGGTAGCCGCGAACCCCCGCGACGGCGTTCCCACTGCGGTTGACGGGGTGCACGATGCCCTCGAATCCGCCGTTCAAGACGTTGCGGAACAACTCGCCGCCGATCGAGCCGCGCCGTGGTCGACGCGCCGACCACCGCGACCGTCCGCGGAGCGAAGAACGGCCGCAACGAGGCGACCACCGCCCCGTGGTCACGCTCCTCGACGCGGGCACGAAGCGCCTCGGTCGCCTCGATCGGGAAGCGCAGCTCGACCTCGCCGTGCTCGAAGAGCTCGCGTCACCTCGAAGCCCGCGTCGGCGAACACGCCAGCGCCGCGCGGTTCTCGGCCATCACGTCCGCCACGAAGCGCTCGATACCGACCTGCCGCGCGCGGAGCGCGAGCTGCTCGAGCAGACGCGTGCCGATCCCGCGCCCCTGTTCCTCGTCGGCGACCGCGAACGCCATCTCCGCGGCGTCGTCGCCGACGAGCCGCGCATAGCTCGCCACCGCGACGATCCGCCCGTCGAGCGTCCCGACCAGGGCGCCCACCGTGTGCGCGTCGCCGATCAGGCCCGCCAGGAGGTCGTCGTCGATCCGCCTGATGCCGTGAAAGCGGAGGTAGCGGCTGCGGT
Organism: uncultured Thermoleophilia bacterium; assembly: GCA_963824455.1. GTDB lineage: Bacteria > Actinomycetota > Thermoleophilia > Gaiellales > Gaiellaceae > PALSA-600. The sequence continues at coordinate 231,352 of CAWGPJ010000003.1, forward strand.
CGGAAAGCCGCTCGAAGAATTCGAGCAGCGCGTCGCGGTCGTCCGGCCGCGGCGGTCGCAGGCGAAGCGTTCCACCGTCGCGCAGGACGACGTCGACGAACTCGTCGGCCGCCGTCACCATCATGACCGTGCGCTCCCGACGGTCTCGCGCTGCGTCCTGCGGCTCCGGGGCCGCACCGGCGGAACGGCGAGCACCGGGCACTGGGCCGCATGGAGCAGCCGGTGGGTGACGCTGCCGACGAGCAGGCCGTGCACCGGGCCGAGGCCACGCGTGCCGACGACGATCAGGTCGGCACCGTACTCGCGCGCATGCTCGGCGATCGCGTGCGCCGTGCGTCCCGGGTGACCGCGCGTGATCTCGAGCTCGACGTCGAGCCCTTCCGCCCGCAGCTCCGCGACCTGCGAGCGGATCTTCGCCTTCAGCTCGTCCTCGCCCGCGAGGACCGGGTGACTGCGGCCGCCTGTGCCGTGGAAGTGCTCCTCGGCATGGACGGCGAGCAGCCTTCCCCGGGACGAGGTCACGAGCGTCTTCGCGTATTCGAGCGCGCGATCGGCCCCCTCCGATCCGTCGGTCGCCCAGACCACCCTGCTGAACATTCACGCACCTCCTCGCAAGTGACGGTTCCAGTGTGTGTCGCCGCGCGGGCACGGCAATCGGAGGCGACGCTGACCATGTTGCGGGTTTTCCACATCCGGTCCCCGGCGCGGTAGGCTCGAGGGCGTGGTGGCCGCCGACACGGCTCAGGGCCGGCTACGAGCCCTTCTCGACGCCGCAATCACGGTCACGTCCGAACTGTCCCTCGACGGCGTCCTCCGGCGGGTCACCGAGACGGCAGCGGCGCTCACGGAGGCCCGCTACGCGGCACTCGGCGTGATCGACGAGCGCGGAATCGAGCTCGAGCGCTTCTTCACGCACGGGATCGACGAGGAGACCGGCGCCGCGATCGGCGACCTCCCACGCGGACGCGGCATCCTCGGCGTGCTGATCCGCGACGCGAAGCCGCTCCGCCTGCCGGACCTCTCGGCGGATCCGCGCAGCGTCGGCTTCCCGCCGAACCACCCGCCGATGCGAACGTTCCTCGGCGTGCCGATCACGCTGCGCGGGGTGGCGTTCGGCAACCTCTACCTGACCGAGAAGGAAGGCGGCCGCGAGTTCACCGAGGCCGACGAGGAGATCGTGACGCTGCTGGCCGGGCAGGCTGCCGTGGCGATCGAGAACGCCCGTCTGTACGAGGCGGCGACCGGGTGGTCGCGGCAGCTCGAGTCGTTGCACGAGATGGTCCGGTCGCTCGTCGAGGAGTCCGAGCTCGACGTGATGCTCGACCTGATCTGCCGCCGGCTGCGGGAGCTGAGCGAAGCCAGGATCGCGCTGATCGCGCTGCCCGAGGGCGAGCATTACCTCCGGATCGCCGCCGCGGACGGAGAGGGTGCGGCAGAGCTCGTCGGAGTCGATGCTCGACCGCGAGCGCTCGAAGTCGGGTCACGTGCTCGACCGCCGCCAGAGCGCGCGTGTCGACTCGGTGCTGGACGACCCGGAGTCCGACCAGGATGCAGCACGCAGGATGGGCATCCGAACGGCGCTCTACGTTCCGCTGGTCGCGCGCGGCAGGGCGATCGGGATCGTCGCGATCCACGACAAGACGGCTCGCGACCCTCGCTTCACCGACGCCGACCTCCGTCTGGCCGAGATCTTCGCCGCCCGCGCCGCCGTCGCGGTTGATCTCTCGGAGCGCGTGGCGCGCGAGACCGTCCGGCGGGTCGTCGACGCGCAGGAGCTCGAACGAAGCAGGCTCGCACGGGAGCTCCACGACGAGACGGGACAGGCGCTCACCTCGATCCTGCTCGGCCTGCAGGCGATCCGCGGGGCGGACAGCGAGTTCGAGACCGACCGGGCCGTCGCAGAGGTTCGCGAACTGATCGTCCAGGCGCTGCAGGACGTGCGCCGGCTCGCCGTCGAGCTGCGCCCGTCGGCGCTCGACGATTTCGGGCTGTCACCGGCCGTCGAGCGGCTTGCCGGGACGTTCGAGGAGCGGACCGGCATCCACACGGCCCTCGAGTCGAGCCTCCGTGGCGGCCGCCTGCCGGCCGAGATCGAAACGGTGCTCTACCGGGTCGTCCAGGAGGCATTGACGAACGTCGTCAAGCACGCAGGCGCCGAGCGCGTGAGCATCGTGATCACACAGGGGGACGACGGCATCCGCGTGGTCGTCGAGGACGACGGCCGCGGCTTCCGGCCCGAGGAGATCCACGAGGACGCGCTCGGCGTCGTCGGCATGCGCGAGCGCGTGGCGCTCGTCGGCGGCACCCTCGACCTCGAGTCCGCTCCGGGGGCCGGAACGGCCCTCGTCGCCTACATCCCGCTGCCGCCCAGCAGCGGAACCCAGGGGCTCTAAGTCTCGAACAACCGCGCGATCTCGTAGAGCGCGCCGGTCCCCTCGAGGCTCGCGATGCGCAGCCCGCCTCCGCCGTACGAGAGCGAGAGCACCGGCAGTCCGCGCAGGCGCTCGTCCGCGGCGCGGGCGATCCGGGCCCCGCTCACGTTCGCGAGCGGCACCGACACGAGTCCGTCGCGGCTCGACAGCTCGACCGTCCCGTCGGAGACCTCGAGCCGGCCCGTTCCGATCGGGCCTCCGTCGCCGCTCCAGAGAACGGCGTACTTGCGGCGGTTGCGCATGCGCCCACCGTAGAGCGGAGCGGCGCGGCCGGCCTCGGCCGCAAGCCGTACGACGCTTGCGGGTTTCCACTGATCGCGACCGCCTGCCGCCGCGCTAACGTCCGGCGCGTGGCTGGCCCGATCCGCGTCCTCATCGTCGACGACCATGCCGTGGTCCGCTCCGGCCTCCGCCTGCTCCTGGCCCAGGAGGCCGATCTCGAGCCGGTGGGCGAGGCGGGGACGGGCCGGGAGGCGATCTTCCAGGCGCGGTCGCTGAAGCCGGACGTGCTCCTGCTCGACGTCGTGATGCCGGACCAGACCGGCCTCGACGTCCTGCCGACCCTGGTCCACGAGAACCCGGAAGCGAAGGTGCTCCTGCTCTCGATGCAGGACGACCCGCGATACGTCCGCGAGGCCTTCGCGGCCGGAGCGACCGGCTACGTGCTCAAGGAGGCGGCCGACACCGAGGTCGTCTCCGCCATCCGCGAGGTCGCGAAGGGCGGCCGGTACGTCAGCCCCGAGCTCGGCGCACGGCTGCTCGCCGCGGAGGCCGAGGCCGAGCGGCGGGCCGACGAGGATCCTCTCTCCGACCGCGAGCGCGAGGTGCTGCGCCTGCTCGCGCTCGGGCACACGAACCAGGAGATCGCGCAACAGCTCTACATCTCCGTGCGGACGGCCGAGACACACCGTGCGCACATCATGCAGAAGCTTCGACTGCAGAGCCGCGCGGAGCTCGTCCGCTACGCACTCGACCATAAGCTGCTCGAGGACGAGAGCTCGTCAGCCGGCCACTGACTCGGCCGGCACGCGTGCCGCGCGCACGATCAGCACCGGCCGCCGCGTCTCACGGAGGACGCCGATCGAGACGCTGCCGAGCAGCGCCCGCGCGACCGCGCCGTGCCCGCGCGACCCCATGACGATCAGATCGACGTCGTGGGAGTCGGCGGCCGCCACGATCTCGTCCACGGGAACGCCCGTCAGCAGCTCTCCCGTGACGTGGATGCCGCGCGCCTCGGCGCGCGCCATCGCGTCGTCGAGCGCCTCCCGGTCCTCGGGCGAGGGGACGTGCGGCGCCCCGGCGCTCATGCCGAAGGCCGCCCAGGGGGCGACGTCGACGGCCGGCTTCACCTCGACCGCGAAGACCTCCGCGTCGTTCTCGGACGCCAGCTCGAGCCCCAGCTCGACCGCTTCCTCCGCGCTCGGCGACCCGTCGGTGGCGATCAGGATCCTCTTCATCGTCGAACCTCCTTCCACAGTCACAGTCCCAGCCCGATCGCGTCGAGGTGCGGCGTGCGGTGCCACGAGTAGGCAACCGTCGCGATCCGCGGCGGCCCGGCGACGAGGTCGCGCCAGGTCTCGGCGGCGGCCCACACGTCGAGGGCGGCGAACACCGCGTCGAGCGCCGCGCTCGACGGAGCCTCGAACACGAAGATCGCCTCACTCGACGAGAGGAGCAGCTCGTGCAGCTCGAGTGGAAGCTCGTTCGGATCGAACGGTGGACCGGAGGCGGCCAGCTCGCGCGCCCGGGCCTCGGCCCCGGCGCGAAGCGGCAGGACGACGACGACTCGACGCTCGCGGTGGTCGCTGTGCTCGGTGGCCGTCATGCCCTCACGATCGCTCGCCCGGCCCTTCCCGTCGTGAGGGTTCGCCGCGATCGTGGTGTGGGAAACCCCGTGATCCGGTTCGTGTCAGTCTGTCCACGAACCGGAGATGAGAGCGATGGTGTTCACCGCGGTCGGAACAGCGCTCGAGGAGCGGCAGGTCCCGGAGCCGGCGCTCGAGGGCGGCCAGGTCCGCCTCGACGTGCTGGCGTGCGGCGTCTGCCGCACCGACCTGCACGTCGTCGACGGTGAGCTTCCCGACCCCAAGCTCCCGCTCGTCCTCGGCCACCAGATCGTCGGCCGCATCAGCGAGCTCGGTTCCGGTGTCGACCGCTTCGAGCTCGGCGACCGGGTCGGCGTCCCGTGGCTCGGGTGGACGTGTGGCGAATGCGCCTTCTGCCGGTCCGGTCGCGAGAACCTCTGTGATCGAGCCCGCTTCACGGGCTACACGATCGACGGCGGCTACGCGGAGCGGGCGGTCGCCGACGCTCGCTACTGCTTCCCGGTGCCCGGGGGGTACCCCGACCTGCAGGCGGCACCGCTGCTCTGCGCCGGGCTGATCGGCTACCGCGCGTTCCGGATGACCGGTGACGCCGGGCGTCTCGGCCTGTACGGCTTCGGCGCGGCGGCGCACATCGTCTGCCAGGTCGCCCGCGCGGAGGGGCGGCGCGTGTTCGCCTTCACCCGGCCCGCCGACCACGCGACGCAGGCGTTCTCCCGGACGCTCGGCGCCGAGTGGTCGGGCGGCTCGGACGAGCAGCCGCCGGAGCGGCTCGACGCGGCCATCGTCTTCGCGCCGGTCGGGGCGCTCGTCCCGGCCGCCCTCGCGGCGGTCGAGAAGGGTGGCAGCGTCGTCTGCGCCGGGATCCACATGAGCGACATCCCCGCCTTCTCCTACGACCTCCTGTGGGAGGAGCGCGTGCTGCGGTCGGTCGCCAACCTCACGAGGCGCGACGGCGAGGAGTTCATGGCGCTCGCCCCGCGCGTCCCGGTCCACACCGAGGTGACGGTGTTCGGGTTGGACGGTGCGAACGAGGCGCTCGACACGCTCCGCTCGGGGGCCGTCGACGGGGCCGTGGTGCTGTCCGTCCCGTGACGAGCGAGCGGCGGTCGTCGGCCGCTCAAGAGGCCGCGCCCGAGGAGAGCGCTTGCAGATCGAGCGACGATGCGTGAGCGTTTGCCGCGAGCGAGACGTAACGGCGCGCAAGCGCGTCCTTGCCTGCACCGAGCACGGTGCCGATCAGCCCGAGCGCCTTGGCCGCCTCCGTCGGGTCGAGCCCGTTCAGGACGACCGTCCAGGCGGCCTCTTCGAGCGTGTTGAACGCCGTCTGCACCTCGCCGAGTGAGTAGCCGGCGGCGTAGCGCTCCTCCGCCACGCGCTCGGAGTACTCGATGATCGTCGTCAGGTCGCGCCGTGCGATCCCGTCGACCAGGAGGTCGAACAGTGACGAGAGCCTGCTGCCTGCGTCCTCGGCTCCCGCGGCTTCGTAGTGCGGCAGATGCGCCCTCCGAAGCGCCGCGCGTGCCGACTCGAGGATCTCCCCTCGCTCGACGATCAGAAGCCTGGTGAGCTCGACCATTCCGGTGCTGCCTCCTCTGTCACGACCATCGCCGTCCGGAGTCCCGACGGCATCGGGGCGTGCACGACGGGAGCCTGCGGAGAACTACCGAACCTCGGCGCGCATCGTCCGGCTCACCGGGTTGCCCGGTGTCACCGCTCGTCCGCTTCGCGCGCCTCCCTGGCCGCCCGCCGCTCCGCCTTCTTCTCCTCGCGCTTGCGCTTGCTCTCCTCGCGGCGCTCGGCCACCTGCTCCTTGGCGCCGGCGTAGGACGTGCTGACGAGCTGCTTGCCACCCGTCCAGCCGAAGACGATCACGACCAGCACGATCGCGAAGAAGACGTTCCAGGCAGTGGTGACGAGCTGCTGCGCGGTCGAGTAGGCGATCGACGTCTCGTTCGGCACGTGGCAGCACGTCTTGAGCGCCAGCGCGTTCGTCGCCTGCGTGATGCCGACCGCGCCGGGCGTGAAGGAGGCCACGTTCGCGAGCGAGCCGGAGCCGACGACCCAGGTGATCGACTCGAACGTGACCGGGATCGCGAATGCCGCGAGGAAGATGCCGATCACGCAGTACTTCGCCACGTAGGAGAGGAACGACGGGAAGAACACGCGGGTGAAGTAGCGCTTCGGCTGCGAGAGGATCACCCCGCCCTGTTTCGCCTGCGCCCACAGCTTCTTCACCTGCTTCCAGAACACGCGGACGAGCAGCACGATCAGGAAGCCGGCACCGACGGCGATGATCACCGTGAATCCGGGATGCGCGGAGATGTTGCCGAGGTTCGCGTCGAACGAGCCCGGCACGGACAGGAAGAGATAGAGGTAGACGAACGTCCCCGCGACGGTGAAGAAGATCTTCTGCACGAGGTAGGCCGCGATCGAGCCTCCGAGGGTCGCGGTGGGGATGATCGCGACGAACATGACGAGCGTGACGAAGGTGCCGATGTTCGCAGGCAGGAAGCTGTTGCCCGCGACGCCCACGGCGTAGGCGGTGACGATCGGGGCGACTCTCACCTCGCCGGGATAGGCGGCGGAGAGGATCCCGTAGTAGGAGAGCCCGGCGAACGTCGTCTGCAGGCTCTGGAAGAAGACGCCGGCGATCAGGTACTGGACGGGGATCGCCTTGATCTGGTCCCACAGGTTCTTGAACCACCCGATCACGTCGACGCCGAGCAGCTGCAGGATGGCGAGCACGACCGCGAGGCCGAGCAGCCACGCGCCGATCTCGGCGAACCGGCGGCCGCGCGACTTCCCGGTCGCGACGGGCTCGACAGCCACGGGCTCCGCCTGGGTCACCGGCGGGACCTTAAAGGGTCAGGCGGGTTGCTCGGCAACCGGCCCGGGCTCGGGCGCCTGGCTTTGCCGCGCCGCCGCCCGCACCCGGCCGAGATCCTGTGAGATGTGCATCGCCGCCGAGGTCAGCGGCGCGGCCACGACCATCCCGACCATCCCGAAGAACGCGCCGGCGGAGATCGTGACCACCAGGATCAGGAGCGGGTTCATCCGTAGCGTCGCGCCCATCGCGAGCGGCTGGACGACGTTCTGCAACGCGCCGTTCGCGAGGATCACGATCACGAGCATGATCGCCGCCGTCGCCGTCCCCTGGGCGCCGAGCGCGAGCAGGACCGCGAACGCGCCGGCGACAACGGCGCCGATGAACGGAACGTAGGCGGTGACGAACGTGACGACGGCGATCGTGCCTGCCAGCGGGACGCTCAGCACGTACGCGCCGACGCCGACGACGACGGCGTTGAACGCGGCGACGATCGTCACGCCGAGGAAGTAGCGGCGCATGGCGGTGACGACGCCGCCCGTGATCGTGTCGGCCACGAGGGGCGGTACGCCGAGATGCCGGTTCAGCCACGCGCGGAACTCGGGCCCGTCCTTGAGCAGGAAGAAGACGGCGAAGAGCGTGAAAGAGATGCCGAAGGCGATCGACGCGATGCCGTGGATGCCGGCGGAGACTCCCTTGACGAGGGTCGAGATGATCGACGGCACGGACGACGAGACGTTGCTGTTCGCGCTCGAGGCGGCGGACGTGTCGACGCCGACCCCCTGCACCCACCCCTGGATCTTGTCCGCCGCATCGCCGACCGCAGCCGCGATCTTCGGGCCCTCGGCGACGATCCCGCCCAGCACGAGCAGGAGGATCACGACCCCGAGCGCGGCGAGGGCGAGCAGGACGATGAGCGCTCCGAGGGCGCGGGGCACCCGGTGTGCGTGCAGCCAGCCGACCGCCGGCGAGGCGACGGTCGCGACGATCCCACCCGCGACCACGGGCACGACGATCGTCGACGTGACACCCAGCACCCAGGTGAGCCCGACGACGAGCAGGGCGACGCCGACGAGGAACCACGACGCGAGCCCGAGGTCGCGCAGCCACCGCGGCGCCGAGAAGACGGTCGAGAGCTCCCGCAGCTGGTCGGCGTCCAGCTGCACGACGACCTGCTCGACTGGTGGAGCAGCGGGCGTTGCGGGCGCAGGTTGGCGTGTCTGCCAGAACTTCAGGTTCATGGTGTGATTCGGTCGGCGGTCGTGCGGATGGTGCTACCGGGGTTCACCGGCGAGGCCCGCATCTCCTTCTGCGCGAAGCCCGTCCGCGACCGCTGCGCCGGCGTCGGCATCCGGCTGGAGCAGCCCGCGCCAGCCGGCGAGCAGCTCGTGAACCGCGGCCGCGCCGACGACGGGCTCCGCGGGCATCGGCAGACCGACCGGGTGCAGGATGAACGGCCGCGTCTGGGGGCCGCCCATCCCGCCGTGGAACGAGATCAGCTCCTCGAACGCACAACCCTCCTCGAGCTGCGGGTCGTAGAAGCTGTTGACCATGATGTCCGCCACGTGCTCGAACCCGTCCGTGCGCCGGAGATGCATCGCGGCGTTCGGCGAGAAGTCCGCGAGCGGATCGTCACCGACGACCCTGTCGTCCGTCAGGTAGCGCGCCCCCTTCGGGCCGAGGACGACCGGGCCGTCCTGCGACGAGTGAACCAGCAGGAAGCCGATGTGCGGATGCTCCCGCAGCGCCGGCAGCAGGCCGGGATGCCGCTCGCCGATCTCCTCGAGCGTCAGCCGCCGCTTCTCCTCCATCAGGTAGACGAGACCGAGGTTGCCCGAGCCGAGCACGACGACCTGGCGGTCGGAGACGTCGTTCTTGGCGCGCTTGGCCTTGTGGCCGGTCGCCTCGCCGAGCGCGTGCCCGACCATCTTCGACTGCTCGTCGCCGTTCGCGACCTCGGTCACGCGACCGCCCGAAAGAGACCGCTCGACGAGGTCTCCGAGCCCGTACCCGTGTCGCTGCTTGAAGGTCGCGCCCTGCGTCTGTCCGTGGTCGGAGAGCACGACGATCTCGTACGGACGAGCCGCGTAGCGAAGCGCGCTCTCGATCCGGCCGAACTGCTGGTCGAGCTTGCGCAGCGCCTCGAGCGTGTCCGCGCGTTCGAGCCCGGAATGGTGCGCGACCTCGTCGTAGCTCGAGAACGTCGCGTACACGGCGGGGCGGCCTTTCATCATGTCCGTGATCACGCCATGCACGATCAGGTCGCGGACGAAGACGCACATCGTCGCGCGCAGGAACGGATACACGCCGCCACGGTGGCCGCGCGGACGGACGTCGCGCCGAATCGCACGCGTGGCGGCGAGCCACTCGAGGATCACCTCCCACCCGAAGAGGACGAGCACCCGCGTGACGTTGAAGCCGTTCGCGAGAAACGCCCGGTAGCCCGGGTTCGCGCCACGCTCTTCGTCGATGCGGCTGACGGTGAGGATCACGTGATCGGCCTCGCCCGAGAGCAGGTTGCCGCGGCTCGCGCCCCCGTCGACGAGCAGGCCCTTCCCGGTCGCGTGGCGACGCTCGATCTCGGCGCAGTCGTTCGGCGCCGAGCAGGCGATCATCTTCCCGGACTCCTTCTCGACCCAGCGGAAGGCCGGGATGTTCTCGTTCGAACCGAGGAGGATCCCGGCCTGGCTCGCGCCCGTCTGCGACGACAGGTCGGTCTCCCACTCGTCGAGGTGATGGGTTCCCCGCTCGAGCCATCGCGCCATCACGGGGGCGTTGCCGTCGCGCATCGCACGGCGCAGGATCGGAAGCCCGAGCCCGTCGATCTCGAGGAACACGATGCCGGGCATGTCGGTGCGGACCTGATCCTTCGAGCGGCGCGCGATGCGCTGCACGACGCTGATCATGTAGGTGTCGTCGTCGTTCGTCCCGAAGGCGACGTCGAGCACGACGGTCACCGCCGACGCGATCAGGGCGGCGACGAGCGCCCAGCCGAAGGAGTCGACCTGGAGCGCGCCGGGCGCGATGTTCGACGTGATCTCGAGCATCAGCGCGTTCAGGAGCAGGACGAGCACGAAGCCGGTGATCAGCGCGAAGGGGAGCCGCAGGGCGGCGACGACCGGCGGCAGCAGCGCGTTCAGGATCGCGATCAGCAGCGCCGCGACGAACGCGCCCAGCGCGCCCGTGACGTGGACGTGCGGCACGATCGCAGCGGCGACGAACAGCGCGACCGCTGACACGATCCAGGTGAGGACGACCCGGAAGGGTCGGACGTGCGGCCGCTCCGGCGTCCACGCCGGCCGCTCCCCGTACGGATGAGCCGTCTCGCTCACGGGCGGCAAACTTAGCGTCAGCCGAGCTCGAGCGTCTCGCCGAGTGCGAGGACACGCACGTCGACGTCCGGCGCCAGCTCCGCCGCGAAGCGCCGGAACTCGTCCGCCGGCTGCCGCTGCACGCCCGGTGTTGCCCGCCGCTTCGTGGCGAGCGAGTACGTCCCCCAGTGGACCGGCACCGCGACGCGGGGCCGGAGCAGGCGCAGCGCCTCGGCGGCCCGCTGCGGGTCGAGATGACCGGGGGGCAGGCGCGGGCCCCAGCCGGCGACGGGCAGCAGCGCGAGGTCGAGCGGTGCGAGAGCGGCCATCCCGGAGAAGAGATCGGTGTCACCGGCGAAGTAGATGCGCGCCGACCCCTCGACCAGGTAGCCGACCGCCGGCGCACGGACGCCGAGCGGGCCGCGGCTCGCATCGTGCTCGGCCTCGGTCGCCGTCACCGCGACGCTCCCGATCTCGACCCTGCCGCCGCGGTCGACCTCGACGACAGCCGTGAAACCGCGACGCCGCAGGATGCGGCCCGCGCCCCGCGGCAGGACGACCCGCAGGCCGCGCCCAAGCTGCGCGAGCGAGGCGACGTCGAGGTGGTCCCAGTGCGCATGCGAGATCAGCACGCCGTCGAGCGGGCCGAGGGACTGCGCCGCGACCGGCTCCTCGCGGCGCAGGTGCAGGACCCGGCGCCGCAGCACCGGGTCCGTCAAGAGCCTGGCCCCGTCGAGCTCCACGAGCACCGTGGCATGTCCGATGTACGTGACGCGGAGCATGCGTCCGGAACCTAACGCGGACACCGTCTAGACTCGAAGCATGTCCGCACTCGGTGGAACGGGCGGCGACCTCGAGGGCGCGATCGAGAACATCAACGTCCCGAGCTACGTGATCGACGAGACGGGCGTGATTCGCTGGACCAACCCGGCCGCGCAGAACGTCGTCGGCAACGTCGTGGGACGGCAGTTCACCTCGGTCGTCGCTCCGGAGGAGGTCCTGCGTGCGCGCGAGGCGTTCGCCGGCAAGGTGGTCGGGAACGTGAAGGTGACCGACGCCGAGGTGGCGATCGTGGACGCCGACGGCCAGCGTGTGATGGTCGAGATCTGCTCGGTGCCGCTCTACGAGGGGAACCGCGTGGTCGGCGTCTTCGGCCAGGTGCTGCACGAGGGACCGCCGCAGACGAACGCCCATCCCGACCTCACGCCGCGCCAGGCGGAGATCCTCCGCATGCTCGAGCACGGCCGCTCGACGAGGCAGATCGCCGACGAGCTCCATCTCAGCCTCGAGACCGTCCGGAACCATGTGCGCCACCTCCTGCGGGCGCTCGGAGCACATTCGCGCCTCGAGGCCGTCGCGATGGCCCGCCAGGCGCACCCGCTGACGGCGTGAACCTCGCCGACGCGCGCGCGAAGAGCGAGGGGCTGCGGATGGTCGGGCTGCGCGCGGCCGAGACCGCACGGACGCGCGTCCCGGGCGGCCCGGCGGTCTTCGAGTCTCTCGAGCGCGAGCGCGCGGCCGGCTCGTCGCTGATCGCCGGCGGGCTCGCCTACCGGTTCTTTCTCTGGCTCGTCCCGTTCGGTGTCGTGCTGGCCGCGCTCGGAAGCTTCTGGGCCGGGTCGGACAATCGCAGCGTCGTCAGCACGGCGCGCGAGTTCGGGATCAGCGGCGCCGCCGCGCGCAGCGCGCGGGCCGCGTTCACCGAGGGCGCGCACAGCCGCTGGTACCTGCTCGGAATCGGGATCGTGCTGCTCGTGTGGTTCGGGATCGGCGCCGTCCGCGCGCTTCGCGTCGCACATCAGATCGCGTGGGCCGTCCGGGCGGGCAAGCTCCGGAACCCGGTCGGGGCGAGCCTCCTGTTCACGGGCGCCGTCGTCGCCGTGGGACTGCTGGGTGCAGGCTCCCAGTGGATCCGCCACAACGAGAGCGGCTGGTTCGGTCTCCTGGTGCTGGTCGGCATGTTCGCCGTCTACGCCGTCGTCGCCGCGTGGGCGATGTCGCTGCTCCCCCACAGCGACGCCCCGACGCGCGCGCTGCTTCCCGGTGCCGTGACGGCCGGGATCGGGATGATCCTGGTGCAGGCCTTCGTCTCCGTCTACCTGGCGCCGAAGCTGCAACGCCAGCCGCAGCTCTACGGGGCCCTGGGTGCTGCGACCGTGATCCTGCTCTGGCTGTACATCATCGCCCGGCTGGTCGTGTCGGCGGCGTTCCTGAACGCGACGCTCTGGGACCGCCGCCGGCCCTCCGACGCCCCGGCGGCCGCACCCGCCGAGGGCTGAGCGAGACCGGCGCACTCGCCGGCCACGGCCGGGTCTCCGGCGAAGCGGCGGCAGAACTCCACCGCCGCCTCGCCGCAGTAGTGGTACGTCCCGCCGCCGAGCACGCCCGCGTGTGCGGCGGTGATGCACGCCGCGTCCTCCCGAGCCCGGGTCCCGTGGTCGCGCGTCGCGAGCACGATCGCCGGCCCCGCCAGGGCAGCCGCACAGGCAAGCGCGGCGAGGAAGAGCCGGTCGCGCCGGCCGACCCGCCTCTCGAACCGCGCCGCCTCTGCAGGCACGCCGCTAGAACCCGAGCGCGACGCCGCGCGGGAGGACGATGACGGGACAGCGGGCGAGCTCGATCAGGTACTCCGCCGCGGCGCTGATCGTGACGCGGCCGTTGACGGTTCCCGGCTTCGAGCCGACGACGATCAGGTCGACGTCGGCGGTCGCCCGCGGAGCGACCTCCGCTCCGAGGTGCGATGCGAGCGCCTCGGCCGTCTCGAGCACGCACGGGTCGCCGTCCTCGCCGATCGCGCCGACGGCGTGCACCGCGTACCCGTTCGCCTGGTGGAACCCCGACGGCGCGAGGCCGAGCGCGATCGGCCCGCCGTCGAGCAGACGGCGGGCCGATGCCTGCGGGTCGATGTGCCCACGCGCCGTGCGGTACTCGGAGCCGAACACGATCATGTCCGCGTCGACCCTGAGCGCCAGATCGCGAAGGCCGGCCGGCGTCGACGCGCTGAGCACCACGTGTGTGGGCAGCTCAGGGTCACCGATCTCGCCTGCTCCGGCCGCGAGCAGCGCGCGGGCGTCACCCTCGGCGAGCTGCTCGCGGCTGCTCTCGCTCTCGTGTGCGTGCCTGACGTAGGCGAGCTCGAGCGATGCGCCGGCTCCGGCGAGCAGGCGTCCGAAGGACAGCGCATCGCGGTCCGAGCCCGTTCCGTCGTAGGAGACGATGATCCTGGTGCTCACGCCGGTCTCAGCCCGAGGTCCCCGGAGACGCAACCGCAGCGTTCGCCCCGGCCGGGATCCCGGACGGGAAGCCGAGCGACGGGATGTCGGACGGGTAGACCTCGTGGCCGTGCACCGCGATGTCGCCCATCTCCATGTCCTTCTCGCTCATCCGCAGCGGCACCACGAGCCCGACCAGCTTGAGCAGCACGAAGGTGCCGATGCCCGAGAAGACGATCACCCAGAGCGCGGTCAGCGCCTGCCACTTGAGCAGGTGCATGCCGCCCGTGACCGAGAAGCCCGGGACGACCTGCATCGCGGAGTCGGCGAGGATGCCCGTGAGGAGCCCGCCGATCAGGCCGGCGAACCCGTGCGTGTAGACGACGCCGAGCGTGTCGTCGACGCCTCTGAACGGACGAAGCAGCGCGAGGTAGTTGTACGCGACGTAGACGAGCGACGAGGCGACCACACCGATCAGCATCGCGCCCCAGCCGTTCACGAACCCGGCTGCGGGCGTGATTGCGACGAGGCCGACGATCATGCCGTTCACGCTGCCGAGGAGTGACGGCTTGCGACCGGTCGCGTAGTCCCAGCCGACCCACACGAGGAAGGCAACGGCCGTCGCGAGGTTCGTGTTCAGCACCGCCGCGGCGGCATCGGCGCCCGCGTTGTAGGGGTCGCCGCCGTTGAAGCCGTTCCAGCCGAGCCAGAGCAGCCCGGCGCCGACGGCGACCATTGCGAGGTTGTTCGGAGCGTCGATCTCACGGTCGCGCGCGAGGCGAGGCCCGATCACCCATGCGGCGACGAAGCCGGAGATGCCCGCGGAGAGGTGGATCACGTACCCGCCACTGAAGTCGACCGCGCCCTTCTGCGCGAACCAGCCGCCGCCCCAGATCAGGAACGCGTTGACCGTGTAGACGAGCGACGACCAGAGGACGACGAAGGGGATCCACGCTTTGAAGTTCACGCGTCCGAGGACCGATCCCAGCATCAGGATCGGGGTGATCGCGGCGAAGACGAACTGGAAGTAGACGAGCGACGACTGCGGGAAGTCGAGCACGCCCGCCGCACCCAGGTTGGGGATCTTCGCCTGCCCCTGCAGCGCACCCGAGTCGAGGACGCTTCCCGGCTTGCCGAGGAAGTTGCTGAAGAAGCCGCCCTTGGAGCCGATGTGGAACGGCGTTCCGAAGCCCATCTTGAAGCCGTAGAGCACCCACACGACGAGCACGAGCGCAAACGCGATGAAGGCGAGCATCATGCTGTTGACCGACCAGCGCTTCTGCATGACGCCGCCGTAGAGCACGACCAGTCCCGGCACGCTCATCAGCCCGACGAGCGTTGCCGCCGTCAACTGCCACGCGTTGTCGCCCGGGTTCAACCAATGCGGATACAGCATCGACCTCTCCTTGTCCTCGTCCAACAAAAAAGGCCCCAGGACTCGTCGGAGTCCTGAGGCCTCATTGCCTCCGCGCGCGACATCGTTGCCGCGAACGTGCGCGTAACCATACCGTCGGCGGCGGCTGCGTCAAGGCCGATACTTCCCTCTTTGAAGTACCGGCCGAACGGTGCGCTATGCTGCGTGACGCGTTCGCACCGTCGCGAGCGCGCAGGCGAAGGAGCCTTCAGCTGCCGGTGGGCGTCTGGAGGCTTTTTGTTTGGTCCGGTGTTGTTCGATCAGGGAGGGCGCTTGCTCGACGAGCACGGTGACGACGCGATCGCGCCCACGCGCGTGCTGGTCGCCGAGGACGAGACCATCATCAGGCTCGACCTGCGCCGGCTGCTCGAGGAGCACGGCTTCGACGTCTGCGGCGAGGCGCGGGACGGCGCCGAGGCGCTCGAGCTGGCGCGCGAGCTCGAGCCGGACCTCGCTCTGCTCGACATCCGCATGCCGGTCGTCGACGGGATCGAGTGCGCGCGCCGCATCCTGGCGGAGCGGCCGATTCCCATCGTGATGGTGACCGCGCACTCGGACCGCGCGCTCGTCGAGCGCGCTCTGGCCGCCGGGGTGTTCTCGTATCTGTCCAAGCCGTTCCGGGCCGCCGACGTGATTCCCGCCGTGCGGGCGGCGCTGCTCAGGCACGCCGAGCTGCTCGATGCGCGGCGGGCTCTCGGACGGAGGACCGAGCCGCGCGGCGCGCCGGTCGAGCTCGCCGTCACCTCGCCCGCAGGGCATGTCTGGCCCCTGCGGCTCGAGCGGCGCGCGGACGGCGTGCTCGACGTGCGCGTGGTCGGCAGCTGACTCGAGATTGGCCTTTCAGCACGAGCGGTCGTGTCGTGTCGACAGGCGCTCTACGTGTTCCGATCAGCGTGCCGCGGCGTCCGCCGGCTTTGCGTGCGCCGGCCTCTTCGCCGCTGTCGGCCGCTCGCCGGGCGCCTCGATCGTGATGTCCGGGAGCAGCTTGTCCAGCCAGCGTGGGATCGCCCACGAGCGCTCGCGCAGTAGGGTCAACAGCGCGGGGACGAGGGTCAGCCGCATCAAGAAGGCATCCGTCAGGATCGCGACGCCGAGCAGGAGCCCGAACTCCTTCGACACGCGGTCGGGGCTGAGCAGGAACGAGAAGAAGACCGAGGACATGATCAGCGCCGCGGCCGCAATCACGCGGCCGACGCCTGCGACCCCGTCCTTTACCGCGGCGACGGTCTCCTCGCCGTGGACGCGTTCCTCACGGATCCGGCTCATCAGGAACACCTCGTAGTCCATCGACAGGCCGAAGAGGATGGCGAAGGCGATCGGCGGCACGTAGCTCTCGATCGGACCGGTACGGTCGAGCCCGATCACTCCCATCCCGTGGCCCAGCTGCACGACGAGCGTCAGGACGCCGAAGCCGACGAGCGCCGAGAGCAGCGTCGTCAGCGCAGCCTTGACGGCGATCACCGCCGACCGGAACGCCATCGCGAGCACGAGGAACGTGATCCCGATGATGTAGAGCAGGAACCACGGCGCGTGCGAGAAGATCCGGTCGCCGACGTCGGTGAACGCGGCGTTCGACCCGGAGACGTACGCGTGCGCGCTCGAGCCGGCGAGCACCTGCGGGATCACCTCGTGACGCAACGTCGAGACGAGCTGGTCGGTCTTCGCGTCCTGCGGCTTGTACTTCCCGTAGGTGTTGACGATCGCGACCGATGCCTTCTGCGGGGTCTTCGCGTTGTAGATCGGCGCGTTCACCTGCGCGACGCCGGGGACCTGCCGGAGCGCCGTCGCGAGCTTCTTGGCGGCCAGATGGTCGGACCGCAGGTCGACCACGACCGGGATCGGCTCCGTGAACCCGGGCCCGAAGCCCTTCGTCAACAGGTCGTAGGCCTTGCGGGTCGTCTGGTCCTTGGGCGCGGTCCCGGCGTCGGCGAGGCCGAGCCGCACGGCAAGCACCGGTGAGGCCAGCAGGAGCAGGACGGTGAGCACGACCGGGAGGACGACCTTTGCGTTGCGCGAGACGAAGCGGCCCCACCCGGCGATCGGGGTGCGCGCCTGCCCTTCGCGGGACTCGTCGACAGGCTTCATCCCGAGCCGGCCGCGGTCGATGCGGGCCCCGAGCAAGGAGAGGACCGCGGGCAGCAGCGAGTTCGCGAGCAGCACGGCCGTCAGCACGCCGAGCGCGCTGCCGATGCCGAGCTTCGTGATGAAGTCGAGGCCGATCAGCGCCAGGCCGGTGATCGAGATCGCCACCGTCACCCCGGCGAAGATCACGGCGCGGCCCGCGGTCGCCCCGGCCGCCGCCGCCGCGTCCTGGGCGGAGAGCCCGTCGTGCAGGAACTGCCGGAACCGCGTGACGATGAAGAGCGTGTAGTCGATCCCGACGCCGAGCCCGATCATCGGGACGAGGATCTCGGTGATCGTGTTGAAGTGCGTGAGCCGCGCCGCCAGGAAGAGCAGGAGGAACGCTCCCAGCACGGCGACGATTGCGAACAGCAGCGGGATCACCGTCGGGACGAGCGCACGGAACAGGATCATCAGGATGACGAACGCGGCGACGAGGCCGATGACGTCGCTGATGCCCTGGGTCGGCGGCGCGCTCTCAGCTTCGCCGGTGAACTCGACCTGGATCCCGGCGGGCTCGCCGATCGCGCGCAGCTGATTCTCGAGCGCGACGATCCCCGAGCGGGGCAACTGCCAGGACGTCCGGTCGTACCGCGCGTCGAAGTACGCGATCCGGCCGTCGCTCGACAGCTGCTTTGCGCCCGCAGGGGCGAGCGGGCTCGTGATCGCGATGACGTCCTTGGGATTCTCGGCCAGCGAGCGCTGCGAGCCGTGCGAGGCGACGAGCATCTTCTCGACGGCCCGCGTGCGCTCGGCCGTGTCGAGCCGCTCCCCCTCCGGCGCCGCCAGCACCACGCGCAGGGCCGCACCCTTCTCCCCACCGAACTTCGCCTTGATCAGGTCGGTCGCCTTCTGCGTGTCGGACCCGGGGATGGTGAAATCGTTGATCAGCTTGCCGTGGAAGGCGGCGTTGAGGCCGATCAGCACGACGAAGACGGCGATCCAGCCGCCGATCACCCGGCCCGGGCGCCGGGCGCAGGCGCCTGCAAACGCAGCGAGGACGCCGGTGTGGGCGATCCGGGCGTCCTCCCGGACGACGTCCGGCTGCGCGTGCTCGACGGTTCCCGGTCCGGTCATGGTCTGCACCCTAGACACGCCGGGGCAGCCGAAGTCATCGGCAACGGGGCCTCGTCACGACGAGCACGAGGGCCGCTCTCGCGGCCCTCGTACGAGCTCGTGCGCCTTTCGCGGATGTCTTACGTGGTGGGAACCGCCTTTCCAGAAGCCTCCTTCTCGGACTTCCCGAACCAGCCGAACGCGGTCTCACGGCTCCGGAGGGCACCGCCGATCGCGAGGATCGCGAAGCCGATGCCGGTGAGCAGGAACGCCACGCCGACCACGATCCCGAACAACGCCAGCTGGCTCGCCATGTACGAGCTGTTCAGGGCCGTCGTCAGCGCGGTCTCGGTCACCCACACGTTCCGGGCCGCGTTCTGGATCGGCTGGCCCGTCGTCGAGTCGACGGCTGCATACGCCTTGTTGTCGGTGCCGCCGCCGGGCATCAGCTCGGACTTGGGCGCGTTCGGCTTCGCCGTGTAGATGCCCATCTGCGAGTAGAAGTAGCCGCCCGTCGACTCGAGCGCGTGGATCTGCATGTACTGGGCGAAGCAGCGCGCCGTAGCACCGCTCGTCACCGCCTGGTTGGCGACGCTGCAGGTCGGAAAGCTGATGTTCTTCAGGCCGGCCTTCTGCGCCTCCGACTTGATCGCACTCGGGGTCATGTCGGCCGAACCGACGATCTGCTGGTCCTTGAGCTCCGACGAAACGGTGTTCCGGCCGTTGACGCCCATTGCGATCGCGACGACGCCGAAGGCGACAAGGACGACTGCGGCGACGAGTCCGCCGATTTCGAACCACTTGCGCATCTCCTTCTCCTTCCCTGAGGGCCGAGCTCGTCTCCGCGTTCGACCGTTGTTTTCAAGCACTGTGGTCGCATCCGGAGAAAGGGCCATCGTGGGCTGCACGGAACCGCTTTCGGGTTTCCCGCAACCGAGCCCTAGTGCAGGAGGCCACGCTCGAGCGCCCAGCGCACGAGCTCGGCCCGCCGCTCGAGCCCGAGCTTGCGCATCACGCGCGCCCGCTCGGACTCCGCCGTCCGGACCGAGACGTGCAGCGCGGCGGCGACGTCACGGTTCGTGTGCCCATAGGCGAGCAGGACAGCAGTCTCGCGCTCGCGTTCGGTCAGCACATTGGAAGACATGAGGTCACGGTGCCTCTCCCGTCGGGCCCGGGCATCGGGCGCTCCACCGACCCGACCTGCGGCGATGTACGGAGAGGGGAGAACGTAAAGTCGCCGGCGATGCGCGGCACGATCCTCGTCGTCAACGCCGGGTCGACCAGCCTCAAGCTCGCCGCGGTCGACGAGCACGACAACGCGATCCCCGTCGCGTCGCTGGAGGCGGCGCCGCCGGTCGTCGCCGCCGGACATCGCGTCGTGCACGGCGGCGAGCGGCTGGTCGCGCCGACGCCGGTCGGAGACCGAGTGATGGCCGAGCTCGAGGCCCTCGTCGAGCTGGCCCCGCTGCACAACGCACCGGCGCTGGCGGCGATTCGGGCCGCGCAGCAGGCGCTCCCCGGCATCCCGCACGTCGCCGTCTTCGACACGGCGTTCCACGCGACGCTGCCCGACGCGGCGCGCACGTACCTCCTGCCCGAGCGCTTCCGCGCGCTCGGCATCCGCCGCTTCGGCTTTCACGGGCTGTCGGTGCAGTGGGCCGCCGAGCGTGTCGTGGCCGCCCGGCTCGTGGTGTGCCACCTCGGCGGCGGCGCGTCGGTGACGGCGGTGCGCAACGGCCGCTCGCTCGACACGACGATGGGCTTCACCCCGCTCGAGGGCGTGCCGATGGCGACGCGCGGCGGCCCCGTCGATCCCGGAGCGCTGCTCTATCTCCTGCGGACCGGCGTCGGCCCGGCCGATCTCGAGCAGGCGCTCGAGCACGAGTCCGGGCTCACGGGGCTCGCCGGGACGGGAGACGTGGCGGCGCTCGAGCGCGACGGCTCCCGCGAAGCGGCGCTCGCGCTCGAGATCTACGCCTACCGCGTCGCGCAGGCGGTCGCCGGAATGGCGAGTGCGCTCGGCGGCCTCGATGCGGTCGTGTTCACCGGCGGCGTCGGCGAGAACTCCGCCCGCATCCGCCGCGACGTCTGCGGGAGGCTCGACTTCCTCGGCGTCGAGCTCGACGAGAGCGCGAACGAGAGCGCGAACGAGACCGCCGCCGGGGAGGCGACGGTCTCGGCGCCGGGATCCACGGTCGCCGTCCACGTGGTGCAGGCGCGCGAGGACGTCGTGATCGCGCGCGCCGTCCGGTCGGCGCTCGGCTGACGGCAGCGCCGGCGGCGGTGCGCGCGCCGCGTGTCGCTCCTCCTCCTGTTCACGGCGTCGTCACCCTGGGGCTCGCGAACCACGGGCTCACCTCATCCCGGGCGGGCTGCGATCCTGGTCGCCGCGCTCGGCACGATCGCGGTCTGCACCGTCGGCATCGAACGGCTCGCGTCGAGCCGAGACGACGAGCGCGCGTCCGGCCACGCCCGCCACCAGGACGGCGACGCCGGCGATCACGGCGCTCAGCGGCAGCGAGACGACGAGGACGACGCAGGCGACGAGGCCGGCGACGTTGAGCGCGCGCGGCCAGCGGCGGCGCGCCGGATCCTGCGTGTACGCGGCCGCATTCGCCACCGCGTAGTAGACGAGCACGCCGAACGACGAGAACCCGATCGCCCCCCGCAGATCCGTCGTCAACACGAGCACGGTGACGGCCGCTGCGACCGCGAGCTCGGCGTGATCCGGCACGCGGTTGTGCTCGTGCACCGAGTCGAGCCACCGAGGGAGGTCGCGGTTCCGCGCCATCGCGAGTGCCGTGCGTCCGATCCCCGCGATCAGCGCGAGCAGCGCACCGAGGCTCGCGATCGCAGCGCCCGCGCGGACGACGGGCAGCGCCCACGATGCGCCGACCGCGTCCACCGCCGTCGCGAGCGGTGCCGTGCTCGCCGCGAGCGCTTCGGGCCCGGCGGCCGCCAGCACCGAGACGCCGACGACGAGGTAGAGGCCGACGACGATTCCCAGGGCCAGCGGGATCGCCCGCGGGATCGTGCGCGTCGGGTCGCGTACCTCCTCGCCGAGCGTCGCGATCCGGGCGTAGCCGGCGAACGCGAAGAAGAGGAGCCCCGCCGCCTGCAGCAGCCCGTGGAGGCCGTGGCCGCCGGCCGTCAGGCTGCCGATCCGGCCCGAGTCCGCCTCGCCGCTCGCCGCGATCGCGGCCACCACGAAGAGCAAGGCGACGATCGAGCCGGCGACCAGCAGGCGTGCGAGACCCGCCGTCCGGGAGATGCCGTGGTAGTTGGCCGTGGTGAGCGCGATCACCGCTCCCGCCGCAGCCGCCCGCTGCACCCAGGCCGGCCCCGGCACCGCATACGCCGCGAACGTCAGCGCCATCGCGGCGCAGGACGCTGTCTTGCCGACGACGAAGCCGAAGCCCGCGATGAAGCCCCACCATTCGGAGAGCCGCTCGCGCCCGTACACGTACGTCCCGCCCGACGTCGGGTACTGGGCGGCGAGCTGCGCCGACGCGACGGCGTTGCAGAACGCGACGCAGGCGGCGATCACAAGGCCGATCAGCAGTCCGCTGCCTGCCGCCTTCGCCGCCGGCCCGAACGCCGAGAAGACCCCGGCGCCGATCATCGAGCCGAGGCCGATGATCACCGCGTCGGTCGTCCCGAGCCGGCGTGCGAGAACGGCCCCGGTCACGTCACATCGCTGCGGCGATCCGTCTCGCCGCGGCCGCGAGCTCCTCGTCCGGGACGTTCGGCATCGCGTCCTCCCACAGCGGCAGCATCATCCCGGACGCCTCGATCATGCCGAGCGGACGCGGCAGGAACCACACGTGGAAGTGGGCGCCGCCGTCACCCCAGCGATAGAGGTGGACGCGGGCCACATCGCCAAGTGACAGGATCGCCCGCTCGACCCGCGCCGCGACCCGGCCGAACTCCCCGGCGAGCTCGTCCGGCAGGTCCGAGAACGAGTCGACGTGGATGCGGCTCGCGAGCCAGACGGCGCCCGGAAGGCTCCCACCTACGGGTGGATGCAGCGTCCAGTTCGCATCCGACCAGACCGCGCCGGTCGCCCGCCCGGTGCAGATGCCACAGGGAGGCCCGCCCGGCTCGCCGCGTCTCCGCGGCTCGGGGATCCGTCGCTCGCCCGGCTCACGCGGGACGAGCGGCTCGAGGTACGGCAGGGTCATGCTCATCGTTGCTCCTTTCGTCGTTCGCGGCCGGGCGCTCGGGCGCGATGCCGTTCAGCACCGTCCCGACGATCCGGCTCTTCGCACGCTCCGCCGCCCACCGGTGCCGGCCGCGTAGGTGGACGTACGGCCAGGCGACGGCGTTGAACGCGACGTCGGCGGCGCCGATCAGGTCGTTTACCGGTGCGATCGACCCGTCGGCCGTCCCCTCCCGCAGGAACTGGATGAACGGGTAGAGGTAGTCCGGGTGCCGCCCGGGCTCGGGGCTCTGGTGGAACGCCTCGTCGGTCGCCAGCATCAGCGGCAGGTGGCGGTCGAGCAGGTCGCAGAGCGCCTCGAGCCCGCGCCGGAGCCGCTCACGGCCGGATCCGGGCGAGGTGAGGACGGGGTACATCGCCGCCCTGAAGTCCTCCTCGAGCCCGCCGGCGAGCGCGGCGACGAGCTCGTCGCGCCCGATGCCCTGCCGCCAGAGCGTCGAGCGGGCCCGCCCCGCCACCTCGGCGACGCGCTCGAGCGTCAGGCCGGCGAAGCCGCGTTCGCGCAGCACGGCGATCGTCGCCTTCCGGAGCGTCTCGTCGACCGCCGGAGCCTTACTCCGCATCGGTTCCGGAGCACCCATGCAACATGAGTGTTGCATGGGTGCTCCGGATGCACAACACCTTCAGAATGTCCATCTTCAAGCGGCGAAGACGGTGACGCGGCCTCCCTCGAGCTCCACGTCCCAGACCCGGCCGAACGCAGGAACGCCGGAAAGCCGAGCCGTGCCGAGCCATTCGGGCCTGCCGGTCGGGCCGACCGCCTCCAGCGTGCGCGTCCGGCGGACCGCTCGAAGCCCGAGGAGCACCTGCAGCAAGAGGACACCGGCGCCGGCCCCCCAGGCCTGCGGGCGGGCCGCCGCCGGGTAGGCGATCGGGAACGGCGTCTCTCTCCGCGAGAGCCCGGAGAAGACCTCCGGGAGCTCGTGGTCGAAGTGCGCGGAGGCCTCGAGCACTCTGCGCGCGACCCGGAAGGCTTCCTCCCAGCGCCCGTACCGGGCGAGGCCCTGGGCGATCAGGGAGCAGTCGTGCGGCCAGACGGTTCCGGTGTGGTACCCGAGCGGGTTGTAGCCGGCGTCGACCGATGACATCGTCCGCACGCCCCAGCCGGACCAGAGCTCCTCGCCCAGCAGAGCCTCGGCGATCGCGTCCGCTCGAGACTCCGGGACGATGCCGCTCCAGAGGAGGTGCCCGATGTTTGAGCAGAGCGAGTCGACCTGCCGTTTCTCGCCGTCGAGCGCCAACGCGTAGTAGCCGCCGCGCCGGTCGACCCAGTAGGCCTGGTCGAAGCGATCGCGAAGTGCGAATGCTTCGCGGTCGAGGCGGTCGGCGAGACCATCGTCGTTCCAGCCGTCGCGCGCGATCTCGGCCAGGCGACGCTTGGCGTCGAACACGTAGCCCTGCACCTCGCACGGGGCGATCGGGCTGTGCGCCAGGCGCCCGTCCGAGAAGCGCTGCGAGTCGTGCGAGTCCTTCCACGACTGGTTGGGGAGACCCCGAGTCGTTCGCCGCTCGTACTCCACGAAGCCGTCGCCGTCTCGGTCGCCGTAGCGGTCGATCCAGGCCAGCGCCGCGAGCGCCGGCTCCTTGAACCGCTGGACGAGCGCCGCGTCGTCCGTCCAGCGCCAGAGCTCGGAGAGCAGGACGAGGAAGAGCGGCGTCGCGTCGACCGTCCCGTAGTAGCGGGGGAACCAGACCGGAGCGGCCTTGCCTCGCCGCACCTCGTGGATGATCTTGCCGGGCTCGGCGTCGATCAGGGGATCGTCCTCGGTCGCCTGGAGCTCGGCGAGCCGCTCGAGCACCGAGGCGGCGAGCTCCCGTCCGAGGACGAGCGTCTGCAGGGAGGCGATGATCGAGTCGCGCCCGAAGACCGTCATGAACCAGGGTGCCCCCGCGGCGGGCGGACCGAGCCCGCCGCCGCTCCCTGGAAGCCGGAGCGCCGCCAGGTCGGCGACCGACCGCTCGTAGGTCCGCCGGAGCGGCTCCCATGAGCAACGAAGACGGGGGCTGCTCGCTTTCCAGGCTTCGCGCGACTCGGCGGCGTGCCGCAGCGCCTCGGCGAAGCTCTGAACGACGACCACGCCGCCGAGACGCGGCGCAACGTCGATGCAGAGCTCCCACCGCTCCCCCGGGGCGAGCTCCACCGGCCAGCGGGCCCGGCCGCCGTCGAAAGCGGCCGGCTGCGAGAAGACGACCTCGGTCTGCACGCCCGCCTCACCGCCCGCGTCGGAGAGCACGAGCTCCTGCCCGTCGGCGTCGAGGTGGTGCAGGCCCCGCGGCGGCAGCGGCCGCAGTCCGGCGGGCGGTCCCGCCGCGATCGCGTGCTCCTTGACGGTGATGATGTCGGCGAAGTCGGCTTCGAGCTCGAGCGCGAGCTCGAAGGCGATGGATTCCATCGCCCGGCAGGTGGCGACCAGACGGTCCTGCAGCCCGCCGCCGACGAGCCTGCGGCGGCTGATCAGCAACGCATTCTCGGGCAACGTCCGTGACGGACGGTTGCGCAGGCAGAAGAACGCGGTGAAGTGCTCGACGTTGCGCGACGCGACCAACAGCGGGCGCTCTCCGTCGACGGTCAGGAGCAGGCGGGAAAGGTGCCGCGTGTCGTCGGTGTAGAAACCCGCCGGGCCGGAGACGAGATCGCCGAGGTCGTCGGAGACGCAGAAGGTCGATCCCTGGAGGACGGTCAGCGTCACGACCGCATCATCGCGGCACGAGCGCTCGGGGGCACGCGATCATCCGGGGCGCCCGATCGGCATGGCGCGGCCTGCAGCGTGCAGTAAGCTCGTAGTCCGAAGGGAGGCGAGCCATTGGCGGAGATCGAGTTCGACAGCATCTCGAAGGTCTACGACGACGGAACCCAGGCCGTCTTCGACCTCGACCTGAAGATCGAGGACGGCGAGCTGATGGTTCTCGTCGGCCCGTCCGGCTGCGGCAAGACGACCGCCCTGCGCATGGTCGCCGGCCTCGAGGAGATCTCCGGCGGCGAGCTCCGGATCGGCGACCGGATCGTGAACGACCTGACTCCGAAGGAACGCAACATCGCGATGGTCTTCCAGAGCTACGCGCTCTACCCGCACATGACGGTCGAGGACAACCTGGCCTTCAGCCTTCGCCTCCACAAGATGCCGAAGCAGGAGATCCATGAGCGCGTCCAGAACGCGGCGAAGACCCTGCAGATCGAGCCGTTCCTGAAGCGCAAGCCGAGAGCACTCTCCGGTGGGCAGCGCCAGCGCGTCGCCATGGGCCGTGCGCTCGTGCGCGAGCCGGAGGCGTTCCTGATGGACGAGCCGCTCTCGAACCTCGATGCCAAGCTGCGCGTGCAGATGCGAGCGGAGATCCACGAGCTCCAGCGACGGCTCGACGTGACGACCATCTACGTCACGCACGATCAGGTGGAGGCGATGACGATGGGCGACCGCGTTGCGGTCATGAATGCCGGGCGCCTGCTGCAGGTCGACAAGCCGCAGGTGCTCTACAACCACCCGGCCAACGAGTTCGTCGCCGGTTTCATCGGCTCGCCCGCGATCAATCTCGTGGAGGCGCAGCTCGAGCAGACGAACGGCCACCTATCCGTCAGCTTCGGTGAGCACCGGCTGACCGTCGACGAGCTCGCCGCACGAAACCGCTCGGGGCTGAAGGACTACATCGGCAAGACGATCATCCTGGGCATCCGTCCGGAGGACTTCGAGGACGCGAGCCTCGAGTCCGTCCCGAGCGACCGGCGGGTGAAGGTCGATGTCGATCTGATGGAGCCGCTCGGCGCCGAGGTGCTGCTCTACTTCGGTACCTCCGCGAGGGGCATCGTCTCCAGCGCGGCCACCGCGGACGTGGGCGAGGACGCCGCGATCCACATCGGAGACGGAGCCGGGGACAAGTCACGCATGTGTGCACGCGTCAGCCCGCACACCCGCATCGCGACGGGTCAGCCGGCAGAGCTCGCAGTCAACACGGGCCGGCTCTACTTCTTCAACCCGGAGACGCGCGAAGCCGTCTAGTGGTGGCTCCCGGAAGTTCGGTGTGGCTGGCCGAGCGAATTCCGAGCAGCGCAAGGACACAGGAAGCGTCGATAGCCGAAGCTATCGACGCAACCGAGGACGCGGCGATGCGACGCGTTTGCACCCGGCCAAGACGTGGCGAACTTCCGGGAGCGGCCGCTAGCCCTTGACGGCGCCGGCGGTGAGCCCGGCGATGATCCGCTTCTGCAGGACCAGCACCAGGATGAGGAGCGGAAGCGTGACGATCACGGTCGCGGCCATGATCTGGCCCCACGGGACGGCGAACGCGCTGCCGGTGTTGCTCACGAAGGACGTGATCGCGAGCGGCACGGTGTAGTGATTCGGCGACTGGATGAACGACAGCGCGTACAGGTACTCGTTCCAGGCCGAGATGAACGCGAGGAGGCCCGTCGTCACGAGGCCCGGCGCGATCAGCGGCAGCAACACCTTCCAGAAGACCTGCAGCGGCGTCGCGCCGTCGACGTACGCCGCCTCCTCGAGGTCGGCGGGGAGCGCCCGCATGAAGCTCGTGAGCACCCAGATCGTGAACGGGAGCGTGAAGATCAGGTAGGTGAAGATCAGCGCGCCGAGCGTGTCGTAGAGGTTGAACTTCGTGATCGTCGTGTAGAGGGCGCCGAGGATCGCGATCTGCGGGAAGATCGTCATCGACAGCACCAGGTACAGGACGAACGAGCGGCCGTGGAAGCGGAAACGCCCGAGCGCGAAGGCGGCGGACGAGCCGATCGCCAGCGAGAGCAGCGTGACCGACCCCGCGACGATGGCCGAGTTGAGCAGGGCGTGGGTGAAGAAGTTCGCGCTGAGCGCTCCACGGTAGTTCGCCAGGGTGGGATGCGACGGGAGGTACTGGATCGGCGTCTGGAAGAGATTCACCTCGGGCGTGAACGACGAGCGGACCACCCAGTAGAACGGGAACAGGCAGTAGACGGCGATCGCCGCGATCAGGAGGTAGAAGGGCGTCCGGGCGACCAGGCGCCCGACGCGGCTCTTCCGCATCCTGCGGAGCCGGCTGACCGGCCGCACGACGGGCCGTGCCGCTTCTGCGGCCGTGCTCATCGCCCGCTCACGCGGTCTCCCCGCTCAGCCTGTTGAGGGTCACGTAGATGATGACGAAGATCGCGATGATCAGGAAGATCGCGACGCTGATCGCCGCGCCGTAGCCGACATGGCCGTCGCCGACGATCGTGCTCTGAGCGTAGATGGCCATCGTCTGCGTGTCGGGACGGTTGCCGAAGAAGACGTAGAAGACGTCGAAGACCCGCAGCGCGTCGAGCGTGCGGAAGATCAGCGTGACCAGGATCGCCGGCTTGAGCAGCGGGAACGTGATCTTCCAGAACTGCTGCAGCGCGTTCGCGCCGTCGACTCTGGCGGCCTCGTAGAGGTCCTGCGGAATCACCTGCAGGCCCGCGAGCAAGAGCAGTGCGACGAACGGCGTCGTCTTCCAGATGTCGACCGCGCAGACCGCGCCGAGCGCCGTGCTCGGGTCGGCGATCCAGGCGTGCGAGTGCGAGATGAGGTGGATTCTCACGAACAGGTCGTTGATGACGCCGAACGTGTCGTCGAGCATCCACTTCCACATCTGTGCAGCGATGACGGTCGGGATCGCCCACGGGACGAGCATGATGGCCCGCATGGCGCCGCGGCCCTTGAAGCTCGAGTTGACCACGAGGGCGATGACCAGGCCGAGAGCGAACTCGAATACGACCGTGATCAGCGTGAACTTGACCGTCGTCCAGATCGAGTCGCGGAACTGCGTGTCGTGCCAGAGCTCCCTGTAGTTCTGCAGGCCGACCCACTTGGTCGGGGTCAGGGCGAGGAACTCCTGGTCGGTGAAGCTCTGGAAGACGGTCTTCCCCAGTGGGTACAGCGCGACGAGCGCGACGACAGCCAGCGACGGCAGGAGCAGCATCCAGGCGACCCGCGTCTGCCGGCGCTGGAGCTTCGTCCGCCTGCGGCGGCGTGTCCGGACTGGTGTGGCGACGGATGCCATGGCGATCGATCAAGCACCGAGGGAGGACGGCGGGCGCCGTCCTCCCTCGGTTCGGTCAGAGCGCGTGCCTTACTTCAGGAGTGCCTGGAGCTGGGACTGGAGGCCCGGCAGGACGCTCGATGCCGGGGCTCCGTTGAGGATGCGGCTGATCGCCTGGTAGATGTCCTTCGAGCCCTCGTTGTACTTGACGCCGAGGACGGTCGACGGGCGGGTCGCCCGCGGGACGGCCGCAGTCGCCGGGTTCAGGTACGGGGCCGCCTTGCGGACGGCCGGGTCATTCGCCAGCGACGGGATCGTCGGAACGTTCGAGTTCGTGATCGTGTCGAACTTCTCGACGGGCTTGCTCGTCATGTAGCGGACGAACTCGATCGCCGCGTTCTGGTGCTTCGAGTACTTCGAGACTGCGAGCTGCCAGCCGCCGACCGTCGCGACGGAGCTGTGGCCCGGGCCGTGCGGGAGCGGGGCGACCGCGAACTTGCCCCTGACCTTCGAGCCCTTGGCCTGGTTGAGCGAGTAGGCGTACGGCCAGTTGCGCTCGAAGGCGGCATCACCGTTGGTGAACGCGGTCTGCGCCTCGCCCTCCTGGTACGTCGTCACGCCGCGCGGCGTGGTCACGCCGATCTGGCTGCGGAACAGGTCGAGGATCGCTGCCGCCTTCGGGTTGTTGATCGTGGCCTTGCCGTTGTCGATGAAGTGCCCGCCGCCCGAGGACGCGATCCACTCGAGCGCGTCGCAGGTCAGCCCCTCGTAGGCGTTGCCCTGGAACACGAAGCCGGTGAAGTTCGGGTTCGTCGCCTGCTCGCCGTCCTGGATCTTCTTCGCCATCACGAAGAGCGAGTTCCAGGTCTTCGGCGGCTGCGTGTAGCCGTACTTCTTCAGCAGGTCGGTGCGGTAGTAGAGCATCCCGAAGTCGCCGAACCACGGCATCGCGACGAGCTTGCCGTTCACGGTGTCGCTCTTGATGATTCCGGCGGCGTGGATCTTCGACTGCGCGCCGAGCTTCGGCTTCAGGTTGACGAGGAACGGCGCGAACGCGCCAGGCCAGACGACGTCGATCATCGCGACGTCGATCGACGAGGAGTGCGTCGAGAACGCCCTCGCGAGCTGCGAGTACGCCGCGTCCGACGCGGCCGGATGCGGGACCACCTTCACCTTGATGCCGGTGTCCTTGGTGAATTCCGTCGCGAGCGCCGTGTCGCGCTCATGCCCCCCGCCGACGGAGTCGCCGACGAACGTGATCGACTGGCCGCCGTACTTCGCCTTGATCGCCGCGGCGTTCGGCACCTTCGGCGCCTTCATCGTCGCGGCGGCCACGCCGGTCTTGGTTGCTTTACTCGTTCCCGCGGTAGCGATGCTGAGCGATACGAGCAGCGCCACGAGGGAGACGACCCCTACCGCGAGCAGCACACGAGGTTTCATGTGGCTCTTTTCCTTTCTTTCGAAATCGACCGCGAAAACGGCCTCCGACACAGGGGGGTTCGGGTTGAGCCTAACACCCTGCGGATCCACGGGCATAGGGAATCTCGCGCTTGCGTCGCGCGCGCAGATGCGCTATCCCCCGCCAAAGAGAGCGAGCTACGGGGCGACCCCGATATAGAGGGGGTTTCCCGAGGGATCGGAGAGCGCGAGGCCGTCGTCCGCAGCCTCGACCGCGTAGCCGTGCTCCTCGACCCGCGCGGCGAGGCGGTCGCGATCGTCGTCGTCGGGGAGCACGATCGTGGCGTGCCGCAACGCGGCCGCACCGGGAGGCGGCGGGGAGCCGCCGGCGCTCTCCCAGGTGTTCGCCCCGATGTGATGGTGGTAGCCACCGGCGGCGAGGAACGCCGCCTGGCCGCCGAGAGCGGCCATCAACCCGAAGCCGACGACGTCGCGATAGAAGCCGACGGTCTCGGCGATCGCCGCGACCTTGAAGTGGACGTGCCCCATGCGTGTGCCGGCCGCGAGGCCGTCGAACGGCTCGCGCGCCGGGTCGTCGAGCACCGCCAGCAGGTCGCCGACGTCGAGCGGCAGGGTGGTGAGCCGCGAGCCGACCCGCCCCTCCCAGACCTCGCGCGGGCGGTCGCAGTAGATCTCGATCCCGTGTTGGTCGGGGTCGCTGAGGTAGATCGCCTCGCTGACGAAGTGATCGGAGAGGCCGGCGAGCGGAACGCGATCGCGGCCCGCGTGCGCGAGCCAGCGCGCGAGATCGCCGCGGTGCGGGACGAGCAGGGCGAAGTGGTAGAGCCCCGTGCAGCCGGGCGCGGGGCGCGCGCCGGGCTCCTCGACGGCCACGAGGAGCTCACGGCCGCCGGCGCCGAGCGAGACACGGCCCCGGGCCTGCTCGAGCACCTCGAGCCCGATCACCTCGCGGTAGTAGCGAAGCGAGCGGTCGAGGTCGGAGACGGTGATGTGGACGGCGCCGACCGTGGTGGACGGCGGGAGCTCGACGGCGACGGCCGCGGCCGTCGCGTCGAGCTCTTCGGGATCCCGTGGCGCTCCCACCGCCCACGATCGTCGCAGAAGCGCGTCCCCGGCGCGCATACGGCGAGCCGCCCTTCGAGGGCGCACGGCGGCGGCGGCCGGAGCCGGGCTTTGCCCGGCGGGAGGCCACGGAACGGGGGTCCAGCGAGAGCGCGAAAGGAGGGGCCCGTGGGGGAACCCTGGGTTCCCCCACGCTAATAGCCGTACCCGTGCGTGGTCGTCGTCGGCGGCGTCGTGGTCGTGCCGGCTTGCGGAGTGGTGGACGCCGTCGTCGTCGTCGCCGGTTGCGCCGCCCTGGTCTTCACGAGCGCACCGGTGGGCCGGATCGTGAACCAGACGTGCTCCTCGCCCTGGCCCTTGGCGTCACCCTGCTTCTTGTCGTCCCCATACCGGTACAGCGCGAGCCCGTCGTAGGTGACCTGGGCCGAGCCGTCCGGCCGCCTGATCGTCCCGAGCTTCGCCTGCTTGACCCCGGCGCCGGCCTTCGGCTTCGATCCCTTCTCGATCGTGAGCGGTGGCCACGCCTTCGCGCACGCTCCCGTGCACGAGATCTTGCCGCGCTTCTCCGCCGTCAGGTGGTACAGCGTCCGGCCACCCGCGCTGACCAGCACCGTTCCGTACCTGGTGGCGCCGGCGTTCACCGTGCCGGTGCGCGTCGCGGTCGCCGCGACTGCGACGCCCGCGCCGATCGCGGCGAGCACCGCCAGCGGCAGCACCCGCGTCAGGATCCGTCTTCCCATCGCCTGCACTCCTTTTGTTCGCTGGGTCGTACGGGTGCAGTACGACGACGTCCGCGGATCGGATTTCCTCCGCGAGCTACGCCACGAGCTCGAGCTCGTCGAGCCGCGCGCGCAGCCGCTCGATCTCCGCCGCGTGCGCCTCGATCTCCGCGGCGGAGGCGCCACGGAGATCGAGGAGTGCACGGACGTGGACGAGCCCGGTGAGCTGCAGGCGGAGGTCCTCCCGCTTCCGCTCGAGCGTCCTCACGCTGCCGCCTCCAGCTCGAGCGCGTCGCCTTCGAACGCAGCCTCGGGCGCCGCGGGCTTCGACTCGAGCATCACGGCCGAGAGCACGGCGCCGACCGCCGCGAGAGCCGCGAGGACGTAGAACGCGATGCTGAAGCCGTGCGTCAGCGCGGCCCCGCCGAACGCGCTCGACCCGGTGTGGCCGCTCACGTAGTGAGTCGTGTAGGTAGTCGCGATCGTCGTCGCGAGCGCGACCCCGACCGCACCGCCGACCTGCTGCGTCGTGTTGATCAGGCCGGAGGCGACTCCGGCGTCGGCCTGGTCGACGCCGGTCAGCGCGCCGATCGACATCGGCACGAACGCCAGCGCGAGCCCGACCGCGCTGATGATGAACGCCGGGAACAGGTCACGCCAGTACTCACCGTGCACCGGAAGCCGCGCGAAGAGCACGAGCGCGACCGCCGACAGCGTCAGGCCGACCGGCAGCACGCGCCGGACACCGAGCCGCGTGACGAGCGCCTGCGCCGCCGCCGAGAAGGCGACGATCGTGAGCGTCAGCCCGATGTAGGCGACACCGGTCCGGATCGCCGAGTAGTGCAGGACCTCCTGCATGTACAGCGTCAGCAGGAAGAACTGCGAGAAGATCGCGCCGCCCATCAGGAGGCCCGCCACGTTCGACGCGGTGAGCGTCCGGAGACGGAAGATCCGAAGCGGCAGGAGCGGCGCCTTCGAGCGCATCTCGACGACGAAGAACGCGATGATGAGCGCCGCCGAACCGGCCAGGAGGCCGATGGTCTCGGTCGTCCCCCAGCCGTGCTGGGTGGCGCGGGTCATCGCGTACACGAGCAGCATCAGGCCGCTCGTGATCGTCGCCGCGCCCGCGATGTCGAAGTGGCGATGCTCGAGCTCGGCCCGGCTCTCGCGCAGCAGGAACGGGCTGATCGCGAACACGGCCACTCCGACCGGGACGTTGATGAAGAAGATCCACGACCAGCTGAGCGCACTCGTCAGCGCTCCGCCGAGCAGCACCCCGGCGGCCCCGCCGCTCCCGGACGCCGCGCCCCACACACCGAGCGCGAGGTTTCGTTCACGCCCCTCGCGGAACGTCGTGGTCAGGATCGAGAGCGCGGCCGGCGAGAGCAATGCCGCGCCCAGCCCCTGGAGCGACCGGAAGGCGATCAACGATCCCTCCGACCAGGCCAGGCCGTCGAGCAGCGAGAAGACGGTGAAGATCACGAGGCCGGTCATGAACAGCCGCCGCCGGCCGAGGAGGTCGGCGAGACGGCCGCCGAGCAGGAGCACGCCGCCGAAGAAGATCGCGTAGGCGGTGATCACCCATTGCAGGCTCTCCTGCGAGAAGTGAAGGTCGACGCGGATCGACGGCAGCGCGACGTTGACGATCGCGACGTCGAGGACGACCATGAACTGTGCGGCGACGACCACCGCGAGGACGAGCCACTTTCTGCGGGCGGCGGCCTGGTCGGCGGCCGCGGGCTCTGCGACAATGTGTGCAGTCATTCGTTACATCCCCCGATCGTTTAACGATTCAACGATAGCAACAGCAAACGCTTGAGGGCTACACTTATTCCCGATGGCTCAGATCGCCCCTGAACCGAGGCTCAAGCAGTTCCCCCGGGTTCCCGACGAGCTGCTTCGAAGCGGCGGCTTCCTGTTCGCCAAGCTGGGGCTGCTGCTCAAGGGGCGGGTGCTCGATGCTTTCGAGCAGGTGGGCTTCGAGGCCCACCAGTACAGCCTCCTCGCCCTCCTCGGCGAAGGCGACCGCGAGACGCAGGCGACGATCGCCGACGTGCTCGGCGTCGACCGGAGCCAGCTCGTCGGCATCCTCGACGCACTCGAGGCGAAGGGCCTCGTCGAACGGCGGCGCGACCCGCACGACCGGCGACGCCACGTCGTCAGCCTGACTCCAGAAGGACGCCGCCAGCTGGTCAAGCTGCGGGCGACCCTGCGGCGGGCCGAGGACGAGTTCTTCGCCCCGCTCGACCCGGCGGCCCGCAGCGCCCTCCACGACGCGCTGCTCGCACTCGCGGTCTATCACGACCCGCGCTGCAGCCCCGAGTAGCGGTGGCCGCGCGTACGCTCGCAGCGTGACGCGCCTGCTGCGCCTGACCCTGATCGTCGCCGTCGCGCTCGCGGCGGCCGACTCCGCGATCGTCGTGCTGGCCGTGCCGCAGCTGCTTCAGGACTTCGGCCGCTCGATCCCGAGCACCGCGTGGGTCGTGACCGCCTACAACCTGGCGGCGGCGGTCGCCGGCGCGATCGTCGTCGTTGCCGCCGGACGCCTGCGGACGCGTCCGCTGCTCACCGCCGGCCTGGTCGTGTTCGCAGCGGCGACGGTCGGCTGCGCGCTCGCGAGCTCACTGTCGATGCTCGTGGCGCTGCGCGCCGTGCAGGGCGTCGGCGGCGCGCTCGTGCTCGTCGGGGCATTCGTCGAGCTCGGGCCGGCCGTGTGGGCGGCAGCGGCGGCGATCGGCGCCGCCGCGGGACCGGCGCTCGGAGGGACGCTCACGCAGGTCTTCGACTGGCGGGCGATCTTCGCCTTCCAGGCGCCGGTGGCGCTCCTCGCGATCGTCGCCGCCGTGCGGGCCGAGGACGTCCCGCTGCGGTCGCGCGGGCTGGGGCGTGTCGATGCGACCGCGGCCGTCGCCCTGATCTCGGGCGCCCTCGTCGGAGCGCTGTTCCTGGCGGTGGTCCTGCTCGTCGAGGGGCACGGCTTCACCCCGCTCGCCGCGGCGGGGCTCGTGTCGATCCTGCCGGTGGCGGCGCTCGTCGTGCGACGGCGCTTCCCGTCGGCGTCGATCGCGGTCGGGATCGTGCTGCTGGCAGGCGGGCTGGCCCTGTTCTCCGTGGCGCCCGGGTCGATCGCGGTCAACGTGGCCGCGCTCGTCGCGTGCGGCGCCGGCCTCGGCGTTTGCCTGCCGCCGACGAGCGAGGACGCCGGCATCAGCGGGGTCGCGTCACGGCACGCAGGGATCGTGCTCGGGCTGTTGCTGCTCGCGCCGATGCTGAACGACGACCTCTCGCACAACGCCGACGCCGCGAAGACGAAGGGCATCGTCGCCGTCCTGAAGGCGCCCGTCCCGCTGCTGGACAAGATCCCGCTCACGATCGACCTGTATCGCGCCCTGCGCGCCTCCGGCCACGGTGAGCTGCCGGACTTCACGAGCGCCTTCGACAAGGCGCGGCGGGGGGACTCCGGCGCGGTCGCCAAGCTCGACGCGTTGCAGCACTCGCTCGACCGCATCCAGCAGGATGCGATCTCGAAGTCCTTCGCCCGGCCGTTCGCCGTCGCCGCGCTGCTCGCGCTACTGGCGCTCGTCCCGATCGGGGCGGGGAGAGTCGTCGCCGTCGCGCGGCTACCCGCGTAATACGATCGGCGGATGGCCACGGTCCAGGCGGTCGAGCGGAAGATCTTCCGCGTCGAGGGGTTCAAGGTCGTGATCCGGCACCTCGACGGCCGCAATGTGCGCGGCGACCGCGAGCATCTGCCGCCGTACCCGTTCGGCAGGGCGATGAAGAACCGCAGCAACGTCAAGGACTGGAAGCGCAACCGGTTCCAGCCCACCTATCCCGGCTTCGAGGTCGACGTGATCGCCGAGCACGGAGGCCGCGTGCACGGCGGGACGCTGCTCGGCACCGTACGCGACGGCTACCTGGAGGGCTGATGGACCGTGACGAGCTCCGCGCCGTGCAAGACCCGCTCAAGCAGCGCTACCGCGAGGATGCTGCCGCGGCCCTGATCACGCTCGAGGCCTCGGGCACGCTCGAGGACGGGATCTCGTGCTCGGTGCGGACGGGGCGCGCGCTCGCCGAGGCCGGGCTGCATCCCGCGAGCGGCGGCGACGGCTCGCTGGTCTGCTCGGGCGACATGCTGCTCGAGGCACTCGTCGCGTGCGCGGGCGTCACGCTGCGCGCGGTGGCGACGTCGCTCGAGATCTCCGTCTCCGGTTCGGTGCACGCGGAGGGCGACCTCGACTTCCGCGGCACGATGGCGGTCGACCGCGACGTCCCGGTCGGCTTCACGGCGATCCGGCTCCGGTTCGAGCTCGAGAGCGACGCCGACCAGGAGCAGCTCGCGACCCTGGTCCGCCTGACCGAACGCTACTGCGTCGTCCTCCAGACGCTCACCCAATCTCCGCGAATCTCCGTCTCGCGGGTTACACCGGCGTAGCGCGTCCCCCGAAAGGGGGAAACTCGCGATTCGGGCTAACGGTCGCGGGCGCCCCGGCCGATGTATCCCTCGTCATGGGGAAGCCGACCGTACTGGTCGTCGACGACGATCCTCTGCTCTGCGAACTGCTCCGCGCCACGTTCGAGCTCGAAGGGATCGAGATGCGCGACGCCGGCCACGTGATCGAGGCGGAGAAGATCATCACCGCAGAGCTGCCGGACGCGATCGTCCTCGACGTCGGACTGCCCGGGGTGGACGGCCTCTTCTACTGCGAGCGGCTCAGGGAGAGCCCGCGCACGCGCAACGTCCCGATCGTCGTGATCAGCGGCTCCCGCGAGGCCGGCGTCTCCGCTCTGACGGTGGGCGCCCAGGGATTCTTCGCCAAGCCGTTCGACCCGCTCCAGCTGCTCGGACTGCTCGAGCGCCTGCTCGGGATCGACCCGCTCCGCCACGTGACCAAGACGAGCACCGACGAGCCCGAGGTGCTGGGCGACCTACGGCGCCTGATCGCGATCGGCCAGCGGCAGCACGAGCTGCTCGAAGTCTCCTACCGGCAGACGGTCGAGGCACTGGCCGCCGCGCTGGAATCCCGCGACTTCGGCACGAGCACGCACTCGCAGCGCGTCACCTCGTACGCGACCCGGCTGACGGTCGAGCTCTCTCCCGTGCTGATCGACGACACCAGCCTCGAGTGGGGCTTCCTCCTCCACGACGTCGGCAAGATCGGCGTCCCGGACCGCATCCTGCTCAAGCGCGGGCCGCTCGACGACGAGGAGCGCGACCAGATGGAGCGGCACACGACGATCGGCGAGTCGCTCCTCGCCCACGTTCCGCTCCTGCACGGCGAGGGGCTCGGCGTCGTCCGCTCGCACCACGAGCGCTGGGACGGCACCGGCTACCCCGACGGCCTGACCGAGGACGAGATCCCGCTCGGCGCGCGCATCTTCGCCGTCGCAGACGCACTGGACGCGATGACCAACGACAGGCCGTACCGCGACAAGATGCCGTGGGAGGACGCACTGCGCGAGCTTCGCGGCTGCGCGGGCACGCACTTCGACCCGGCCGTGATCGACGCGTTGACGGTCTGCGAGCCGGACCTGCTCGCGACGCACACCTCGGTGCTCGCGACCTCAGCCTGCGCGCGCTGACTGCGCCGCGGCGATCGCGAGCGACGCGCGGTAGAGCAGCGACGCGGCGGCCCTCACCTGCCGCGAAGCTGCCAGCAGCGCCCGCGCGTCGTGGGCGGACGCGGCGCGCGTGAAGAGCGTGGCCGCCTTCTCGAAGCTCGAGCACGCGCGGTCGAGGCGCGGAACGACCCGGGCATAGCGCGGCGGGGCGTCGCCCATCCCGCCGACCATCCGGCTGCAGCCGCCGAAGTCCGTGTACGCGACGAGAAGGGCGTACAGCTGGGAGAGGTCGCGCAGCGATCGGCGGGCGCCCGCCAGGCCGGGCCGCACGAGCGCCGCCGACGACACGTCGCCGTTCAGCTGGTCGATCACGCCGGTCGCGTTCTGCACCCACTCGCGGTCGCTCGACCCCGCCGCCGGCCGCCCCGGATGGCCCGGCGCTCCGCACCCGGCCAGCACGGCCGCCGCCAGTGCGGCGCCGGCCGCCCCGGCGGCTCGTCGGCCCACGGGGAGCCTCGGCTGCACCAGGGGATGGTCGCATACGTAGGGTGTCGGAATGACCAACGCCACCATGCAGACAAGCCACGGCACGATCGAAATCGAGCTCTACGGCGACGATGCGCCGAAGACGGTCGAAAACTTCGTCAAGCTGTCGCGCGACGGCTTCTACGACGGCGTCGTCTTCCACCGCGTCATCCCGGACTTCATGATCCAGGGCGGCGACCCGACCGGAACCGGCTCGGGCGGGCCCGGCTACCAGTTCGAGGACGAGTTCAACGACCACCGGGTCGAGCGCGGCGCGCTCGCGATGGCGAATGCGGGGCCGAACACCAACGGCTCGCAGTTCTTCATCGTGACGGCCGACGCCTGCCCGTGGCTCGACGGCAAGCACACGGTCTTCGGCCACGTGACGTCCGGCATGGACGTCGTCGACACGATCTCGAACCTCGACAGGGACGCCCGCGACCGGCCGCGCGACGATGTGAAGATCCACTCGGTCTCCGTCGACGGGAACGTGTGATGCGCAGCGCCGACGGCCGCCACGTCGTCGTCACGTGCCCGCACTGCAAGAAGCGGTTCAGCGGGGAGCTGATGCAGGGCGACGCCGAGCGCTACCGCGGCTTCAAGTGCCCGCACTGCCGGTTGTTCGTGCCGGCGGAGCGCACGGACACCTGAACCGCCGTCAGACGCAGTCGCGCAGCGCCTGGGCCTCGGGGAGCCCCTCGAGCTTCTTCAGCGTGTTGTTCTCGATCTGCCGGATCCGCTCGCGCGTGACGCCGAATGCCTTGCCGACCTCCTCGAGCGTGCACGGCTGGCCGCCCGTGAGGCCGAAGCGCAGCTCGATCACCTGCCGCTCGCGTTCGGGCAGCGCGTTCAACGCGTGCTCGATGTCCGAGCGCCGGAGCGTGAGGGAGGCCGCCTCGTCGGGGGTCTCGGTGTTCTCGTCCTCGACGAAGTCGCCGAGCTCGGAGTCCTCCTCCTCGCCGATCGGCTTCTCGAGCGAGACGGGGTGCTGCGCCATGCGCAGGATCTCGCGCACCTCCTCGGTGGTGATCTCGAGCTCCTCGGCGATCTCCTCGGGGCGCGGCTCGCGACCGAGCCGCTGCACGAGCTGGCGCTCGATGTGGACGACCTTGTTCAGCTTCTCGACCATGTGCACCGGGATGCGGATCGTGCGCGCCTTGTCGGCGATCGCGCGCGTCACCGCCTGGCGGATCCACCAGGTGGCATAGGTCGAGAACTTGTAGCCCTTCCGGTAGTCGAACTTCTCGACCGCCCGGATCAGCCCGAGCGACCCCTCCTGGATCAGGTCGAGGAACGAGAGCCCGCGACCCAGGTAGCCCTTGGCGATCGAGACGACGAGGCGCAGGTTGGCCTCGATCATCTGCGTCTTCGCGGACATGTCGCCCCGCTCGATCCGCTTCGCCAGGTAGACCTCCTGGTCGGCGGTCAGAAGCGGCACCTTCCCGATCTCGCGCAGGTACAGCCGCAGCGAGTCGAGCGACGGCTCGACGGTCAGGTCGAGCTTGGGTGTGTTCTTCGGCTCTTCCTCGACGAGCGGCTGCTCGTGCGGGAGGCGCTTGTGCTCCTCGCCCTCGACGAGCTCGACGCCGTGGTCGATCAGGTAGGTGGTGAAGTCCTCGACCTGCTCCTTCGTGAGCTCGACCTCGTCGAGCCCCTTGACGATCTCGTCGTAGGTGAGGAAGCCTTTTTCCTTGCCTGCCTCGACGAGCTTCTGCAGTTCCTCTACGTCGGGAAGAGCAATGTCGACAGTGAGCACCTGAGCACGACCTCCGGCCTTGACGCGGTTGACGGGGAACAACCAACGTTTGAGCCGGCACGCCGTGCCTCGACGTTCCGGCTCACCCTCTGACGCGCCTGACTCTACACAAGGATTCACCGGATCGGGATCGAATTTCCTCAGGTTGGTCACCGACCGCCGCCCCGCTCGCTAGCGTCACGCCGATGAGCGTGCTGCTCGCTCTCCTGCTCGGGCTCTCACGACCGCCCGGCGCCTACCTCACGACCGGAGCGCGAAGAGTCCCGCTCGCCATCTCGTCGTGGTGCTGGGGCCTCCGCTGCGGCGCGCCGATCGCCTCGTCGACGAAGGTCGCGGTCGTGCGCCGCGGAGCGACCATCCGTGCGCAGCTCGGCTTCGCGCCCACGAAGGTCACGGTCGTGGTCGTCGGCAGGCGGGTCGCGGCGACCACGAGCGGGCGGGTCGTGAGCTGGCACGCGACGCGCGCCGGAGGGCTCTCGCTGCGCGTGGCCTCGCCGCACGGCTGGGTGATCTACGTCGGCCGGATCGCGCTTCGCTGAGCCTCTCGTCCCGGAACGCGAAACGGCCGGCTCGAGGCCGGCCGTTCTCGTCTCGCCGCAAGGGTGATTGCCGTCAGCCCCACGGGGAGCGTTGATTCGTCGTATCGGCAGATCGCGCCGCCGACTTGAGGGGGGTTTCGTCCTCCGGGGGCCCCGCCGCATCGGGCCCTCGGTCGACGGTCGCACTCTGGTCCGGGCGAGGAGCTTGATCCATCACCCGTTTCGTTGTTGACCGCTTTACTTGACCGGTGGCCGACGCCTTCGCCGAGCGCCTGCGCAGCGACCCGCCCGTGATCGCGGACGGCGGCACCGGCGTGCTGCTGTCCGCCGCGGTGCCCGGGCTGCGGGTCCCCGAAGAGGCGAATCTCCGGGCGCCCGAGAGCGTGATCTCCCTGCACCTCGGCTTCATTCGCGCCGGGGCCGGCCTGATCGAGACGAACACGTTCGGCGCCAACCGGCGGAAGCTCTCGGCCCACTTCCTCGAGCGCGAGCTCGAGGCGATCAACCAGGCCGCGGTGAAGCTGGCGCGCGAGGCGCGCGAGGTCTCGGGCGAGGATGTCTACATCGGCGGCTCGATCGGCCCGCTCGGCGACGCGGGCGACCCCCGCGACGACCCGGCAGGCCTGTTCGCGGAGCAGGCGGAGCTGCTCGAGGGGCGGGGCGTCGACCTGCTCATGGTCGAGACCTTCTACGACCTCGACGAGCTCGAGACCGCGATCGAGGCGATTCGCGGCGTGTCGTCACTCCCGATCGTCGCGCTGATGTCGTTCGACCAGGACGGCGAGACGATCGGCGGGGTCACAGCGGCCGAGGCCGCGGCTCGGCTCCGTCCGCTCGACCTGGCCGCGCTCGGCGCGAATCACGGCGCCGGGCTGCAGGCGGCGCTCCGCGCGCTCGAGGCGATGGGCACCGGCGACACGCCGCTCGCCGCACTCCCGAACGTCGGGCTGGCGTCGCTCTCGGGCGGCCGCGTCGTCTATCCGCACGCGACGCCCGAGTACTTCGCCGACTTCGCCGCGCACGCGGCCCGGCTCGGCGCGCGGCTGATCGGCGGCTGCTGCGGGACGACGCCGACGGAGATCGCGGCGATCCGCGAGGCAATCGTCCAGCATCGCGAGCCGAGCGCGCCGATCGTCGCGCGTCCGCGTGAGCACCCGGCGGCGCTCACGCAGGCGCCGGTCGACACGATGCTGCAGCGAATGCTGCGCGACCGCGAGTTCGTGGTCTCGGTGGAGCTCGACCCCCCGCGCGGCGGCAACGCGGCGAGCATGCTCGAGGTCGCACGGACGCTGGCCGCGTCCGGCGAGGTGCACGTTCTCGACATCAACGACAACCCGATGGCCCGCGCGCGCATGAGCTCGCTGATGGCGGCGGTCGCGATCGAGCGCGAGTGCGGCATCGAGACGATCCCGCACGTCACACCGCGGGACACGAGCGTGATGGGGCTGCAGTCGGCCCTGCTCGGCGCACACGCCGAGGGCGTTCGGAACGTGCTGGCCGTCACCGGCGATCCGCCCGAGGTGGGCGACTATCCGGGTGCGAGCGGCGTCTACGAGGTCGACTCGATCGGGCTCGCGCGCGTGATCGCGCACCTGAACGGCGGGACGGACGCTCACGGCCGCGAGATCGACGCGCCGACCTCCTTCTACACGGGGGTGGCAGTCAACCCGGCAGCCGACGATCTCGACTCCGAGCTGGCCCGCTTCGCCGAGAAGGTCGATGCCGGTGCGCAGTTCGCGATGACGCAGGCGCTCTTCGACCTCTCCTACCTCGAGCGGATGCTCGACCGGCTCGGCGGGGCGAGCCCGATCCCGCTGCTCGTCGGCGTCTTCTACGTGCGCAGCCACTCACTCGCGCTCCGGCTGCACAACGAGGTGCCTGGGATCGTCGTGCCCGAGAGGGTGCAGGAGCGGCTGCGCGACGCCGGCAAGGATGCGCCCGCGGTCGGGCGCGAGCTCGCGAAGGAGCTGATCGCCGGGTCGCGCTCCCTCGCCGCCGGTGTCTACGTGATCCCGCCGTTCCGGCGCCCGGAGGCCGCGCTCGAGCTGTTCGCGTAGGCGCCGGGTCAGCAGCTGCCGGTCGAGACGGGGGTGCGCGCACGGTCGAGCGCGGAGCGCACCGCTCCGTCGGGCACGCCGTATCCGCCGCCGCCGCCGATCCTGGACGCGAACACCGTCGCCGCGACACGCCCGGCCGCGTCGACCGCCGGGCCGCCGGAGTTGCCGTGCCGGATCAGGCCGCTCAGCGCCGTCACCTCCCGCAGCGACCCGTTCAGCAGCACGTCCGCCGTCGAGCCGACGCGGCCCGCCCGCGCATCGAACGGGCCGTCCTCGGGGTACCCGAGGATCGCGACGGAGGTGCCGGGCGCCGACGGCGCGAGCGTGAGGGGCGGGGCCGACAGCCCGGGCACGGACAGGACGGCGACGTCGTCGTGACGGTCGACGACGAACGCGGTCGCCGGCCGCCCGGCGACGACGATCCCGCGGGCGCCGGCGACGACGTGGGCGGCGGTCACGACGAGGCGGCGCCGGGCGACCCAGCCCGAGCCTTCGACACCGAGCCCGCATGCGGTCGCCGTCACGCGGACGACACTCGACCGGGCGCGGAGCACACCGGTCGAGGCGAGGACGCGGCGATCCGGCGGAACCGTCGGCGGGGCCGGCCCGAGCAGCTGCTCGAACGGGTCGAACCGGGCGAACGCGCGCAGCAGCTCGCTCGGCGACGCGAGCTCGTTCGCGTGCTGCAGGATCGTCGACTGCTGGACGTCGCGCCGGAGCGTCGTCTGCCCCGGCAGCTGCAGGAGGACGGCTCCGGCGACCCACACGGCGCCCAGGCCGAGCGCGGCGCCGACGATCAGGCCGCCGATCGAGTCGAGCATCCGCAGCGGCGGGATGACGGTCAGCCCGCCGCGCGCAAGCGAGCCGGCGAGCGAGGCGACGGTCTGGAACAGCAGCGCGCCCACGAGGGCCCCGACCAGCGCGACCAGCGGCGTGTACGGCGAGCGCGAGCCGCCGTTCAGCAGGTGCGGCGCGAGCCGGGAGCCGACGACGGCACCGAGCGCGAGCGCAGCGAGCGACAACGCGGTCGCAACGAGCCCTCGCTTGAGACCGGAGAGCGCGGCGATCGCAATCACGGCGAGTGCGATCCAGTCGACGCGGTTCACGCTGTCGGGTTAGCCGAGCACCGACCCTTCCCTGCCGACGCTACACTCCGGCGCGAACCGGGGGCGTAGTTCAGTTGGTCA
This sequence comes from uncultured Thermoleophilia bacterium, assembly GCA_963824455.1. Taxonomy (GTDB): domain Bacteria; phylum Actinomycetota; class Thermoleophilia; order Gaiellales; family Gaiellaceae; genus PALSA-600. The sequence continues at coordinate 274,572 of CAWGPJ010000003.1, forward strand.
GAACGCCGGCCTGTCACGCCGGAGGTCGCGGGTTCGAGTCCCGTCGCTCCCGTTTCTCGAACCGCCTGCAAACGGGCGGTTCTTCTCTTTCAACGTGCTTCGCAGCCCGGCGTACATCCCGCACGGCTCCCGTGTTACCGCCCCGAAGCGACTGCCTCCGTGTAGGAGAGGGGGTCAGCAGGCGCGCGGCGGCGCGATTACGCGCCGACCATCGACTTGGTCGGCCAGTGGAGCCAGACGAGTGCGACCGCGCAACGGTTCGCAAACGGCGCCCGAGGCGCCAGTTCGTGAGGGCGTCGAGACACCGCGCCGGGAGTGGGAAGGAACCCGGTCCGCCACGGCCGCCTTTACTGGTATAGTAAAGGACGTGCCGAGGATCTCCACGAAGAACCAGGTCACGATCCCGGTCGCGGTGCTCGAGGAGGCCGGACTGCACGCGGGCGACCAGGTAGTGGTGGAGGCGCTTGAGGAGGGTGAGCTGCGCGTCCGCCGCAGCGCAGTCAACAGTTTCGAACGCGCCTTCGGCGCCCTGACCGGCACCTATCCACCCGGCTACCTGGAGCAACTCGACCGCGAAGACGCCGAGCGGTGAAGGTTGTCCTCGATGCCGACGTCGTGGTCGGCGCCCTCGACGGCAACGACCCCCACCATAGCCGCGCCAGCACGCTCTTCCGCACGTGGCAGAAGCAAGACGCGACCCGACTGCTCAGCGTCGTCAACCTCACCGAGGTGCTGGTCGCTCCCGCCGCCGACCGGCACAGGCTGCGCGCGGCCCGCGAGGCGATCGCCGCACTCGGACTCCACGTCCACCAGCCCAGCGAAGCAGTCGGCGTCGAGGCCGCGCGCCTGCGCTCCGCGCACCCGATCAGCATTCCCGACGCCTACTGTCTCGCCACCAGCCGCTACGCCGACGCTCAGGTCGCCTCTTTCGACGAGAAGGTGCTGCGCGCCGCGAAACGAGAAGGTCTCGCGATCATCGAGACGAGCGGCCGACGAGCACGCCGACACTGACCATCGCAGGGTTGCCGGCAGCATTCGCGGCGAACATCGACTCCATCCCGCGCTCCTCCCGCCGTTCACCATCCAGACAACTGCGCATCCCGTGCTCATCCCGCACGAGGCTCCCGGAAGCTCCCGCAGGTGCCCGCCAATGCCCGCAACTCAGGGGCGCAAAGCCCTGCTCACGCCGCAAATCCCCGCCGATCCCCGCTCAGCCCGGAAGCGCCATGACCGGCCTGTCACGCCGGAGGTCGCGGGTTCGAGTCCCGTCGCTCCCGTTCGAGCACGCCGCAATCTCAGGGCCTCCTCAGTGCGGCATGAAGACCAGCCGGTAGTAGCGGCGTAGCCAGGTTTCGTACTTGGTCGCGGTCAGCCCGGCGTGCTGGGTGAGGGTTCGGTACGTCCCCCAATCGAGCGCGACCCAGAACGCGGCCTCGACGTCGCGTCGACGGAGGCCTGCTCGGCGCCCCGGCTTCTCGAGCAGAACCGTGGTCGCCCAGGCGACGGCGTATCGGCGGTTGTGATTCATCTCGTCCCAGAGGGCCTGGACGACCGGGTCGTCTACGGCTGCCTGCTCGACGACCCAGGCGATTCGCGCCGAGCGCTCGTTGATCGCGCGCAGATGCCGGGCGTGCAAGTCGAGCATGGCACCGGCCGAAGGTGCGCGCTCGATCCGGGCAACCACGGCCCGCTGCGGCATCGTCGACGGGTCGACGTCCCCGCGGATGGCGAGGTCGACAGCCGCTTGGAGCAGCGCCGCCTTCGTGCCGAAAACGGCTTCAACCGTCTTCTGCGAGACCTCGGCCCGCTCCGCGACCAGGCGGATCGTGGTCGCAGCCCAGCCGCGCTGCTCGAACAGGTGCCGACTCGAGCGGATGATCGTCTCGCGCGTGCGCGCCGCCGCTGCGTCGCGCTGCGGCGCGTGATACGCGCGGCGGCCCGTCTTGTCTCGCTTCTCCATATTTGCTAGGGTTACACCCTAGTCAATTCTAGGGCCCCGAGCGGACGGCAACTCGAGTTCCGGGATCGGGCTCGTGATCAGCTCCAAGGGAGACCGCGATGACTCGCAAGGTTCCGACCGTGCTCGCGCTCACCGCACTCGCGCTCTCGAGTGCCTCGACGACATCCGCCGCGCTCGGGCACGCACACACCAGATTCGTCGACGGTGTCTGGATTGACGGCACGGTGCACGACCTCTCCACGGGCCCTCCGCCGGCAGGCAGAACGCATCCAATCCCGCTCTACGTGATCGCGCCCGTGTCGGCGGCACACCCACTTCACCCACTCGCGTTCGCAAAGCCACTCGGCTTCGGCGCTCACGACCATGTCGCCGCGATCCCCAACCCGAACGCGGCGTATCACGGCACCTGCGACCTCACGCTCGTCGTGGCCGGGCCGAAGGCCCGAGTTGGCTCAACGGTCGTGGCTCGGCAGACGCTCACACCAGCTGCGCTGAAGCCACTGCTCTCCCGCGCGCGTCTCGCCGGTGTGATGACCCCGCTCAACTCGGTCTCGAGAATCAAGCGAGCCCAGGCGGCCGGCCTCGCGAAACTCGTCGACACCCACACCGTCATCGCCTGCACGATCACGCCGAAGAGGTGAGACGAGGAGGACCGTCCTCATCAGCAGCGGCCCTGATTCCCCCGGGCGCGACCGCGGCCGCGGGTTGCCGCCGTCAAGGGCACGTTCGCCAGTGCAACACCACTCCCTTCGTCACGGGACTCGACTTCACGCTACGGCCGTGACGCGCGGCCGGATAGGCGCAGAGGCCCGGTTCATCCGGGATGATTCGTAGGGCTGTTACGCGAGGTCGAGCTCGGCGGCGCGTGCGATCGCTTCCTGCCGGTTCTTGACCCCGAGCTTCCGATAGATGGTACGGCGGTGCGTCTTCACTGTCGTGGGAGCGAGGTAGAGCTCGCGGGCGACTTCGGAGACCGAACGGCCCGCAACCAGGAGTGAGAGCACGCGCAGCTCCGCCTCGCTCAGAGGCTCGCCGTAGAACCCCTCGTGTCGCGGCGGAGCGGAGAGCTCGGCATCGACCTTTTCGGCGAGCGCGCTCAGCATCCCCGGATCGGGGAGCGTCTCGAGGTCCGCGCGCGCCAACTCGAGCGCTTCCCTTGCGGCGTCGGGATCGCCGAGCTTGTGTCGCGCCGATGCAAGCCGCAGCAGCGCGTGAGCGTGCCAGTAGCTGGGCCGTGCGGGTGCGCTGAGTCGCACCGCTAGCTCGAGCTCTTCGGCCGCCGCGTGCGCGTCCGCCCCGGCAGCGTGAATGCCCGCGAGGGCGATTTGCGTGTTCGTGGCGACGTACGACTCGGCAAGGCCGTGTGTCTCGAGCAGCTCGCGCGAGGAGCCGGCATGTCGCTGCGCGGAGGCAATGTCGCCGGCGGCGAGCTCGACGAGCGCGAGGTAGGCAAGGACGTTCGCGGCAGCGGGAGCGTGATCGTCGGCGCGCGGAAGCCGTTGCGCCTCGACGAGTGGTGCCCGTGCCTCATCCGCCTTGCCTTGCAGATAGAGCGCCTGGCCGAGCGCGATGAGCGCCTGTCGCCGCCAGCCGCTTCCCGGTCGTTCGAGATCACGCGACCGACTGGCCGCGGTGACGGCCGCTGCGACTCCCTGCGTGAGATAGAGGCCGCGCAGCATCGCGACGCCCGACTCGAGCGAGGCGACGCCGTTCGCGAGCGGACCGGGATGCGAGCCTGCCGCAGCGACCGCAAGCCATCGCTCGATCTCGTCCGCTGGTTGCGCAGTCTGGGCCGCCAGGGATGCGCGGATCAGGGCGAGTTGCGGCTCTGCGGTTGCCTCGGGCCAGGAGAGCTCGTCAAGCCAGCGAGCGACCGTTGCAAGTCGCCCCTCGTTGGCGAGGCTCTGCCAATGGAGCGTCACCAGGTCGCTCGCTCTGACGAGGTCGCGGCCACTGATTGCGTGACCGACGGCGGACTCGACATCTCCTTGCGCCTCGAACCAGACAGAGGCGCGAGAGTGGAGCTGCGCCACCACCTCCGGATGCGTGCGTGCGAGCTCGCGACGAAGGACGTCGGCGAAGAGGCGATGGAAACGATAGGCCTCCCCGTGCCGGTCGAGGGGTACCAGGAACAGGTTGAGGCGCTCGATCTCGGCGAGCATCGCGGCGGAGTCGTGCGTCTCGAGCACCGCGTCGCACGCGGCGCTGGAGAGCTCGTCTAGGACCGACGCGCGGATCAGGAACTCCCGCATCTCGTCGTCGGTCGAGGCGAGGACGTCGTCCGAGAGGTACTCGAGCAAGTGCCGGGAATCGCCGGCGAAGTCGAGGACGAACGCGTGTGCGTCTGGCTCGCGCCGGAGCAGGATTGAAGCGAGGCTCAGGCCCGCCGCCCAGCCCTCGGTTCGTTCGGTCAGGCGCTCGATGTCGTCCGGCGCGAGGTCGACGTCGACCTCGCGGAGGAACGACCCCGCCTCCGCGTGCGACAGTTGCAGGTCGGCGGCACGCATCTCGCTGAGCTCGCCGTGCGCACGCCACCGGCCGACCGGCAGATTCGGGTCGGAGCGGGTGGACAGCACGATCTGAACCGCCGGGGGGCGTCGTTCGAGCAGGATTCGCATCGACTCGTCGCAGACCGTGCTGCGCACCAGGTGCCAGTCGTCGACGACGAGAACCGACGGCGATGCGTCGGACAGCTCGTCGACGAGCAGTGGCAGGACGACGCTTTCGAGCGTGCTCGGCCCCGCGCGCAGCGCCTCGAACGATGCCGTTCCGGCTCCTGGATGGACGGCTTCCAACGCGGCGATCAGGTGGCTCCAGAACCGGACCGGGTCTTCATCTCCCTCGTCGGCGGACAACCACACGAACGGCGTGCGCTCACGATCCGCCTCGAGCCACTGCGCCAGCACCGTCGTCTTTCCGTAGCCCGCAGGGGCGCAGACGAGCGTCAACTTCCGATCCCTGCCCTCCCGGAGCCGATCCAGAAGCTGCCCACGCGGAGCGATGCCCCTCGGCGTCGCCGGCGGCGCCAGCTTCGAGCGGAACAGCCGCGCCGGCGCGCCGTCCGCGACATCGCCACGCTTGCTCGCTCTCCGTTCTCGTTTCACCACAGGTGGCTGGATTATCTGCGGCGCCGCAGTTCATCCGGGATGAACCCGGCTCAAACGGCAGACGGCAGGTCGATGCTGAGCAATGCTTGTCTCGATGACATCGAGAGGCATAGCGCCGAGCACGTCGAGACGGGTGACGTACGAGATCGTCGTTCGCGGCGACCTGAGCGAGCACTTCACTGCGACGTTCCTGAGCGAGACCCTCACTTCGACCGTGGGCCAGGCCCGCGTCGAGCCCCGAGACGGGACGACAACGATCGCGCTCGAAGTGATCGACCAGGCGCACCTGCTCGCGATCCTCGAGCGGCTCCGCGACCTCTCCCTCGAGATCGAGCGAGTGAACCCGGCAATCGCCAACGAAGGGAACACGAGATGACGAACAGCGACCCCAACTCACTGCCGCTGCCGACGTATGCCGGCGGAACGAAGGCGATCACGACGACGCCGGTGGTCGGCACGCCCCGGCGCGAGTACGCCGAGATGTTCGTGCCTGGTGAGGAGGAACTCGAGGACGGCGAGATGCGTGTGACCGTGCTCGGAAGCGGCAATCCCTGGGTGACCCGCGGCCAGTCCTCCAGCAGCGTCCTCGTCGAGATCGGCAACGACGAGCGCGATCTGTTCGTCCTCGACCTGGGGAGCGGCTCACTTGCGAACTACGCGAGTCTGAAGCTGCCGGTCAACAAGCTCGACAAGGTGTTCTTCACCCACCTACACGCCGACCACACCGCCGACCTGATCACGCTCTCCGGCAGCTACTCGAAGGTCGGACGAGCCGATCGGTCGGTCGCCGTCTGGGGCCCGAGCGGGACCGAGTCGCGCCTGGGCACCCGGCACTTCGTCGAGGCGATCCAGGAAGCGCTCGCCTGGGACACCGAAAGCAGCAGTGGCCCGATCAACCCGGACAGCCTCGAGCTGACGGTGAGCGAATTCGAATTCAGCAAGACGCAGGTCGTCTACGAGGCGAACGACGTGACGGTGACGTCGTTCCCGGTGATTCATGCGCTCAGCGGGGCCGTCGGCTACCGCTTCGACTTCGCCGGTCTGACGTTCGTCCACTCCGGCGACACGCGCGCAGGCTGGCCGCTCGTGCGGGCCTGCGAAGGCGGCGTCGACCTGCTGATCCACGAGTGCTTCCCGCCGGCCGCCGCGCTCGCCGCCGCGACCGGGCTCTCGATCGAGCGGGCGACGATCGCCCTCAATTCCGCGCACACCTCGCCGCCTGCCGCGGGCAAGGTGTTCGGGCTGGTGCGGCCGCGCATGGCCGGCCTCATCCACACGTTCCTCTCACCGCAGGTCATCCCCCTGATCTTCTCCGAGCTTCGTGCCGTCTACGAGGGGCCGGTCGTGCAGACCCAGGACCTGACGGTGTTCAACGTGACCAGGGAAGCCGTTGTCGCGCGCCAGGCACAGGTGATCGACCAGCTGCCGCCGATCGCGGGCGAACAGCGGGTCGCCTATACGCCCGTCACGCCGGAGCCTCCCGACTGGTGGGCCGACGCGCTCATCCCGCTCGACGACGTCGAGGCGCCGACCGCCGCCCTGACGATGTCCTGATCGGAGGATGATGGCGGAGCGGGCGCTTGCGAAGCCGAACAGCGTCGCGCGGGCGATCAGGACTCCGCGCGGTTGTGGAATATGGGGATGTACGAGATGCCGACGATCGCGCCCTCCGGCGATTGCAGCCTGGCAACCGTCTGACCCCACGGCTCCTCCCGCGCTGGATGCAGCAGTTCGTATCCGGCCTGCTCGAGTTCCCGTGCTGCCGGACCTACCGCCGTCGCCTCCCCAACGTCGAATTCGACGCTGAGCTGCGGCACAGGACGGCCCGCCGGCCACTCAGACGTGCCAAAGCACGCCTCAGCAGCCTGGGACAGCGGCCAGATGCCGAAGGACTTGCAACCGGCGATCTGTTCGCTGTGGTGATAGCCCTCGCCGCTTCCTTCGAGCGGCAGCCCCAGCGCGCCGACGTACAAGTCGCGACTCGCCGACGGATCGGGTGCAATTACCGCCACGGTCGATAGGAACTCGATATTCACGTTCCCTCCTCATTGCCATAGGTGCGAGACGATGCAGATCTTGCGCCAGCGCGACTTCGCGCTGTTCGGTAGGTCCGACGTCCGGGCTGGAACCCAGAGCCACCCATCCCAGGCCGATCGGGGGCAATCAGGCGGGCCCCCGCCTCTCCCGCTGCGCGAACGCCCACGGCTCGAGACGGCAGCTCGGCGGCCCATGCACATGAAGAACGGCTTCGTTGTGCTCGCCGCTGCACTTCTTCGCAAGCAGCCGTTCGCGAGCCGTGGTCGGTCGCGCAGATCGCCAACGTGCAAGCGTCGTGATCCTTGAGGTCGCGCCCTAGCGAGAAGGTCTCGAGGGGTTCCCCAGACGCACTTCGATCAGCTTCTCCACGAGCGCCTTCGGCAGCGAACGATCAACCGGGAAGTGCAACGCGCTCTTCGTCATTGTGTAGCCCTCGAGCTCGTCGGCCAACTGCGGCAGCCACCTGATCGCGCGATCTCGATCACGTTCTCCACGAGTGCCTTGCCCTCGGTTCGCGTCTTCATCGCATCCCGTCCACTTGTTCTTGCGCGCCAGCGTAGGCTGAGGGAGGCTTCTGGCGGAGAGGTACCCGAGGCCACTGAACACCCACCACCCAGCGGCGATCGATCTCTACTGGCTGCCGCTCGGCGCCGGCGGACACTCTGTCCGCCTGAACGGAAAGGTCTTCGAATGGTTCGCGGCCCGGCTCGAGCACCGTGACCGCTGCGACCTCTACCACTCGGCGCTCCAGGTGTACCTGCCCGAGGGGCGCTTCGTGATCGAGCAGGCGCCCGCCTGGGGCGAAGGCTCGCGCCGTGGCGTGGTCGGCGAGGGCGCCGTCGGCGCGCGGGCGCTCGGCCGCTCCCGGCTTTTCCGCTACGAGATCCGCTGCTGGCGCGAGGGGATCATTCCGGACATCGCGGAGGCCGTCGAGAGCCCACGCAGACTGAGCGATCAACTCAGGGACGCGCAGCGGCTGCTCGACCTCGCACCGCAGGTCCCCACGCCCGTCTGGGGTCGCGACGAACTGGAGACGGGAGAGATGTGGAACTCGAACTCGACCGTCTCGTGGCTCCTCGCCTCGAGCGGACTCGAGGTCGAGTCGATCTCGCTGCCCCGCGGCGGAAGAGCCCCCGGCTGGAACGCCGGAATTGCGATCGCGCGTCACCCACAGGCCACCGGCGAAAGCGTTCCGACGAAGAAGACATGAGCACGGAGTTGACCAACCCCAACCTGTCCGAGCTCCGGTTTCTGGTCGGCGCCGGAAGATGGCGATCACGAACGCGTCCTTTCTCGACGATCCGGAAGAGGTCGTCCACAGTCCGGTCACGTTCGAGCCGATCGAGCACGGCGCGTTGCTCGCGATGCGCCAGGGCGGCGGCGGCGCGAGTCCGCCTGCAGCAACCTGGGTGATCGGCAGAGACGATCACCAGCGCGAATACACGGTGCTGTCTGCGGATGCGCGCGGTGTCTCGCGGGTGTACGGGATGAGCCTGAGCGCGAGCATCTGGCGCATCTGGCGGGACGAGCCCGAGTTCTCGCAACGCTTCGAGGCGGTCGTGAGCCGCGATCGCCGGTCGATCAACGCGCGCTGGGAGAAGCGCGCCTCGTGTGGCGAATTACGAGCGAGATCCGCGGGTCGACGAGTACATCGCCCGGCTGCCGGACTGGCAGCAGGAGATCTGCGCGCAGCTTCGCGACCTGATCCACCGCGTCGACCCCGAGATGACCGAAACAATCAAGAGGCGCGTGCAGCCGTACTTCGTGCTCGACGGCAACGTCTGCGCGCTCCTCGCCGCCAAGGACCACGTCAACCTGTTCCTCTACGACCGCGGCATCGTCCCCGACCCCGACCGCATCATCACCGCCGGCCACACGAACAAGACCGCCAGAACGATCTCCTACCACCAAGGAGACAAGATCACGGCGCGACCCCTCTCGACGATGCTCGAGCAGATCGTCGCCAACAACCGCGCCGGCGGCTGGCGGAAGTTCAAGACGCGTAACTAACCGCCAGACCGCAGCCGACGGCTACCGCTCGTGGTCAGCCCGTGGGTTGAGGTGAAATTCAACCCGGACTTCAACCTTGGCGCCGACGACGGCCGGGGGGTTGCCGCGGATGATGGCGGCATGACCACTAGCGAGTACCTCCTCAACGCGGCGTTCGTGCTTCTCGTGCTCCGTCAGGCCAAGGAGCGGGAGCTCGACCGCCGGAGCGTGATCGTGCCGCTCCTGCTGATGTTCTTCGTCGGCGCCCAGTTCCTGCACACGCTTCCCACCGCCGGCAACGACCTCCTCCTGATCGTCGCTCTCGCCGCCGTCGGGCTGACGCTCGGCGTCCTGGGCGGGTTCGCAACCCAGGTTCGCGCGGGCGAGGGCGGGGCGGCGCTCGCACGCGTCGGCTGGATCGCCGGCGGCCTGCTCGTGCTCGGAATCGGCGCCCGGATGGCCTTCGCGTTCGCAGTGGGCCACGGCTTCGAGCCGGTCGTGCGCAGCTTCAGCATCTCCCACCAGATCGGCGCCGCCGCGTGGCCGGTGGCTCTGGTTCTGATGGCCCTGATCGAGGTCGGCTCCCGGATCGCGGTCGTCCAGATCCGCGCCCGCCAGCTAGCGACGGCGTGATCCGCACGCCTCGCCATGGTCAGCCTGCCCGGCCCGTTTCGGCGGGCCGGGCGCCGTTCTATCGTCTGCCCGTGGACAGACCGCAGAGCGCCCGCGAGGCCGAGGCACACGCGCGCGCCGAGCAGCGGCTTCGCCGCCAGCGCGCAACGCTGCGCCCGCTCGGCCTGGTCGTGATCGCCGCGGTCGCGATCGGCGCGATCAACGGCCACCCCGCGCCGGCCGGAAACGGCGAGGGGCTGGGCGTCGCCGCTGCACTGGTCGTGTTCGCGGTGGCGCTCGCGGTCGCCGTGAGCGGGAACTTCATCGACCGCAGCCCCGCGGTGCAGAGCGCGGTGATCGCCGCGATGGGCGCTGCCGGGGTGGCGCTGGTCGCGCTGCAGCCGCAAGGCGCGACCGAGCTCGCCGGCGGGGCTGCCGTCTGGATGGCGATCGCACGCCTGCCTTTGCCCCTCGGGCTGGGGCTCGCGGCCGCGACGACCGTCGGGCTCGCGCTCGCCGAGGCGCTCGCCGGCGGTTCGGCGGCAGTGGTCCTCGCCGCGATCCTGCTGTGCACGCTGCTGGCGCTCGTTGCCTACTTCATCAAGCAAGCGCGGACGAGCCAGGACACGACCGAGCTGCTGCTCGCCCAGCTCGAGGACGCCCGCGAGGAACAACTGCAGGCGGCAGCGCTGGCCGAGCGTGGCCGGATCGCCGGCGAGCTCCACGATGTCCTCGCCCACTCGCTCTCCGGCGCCGCGATCCAGTTGCAAGGCGCGCGCAGGCTTGCCGAGCGCGAGCAGGCAGGCCCACCCGTTCGCGCCGCGATCGAGCGCGCCGGCGAGCTCGTCCGCGACGGCCTCGCCAACGCCCGCCAAGCCGTTGGCGCGCTCCGCGGCGACGAACTACCTGGAGTCGCACAGCTCGAAGCGCTCATCGCCGGCTTTAAGAGCGACACGAGCACCGAAGTCACCTTGACGATCGAAGGCAGCGCGCGTCCGCTCCCAGTCGATGCGAGCCTGGCGCTCTACCGGGGCGCCCAAGAGGCGCTCACCAACATCGCCCGCTACGCACCCGGCGCCACCACAACCGTCGTCCTCCACTACGGCAACGAGCGCACCTCGCTCACCATCGAGGACCGGCGCACGGAGCCGCCACCGAATGGTCCCGGCCTAGCTGACGTGGGCGGCGGAAACGGGCTGAACGGGATGCGCGAGCGGCTCGAGCGCGCCGGCGGACGCATGCAGGCCGGCCCGACCGGGACCGGCTGGCGCGTTGAGCTGGACGTCCCGACGTGATCCGCGTCCTCATCGCCGACGACCAGCGCGCCGTCCGCGAGGGCCTCGCGATGCTCGTCGAACTCACCGACGACATCCAGGTCGTGGGCACCGCCGCCAACGGAGTCGAAGCCGTCGACCTCGCCAACCAACTGCGCCCCGACGTCGTGCTCATGGACCTCCGCATGCCCGAAATGGAAGGAGCGGAAGCAACACGCACCATCCGCGCCGTCCTACCCGAGACACACGTGCTCGTGCTCACCACGTACGCCGACGACGACTCACTCTTCCCGGCCCTGCAGGCCGGCGCGCACGGCTACCTCACCAAAGACGCAAGCGCGGAAGAAATCGAACGCGCCATCCGCGCGGTCGCCGACGGACACACCCACCTCGACCCCGCCATCCAGCAGCGCCTCGTAACAGCCGTCCTCACCACCACCGGGCGGGAATCAACGCTTCCCGACGACCTCACGGCCCGTGAGGTCGAAGTGCTCAAACTGATCGCCGCCGGCCTCTCCAACACCGAGATCGCAGCCGCGCTCGTCGTCAGCGCCGCCACCGTCAAGACCCACATCAACCACGTCTTCCACAAGACCGGCGCACGCGACCGCGCCCAAGCCGTCCGCTACGCCTACCAACACGGACTGACGTGATCGAAAGTGGCGAACCGCTACACCCTTCCCGAGGTGGCAAGCGTCGGGCTGACCGAAGAAGCAGCCCGCGACGCGGGGGAGGACGTCGCAACCGGCCGAGCATTCTTCGCCGCAAACTCGCGCGCACGGATCGCCGGAACGACCGAGGGACTCGTGAAGCTCGTCTTCCGCTCGTCTGACCGCCGCCTGCTCGGCGTCCACATCCTCGGCGAGGAGGCAAGCGAGCTCATCCACGTCGCCCAGGCCATGCTCCACGCTCGCGCGACAGTCCGCGAGTTCATCGACGCGACGTTCAACGTCCCGACCCGGGCCGACGCCTACAAGTACGCCGCCTACGACGCCCTCCAACACGTCGAGGCCCGAGCCCGTAACGAGAAGCGCCCGCAGGCCCCCCGCAGCTGTCGAGGCACAGACCGCCCGCTCACGCCGGCGCGCCGGGCCTCGACGCTGAGGCGTAACCCAGTTCTGACCTAGACACCCATCGGAAGGAACTCGTCCACGAAGCCCCGGCGATCGTCAGCTGCCAATCGGGATCGGCGCTGGCCTATGCTCAAGCGCATCAGCCCGACAAAGCTCACGTTGGCCGTTTGGAGAACGGAAAACACGCCGCGGCGCGGACGCTGACTACTGGAGCCACTCGGGAGTATCCGAAACGAGCGCATCGGCCGCGGACAGCGAGGTGGAAGCGAATCGTCCTGATGGCTCTCGGTGTGATGGGCGCGCTAACGCTCACCGCTTTGGCGATCATCCTCGTCCCCTTCTGGCAGGACATGCGCGCGGCGCGCAGCCGTCTGGCCGCCATTCCGACCAGCATCTACCAGTCGAAGTACGGCGACATCCAGTACCGGGTTGTTGGCAAAGGCCCCGCCGTCCTGATCTCGCATGGAATCACCGGAGGGGTCGACCAAGCTGAGTATCTCGTCACCCGGTATCGCAATATCGATCAGCGATACCGCGTCATCTACCTCTCGCGCTTCGGCTACCTGAAATCGTCACTCCCGGAGAACGCCACCCCGAGGCTGCAAGCCGGCGCCTACAAAGAGCTCCTCGATCATCTCGGGATCAATCGGGTCACCATCGTCGGCAACTCCGCCGGCGGCGCCTCGGCGATGTGGTTCGCGATCGACTACCCGGAGCGCACCAACGGCCTGATCCTGATCTCGTCAGCAGTCCCAGGGCCACAGCCCGATCCCATCCCGAAGCTCGCCCGTGAGCACGACTTGATCTACTGGGCAGCGATCAAGTTCGCGCCCAACACGCTGCTCGGGCTTCTGCTGCCCAAGAACATCCGCGCGACCTTGAGTGGCAAACACAAGAACTTCGTCCTCAAGAACGTCTTCATGGCCGGCCTACCAAGGACCTGAGTTTCCTGGCCGCTTCTGCGCCTCGCGCCGGGTCCAGCGGTGGTCTTGCCGGCGGGGTCATGGCGGAAGCTATCGGCCCGAAGCCCATCGTTCTTGAGGAATCGGGCCGCACTTTGTGACGGTCCAGCGTCCGACCTGTCGGCCCTCGCGTTTCGCAGCCTTCGAGACGGCCCTAGTAAGTTGCGTTTGCACCACGTAGGTTCGAGATCTACGCCGTCGCCTTGGCGCGGACACGCGGCGTGACCGTCGTCGGGGAAAGGTGGTGTAAGGGTGTCTCTGGATCAGAAGAGGGCGCGGTGGTTCGGCGTGCTCTACCTCATCACGTTCGTCACCTCGATCCCGGCGCTGCTGCTGTACGAGCCTGCGCTCCGTCATCCAGTCGCTTTCGTCGCGGGCTCGGGCAACGTCAACAAGATCTACCTCGGCGCCCTGCTCGAACTACTGCTCATCATCTCGAACATCGGAACCGCAGTCGTGATCGTCCCGATCATGCGGCGGCGGTTCGAGGAGCTGTCGATCGGTTACGTGACCGCGAGAATTGTCGAGTGCACGTTCATCCTCGTCGGCATCGTCGCGATGCTCGGAATCGCCACGTTGCAGCAACAGGTTGCAGGTGCCTCTGAGGCGACGGTCGCCTACACCCTCGCGGCGATCAAGGACTGGACGTTCCTGCTGGGGCCGGGCTGGGTCGTCGGCTGGGGGAACGGGCTGATCCTCGGGTACATGATGTACCGCACGCAGCTCGTGCCGCGGCCGTGGACGTGGCTCGGGCTCATCGGCGGGCCGCTGATCATCATCTCCGGGACGGCCGTGCTGTTCGCCGGTGACCATCCGAGCAACACGCTGCACTCGTTCCAGGGCCTGGCGACGATCCCGGAGGCCGCCTGGGAGCTCTTCCTCGGCGTCTACTGCACGATCTGGGGCTTCAAGCGCGACGCCCCGATCCTCGTCGCGAGCCCGAGCTGAGTCCACTTTGTCAACCGGAGCAGAGCCGTCGGATTCTCATTGCCGGACCCCTGGCGCAGGCGAGGCCAGGACCGGCCGTGGCCGAAAACCTCAGACCGGCGCGACGTCGGAGCGTTCGCGCAATACCCAGGTCGGCCTCCACGGCGACATCACACGGTCGTGACCCGGCTCGGCTTCTGCTTGGAGAACCTGGTCGCCGCCCCGCACCCGTCTCCAGTAGCGCCCCCGTCTCAGAGCTCGTAAAGACGACAAGACCCGCGCGCCAGGACGCTTTACGCCCGTCTCCCGCCCGCGCTCACGCTACGCCGCGGCTGTCTCCTCGACCAGTCGCTTCTTCGGCCATGGCTCGAAAGCTCGAGCGCGCCTGCGAGTGGTGCCGGCTACGTACGACGACTCTTGCCAAAAGCTGGCCGGACCTTAGCCCGCCGCTGGCAGGCCGCCTCCTATCGTCATCGACATGCCCATCAGCCAACCCCGGCTACGAGCTACCCAAGAAAGGAGCCCCGTCATGCGCGCCGTCCTGATCGGCGCCGCCATCGCCGTAGTCATCTTCGCCGCCACCGGAGGCCACGTCTTCTTCCTCCCACTGCTGTTCATCCCGCTCGGCGTCGTCTCACTACGTCGATGGCAGCGACACCGCGCCTAGAGCGCGCACACGACCTGGTGTGGCCGCAGGAGCGTGCGGCCACACCATCTCCTCACGCCCGATCCCTTCGAAGTGTCGAGAGCACCAGCCAAAGCACCAAACACGACAGACGGCGGACGCCGAGACTGCCACCTGGGCGTCCGCCGTTAAGTCGGGGCCGATAAACCCGAGGGAAGGTTGTTGTCGACCCAACAACGACCCTAGGACCGCCGCGGCCGGTCGGCATCCGCGCTCTCCCTGATATGTGGAACCAGGGCTCAGCACGGCGACTGCCTTAGGTCAGCAGCGCGCCGAAGCGTCGTAAGTGGGACCTCGCCGCGCAGCGACGTTCGGCCACGGGCACGTTACCGCGTTCGATCGCTTGTTGGGCCATAGCTATGCCCCGGCTTGCGGGGCCGCTTTGTTGGTCGGCCCTGCAAGCCGGGGCAGTCTCGTCTATGCGAAGGCCTTGGTGAAGATCTCGACCGGCTCGGCCGGGAACGTCTCCGTCTTGACGACCTCGAGGAGCCCGATCTTCGCGAGCACGCGGAACGCGGTCTCGTTGTCGGGGTACTTCACGATCGCGAAGAAGTCCCACGGGCCCATCATCGCGAACACCTGCTCGAGGACCCCGCCCTCCTCCTCGACGATGTGACGAATCTTGTCGAGGTACACGGGCGTCTTCTCCAGGTTCTCCCGCCCTTCAGGCGTGAGCTTGATCAGTCCGACGTAGGTGAACACAATTGCACCTCCCTTCGGCGCTTTGCTCACCTTGCAACCCGCAAGCGTGTCACCACGACAGCACGGGCACATCGGAGAAGCTACCCACACGTCTGCTCGAAACCACCGAGCTCGGGACATGAGAGGAGACGGCTTGTTCGACCATGACTCGGTCGGAAGAGCCGACTCGACGCCTCGACTACGGGTTTTCCACCGAGTAGATCATGTTCCATGCTGATTGCGGGAGGCGCGGTCATGGCGACGCTGGTGTGATGGCGGAGACCAGGTTGTGAAGAGTTACGGCGGTCTTCGTGTTCTGGTCGCCGGTGGCGGCGTGGCTGGTCTGGAGGCTTTGCTCGCGCTGCGCGCGCTCGCCGGCGACCTGGTCGATCTGGAGCTGCTCGCTCCCGAGCCCCGGTTTTGGTATCGACCGTTGGCGGTCGTCGAGCCGTTTCGGCCGGGCGGCGCCCACAGTCTCGAGTTGGCAGCCGTCGCCGAGGCTGTCGGAGCCGGCTTCACGCTCGATCGGCTGGCGTCGGTCGACGCCGACACGCAGACCGCCCGCACCGAAGATGGAGCGACGATCCACTACGACGAGCTCGTGATCGCGTGCGGCGCCCTGCCACGCCGCACACTCGACGGGGCGCTCACGTTCCGCGGCCCCGCCGATCGGGAGGAGTTCGGCGCCCTGCTCGGCGAGCTCGAGCGGGGAGTTGTCGGCTCGGTTGCGTTCGTCGTCTCCGGCACCGCCGTCTGGCCGCTGCCGATCTACGAACTCGCGCTACTGACAGCGACTCGGCTGAAGGAGTGCTCCGTCGATGTCGAGCTCGTGCTCGTCACGCCCGAGTCGGCGCCGCTGGCCCTCTTCGGGGTGGCCGTGAGCGACGCCGTCAGCGCCGTACTGGCCGACCGCGGCATCACGCTGCACACTGGTTGCTACGCGAGCCGTTACGACGGTGACCGGCTCGAACTGGTTCCAGGCTCGACCCTCCACGCCGAGCGTGTCGTCGCGCTCCCCGGCTCGAAGGCTCGCAGATCCTCGGCATCCCACAGGACGCCGACGGCTTCATCGCGACCGACTCGGACGGCCGCGTCCACGGCCTCTCACAGGTCTACGCCGCCGGCGACATCACACAGTTCCCGATCAAACAGGGTGGGATCGGCGCGCAGCAGGCCGACGCGCTGGCAGAACTGATCGCCGAACGTGCCGGCGCCCCGATCACACCCAAGCCATTCAAGCCCGTGCTGCGCGCGCTGCTCCTCACCGGAGGCGCGCCGCTCTACCTCCGCTGCGAGCCGACTCGCGGCCACGGACAGCCCAGCATCGTTTCGACCGAGCCTCTCTGGTGGCCGCCCGCGAAGATCGCAGGCCGCCACCTCGCACCCTTCCTCGCCGACCCGTACGACCAGCTGGCCCACGCGCGGATCTGACTGCGCAGACGGCCGACGCTGCGCGCCGAGATCGTCCGGACCTTCTCCGGCGCTACGGGCCTGCTGCTTCGACGTAGCGGGCGATCTCATGGAGGGCGCCGGTGCCTCCAAGCTCGCGATCCGCAACCCCTCCCCACCAGCGTTGTGCAGCGACAACACAGGAAGGCCTCAGACCCGAGTGTCGGGACCACCCGGTGACAGTCCACCTTAGACAAGAGATCCCTGCTCTTAACGCGCGTCGATGACCGAGCCGTCCTCGGCGCTTGCGTTCTGGGTCAGCGACATCGCCGCGCGGGCTTCGGGGATGTTCGCGACGTCGGCGAAGGCTGCTCCCATCTCTGCTGGTGAACTCCAGCGCCAGGTGTCGATGTAAGTGCTGTCGCCGAGGTCGATCAGGCGTGTCTCAGCGAGTCCCGGGTGCTTGGCCCGGATCGCGGTGATCAGTTCGGCGCGGCGGTTGACGAACTCCTCGAGGCTTGCCGGTTCGACCTGGTAGCGGTGGATTCTGATGTCGGTCATGGCAGTTGTTCCTCCTGGGTTCGGCCGCTCAGAAGGTTCGTGCGGCCGGGGTTCGTGTCTCGAGCCACTCGGCGAAGGTGGGGCCGGAGAGGGTTGCGTGCCGGGTTCGGCAAGTTAGACCGTGACGCGAGCGAGTTTTCTCGGGTCGAGGACGAAGTCGAGCGCGGTGATGCGGCCGTGCACGACAGTGACGGCGACGACTGCGAACAGGCCGCCGCCGCGGCGCTCGACGACGGCGCCGGCGACGCCGTTGACGATCGCCGGCCGGCTGTACGGAGCAAGCGCCGACCATCTCTGCGCCTCGGCCAGCACGGTGTCTACACCCACGATGGCCTCCTGCGCCAGCGGGCTGCCGGGGCCGGCGTCGACGCGCAGCGTGACCCCCGGGTCGAGCAGCTCGAGGAGGGCGTCGAAGTCGCCCTCGCGGGCGGCTGCGAGGAAGGCCTCGACGACCTTCTGTTGCTCGGCGAGCTCGACGTCCGGCACCGGCGTCGCGCCCTGGACCCGTCGACGCGCACGGCTGGCGAGCTGGCGCGCCGCCTCGGGGCTGCGGCCGACGATGCGCGCGATCTCGTCAAAAGGCAGCGCGAACATGTCGTGCAGGACGAATGCAAGCCGCTCGGCGGGATCGAGCGTCTCAAGCACGATGTAGAGGGCAAGGCCGACGCCGTCCGCAATCAGCGCCTCCTCCTCGGGCGTGGGCGCGCTGTCGATCGCAACGACCGGCTCCGGCATCCAGGAGCCGACGAACTCTTCGCGGCGTGAGCGCCGGGCGCGCAGCATGTCCAGGCAGACGCGGCTGACCACCGTCGTCAGCCACGCGCCGAGATTCTCGACCTTCGAGTCGTCGCTGCGGCTCAGCTTGATCCAGGCCTCCTGCACGGCATCGTCGGCCTCGTCGACCGTGCCGAGCATGCGGTAGGCGATGCGACGCAGCTGCGGCCGCTCTTCCTCGAAACGCTCCGCCAAGAAGTCGCGATCTCTCATCTCACCCGGACGACGTCGGGGCAACCGGAAATGTGACCGAGACGACCGGTCACGAATCCCGGCCGCGATCCGTCGAGAGAGAGAACAGACCGACAGCAAGGAGAAAAGCTCATGCTCACCGCAGCCCAGGAATCATCGTTTCTCGCGACCCGCCGCGGCAAGCTCACGCTCGTGCTCTTGTGCGGGATCGCCTTCCTCGACTTCGTCGACGGGTCGATCACCAACGTCGCCCTACCGTCGATCCGCCGCTCACTCCACTTCTCCGTCGACGGGCTGACCTGGATCCCGAGCGCCTACCTGCTCACCTACGGCGGGTTCATGCTGCTCGGCGGCCGCCTCGCCGACCTGCTCGGCCGCCGTCGTGTGCTCGTCACCGGAATCGCGACCATCGCGGTCTCATCGCTCATCGGCGGTCTCGCCCAGAGCGCGGGCGTCCTCGTAGGCGCACGGCTCGCGCAGGGGGTCGGGGCAGCTCTCACGCTCCCCACCGCTCTCTCGATTCTGACCACGAAGTTCGCGGAAGGGAAGGACCGAAACACGGCACTCGGCGCCTGGGGCGGCACCGGCGGAATCGCTTCCGCCGCGGGCGTCCTCCTCGGCGGGGCGCTGACCGAGGGCCTGGGCTGGCGGTGGGTGATGTTCGTCAACCCGATCGCCTGCGCGCTCCTGATCCTGCCGATCTTCCGGCTGATCGAAGGCGAGCGCGTTCGTCGCCGGCTCGTGAACTTCGACGCAGTAGGGGCTGTGCTCGTCACGGCCGGGATGCTTCTGCTCGTCTACGGGCTGATCCGCGCCCCGATCGTGGGCTGGGGCAGCGCCCGCACGATCGGCGTGCTCGCCGGCGCGGCAGCGGTCCTCGCGGGGTTCGTCGCCAACGAACGTCGGCAGCGCGCGCCGCTCGCGCCGCTGTCGATCTTCCGGATCAACGGCCTCGGCTTCTCGAACGTGACCCAGCTCGTCGCGTTCGCCGGCTTCCTCGCGCTGTTCTTCTACGTCACGCTCTACATGCAGAACGTCCTCGGCTACTCGGCGATCCAGACCGGCCTCGCGTACCTGCCACTCTGCGGCATCGCAGTTATCAGCGCTGGGATCACGTCGCAGCTAATCGGACGGGTCGGCACGCGTCCGGTGATCTTCGTCGGGGCGGTGATCGGTGCCGGCGGTCTCTATTGGCTGTCGCGCATCCCGGTCGGCGGTTCCTACACGGCAGACCTGCTGCCCGGCCTGCTGCTGGTCGGGCTCGGCATCGCCGGCCTCTTCGTCGCCGTCGCGACCGCCGCAAACGCCGGCGTGCCCGCCGACAAGGCGGGACTGGCAGCCGCGCTGCTCAATGCCTCGCAGTGGCTCGGCGGCGCGCTCGGCCTCGCGATCTTCACCGCGGTATCCACGAGCCACACCAACCACCTCCTCGCCGCCGGGACGCCCGTGCCGCACGCCCTCACCTCGGGCTTCCAGCGGGCGCTGCTGGTCGGAAGCATCTTCATCCTCGCCTCCGCCGTCGTCGCCCTACGCGCGACAAACACGCGTGGCGAGACGGAAGAGAAGCCGGCACTCGAGGCGGAGCCGGAGGCCTCGCTCGCAGCCTGAGAACGCCGAGACCCGGTGGCACGTCGAGCCGAAGAACGCGAGCTCGTCGCCCCACGGCGACGAGCTCGCCGGCCGCTCGACGGCTCGCACCTCCTCTTCCGCGAGAACGTGGACGTCCTCATCAAGGCAAACGGGATCGACCTCTCCGTCGACAACGTGCACGCGAGCTGCGGCTGGTGGCATCGAACAGCGGGGGCGGCTTGGCGGCTCGTCGCCGCCGGACTATGGCCCCCTGCTGCCAAGCCTGCGCCGGAGTGACTCAGGCGGGCACTGCTCGCGTCTACCGAGGCGCCGCGACCCGCTGGCCGACCGCCGCGGCGGCGGCGCGCATGCGTTCGTCGTAGGTGATCAGTCGGGCGAGCTCACCGCCCAGCTCGAGCGCGGTGGCGAGGTGGATGGCATCGAGCGTGCGAAGGTCGGCGGGCAGTAGTTGACCGGCGGCGGCGAGGATGCGGTCACTGATCCGGATCAATTCGAGCCGGGAGAGCACCTCCTTGCCGCGCCGCACCGCCGGCTCGCCCAGTGGAAGGAGCGCCCGTGTGATTTCTGCTTTGGCGAGCGCGCTCGAGATCAGCGAGCGGCGTCGCCTCAGGTAGCGGCGCAGTGCCGCCGATTCCGGTTCGGCCACCGCGAGCTTGACGATCGCCGACGAATCGAGATAGGTCGCGCGCTCAGCGCTCATCGCGCCGCAGCCGTTCGAGCGCTATCGACGGTGGCTCCTGCCCAGGCGCAAGCGGCAGCGGCGGCGGCAGCTCGTCCAGATCGCCCGCAGGCGCCGACACCTCGCCCGCGGCCCGCAGCCGCTCGAGCGGGCCGGCCTCGGGAACTGGTGTAAGCAGCGCAACCGGCCGGCCGCGGTCGGTCACCTCGATCGTCTCCCCGGCCTCGACCCGGCGCAGCAGCTCGCTTGCCCGCTGCCGCAACTCCCGCACACCAACGCTCGCCATGCGCTACTTGTAGCACATCACTGTCGCGTCTTGGGCAGCAATCGGGTAGCAAACGTCCCGAACCGGCTCCGCTCAGCCAAGCGGCTCGGACGCGAGCCGCAGCCGCGGAGGTCGCGGGCTCGAGGTCGCACGAACGCAAACCGGTCGTCGACGTTGGCGTCGACTCGGGTGAGGGGACTAGACCCCAAAGATCACGGGAATGTGCCGAGGAGACGATTGACGAGGGAAGGAGTGCGTGATGAAGGTCTTCCTGGCGGGGGCAAGCGGCGCGATCGGCAGCCGGCTCGTTCCACAGCTGGTCGAGCGAGGGCACGAGGTGATTGGCAGCGCGACCTCGCCCGCGAGCGCAGAGCGTGTGCGCGCGCTCGGCGCCAAGCCGATCGTTCTCGACCTGCTCGACGCGCGCGCTGTGCGCAAGGCGGTGCTCGAAGCAGAGCCGGAGGCGGTCGTCCATCAGGCGACCGCGCTTGCCAACGTGAGCTTCGGCAGGAGCCTCGACCGCACCTTCGCACCGACCAACCGCCTTCGCACAGAGGGCACCGACAACCTGCTCGCCGCCGCCCGCGAGGCGGGCGCCGGCCGGTTTGTCGCCCAGAGCTTCGCGAGTCTCCGCTACGCGCGCGAGGGCACGATGGTCAAGAGTGAGAACGACCCACTCGACCCAGCCCCACCCGAATCGGCGCGCGCCACGCACGCCGCCATGAGCCATCTCGACCGGGCGGTCACCGACGCCGGCGGGATCGCACTCCGCTACGGCGGCTTCTACGGCGCCTCGAACGACGGACTCGTGAAGCCGGTCCGCAAGCGGCAGTTCCCGATCGTCGGCGACGGCAGCGCGGTCTGGTCGTTCATCCACCTCGACGACGCCGCCACGGCGACCGTGCTCGCGCTGGAGCACGACGGCTCGGCGATCTACAACATCGTCGACGACGAACCCGCCCCCGTCCGCGAATTCCTGCCCGTACTCGCCGCCGCCCTCGGCGCCAAGCCGCCTCGCCACGTCCCGGTGTGGTTCGCACGCCTCGTCGCCGGCGAAGCAGCGGTGATGATCACCCGCGGCGCCTCCAACGCGAAGGCCAAAGGCGACCTCGGCTGGACGCTGCGCTACCCCAGCTGGCGGCAAGGCTTCCCGGCGGTGTACGCGAAACCGGCAACGTCCACGGCCAGCCGGACAGCGACCCTGGCCCGCAGTTAGCAACGCCGAACCGATCCCGAGTCTGCAGCGACGATCACGTCGATGATCTCCGCTGCGGCAGGGGGTCACTCCAACGAGAGCTACATCGAACGGGGAGGAGTCGGGAATGGGCGAACGAGACCGAGGGCGTGATCCTCGTCGCCGGAAGCGGCACCCTGGTCGCCCCGTTGCTCGCGGCCGACCTGGTCGACGAGCTGCGGCTGATGGTCTTCTCGACCGTCCTCGGCCGTGGCAGGCGCCCCTTCCCCGACGGCATCGACCGGCTCAAGCTCGAGCTCGCCGAGAGCGAACGGTTGGTCCCGACGGCGTCCAGATCCAGATTAGGCGCGCAGCGTGACCTCTGGGACGATCGTCATGTCGGCCGCGGGGTCGCGATGGAAGCCGAGCGAGCGGTAGATCGCCGTAGCGGCGACCATCTCGTCAGCGGTGTGCAGGGTCGCGACGCATTTGCCCACTCGGCGCCCGTTCGATGCATGCCTCGACGAGCCGCTGTCCGATCCCGCGCCCGCGCCAGGCCGGCTCGACGGCCAGCATCCGAAACGTCGCCTGCTTCATTCGAGCCATTCGGTGTCGAACGTCGGGTGGGCGTGGATGCAGACGAGCCTCGAGCGGCCGGGACCGTCGTTCGTGAACTTGTGTGGCGTGCCCGGTGGGACGATCACGATGTCGCCCGGGCCGGCCGCGAGGCGCTCGTCGCCGGCTTGGAACGTGAGGTTTCCCTCGACGACGACCCAGGTCTCGTCGTATGGGTGGCGGTGCAGGCGCGGCCCCTGGCCGGTCTGGCTCTCGTCGAGGATCAGCGAGACGGTGGCGCCGTGGTCTTGGCCTTCGAGGTTCCCGGTCGTGAGGGTGCCGTTCTTGATCAGTGGCATGGCCGTGTCTCCTACGTGTCGCTCGGGTCGTGGATGAGCTCCCAGAGGTGTCCGGGACGCGGAAGTAGCCGGAGTAGATGCCCAGGGTCGGTCGCGCGGTGCTGACCGGTGGCACCGGCCGCTTCGGCGCGAGCAGGAGCGCATCGACGGTCGAGGTCGGCAACCGCGAGCGTGATCATGTCGATGCGCGGATTCACTTCGTGCGTCACCCGGGATTAGAGCGCGGGCTTCACCACCATGTCCCAAGTTCGGGCACCCGGCGTGGCTAGTCTTCCGTCCAGGGCATCGTGCCTCGCAGGTTGGCCGCAATCAGCCTTCGATCGGCCGGGTCCCAGACGAGAACCGTGTCGGCCCGGGCAAGCGCGACGAGCGCGGCCATGGCCGCCGGGCTGGGAGCAACGACGTGTTGACGGTCGTCGCTTGTCACGATCATCAGCTCGAAAGACCCGTCGTCGCCATCAGCGCCCGCGATCCAGTTCGCGTTCATGATCTTGACGCGACGTGCTTCCTCGCTCGCTCCAGGCACGCTTCCAGCGTAAACACCTCGGCGTGTCGCCAACATTGACAACGGCGTGGAGCTTACAAGCACTTCGACCGCACCTTCGACCACCCACTCGAGCCGACTTCCTGTTCACGGATATCGAAGGCTCGACGCGGCTTGTTCGCGCGTCATGGCGGCGTGGTGGTGGACGCGCAAGCGGACGCCTTCTTCATAGCGTTTGCGAAGGCGTCCGATGCGCCGGCGTCGGACTCGCGGCGCCTGAGCGGCTCTATAGCTCGGCGACGATGAGTTCCCGCAGGATCGATCAGAGCTCTTCGATGCGCCGTTCGAGGAACCGTCGCTCCGTCTCGTTGCCCGCGAGCTCCAGTGCGCGCACGTAGGCGACGCGGGCTTCCTCCGTTCTGCCGAGGCGGCGGAGCAGGTCGGCGCGGGTCGAGTGCAGGTACTGGTAGTCGTCCAGCGCCAGCCCATCGACGACCTGGAGCGCCGCCGCGGGCCCCTCGACCTCGGCGACGGCGACTGCCCGGTTGAGCTCCACCACCGCCGAGCCGGTCGCATGGGCGAGCTCGCCGTAGAGTGCTGCGACCTCGGTCCAGTCGATCGGGTCCTCGGTCTGCACCGAAGCGATCGCCGCCTGGAGGGCGTACGGGCCGCGGCCGTGCAGGGCGATCGCCTCGTCGAGCAGGGCGCGGCCCTCCGCGATCTGATCCTGGTTCCAGAGCGAACGATCCTGATCCTGGAGCAGCACCAGTTCGCCGCCCGTGAACCTCGCTTCGCGGCGTGAATCCTGAAGCAGCATCAGTGCAAGCAGGGCTCGCACCTCCGGCTCGTCCGGCATCAGCGAGACGAGCATCCGGCCGAGCCGGATCGCTTCGGCGGCCAGATCGACCCTGCCGCCGTAGCCCTCGTTGAAGATCAGGTAGACGACCGCCAGCACCGCCGCCAGCCGGTCCGGGAGAACGTGGTCGGCGGGGACGCTGAACGGGATGCCGGCCGTCCTGATCTTGTCCTTGGCGCGGGTGAGCCGCCGCTTCATCGTCTCCCCGGGAACGAGGAAGGCGCGCGCGATCTCCTCGGTCGTCAGGCCGCCGAGCGTACGGAGCGTCAGCGCAACCTGCGCCTCGGGGGCCAGCGCAGGATGGCAGCAGGTGAAGATCAGTTCGAGGCGCTCGTCCGGGAACGTCTGCTCCTCCATCTCGCTCACCTCGTCGTCGACTGCTTCGGGTACGCCCAGGAGCTGCGTCTTGGCGGCGAGGGTGCGGTCGCGGCGGATCCGGTCGATCGCCCGGTTGCGCGCCGTCGTCGTCAGCCAGGCGCCCGGGTTCTCCGGCTCGCCCCTCTGTGGCCAGCGCTCGGCGGCAATCGTGAACGCCTCCTGGGCGGCCTCCTCGGCGAGATCGAAGTCGCCGAGGAAGCCGATCAGGTTGGCCAGAACACGGCCCCATTCCTCGCGGAAGACCTGCTCGAGCAGCGCTACCGCTCCACCAGGGGCCGCACCTCGACCGCGCCGCCCAGCCGGGCTGCCGGAATCCGCGCCGCGATCTCGAGCGCCCGATCGAGGTCGTCGGCCTCGAAGAGGTAGAGGCCGCCGAGGATCTCCTTCGTGTCGGCGAAGGGGCCGTCCGTCGTCAGCGTCTTCCCGTCCTCGACCCGGATGGTTGTAGCGCTCTCCGGCGGCTGCAGCTGCGCCGCCCCGAGCACGCCCGGCTCCTCCATGAGCGCCATGTACTCGCCCACGATCGCCTCCTGCTCCGACGCCGAGAACCGCTCGGAGTCGCTGGTCAGGTCACCCGGGTAGATCAGCAACGCGTACCTCATCTCTCCTCCTTTTGGACAGAGTGTCACCCGCCCGACGAACGACCGGCCCGGATGGGGACACCGTCCGGGCCGGTAGCGAGCAGCCACGGCTCGAAGAGATCCGGAGCTCGTCTGTCCCTTCGGACGCCCCCCGTTCGTCGCCTGGACGAACACGAATGTCCAAGGAGGGAACTATGACCGCCCAGATCCTCGTCGAGGAGCGTCCACGCGCTGAAAGCGCCGCCGATCCGGACGCTCGCCGCTGGCTTGTCCTCGCGGTGACGGTTGCCGCGCAGTTCATGGTCATCCTCGATGTGTCGGTCGTGAACGTCGCACTGCCGTCGATCAAGCACGACCTGCACTTCTCGCAGGAGGGCCTGCAGTGGGTGATCACCGCCTACTCGATCCTGTTCGGCGGCACGCTGCTCCTGGGCGGTCGGCTCGCCGACCTGCTCGGACGCAGGCGGCTGTTCATGGCTGGCGTCGCACTGTTCACGCTCGGCTCGTTGCTGTCCGGCCTCGCCTGGTCGGCCGGGTCGCTGATCGTCACGCGGGGGCTGCAGGGGCTTGGCGGAGCGCTGCTCGCGCCGGCGGCGCTCTCGATCGTCGTCACCACCTTCCGTGAGGGGCGCGACCGGAACGTCGCGCTCGGCCTGTGGGGCGCGGTCTCCGGTGCCGGCGGCGCGGTCGGCGTGCTGCTCGGCGGCGTCCTCACCTCGTACCTGAGCTGGTCGTGGATCTTCTTCGTCAACCTGCCGTTCGGTGCGGCCGTCCTCGCCGTCAGCCCCTGGCTGCTGCGCGAGAGCCGGGCCCCGGTGGCGCACCGTCATTTCGACGTCCTGGGTGCGACCTCGAGCACAACGGGACTGATGGTGCTGGTCTACGGGATCACGCGCGCGAGCCAGCACGGATGGAGCAACGGCGTCACGCTCGCCCTGTTCGCGAGCGCAGCGGCACTGATCGCGGCGTTCGTCGCGATCGAGGCCCGCTCGCCGGCGCCGCTGCTGCCGCTGCGGATCTTCCGCCTGCGGACGCTCTCGGCGGCCAACGCGACCATGCTGACGGTCGGCGCGACCGCCTTCGGGCAGTTCTTCCTGCTCTCCCTGTATCTGCAGGAGGTCCTGGGCTACTCGGCCCTCGAGACCGGTCTCGCCTTCGTCGCGATCACGGTCACGCTCATCGCCGTCACGAGCCCCGCCCAGAAGCTGACCACGCGGCTGGGGGCACGCCCGGTGCTCAGCACCGGGCTGCTGATCACCGCGGCCGGCGGCGCGCTCTACGCCCGGATGCCCGCCGACGGGCGCTATTTCTGGAACGTCTTCCCCGCCCTGCTCGTCAGCGGAGTCGGGCTCGCGCTCACCTTCGTGCCGGTGACGATCGCCGGCCTCACGGGCGTCCGGTCCGCTGACGCAGGCGTCGCCTCCGGGCTGATCAACACCAGCCGCCAGATCGGAGGCTCCGTCGGGCTGGCCGTCGTGACCACGATCGCCGCCGGCGCAAGCAGCGCCTTCGGCCACAGCCACGCGCTGCCCGCCTATAGCGGCCCGGCGCTCACCCACGGCTTCCAGCTCGCCTTCTACACGCTGGTCGGGCTGGCACTGGTCGGAGCGGCGATCGCCGCCACGTTCGTCGAGCCCAAGCCGAAGGCAACCCCGGTGGCAAAACCGGCGGACGACGAGGTCGTCCTCGAGCAGGCCGCCTAACAGGTCTGGAACCAACCATCAACCCAGGGAGGGAGAAGTCATGCACGCACGGATCGAAAGCCCCGCGGTCACCGTCCCCGGCGCCCTCGAGGCACTGCAGGCGCTGGGCAACGCGGCCAGGCAGTCCGGCGTCCCCGCGACGACGCTGTATCTCGTCGAGTTGCGCGCCAGCCAGATCAACGGCTGCAGCATCTGCGTCGACATGCACTCCCACGAGCTCGAGCTCGCGGGCGAACCGGATCACCGCATCCACGCAGTCGCCGCATGGCGGGAGGCCCCCTACTTCACCGAGGCAGAGCGGGCCGCCCTGGCGCTGACCGAGGCCGCCACTCGTCTCGCGGACCGGCCCGATCCGGTACCCGACGACGTCTGGATGGAGGCAGCACGTCACCACGACGAGGCGCAACTCGCCGCGCTCGTGATCGCGATCGCGACGATCAACGCCTTCAATCGCATCAATGCCACGACCCGGCAGATCACCGGCGACTGGGCGCGTCGGTGGGTCGAGCAGAGCGAGCACGCCCGGCAGGCAGCCTGACCTACGCGAGCGTGGGCGAGCGGTGAGCCGTTCACCGCTCGCCCACATGACGATCACCGGCGGCCGCTTGCCGCCACCGAGCGCCTCCAAGACCTCCGGCGGAACTTCCAGCCCGCTTATCGGCTCGGTCGGTTTTCCAGCTCGGCCAGTTGCTGTTCGAGGAAGCGCCGCTCGGCGTCGGAATGGACGAGCTCGAGGGCACGTTCGTAGGCCGAGCGGGCGTCGTCGGTGCGGTCGAGCCGGCGCAGTAGCGCGGCGCGGGTCGCGTGCAGGTAGTGATACCGGTCGAGCTCGAGCCGGTCGGCGAGCGCGAGTGCGCCCTCGACGTCCCCGGCCTCGGCGAGCGCGGCTGCCTGGTTGAGCTCGACGACGGACGAGCCGGTGCGGCGTGCGAGCTCGCCGTACATGGCTGCGAGCTGCGGCCAGTCCTGTGACTCGTCGAGATGGAGGGAGGCGATCGCGGCCTCGAGCGCGTAGTGACCGCGGCCGCCGAGCGCGAGCGCGCGATCGAGCATCTTCCGTCCGGCGGCGATCTGTTCGGCGTCCCAGAGCGTGCGGTCCTGGTCGCGGAGCAGCACGAGCTCACCGCGGGCGAAGCGGGCTTCTCGGCGGGCGTCGTTCAGGAGCATCAGCGCCAGCAGTCCGTGCACCTCGGGCTCGTCGGGCAGCAGCTCGGCCAGCGCACGACCGAGCCGGATCGCCTCGTCCGCGAGCTCTCCGCGGCCGCCGTACCCCTCGTTGAAGATCAGATAGACGACCGCGAGGACGGCCGCGAGCCGGTCGGGAAGCAGATGGGCCGGCGGAACCCGAAACGGGATGCCGGCGGCCTTGATCTTCAGCCTCGCCCGCACCAGCCGCTTCGCCATTGTCTGCTCGGGGACGAGGAATGCCCTCGCGATCTCGTCCGCGCCCAGCCCGCCCAGCGCCCGCAGCGTGAGCGCGACCTGGGCGTCGAGCGCGAGGGCGGGATGGCAGCACGTGAAGATCAGCTCCAGCCGCTCATCGGGAATCGTCGTCTCGTCCATCTCGTCCTCCGTCGTTTCCGGCGCCTGGAGCAGGCGAGCCTTTGCGGCGAGGGTGCGATCGCGGCGGATCCTGTCGATCGCCCGGTTGCGCGCCGTCGTCACGAGCCAGGCGCGAGCGTGATCCGGGTCACCGTCGCGCGGCCAGCGCTCGGCTGCGAGCGCGAACGCTTCCTGGGCGGCCTCCTCGGCGAGCTCGAAGTCGCCGAGGAAGCCGACCAACGCCGCGACGACGCGGCCCCACTCCTCACGGAAGACCTGCTCGAGGTTCAGTAACCCTCCTTGACCGGGCGGATCTCCACCGCGCCCCCCAGCCGGGCCGCCGGGATCCGCGCCGCGAGCTCGATCGCCGCGTCGAGGTTCTCGGCCTCGAGGAACAGGTAGCCGCCGAGCGCCTCCTTGACCGCCACGAACGGTCCGTCGGTCGTCAGCGTCTCGCCGTGCTCGACCCGGACCGTCGTCGCCGTCTCCGGGGGCTCCATCCACACGCCGGGAGTGACTCCCTCGGTCTGGTTGATCGCCTGGTAATCGGCCCCGACCGCCCTCTGCTCGTCCTCGGAAAGGGCCTCCCACTCCGGCGATCCCGGGAGCGGCGCGTCGCCGTGCTGAATCAACAGCAAGTACTTCATCGCGTGTCCTCCTTTGGACTGTTTCGTCAGAGACGAACGGCGCACGCGCGTGAGGACACACCCGGTACGTCCTCGGCATCCCCCTTCGAAGTCCTCAACTCACCGCTCTCTCGACGAGCGCGGCGATCCTGGCCTCGACGTCGGCCGTCAGCTTCGTGAGCGCGAACTCGGTCGGCCACATGGTGCCGTCGTCGAGGTTCGCCTTGTCGCTGAAGCCTAGAGTCGCGTACCGCGACTTGAACTTCGCGGCGGGCTTGAAGAAGCAGACGACCTTGTCGTCCTTGGCATAGGCGGGCATCCCGTACCAGGTCTTCGGCGCGAGGTCCGGCGCGCTCGCCTTCACGAGCGCATGCAGACGCTTGGCCATGGCGCGATCCGGCTCCCCCATCGCGGCGATCGCCGCGAGCACGTCGCCTTCGCCGTCCGCCTTGCCCTTCCCCGCACGCGCCGCCTTCAGCTCGCGGTTGCGCGCCTTCATCGCTGCCCGTTCCTCCTCGGTGAATCCCTCGGCCGTGTTGCGCTTCTTTGCGGGCTTCGTTTGGGCCATTGCAATGCTCCTTTCACTTTTCAGGCCGCCGTCGATGTCGTAGTGGTGCTCGAGGCGACGAGAAGGACAACGCCGCAGATCTTCTGTCCCGAGTAGTCTCCATTCTCGCCGGTCACGGCGGTCGTCCTCGCCTCTGCGGCGGCCGTCAGCGTCATCCGCGCGAACTCGGTCCGCGTGGCGCACGACCAACGCGCCCTGACGTTTTGAACGTGATCTATTGGGGTATAAGCTCGCGGGGTCCATCACAAACTGATCCTTTCTGGCAAGGAGGCTGGCATGGCCGCAGCTGGAGAGACGGGTGGTGCTCCGACCCTCGTCGAGTTACCGCCCCCCGCCGACCCCGCCCCGCTCGGGCTCGCAGGCTTCGCTCTGACGACGTTCCTGCTCAGCGGGCACAACGCCACGTTCATCCCGGACCTGATCTGGATCGGCCCGGCGCTCTTCTACGGAGGGCTGGCGCAGTTCATGGCCGGGATGTGGGAGTTCCGGAACCGCAACGTGTTCGGCGCCACCGCGTTCTCGACCTACGGCGCCTTCTGGATGAGCCTCGGGATCTTCCTCGTACTGCTCCTCGTCTCGAAGAGCTTCGCGTTGGCGATGACCGCGAATCCGAACAACGTCCCGAACGCGCTGGCGTGGTTCCTGCTCGCCTTCGCGATCTTCAATACCTACATGTTGCTCTGGAGCCTTCGGGTCAACGTCGCCGTGTTCCTGGTCTTCTTCACGCTCGAGATCACCGAGATCCTGCTCGTGATCGGCAACTTCTACGAGGCCCACGGCCACGCCAACAACCACATCGTCCACTGGGGCGGCTGGATCGGCATCCTGACCGCTGCCGTGGCCTGGTACACCTCGGGAGCGGGCGTGGTCAACGGCATGTCGGCCCCGCGCCGCATCCTCCCCGTCGGCAAGCCGATCTGGGCCTAGGGCTGAGGCGTACGCTTTCACCATGGGTACAAGCCGGAGCGGCGTAACGGCGACGGTTTGACCTACGACGTCAGAGTGCAACCGCAGACGACTGCGCAGCGCAAAGGAAGGCGGGCCGCCCGCACATCGCGGCGGCCCGCCTCGCACGCATCGTCCTGAGAGGGAGGTGAGCTTGTGGGATCGGTCGAGGGAGTGGAGGTTTCCGAGGCGCAGATTGCCGTCCACTGGCGCGAAGAGGAGTACTACGACCCGCCGCCCCGCATCGTGGCGGAGGCGAACGCGAAGGACCCGGCGATCCGCGAGCGCTTCTCCGAGGAGCACTTCCCGGACTGCTACGTCGAGTACGCCGAGCTTTTGACCTGGGATCGCAAGTGGGACACGATCCTCGACACGTCGAACCCGCCGTTCTTCAAGTGGTGGGTCGGAGGCAAGCTGAACGCGTGCGTCAACTGCGTCGACCGGCACCTCGAGACGCGGGGCGACAAGAACGCGATCATCTGGGTACCGGAGCTCGAAGAGGACGAGACCAAGGAGATCACCTATGCCGAGCTCCACCGGCGGGTGAACGAGTTCGCTGCGCTGCTGCAGGATTTCGCCGGCGTCAAGACCGGCGACCGGGTGACGTTCCATCTGCCGATGGTTCCCGACCTGCCCGTGGCGATGCTCGCCTGCGCTCGCATCGGCGCCGCCCACTCGGAGGTCTTCGGCGGTTTCAGCGGCATCGCGTGCGGCCACCGGATGGCCGACGCGGAAAGCACCATCCTCGTCACGATCGACTCGTACTACCGAAACGGCGAGCTGATCGACCACAAGGTGAAGGCCGACGAGGCGATCGAGGCGGCGCGGAAGGAAGGCACGGAGGTCGACAAGGTGCTGGTCTTCCGGCGCATCCCGGGCGAGTACCACTCCGAGAGCCCGATGGTCGAGGGCCGCGACTACTTCGTCGACGAGCTGATCGGGAAGTACAGCGGCAAGCAGGTCGACCCGGTCTCGATGCCCGCCGACGGGACGCTCTTCCTGATGTACACGAGCGGGACGACCGGCCGCCCGAAGGGCGCACAGCACTCGATCGGCGGCTACCTCTCCTACGTCGCCGGCACGTCGCTCTACTACCAGGACATCCATCCCGACGACACGTACTGGTGCTTCGCCGACATCGGCTGGATCACCGGGCACTCGTACATCGTCTACGGCCCGCTCTCGCTCGGGACGACGACCGTCATGTACGAAGGCGTTCCGACCTATCCGGACGCGGGACGGCCGTGGCGGATCGCGGAGAAGCTCGGCGTGGACATCTTCCACACGGCGCCGACGACGATCCGGATGCTGCGCAAGCTCGGCCCCGACGAGCCGGCGAAGTACGACTGCCACTTCAAGACGATGACGACGGTCGGCGAGCCGATCGAGCCCGACGTCTGGCGCTGGTACTTCAACAGCGTCGGCAAGGGTGAGGCGGCGATCACCGATACCTGGTGGCTGACCGAGACCGGCGGATTCCTCGGCGCGACGCTTCCCGGGCTCGAGAAGATGAAGCCGGGTAGCTGCGGCCCGACCGTGCTCGGGCTCTTCGGCGTCATCTTCGACGAGAACGGCGACGAGGTGCCGATGGGCTCCGGGAAGGCCGGCAACATCTGCATGCGCAATCCCTGGCCGGGCAGGATGCTGACCATCTGGGGCCAGGACGATCGGTTCGTCGACACCTACTACCGGAAGTACAACCGCGACCCGAAGAGCACCGACTGGCACGACTGGCCGTTCCTCGCCGGCGACGGCGCCGTTCAGGCGGCGGACGGCTACTACCGGATCCTCGGCCGGATCGACGACGTGATCAACGTCGCCGGTCACCGCCTCGGCACGAAGGAGCTGGAGTCGGCCGCGATCGAGGTCGAGGAGGTCGCCGAGGCGGCGGCGGTGCCGGTGATCGACGAGCTGCGCGGCCGGGCGGTCGAGATGTACGTCTCGCTCAAGCCGGGCTTCGGGGCCGACGACGTCGCCCAGAAGGTCTCGGCTCAGATCGAGAGGGACATCGGCAAGATCGCCCGCCCGAAGAACGTCTGGATCGTCGCCGACATGCCGAAGACGCGCTCGGGGAAGATCATGCGCCGCGTGATCGCGAGCATCTCGAACTTCACCGACGTCGGCGACGTCACGACGCTCGCCAATCCGGAGATCGTCAAGGACATCAACGAGCACGTCCGCGCCGAGAAGTTCGCACGAGGCGACGTCCCGCGCGAGCTGTCGGAGCAGGAGCTCGCCGAGATCAAGGCGTTCGGCCAGGTCGAATAGACGAGCGTGGGGCGGCGGCGTTCGGCCGCCGCCCCACGGCCGGCCGCAACGCATCGGCACCGGTCGCACCCCGGGAGCGGCCGTGCGCCTTGAGCAGCGCTGCACGGAGAAGGGCGCCAGCACCTCGGCGTACGGCAGGTGCCAGGCACCTTGGTGCCTGGCACCTGCCTGTCGCCGCGGCGCCACACATCTCGGGCCTGCGTCAGAGTGTCGGCCGCACGATGCTCGTCTACCGCGTCCTGTTCGCCGTCGGCCGCCCCGTGCTCAGGGCAGCCTTCCGGCCCCAGGTCGCCGGCAGAGCGAACGTCCCGCGGACGGGCGGCATCGTCGTCTGCCCGACGCACCTGTCCGGCTTCGACGTGCTCGCCGTCGCCTGCGCTCTCGCTCCGCGAACGCCGCGCAACATGGCCAAAGAGCGAGCTCTTCCGGTCGCCGCTCCTCCGCTGGTTCATCCGCAGCCTCGGCGCGTTCCCCGCGCGCGACGAGCCACGCGTCCGCGGCGGGGTCGCTGCGGGAGCCGCGCTCGCCGCCGCCGGCGAGGCGGTCGTGATCTTCCCCGAAGGGGCTCGGCGGCGCGGCCGCGTGCGCCGGCCGCGTAAAGGGCGCGGCGCAGACAGCTCTGACCGCCGGCGTCCCGATCGTGCCCACCGCGCTGCGCGGGACGGACGGCTGGCGCCGGCTCGAACGATGGCGCGTCTCGTTCGGCGAACCGTTGCGGCTCGACGACCTCGCCGGGCTCGAGCCCGCACCGGCCTCGCGCGAGGCGACCGGTCGCATGTGGGCGCGCCTGCGGGAGCTCGAAGCCGGGCTCGACGCGTCGTGACGCTCCCGCGCTCGCGGCAGATCCTGTACGGGACGAGCCGGGTCGGCAGCGAGGCGCTCGGCCGCAGCCAGGGCCTCTGGCTGCTCTACTACTACGCCCCGCCGAGCGACGCCCACCTCCCCACGCTCCTGCCGAGCATCGTCGTGGGCGTGCTGCTCACGGTCGGAGGGCTGGTCGGTGCGCTCGACGACGCGATCGTCGGGTTCGTCAGCGACCGCACGACCTCGCGCCTCGGCCGCCGCATCCCGTACATCCTGATCGGCGCACCGCTCTGGTCGCTGTTCTTCATCCTCCTGTTCACGCCGCCGCCGGATGCGGGCAACGCCGTGATCGCGGTCTACCTCTTCTTCGTCTTCGAGGCCGTCTCGCTGTTCACGTCTGTCGTCGTCGGCCCGTACGAGGCGCTCCTCCCGGAGCTCGCGCCGACGAGCGACGAGCGCGTCGGCCTG
The DNA here is from genome assembly GCA_963824455.1 of uncultured Thermoleophilia bacterium. GTDB lineage: Bacteria > Actinomycetota > Thermoleophilia > Gaiellales > Gaiellaceae > PALSA-600. Next base: position 308,640 of record CAWGPJ010000003.1, read on the forward strand.
CAGGCGATCAAGGTCTACCTCGGCGTGCTCGGCACCGCGCTCGGCCTGCTCGGAAGCGACCTGCTGGTGCACCACGTGGGGTTCAAGGCGATGGCCGTCTCGATCGCCGCGTTCGCCCTCGTCTGCCAGTACCTGGCGATCGGCGGTGTCTGGGAACGAGCGCGGCTCTCCAACGTGCCGGCGCGGATGGGCTTCCGCGACGCGCTGCGCACGACCTCTCAGAACGCCGCGTTCCGGGTCCTGCTGCCGACAGTGGTGCTGTTCGCGCTCGCGTTCCAGCTGCTCCAGACCGACATCCCCTTCTACGTGCACGCGGTCGTCGGCAAGCACAGCTGGCTCGGCTCCCAGGTCCTGCTCGGCGTGGCGATCGCCGCCGCGCTGGTCTGCGTACCGCTGTTCGCGCGGCTCGCGGAGCGCACGTCGAAGCGGCACGCCTACCGCGTCTCGATGATCGCCGCAGCCGCCGCCTTCCCGCTCCTCGCCCTCGCGGGAGTCGTGCCGGGAATACCGACGGACGCGCAGATCCTCGTCGCGGCGGTGCTGATCGGGGCCACGATCGGCGCCCACTACCTGTTCCCGGTGCCCCTGACGGCGGACGTGATCGACGACGACAGCACGCGCACGAAGGAGCGGCGCGAGGCGACGTATCTCGGCACGTCGAGCTTCGTCGAACGCACGGCGACCGCGCTTGCACCGCTGATCGTGGTGCTGCTGCGCCTGCTCGGCGACACGGAAGGGCACACGCTGGGCGTTCGCCTCGTCGGCCCGGTCGCCGGGCTGTTCGTGCTGGCGGCCTATTTGATCTTCCGCACGTACGACATGCCCGACGAGGTGCGGGGGCGCGTGCGGCCGGAGGCGGTTCCCGAGTAGGCGCGGCGGCGCCGACTGCGGCCGGGACTACGATCCGAGGCTTCATGACGCGCCCCGCCGCCGCCGCGGTGCTGCTCGCCGCACTGTCCCTGACGCTCGCAGGCTCGACGCATGCGACCTCGTCCGCCTCCGGCGGCTGCGTCGCCGCGGGCGGAGGAGAGCGCGTGAAGCGGCCGCAGTTCGTGCGCAACATCCCGACCGGCGAGACGGGGTGGTTCGCGTCGCCGAGCCTCGTCGATCTGAACGGCGACGGCAAGCTCGAGATCGTCGCGCCGTTCTACTCGACGTTCGTCTTCGACGCGAAGGGACACCTGCTCGGGAAGGGGACGGCGACGAAGGGGCGCGTGTACGCACCCGGCGTCGTCGCCGACCTCGACGGCGACAAGATCCCCGACATCGTCGTGGGGGGCAACGACGGCACGGTCGCCGCCTACGACTACGTCGGCGGGAAGCTGCGGCTGAAGCACGGGTGGCCGGCGTCGACGTGCAGCGGCGGCCAGTGCCCCGAGGTGCGCGGCATGGCGGCGGCCGATCTCGACGGCGACGGCCACGTCGAGGTCGTGGTCACGACGACCAACACCTCGCCGACCGGGTCACAGGTGTTCGTCTTCGACGCCAATGGGCGACTGTGGCATCCGAAGGGAGCGCCGGCGACTTCGTGGCCGCGCTACAACCGGCTGCGCGGCGCCGGCAACGATGCCGCGTTCAACGGCATCGGCAACCACGGGTACGGCGCGTACGGCGAGAACGTGGCGATCGGGAACCTCGACGACGACCCGCAGCTCGAGATCGTCGTCACGTTCGACAACCACCAGATCAACGTCTTCAACGACGACGGGACGTCCGTGCTCGCGGCGCCGTGGTTCACCGACCGCCAGTCCGGCTACGTCGGCCGCCGCCTCGGGTGGGGGCAGTTCATCCGCTGGCTCGACCCGACGGTCGAGAACGACCAGTACCACCGCCATGTCGGGCCGTGGCCGGACGTGCGCAAGACGCCCTGGCTGCAGTGGACGGCATCGCCGCCGGCGGTCGCCGACCTCGACGGCAACGGCCGGAACGAGGTGATCGGGCTGCCCAACGTCGAGCGCGGCGAGCCGTACGTCACGCAGGCCTACGCGTTCATGGTTCTCGACGGGGCCCAGAACGGAGGCGCACGCTCGGCGATGCGCCACGCGGGCTTCGTCCGGCCGCCGCTCTCGGCCAGGCCCGCGTTCCGCCCCGACGGCGACTGGTACCCGCCGAGCGGGATCCCCGCGCCGACGGTCGTGAACATCTCGGGCGACCCGCGTCCGGAGATCGTCGCGGCGGTGCCTGACGGATACGTCTACGCGATCGGCCCCACCGGCAGGCGCCTCTGGCGCTACGACTACGCGCACGGCGCGCCGAAGACGTTCGCGTCCGAGGTGGTCGCGGCCGACCTGAACCGCGACGGCAGGCCGGAGCTCGTCTTCGGGACGTACGGCCCGGCACCCGGCTCGGGCCGGCTGATCGTGCTCTCGGGCGCCGGCAAGCTGCTCTACGACATCCGGCTCCCGCACCAGGGAAGGGACGGGAACGGGATCGGCGTCCCGGCGGCGCCGTCGATCGGCGACCTCGACGGAGACGGGACTCTGGAGATCGTCCTGACCACCTTCGACCACGGGATCGACGTGTTCCACGTCCCCGGCTCGGGCACGAACTGCCTGCCCTGGCCGACCGGGCGCGCAAACGAATTCCGGTCGGGCTCGCCGGCGACTTGAGCTGGGCGGCGAAGCGGCGTCGACCGAGCGGAGCGTCGGCTGTAGCCTCCTCGCGATGCTGGCCTGGCACGAGCTGATTGACCGAGACCACGACCTCCAGAACCCCACGAGCGCGGAGAAGGTGCGGCTCGCCGGTCGATATCTGCGACTCGGCCCGCAAACGAAGCTCCTGGACGTCGCGTGCGGCAAGGCTGGTCCCGCGCTGATCCTCGCCCGGGAATTCGGCTGTCGCATCCACGGTGTCGACGTCAGCGCTGCGTTCATCGAGGCGGCACATCGCCGAATCGCCGACAGCGGCCTGGAGACGCTTGTCGCGGTCGAAATCGCTGACGCGTCGCAGGTCGCAGAGTGGCCTTCATGCGATGCCGCAATCTGCCTCGGTGCGGCCTTCGTCTGGGGGCACATAGGTGACGCTGCCGCCGCCCTGGCACGGATGACGGGCGGAGGCGGTGGCGTCGCCGTCGGCGAACCGTTTTGGCGCGAGGTAGGGCGCGACGAGAGCGGATTCGTCGACCTGCTGCAGACCGTGGCCCGCTTCGAGGCGGCCGGCGTCGACCTGACGGGCATGGTCGCCGCCTCGGAGGATGACTGGGATCGCTACCGGAGCCTTCAATGGCGCGCGGCGGTCGAAACAGGAGGGAGCGACGTCATCGGGCACCACCTGAGACGCCGCGACGGCTACCTGAGCGCCCGGCGCGCAGAGCTCGGCTGGGCAATCTTCACCGGCCGGGTCCGCTGAGGCGGCTCGGCTTCGTCTGGTTCGCGCCGGCGCTCCCGAGGGAGGGCCGAGAGCGTAGTGTCGGGTCGTGCGCTCGCGCGGGGTCGTGGTCGTGCTTGTGCCGGTCGCGTTGGCCGGGCTGCTGGCGGCGGGATGCGGAGGGAGTGGCGCGGCGGCCGGTCTCCGCAAGCGGCTGCTGTCGACGGCTGATCTGCCGGCCGGCTGGTCTGCCGCAGCGACAACCACGAGCGCGCCGAAGGTGACGAATGCACCCTGTCTGGCGAGGCTGCCCACGAAGCCAAAGGGGTGGACGTACCAGACGGCGGCCTTCGTGGACGGAACGTCGATTCCGAACTTCGGTGAGGTGCTGGCAAGCGGCGCGCAGGTCGCACAGACCTGGACGCGCTTCGACCGTGCCCTGGCACGCTGCAGGACAGCCACGCTCCAGCTCGGAGGGACAAGCGTCAAGACGACCGTGCATCCGCTCGCGTTGCCGCGGACGGGTCGCAGCTTGTCCGCATACGCGTGGACGTTCAGCCTGTCGGGTGTCCGGATCGGGTTCGACCTCGTCCTCTTCGAAACCGGCAGCTACCGCGGCTTTCTCTCCTACGCCGACCTGGGATCGCCGCCGATCTCGACGGTGACAGCGTTCGCCCGGGCCGCGGTCGCCAAGGCGAAGAGCGGTTCAACGCGCCGCGTCCCGAATGCCGTCTCGATCACCTCTGCGCCGGTGCACACGGTCGAGACCAGCCTGGGCCGGGTCGCCTACCGGACCACCGGCAGCGGCACGCCCCTGCTTCTGATCACAGGCTACAGCGGCACGATGGAGAGCTGGGACCGGCGCTTGGTCGACGGGCTCGGCCGACACCACCGCGTCATCGTCTTCGACAACGCCGGCGTCGGTCGAACGCAAGCACTGCCGGCGCCGCTCACGATCGACGCGATGGCCGACCAGACGAGCGCGCTCATCCGCGCGCTTCACCTCGGGCGCACCGACGTGCTCGGCTGGTCGATGGGCAGCATGATCGCCCAGGCCCTCGCCGTGCGCCACAGAAGCCAGGTGCGCCGACTTGTTCTCTGCGCCTCCTATCCCGGAAACGGCACGGCCGTACGGCCCTCCCGGCAGGAGCTGGACGCGTTCGAAAGCGGCCAGCCGCAGAAGGTGATGGCCGCCCTCTTCCCGGCCGACCAGACCGCTGCCCAGAACGCCTACCTCGCAGCGATCTCCAGCTACCCCGCCGCACCTCCCGCCCCGGCCGCCACCGTCGGAGCCCAAGGACACGCAGTCGATGCCTGGTGGGCCGGAAGCGACTTGGGCGGCGCGAGGGCCGCGACGATCGCCAAGCCCACGCTCATCGCCGACGGCACCGCCGACAAGCTCGACCCGGTTGCCAACAGCCACCACCTCGCGAACCTCATTCCGAACGCCAAACTGCAGCTGTACCCCGACGCCGGCCACGCCTTCCTCTTCCAGGACCAGGCGACCTTCCTCGCGCGCGTTGAATCCTTCCTGGGCTGAGAGCGCTGCTTCGGGCGAGCGTGCGGGCCGGTGGGGACCGGACCCGATGAGTTTCCGGCGGCCTGCCAGTCTCTTTCCGCGTACGGATCCGTACGCGCATGGAACGATCTCGCCTGCAGTGATGACACGGGAGGCATCGTGAAGTTTCTTCTTTGTTCCTCCGGCATCAGCAACACGAGCATCCAGGACGCGCTCGTCGACCTCCTGGGCAAACCGATTGCCGAGTCCAACGCCCTCTGCATCCCCACCGGCGTGCAGCCCTTCCCGGGCGGGCCTTCGCACGTTTACCGGTTCATCAGCGGAGCAACCCTCAACCCGATGTGCGGGTTGGGTTGGAAGTCGCTGGGAGTGCTCGAGCTCACTGCGCTCCCCAGCATCAAGAAGGGGTATTGGACCGCTGACGTCCAGGAGACCGACGCCCTGCTGGTTTGGGGCGGCAGTCCCTTGTATCTCTGCTACTGGATGCGGCAATCCGGACTGGCCGACCTCTTGCCGTCACTGCGGCCCGAGACGGTCTACGTCGGCACGAGCGGCGGAGCAATGGTCGCGACTCCCGACTTCGGAGGAGCCACCTACGACGAGAGTGAACCGCTCACCGGCAGCGACAAAGCGCTGGGGCTCGTTGACTTCTCGGTGTTTCCACACCTTGATCGCGAGGACGGCATTCCGGCCAGCCCTCTGAGCGAGATAGAAGCATGGGCCGCCGGGCTCTCGGTGCCGGCATACGCAATCGACGATCAGACCGCCATCAAAGTGGTCGACGGCAACCTCGAAGTCGTCACCGAGGGGAACTGGAAGCTGTTTGCGCCCTAGGCTCGAGAGCCCTGGGCGGTTTCGGGATGCTCCTCCGTCCGTGGGGTCTGAAACCCGACCTCGGCTGCAGCGCTGAAGTCGCTCCGCTGCGCCAGATGCTTCACGAGTGCACCCTGACGCGACCGCGCTGCGCCTTCCGATCCCAGAATCCCCGCTCGACTGATTCGCATCGGACTATTTGTCAGGCTCTCTTCGCTGGATGGTCGTTTCGATGGGTACCTCGTAGAACTCGACCGCGGAGCGGGTTCCTGCGCGGCCAGCGCCGCGGTTCATCGCTTCGTCGCCCTTCCGCATCGCTTCCTCACTCTCAAAGAGCGTGAGGCCGAGCATGCCGCCGGAGTCCCGGTCGACGAGCAGCATCAGCCGCGCGCCGGAGAGCTCGGGCGGGAAGTCTCGCGACTCGATCATGGTGTTGAGTCGCCCCAGCCGCTCCTCAATCGTCTTCGGATCGCCGTCAAACCGCGCAATTCTTGCCCACATGACAAGGCTCCGTTTCTTGTGTCGCTTCTGTGTCGGGTCGCGGCCGACGCGAGCAGGCCGGCTCTCACGCGAGTCTATGGCGACGAGGAGGTGTCTGACACCTCAGGCGGCAGACACCTTTTAGTGCGCCAGTGCGCGGCAATGTCCGTGGGCGAATGGCAGTCAGTCTGGCGTTATGGAGCGGCGGCTGACTCGAGAATCTCCTTGAGCTGTGCGAGATCCCTGCGGTTCGCACGCCGCATGGCAGTCGCCATAACCGGCGCTGCGACCTTCGTGAAGCCGACTGGCTCTCCGCGGTTGCGCAAGGTCATTCGGGTGCCACCCACGGGTGTATCTGACCAGGTGTAGGTCGTTTCCATCGGAAATGGCCCTGCGACCGTCGCCATCACGAACCGCTCGTCTGCGATCAGGGTCATGACCTCGTACGTGTAAGCGAGACGGCGACCAAGAAACCGTGCGACGAAGGAGATCCGAGAACCGACGGCCAGAGGCTTGGGCGTCTTCCACTCCACCGCCTCGATGTTCTCGTACCAGCTCACAGCGTTGTCCGGGTCGGAGGCGAAGCGGGCGACCTCAGCCCTCTCGCAACTGATCTCGATGTCGGTCGACACGTCCACCGGCACGTGCAGGATCGTACGCCGAGGGAAGCCAGCCTGGCGCCACGCAGACCGCCTCCGGCAAGGAGACGGCCGCCTGCGCGAGCGTCCGACTCGCCGGACGCGCCGTTCAGCGAGGCGAGGCGGCGAGCGCTCGCCGTCGCCGGCGCGGACGTGCGGGACGCTGGAGCGGCCGGTCCTCGCCGTTCGGGCTCGGCCGGAGCACCAGGGTCTCGATCGGTGCGTGCGTGAGGAGCCACGCGAGCTCCTTCGGATCGAACCCGTCGTGGCCGCCGGCGCGCGCCGGCACGACGAGCCGGTCGAACCGCTCGGCCTCCCAGAGCCGCCTGAGGGCATGGGTCGCGGTACGGCCGTGCTCGATCCGCGCGTCGACCGGCACGCCGGCGCGCAGCGCGGCGTGTTCCACCGCCTCGAGCAGCGGCATCGCGACCGCCACGTCCTTCTGCAGCGGCGAGTCCTCGGCGAACTCGAACGGAACGATCAACAGATACGCCGGCACGAGCACGGCCTCCTCGGCCAGCGCGATCCGGATCGCGGCGCGCAGGACGGTCGGATCCAGGCTCGCTCCCGCGAACGGAACGAGGATCCGCCGCGCGCCCGGGGCGATGACGCGTCGGCGCGGCGGGCGGCTGCGGACGGCGAGCACGCCGGCTAGCAGCACGACGAGGAGGGCGAGCACGATCACCGCGACAGTCACTGCAGCGCCTCCCGGTCGGCCCGGTTGGCGACGACACGGATGTCGACCCCCGGCAGCTCCCGCACCATGCGCGAGAGCAGCGAGCCGCCGAAGATCTCGCGCCGGCGCGACTCGTCGGGCGTGCCGACGAACACGTAGGTCGAACCGCGCTCCGCCGCCACCCGGCGCACGATTGCGACCAGGTCGTCGCCTTCCTCCTCGAGAAAGTGGATGCCGAGGACGCCCGCGAGCCTGCGCAGCGCCGCGAGCTGCGTCACCTCCTCGTCGTTCGCCGCCCGGCCGGGCCGGCGCACCCACAGCGCGTCGATCTCCGAGCCGAGCCGCTGGGACGAGCGCCAGGCGCGGCGCAGGATGCGCTGCGACTTCGGCTGCGGCTCGACCAGCGCCAGCACGCGCTCCGAGACGGCCTGCTGGCTGAGCGGCTCGAGCCCGGCCGGGGTGCGACGAGCCTCGACGTCCTCCGCCACCTCGCGCAAGGCGAGCTCGCGCAGGGCGGAGAGGTTGTCGGCGCGGAAGAAGTTCTGCAGCGCCACCTCGGCGCGGTCGAGCCGGTAGACCTTGCCCGCGCGCAGCCGCTCCTGCAGCGCCTCGGGCGTCAGGTCGACGAGGACGACCTCGTCGGCGTCGTTCAGCACGCGGTCCGGGAACGTCTCGCGGACGCGCACGCCCGTCAGCTCGAAGATCGCGTCGTTCAGGCTCTCCAGATGCTGGACGTTCACGGTCGAGACCACGTCGATGCCGGACGCGATCACCTCGTCGATGTCCTGGTAGCGCTTCTCGTTGCGCATGCCGGGGGCGTTCGTGTGCGCCAGCTCGTCGATCAGCGCGACCTCGGGAGCGCGGCGGATCACGGCTTCGACGTCCATCTCCTCGAGCGGGATCTCGCCGTACGGGTTCCCGAGCCGGGGGACGACCTCGAGCCCGTCGGCGAGCGCTGCCGTGTCGGGGCGGTCGTGCGGCTCGAGGTAGCCGATCACGACGTCGCGTCCCTCGCCCCGCGCCTCCCGGCCCTCTTCCAGCATGCGGTACGTCTTGCCGACCCCGGCGGCCATTCCGAGCAGGATCCGGTAGTGGCCTCGCATTGAGCAGCCGCGCTCACGCGCCGAAGAGGTTGTGCACGACGAGGTCGATGAGCTTGATCGCGACGAACGGCAGGATGACACCGCCGAGACCGTAGATCAGCAGATTTCGGCGCAGCAGCGCCGTCGCGCCGATCGCGCGGTACTTCACACCCTTGAGGGCGAGCGGCACGAGCGCGGGAATGATCAGCGCGTTGAAGATGATCGCCGAGACGATCGCGCTTTTCGGGTCACCCAGGTGCATGACGTTGAGCGAGTTCAGCGGCCCGCGCTTCCCGGGCGAGCTCGAGTACGTGAAGGCGAACATCGCCGGCAGGATCGCGAAGTACTTTGCGAGGTCGTTCGCGATCGAGAACGTGGTCAATGCGCCGCGCGTGATCAACTGCTGCTTGGCGACCTCGACGATCTCGATCAGCTTCGTCGGGTTCGAGTCGAGGTCGACCATGTTGCCGGCTTCTTTCGCCGCGGAGGTGCCCGTGTTCATGGCGACGCCGACGTCGGACTGGGCCAGCGCCGGAGCGTCGTTCGTCCCGTCGCCCGTCATCGCCACCATGCGGCCCTTCGCCTGCTCCTCCTTGATCAGATGCATCTTCGCCTCGGGCGTTGCCTCGGCCAGGAAGTCGTCGACGCCGGCCTCCTGCGCGATCACGGCGGCGGTGACGCGGTTGTCACCGGTGATCATCACCGTACGAATGCCCATCTTGCGCAGCTCCTCGAACCGCTCGGACATCCCGCCCTTGACGATGTCCTTCAAGTGGATCACGCCGAGCGCGAAGTTGTCCTTCGCAACCACGAGCGGCGTGCCGCCCTGCTCCGCGATTTGCTGCACCGCGCCGTCGACCTCGGGCGGGGTCTCGCCGCCCTGCTCGGCGACGAACCGCTTGATCGCGTCGGCGGCACCCTTGCGCAACCTGGTTCCGTCATAGTCGACACCGCTCATCCGGGTCTGCGCGGTGAACGGCACGAATTCGGCTCCGGTGTCGGACAACTGCCGCTCGCGCAGGTCGAACCGCTCCTTGGCGAGCACGACGATCGACCGTCCCTCGGGCGTCTCGTCGGCCAGCGACGCGAACTGCGCGACCTCCGCGAGCTCCCGCTCCGAGACACCGGGCGCAGGCACGAACTCGGCGGCCTGCCGGTTCCCCAGGGTGATCGTCCCCGTCTTGTCGAGCAGGAGCACGTCGACGTCGCCGGCCGCCTCGACCGCGCGGCCGGACATCGCGAGCACGTTGCGCTGCACGAGCCGGTCCATGCCTGCGATCCCGATCGCGGACAGGAGCGCACCGATCGTCGTCGGGATCAGCGCCACGAGCAGCGCGATCAGCACCGTCTGCGAAGTCGCCGTGCCGGCGTAGAGCGCGTACGGCCGCAGTGTCACGACCGCGGCAAGGAAGGTGATGGTGAGGCCGGCGAGGAGGATGTTGAGCGCGATCTCGTTCGGCGTCTTGCGACGCTCGGCGCCCTCGACGAGCGCGATCATCCGGTCGAGGAAGGACTTTCCCGGCTCCTGGGTGACGCGGATCACGAGCCGGTCCGAGAGCAGGCGCGTCCCGCCCGTCACACCCGAGCGGTCGCCGCCGGCCTCGCGGATCACGGGCGCAGACTCGCCGGTGATCGCCGACTCGTCGACCGAACCGAGACCTTCGACGATCTCCCCGTCGGCCGGGATCACGTCGCCGGCGACCACCACGACGACGTCTCCCTTCTGGAGCTCCGGCGCCGGGACGTCCTCGGTCGCGTCGCCCACGAGCCGCTTCGCGACCGTCGTCGTCTGCGTGGCGCGGAGGGCGCTCGCCTGTGCCTTCCCGCGCCCCTCGGCGATCGCCTCGGCGAAGTTGGCGAACAGGACGGTGAGCCAGAGCCAGAATGCGATCACCGCGACGAACCACAGCTGGCCGTACTCGCCGCGCCCGAGCTCGAGGAAGAAGATCACGGTCGTGATGATGCTCCCGAGCTCGACGATGAACATCACCGGGTTCTTGAACTGGTTCCGTGGGTCGAGCTTCGGGAACGCGTCGACGATCGCCGCACGAGCGAGTTCGGCCGAGAACACGCTCGACCGCCGGGCCTTCGTGGCGTCGGACGTCTCGGGAGCGGCCGCGGGCGACGGCTCGACGTCGACTGTCATGTCGTTCCCTTCCCGAGCCGGTCGAGCGCGAGGTTGAGCTCGAGCACGTTGACGCCGGGCTCGCCCAGGAAGCCGAGCGAGCGACCGGTCGTGCTCTCGGAGATCAACTTCTGCACCGTCGCCGGCGGAAGGTGGCGGACCGCCGCGATCCGCCGCGACTGGAGCGTCGCATAGGCCGGCGAGATGTCCGGATCGATCCCCGAGCCGGACGTCGTGACGGCGTCGACGGGGATGTCGCGGATCGTGAGGCCCGGGTTGTACGGGCCTTCGAGCTTCAGGATCGCAGCCGCCCGCTGCTCGATCTCCTTCGCGAGCTGCTGGTTGGTCGGACCGAGGTTCGCGAACGTCGTCCCACCGGCGTTGTAGGCGGGCGAGGTTGCCGACGGGCGCTCGTGGAAGTAGCGGGCTCCGGAGAAGCCCTGTGCGGCGAGCTTCGATCCGACCACCTTGCCGTCGACGGTGATCAGGCTGCCGTCCGCCTGGTTCTTGAACGCCACCTGCGCGAAGCCGGTCATCACGGCCGGGTAGCCGAAGCCGAACACCAGCGTCAGGACGACGATCGCGAGCAGCGACGAGACGATGTTGCGCATCAGTGCATCAGTCCTTCGACGATCGGGCCGAGCGTGAGCGCCGGAAAGATCATCAGTCCGGCGGTCAGCGCGATCACGCCGACGAGCAGCACAACGAACGTCGCTCCGTCGGTGCGAAAAGTGCCGGCCGACACCGGCGCGACCTTCTTCTTGACGAGCGCGCCGCCGAGCGCGAGGCCGGCGAGCAACGGCACGAACCGGCCGAGCAGCATCGCGATCGTGCCCAGATAGGCGCTGAGGTTGGTGAGGCCGAAGCCGGCGAACGCGCTGCCGTTGTTGTTGCCCTGGGAGTCGTACGCGTACAGCGTCTCGGTGAAGCCGTGCGGGCCCGGATTGAAGATCGAGGCGAGGCCGGCTTTCGTCGAGATCGAGATCGCTGCGAGGACCAGCACCATCGTCGGCGCGAACAGCGCTCCGACGGCGGCGTACTTGATCTCACGCGCTTCGATCTTCTTGCCGAGCCACTCCGGTGTCCGCCCGACCATCAGCCCGGCGACGAACACCGCCATCACGATGTAGAAGAACATGCCGTAGAGGCCGGAGCCGACGCCGCCGAAGATCACCTCGCCGAGGAAGAGATTCACGAGCGGGACGGCGCCGCCGGCCGGCGTCATCGCGTCGAAGCCGCCGTTGACCGAGCCGTTCGAGGCATCACTCGTCGCGACCGCCCACGTGGTCGTGTCGGCAATGCCGAAGCGCACCTCCTTGTCGGACATGTTGCCGCCCGACTGCCCGTGCCCCTGCGTGATGTCGACGCCGGACGCGCGCACGACCGCCGAGCCGTGCTGCTCGGCGGGCAGGTTGATCGCGATGCCGAGCGCGAAGACGACGAACATCGCCGCGAAGACGGCCCACGCGTGGCGCCGCGCCAGCACCATCCTCCCGAACATGAACACCTGCCCTGCCGGGATCAGGAGGATCGCCAGCAGCTCGACGAAGTTCGAGAGCCCGGTCGGGTTCTCGAACGGCACGGACGAGTTCGAGTTGTAGAAGCCGCCGCCGTTCGTCCCCAGTTGCTTGATCGCGATCTGCGAGGCGACGGGCCCGCGGGCGATCGTCTGCGTCGCGCCCTGCACGGTGTGCGCGGTCGCGTGCCCCGCGAACGTCTGGGGGACGCCCTGCCACATCAGGATCACCGCCACGACGACGGCGAGCGGCAACAGGATGTAGACGAGCGAGCGGTAGAGGTCGACCCAGAAGTTGCCGAGCGTGCCGCCGGAGCGGCGGGCGATCCCGCGGATGACGGCGACGAGCACGGCCATCCCGACCGCGGCCGAGACGAAGTTCTGCACGGCCAGCCCGGCCATCTGCGTCAGGTACGACATCGTCGACTCGCCGCCGTAGAACTGCCAGTTGGTGTTCGTGACGAAGCTAGTGGCGGTGTTCAGCGAGAGGTGGGCGGGGACACCCTGCATGTGGTCCGGGTTCAGGAACAGGTGCCCCTGCACGCGCTGGATCACGTACAGGAGCGCGAGGAACGGAATCGTGAAGACGAGGACGGTGGTCGCGTAGCCCTTCCAGTCCTGCTCGCGGTCGGCCTGGGCACGGATCACGCGGTAGAACGCGCGCTCGATCGAACCGAGCCAGGCGAGCGGGCCGGTCGCGAACGGCCCGTCCGCGTACACCCGCGCCATGTACATGCCGAGCGGATAGGCGAGCGCGACGAGCACCGCCGAGTAGACGACGATCTGTGAGATCCCCTGCCCTGACACCTGGGTGACCTAGAAGCGCTCTCCGCGGAACAGCGCGTAGACGAGGTAGGCGAAGACTGCGAGCGAGACGATCAGCCCAAAGAGGTCGGCCGCGGACATCAGACGCGGCCGAGCGCGTGCAGGAGGAGGAACGCGAAGGCGAAGCACGCGACCGGGATCGCAAGCGCGGCAAGGTCGAACATCACCGTCGACGGTAAGCCCGGCCGTCGAAAGCCGGGCTAAAGAATCGCGGCGCGCGACTAAGCGATCTCTAAAGAGGGGACTCGGGGTCGACGAGCCGGTAGCCGGCGCCCGGCTCGTTGAGCAGGTATCTCGGCCTCGTCGGGTCGGTCTCGATCTTCCGGCGGAGCTGCGAGATGTGCACGTGCAGGTAGCTCGACTCCGACTGGTACGCGGGCCCCCACACCTCGCGCAGGATCGTGCGGTGCGTCAGGAGCTTCCCGACGTTCTGCGCGAACAGGCGCATCAGGTCGAACTCCCGCGGCGTCAGGTGCACCCGGCGCCCGGCGACGCTGACGTCGTGCTTCTCGAGGTCGACGCGGATCTCCCCGACCTCGACCACCGCCGCGCCGGTCGTCCCCGACCGCCGCAGGGCGGCGCGCAGCCGTGCGAGCAGCTCGCCGATCGCGAACGGCTTCGTGACGTAGTCGTCGGCGCCGGCGTCGAGCGCGGCGATCTTCTCGGCCTCCTCGCCCACCGCGGAGACGACGATGATCGGCACGTCGCTCCAGCTGCGAAGCTCGCGACACACCTCGGTCCCGCGCCCGTCCGGCAGGACGAGGTCGAGGATCACGGCGTCGGGCGGCGCGAGCCCGATCGCAGTCAGTGCGTCCGCAGCCGTCGTCGCCGTGTCGACGGCGTAGCCCGCCGCACGCAGGCTGGTCACGAGCGCGCGCAGGAACTGCGGCTCGTCGTCGACGACGACGACTCGCGTGTCGGTCACGCGACGACCAGGGCCGGGCTGCCGACCGCGGGCAGCGCGACGACGAACGTCGCCCCCTGTCCGGGCCTCGACTCCGCCCAGATGCGCCCGCCGTTCGCCTCGGTGAAGCCCCTGGCGATCGCGAGCCCCAGGCCGGCGCCGCCGGTCCGCTCGCCGGCGACGCGCTGGAACGGCTCGAAGATCCGGTCGAGCTCCGATCCGGGAATCCCGCGGCCGCGGTTCGTGACGCGGATCGCCACCTCGTCCCGTCCGGGGTTCGCGCGCAGCTGCACCGGCGAGCCGGCCTCGGAGAACTTGAGCGCGTTCTCGATCAGGTTCACCAGCACGCGCTGGATCTGCGCGCCGTCGACCCGGACGACCGGGAGCCGGTCGTCGAGGACGACCTCGACGCGCTCGGCGCCGGCGACCTCTTCGAGCGCGTCCGCGACGAGCTGCTCCGCAGTCCAGAGCTCGGGCACAGGCTCGGCCGCGCCCGCCTGAAGGCGAGAGAGGTCGAGCAGGTTCTCGACCAGCCGTTTCAACCGCTCGAGCTCGAGAGCGATTGCGTCCAGGAGCTCTCGGCGGTCGCCCTCGCTCAGCGCGAGGCTGCCGCTACGGAGGCTGCCGAGCGCGGTCTCCATCGTTGCGAGCGGCGTGCGCAGGTCGTGCGACACCGCCTGGATGACGGCGGTCTTGACCGCGTCGCTCCGGCGCAGCGCCTCCGCCTCGTACGCCTCGGCAGCGAGGCGCTCGCGGTCGATCGCCACCCCGAGCAGCGAGGCGAGCGCGGGTAGCAGCCGCCGGCGCGCGGCGGCGTGGCCGCCACCCGGGAGGTAGATCGTGCCCACGCGGCGGTCACCGGCGACGAGCGCCTCGCCGATCTCGCCCGGCTCGGGTCGGTCCTCCGTGCCGAGCACGATGCGAACGCGGTCTGCGCCGAGCGCCCGGGCCGTCTCGCCGCCGATCGCGGCCAGTTGCGTCGTCACCTCGCCGCGCTCGAGCAGCGACGTGGCGACGCCGGCCAGCAGCGCGGACTCGTCGGCCCGCCGCCGCGACCGTGCGGCGAGTTCGCTGACCACGACGGCGGTGACGAGGAAGACCGCGAGCGCCAGCCAGTTGCGCGAGTCGGCCAGCGTCAGCGTGTACAGCGGGGGCAGGAAGAAGAAGTTGAAGGCGAGCATCGAGCCGACCGCGACCGAGACCGCGTAGGCGAGGCCGAAGGCGACCGCAACCGGGAGGACGGCGAAGATGTAGAGCACACTGAGGCCCAGCACCGGGACGTAGGGCTTCAGGAGCTCGATCGCAGCGGTGACGATCGCGACCGACACCACGCTTCCGGCGACGCGATGCCACATGCTCCACGTGCGCGGAACGCGCATCAGACCCGGCGCAGCGGAGCGCGCATCACGCGGCTCCGGCGAAGCGGTGCTCGAGCTCCGCCGCGAGCCTCAGCACGAGGTCGTCACGAAACGGCGGCCCGATCAGCTGCACCCCGACCGGGACGCCGTCGGCGGTGCGGTGGAACGGCAGCGAGATCGCCGGCTGGCCGGTCACGTTCCAGATGCGGACGAGCGCACTGAAGCGCGTCGCGTCGTCGGTGACTCCGGCACGGGCTTGCAAGCCGCCGGCGGGTGCGGGCAGGCGCGTCAGTGTCGGCGTCACGAGCACGAAGTCGTCGGGCCAGCCGCCGACGATGCGCCGCGCGAAGGCCCACAGCCGCTCGCCCGCCTCGAGGTAGTCGAGCAGCCCGATCGGCTCGGCGTCGACCAGCCACTCGCGGGTCGCCGGCTCGAGCCGCTCCGCATCGACCGGCCGCCCGTGCAGGCGCTCGACGACCCGCAGCAGGTGAGCGGCGACGCCCGAGGCGTACGTGCCCCAGCTCGAGGGAAACGTCTCGTCGTCCCAGTCCGGCACGTGCGGCCGCACGTCGTGACCGAGGTCCCAGAGCGCGTCGGCGGCGCGCTCCGCGGCGCGCTTCGGCTCGTCGTCGACCGGGAGGCCGAGCGGCGCGGTCGTGGCGACGCCGGCGGTGAGCCGACCCGGCGGGGGGAGCTCGGAGAACGGTCGTGCGGGCGGTGGTGCGACGAAGAGCTCGCCGGGCCGGCCGCCCGAGATCGCATCCAGGCCGACGGCGACGTCCCGGACCGTGCGCGCGAGCACACCGTCGGCGACGAGCCCGCTTCCGAGGGCGCCGAAGTCGGGCCCGATCGGCACGCGCCCGCGGCTCGGCTTGAGGCCGACGAGGCCGCAGCAGGCGGCGGGGATCCGGATCGAGCCGCCGAGATCGCTCCCGTCGGCGAGCGACACCATCCGGCCCGCGACGGCCGCGGCGCTGCCGCCGGAGGAGCCTCCGGGCGAAAGGTCGGGATGCAGCGGGTTGCGGGTGACCCCGAAGCGCGCGTTCTCGGTCACCGGCCGCAGCCCCAGCTCGGGGGTGTTCGTCTTGCCGACCACGATCGCACCCGCCTCCCGGAGCCCGCGCACGTGCGCTGCGTCGTGGTCGGCGACCCAGTCGCCGAACGCCGCGCTCCCCTCGCTCGTCGGCACGCCCTCGGTCGCGGAGAGCAGGTCCTTCACGCCGATCGGCACGCCGCAGAGCAGCCGCGGGTCGCCGGCGCGCACCCGCCCGGCCTCCTCGAGCGCGGGCTCGGCGCACACGGTGACGAAGGCGTTCACCGTTTCGTTCTGCTGCTCGATCGCCCGCAACGAAGCCTCGACGAGCTCACGCGCGGAGATCTCGCCCGAGCGGACGAGCGCAGCCTGGTCGACGGCCGGGAGGCCGAGCAGGTCAGCCGTCGGCGATCCGGTCGTCACGGCGCCAGCCTACGAGGTGTGGGGGTCGCGGCGCGCGCCGCGACCCCCACACCGGTGCTCGGCCTACGCCGCGAACGCCTCGTTGAAGGCGTCGATGTACGCCTGAACGTTCCCCGACGGCCCCTTCAGCGTCATGCTGATCGGCCGCTCGGGCTGGTTGTAGAAGAAGCGGTCGGCGCGGTCCTTGTGCCCCTGGTTCACGAGGATCTTGTAGGCCTTCTCGTTGAAGAGCGGGCGGCCGTTGGCGAGGAAGTTCTTCGCGATCCACGGCGCCTGCTCCATGTTGTTGATGAACTTCTCGAACGAGCTCTGGTTCTTCGACTCCTTGAGCAGCATCTCGGCGTCCATCCAGCCGTACAGCCCCTCCTTGGGATCGGCCGACTTGATGACCGGGCCCTTGGCGTCGGCCACACGCTGGTCGGTGCCGATGTTCTCGATCGTCAGCCACGCCGACCCGTCGGTCAGCGCCCGCACGACCTCGGTGTTCTCGGCGACGAGCTTCAGCACGTTCGGCTTGAGCTGCTTGAGGAACGCCTTGGCGCGCGAGATCTGGGCGCTCGTCATGTTGTACGGGTGCTTGGCGCCCGTCGCCAGGCCGGCCATTGCCATCAGGTCGGTCGGCTGGTTCTCGAGGACGATCTTCTTCTTGTACGCCGGATTGAGCAGCGCGTGATAGCTGTCCGGCTTGGTCTTGACGTACTTCGGGTTGTAGTAGATCTGCAGGCTCGACCAGCCGAACGGGTACCCCATCTGGAGGTTGCCGGCCTTCCAGAACGGCACGTTGAGAGCGACCGGATAGAGCTGCTTCGAGACCGGGAACGACTTGATGTCGAAGGGGACGATCAGCCCTTCCTTGTAGAACTTCGGGACCCACAGCGCGTCTTCCGACGACATGTCCCAGCCGCCGCCGCCGCGCTTCACCTTGACGTAGGCGTCCGAGTCGTCGCTGAACAGCTGCGGCCGCCCGGCGATGCCTGTCGCCTTCTTCACCTGCTGCAACTGCTGCGGGAAGTAGTGGTCCGACCACGTCAGCCAGTTGAGCGTCACGCCCCCGGCGTCGACCCGCGTCGCGCCGAACGCGCGCCCCGCCGAGCCGAGCGTGCGACCCGCGGCAAGCGACGCGGCACCGACCGCACCGGCGCCGAGCAGCGCCCTCCGCGTCATCGGCCGTTCGAGATGCTCCATGCCTTGCCTCCTCTGTCGTTCACGACCTGCCTGCCAGCAGTCCGTCAGCCGCCGGTTGCGCGGACCGCGGCGAACGTACCATGATGCGGACAACGTGTCCAGCCACCGGAACGAGCTGCGCATCGGCGTGATCGGCGGCGGCATGGTCGCCCAGGCCGAGCACCTCCCGCACCTGAACGAACTCCAGGACCGCTTCCAGGTCGCCGCGCTCGCCGAGCCGTCGCGGACCGTGCGCGACGCCGTGTGCGCCCGCTTCCACATCCCGGCGTCCCATGCCG
The DNA here is from genome assembly GCA_963824455.1 of uncultured Thermoleophilia bacterium. Lineage (GTDB taxonomy): Bacteria > Actinomycetota > Thermoleophilia > Gaiellales > Gaiellaceae > PALSA-600. The sequence goes on from CAWGPJ010000003.1 coordinate 326,801, forward strand.
ACTGGCGGTCGCTGGTCGAGGCGGGCGGCCTCGACGCGGTGCTGGTCGCCTCACCGGCCGGCACGCACGTCGACGTCGTGCTGGCTGCGCTCGACGCGGGGCTGCACGTGTTCTGCGAGAAGCCGCTCGCGATCACGCTCACCGACATCGATCGGATCATCGAGGCGCGCGACCGAGCGGGGCGCGTCGTCCAGGTCGGGTACATGAAGCGGCACGACCCTGCCTTCCAGCGCGCACTCGAGGAGATGCCGGCGAGCGCGGCCGGCGTGCGCTACGTCAGCATCGTCGTCAACGACCCGGAGTGGCTGCCGTACTTCCTGCCCGGCGACATCGTGCGCGGCACCGACGTGCCGCCCGACGTGATCGACGCCGCCCGGCGCGCCGAGAGCGAGCAGGTCGAGCAAGCGGTCGGGCGCGGCGACCCCGAGGCGTGCCTCGCGTTCTCGGACGGCTACCTCGGCTCGCTCGTGCACCACGTCAACCTCGTCAACGGCTTCCTCGAGCGGATGGGCGAGCCGGTGCCCTCCAGCGTCGTCGACGGTGCCTGGTGGAACGGCGGGCGCTCGGTCGCCGGCTACGCCGTGCTCGAGAACGGCTCGCGCTGGGACAGCGTGTGGATCCAGCTGCTCGACACGCGCGAGTACCGCGAGCGCATCGAGCTCTACTTCGACACGACGGTGCGTTCGTTGACGTTTCCGTCTCCGTGGCTGCGCATGAGCCCGACCGTGTACGAGCGCCAGGACCCCGACGACTACGCGAACGCGGTGCGGCGCTACCACTCCTTCGAGGAGTCGTTCCGCCGCGAGCTGATCCACTTCCACGCCTGCTGCGTGGAGGGCGCCGCCTGCCTGACACCGCCCGAGCAGGCCCGCATCGACACCGAGCTCTTGACGGCGATGTACGTCGCTGCCGCACGCCCGTAACCCAGGTGCCAGGCACCGAGGTGCCGTAACCCAGGTGCCAGGCACCAGTAACCCAGGTGCCAGGCACCAAGGTGCCTGGCACCTGGTCGACGGTCAACGCAGCCCGAGCGCGGCCTTCGCACGCTGCGCGGCCTCGAGCGCCGCGATCGCGTCGTCGACCGTCGTCCCGGCGCCGCCGCCGCGGGCGAAGTCCTCCGCCTGGGCGCGAAGTGCGGCGGCGATCGCCTCGTCGCCGGCGGGCGGCGCGACGAAGTCGATCCGCTCCGCCCCGTCGAGCCCGATCACCTCGACCCGGCACGTCTCGCCCGGCGGGTAGCGGCGGGCCAGCGTGATCGCCCCGGCGATCCCGCCCTCGAGCTCGACGGCGAGCTCGACCAGCTCCGGGTCGCCCTCGACGGGCTCGTCGAACCCGACGGCGCCGGCGACGCCACGCACCGCCGCGAGCTCGCGGCCCGTCAGCCACCGCAGCTGGTCGAGCTCGTGCACCCCCATGTCGACGACGATCCCGCCGCTCGAGACCGGATCGCGGAATGCGGCCGGCGGCGGGGTCTCGTCGAGCTGCGCCGCCGCGACGAAGACGAGCTCCCCGAGCGCGCCCGCAACGATCCGTTCGCGCAGCTCCCGCAGCGCCGGCACGAAGCGCCGCCAGTATGCGACCTGAACGCGGACACCGAGCGCTGCGATGGCGCGCGTCTCCTCGACCGTCAGCCCGCACGGCTTCTCGCAGAGAATCGGGAGCCCGTGCACCGCGAGCTGCCGCGTCACGGCGAGGTGCAGGCGCGTCGGCACGGCGACCAGGAATCCGTCCACCGGCGGCAGCGATTCGAACGTCGAGCGCGGCGCGTCGACGCCCGCCGCCGCCTCGTCCGAGGGGTCGACGACGCACGCGATCTCGACCGCGTCCGAGGACGCGAGGGCGCGCGCATGGGTGGCGCCCATGCGCCCTGCTCCGATCAGCGCCAGGCGAAACGGCCGGGCCGTCACCGAAGCCACTGCTCGACGAGCGCGCGGTTGCGCTCGTCGGACGCGCGCACCGCCGGCATGTCGTCGACCGTGACGGCGACGCGGTCCTGCTCGATGACGCCGTAGCCGTCGAGGGCACGCACCTCGGGCAGCGCGAGGAACTCGCGCAGCGGGACGACGCCGGTGCCGAACTCGCAGAAGATCCCGAGCGGCCACGCCTCGTCCATGTCGACCTCGCCGCGCCCAAGGCGGTCGAGCATCGCCCCGTCGACGTCCTTGAGGTGCACGTGGCGCAGGCGCGACGCGTGCCGCCGTGCGAGCGCGACCGGATCGCCGCCGCCGACGACGGTATGGCCGGTGTCGACGCAGAGCCCGATGTCCGTCCGCCCGAGCATCTGCTCCGTCTCGCTTTCCGACTCGATGTGGGTCGCCGCGTGCGGGTGCAGAGCGGCCTCGAGGCCGCGGGCACGGACGATGTCGGTCGCGTGCTGCAGCCGCTCGGCCGCGCGGTCGATCGTCTCTCCGCCCCAGCCGGTCGCGCGCCGGCGCTCCTCGCTGCCCGCGGCACGCGCGCGCTCGGGGGTCTCCATGTCGGCGAGCAGGACGATCCCGCCGCCGGTCGCCTCCAGCACCTCGACCGTGCGGTCGAGCGCAGCGAGGTCCTCCTCGAAGCCCGCCGGGTCGTCGAGTCGCAACGGCAGGAAGGTCGCGATCAGCTCCACCCCGGCCCGGCCGGCACGCTCGGCGGCCTCGGCGGCGCTCGGCGCGAAGTAACCGGGCGGCCCGGTCTCGGTGGCGGTGTAGCCCATGTCGACGATCGTGTCCAGGTAGGTCTGCGGCGGGATCAGGTCGGGACGGTCGATCGTCATCTCCCAGATCCCCCAGGAGACCGGGGCGGTCGCGATCCTCATGAGGCGGCACCCACGCGCGCACCGGCGCGGCGCGCACGCCGAACGAGCTGCGGCAATACGAATGCGAGTGCGAGCAGTAGGAGCGAGCCTGCAAGGAGCATGGTCGCCACGGCATTCACCTCCGGAGTGATCCCGAACTTGATCTGGGTGTAGATGTAGATCGGCAGCGTGTTGTGGCCGCCGATCAGGAAGAACGTGATGATGAACTCGTCGAGCGAGAGCGTGAACGCGAACAGCCCGCCGGCGAGGATCGCGGGGAAGATGAGCGGCAGGATCACGCGTCTCAGCCGCTCGAACGCATTCGCACCGAGATCCGCGGCGGCCCGCTCGAGGGCGCTGTCGAACGCCTGGAGGCGTGCCGCCACGAGCAGGATCACGAACGGTGTCGTGTAGACGGCCTGGCCGATCACGGCCGTCTCGGGTGAGAGCGTCCAGTGGAACGTGCTCGTGAAGAGCACGAGCAGCGAGACCCCGATCAGGAGGCCCGGGATCATGATCGGGAGGATCAGGACGATCCGGATCCCCTCCCGCCCGGGCAACCTCGAGCGCACGAGCGGGAAGGCCGCAGCCGTTCCCACGACCATCGAGATGAGCGTGACCTGCAGGGCGACCTTCAGGGTCGTCACGACGGCGTCGTGCACCTGGTAGTCGCCGAAGGCCTGCCGGTACCAGGTCAGCGTCCAGCCCGTGATCGGAAAGGTGCCGTAGCGGTTCGCGTTGAAGCTGAACAGCACGAGCAGGACGATCGGCGCGAACAGGAACACGTAGATGAAGACCGCGTAGAGGCCGAGCAGCCAGCGAACGAGACGCGCGCGGCCCGAGAGGACCTCGACGTCACGCACCGTAGGCCTCCTTCGCCGACAGCGACTTGCGGAAGATCACGAGCAGCACGACGATGAACGCGGCCACGAGCAGCGAGACCGCTGCGCCACGCGTGTACTCCGCCTCCTGGAAGAAGTTGACGATCAGGTTGCCGATCATGACCCCGCCCGTGCCGCCGACGATCTGAGGCGTCAGGTACTCGCCGAGGATCGGGATGAACACGAAGATGATCGCGGTGATGATGCCGGGCTTGATCTGAGGGACGAGGATGCGGAAGATCGCCTGCAGCGGCGACGCGCCGAGATCCATCGCGGCGCGGAGCTGGTTCCAGTCGAAGCGCTCGATCGACGAGTAGAGCGTCAGCGCTCCGAACGGGAAGTAGAGGTAGACGAGCACGAGGATGACCGCCGGCCGGTCGTAGAGGAAGACGCCGAGCGGGTGGTTGGTGATCCCCGTCCATTGAAGGAAGCGGTTCAGCACTCCCTGCTCTCCGAGGATGGTCAGCCAGGAGTAGACGCGCAGCAGGTAGCTCGTCCAGAACGGCACGATCACGAGCACGAGGAGCGGCGTGCGCAGCCGCTGCGGCACGTAGCGCGACAGCCAGTAGGCGAAGGGGAACGCGAGCCCGATCGCGAGCGCGGTGGCGGCGACCGCGACCCACAATGTCGCCCACATCGTCGAGACATATGCGCTGACGCTGAAGAAGTAGCGGTAGTTGTCGAGCGTCCAGTGGTGGACGACGTTGTAGTCGATCGTCTCCCAGAACGAGTAACAGACGATGATCGCGAGCGGCACCAGGAAGCAGAGCCCGAGCAGGACGATCGCCGGGACGAAGCCGGCGTACGAGAAGAGCCGGGAGCCGAGCCGCGAGGCGCGGCTCCGCGCAGGTGCGGTCGCCGTCAAGCTGCTCACTCCGGCGGCTCCAGCACGATCCCGTCGGCGGCCGGCCACGACAGCGAGACCTCGGCGCCGACTGCGGGCACCAAGGTCGCGTCCCGCAGCGCGACGACGACGGGCGCCTCGGCCGACGGTGTCTCGACGGCGACGCGCACGTGGCTGCCGAGGAACGACGTCTGCAGCACCCGTCCGATGATCGAGCCCGGGCCGGCGCGCAGCGCGATCGCCTCCGGCCTGACCATCAACGTCGCTGCTCCGGCCCGGCCGCCGGCGCATGCGACGCGGCTTCCGTCCGTCAGCTGCGCGACGTCTCCCGTCACCGTTGCGTCGAAGAAGTTCGAATCGCCGATGAAGTCGGCCACGAACCGCGAGGCCGGCCGCCGATAGACCTCCTCCGGCGTGCCGAGGTGCTCGATCCGCCCGTCGTTCATGACGGCGATGCGATCGGCCATCGACATCGCCTCTTCCTGGTCGTGCGTGACGTAGACGAAGGTCGTGCCGACGTCGCGGTGGATCTGCGACAGCTCGATCTGCAGTCGCTGGCGCAGCTTCAGGTCGAGCGCGCCGAGCGGCTCGTCGAGGAGCAGCACCGCGGGACGCTTGACGAGCGCACGCGCGACGGCGACGCGCTGCTGCTGCCCGCCGGAGAGCTGGCCCGGCATCCGGTCGCCGAAGTCCTCGAGCCCGACCAGGCGCAGCGCCTCGGCCACCCGCTGCCTCGCCTGGTCGCGCGGCACGCGGTCCATCTTCAGGCCGAAGCGCACGTTCTCCGCGACGCTCATGTGCGGGAACAGCGCGTACGACTGGAACACCGTGTTGACCGGCCGCTTGTGGGGCGGCAGCGTGTCGATGCGCCGGCCCTGGATCCAGATCTCGCCCTCCGTGGGCGCGACGAACCCGCCGATCAGGTTGAGCGTCGTCGTCTTGCCGCAGCCGGACGGGCCGAGCAGGCAGAAGAACTCGCCGTCGCGAATCTCGAGATCGAGGCCGCGCAACGCGGGCTGGTGCCCGTAGCGCTTCACCACCGCGCGCAGCTCGATGCCGGAAGCGGCCGGGGGGGAAGCGTGCTCGGCGAGAGTCGAAACCGTCGTCACTCGAAATCGTCGTTAGCGCCGCCGCCGCCGCGAACGTACCATCATGTGGACAGGCTGTCTAGGATGTGGAACAGGAGGTGGCCGGGGCTGGCGACGACGGAACGGAAGGAACAGCTTCGCGAGAACCCTATCCGTGCGCTCGCCAAGGCGGTCTACCTGCTCGAGCAGCTCGCGGAGGAGCGCGAGGCGACGGCGCGGCGGCTCGCCGAGCTGATCGACGAGCCGCGCACGACGACGTACCGGCTGCTGCGCAGCCTGGAGGCCCTCGACCTGGTCGAGCCCGGCACGCAGCCGCGCACCTACCGCCTCGGCTGGAAGCTGATGCGGCTCGGCGCGGCCGTCGTCGAGCGGCTCGACGAGCGGCAGGCGGCCCTGCCGGTGATGGAGCGGATCCACGAGCGTGTCGGCGAGACGGTCTTCCTGCTCGTGCGGCGCGGTCGAAGCGCGGTCTGCATCGAGCGGCTCGAGGGCCTGCGCGTGCAGTCGCTCGCGCTGCGTCTCGGCGGGTCTCTGCCCCTGTACGCAGGCGCGGGCCCGCGCGCGCTGCTCGCCTGGGAGCCCGACTCGGAGTGGGAGGAGTACGCGGCCGAGGAGCTCGAGCAGGTGGGCGACCTGATGCCGCCGTCGCGGGACGACCTGTTCGAGGAGCTGCAGGTGACCCGTCGGCGCGGCTACGCGGTCAGCGACGAGGACGTCACACAGGGGATCGCCTCGCTCGGCGCACCGATCCTCGACTACACGGGCGCCGTGCGCGCGGCGCTCTCGATCGGCGGTATGAAGTCCCTCGTCCTCGGCAAGGACCGCGACGAGTTCGTGCGGCTGCTCGTCGACGGCGCGCGCGACATCTCGCACGCGCTCGGCTACGACCGCGCCGACTGACGCGGGTCACAGCGCCGGGTCGAGGACGACCTTCATCGCGCCGTCCTGCTGGGAGATCGCGAGGGCGTCGGCTGCGCGCTCGAGCGGCAACCGATGGGTGACGATGCGGTCGACGGGCAACGACGCGCGGCTGGCGGCGAGCAGCTCGAGCGACGGGTAGTACGAGGTCGCCCGTTCGCCGCCGATGCCGATCAGGGTCACGCTGCGCGTGCAGATGTCGCGGTTCGGGTTGATCTCGACCGGACCAAGGTCGACGAAGGCCCCCGACTCGACCACGACACCGCCCGGGCGCGCCATGCGAAGGGCGCTCGCGAAGGTGTCCGGTACGCCCGAGCAGTCGTGCACGACGTCCGCCCCGCGCCGGGTGCGCTCGTGGACGCGGGCGACCAGCTCGTCCTCGTCGAGCTTCGACGCGTCCAGGGTCAGCGTCGCGCCGAGCACGCCGGCGGCCTCGAGCCGTGACGCGAAGCGGTCGATCGCGATCAGCTCGCCGCAGCCGACGAGACGCGACTTGAGCAAGTGGCAGAGCCCGAGCGGGCCGATCCCGAGGACGACGACGCTCTCGCCGCCGCCGGCGCCGAGCAGGCCGCGTGCCGTCTCGACTCCGTGCGTCACGGCCATCGGCTCGGTCAGCACCGCGAGCTCGTCCTCGAGCTCGTCCGGCACACGGAAGAGCGGCGTGCCGGGCAGCAGGTACATCAGCTCGGCCCAGCCGCCGAACAGCGACGGCGGGCGCGTGACGTTGAGCGAGTTGCCGTAGTCCTCGAGCTGCTCGCAGAGGTAGTAGGGCTCGTCGTGCGCGCAGTACCAGCACGTTCCGCACGGAACGTTGGCGCCGGGGACGATCCGGTCGCCGGGGGCGAGCAATCGTCCGTCGAACGTCCTGACCTCTCCGCCGATCGCCTCGACCACGCCGACGTTCTCGTGCCCGCAGATGAGCGGATAGGTGAGCCGACGCTCGTGCGGCGTCCCCGCGTACTGCACCGTCTCGCCGCGGAACGTGTGCTTGTCGGTACCGCAGACGCCGGAGAGCCGGACGCGCAGCAGGACGGCGCCGGGCTCGGGCTCCGGGACGTCGAAGCGCTCGACGCCGATCTCGCCCGGGCCACCCATCACAGCAGCCCTGACCTTCTTCACCCCGTCACCTCGTCGATCCGCACCCACCGACGCTCTCCCGCCGCCCGTTCCATCGCCTCGCACACCGCCTGCACGCGTGCGCCGTGGTGGAGGTCGGGCTCCCACCGCCCGGCCGGCCACTGCTCGAGCAGGTCGGCGGCCTGGTTGACGAAGCTCTCGCCGTAGCCGATGCCCTGGCCGAGGGGCCAGCCGGACTGCGCATACGGATGCGACGGATGCTCCGCGCGGATGCGTCGCGCACCGTAGAGGCGCCCGTCGTCGCCCGAGTCGCCGAGCCAGAGCTCGTTGAGCCGTCCGTAGTCGAAGCGCAGCGTCCCCTGGGTGCCGTTCACCTCGACCACGAAGTCGCATGGGCGCTGCGCGCAGACCCGCGCGACCTCGAGCGTCCCGCGGGCGCCTCCGGTGAAGCGGAGCAGCGCGGACGACGCCTCGTCGACGTCGACCGCCCGGCCGCTTCGCTCCGGCGTGAACGTCTCCGACTGCGCGGCGACCTCCGCGACCTCGCCGACCGCCCACAGGGCCAGGTCGACGAGGTGGGCGCCGAGATCCGCGAACGTCGACGCGCCGAGGCGCCGCTCGAACCGCCAGTCGAACGGGATCCCCGGATCGAGGAACTCGTCGGACAGCCAGCTGCCGCGCCAGAGCAGCACCTCCCCGATCGTCCCGTCGGCGACCAGCTCGCGCAAGAGGGCGAGCGCCGGCAACCGGCGATAGTTGAAGCCGATCGCGTTCCGGACGCCGGCGGCGGCGGCCGCGTCGGCAGCGCCGCGCGCCGACGCGTAGTCGGCGGCCAGCGGCTTCTCGCAGACGACGGCCTTCCCGGCGGCGGCGGCCGCCTCGACGACCTCGGGGTGGGTGCCCGGCGGGGTGCAGATGTCGACGACGTCGACGTCGTGGCGGGCGACGAGCTCGCGCCAGTCGGTCGTCCACTCCTCGACGCCGTACCGTCCCGCCGCCGCGGCGACTCCTGCCCGGTCGCGACCGCTGATCACCCGCAGCCGCGGCGTGACCCGGAGGTCGCGCACGTGCGGAGCGACGGTGTACCCGTGCGCGTGGGCGCGCCCCATCAGCCCGTAGCCGACGATCCCGATCCCGATCTCGGCCGCGTCAGGCACGCGTGTCGATCACCATCACCAAGACGAAGACGAGCAGAACGACGCCGCCGATCGCGGGCGCGAGCCAGTCGGCCCCCGTGGCCGCCACGGCGGTCAGGACCGCACCGAAGAGCAGCGCCGCCACGACGCCGGCGGCGATCTTCCAGTCGTCCCCGACGATGAAGTCCCACCAGAAACGGCCGAAGCCGCGGAGCGCCGAGGAGAGGGTCACGCGACCGCCGGGACGACGGAGCGCCTGATCGCGGGGAGGACACGGATCAGCACGCGTGAGAGGAGGAACCACACCACGAGCAGCCCCAGGATCGACCAGTCGCCGCCGGGCCACTCGAGGTCGGCCCGCCCCGGCTGCAGGGCGCCGAGGCCCGAGACCGACCAGAAGGTCCCGAAGGTCGCGAGCAGGACGCCGACGACGTACTTGAGCGTGTTCTCGGGAACATGTGCGAGCGGCCGGTGCACGATCAGGCCGATCACGACGACGAGTGCGCCCGCGAGCGCTGCGCCCGCGGCGGCGAGCCCGACGTCGTGCGCGTTCAGCCCGAAGGTGATGACGATGAAGACGACCTCGGCCCCCTCGAGGAAGACCCCCTTCAGCGAGACCACGAACGCGAACCAGTCGAGTCCGAAGCGGCGTTCGTCACCCGCCGCGCGGGCGGCCTCGACCTCGCGGCGGAAGGCTTCGTCCTCGTCGTGCAGGGCCTTCATGCCCGCCGAGCGCAGGATCGCCTTGCGCAGCCACTGCAGCCCGAGGATCAGGAGCAGGGCGCCGACCACGAGCTCGAGCGCCGATCGCGGCAGCCACGTCGCGAGCGCGTAGCCCGCGACCGCGGTGAAGACGGCGAGCGCCGCCGCCGCGGCCGCCGAGCCGGCGAGGGCAGACCGCCAGCTCCGCGTCGCGCCCATCGCGACCACGATCGTCAACGCCTCGACGAACTCGACGAACGACGCCGTGAAGGTCGCCGCCAGCAAGCCCCAGGTCGTGCTCGAGCCCATCTCTTTGCTCGACCCGTGCGGCGCGCGTGCCGCACCGGGGTCGCTCTACTTCGGCTGCGGAACGATGCGGATGTAGGGCTTCGGCTCCTGCCAGGTGCCGTACAGCTCCTTGGCCTCGTCGTTGGAGACGGAGCCCGAGAGGATCACGTCCTCGCCGTCCCGCCAGTTCACCGGCGTCGAGACGCGGTGCCTCGCCGTCAGCTGCAGCGAATCGATCACCCGCAGCACCTCGTCGAAGTTCCGGCCCGTCGTCATCGGATAGACGAGCACCAGCTTGACCTTCTTGTCCGGCCCGACCACGAACACGTTGCGCACGGTCTGGTTGTCGACGGCCGTCCGGTCGGCCGGATCGCCGGAGACGTCCGCACCGAGCATCCCGTACAGCTTCGACACGTTGAAATCGCTGTCCCCGATGATCGGATAGTCGGGACGCGAGCCCTGGGTCTCCTCGATGTCGTCCATCCAGGCGCCGTGCTTGTCGACCGGATCGACCGACAACCCGATGATCTTGACGCCGCGGCGGTCGAACTCCGGCTTGATCTTCGCCATGTAGCCGAGCTCGGTCGTGCACACCGGCGTGAAGTCCTTCGGGTGCGAGAACAGCACCGCCCAGGAGTCGCCGATCCAGTCGTGGAAGCGGATCGGGCCCTCCGTCGTCTCTGCGTCGAAATCCGGTGCCGTGTCACCAAGCCGTAGCGCCATCGTGCTCGTCCTCCTCGAATGCGAACTCTCCGAAGGCGCAACCTACCTGTCGGATGCTCCCTGGCGCTCGATCGGGATCACTCCTGGTGCTTGGGCGGACGCGGCGGGTGCGGCGGCTTCGGACGCGGCGGGCGCCGCGGGGGGGCGGTGCCGGCGAGCGCCGCCTCGACGTGACCGAGCAGCCGCACGAGCGCGTCGACCTCCGGCCCCGGCAGTCCTTCGATCAGGCCCGCCAGCCGGTGCTGCAGCAACTCGCGCGCCGAGGCGAGGCACGCCTCGCCGGACTCGGACAGCGCGAGCGGCTGGCGACGCCGGTCTTCGGCCAGGCGCCCGCGCTCGAGCAAACCCGCCGACTCGAGGCCGCCGACGAGCTGGGAGACGGCGGCAGGCGAGACGGCGGCACGCCGGGCGAGGTCGGATCCGACGACGTCCCCCGCGCCCACGGCCTCGAGGACGAGGTACTGGGCAACCGTCAGCGCCGGCCGGTGACCGGCGAGCAGGCGCTCCACCCACCGGCTGACGAGCGGCGCGGTGCGGGCCAGTGCGGCGGCCGCCTCCCGGCCGGTGGCGTGTCGACGGTGGCCCGGCATAAGTTAAGTCTGCTTAACTGTTAAGTGTGCTATGGCATCAGATCCTAGCGGCCGCGGGCCAGTCGTGGCCGCCGTTCGTGCTGATCGCCGGGCTGCTCCTGATCGGGGCCGTCGCCGACGACGACGGTCTCTTCGAGACGGCGGGCGCCCGGATCGCCGCGCTCGGCCTCCCGCCGCGCGCGCTGCTCTTCGCGCTGCTGGCGCTGGTCGCCGTCGTCACCGCGGTGCTCAACCTGGACACCGCGGTGGTCTTCATGACGCCGGTCCTGGTGCACACCGCTCGACGTTGCGGGACGAGCGAGCCGCCGTTCCTGTACGGCTCGATCTTCATGGCGAACTCGGCGTCGCTGCTCCTGCCGGGCTCCAACCTGACCAACCTGCTCGTCCTCGGCCACGCGGGCACGGGCTCGACGATGGTGCGCGCCTGGCTCGCCTCGTGCACGCTGACCGCGATCTTCGTCGCCTTCGCCTTTCGCCCACACGCGCGGCGCCCGCACTCCGCCCCTCCGAGCCGCTTCCGCCCCGGGGTCGGGGTCGTGGCGGTCGCCGCCGCAGCCGTTCTGGTGGTCGCGCTCTCGGAGCCCGCGCTGCCCGTGCTGGCAGTCGGGCTCGCAGCGACCGCAGCGCACCGGCGCAGGCCGCGGCTCGGAGCGCCGGCGCTCGGCGGGTTGTTCGCGCTGGCCGTCGCGCTCGGCACGCTCGCGCGCGCCTGGCACGGCCCGGCGGCGCTGCTCTCCTCGAGCGGGACGTGGACGACCGCCGCCACCTCGGCGGTCGCGTCCGTGCTGCTCAACAACCTCCCGGCGGCCGTGCTGTTCTCCGCGCAGCCGCCCGCGCATCCCGCCGCACTGCTCGTCGGGCTCGACCTCGGGCCCAACCTCGCCGTCACCGGGTCGCTGTCGGCCTTCCTCTGGCTGCGCGCCGCACGCTCCGTCGGGGCCGAGGCGTCGATCGCGACCTATTCCCGCCTCGGCGTGCTGCTCGTCCCGCTGACGATCGCCGGTGCGCTCGGCGTGAGTTGATGGCGAGACGCGCAGCGCGTACGGTGGAAGGCGCAATCGAGCTTTCCGGGTCTGCGGCACCGGAGGAGGGAGAGCAACATGTCCCGTCCCACGGCACCCACGAACGGCCACGGTTCGCTGCGCGGGAGCACGCCGGAGACGCACGTCTCGATCGACGTCCCGCTCCTGCACCGGGTCTCGAGCGCGCGCATCGCCGAGCTCGCATCCGAGCTCGCTCACGAGGACATCGCGTCGACGGGGCCGGCGCTGCTCGAGCTGACTGCGCGCCACCCCTACGACCCACTCGGGAACATCGACGTCTACATGCCCGGCCGGTGGGACACCACCTCCGACCTCATCTTCATGGATACGATCGTGCAGACGGGCCCCGCCGGCGAGTGGGTCGGAAGCGCGGCGTACATCGGCTTCAGGCCCGAGGCGGCCGCGACCTTCCTCGTCGTCGGTCACTTCACCGGGCAGGAGATCACGATGCACCTGACCGGCCCGTGGGGCGAGAACACCGCATACACGGCGACGACCTCCGAGGCGGGCGCCGTCGTCGCGCTGTGGACGGGCGGCGAGGCGTCCTTCGGCATGCACTGCACCGACAACAACGAGTACTCGATCGGGTACATCGAGTCGGTGCAGGTGTTCAAGATCAACTGATCCTCTCGCCCGCGCGTTTTACTCGCGGTTTACCTCCGGGAGACGGCGGGCTGACAGCCCTCGCCGACGCTTCGTCGGCATCCCCCGTCGAACCCACCCAGGAGCTGATCCAGACCATGCGGAAGATCCTCGTCCTCGCCGCGCTCGCACTCGCAGTCGCGGCGCTCGTCCCGGTCGCGGCGCTCGCCGACGATCCGGTCGCCACCGTACAGGCCGACATCGCGAAGCTCACCTCGGACGTCCAGACGAAGCACGACACGGTCGTCGCCGACGCAAGCACGCTCGAGGCGGACGCGAACTCCCTCGTCGGCACGACCGACCGGAAGGCGGCGCGCCTGAAGATCCGGCTCGACGCGCTCAAGCTGACCGGCGACTGGAAGTCGCTGCTTGCGGTGTGCCTCGGCGACCGCGCCAAGCTCCGCGCCGACGTGAAGGCGGCCAAGCTGCAGGGCGTCCCGCGGAACGAGCTGCGGCCGCTGGTCCGGCAGGCGAACCTGCAGATCCGCGCGACCAACCTCGAGATGCGCGCGGCCGTGCTGCAGGCGCGGATCGCGGTGCTGAAGCTGCGCGCGAGCTTCCACCAGGCCGGCCAGCAGGCCCCGACGGTCCCGACGCCGCCGGTCCCGCCGGCGACGGCTCCCTCCCTCTAGCGAAATCGCTCGCCCAGCCCAGACGGGCAGGCCCGCGGCCGGGGACCGGCGCGGGCCTGCCCGTCTCCGTATGCTCGTCGTCACCCTCCGATGCTGGATCTCGCACCACGTCCCGATGAGCTCGAGCCGATCGAGCGCGCGTCGAGGGACGAGCTCGCCGCGCTGCAGCTCGAGCGTCTGCGCCGGTCGCTGCGGCACGCGTACGAGAGCGTTCCGTTCTACCGGACGCGCTTCGACCAGGCCGGGATCCGGCCCGAGGACTGCCGCAGCCTCGACGACCTCGCCTCGTTCCCGTTCACGACGAAGGAGGACCTGCGCGACTCGTACCCGTTCGGTCTGTTCGCCGTCCCGCGGGAGCGCATCGCACGCATCCATGCGTCGAGCGGCACGACGGGCCGGGCAACGGTGATCGGGTACACCAGGGGCGATCTCGAGCTGTGGGCCGACGTCGTCGCGCGGTCGATCCGCGCCGCGGGCGGGCGCCAGGGCGACCGCATCCACGTCGCCTACGGATACGGGCTCTTCACCGGCGGGCTCGGCGCGCATGCCGGTGCGGAGCGGCTGGGCTGCACCGTGATCCCGGTCTCCGGCGGGTTCACGGAGCGTCAGGTGCAGCTGATCGTCGACTTCGAGCCCGACGTGATCATGGTGACGCCGTCGTACATGCTGGCGATCCTCGACGAGTTCGAGCGTCAGGGACGCGATCCCCGCGCCACCTCGCTCAAGGTCGGCATCTTCGGCGCCGAGCCGTGGAGCGAGGAGATGCGCCAGGAGATCGAGCGGCGCTTCGACATGCACGCGGTCGACATCTACGGGCTCTCCGAGGTGATCGGCCCCGGCGTCGCGAGCGAGTGCGTTGAAACGAAGGACGGGCTCCACGTCTGGGAGGACCACTTCTACCCGGAGATCGTCGACCCCGAGACCGGAGCCGTCCTCTCCGACGGCGAACGCGGTGAGCTCGTCTTCACGTCGCTGACGAAGGAGGCGATGCCGCTGATCCGCTACCGGACGCGCGACCTCACGCGGCTCCTCCCCGGGACGGCGCGCACGATGCGCCGCATCGAGAAGATCACCGGCCGCAGCGACGACATGATCATCCTGCGCGGGGTCAACCTGTTCCCGTCGCGGATCGAGGAGCTGATCCTGCGCGTCCCCGGGCTGTCGCCGCACTTCCGGCTGGTGCTCACCCGCCCGGGACGTCTCGACGAGCTGACGGTGCACGTCGAGGCGCGGGCCGATGCCGCCGACCTCGAGACACGGGAAGCGAGCGGCGCGAGGCTGGCCGCACTCGTCAAGGACGCCGCGGGGGTCACGGTCGGCGTCGACGTCGTCGAGCCCGGCCTGATCGAACGCTCGGCCGGCAAGGCGCAGCGCGTGCTCGACCTGCGCTGACGGTCGCCGTCAGTCGCCGAGGAACGGGACCCAGGCGGTCAGGTCGACGCCGGCTTCCGCCGGGAGGTCGTCGCGGGCGCAGATCGCGCTCTCGAGCAGCGTCGACTCGCGACCGCCGAGCCATGACTGGTACACGCCGTCACGGGCGAACCGGTCGAGGACGTCACGCGCGACGGCGACAGCCTGGGCGTGCGGAAGCGCGAACAACGGCAGCGCAGGCGCGAGCGGCCGCACCGTGAACCGTCCGTCGATCGTATCGATCGCGGCGCTGCGGTTGGTCGCCAGCCGGAACACCTGCGCCGGCGCGAGCGTCTCGACCGCCAGACCCTGTTCGAGATCCCCGAGCCACGGCGCCCGCGGCGACACGGACACCAGCCTGACGCGGGTCGCGGCGTACGTCGCCAGGAACGCGCCCACGCTCGCCGCAGACGGGGGCCGCGGCTGGAACCGCTCCTCGACGCGCTCCCGCCCGAGCCGGTCGGCGATGATCGCGCGCGCATCGGCCAGTGTCAGATGGTCCGCCAGGAGCGCCGCGCGGTACGCGGGCACGCTGCCGCCGAAGCGGTCGCGCACGATCGCCCGCTCCGCCGAGAGCACGGTCGCCGGGTCGATCGGCTCCGCCTGCCGCAGCACGACGCGCTCGAGCATCGCGCTCGCCGCCGAGTCGAGATCGCCCGTGAGCGCGGCCGCGCGGCCGACGTCCGTCTTCTTGATCACCCGTCCGCCGAGGGCGCAGCGAACGCCGGCCGGCAGAATGATCTGCCCCTCCGTGAGCGACGTGTCGAAGCCCGGCCCGGCCAGCGCCGGGCCGTCGCACAACGACGCGTTGCGCGCCCACAGGTAGACACAGGCGGCCGCCGGCTTGTCGGGATCCGCACCGGCGGCCGAGAACGCGGGCCACCCCCAGGACCAGACGCCCTCGACGTGCGTCTCCGCGGCGACCTGCTTCGCCGCGAGCGCCTCCAGCTTGACGAACTCCAGCCACGCGTCCTTGGGTTGAAGGCCCTGCCGCCCGCCCTCGCCCGGCGCCGACTGGAACTGCAGCTCGAGCGCGACGCGCGACGCCGGGATCCCGATCTGGGCGAAGTGGGCGACGAGGCCGCGCATCCCGCGGCGCATCGCGCGGCTCGCCAGCAGCGGGCCCAGCTTGTAGAGCCCCTGCGGCTTGGGCGCGGTGAAGTAGACCTGGCGGATCAGGATCGCCGCCTGCGCCGCCTGGCGCCACCAGTCGGCCGCGTCGCCGCCGGTGTACGGCGGGTTCGCGATCGTGATCCCGACGGTGGCTCCGAGCGCATCGAGATCCTGGGCGAGCGCCAGCACGTTCGCGCGGTACTGGGTGTTGGTCGCGCTCCACGGCGTCGGCGTCTGCGCGCCGAAGAGCTCGTTCTCGGCGATCAGCGGCGTCGCGCAGCCGGTCACCTGCTGGGCGAAGACGAACTCCTTCTGCGCCTTCTCCTGAATCGTCGCCGGGTCCGCCGGTGCGGACGGCGTCCCGACGCGGTCGTTGAGATGCAGGTCGAAGAAGATCGTCGCGGCGCCCGCCTGCCTCATCTGCGTCGGCACCGTCGTCCCCGACGACACCGCCAGGACGAGCCCCGGCTTCGGCGTGATCGGCGCGTCGTGCCCCGCGTAGTCGATCCAGAGCGGCGTCGACGAGGGCAGCCCGCAGGCTGCGGTGTCGGGCCGGCCGCCGGGGGCGGCGACGAGCGCGGCGATCGAGACGAGCAGCGCGGCGGCTCCGGCTCTCACCCGCCCCAGGGTAACGCGGGCGTCTTACGGCGAGCGTCGCGCGACGTGCTCGGGCCGGACGTCCGCGGGCGAGCAGCAGCCGAGCAGGCGGAGCGTGTTCTCGATCTCCGCACGCAGCAGCTCGAGCACGGCGCGTGCGCCGGGCTCGCCGCCGACCGCAAGCCCCCACAGGACGGCGCGCCCGGCGAGCACCGCCCCGGCCCCGAGCGCCAGCGCCTTGACCACGTCCGAGCCGCGCCGGATTCCTCCGTCGACGAGCACCTCGATCCTCCCGTCGACCGCCTCGGCGATCCCCGGCAGCAGGTCGATCGTCGCGGCGACGCCGTCGAGCTGGCGGCCGCCGTGGTTGGAGACGACGATCCCCGCGGCGCCGTGCTCGCAGGCGAGCCGCGCATCCTCGGCCGTCTGGATCCCCTTCGGGAGCACCGGCAGCCCGGACTCGGCCGCGATGCGCTCGACGTCCGCCCAGGTCAGCGACGGCGAGACCTGCGCGAGCACCTCCGCCGGCGTGAGGTCGCCGCGGCCGAGTGCCGCGACCTTGACGTCCGGCGGGATCACGAAGTCCGTGCGCCGGTCACGCTCGCGCAGGCCGGGGACCGGCGCGTCCACCGTCAGGAGCAGCGCGGTGAACCCCGCGTCGCGCGCCCTCGCGATCAGCTCGCGCGTCACGCCCTCGTCGCGCATCGCATAGAGCTGGAACCACCGCTGCGCACCGGACTCGGCGACCTCGGCCGGCGCCGCCGTCGCGATCGTCGAGAGGCACATGATCGTGCCGGCGGCGTGCGCAGCGCGTGCCGTCGCGGGCTCGCCGTCCGGGTGGGCGAGGCGCTGAAACGCGACCGGCGCGACCAGCAGCGGCATCGACACGGTGTGGCCGAGCACGGACGTCTGCGCGCTGCACGACGCGACGTCGACGAGCACGCGCGGCCTGAACCCGTAGCGCCGATATGCCTCGACGTTGTCGCGCAGCGTCCGCTCGTCGCCGGCGCCGCCGGCGAAGTACCCGAGCGGTCCCGCGTCGAGGCGCTCCGCCGCGGCCGACTCGTAGTCGAAGACGTTGACGAGCCGCATCAGCGTCGCCGGCCGAACCACGACCCCCGGTCGGCGCGCTCGTCCGCCGGCGTCTCGCCGAGTACCCGTGCCCCGGCGACCACGTCTGCGGCCGTGACGCCCATCAGCTCGCCGGGCAGCAGCGCGTCGACGTCACCCGAGCCGAGCCGCAGCGCCTGGGCGTTGAGCGCCTGCTCGAACAGCGTGCGCGCAAAGCGTGCATTTCCGAAACCCTCGTGCCGCTCGGCGCCGTCGAAGATCGAACGCAGCGCCTCCGTTGCGTCGTCCGCGAGCGCGTACTCGGCGTCGGCTGCGAAGCGCCCGAAGATCTCGACCAGCTCGTCGGTCGAGTAGTCGGGGAACGTGATCTCTCGCGAGAAGCGGGAGCGCAGGCCCGGATTCGACTCGAGGAACCGGTGCATCAGGCGCGGGTAGCCGGCGACGATCACGACCAGGCGGTGGCGGTTGTCCTCCATCCGCTTGAGCAGCGTCTCGATCGCCTCGTCGCCGAAGTCGAGCCGCTCCTCTCCCCGCGCGAGCGAGTATGCCTCGTCGACGAACAGCACACCGTCGAGCGCCCGCCGCACGACGCGCTCGGTCTTGATCGCCGTCAGCCCCACGTACTGCCCCACGAGCCCGGCCCGGTCGACCTCGACCAGCTGGCCGCGCCGCAGCAGCCCCATCGACCGGTACATCTGCGCGAGCAGCCGGGCGACAGTGGTCTTGCCCGTGCCGGGATTGCCGACGAACACGAGGTGCTGGGTGGTGGCGACCTCGGAGAGGCCCGACTCCTTGCGCCGCGCCTGGACCCGGAGGAACGCGACGAGCGCCCGGACCTGCTCCTTGACCGACTCGAGCCCGGGCAGGGCGTCGAGCTCGGCGAGCAGCTCGCCCAGCGGGCGCGCCGGCTCGGTGCGGCGGAGCGGCTCGAAGTCGAGCTCCTCGCCGATCTGGGCGCGGAGCTGCTCGCCCAGCGCCTTCAGGGACTCGAGCGGGTTCGCCACGGGGCCACGGTACCCGTTACCTTGGCGCGGAATCGATCCCGTTTGGTGCTATAGTTAACCAGGTTAATGGTTCAGGAGACGACGAACGACACGGTGGCGATCGCCAACCGGCTGAGGCCGGCCCTGCTGCGCCTGGCCCGGGAGCTTCGCCGGGAGGTTCATTCGCTGGGTGTCACCGGGGGGCAGGTCTCGCTGCTCGTGCAGATCGCCGCCACCCCCGACATCACCGCGTCGGAGCTGGCGGAACGGGAGCGCATCTCTCCCCCGGGGATGTCAGGGCACCTCGCGCGGCTCGAGGCGGCGAACCTGATCGAGCGGGCCCGTGCAAGCGACCGCCGCCGTATCGGCCTCCGCATCACCGACGAGGGCGAGCGCGTTCTGCGGTCGGTGCGCAAGCGGCGCACCGCCTGGCTCGTCGAGCACCTGAACGGCCTGACGGACGAAGAGCGTGATCGGATCGAGACTGCGATCGAGCCGCTCGAACGGCTGCTCGAATCGCGGCCTCGATGACGGCAGTCGCACTCGCCTCACGCCGGACGTTCGTCAGCCTCCGCCGCCACCGCAACTACCGCCTCTTCTTCTCGGGCCAGCTCGCGTCGGTGTGCGGCACGTGGATGCAGAACGTCGCGATGTACTGGCTCGCGATCCAGCTCGCGCCGCCGGGCTCGCGCGGGCTCGCGGTCGGCCTCGTCTCGATCTGCCGCTTCGGGCCGTTCACGGTGCTCGGTCTGCTGGCGGGCGTCGTCACCGACCGCTTCGACAACCGCCGCACCGTGATCGTCACGCAGGCCGCCCAGATGGTGCTGTCGGCGATCCTCGCCGCGATCACGCTGCTCGGCCATGCACAGCTGTGGCAGCTGTACGCGATCGCCGCGCTGACGGGCACCGCGCTCGTCTTCGACTCGCCGTCCCGGCAGAACCTGACGTTCCGCATGGTCGGACGCGAGGAGCTGCCGAACGCGATCGCACTCAACTCGAGCCTCGTCAACACCGCCCGGATCTTCGGGCCCGCGGTCGCCGGCGTCGTGATCGCGTCGTTCGGCGCCGGCTGGGCGTTCGCGATCAACGCGGCCAGCTTCCTGGCCGTGCTCGCAGCGCTGCTCGCGATGCGAACCGGCGAGCTCTTCCCGCTCGAGAGTCGCGAGCGGCCGACCGTATGGCGGGGAACGCGCGACGGCTTCCGCTACGCGCGGCGCTCGACGACGGTGAAGGTCGTGCTCGCGATGATGGTCGTCTTCGCCTCGGTCTGCTTCAACTTCAGCATCCTGCTCCCGCTGCTCGCGAAGCAGACGCTCGACGCAGGCCCGCGGTCGTTGGGGATCCTCTCGGCCAGCTTCGGTGTCGGCGCGCTGCTCGGCGCGCTGCTGAGCGCCGGCTTCGCGCAGGCGCGCTGGCGAGTCCTGCTCGTGGCCGCCGGCAGCTTCGGCCTCGCCGAGCTGCTGATCGCGCCCGCGCAGAGCCTCTCCCTGGCGGCGGCGCTGCTCTTCGTCTGCGGGCTGTCGTTCGCGGCGTACACCGCAACGGCGAACACCAAGATCCAGCTCTCGACGCCCGACCACCTCCGCGGCCGCGTGCTCGGGCTGTACTTCTACGCCTGGAACGGACTCTCCCCGTTCGGCGCGCTCCTCGTGGGCTGGCTGTGCGACCGCGGCGGCACGCCGCTCGCGTTCACGGTCATGGGCCTGTGCGCCCTCGCGGCGACGATCGCCGGTTTCGTCGTGCTGCGTGGACGGCAGACCGTGGTCGCCCCTACACTCGCAGCCTGAGCACGACGTTCCAGCTCGTCGCGCGCACGGGCCATCCAAGCTTCCTCGACCTGCCCTGGGACACACCGCTCGAGGACTGGCAGTCGGACCGGCTCGTGACCGTGGTGCGCGGCATCAGCCGCCACGTCGTTCGCTTCGTCGAGTACGACGGCGCGCTCTACGCCGTGAAGGAGCTCCCCGAGCGTCCCGCCCGGCGCGAGTGGACGCTCCTCCGCCGCCTGCAGGGCCAGGGGCTCCCGGTCGTCGAGCCGGTGGGCATCGTCACCGCGCGCGGCGGCGACCTGGACGCGGTCCTGATCACGCGCCACCTCGACTACTCGCTGCCGTATCGCGTCCTGTTCTCGAGCGGCGGAATCCCCGACCTGCGCACCCACCTGCTGAACGCGCTCGTCGAGCTGCTGGCGCGGCTGCACCTGCGCGGGTTCTTCTGGGGCGACTGCTCACTCTCGAACGCCCTGTTCCGCCGCGACGCGGGTGCGCTCTCCGCCTACCTGGTCGATGCCGAGACGGGCGAGCTGCACGGCGCGCTCTCCGGCGGCCAGCGCGCCTACGACCTCGAGCTCTCACAGCAGAACGTCGTCGGCGAGCTGCTCGACGTCGACGCCGAGGTGGGCCTCCCCGCCGATCTCGATCCGGACGAGACCGGGGCGGAGATCGTCACCCGCTACAACGCGCTCTGGGACGAGCTGACCCGCGAGGAGACGTTCCGCGCCGACGAGCGCTACAAGCTCGACGAGCGCCTCCACCGGCTGAACCGGCTCGGCTTCGACGTCGAGGAGATCGTCCTCGACGCGGCCGACGGCGGGTACCGCGTCTCGCTCGACCCTCACGTCGTCGAGCCCGGCCACCACCGGCACCGGCTGCTGCGGCTCACCGGCCTGGACGCCCAGGAGAACCAGGCGCGCAGGATGCTCAACGACATCGCCCGCTACCGGGAGGCGCGCGAGCGCGAGGCGGGCCGCCCGCTCGCGGAGTCGGCGGTCGCCGCGGAGTGGCGCCAGCGGGTGTTCGAGCCGACGGTCACCGCCGTGCCCGAGGGCCTGGAGGGCCGGCTGCCCCCGGCCGAGGTCTTCCACCAGGTGCTCGAGCACCGGTGGTTCCTCTCCGAGTGCGCGACGCACGACATCGGCATCGAGGAGGCGGTCCGGTCGTACGTCGCCTCCGAACTGCCGCGCCGCCCGCCCGAGCGTGTCGTGCTGGAGCCGCCCGGCGACGGGGAGACGGACGAGTGAACGCCTACCGCACGCCCGACGAGCGCTTCGACGGGCTTCCCGGCTACGCCTTCGCCCCGCGCTACCTCGAGCAGGACGGCCTCCGCATGCACTACGTGGACGAGGGCACGGGCGACCCGATCCTGCTCCTGCACGGCGAGCCGACGTGGTCGTTCCTCTACCGCAAGCTGATCCCCACGCTCGCGGCCTCGTCGCGCTGCATCGCGCCCGACTACTTCGGGTTCGGGCGCTCGGACAAGCCGACCGAGCGCGGCTGGTACTCGTACGACAGCCACTACGCATCGGTCGAGCGGCTCGTGCGCGAGCTCGACCTCCACGACCTGACGGTCGTCGTCCAGGACTGGGGCGGCCCGATCGGCTTCCGGCTCTGCGTCAGCGAGCCCGCGAGGATCGCACGGCTGGTCGTGCTGAACACCGGCCTCGGGGCGCGCGCGCCGAACGAGGAGTGGCTCCGCTTCCAGGCGTTCATGCGGCGCGTCGGCACGGACATCGTCTCCGGCCAGCTGGTGCGGCTCTCGCTCGTGCAACCCGTTCCCGACGAGGTGATCGCCGGCTATGACGCACCGTTCCCGGTCCCCGAGTCGCGCGTCGGGGTCGTGATGTTCCCCGAGCTCGTCGCGACGAGCTCGTCGCACCCGTCGGCGGCGGCGATGCTCGACGTCCGCGAGCGGCTCCGCTCGCTCGATCGCCCGGCGCTCGTCCTCTTCTCGGACAGCGACCCGATCTTCGGCCGCCGCGCCGCCGAGGCGATGGCCTCCCTGCTCCCGGGCGCGGAGCTCGACCCGCCGGTCGAGGGGGCGGGGCACTTCCTGCAGGAGGACCGCGGAGAGCAGGTCGCGACGCGGATCGCCGCGTGGATCAGATGAGCCCTTGGCGGGCGGCCTGCGCCGCAGCGGCTGTCCGGGTCGACTGCGCCAGCTTGCGCAGGATGTTCGCGACGTGCCGGTGGATCGTGTGCTCGGAGAGGATCAGCGTGGAGGCGATCTCGCGGTTGCTCATCCCGGTGGCCACGAAACGCAGGATCTCGGTCTCCCGGTCGGTGAGCGGCGAGTCGGCCGCGGCGTCGGCGCCGCCGTCGCTGCGCAGGAAGCCGGCGAGCGCGCGGTGGAGCTCTCGCTGGTCGTCGCACCACGGCAGGTGGGCGTCGCCGCCGAGCGGCACGAAGCGTGCATTGGGGAGCAGCTCGGCGAGCTCGCGGCCCCGGGCGATCGGCACGGTGCGGTCGCCGCGGCGGTGCAGCACGAGCACCGGGGTCTGCACCCGCGGCACCAGGTCGCGGACGTCGGCCTCGAGGTGGAGCTCGAGGAATGCCGACGCGGCCTCGGCGGTCGCTGCGCGGCGCAGCACGCGCGTGTAGTTCGCGATCTCGTCGCCGCTCGCGTGCGGGTCGAAGACGCCGGCGAGCATCTGGGCGCCGAGCCGCCAGTTCAGCCTCACGAACTCGATCAGCGATCGCCGCGTCACGTCGGGGATGTCGTCGCGCGCGACGTAGCCGCCGAAGCACACGAGCTTCGAGATGGAGCCCGGCCGACGCTCGGCGACGACGGCGGACGAGGCGCAGCAGCACGAAGACGCGAAGACGACCGCCGGCTCACCGAGCGTGTCGAGGACGGCCTCGAGCTGGCGTGCCTCGCTCTCGACCGAGGGCCGCGGCTCCAGCTCGCGTGAAGACAGACCGCAGCCCATCCGGTCGAAGCGAACGACGCGGTGCGTGCGCGCAAGCTCGGCGTAGAAGGCACGCTGGCGGAGGTCGGCCCATTCCTCCTCGAGGTGGCTCACCCACCGCGGCCCGACGACGACCGGCGGCCCGTCGCCGATCGTCGCATAGGCGAGCGTGCGCCCACCGACGTCGAGCCGGTCGGATCTCCTGGTCCATGCACGTCCAGCCTAGTGGCCCGATCGGGCCAGCGCGGAAAGATGGCCCGTTCCGCCGACGCGGCGGGCCAGGCGCGGGCCGAAGATCGTCCTCGTGAACGACGGCGATCTCGGCGGTGCGGCCGACGACACGGCGGCAGGCCGGGCGTAGCCTCGAGGCGATGCAGGGAGGCACCTCGTGCAGACCGAGCTGATCGAAGGAGTCACGATCCGTGCGCTCCGGAACGGCGAAACGGACGCCGTGCAGGCGGTGTTCGAGAGGCTGGGGCCACGCTCGCGCGTCGCGCGGTTCGGTGGGACGAAGAACGTGCTCAGCGAGTGCGACCTCGCCTACCTCGCCCGTGTCGACCGCAACCACCACGTGCTCGTCGCACTGGCCGGCTGCGAGCCGATCGGGATCGCGCGCCTCGTCCGCGACGGTGACGGCGCGGAGGTCGCGGTCGAGGTCGCCGACGAGTGGCAGGGACGCCGCATCGGCACTCTGCTGATGTCGCGACTGGCGGCGGATGCGCGCGCGGCCGGGATCGTGCACCTGCACGCGTACGTCGACTACGACAACGTCAGGTCGCGCAGGTTGCTGCGCCGCGCTGCGGTGCGCCTGCGGACCGCCTGATCCGCTACAGGATCCGCGTCTCCCACGGACCGAGCCGCAGGCCGGCGTGGCGCGCCGGGCGGTCGGTCAGGTTGACGACGCACGTCGCCTCGCCCCGCGTATAGGCCCAGACGCCGGGCCCGCTCGGCAGCGTTGCGTACGGCGCATCCGCGAGCGTGCGCCGCCGCCCGATCAGCGACCGGACGAATGCGAGCGTGCTCTCCGGGTCGGCCGACTGCGACGCGACGTTCCGGCTCGTGTCGACGAGCGGCAGCCACGGATCCCGCCATTCGGCACCGACGGCCGTCCACGGCATCGGCGTGCGCTCCGGATCCCGCGGCGGATCGGCGACGTCGGTGAGGCGTTCGGGCGGCACGGCGCCGTCGACGAGCGCGATCTCGTCGCCCTGGTAGAGCAACGCCGTCCCTCGCAGCGTGAGCAGGACGAAGAGCGCAGCACGCGCCTTCCGCTCGTCGCCGCCCGCCCACCGGGTCGCGAGGCGCGAGTGGTCGTGGTTCGAGCCGAACCACAGCGGCGAGCGGCCCGGAGGCAGGTTGGCCTCGACCTGCTCGACGATCGGCCGGAGGGCCTCGACGCGGAGCGGCGCACGCACGAAGTCGAAGTTCTGGACGAGATCGAGCTCGGTCGCGTAGCGCCATAGCCGCGGCAGCCTGACGTACGACTCGCCCATCAACGTCGGCTTCGGGTCGTATCCCGCAGCGATCTCCTGCCAGCGCTCGTAGATCTCGAGCACCTCGGGCCGGTCGTGCATGTGCTCCACCCCGTTGCGGAGCTCGCGATCCTTGACGAGGCCGTGGGCGACGTCGATGCGGAGGCCGGCGACGCCCCGGTCGAACCAGAAGCGGAGGATCCGATCGAACTCGCGGCGAACCGCCGGGCTCCACCAGTCGAGATCGGGCTGCTCGGGCGCGAACTGGTGGAGGTAGTAGCGGCGCCGATCCTCGTCGTACGTCCAGGCCGACCGGCGCGTGAAGAGCGACCGCCAGTCGTTCGGAACGTCGTCTGCCCAGACGTAGTAGTCGGGGTGCTCGCGAAACCAGGGGTGGCGGATCGACGTGTGGTTCGGGACCAGGTCGAGCCAGAGCCCCATCCCGCGGTCGCGCGCGTCGGCGATGAGCGCATCGAGATCGTCCAGCGTGCCGTAGTCGGGGTGGACGTCGAGGTAGTCCGCGACGTCGTAACCCCAGTCGACGTTCGGGCTCGGGAACGTCGGGCTCAGCCAGATCGCATCGACGCCGAGCCACTGCAGGTAGTCGAGCTTCGACCGGACTCCGCCCAGGTCGCCGATGCCGTCGCCGTCCGAGTCGCAGAAGGACCGGACGTACACCTGATAGAGGACGGTCAGCCGATCGACCAGGTGTCGCCCGAGCCGACGAGCGCCTGCAGGTCGCCGGCACCGCGCTCCGCGGCACGGTCGAGCTGGCCCTGCACGAGCTCGTCGTAGCTCTCCCGCTGCACGTCGCGGAAGACGCCGAGCGGGACGACGCCGTGCGTCTCGATCCCGACCCGAGAGAGCGCGAAGGCGGTCGCGAAGTCCTGCTCGTCGTGGGTGATGCCGGTCTCACCGACCGGTGCACCGTGCTCGAGGTACACGCGGTTCTCCTTCTCGTCGCGCACCACGTCGAAGGCGCCGTCGTTGTAGATGTTGCAGTTCTGGAAGATCTCGACGAACGCCGCGCCGCGGTGCGAGGCCGCACGGCGGAGCACGTTCGTCAGCCCCGCCTTGTCGGTGTCGATCGCCCGCGCGACGAACGTCGCCTCCGCACCGAGCGCCACCGAGAGCGGGTTGAACGGATAGTCGACCGACCCGTACGGCGTCGAGCCCGTCACCTTGCCCTGCTCGGAGGTCGGTGAGTACTGGCCCTTCGTCAGGCCGTAGATCCGGTTGTTGAACAGCAGGATCTTGATGTTCACGTTCCGGCGCAGCGCGTGGATCAGATGGTTCCCGCCGATCGAGAGGGCGTCGCCGTCACCGCTGACGACCCACACCGAGAGGTCGGGCCGCGACACCGCGAGCCCGGTCGCGATCGCCGGCGCGCGCCCGTGGATCGAGTGCATGCCGTACGTCTGCATGTAGTACGGGAACCGCGCCGCGCAGCCGATGCCCGAGACGAAGACGATCTTCTCGCGCCGGAGGCCGAGCTCCGGCATGAAGCTCTGGACGGCGGCCAGGATCGCGTAGTCGCCGCAGCCCGGGCACCACCGCACCTCCTGGTCGGACTTGAAGTCCTTCGCGGTGAGCTTCACGTCCGTGCTCACAGGACCGCCTCCACCGCGGCGGCGATCTCGCCGGCCTTGAAGGGCTGTCCGCTGACGCGGTTGTAGCCGACGGCGTCGACGAGGTACTCGGCGCGCACGAGCCGGAGCAGCTGGCCGAGGTTCAGCTCCGGGATCAGCACGCGGTCGTAGCTTCGCAGCACGTGGCCCATGTTGGCCGGGAACGGGTTGAGCCAGCGCAGGTGCGCGTGCGCGACCTTGCCGCCGGCGGCGCGGACGCGGCGCACCCCCGCGTGCACGGGCCCGTACGTCCCGCCCCACGAGAGGACGAGGACGTCGGCGCCCTCCTGGTGGTCGACCTCGAGATCGGGCACGGTGACGCCGGCGACCTTCTGCGCCCTGAGCTGCGTCATCAGGTCGTGGTTGTCGGCGTCGTACGAGACGTTGCCCGTCTCGTTCTGCTTCTCGAGCCCGCCGATCCGGTGCTCCAGACCGGGCGTCCCGGGGATCGCCCACGGACGGGCGAGCGTCTCCGGGTCGCGCTTGTACGGGAGGAACTCGCCGCCGTCGGCCTCGGCGAACACGACGTCGATCGGCGCGAGCGCCGACAAATCGGGCACCTTCCAGGGCTCCGCGCCGTTCGCGAGGTAGGCGTCCGAGAGCAGGTAGACGGGCGTCCGGTATGTGAGCGCGACGCGGGCGGCCTCGATCGCCGCGTGGAAGCAGTCGCCGGGAGTCGCGGCCGCGAGCACGGGGACCGGCGACTCCGAGTTGCGGCCGAAGAGCACCAGCAGGAGGTCGGCCTGCTCGGGCTTCGTCGGCATGCCGGTGGAGGGCCCCGCGCGCTGCACGTCGACGATCACCAGCGGCAGCTCGAGCGCGACGGCGAGCCCGACCGTCTCGGACTTGAGGACGATCCCGGGCCCGGCCGACGTGGTCACGCCGAGGGCACCACCGAACGCCGCGCCGAGCGCCGCACCGGCCGCGGCGATCTCGTCCTCGGCCTGGAAGGTGCGCACGCCGAAGGACTTGTGGCGGGCGAGCTCCTCGAGGATCGAGGAGGCCGGGGTGATCGGATAGGCGCCGAGGAAGAGCGGCAGCCCGGACAGCTTCGACGCCGCGATCAATCCGTACGAGAGCGCCGTGTTGCCGGTGATCTGACGGTAGAGACCCGGTTCGAGCTTCGCCGGCTTGACCTCGTACTGGACGGCGAACGCCTCCGACGTCTCGCCGAAGTGGTAGCCGGTGTTGAACGCCTTCACGTTCGCCTCGGCGATCTCGGGCCGCTTGGCGAACTTCGTCTTCAGGAAGTCGATCGTCGAGTCGACCGGACGCCCGTACAGCCACGACATCAGCCCGAGCGCGAACATGTTCTTCGCGCGCTCGGCCTCGCGCGGGGTCACGCCCTCGATCTCCTTGAGCGCCCCGACGGTCATCGTCGTCAGCGGCACCGCGTGCACCTGCCAGCCTTCGAGCGAGGTGTCCTCGAGCGGGCTCTCCGCGTATCCCGCCTTCTGCAGGTTGCGGGCCGTGAACGCGTCGGCGTCGACGATCAGCGTCGCACCCTTCGGCAGGTCGGGCAGGTTGGTCTTCAGCGCGGCCGGGTTCATCGCCACCAGCACGTCGGGCCGGTCGCCCGGCGTGAGGATGTCGTGGTCGGCGAAGTGGAGCTGGAAGCCGGAGACGCCGGGCAGCGATCCGGCCGGGGCGCGGATCTCCGCCGGGAAGTCGGGGAAGGTGGCGAGGTCGTTGCCCGTGAGCGCCGTCTCGGTGGTGAAGCGGCCGCCCGTGAGCTGCATGCCGTCGCCCGAGTCGCCCGCGAACCGGATCACGACCGATTCGAGCTGCTCGACCGGCTTGGCCATTTCGAACCGACAGTAGCAGCGCGGGCCGAGGTCGAGGTCACCCGGTGAGAGGGTCTACGCCGCCTCGCTGGCCGGCGAGTCGGCGTCCTCCGCGGCCGCCGCTTCGGTCGTCTGCGTGGCGCGGCGAAGCGGGACCTCCGGGAGCAGCCAGGCGAGCGCGAAGGCGACCAGCGACACGCCGGTGGCGACGAGGAAGACCGGGTGGAGCGCCGCCGCGACCGCGTCGGAGAACGCCTGGTGGAGCTCGGCCGGCAGGCCCTTGATCACGGCCGGCGTGGCCACCCGCGGCACCCGTATGCCCGCCGGCAGCCGCGAATCGAGCTGCGAGCGGAACTGACTGGTGAAGATCGTGCCGAACAGGGCGACGCCGATCGAGCCGCCGACCTGGCGGAAAAGCGTCGAGCCGCTCGTCGCGACGCCGAGCACCTTGTACGGGACGGCGTTCTGCACCGCGAGCACGAGGACCTGCATCACCATGCCGAGCCCGAGCCCGAGCACGAACGAGTCGAAGGCCGCGATCCACAGGCTCGTTCCGACCTCGAGCCGCGAGAGCAGGTACATCGCCACCGTCATCACGGCGGTGCCCATGATCGGGAACATCCGGTAGCGGCCGAGTCGCGTGATCAGCTGGCCGCTGACGATCGAGGTGATCAGCAGGCCGAGCATCAGCGGCGTGAGCTGCAGGCCCGAGCGCGTCGGCGACGCGCCCTTCGTCACCTGGAGGTAGAGCGGGAGATAGGTGATCGCGCCGAACAGCGCGAAGCCGACGATGAACCCCACGGCGCTCGTCGTGCTGAACACGCGGTTCCGGAACAGCGCCAGCGGGAGGATCGGCTCGGCCGCGCGCGACTCGACGAGGACGAAGGCGGGGACCAGCACGACGGACGCGACGATCAGGGCGATGATCCGCCACGAGCCCCACGCCCACGTCGTCCCACCGAGGCTCGTGAACAGGACGATCGAGCCGAGGCCGCCCGCGAGGGTCGCGGCGCCGAGGTAGTCGATGTCGTGTCGATGACGGCTCGTTCTCGCGTGGAACGCGGTCGCGATCACGAGCAGCGCGACCAGGCCCACCGGCAGGTTGACGTAGAAGATCCACCGCCACGAGAGGTTGTCGACGAAGAAGCCGCCGAGGAGCGGGCCGATCACCGTCGAGACGCCGAAGACGGCTCCGAAGTAGCCCTGGTACCGCCCACGCTCGCGGGGCGGGATGATGTCACCGACGACCGCGAGCGTGACCACGATCAGCCCGCCTGCCCCGAGGCCCTGCAGCGCGCGAAAGCCGATCAGCTGCCCCATGCTCTGGGAGAGCCCGCAGAGCGCCGACCCGATCAGGAAGATGACGATCGCGGTCTGCAGGACGATCTTGCGGCCGTAGAGATCGCCGAGCTTCCCGTACAGCGGGCCGACGATGGTGGCCGTGAGCAGGTAGGCGGTGACGACCCAGGAGAGGTGCGCGAGGCCGCCCAGGTCGCCGACGATCGTCGGCAGCGCGGTCGAGACGATCGTCTGGTCGAGCGACGCGAGCAGCAGCACCAGCATGAGGGCGAGGAAGATCAGGCGAACGCTCTGCTGCGGCTGCTCCGGCGGGCCGGTCACGCGGAGAGAATAGCAACACGGGGCAACTATTGCGCTGTGCAATAATCCGTGGCGAGATGCCCGTGAGCAACGGCTGTGAGACCCGGCTGCTCGATGTCCTCGGACGGATCGTGCGGCGGCTGACCCGCCTCGGCGGCGGGCTCGACGAGGGCCCGGCGCTGACCGCCACCCAGCGGGTGGCGCTGATCGAGACGGTCGAGGGGGAGCCGATCAGGCTCCACGACCTCGCCGACCGGCTCGGTGTCACCGCCCCGACCGCGAGCCGTGCCGTCGACGGCCTGGTCGAGCACGGCCTGCTCGAGCGCCGGCCGGATCCCGACGACCGCCGGGCCGTGCGGATCAGCCTCACGGCGGAGGGACGGGCGCTGGTCGAGGAACGGAAGACGCGCGTGCTCGCGGCGTTCCTGCCCGCGGTCGCGACGATGTCGGCAGCCGATCAGGAGCGTCTGGTCGAGCTGCTCACCGAGCTCGACGGTGCGCTGAGCGCGCTTCGATAGCGGCCGTCAGGCGACGGCGGCGATGCCGACGAGGCGGCCGTCGCGCATCGACAGCCGCCGCGGGGCCCGCTGTGCGAGCGTCGCGTCGTGCGTCGCGACGATCACCGTCGAACCGTGCTCGGCCGCCAGCCCTGCGAGGAGATCGATGATCTCGCCGCCGGTCTTCGTGTCGAGGTTCCCGGTAGGCTCGTCCGCCAGCACGACCCGCGGCTCGACCGACAGCGCGCGGGCGATCGCAACGCGCTGCTGCTCGCCGCCCGACATGTGCGAGGGGAGATGGTTCGCGCGCTCGGCGAGACCCACCTCTTCGAGCATCCGCCTCGCGCGGCCCTCGATGTCCTCGACGCCCGTCGGCGCGAGCTTCGCCTCGACGTTCTCGACCGCGGTAAGCGTCGGAATCAGGTTGAACTGCTGGAAGACGAACCCGAACGACTCGAGCCGCAGCGATGCGAGCTCGTGATCGGGCAGCGTGACCAGATCGCGCCCCTCGAAGATCACGTCCCCGGAGCTCGGCCGGTCGAGCGCGCCGAGCAGCTGGAGGAGCGTCGTCTTGCCCGAGCCGCTCGGCCCTTCGAGCGCGACGAACTCGCCGGGGCCGATCTCGAGGTCGACGCCGTCCAGCGCGCGCACCGTCGTCGATCCTCGCTGGAAGAACTTCGACAGGCCGCTCACCTTGTACTGGGGCTCGGTCACTCGACCTGCCTCAATGCATCGGCCGGACGGAGCCGCGCGGCGCGCATCGCCCCCGCCGTCCCCGCGATCAGCCCGCCGAGGAGGGCAAGAGCGAAGCCGATCGCGAGGACGGTTACGTCCACTGGGGCGGTCAGTGAAACCGAGCTCGTCGCAGTGCGCTGCGCGGCCGACGCGAGCTGACCGAATACGCCCGACGAGGCACCGGAAGTCGACGACGCCGTGAGCTTCTCGCCGTAGGCGTCGATGATCAGGGCGCCGATCAGGCCGAGGGCGACCCCCACGATGCCGCCGAGCACGCCGGTCGCCAGCGACTCGCCGGCGACCTGCCGCACGACCTTGCCCTGCGTCCACCCGAGCGCCTTCAGCGTGCCGAGCTCGCGTACGCGCTTGCCGACCGACGAGAGGGCGAGCAGCGCGGCGAGCAGGAAGGCGGCGAGCGCCGCGACCGCCGAGACCGCGAAGCCGAGATCGTGGGAGAGGTTCGAGGCGTTCACGAGCGAGCCGCTGATCGTGTCCGCGACCTGCTTCGAGCTCGCGACCTGCGCGTTCGGCAGGGCGGACTCGATCGCTTTCTGCACCGCGCCGACCTGCGAGCTCTGGTCCGCCCGCACGAGCGCGACGTTGACGAGGCCCTTCTCGCCCGCGAGCTTCTGCAGCTGCTGGAGCGGCAAGTAGACGTCCGCGGTCTGGCCGCCGAGCGGCGGCGACACGATGCCGACGACGACGAACGTCGTGCCGTTGAGGTCGACCTTCGAGCCGACTTTGAGCGAGTGCTTCGCGGCGTAGGAGTCGGAGACGAGTGCCTGGTGACCGCCGGCCGGTGAGAGGAAACGGCCCTTCGTGACCTGCGACGTCGTCACGAGCCCCTGTGTCGGATGGGTCTGGTCGACGCCGCCGATGGTGTAGGGCGTGGTCTGGATGTTGGTCTGCGGCGGGTTCAGGACCTGGCGCAGCGTCTGCTGCGGCGTCGTGAACTGGGTGCGAAGCTTGCGCAGGCTCGCGGGCAGGCACTTCGCGAACGCCCCGCGGTCGACGCCACGGCCGCCGAAGCCGCCGCCACCCCCGCCGTTGCCACCGCCGCCGAGTCCGCCGCCGTTCCCGTTCGAGCCGCTGCCGTTGTTGCCGTTCGAGCCGCTACCGCTCGAGCCGCGCAGCTTCGCGAAGCACGCCTGCATCGCGGCGAACTGCGCCGCCGTGGGCCGCGGGATGTTGCGCGCGATCTGGTACGTCTTCTGCTGGGTCTTGAGCGTCGCGACGATCTTCGGGACGATGCCCTGCTGATGCTCGGCGAGCAGCGTCAGGCCGGTCGTGACCGATGCCACGCCGGGGATCGAGGAGATCTGCGAGGCCGCGGTCTGCTGGAAGGTGAGCTGCGAGCCCGGCAGGAAGAAGTCGTGCACGAAGTGCTGACCGGGCTTGCCGAGCTTGGAGAGATCGGTGAGCACCGACTGGTTGGCGGCGATCAGGTCGCGGTCGGCTCCGCCGCCGCCGCCCGGGCCGCCGAAGCCCGACGTCTGCTGCTGCGGCGACAGGGTGACCGTCAGGTCGGTCCCGATACCGGCAAGCGGGTCGAGCGTCTTCTTCTGCGCCTGGTCCAGGCCTCGCGACAGGCTCGAGATCACGATCACCAGCCCGACGCCGACGCCGAGGCCGAGCAGGGTGACGATCGTCCGCGCGCGTCGCCGGAGCAGCTCGTTACGGATATAGCGCAAGTAGAACGTGGTCTGATCTCACCACCTGCGCCTCATAGATCCCTAAGAGGTTTGCGGAGCTTCGGTGAACGCGGGCCCGTTCACCCGTCGCGGTGCTTGAGCGCGGACTCCGTGCGCTGGGCCTCGTCGAGCGTGATCGCGCCGGAGCAGAGGCGCGCATTGAGCTCGTTCTCGACCCCGTCGACCTCGGCGGCGCGCGGGTAGGGCTCCGGCCAGAGGTTGCGAGGGTCGGTCGGGTGCCCGCCGAGCTCCAGGCTGATCAGGTGGTCCTCCTGGTAGGCAGACGGCGGGCCGCGCAGCCCGCGCGCACGCATCTGGCGGAGCTTGAGCGCGTTCGTGTACGAGGTCGGCGGGCGTACCGTCCGCGTCCAGCCCTTGCGGCAGACAGTCGTACTCAGCGTCGCCTGCGTGACCGCGGGGTTGACGACCCCCGGCGTCAGCGACCAGCTCGCCCGGAGGACGGCCCGGACGGCCGGGCGCGACCGGTGTGGGAGCAGCGCGACGATGGCGGCCGCTGCCGCACCGACCAACGCCACCTCGACGACCGTGATCCGCATCTCATCGTCAACGGTACGAACGGCGCGCCGCGACGCAAGGGCGTCAGGTCAGAAGTGGCGAAGTTGTCACAGTTCGCAACAGGGTTCGCGGTGCCCCGAAGGGGAATCGAGCGCGACCCAGCTGCCGGTCCAGGCGTCAGGTGAGGAACGGCGAGGTCGTCGCGATTCGCAGACGGCCCGCGTCACGGTAGGCCGCCGACCCCGCGAGCGCCCAGACGACGACGGCCAGCCACGGGACGCCGATCACGTCGGTCTGAAGCCCGAGGAACAGCGTCGCCGCGAA
Source organism: uncultured Thermoleophilia bacterium (assembly GCA_963824455.1). Lineage (GTDB taxonomy): Bacteria > Actinomycetota > Thermoleophilia > Gaiellales > Gaiellaceae > PALSA-600. The sequence goes on from CAWGPJ010000003.1 coordinate 360,245, forward strand.
CGCCGCCGCGAGCGGTGGGGAGCCGAGCAGCCGCCACAAGAGGACGAGCGACCACGCGACGAAAAGGAGGCCGCCGACGATCCCGGTCTCGGCGCCGAGCTCCGTGTAGGTCGACTCCCCCGCCTCCACCTTCACGCCCGTGCGCACGGCGGTCACGCCGGCGTTGCCGAGACCGAAGCCGTACGGATGGTGGAAGACCGTCCGCAGGCCCGCCCGCAGGCTCTGCAGGTGCTCCGTGGTCGACGCCTCGTTCGCGCTCGTCGCGTCGTTCGAGACGCCCGGGTTCTGCCGGGCGTGGCGCTCCTGGTAGCGCAGCTCCGCCGCGGTGAAGTGCGTGCGCGGCGCGAAGTGCGGGTAGCCCTTCACGAAGGCGAACCCGACGACCGCGACGCCGACGGCGAGCAGGGCCGGGGTGAGCGAGCGGCGGAGGATCGCCAGGACGACGAGGCCGACGACGAGAGCCGCGAGCGCAGCCCGGGTGTGCGTCCAGAGCAGGGCCGCGAACAGCAGGAGCGCGAGGAGCGTCGACGCACGCCGGCGAAGCGACAGCAGGAGCAGCGCGATCACGAGCAAGTATGCGGTCGCGAGCGGCGACAGGAACGTCGAGGTGAGGCGACGGAAGACGACGTTGTTGCCCTGGTTGTAGACGAAGTTCTCGGGCAGCTTGCTCAGCCCGTGGTAGACGAGACCAAGCTGGTCGAAGTACCAACCGCCGGCCTTGCGCCAGAACGAGAGCGGGACCAGGTACACGTCGATCAGGCCGAAGGCCGCGACGCCTGCCGCCGTCCAGAGCAGCGTGCGCACGAGCGACGCCTGCTCCTCGAGCGTGAGCGCGAGCCCACGGCCGAGCAGGTAGGCCTCGACCGGGAGCAGGTCGTGGCGTGCCGCGTAGGCGACGCCCGAGTGCGTCGCTCTCCCGCCGAGCACCGACTGCGGGATCAGGCCGTAGACGACGACCGCCGCGGCGAAGGCGAGCGCCAGCCAGTCGCAGACCGTCGGCCGGAAGGGCCGGCCGCGCAGCCCCCAGAAGACGGCCACGAGCGCTCCGGCGAGCAGCACGTCCTTCCAGGCGGCGATCGCGGACAGCGCCGATCCGCGCACCCCTGCGCGCCAGAGTTGCGACATCACCAGGTTGTGCAGCGCCAGGCCGACGACCAGGACGTGCAGGGCCCAGACCGGACGGCGGAGGCTCACCGGGGACCGACCGCGATCAGCGTCATCCCGCGGTTGAGTACACGGACGCTGTAAGGAAAGAGCGACGCGAGCTCGCTCGGCCCGAGGAGGTCGAGGGTGGCGTCGAAGCCGCGCGCACGCACGGCGCGGTCACGAAGCGTGGGCGGCAGCCAGTGGGCGAGCGGCAGCAGCGTGTGCAGCTCGATCGGGAAGAAGCGGTTGGGCGTCGTGACGAACACGCGCCGGGCGACCCGCGCGAGCTCGTGCACGAATCGGCGCTGCCCCTCGCGTCCGCCGTCGACGTGCTCGACGACCGCGTTCGAGAAACCGAGGTCGAACTCCCCGTCGGCGAACGGGAGGTCGCGACCGTCGGCCCGCACCGCCCGCACCGCGGGGAACGCGGCGCCGAAGCGGTCGAGAGCGGTGTCACCGACCGCGGTGATCCGCTCCGGCCACGGGTACCGCGCCTCGAAGAAGTTGTCGGTCGAGCCCGAGCCGAAGGGCGCGTCCGTCACGCCGACGTCGATGACGGTCGTCTCCGGGCCGGGCTGCAGCAACTCGAGGAACAGGCGGAGCTTCTGCTCGCGGCTCCGGAGCGACGTCCACGAGGCGAGGCGCTGGACCATCCGCGCGAGGGTACTCGGGCCACGGTCGGCCCGGTGCGTACGATCGGCGCATGCCGGTCGAGGCCGAGCTGAAGCCGAGCGGGCCGTACTCGCTGCGCCTGTCCGGGCGGCTGGCGAGCGACCAGACCCGGGTCGTCCGCGGCGGTGTCTACGACGCGACCATCTCCGCCGGGGACCGGCTGGAGCGGGTCGTCGCCGTCCAGCGGACGGACGGGACGATCCTCGTCCAGTCGGAGAGCGAGGCAGGCGTCGACCACGTCCGCTTCGCGCTCGGCCTCGACGACGACCATTCCGAACTGCTCCGCCGATTCGCACACGACCCACTGATCGGCGAGGCGACACGCCGCCTGCGCGGCCTGCGCCCGCTCCGCACCGCCACCGTCGCGCACTCGCTCCTGCGTGCGGTGTCGGGCCAGCTGATCCAGGCGAAGCGCGCCCGGCAGATCGAGGCGAGCGTGATCCGGTCGACGGGGCGGGCGCACGACAGCCTCTATGCCGCGCCCTCGTCCGCCGAGCTGGGAGCGAGGTCGCCTGCCGAGCTGGCGCGACTCGGCCTCGGAGCCCGCCGCGCGTCGACGCTCGTCCGCCTCTGCCGGAGCCTCGATCTCGAGTCGCTCAAATACCACCCGACCGAGCAGGTCGCGCGGCGGCTCGAGCGCGAGCCCGGGCTCGGCCCGTGGTCGGTCGGCGTCGTCTGCCTCCAGGGCCTCGGCCGCTACGAGCGCGGCCTCGCGCGCGACCTCGGGCTCGTGAAACTCGTGTCGTTGCTCAGGGGGCGCCGCGCCGAGCCCGAGGAGACAGACGAGCTGCTCGCCCCGTACGGCGAATGGGCCGGGCTCGCCAGCATCTACCTGCTCGCGTCGTTCCACGCGGGTTACATACGCTTCCCCGATGGCGGCCGCCGGCGTTGAGCTGCACGTGACCGAGGACCATGCGGCCGAGGTCGGCGAGCTGATCGCCGCCCAGGCGCGCGCGGGCGGCTCGATCGTCCTGACCGGCGGCACGACGCCGCGACCTGCGTACCGGCACGCCGCGACGGCCGAGCCCGACTGGAGCAAGACGACCGTCTGGTGGGGAGACGAACGGTGCGTGCCGCCCGAGAGCGAGCTGTCGAACTACCGGCTCGCGCGCGAGACCCTGCTCGACCTGCTCGACCACCAGCCGCACACCGTGCACCGGATACGCGGCGAGCTTCAGCCCGCGGATGCGGCGGGCGAGCTCGATCATGCGCTCCACGGCGCCCAGCTCGACCTGCTGCTGCTCGGGCTCGGCCCCGACGGCCACATCGCCTCGCTGTTCCCCGCGTCCCCGCAGCTCGACGTCCAGGATCACCGGGCGATCAGTGGGCCGGCCGGTCTCGAGCCGTGGGTCGAACGCGTGACGATGACGCTGCCGACGCTGCTGTCGGCCCACCGGATCGTCGTGCACGTCGCGGGGGCCGACAAGGCTGACGCCGTCGCGCGTGCGTTCGCCGGAGAGATCACACGGGACGTGCCGGCGAGCCTGCTGCGCACTGCGGCGGTGCCGGTGGAGGTCTGGTCAGACGAGGCAGCGGCAGCGAAGATAGCCGGATGAAGGCCTCGCCCGAGACCGAGACGGGGATCAAGGACGTTCTCGACATCGACCGGCCGGAGCAGCTGAAGGCGCTCGGCCATCCGCTCAGGCTCAAGGTGCTGCAGGCGCTCGGGGACGTGGAGCAGCCGCTGACCAACCGCGATCTGGCCGAGCGCCTCGCGGTCGACCCGGGCCATCTCCACTTCCACGTGCGGATGCTGCACCGTGCGGGGCTGATCGAACGTGTGCCGGCCGCAGGCCGCGAGAAGCCGTACCGGCCGGTCGCGAAGCACCTGAAGGTCGGCCCCGAGATCCGCGCCGCGGGCCTCGCCAGCGAGCTCCAGTCGGCGCAGTTGCACGAGCTCCAGCGCGGCTTCGAGCTCTACGCGGCAAAGGGGGAGTTCAGGACGGCGCAGGTGCATTCGAAACTCGACGCCGAGACGGTGCGACGCCTCCTCGACGACCTGATCGAGAAGCTCGGCGAGCTCGAGGACGAGGCGCAGCCGCTGCAGACGATCACGATCGCCTTCCATCCGGCGATCGAGCAGGGCGAGCCGGACTAGGCAGGACGGGCGACGCTGGCAGCTCGCACGCGAGGCCGTGCCGGCGCGCGAGGACGCCGAGCACGAGCGCCGTGTCCGCGACGGCGACGCCCTCCAGGTAGTCCTCGCGCGTCTCGAAGGAGCGCACCACCGACGAGACGGCGAAGGCGAGAGCCGCGTCGTCCCCGGCGGCGATCGCGGCGAGGCCGGCGGCGACGTCGCGCGGGAAGTCGTCCCGGTGCTGCAGAGATCCGGCGATCGGGGCCGCTTCGTCGTCGCGGCCCGTGGCGAGGAGCGCGAGCACGGCCGCGTAGGCGGCGATCGGCGAGGCCGACCGGCCGGTCCCGAGCCCGAGCGTCCAGGCGGCGAGGCGGTCGACCGCAGGCCCGTCGCCTGCGAGCAGCGCCGCCTTGAGCGCGCCGACCGGCCGGCCCCAGGACTCGGAACCGTCGCCGAGATCCCAGCTCCAGCGCCACGCCTCGGCGGCGCGGAGCAGCCAGGGGCCGCTTGCCGACGAGTCCGCCATCAGCAGGCAGAGACCCGCCGCGTACGCGGCGTTGCCGCGGCGCACGACTGCGCGCTCGTCGAGCACGCCGTGCGAGACGCCGTACCGGGCCTGCTTCTCCCGCGCGACGACGACCCAGTCCATCAGGCCAGTTCTCCACACATCGCGCGTGCCATGATCTCGCAGCCCGCCGACGGATCGGCTATTGTGGTGTTTGCGCCACGCGAGGTGCGATCGACGCTGGCGCGAATCCTTTGAGGAGGCGGTACGACAGGCGTGCCGCGAGCATTGCAAGAGACCATCACGCATTCTCCGACAGAGTCGGACGGCGTCGCCGCTAGCCGGGCAGGCGCCCTCCGCGCAGAGCCGTGGGCGGGCGAGCCGTTCCTGCGGCCCGACGAGGACCCCGAGGTCGTCCTCGCGCCCGGCACTGCACGGCGGCTTGCGCTCGACGACGCGCTCGCCGAGATGGAGGCGGGCGCGACTTCGCCGTCCACCGAGTGGAAGGTGCGCTATGCGCTGCTGCTCGGGCTCGAACGGGTGCTCTCCGAACGGCCGCCGCAACTGAGCTCGGGGACCGAGCTGCGCAGGCACCAGGTCGACGCGCTGGCCGGGATGCTGACCGAGCTGATCGCTGCGGCACAGAAGACCGGGACGAACGGGAACGGCAACGGCAACGGACTCGAGGAGACGGCCGTCGTCGAGGAGGACGACGAGCCGGAGGACGAGCTCGAGCTCGCGACCGACGAGCTCGACGACGAGCCTCAGCCGGAGCTCGCCGATCCGGGGGCCGTTCGCCGCTACCGGTTCCGGCATCCGACCGCGTCCGGCAAGACGATTGCGGCGGCCGGGTTCGTCGAGGCCGCGCGGACGGAAGGGGTCTTGATCCTCACGCACCGCCGCCTCCTCGTCGACCAGTTCCGGCGCGAGCTCCGCGACCACGGGTACGGAGATCGGCTCACCGAGGCGGTGCTCGCCGGCCACACGGCGAAGCGAATCGCGAACCCGATCACGATCCAGACCTACGCATGGTTCGCCCGGCACGTCGACGAGATCGACAGGTCGGCGTACCAGCTCGTGATCTGCGACGAGGCGCACACCGCGCTCGGCGAGAAGACATCGTCGGCGATTCGCAGGCTGGACGGCCCGATCTACGTCGGCATGACCGCGACCGAAGAGCTGATCGCGAAGCAGGTCTCGGACGTCTTTCCCGCTTCGGTCGACGACCTTCCGCTCGCCGATGCGGCGCGGCGCGGGCTGATCGCGCCGCTCCGCTGCCTGCGCGTGCCGCCGGTCGCAGCGATCAACCAGGTCCCGATCGTCGGCGGCGACTTCGAGGAGCGCGCGCTCGCACAGGCGCTCGACCACGAGGCGCTCAACATGGCCGCGGCGACGCTCTACCGCGAGCGGTTCGACGACACACCGGGCATCGTGTACGCCGCGGGCGTCGACCACGCCTACAACCTCGCGACGGCGTTCCGCGCGGCGGGGATCAGAGCCGAGGCCGTGTCGGGCCGCACGCCGCCCGTGAAGCTCGCCGAGATCCTGGCCGCGTACGAGCGCGCCGAGATCGACGTCCTCATCAACGCGATGCTGCTCGCGGAGGGCTGGAACTCGCCGCGGGCGACGGTGGTCATGCACCTCGCGCCGACGGCCTCGAAGCGCGTCTACCAGCAGCGCATCGGACGCATCATGCGGATGCACCCGCGCAAGGAGGCGGGCGTCGTCGTCGACTTCACGCCGAAGGCGGCGACGCACAACGACCGAGTGGTGTCGCTGCACTCGCTGCTCGGCGCCGACTTCTACCGCGAGGGGGCGCGCGTCACGCCGGCGCCGCGCAGGCGCGTGCAGCGCCGCGCCCGTCGCAAGCTCACCCCCGCCGCGTGGCTGGTGCCGGTCACGCCCGACGTCCTCCGCCGACGGATGGTGATTGCACGCGAGTGGCAGCGCGTCGATCCGAAGTTCCTCGACGAGGACGAGCAGGAGTTCTGGGGCGAGATCGCCGGGCGGCAGCTCCGCTTCGACGAGCGCGCGTCGTTCGTCGAGAAGCTGACACAGCGCGGCGCCTCCAAGCGCGCGATGGAGACCTTCCTCTCCACCGCCGCGGCGCAGAACCCGAACCGCCGGCTGCGGCTGATCGCGCTCGCCGATCGCGTGTCGATGCGCGTCGAGCGCGCCGACTTCGACGACCTCGTCACGCTCGTCACGCTCGCGCCGCCCTGGGAGAAGGACCGGGCCTCCGGCGTGCGCACGCTGCTGCGCGCGGTCGCGGAGGGGAAGCCGGACGCGCCGGACCAGATCCTCGCCCGGTGGACGTGGCGCCTGTCCAAGGCGGTGCGCAAGCAGCTCGACCGCAAGGCGTCACAGGAGTACCCCGATGCGAAGCGGCTCCTCGGCGCACTGGCCAACTCACGCGGCCACCGGCACGAGGAGAACGCGGCCAAGCTCGTCAACGCCGCGCTCGAGATGCCGAAGGAGGTCGCGGCCGCACTGCTCGCGTCGGCAGAGGGCTACACGCCGCGGGCGACACAGCTCCTGGAGGCGGCGCGCGAACGGCTCGGCACGATCCAGGAGGTCGCCGGCTGGATCGCCGAGAGCCTGCCGCAGCCGAAGACGGGCCCGACGCGGGCACGGCGCCGCAGGCGCCGCAAGAAGAAGCCGAACGGCGCACCGGACGCGCAGGCGACGGCCGAGACCGCCGGGCAGGAGCCCGCGGAGGCGGAGACGTCGACACCGGCGCCGGGCGACCGGGAACAGCAGGCGCCGCCCCGGAAGCGGCGCCGCCGACGGGGCAAGAAGCCCGCCGAGCCGGAGGCACCGGGGGCCGAGCCGGCACCGGTCGCCGCCGAAGACGCCGCCTGACAAACCGTTCGGGCTGCCGGTAACGAACTGCCGGTAGAACGGTCAGTACCTCGACATGGTGATTCTGCTCGGCATCGGCTTCCTCGCCGGGGTGGTCACGGCGATCTCGCCGTGCGTGCTTCCGGTGCTGCCGATCCTGCTCGCCGGCGGAGCATCGGGCCGCCGTCCGTTCCGGATCGTCGCCGGGCTCGTTGCGAGCTTCACCGTGTTCACCCTGTTCGCGTCATGGGTCCTCTCGAAGCTGGGGCTCCCCCAGGACTTCCTGCGCAACCTCGCGATCGCGCTCCTGTTCGTCACCGCCGCGACACTGTTCTTCCCGCGCGTCGCGGTGCTGCTGGAGCGTCCGCTCAGCTTCTTCTCGCGCCTGAGGCCGAGCAACGCCGGCGGCGGCTTCGTCTTCGGTGCCACGCTCGGTCTCGTCTTCGTGCCGTGCGCGGGACCGGTGCTGGCGACGATCAGCGTGGTCGCGGCGAAGGAGGAGGTCGGGCTCCGTGCCATCCTGCTCACGCTCGCCTACGCGATCGGCGCCGCCGTCCCGATGCTCGCGATCGCGTTCGGCGGACGCGAGGCGGCCGCCTCGCTGCGACGCCACGCATCGTCGGTGCGTCTCGTCTCCGGCACGCTGATCGCGGCCGTCGCGGTCGGGCTCGTCTTCCACCTGGACGACCACCTCGCGCAGCTGACGCCGGGGTACACGGACTTCTTCCAGAGCAAGATCGAGAGCAGCGCGACGGCGAAGCGGGAGCTCGCAAAGGTACGCGGCGGCGGAGCCGCGCTCGCCGCCGTCAAGGGGACGCAGAGCTCGAACCTGCCCGACTACGGCGTCGCACCACCGCTTCACGCCGGCGGCGCGTGGATCAACAGCCCGCCCCTGACCTTGACGCAACTCCGCGGCAAGGTCGTGCTGATCGACTTCTGGACCTACTCCTGCATCAACTGCCTGCGCACCCTGCCGCACCTCAAGGCCTGGTACGCCGCGTACCACAGCAAGGGTCTCGTGATCATCGGCGTGCACACACCCGAGTTCGCGTTCGAGCACGTCACCTCGAACGTACGCGCGGCCGTCAAGCGCCTCGGCATCGCGTACCCCGTGATGCAGGACAACGACTACAAGACGTGGGACAACTACGCGAACCAGTACTGGCCGGCCGAGTACCTGATCGACCGTACCGGCCACGTGCGGCACACGCACTTCGGCGAGGGCGAGTACGGCCAGACCGAACGGTTGATCCGGGACCTGCTCGGCGATCACGGTGCGACTGCACGCCGGGTGCCCGACCAGACCCCGAACGAGCTGGCCACGCCCGAGACGTATCTCGGCGCGGCGCGCATCGAGAACTACATCGGGACGGAGATCAGGCCCGGACGGATGGCCGTCTACCGGCCGGCGGCCTCCCTGCCCCAGGACGAGCTGACCTACGGAGGCTCGTGGAAGATCGGCTCACAGCAGGTCGTCGCCGGGCCGGGCGCCTTCCTGCGCCTGCACTTCCACGCGAAGGACGTCTACATCGTGCTCGGCAGGCAAGGGCACGGTCCTGGCGCTCGTCGACGGGAAGCCGCTCACGACGATCCCGGTGAACGCCTACCGGCTCTACACCGTTCGCTCGTCGAACACGACCGAGGACGCGACGCTCGAGCTCCGCTTCTCGCCCGGCGTGCAGGGCTACTCGTTCACCTTCGGATAGGCCCGCCGCGCGGTCGTCAGTTCTCGCGCGCGACGTCGTCCCCGCCGATGCCGTTCTCGCGCTCCCGCAGGAACCGCGACAGCTCCGCGGCCAGCGCATCGCCGGACGGAAGGTCGAGCTCGGCCTCGAGCTCGTCGACGCGACGCTCGAGGTTCTCGACGTACGACGCGGTCTCCGAATCGGACGCGACCGCCTCGCTCACCTGCTGCGCGTACACGTCGGCCGCCTCGTCGAGCTCGCCGGTGTCGATATCGGCGTGTAGGAGATCGACGAGCCGCTGCACCAGCGCCTTCGCGGCGCGCGGCGACGGCGTCAGGGACACGTAGTGCGGCACGGCCGCCCATAGGCTCGCGGACGGCACGCCCGCACGTGCACATGCGTCGTGGAGCACGCCGACGATCCCGGTCGGACCTTCGTAGCGTGACGCCTGCAGGCCGAGCTGCTCGATCAGGGCCGGATCGGTGGCGCTGCCGGTGACCGGCGCCGGGCGGGTGTGCGGGACATCCGCGAGGAGCGATCCAAGCGTGATCACGAGCTCGACGTCGAACTCCTGCGCGACGTCGGTGACGAGCCCGGCGAACGCCCGCCAGCGCACGTTCGGCTCGACGCCGAGGAGGATGATCGCGTCGCGGCCCGCGCCGGGCAGCGGCGCGAACAGGAAGTGGTTCTCGGGCCACTCGATCTTGCGTGTCTCGCCCTCGGCGAGTGACACCGTCGGACGCGTGACCTGGAAGTCGTAGAAACCCTCGGGATCGATCTCCGCGAAGCGCCGCGCGGCCCACGCACGAGCGAGGAACGCACCGGCGAGTGACGCACCCTGACCACCGTCGTTCCAGCCGCGAAACGCGGCCACGAGCACCGGGTGCTCGAGACGCGGGCGCTCGTCGATGCGAAGCTCGTCCGTCATCGACCCATCCTACGCGCGCCGCACCGGGCGCCACAGGGCGTAGAACACCCCCGTGGCCACCGCCCAGAGCGTCGTCGCGACCGTGACGTGCACGAGGACGAGCCACCACGGCAGATGCGTTCGATACTGGATCTCCCCGATCGTCATCTGCAGCGCGAGCAGGCCGAGCACGACGAGCGCTCCGCGCAGGTGCCGGCTGTGCCTGCGGGCCAGCACGACGAGCAGCACTGCGAACGAGACGCCGAACACCGCCGTCGCACGCACGTGCCAGTAGACGGCCGGTTCGAACGACCAGAGCCGGCGAACCACGACGCTACCCGGATGCGGACCGGATGCGGTCGCGAGCGTGCCGCTGACGATCAGCACGCCGAGAGAGACCCACACGAGCACGGTCCCGAGCCGCACCCACTCGGGGACGCGATCGAGCGACCGGGGCCACAGCTCGACCGCTAGCGCGACCGCGAAGGTGAGCACGACGATCGAGAGCAGGAAGTGCGTGAGCACGAGCCACGGGTTGAGGTGGTAATGGATGGTGATCGCCCCGAGCGGCGCCTGCGCGAGCGTGCCCAGGAAGATGGCGGTCGCGACGAGGCGAACACTCCGTGACGTCGCCGCGAGCCAGGCGCCGATCGCGGTCACCAGCGTGACGAGGATCGTGAAGAAGGCGACCACTCGGTTGCCGAACTCGATGTCGCTGTGGAAGCTCCTCGGTTCGAAGTGATGCGGCTGGCAGCCGGGCCAGTGCTCGCAGCCGAGGCCCGAGCCGGTCAGGCGCACGGTCGCGCCCGTTGCGACGATCAGGACGAGCATCACCACGTTGGCGATCGTCAGCCGGCGGAACGCAGCGTCGGAGATCGCAAGGCTGCGCGTCCGACGAAGCGGCTGCGCGCCGACGCTCATAGCGCCAACTCTATCGCCGCCGGCAGGAGCGCTCTCAGCCGAGCGTCACTCCCGAACCGGCCTCGATCGTGCCGATCCGGGCGAGGAACAGCCCTGCGCGGGCGAACTCGGCTTCGAGGGACGGGCCGCGGTCGGCCGGGAGCGAAACGAGCAGGCCGCCGGCGGTCTGCGGGTCGTAGGCCAACTCGACGAGCTCACTCGGAACGTCGACGAGCTCGAGCGGCGCGAACTCGCGGTTCGCGCGTGTCCCCGCGGTCGACACGCCGGCCCGCGCCGACTCGAGCGCCCCCGGGAGCGCAGGCAGGCGCGCGGCGTCGAGCCGCACCCGGACACCGCTCCGCATCGCGAGCTCACGGGCGTGCCCGGCGAGGCCGAAGCCCGTGACGTCGGTGACCGCGTTCGGCCCGACGCGCCGCACGAGGTCGGCAGCCGCGCCGTTCAACGTCCGCATCCAGGCGATCGCCTCGTCCGGTGAGGCGATCCCCCGCTTCGCGCCGCCGAGCACGAGTGCCGTCCCGAGCGGCTTCGTCAGGTACAGGCGGTCGCCGGGACGGGCAGCCGCCTTCGTCCACACGCCCGACGGACTGACCGTGCCCACGACAGCGAGGCCGTACTTCGGCTCCGAGTCGCGGATCGTGTGGCCGCCCGCGAGCATCGCCCCCGCGGCCCGCACCTGGACGTCCGCGCCGTCGAAGATCGCGCGCACGTCCGCGACCGGCAGGTCCTCCGGCATCGCGGCGACGGAGAGGGCGAGCAGCGGCGATCCACCCATCGCGAACACGTCGTTGAGGGCGTTCGTCGCCGCGATCGCGCCGAAGTCGGAGGGGTCGTCGACGATCGGCGGGAAGAAGTCGATCGTGAAGACGAGCGCCCGCTCGTCGTCGAGCTTGTAGACGGCGGCATCGTCGCTCGGATCGAGGCCGACGAGGAGGTTCTCGGCCTCCGCCGGGACGAACCCGCGCAGCAGCTCCTCGAGGCGGGCGGCCGAGTACTTGGCGGCGCAACCGCCGGCCGTGGCGAGCTCGGTCAGCTTCATCCCCGGGACTGTAGGCGTCCGGGAGCCGAAGCGAGCGGCGGCGGCCCGGGGGGACCGCCGCCGCGAGGGGGAGAGGAACGACGTACGCCCTGCTGATTCGCACCCCGGCGCCGTTCTCCTTTAGGGTCTCGCGATGCGGAGCGCGCTCGTCACCGGCGGCTCGTCGGGCATCGGCCTGGCGATCGCGCGCATGTTGCGCGACGAGGGCTTCGAGCTCACGCTGGCCTCGCGCACACGGGAGAAGGTCGACGCGGCCGCGGCCGAGCTAGGGGTGACGGGGATCCAGGCCGACCTGTCGCGCGAGGAGGATTGCGCGCGGATCGTCGCCGAGCACCGCGCGCGCATCGGCGGGCTCGACGTGCTCGTCAACTCGGGCGGTATCGGCATCGCCGGAACGACGGAGGCGCTCGTGACCAAGCACGTCGACCTGCAGCTGGGCGTGAACCTGCGCGGCCTGCTGCTGGTCACGCGGGAGGCGCTGCCGCTCCTGAAGGAGAGCCGTGGCTGGGTCGTGAACGTCGCGTCGATCGCGGGGACGACGGCGACGCCCGGGCTCACGGTCTACGGGGCGACGAAGGCGGCGGTGATCGCGTTGACCCGGTCGATGAACGCCGAGCTCGAGCGCGACGGCGTCCGCGCGATCGCGCTCTGCCCCGGCTTCGTCGACACGGCGATGGCGAGCTGGTCCGGGATCCCTCCTGCCGAGATGATCCGGCCCGAGGATTGTGCGGAGGTGGTCAGGATGTGCCTGCGCCTGTCACCGAACGCGCGCATCCCGTCCGTCGTGATCGAGCGGATGGGCTCGGGCTCGGCCGAGCACGTGGCCTGACCGGCGCGTCAACGACCGCGCGACGGGCGCAAGAAGGACTGTTCGAGAGGAGCCCGCCCGGTGGACGGCGCGCGACCGGCGCGACCGCGGGCGGCGGTGGTGCGACGAGGACATCGGTGCCGGCTCCCCAACTGGCACGACGTCAGCTGGCACATGACACTCCTACAGTGGCCCGTCCCAGAACCCGAAGCCACTCGGGAGAACGTGGTGAACACTTCCCAAAACTCCGGCGAGCAGCGTCAGCGCGAAAACGACCGTGCCGCGGCGGCGGAGCAGCAAAGCGAGCTTGGTTGCCACAGAGAACACCTCCTTCCTTAGAACCGGAAGTCCTGGAGCGCTTCGGCGGCGCGGCGGTAGAGCAGTGCCGCCTTCCGTTCGTCGCCCCTCGACGTCGCCAGGTCGCCCTGGGCGATCCATGCCGCGGCCCGGTGGGACGCGGACGAGAGCTGGGAGAGCAGATCCTCGGCCTCGGCGAGCGCCGACTCGGCCTCGTCGAGCCTGCCCTGCTCGAGCAGCGACCGCCCGAGCACGAGCTGTGCATTGCCGGCCTCGTCGAGCATGTCCTCGCGCCGGTCGATGATCTGGAGCGCGTGACGCGCCTGTTCCTCGGCGCGCACGGCGTCGCCGGTGCGAAGGTGGATCTGCGCGAGTGACGAGACCGCCTTGGCGGCGTCGTCGTCGCGGCCGATCTCGAGCGCGACCGCGAACGCGTGCTTCAGGTGCTCGACCGCCTTGTCGGGCTTGCCGAGGAGGAAGTCGAGGCCGCCGAGGTTGTTCAGGAGCCGCCCGACGTTCGCGCGGTCGGCGAGCTCCTCGTACTGCGCCTTCGCCTTCTCGGCGTACGTGCGCGCGAGCACCCAGTGGCCGTCGCGCTCGGCGAGCACGGACGCCTGGAAGTACGCCTGGCCGAGCGCGCGCCCGTCCTGCATCGCGTCGGCGAGCTCGAGTGCGCGCTCGACGTCCTCGCGTGCCGCCTCGAAGTCGCGCTGGCGGCGGTAGCACCGCGAGCGCCAGGCGAAGATCGCGAGCCGAAGCTGGTCGCACGGAAGGCCGGAGCGCTCGGCGAGCGCCAGCGCCTCGTCGAACAGCGCGACCGCGGTCGCAATGCTCTGCAGGAGGCAGCGGCAGACGCCGATCCGGTACAGCACCTCCGCGCGGTCGACGTCGGAGAACTCGGGCCGCTCGACGAGGGTGCGCGCCTCGGCGAGCCGCGCGAGGCCCGCCTTGACGTCGCCGGTCTGCGCGAGCGCGATGCCCTCACCGTTCAGCGCCCGCACGTGCAGCTCGACCGCGCCGGTGCCGAGCACCGGGGGAAGCGACTTGCCGTACTCGGCGAGCGCCTCGTCGTATCGGTGCTCGTCGAGAAGCGCGTCCGCGCGCGCGAGGATGGCCTCGGCGCGGGCGCGCTCGTCGGCGGAGACGCCGCTCGAGAGGAACGACTGGTCGACGCCCAGGCGAAGCGCGAGCCACTCGATCGTCTCGGTGGTCGGGCGCGTCTTGCCCCGCTCGATCTGCGAGATGTACTCCTTGGAGAACCGGTCGCCCGCGAGCTGGCCCTGCGTGAGGCCGGCGGCGATCCGCAGCTGGCGCAGCCGCTCGCCGAGCCGCGGGACGCGCGGCGTCCCGGAGCGGGCGGTGGCGGGCGATGTGCTGGTCATGGGCGTGCGGCGAGCCATTCCGGAACCCCAGTCTCGCCGATACTTGACTCGGCTGCAATCCCCCCTTTTGGCCATCCCTCAAAAGGGGCATAAACAGTAGGCTCTCCAGTCAACTGGAAACATCATAGATCACTTGACCGAGTTACTTGACAGATGCGGTCCGGCCTCGTACAGTGAGGCCACCTTGCACCGAAGCCGACGCCAGGTCGACGTGCAGGGGGAGCGCCAGTAGGGCGTGTGACCGGATCGGACGTCTGGGCCGCAGAGCCGTTTGACCGGGAGCGCTCGAAGCGGGCGCACCGCCTGACCAGGGAGGGCCCCGGGTGCCGCAGCCGGGGCTCTCTCTTCCTTTTGGGCGCAGGTTGCGGGCCGCTACGCGTGCATCCAGCGCCGTCGCTCGCGGCGCACCGCCTCGAGGTCGCCCCCGAGGAGCCCTCCGAGGCGCTGGTCGATCGTCGCGAGCAGGCCGCCCGCGACGAAGATCCACGCCTCGGCCCGGGGATCGCGGTCGGCGGCGAGCACCCCGCGCGCCTGGCCGTCGGCGATCAGCCCGGTGAAGAACGCGTGCACCTCGCGGATCTGCCGCCGGAGCGCCTTCGAGATCACCGGATCGTCGGCCGTCTCGTTCAGGCCCTGGATCCACAGGTCGATCAGCCGGATCTTCGCCCGCTTGGCCATGAACGCATCGGCGACCGCACCGAGGCAGGTGTCGGGGCTCTCGGCGACGGCCAGCTCCGCCAGCTCGCGCAGCTCGGCCCACGCCTGCTCGAGGCAAGCCAGATAGAGGTCTCGCTTCGAGCCGAAGTGCCGGTACAGGATCGGCTCCGAGATGCCCGCCTCGCGCGCGATCTCCGCGGTCGTCGCCCCGCGGTAGCTCGAGACGGCGAAGACGCGGCACGCGGTGTCGAGCACCGCCTGCCGCCGCTCCCCCGCCGTCAGCCGCTGCCGCGTCTGCGTCATGCGACCTCGATCGCCGGCGCAGGCTCCGCCTCCGCCTCCGCGCCGGTCTCCGCCTCGGCCGGGTGCCTGTGCTCGACCTTGCGGATCGCGACGGTCGCCACGACGGCGCCGGCGATCGCCAGCAGCGAGGCGACGCGCAGTGCGTCGTGGAAGCCGTTCAGGAATGCGTCGGTCGGGTTGTGGCCGGACGCGAGCGACGAGGAGACGCTCGAGGCCACGATCGCGCCCATCACCGCGATCCCGAGCGAGCCGCCGACCTGGCGCATCGAGTTCAGCACGGCCGAGCCGACGCCGGCCTTGTCGACCGGGACGGCGCTCATCGCGGCCGCCGTCGTCGGCGTCATGGTCGACCCCATGCCGACGCCGCCGATGATCAGCCCGGGGAAGATCTCCCAGAACGTCGCGTTGGCGCCGAGCGTCGAGTAGTAGAACAGCATGATCGCGAGCAGGGTCATCCCGCCGCCGACCAGCCAGCGCGAGCCGAAGCGGTCGGACAGGCGGCCGGCCTGCGGCGCGATCAGGATGATCAGCAGCGTCATCGGGAGGAACGACGCGCCCGCCTGGACGGGCGAGTAGCCGAGCACGTTCTGCATGTAGAGCGAGACGTAGAAGAACGTCCCGAACATCGCCAGGCCGACGAACAGCATCGCGACGTTGGCGCCGCTGAACGTGCGGTTGTGGAAGAGGCTCAGCTCGAGCATCGGGAGGCGCTGGCGGAGCTCGAGAACGACGAACGCACCGAGCGCGACGGCCGCGATCGCGAAGGCGCCGAGGATCTGCCACGACGTCCAGCCGTAGCTGTTCGCCTCGATGAACGCGAACGTGAGCGCGAACAGCCCGATCCCCGACGTCGCGAGGCCCGGGATGTCCGGCCGCTGCTCGCGCGAGGTGTCGCGCGACTCCTCGATCAGGAGCGGCGCCGTGATCAGGCCTGCGATCCCGATCGGGACGTTGATGAAGAAGATCCAGTTCCAGTTGACGTGCTCGGTCAGCAGGCCGCCGACGAGCGGCCCGATCGCGAGCGCCATCGCCGACACACCGGCCCAGATCCCGATCGCCGTGCCGCGCCGCCTCGGCGGGAAGGTCGCCGTGATGATCGACAGGGTCGACGGGTTCATCATCGCGCCGCCGAACCCCTGAACGACGCGGGCCCCGATCAGGAAGCCGCCGCTCGGAGCGAGCCCACAGGCGAGTGACGCCCCCGTGAACACGACCAGCCCGAGCATGAAGATCAGCCGGCGGCCCAGCAGGTCGGCAAGCTTGCCGCCGGTGAGCATGAAGGCCGCGAAGGTGAGGGCGTACCCCGCGACGACCCACTCGAGCTCGGAGAGCGACATGCCGAGCGAACGCCTGATCGACGGGAGCGCGACGTTCACCACCGTGTTGTCGAGCATGATCATGAACAGCCCGACCGAGACCGCCGCGAGCGTCCACCATTGCTTGTTGTCCGCCGTGATCAAGCGCTGCCTCATTGGCGCATCCCCCTCCGATCCTCAAGTTAGCGAGCGCTAAGTTAGCAGACGCTAACCGGTCGGCGGCCGGCATAGGCTGTCGTCCGTGAGCACGGCGGAGATCGTCTGGAGGCCCGACGCCGAGACCGTCGCCCGGGCCAACGTGACGCGGCTGCAGCGCCGCGCGGGCACGGCGGACTACGCAGAGCTCGTGCGCCGCTCGTGCGCCGAGCCGGACTGGTTCTGGCCGCTCGTGGTCGAGGATCTCGGGCTCGAGTTCGCGGAGCCCTGGCGGCAGGTGGTCGACGTGTCGCGCGGGCCAGAGTGGGCGACGTGGTTCGTCGGCGGCCGCGTCTCGATCGCGCGCAACTGCGTGCACCGCTGGGCGGAGCGCCGCCCGGACGCGATCGCGGCGGTCGGCCTCGGCGAGGACGGGAGCCGGAGCGAGCTGACCTTCGCCGGGCTCTCGCGCGACGTGACCCTCCTCGCGGAGGAGCTTGCCGCGCTCGGCGTCGAGCCGGGCGACCGCGTGGCGATCTTCCTGCCGATGTCGCCCGAGGTCGCGGTCGCGTCGCACGCGGTCGCCCATCTCGGCGCCGTCCAGGTGCCGGTGTTCTCGGGCTTCGCGGCTCCCGCCGTCGCGCAGCGCCTGCAGGCGAGCGAGGCGAAGGTGGTGATCACGCAGCGCTCCTCGACGCGGCGCGGCAAGGCGGTGCCGATGCTCGAGATCGTCGAGCAGGCGCTCGAGGGATGCCCGAGCGTCGAGCACGTGGTGCTGGCGCCGTTCGAGCTGGACGGACGCCCCGGGACGCTCGCCCCGCTGGCCGTCGACTCGGAGACCCCCTACCTGCTGACGTACACCTCCGGCACGACCGGTGCACCCAAGGGCGTCGTCCACGTGCAGGGCGGCTTCCTGGTCTCGATCGCGCGCGAGGCCGCCTACCAGGCGGACGTGCACGAGGGGGACGTCATGCACTTCGCGACGGACATGGGCTGGATCATGGGACCGTGGACGCTCGTCGGCGCGGGCGCGCTCGGGGCGACGATCGTCTTCGCCGAGGGCGCGCCCGACTGGCCGGCCCCCGACCGCCTGTGGCGGACCGTGGAGGCGGAGCGGGTGACGTCGCTCGGCCTCTCGCCGACGCTCGCGCGCGCGCTGCTGCCGCACGGCGTCCCGCGCGCCGACCTTCAGAGCCTGCGCACGTTCGTCACCACCGGCGAGCCGTGGAACCCGGAGCCGTACCGGTGGCTGTTCGAGGACGTCGGCGGCTCCCGGGTGCCGGTGATCAACTGCTCGGGCGGAACCGAGGTCGGCGCCTGCTTCCTCTCCCCCACCGTCACCGGGCCGATCAAGGCCTGCTCGCTCGGCGGCCCGGCGCTCGGGATGGCGATGGACGTCGTCGACGAAGCGGGGGCGTCGCTCGTCGGCACCGGCGAGGTCGGCGAGCTCGTCTGCCGCCGGCCGTTCCCGGGCATGACGCGCGGCTTCTGGCGCGACCCGCAGAAGTACCTGGACACGTACTGGTCGCGGATCCCGGGCGTCTGGGTGCACGGCGACTGGGCATCGGCCGACGCGGACGGATTCTGGTTCCTCCACGGCCGCTCGGACGACACGCTGAACATCGCGGGCAAGCGGATCGGCCCCGCCGAGCTCGAGTCCGCGGCGACCGATCACCCGGCGGTGCGCGAGGCGGCGGCGATCGGCGTCCCGCACGAGCTCAAAGGCGAGACGTCGTGGGTGTTCTGCTGCCTGCTTCCGGGCGTGGAGCCGAGCCGGGAGCTCGAGCGCGAGGTCGGCGACACGATCGCCGCGAGGCTCGGGAAGGCGTTCGCCCCCGGCCGGGTGATCTTCGTCGAGGCGCTGCCGCGCACGCGCTCGGCGAAGATCGTCCGCCGCGCCGTTCGCGCGACCGCGCTCGGGTCCGACCCCGGCGACCTCTCGTCGCTCGAGAACCCGGAGTCGCTGGCTGCGATCGCCGCGGCCGTCGCCTGATGAAGCCGAACACGATCCGTGGGCAGCTGATCGCGCTGCTCGCCGCCGCCGCCGTCCTGAGCGTCGTCGGCAACAAGACGCACTCGACCATTCTCGGCTGGCTGGCGTTCGCGTGCTTCTTCGTCGCGGTCTTGCTCTACTTCCGGTGGCGCCGCTCACTGCACAATGTGCGTAAGCGGAATGAGACTCGCTCTGGCTCAGATCAATAGCGTCGTCGGCGACATCGACGGCAACGCCGCGCGCATCACGGACTGGCTCGGGCGTGCGCGGGACGAGCGCGCCGATCTCGTCCTCTTCCCCGAGCTCGCCGTCACCGGCTATCCGGCGGAGGACCTCCTGCTGCGCCCGGGTTTCGTCCGCGCCGCGAAGCGCGCGGTCGAGGAGATCGCGCGGCAGGCACACGGGATCGCGGCGCTCGTCGGCTCGCCCCACCTCGATGCAGACCTCTTCAACGCCTGCTTCGTGCTCGCCGACGGCGAGGTCCGAGGTGTGTACCGGAAGCGGTACCTCCCGAACTACGGCGTCTTCGACGAGGACCGCTACTTCGCCCCCGGCCGCGACCTGATGCTGCTGCGCTTCGGCGACGTGCTCGTCGGGCCGACGATCTGCGAGGACCTCTGGCAGCCGGGGCCGCCCGCCACCGACCTGGCGCTCGCCGGCGCCCAGCTCGTGGCCAACATCTCCGCCTCGCCGTTCCACGTCGGTAAGGATCGAGAGCGCGAGGAGATGCTGCAGGTGCGGGCACGCGACAACACCTGCTTCGTCGTGCTCTGCAACACGGTCGGCGGGCAGGACGAGCTGATCTTCGACGGCCACTCGGTCGTGATCGACGACGACGGCCAGGTGATCGCCCGCGCCGCCGGCTTCGAGGAGGAGCTGCTGGTCGTCGACGTCGACCCGGTCTCGGCGATCGGACGCCGCCTCCGCGACGTGCGTCGCCGGGCGCTCGCGCGCGGGCGCCGCCCGCGGCACATCGAGACGCTGGAGCTCGCGCCGCCCGCCGCCCGGGAGGATGCGCGGCATCCGGAACCCAAGCCGCAGGTCGACGACCTCGAGCAGATGCGGCTCGCGCTCGAGCTCGGGCTGAGCGACTACGTGATGAAGAACGGCTTCGGCGACGTCGTGGTCGGCGTCTCCGGCGGCATCGACTCCGCGCTGACCGCTGTGCTGTGCGTCGAGGCGCTCGGGCCGGCGCGCGTGCACTGTGTGTCGATGCCGTCGCGCTACTCCTCCGAGGGGACACGGGGCGACGCGCGGCGCCTCGCCGGGCTGCTGGGCACGGACTTCCGCGAGCTGCCGATCGAGCCGATGGTCGATGCCTTCGACGCGACGCTCGCCGAGCACTTCGCGGGGCGCGCCGTCGACCTGACGGAGGAGAACCTCCAGGCGCGGATTCGCGGCACGCTCCTGATGGCGCTCTCGAACAAGTTCGGCTGGCTGGTGATCGCGACGGGCAACAAGTCCGAGCTCTCCGTCGGCTACTCGACGCTGTACGGCGATCTCGCGGGCGGCTTCGCGCTGATCAAGGACGTCTACAAGACCGACGTCTTCAGGCTGGCGCGGCGGATCAACGAGCGGGCGGGGCGCGAGCTGATCCCCCGGTCGATCATCGAGCGGGCCCCGAGCGCGGAGCTCCGCGCCGACCAGCTCGACGAGGACTCGCTACCGCCCTACTCGCAGCTCGACCGGGTGCTCGAGGCGTACGTCGAGCTCGACCGCTCGCGCGAGGAGCTGTCGCAGGACGGGTTCGACCGCGAGGTGGTGGAACGGGCGCTCGCGCTAGTCGACCGCGCCGAGTACAAGCGCCGCCAGGCGCCGCCGGGGGTGAAGCTCCGGCCGAAGGCGTTCGGGCGTGACCGGCGCACGCCGATCACCAACCGCTGGACCAACTAGCGATCAATCGACGAGCTGCTGGAGGGCGACGCCGAGCAGCGGCACGGCCAGCGTCAGCGCGTAGCTCGTCCAGCCGACGATGACGAGCGCGCGCCGCGAGCGCTCGCGCCGCCCCTCGCGGATCTCCGCCTGCAGGCGCGGCCCGAGCACGAAGTTGTGCAGGTACGAGACGACGACGAGGCAGACGGCCAGCGCGACCTTCACCCAGAGCACGATCTGGAACGCCGGCCGCGTCTCCCAGTCGCGCGCGGCGAGCGCGATCCCGGTGAGCGCCGCGACGAGCAGCGCGCCGTAACCGAGCGGCCGCCAGCGCAGCCCGAGCTCGCGCATCGCACGGCCGCGCTCCGCCGGGGCGAGGGTGCGCACCGCGGGGACGCCGACGAAGATCAGAGCCGTCGAGCCGCCGACCCAGACGGCGGCGGCCAACAGGTGCACGGCGACGAGGACACCTTCCACGCGCGGTCAGGCTAGATGGTTGATCGGGGGTGAAGGTCCGGCCGGGGGCCCGTGGGCGCCTCCCTCCGCGCAGGACGTCGACCGTCAGCAGACAATCGAGCGCCGCGCGGCGAGGCTGCCCACGCCCCTGCCGTTCTCGCCGCGTCCGCCGAGGCGGGCGTCCGGGAGCCACCCCATAGCGTCCCGTGCCTTCTCGAGGCGGACCGCGACCACTCCGAGCCTCGCCCCACCGAGGTCGAAGTTGGCGTTCAACACGTGGTTGAGCGTCATGCCCGCCATCCTGCACGCACCGCGTCGCGAGGGCATCGGTCCTGGGGTCGATCTTCCCGTCCTCCTCAGGGAGGACATGGTCAGGCGAGCCGCCGGACGAGCCCGGCAAGCCCCGGCGGCACGATCTCCTCGTCCGTCCGGTCGAGGTCGGCGAGCGTCCACCAGCGGAGCTCGGTCACCCCCTCCGGCCGCAGGTCGATCGTCGGCGCGGCCTCGTGCGCGTCGATGCGCACCAGGTAGAAGCGCTCCTGCTGGTGGATGATCCGCCGGTCCCAGGGAAAGGTGTGCTCACGCTCGAACACGACCGGGCCCGGCTCCACCACCTCGAGCCCCACCTCCTCGCGGAGCTCGCGCCGCAGCGCGGCGGCGTCGGACTCGCCTGCGTCGACGCCGCCGCCGGGGGCCACCCACCAGGCGCCGCCGCTGACGGGGTGCTCGAGCCGTGCGAGCAGAATCCGCCGCTTCGAATCGACCACCAGCGCTCGCACCGCCGGGCGCTCGACCGGGACGAGCCACTCGTCGAGCGCGGCGAACCAGTGCAGCCGCTCGGCATACGGCACCGCCGCGTTCGCCGGCGACGTGGACGGAAGGACGAACAGCGCGGTCGCCCCGACCGTGCGGAGCTGCGGGCCGAGGTCGGCGCGCTCGTTGTAGAGGCCCCGGTAGGCCTCCTTCCCGACGAAGGCGACTGCACGTGGCTCGAGCTCTCGCGCGACACGCTCGAGCCGGTCAGCGTCGAAGTCGCGGCGGCGCAGGTCGCCCGATCCCGGAGTCGTACGGTACGCGGCGTTGGTCACGCCGAGCCCCAGTTCGAGCAGCGAGAACTGCTCGGACGGGTCGAGCAGGCGGGGCGTGAAGCCGGCGTCGTGCAGGAGCCGCCAGAAGTCGTTGCGCGGGTTCGCGAAGTGTGCGGCGGCCGCGGCGGAGACGCGGCCCGGGTTGATGCCGCAGAAGACGCACCGGAGGCCCGGGGCGAGGACGTCCGGGACGGCGCTTCCGCGGCTACGAGGCTTTGCGGCCACGCGGCTTACAGCGTGGCATGTGCTGCGTCCACGTCGCCGTGCAGACCCACGAGCTCGGGAGCGGCGGGGCGGGCTTGCGCCCGGCGGCGGGCGCCGGGCGGCGCCTGGACCAGGTGCGGCAGACGCGTGTCAGGCCGCCTCCTGTTCCGGGCCGCGCGCATCGAGCCGCCGCTCGAAGTGCCGCCGCAGCTGCTCGCCCGCGACCGGCGGACGGCGCGGCATCGACTTGAGAACGCTGACCTGGTCGCTCCGATGAGCTCCGTAGCAACGGGCGTAGCACTCGGCCTCTGAGAGCGGCCTGAGCCTCATCGCCGACAATCTAGGTCCGCGGTCGGACGGACCACGAGGCGCGTGAGAAGGTAGCGTTGGCGCGCATGGTGGCGACGCGCCCGACGATGCCGAGGTGCGAGTGGCACGTGTCGTGACGACGGTCGACGCGGTGCGCGAGCGCTTCTCGTCGCTTCGTCAACCGCTCGCGTTCTTCGACGGGCCGGGTGGGACGCAGGTCCCCGACTCGGTGATCGACGCCATCGCCCACTACCTGCGCGAGTCGAATGCGAACATCGGCGCGCCGTACGGCACCTCACGGCGAACCGACGCCCTCGTCGAGGCCTCACGCGAGACCGCGGCCGAGTTCCTCGGCGCGACGCCCGAGGAAGTTGCGTTCGGGCCGAACATGACCACGCTCAACTTCGCGCTGACGCGCACTGCCGGGCGCGACTGGGCTGCGGACGACGAGATCGTGTGCACAAGGCTGGATCACGACGCCAACGTGTCGCCATGGCTCGAACTGGCGCGCGACCGTGGTCTCCTCGTCAGGTTCGCGGAGATCGACGACGAGTGCCGGCTCGACCTCGACCATCTGCGTTCGCTGCTGACCGGCCGGACGAGAGTGGTCGCGTTCCCGCTCGCGTCGAACGCGGTCGGAACGATCACGCCCGCGGCGGAGATCGCGGCGCTGGCGCACGATGCAGGAGCGCTCGCGTGGGTGGATGCAGTGCACTATGGACCGCACGGGCCGATCGACGTGAAGGAGATCGGCGCCGACGTGCTCGTCTGCTCGCCGTACAAGTTCTACGGCCCGCACATGGGGCTCGCGTACCTCAGTCGCGAGGTCGCCGAGACGTGGCGGCCGTACAAGGTTCGACCTGCCGCCGACACGCCGCTCGGACACCGGTTCGAGACCGGTACGAGCCAGCACGAGCTGCTCGCCGGCTTTGTCGCGACGGTAGAGCACATGCGGTGGGTCGGCTGGGACTTCATCCGGGAGCACGAGCGCGTGCTCGGCGAGCGGTTCCTCGACGGGCTGCCGGAGACGTGCACGTTGTACGGCGTAAACGGCATGGACGGACGGGTCTCGACGTTCGCGTTCAACGTCGCGGGCCATGCCCCGCGGGAGATCGCCGAGCGGCTCGGCGCGGCGGGCTACGCCGTCTGGGACGGCAACTACTACGCGGTCGAGATCATGAATCGGCTCGGACTGCCGGACGGCGCCGTCCGGGTCGGCATCGTCCACTACAACACCGCGGACGAGGTCGACGGGCTCCTGGCAGAGCTTCGCAAGCTCTGAGCGCAGCGCGCGGCGCGGCGTCTCGTCCGGCTCAGGCGACGGCGGAGAGGAACTCCGTCCAGCGCCCGCGGTCGACGAACCCGTAGTGCCCGGCTCCGGCCCAGACATGAGACGTCGCATTCGGGAGCTCTTCGGCGACGCGCTTCGGCATCTCCGGCGAGATGATGTCGTCGGCGTCGCCGTAGAAGACGTCGAACGGCTGGTGGACGTCCTCGAGCGGGAAGCCCCAGTCCCAGAGCGCGAGCGTCATCTCGTACGTCCCTTCGCCCTCGTGTGACATCCCTTGCTCGAAGCTCGCCTCGAACATCGCACGCTGTGCGGGGTCGTCGAGCATCGTCGCGGCGTCGGAGGGATCGTCGTGAACGACCGACTCGACATACGACGGGACGTCCTCGAGCACCTTCTTGGCCGAGTGCCTGTTTGCCCACCGCAGCAGGTGATGCAGGCGGTGGATCTTGGCGATCAGCTTCAAGTCCTTCATCACGAGCTGCTTCCGCATGAACGGGTCGTCGAAGTCGCCGACCGGAGAGGCGAGCACGCCCTTCTCGACGCGGTCGGGAAGGCGATAGGCGACCGCCAGGGTGTGAGGGCCGCCGCCGGAATGGCCGGCGACCGCGAAGTGGTCGATGCCGAGGTGGTCGACGAGCTCCTCGACGTCCGGGCCCCAGTCGACCATCTTCCGCCCCGGCTTCGGCGACGAGCCGCCGATGCCGGGCTGGTCGGGCGCGATCACACGGACCCCGAGCGATGCAGTCAGGGCGTCGTCGGGATTGCGGATCAGGCGTGAGTCGCCGAATCCGTGCGTGAACACGACCGGCTTGCCGTCGTGGTCTCCGTAGTCCTCGTACGCGAGAGTGCGACCATCCGCGAGCTGCAGGGTCTTCATCGGGAACCTCCGGGGCCGGAAGCGCGCGATTATCGATCATCTCGTGGTGTAGTTCAACCGGTTGCGTGCCGCCGCGAGCCACCCCCGTTCACGCAGCGCTCACGGAACAGGGCTACCGTTCCCCATCCTGGAGTCGACCGCCTCGCCAGACGCTGCAGCAAGGCTGGAGCGCCGCCGCAAGAAGCGGAGGCGTCGGCGCATCCGCCGCCTGACGGGCCTCGGCATCCTCATCCTGCTGACGCCCGTCGTCTACTCGTACGTGACGACGATGATGAAGCCGTCGAGCCTGCCGCTCTGGCCGCGCTCCGTCGAGTGGCTGCGGGCGAATCACGGCAACTGGCTCGTCGACGAGGTCGAGCACTACTACTACTCGTGGAAGGCGCCCTCGAAGGGCGGCCCGCAGCTGAAGACGCTGCCGACGATCGGCGTCGCCGCGCCGCCGGTCAAGGCCGCGAAGACGAAGGTGAAGGTGAAGGTGAAGCGTCAGGAGGCGGCCGCCTACTCGCCGGCGCGGATCAAGACGGTCTTCCCGCATCCGTTGCCCGGCGAGGGCGTCTGGCAGGGCACGGGGCCGCTCGTGCGGGACCGTCCCCCGGTGCTCCTGACCACGTTCCGCACCGAGATCGACTACCCGCGCATCGTCGCGTATGTGGCGTGGTTCGACCACACGCGCACCTCGGTGGCGTTCTACCCGGGGCGGTACGAGCCGCCCAGCGCGCCCATCCGCGGGCCGATGGAGGTGCCGTACGGAGAGCGCTGGCGCCTGCTCGCCACCTTCAACGGGGGCTTCATCTACCGGGACGGCGACAACGGGTCGTCGATCGGCGGACGCCTGTACGAGCCGCTGAAGGACGGCCTGGCGACGATGATCGCCTACCGCGACGGCCGCGTCGACATCCGCACGTGGACCGGCGGCCCGGTCGCGAGCCCGCAGATCGCGTTCGCCCGCCAGAGCCTGCCGCTGATCGTCGACCACGGCCGTCTCAACCCCGCGCTGAACGACAGCACGCAATGGGGATTCACGCTCGGGAACGCCGTACGCGTCTGGCGCACCGGCGCGGGCATCGACCGCCACGGCAACCTCATCTACGCCGCAGCGGACTATCAAACGGTGGAATCGCTCGCGAGGATCCTGCAACGCGCGGGCGCCGTTCGCGCGATGCAGCTCGACATCAACCCCGAGTGGCCGACCCTCATCACCTACACGCATCGAAACGGCCTCGATCCGACGAAGATCGTCCCGAACTATCAGCAGCCGTCGACGCGCTACCTCGTCCCCGACGACCGCGACTTCTTCGCCGTCTACCGGCGGCTCCCGGGCCCCGTCACCGTGCCGTTCAAGTGAGGTGGCCGACGGCGACCCTCTTCGCCGCCGTCGCCGCGGCCACGGTCGCCGTCCATGCGCACGGCGCGGCGTCTGCAGTCGTCCGCGTCCGCGTGCTGCGGCTGGTCGACCACTCGCGCGTCGCCCACTTCCGCAACGGGGCGACCGCGCCGCGCACGCTGGTGACGTCCGTCCGCTTCCCGGCACGGGCGTCGCATCCGCTGCCGTTGATCGTCTTTGCGCACGGATTCGCATTGACGCCCGCCGCCTACGTGCGCCTGCTCGACACGTGGGCCCGCGCCGGTTACGTGGTGGCCGCGCCGACCTTTCCGGTCGAGGGCGCGAACGCCCCCGGAGGGCCGAGCGAGTCCGACCTCGTCAACGAGCCCGGCGACCTGAGCTTCGTCGTCTCGTACCTGACCGGGCCCGCGAGCCCGTTCCGCGCGCTCATCGACCCGGACGAGATCGCTGTCGCGGGACAGTCCGACGGCGCGGAGGCCGCGCTCACGGCGGCCTACGACCCGCGCTACCGCGACCGCCGGATCGACGCCGCGATCATCCTGTCGGGCGCCGCCCTTCCCGGCTTCACGAGCGCTCCACCCGGGTCGCCGCCGCTGCTCGCGGTGCAAGGGACGAGCGATCCGTTGAATCAGCCGGCCACGACCTCTGCGTACTTCCGCCTCATGCGAAGGCCGAAGTTCCTGCTCTGGCTGCTCGGCGCGACGCATCTGCCTCCGTACACGACCCGGGACCGGTGGGCCGGCGTCGTCGACCGCGTGACGATCGCGTTCCTCGACCGCTACCTGCGCGGCGGCGAGCTCGGGCCGGTGATCGCGGCGGGCACCCGCCCCGGCGTCGCACGGATGATCAGCCGGCCCTAGAGGCTTTCCCCGCTACGGCAGCACGCCGAGCTCGTCGAGCGAGCCGCGCAGCTCTTCGGCGTCGCGATACACGCGGAACGCGCCGGACGCGGTGAGCTCCGCCTCTCCGTACCCGCCGCTCAGCAGCCCGACCGAGAGCATCCCGGCGCGGCGCGCCGCGAGCAGGTCCCACACCGCATCGCCGACGACGTAGCAGTCGGGCGACTCGACGCCGAGGCGCTCGGCGCACGCCAGGAACAGATCCGGCTCCGGCTTCGCGCGCAGAACGTCGCCCCGCTCGACGACGACGGTCTCGTCCGGCACGCCGAGAGCGCGCAGCGACTCGTCGATCTCCGGCCGGCTGCCCGACGTCGCGATGCCGTGCACGACACCACGTTGCCGCAGCTCGCGCAGCAGCTCGACCGCACCCGGGAGCGGCCGCCGCCGCGGCAGCAGCTCGCGGAAGAGCTCCCCGTGGCGCCGTTGCAGCTCCTCCGCCTCCTCGGGGGACAGCTCGCGCCCGGCCTCGCGGCCGGCGGCACGTGCGAACAGGCCGCCGCTCATGCCGATGCGCCGGTGGATGCGCCAGCCGTCGATCGGCAGCCCGGCGTCCTCGAACACGCGCTGCCAGGCAAAGACATGCGCGTAGACCGTGTCGATGAGCGTGCCGTCGAGGTCGAAGACGAGCGCGGCGCGCATCAGAACCCCGGGTACGCCGACCCGGCGGCCTTCGCCCACGGCGAGCCCGGCGTGCGGCGGATCGGGTCGGGGTCGATCCCGCGCGCCTCGGCGATCGCGAGCGTCAACAGCTGGAAGCGCACGATGTCCACGGCCGGGTGCCGTGTCGGCACGAGGGTCGTCTCGCAGCCGAGCGTCTCCAGCGCAGCCACCGCGTCCTGCGCGCGCTCGGCCGCGCGGCCCTCTCCCTCGAGGACGAACGCGCGGACGCCGTCGTCGACGGCGGCGAGATGGCCGTGCAGGAGCTGCTCGGTCTGGTGCGCGCCGGCCTGCACCCACGCCCCCTCGCGCAACTTCAGCACGGCCTCCTGCGCCGTCGGCCAGTCGCGGCCGGCACCGGCGACGAGGATCCGGTCCTGGGACGGCGCCGTCACCTCCAGCCGCAGCGCCTCCTCGACCTCGTGCGCGATCCACGACGGGTCGCCGCCGTGGATCGCGTCCAGCGCGGCGACGGCGCAGGTGTAGCTCGCGGTATGGCACCACGACCGCTCCACCTCCGGCGTGCACACGATCACCTCGTCGGCGAGCTCGGCGAGCGGCGACGACTCCTTCCCCGTGATCAGCCACACGTCGCCGGGGAACGCGCGCGCCGCCTCGAGCGTCAGCTCGGTCTCGCCCTCGTGCGACAAGCAGACGAGCACGTCCGCGTCGGGCGGGGCGAGCACCGCCTCCAGCGCCTGCACGGCCTTCCCGCCGGTCTGCGCCGCATGGAAGGACGTG
This sequence comes from uncultured Thermoleophilia bacterium, assembly GCA_963824455.1. GTDB lineage: Bacteria > Actinomycetota > Thermoleophilia > Gaiellales > Gaiellaceae > PALSA-600. The sequence goes on from CAWGPJ010000003.1 coordinate 388,665, forward strand.
CCGCAGCCCGTGTGCACGACGCGGGCGTCGAACGGGAGCCGCCGGCCGGTCGGGACCTGCCGCAGCCACTCGGGCTGGGCGAACACCGCACGACGCATCTCGCTCACAGGGCGGTCTATAGCATCGGCGCGTGCCCGAGTTCCCGTGGACCCACCGCGAGCGCGTGCGATTCGGGGACTGTGACCCGATGGGCCACGTGAACAACGCCGCGTACTCGACGTACCTCGAGCAGGCGCGCATCGCCGTCCTCGGCGGCCTCGAGCCGTTCATCCTGGCACGGGTCGAGATCGACTTCCGCTCCGAGCTCAGGCCGGGCGAGGAGATCGAGGTGCGCACGCGCTGCGCGCGGATCGGCACGAAGAGCTTCGACCTCGAGCACGAGCTGTGGGCGGACGGCCGGCTGGCCGCCCAGGCGAAGAGCGTGCTCGTGGGCTACGACTACGGTACGGGCTCATCCGTCCCGCTCTCGGAGAACCTGAGGAGGAAGCTCGCCGCATGACCGTCTACCAGCGCACCGCCCTCTCGAACGGCCTGCGCGTGCTGACTGCGCCGCTCGAGCATGCCCAGTCGGTCACCTGCTACATCATGCTTGCGGCCGGGTCGCGCTACGAGAACCCGACCAACCGCGGCATCGCGCACTTCGCCGAGCACATGTTCTTCAAGGGCACGGAACGGCGGCCCACCGCGAAGGACATCGCGCTCGAGGTCGACCGGTTCGGCGGCGAGTTCAACGCGTTCACCTCCAAGGAGTACACGGGCTACTACATCCGCTGTGCGGCCGAGCAGCGCGACCAGGCACTCGACGTTCTCGTCGACATGATCCGCAACTCGAAGTTCGACAGCGAGGAGCTCGAGCGCGAGAAGGGCGTGATCGTCGAGGAGATGAACATGTACTTCGACACGCCGCGCGACTACGTCTCCTCCGTCTACGACGAGCTGCTCTTCGGCGACAACCCGCTCGGCTGGGAGACGCTCGGGACCAAGGAGACCATCACCGGAGCGACCCGCGAGACGTTCATCGACTACCTCTCGAGCTGGTACAAGCCCGAGCGAATGGTCGTCGGCGTCGCGGGGATGATCGGCGACGACCTCGCTCCGCGGCTCGAAGGGCTGCTCGGCGACCTGCCCGAGGACACGACGGGGACGCCCGAGCCCGCCGCGGTCGAGGGCTCGACCGAGCCGAGGGTGCGGATCCACACCAAGGACTCGGACCAGGCGAACGTCTGCATCGGCGTCCCGAGCTACCCGCTCGACCACCCCGACCGCTACGCGCTCCAGCTGCTCGGGACGGTGCTCGGCACCGGGATGTCGTCCCGGCTCTTCCTCGAGGTGCGCGAACGGCGCGGGCTCGCCTACTACGTCTACGCGCTGAACAGCTCCTACACCGATGCGGGGACGCTGTACTCGCAGGCGGGCGTCGACCTGAAGCGGGCCGACGAAGCAGTCGGAGTGATCGCGAAGGAGTTCAAGCGGCTCGCCGACGAGCCGGTGCCAGCCGACGAGCTCGAGAAGGCGCGCTCGCTCGCCAAGGGCCGCTTCGTGCTGCAGACGGAGAGCCCAAACGGACTGCTGCTCTTCGGCCTGCGCCGCGAGGTGCTCGAGGGCGCCGCCGTCGAGCCGGCGGAGCTGCTGGCCGGGCTCGACGCCGTGACCGTCGAGGACGTCCACCGCGTCGCGCAGGACGTCGTCGGCGGCCAGGGGCTGCGCCTCGCGATCATCGGCCCGTTCGACGACCCGTCGACGTTCGAGCAGCTGCTCTGACCGGTCGTCAGACGACCGGCAGCAGCAGTTCGATCACGTCCCGGGAGCGGTAGAACTCGATCCCCGGCCGCGTGTCGTCGCGGTCGGGGCGCCGCGCGAGCTGCTCGAAGGCGGGTGCGATCTCGGCATAGACCGCGGGCGGCTCGCCGCGCAGGCGCCGCCGTGCGTAGCGCCCGCCGGGCAGGGTGCCGGCCTCGAGGCCGAGCGCCTCGGGATCGTCGCCCTCGCACCGCTCGACGCACGCCAGGTACTCGTGCTTCGCCCCGTCGAAGACACCGAAGAACTTGCGGGCGCGAAGCGAGCCGACCGCGCCCTCGAGCTCGCTCCAGCCCCGCGTGATCGCCGCCTGCTCGTCGGCGACGCGCTTGAACAGAACGATGATCTCGTCGCGCTCGACCACCGTCTCGTCACGGCTCGCAGGCACGTCGACCGAACGCTACCTCGACGGACGAAGGTATGCGATCCTCGCGGCTCGATCGAGAAAGGAGTGATCCGGTGTACGCACAGGTGACACGCTTCGAGGATTCGCCGTCCGATCTCGAGGACGGGATCGAGCACGTCCGCGACGAGGTCGTGCCGCTCGTGCAGGCGCGGGACGGTGCGCGCGGGCTGTGGCTGGTGAACCGCGAGACCGGCGAGCGGCTGTCGGTGATGGTGTTCGAGGACGAGGCGACGGCGAACGCGCTCTTCGCCTCGGTCGGCGAGCTGCGCGCCGCCGATCCGGATCGCAACCGGCCGGCACCCGTCGGCTCGACCACCTACGAGATCTACGCGATGGCGCTCGACTGAGCGACGGTCAGCCCGGGACCACGGGCGACGTCCCGAGCGTGCGGCCCTGCGCGTCGAGCGCGCGCACCGCGACCGCCTTCGCCGTCGCCGTGTCGGCGGCGACCGGCGTCTCGAGGCCGGCCCACGGCGCGGTCGCGACCACCTGCAGGTGGGCACGGTCGGGCCCGGCGAGCACCTGCCAGCGCGCAATCCCGGTCTCGCCGTTCCAGCTCGCGTAGACCGTGCCGCGCACGACGGCGACTCGCGGAGCGGTCGACGGCCGGCCCGTCCAGATGCTGCGGTAGGCGCGATAGGTGTCGCCGTAGGGCAGCTCGAGCTGGAAGCGCAGCGCGCCGGCGGTGGAGAACTCGCTCACGATCCGCACGCCGCCCCAACCGACGAACGCTCCTCCGCCCGGCAGCAGCTGCAGGTTGCCCTCGAACGGCGAGGCGATGCGCTTCTGCGTCAGGAACGCCTTCACGACCCTCGCCCGTCTCGTCGCCGGGTCGAGCTTCAGCTCGAGCGGCCGGGAGTACGGCTCGACACGCGGGATGCCCCCGTTGTCGAACATGGTGAGCAGGTTCCCGGGATGCAGCCGCGCGTCGTGCTGGAAGGCGAACGTCACCGCCGACGGGGGGCCGAAGTCGCTGTGCTTCCCGCCGGCGCGCCAGACGATGTGGCCGTCGCGAGCGAGCAGGTAGATCGTGCTCGTGTTCCGTCCGGACACGAGGATCGTCCCGCCCGGGCCGTCGGAGATCGAGTTGACGTGGAAGTAGTCGAGCGGTTGCTTCTTCGTCGCATCGCGGGCCGGCTTCCGGTTCGCCTGCGTCGACTCGGACAGCGGCACGTGATCGAGGCTGTGCCACTCGAAGACGACGCGGCCGGTTGCGATGTCGATCTCCTCGACGATGCTGTCGTAGACCCAGCCGTGCCTGGGGCCGCCGATGCCCGAGAGGTCGTCCGGAACCTCGTGGTAGACGGTGATGTACGCGGTCCCGCGCGGCGTGAGCTGGAACTCGTGCAGGTCGCCCATGAGCCCGCTGCTCGCGTGGACGCGGGCGACGAGGTGGTACGAGCTGTCGTAGATCACGTACGAGCCGCGCCCGACCCCGACCTTGCTGATCTTCCCGACCCACCATGTGAGCACGGGCCTGCCGCGGTAGCGCTGGACGCGGAAGTCGGTCGCCTGGACCGGCGCGCGCAGCTGGTCGAACCAGACGACGCGGCCACGGTTGTCGACGATCATCGGGCCGCCGACGGTCTTCGGCGCCTTCTCGGCGACGAAGACGTAGCCGGGCGCGGTCGCAGAGGCCGGGTGGGTGACGACCGCGACGGGCACGTGGACGCCGGGCAGCGTGTGCAGCGCACTCGTCAGCGGCGGGCTCACCCGCCCCGTCGGCGGCGGCCGCGCCGATGCCTGCGGCGATCAGCAGCGCTGCGAGGCGGCGAAGCACGGCCGCTGACGCTACACGGGGGTCAGGGCGCGAGGTCGTACGGGTACCGCGTCAGGCTCTCGGCGCCATCGCCCGTCACCAGCACGAGGTCCTCGAGCCTCACGCCGCCGAAGCCCTGCCGGTAGAGCCCCGGCTCGACCGTGACGACATCGCCGGCCCGGAGCGCGTTCTTCGCCGAGAGGCCGAGGATCGGCGACTCGTGCACCTCGAGCCCGACCCCGTGGCCGAGGCCGTGGAAGAAGCCGTCGGCGAGGGTCGTGCCGGCCTCCTTCGTGCGCTGGGTCGGCTCTCCCGCCGACTCGAAGATGTCGCAGGTCACGTCGTAGATCGCTCTGCCGTCGGCGCCGTCGCGGATCCCGGTGACGGCGGAGTCGAGCGCCCGTCGGCACAGCTCGTGCCAGCGGGCGACGTCGGCGGGAACGTCGCCGACGACGAAGGTCCGCGTCATGTCGGCGAAGCAGGCCGTCTCGTTGTCGCGCGGCCAGACGTCGATCACGATCGGCACACCGGCCCTGATCCGCCCGCTGCCCATGTCGTGACCGACCGCACCCTGCGGGCCCGGCGCCACGATGAAGTCGTCGGCGCTCGTGCCGTTCGCGGCGAACGCCTGCGCCATCGCCGACTTCACGCGCTCCACGGTCAGCGGCCCGCCGTCGAGGACGAGCCCGTCGCCGTCCGGCTCGGCGCGGCGGAGGAGCTCCCGCGCGACGTCCATCCCGGCCTCGGCCGCACGCTGGGCGCGGCGGATGCCCGCGAGCTCCGCAGAGGACTTGACCCGGCGGCGCTCGTCGAAGAGCCCGCCGTCGACGGTGAGCTCGATCCCCTCGGCCCGCAGCCGGTCGGCGAGCCAGACCGGGAAGGTCTCGGGGACGACCGCGCTCGTGACGCCGAGCGACTTGGCCGCGCGCACCGGGATCTCGCGCCTGATCTCGAACGCCGACAGGCCGGCGGCGATCAGCTCGTCCGAGCCGAACTCCTCGGTCGGGTGCAGCACGTAACCGCCGACCTCGGCGAGCCGGGCGATCTCCATCGACCCGATCGCGATGTGCCGAGCTCCACCCACCTCGGCGTAGAAGAACGGATCCGGGATACCGAGCGGGACCTCGTGCCGGAGCTCCGGTGAACGGAACGTGTCGGCGTGGATGAGGACGTCCGGCACGGTGGCGCACTCTAACTAGGATCACAGTCATGGACCCGCAAGGAAGAGCGCTCGAGCTCGTCGAGGCCTACGACGAGGAGCTCAGGCGGCTCATTCCCGAAGGCGCCGCGCTCTTCGACGCGCACCTCCACCTCGGCACGGACATCGACGGAATGGTCGGCGACTACGACCGTCTGGAGCAGGTGATGGCCCGCTACGGCGTCGGCAGGGCGTTCATGTTCTGCCTCGACGAGCCCGACCGGCACCCCGGCTTCCGCGCCGCCAACGACCGCACGCTGGCGTTCGCCGACCGCTCGAACGGGCGGCTGATCCCGTTCGTGCGGCTCGACCTGAACGAGTCGCCGGTCGAGGAGGCGACCCGCTGCCTCGACCTCGGCGCGCGCGGGATCAAGCTCCACCCACGGGCGCAGAAGTTCACGGCGACGGACGAGCGGCTCGGCCCCGTGTTCCACCTCGCCTCCGAGCGCCGGGTGCCGATCCTCATCCACGCCGGCCGCGGCCTGCCGCCGATCGCCGACGGGCTGCACGCGCTGATGGAGGCGAGCCCGGGTGCGACGCTGATCCTGGCGCACGGCGGCATCGCCGACCTCGCCAACCTGGCGCGCCACTTCAGCGGCCACCCGCGGACGTTCTTCGACACCTCCGTCTGGAGCCCGGTCGACCTGCTCGACTTCTACCGCCGCGTCTCGCCGGAGCAGGTGTTGTGGGCGAGCGACTTCCCCTACGGGCAGCAGCCCGGCTCGCTGCTGATCGCGATCAAGACCGCGCGGCTCGCCGGCTACGGCGACGCCGAGTTGCGCGCGATGCTCGGTGGCACGGCCGGGACGCTTGCCAACGGCGGCGAGCTCCCCGCGCCGTCCATGCCGATCGGCAGCGCGACGTTCGCCCAGCCGATGCAGCTCGCCCGCATCCACCAGTACCTGTCGATGGCGACGCCGCTGCTCTGGTCGCGCCAGCCCGACACCGTCGGCGTGCTCGGCCTCGCGATCAACGCCTGCGCGGAGCAGGACGGCTATCCGAGGACGGTCGAGCAGATCCACGACCTGCTCACGGCGGCGCGCGAGCTCTGGACGGTCGTGCCGGACATCGAGGACGAGGACCGGCGCCGCGATGCGACGCGGCTGACGTTCCGGCTCGTCCACCTCGCCGACATCGAGGCGGTGACGGCGGCTGCCTGAGCTCGACGTCAACGGCCACCGCTACGTCGTGGACGCTCCGGTCGGAACGACGCTCGCCGAGACCCTGCGCGACGAGCTGACGCTGACGGGCACGAAGATCGCGTGCGGCGAAGGACAGTGCGGCGCATGCACCGTCCTCGTCGACGGCACGCCGATGCTGTCGTGCATCACGCTCGTGCACGCCGTGGACGGCGCCGAGGTGACGACGATCGAAGGGCTGCGGGACCACAGGATGGTCGAGGCATTCGTGCGCGCGGACGCGCTCCAGTGCGGCTTCTGCACACCGGGCCAGATCGTCAGCGCGGTTGCGCTCGTCGAGGCGAACCCCGACCCGTCGAGCGACGAGATCCGCCACGCCATGGCAGGGAACCTCTGCCGGTGTGGCGCTTACCCGAAGATCGAGGAGGCGATTCGCACGTGGCGCGACTGATCCGCACGGAGAAAGAGGTCGAGGGCCGGTACGAAGAGGTCTGGATCGTCGTCGAGGAGGACGCCCTCGAGCAATGGCCGGCCGGGCCGCTGAACGTCGTCGGCCGTCCGGCGACGCGCGGCGACGGCCTGCACCGGGCGCGAGGCGAGGCCGTCTACACGGCCGACCTTCGGCTGAACGGCATGCTCCACACCGCCGTTCTCCGCTCGTCGCACGCACACGCGCGCGTCACGCGCATCGACCTCTCGCCGGCGCTCGCGCTCCCCGGCGTCCACGCCGCGATCGGGCCCGGCGATCTCGACGTGCTCGTCTCCGAGTGCGGGTTCGAAGGCGCGCCGATCGCCGCCGTCTGCGCCGACACGCTCGCCCAGGCCCGGGCAGGCGTTCGCGCGATCGTCGTGGAGCTGGAGGCGCTCGAGCCGGTGCTCGATCCCGACGAGGCGGTCGCGCGCGGTTCGCTGCTCGGCGAGCCCCGGGTCCGTCGAGCGGGGCGACGTCGAGCGCGGCCTCGCCGAGGCCGACGTTGTGGTGAGCGCCGAGTTCCGCACCTCCGTCGTGCTGCACAACTCGCTCGAGACCCACCAGGCGGTCGTCGAGTGGATCGGCGAGGACTCCGTGGACGTGCACATCTCGACGCAGTTCATCTGGGGCGTCCGCGAGCTGGTCGCCGAGCGCCTCGGGCTCCCGCGCGACAAGGTCCGCGTGATCTGCAACTACATGGGCGGCGGGTTCGGCGCGAAGAACGGCCCCGACGACCACACCTTCATCGCCGCCGAGCTCGCAAAGCGCACGGGGCGCCCCGTGAAGTGCGCGCTGACCCGCCGCGAGGAGCACCTCGTCGCCGGGAACCGCAATGCCACGATCCAGCGGCTCACGATCGGCGCGAAGGCCGACGGGACGCTGACCGCGCTCCGCGGCGAGTACGTCAACGCCGTCGGCTTCGGCGGCTGGTCGTCGCCGACCGAGGGGCCGATGCACCTGCTCTACTCGTGCCCGAACGTCGCATCGACGACGTACCCGGCAAAGCTGAACCAGCCGCCGATGAAGGCGTTCCGGGCGCCCGGCTTCGTGGAGGGGACGTTCGGGCTGGAGGCGCTGCTCGACGAGCTCGCGGCGAAGCTCGCGATCGATCCGCTCGAGCTGCGCCGGCGGAACCACTCGGAGCACGACCCGAGCGACGCGCGGCCGTTCTCGAGCAAGAACCTGCTCGAGTGCTACCGGCGCGCGCAGCCGCACTGGGACCGGCGCGACGACGTCCGGGCGCGCTCGACAGACGTCGTCAAGCGCGGCGTCGGGATGGCGTCCCAGATCTGGTACGGCGGCGGCGGCCCGCCGTCGTACGCCTGGGTGCGCGTCGGCTCCGACGGGCGCGCGACCGTCGTGACCGCGATGCAGGACATCGGCACGGGCACGAAGACGGCGATGGCGCAGATCGCGGCCGAAGAGCTGGGGATCCCGCTCGAGCACGTGACGGTCGCCGTCGGCGACTCGTCGCGCGGCCCCTACGCGTCGATCTCCGCAGGATCGTCGACGACGCCGTCCATGGGGCCGGCGGTTCGCGCCGCCGCAGCCGACGCGCGACGCCAGATCGAGGAGATCGCCGAGCAGCGCGGCGACCGCGGCATGCCGCTCGAAGAGGTGGTCGCGATGCTCGAGGACGCGCAGATCCTCGGCAAGGGCGCGCGCGGCCCGAACCCGGCGGGGATGCAGGTGCTCACCTTCGGCGTCCAGGTCGCCGAGGTCGCCGTCGACGTCGAGACCGGCGAGGTCTGGGTCGACCGGATCGCGGCCGTGCACGACGTCGGCCGGGTGATCAACCCCCTCGGCGCCTCGAGCCAGATCGAGGGCGGGATCATCCAGGGGATCGGCCACACGCTGTCCGAGGAGCGGCTCCAGGACCCCGCGACGGGGAGGATCCTGACCACGAGCTTCGACGCCTACCGGCTGCCGACGATCGCCGACGTGCCGGAGATCGTCAGCGAGCTCGTCGACGTCCCCGACCCGAACCTCACGAACCTCGGCTCGAAAGGGCTCGGCGAGCCCCCGATCGTGCCGACCGCGGCTGCGATCGCGAACGCGATCCGCGACGCGACCGGCGCCGACGTCCGGCAGCTGCCGATCACCCGTGAAGAGATGCTGCGGGCCCTCCGCGAGGCGGAGGAGCGTCAGCGAGAGAGCGAGCGTCGTGAAGCTCCGGCGCGCGTCTAGCGTCGCCGAGCTCGAGCCCGCAGCGAACAGCCTGTTGCTCGCGGGGGGGACGGAGGTCGTGCCGCTGCTGCGCGCCGGCATCCTCACGGCCGAGGAGCTGATCGACGTGCGCGGCATCGTGCCGCGCGGGATCGACGGGACGACGATCGGCGCGGGGACGACCCTCGCCGAGCTCGAGGCCGATGCAGGCGTGCCCGAGGCGCTCCGCGAGGCGTGCCGGCTCTCGGCCAGCCCGCAGCTCCGGAATGCCGGCTCGCTCGCCGGCAATCTGCTGCAGTCGACGCGCTGCTGGTACTGGCGGCTCAAGTGGCCCTGCCGCCTGCACGGCGGCGACGCCTGCTTCGCACGGGACGGCGAGCACCGCGAGCACGCGGTGCTCGCGAACGACTTCTGCGCGTCTGCGCACCCCTCCGACCCGGCGGCCGCGCTACTCGCGCTCGGAGCGACGCTCCGCACCGACCGGCGCACGCTCCCGATCGGCGACCTCTATCGCGTGCCGACCGAGGACGACCGGCGCACGACGACGCTTCAGGACGGCGAGCTCCTGCTCTCGGTCGAGCTGCCGCCGGCCGAGCGCTCCGTCTACCTGAAGGCGATGGAGCGCAAGCGCTGGGCGTTCCCGCTGGTCGGCGTCGCCGCTGCGCGCAGCAACGGAACGACCCGGATCGCCCTCGCGGGCATGGCACCCATGCCGTGGCTGCTCGACGAGCGGGGCCTCGAGGCCGCGACGCCGCTCGAGCGGAACGCATTCAAGCTCGAGATCGCAGCGGCACTCGTGAAGCGAGCGCAGGCCCGGATCGATGCGTAGCGGACTGCTCGCCCTCGCGCTCGTCGCGCTGGTCGCGGCGGGCTGCGGAGGCTCCAAGCACGCGGCGGGGACGACGACCGTCGTCGACTCGCACGGCTGCGCGCAGGTCACACAGCCGCCGCCGACCGACCGCACGCAGTCGAAGCCGACGACCAGGCTCGATCCCTCCCGCACCTACGACGTCAAGTTCGACACCAACTGCGGCTCGTTCACCGTGCGGCTCGCCGTGAAGACGGCTCCGGTCACGACCTCGTCGTTCGCCTCGCTCGTGCAGAAGCACTTCTTCGACCACACGCTCTTCCACCGCATCGCGGTCGGCTTCGTGATCCAGGGCGGCGACCCGACGCAGAGCGGCGAAGGCGGCCCCGGCTACACGACGGTCGAGAAGCCGCCTACCGGAACGAAGTACGTCCACGGCACGGTCGCGATGGCGAAGACGCAGTCGCAGCCCGCCGGCGCCGCCGGGAGCCAGTTCTTCATCGTCACCGCGAAGAACGCCGGACTGCCGGCCGAGTACGCACTGCTCGGCCACGTCGTGAAGGGGATCGGCGTCGTCGACCGGATCGGCACGCTCGGCGACGCGAACCAGCAACCGATCGAGCCGGTCGTGATCGAGCAGGCGACGCTCTCGAGCTCGGGGTGACGGTCGCCGCCGTCGTGCTCGCGGCCGGGGCGTCGACGCGGTACGGACGGCCCAAGCAGCGCGAGTTGCTGCCGGCGGTGCTCGACGCGCTCGCGCGCTCGCCCGTCGACGCGGTGGTGGTCGTCTCGGGGGCGCACCCGCTCGAGCTCCCTCCGGATTCGCGGGCGCGGCTGGTGCGGGCCGGCGACTGGGAGGCGGGGCCGGGAGCGTCGCTGCGGCGCGGGCTCTCGGAGCTCGACCAGGCGACGACGCATGCGGTCGTCGTGCTCGCAGACGGCCCGGCGCTCGACCCGCGTGCGGTGGAGCGGATGCTCGCGCACCGCGACCGCGGCCCGATCGTGGCGGCGAGCTACGACGGGACGCGGAGCCACCCGGTCGTGCTGGCGCGGTCGCTGTGGGGCGAGATTCCCGACGAGGGTGCGCGCGCGCTCGAGCCGGTGCTCGTCGACTGCGCCGGCCTCGAGCCGCCGGGCGACGTCGACTATGCGACTACGTGAGCGGTGTCCGCAGTGCCGCCAGCTTCTCCTTCAGCGCCGGCGACATAGGCTCGGTGACGGCGACGCGCACGTAATGGCGGAGCCGCTCTTCGAAGCGGTAGCGCTTGGCGCACCAGCTGCACGAGTCGAGGTGCTTCTCGGCTTCGGCGACCTCTTCCGGAGACAGCGCACCGTCGAGGAACGGCTGCATCATCTCCTCGCACTTCTCGCACCAGTCGCTCATGCCCCTACGCTCATGCAGGAACCGCCTTCTCAGCGAGGTTCTTCTTCAGGATACGCCTGCCCCGGTGCAGGCGCGACATCACGGTCCCGATCGGGATGTCGAGGATCTGCGCGGCGTCCGCGTAGGAGAACTCGCCGATGTCGACGAGCACGATCACGTCACGAAAGTCGTGCGGCACCTCGCTCAGCGCGTCGACGATCGAGTCCTGCGAGAGCCGCTCGAGCACACGGTCGGAGTCGGCGTTCCCGTCGGGAGTCGACGCCTCGAGGCGGTTGTAGAGAAAGTAGTCGCCGGCCTCGTCGATCGACGTGGTCTGTGGCGAGCGCTGCTGCCTCCTGCCGCGATCGATGTTCAGGTTCGTGAGGATGCGCAGGAGCCACGCCCGCAGGTTCGTTCCGGGTGTGTACTGCTGCCAGGAGCGAAAGGCGCGCTCGTACGTCTGCTGCACGAGATCCTCGGCGTCATCACGCGAGCCGACCAGCCGGCGGGCAACGCGGTAGACCTGTTCGCTCAACTCGAGCGCCTCCTCTTCGAAGCGCACGCGGGCACGCGCCTCTTCGGCGATCCTGCGAGATTCAGAGGTCGTCGGCGCGCTCTCGCTCATCCGGCGGCCACCCTAGCAGTGGGTACAACGAACCCCGGCGGTCCCGGATTCCCGGCCCGGGCGCTACAGCTCGCGGAAGCCTCCGCGGGCCATCGCGTCGACCAGCGCGTCGCGCGTCGTCCGCTGGTCGTCGTAGGAGACGGTCACCTCTCCCATCAGCGTCGCGTTCGCCGACTCGAGCCCGTCGTGCCCTTGCAGCACGCCGCCGAGCCGCATCACGCACCGCTCGCAGCGGATGCCCGAGACCCGGAGCGTCTCCGTCACCACCGTCATGCGCTCAGGCTACCGACCGGACGACGAGATCAGCGGTCGCGTCGAACGCAGTCGGGTGTGAGAGCTGGCGCTCGCCCTCGCATCGCGTCGGATCGATCCGGTCGAGCAGCCCCGCCGACCCGAGCCTCTTCGCGAACGGGCGCAGCCGCTCGAGCAGCTCCGCGCCGAGCTCTGCCGCCGGCACGACGGACCCGCCGTCGGGGTGCAGCAGCTCGGCCCGCGGCCCGAAGTTCGCCGCCGTCCAGCGGTTCTGCGCATAGTCGCCGCGGCCGCGATCGGCGAGCTGCGGTCCGTCGTTCGCGAGCTCACCGTCGAGCGCGGCGGCGCAGAGCGCCTGCACGAACGCAGCGAACGCGGACGACAGCCCGACGTCGGTCGGCTGGTCCGGCATGCGCACCTCGAGCGTCCCGAAGCGCGGATGCGGCCGCACGTCCCACCAGAGCCGGGTGTAGTCCTGCGTCACTCCGAGCCTCACCAGCCGCTCGACCCAGGCCTCCCACTCGGCGTACGACGCGAACGGCGGCGGGCCGGCGGCGCGCGGGAGGAAGAGAAGCACTGGCGCGCGGTTCGACGCCATCCCGGTGCGCGCGCCGGCGAGCCAGGGCGAGTTCGCCGAGAGCGCCAGCACGACGGGCAGCCACGGCAGGATCGACTCGAGGCAGCTCCAGCAGGCGTCCGGCGACGGCATGCCGACGTGGACGTGCAGCCCCTGCACGCCCTGGCGGCGGACGCTGATCCCGCCGTAGCGCTTGAACGTCGTGTAGCGCTCTTCGTCGACGACCGTCTGGTCCTCGGCCCGTGCGAACGGATGCGTGCCGGCGGCGACGATCGCAAGTCCCTCGGCCGACGCGGCCGCAGCACCGGCCTGCCGCAGCGCCCGCAGCGCGGCGTCGATCTCGCCCGCATCCGCACAGATACCGGTGGTCGCCTCGAACACCGAGGCGAAGAGCTCGGTCTTGAGCGCGCCCGGCAGCTCGAGGCCGGACACGCCGGCCAGGATCCGGTCGACCGCCGCCACCTGGTCGAGGGACCGGGCATCGACGATCATCAGCTCCTCCTCGACGCCGAGCGAGAGCGGCCCGCTCTCGCCGAAGCTGTGGGAGATCACTTGCCGGCTTTGACGCCGTGCACCGGCCGGCCGGCCGCGACCCACGCGTAGTACGACGCGCTCGGGCCGAAATCGGGCACGTAGCCGACGACACGCGGGTTCCGGCCGACGTCGCGCGCCCGCGCCGCGTGCCGGAGGAGATTCGGGTCGTCGAACTGCTCCCAGACGAGGACGAGGTGGGCCGCGGTCATGAACTCCGCGACGAAGCTGCACCCCGAGGCCGGGCACGGGAACGGGTCGGTGCGGACGCAGAACCAACCGTCGTGATCGCCGTTTTCGTCCTCCCAGAGCTGTTCGGAGACCGAGACGTCGACGTCGATGGTCGCCTGCCCGCGTTCCACGCGGGACAGAGTAGACGCTCCGATCGGCTCAGCAGTGAGCTGATTAGACCGGCCGCGGCCCGGGCAGGCGGGCGGGCCGCGACCGGCCTAGCGAGCGGGCCGCCAGGCGGCCCGTGAACGGCCTCTCCAGGGGAGAAGAACCTGGCCGTTCAACCTGATCGTCACTTGACCGCCTCCGGAGCGTTTCCCAGCTCGACGGTGACGCTCTTCTTCTTGCCGTGACGGTAGATCTCGAGCGAGAGCTTGTCGCCGGGCTTGTGGCTCGCGACCGCCTCGCGCAGCTGCTCGGCGTTGGCGACCGGCTTGTGGTCGGCGCCGACGATGATGTCGCCGCCGAGCGGGTACGTCTCGCCCTGGACGACGACGTTCGTGGAGTGGCCCTTGATCCCGGCGCGCGCGGCGCCGCTGCCGCCGGTCACCTGGTCGACGATCACGCCCTTCGACGTCGGCAGGTTGAAGAGCTTCGCGATCTGCGGCGTGATCGAGACGGTGCTGACGCCGAGGAAGGCGTGGGCGACCTTGCCGTCCTTGATGATCTGCGCCGCGACGTCGCGGACGGTGTTGACCGGGATCGCGAAGCCGATCCCGATGTTCCCCTGCTCGCCGGTGGTGCCGGTGGAGATCTGCGAGGTGACGCCGATCACGCGGCCTTCGGCGTCCAGCAACGGACCGCCGGAGTTGCCGTGGTTGATCGCCGCGTCGGTCTGGATGACGCCGTCGATCTCGAGGCTGTTCGGGGCGACGATCTGGCGCTGCAGCGCGGAGACCACGCCCGCGGTGAGCGTGCGGGTGAACCCGAACGGGTTGCCGATCGCGTAGACCGAGTCCCCGACGCTGACCGTGTCGGAGTCACCGAGCGGCAGCGGCGTCAGGGCGCGGGAATGGGTGTCGATCTTGAGCACGGCGATGTCGGTCGAGGGATCCGAACCGACCACCGTGGCGTTGATCTGGTCCTGGCCGGAGAACGAGACCTGAATGCGGGTCGCGCCCGAGATGACGTGGTAGTTGGTGACGATGTGGCCGGCCTTGTCGATCACGAAGCCGGAGCCGAGCGACTCCGAGGTCTGCGGCCCGGTCGGGAACCCGAACGGGTCGTTCGACTGCTGGGTGACCGTGGTCGAGGTGATCTGAACCACGCCCGGCGCGTCACGCTGGTAGATCTTCTCCGGCGTGACCCCCGTCCGTGCGGGGGCCTGGAGGGCTGCGTTCGCGACTCCGGTGGTGCTGCTCGCGGGCGCCACCTGCTCGATCGTGGTGTGGCTGCCGAGCTTGCCGAGGAGCGCGGCGCCGGCGAGCGCGACGACCCCTCCGGCCAGGCCGACGACCACCATTTCGCCCGCGCGTAGAGAGAGGGTGCGGCCTCGCGCCACGATCCCCGTTATAACCGCCGCATGTTGGACGAGCATGAGCGGGGATTAACCGCGAGTTAACGCCTGTGAAGGATCTCTTCCTGCTCGACCCCACCGTTGTCTTCCTGAACCATGGCTCGTTCGGCGCATGCCCGCGGCCGGTGTTCGAGCGCTACCAGGAGTTGCAGCGCGAGCTCGAGCGGGAGCCGGTCGAGTTCCTCGGGCGCGAACGGGGGTTCGGAGCCCGCTTCGAGGAGGCGCGGGCGCGCCTCGCCGCCTACGTCGGCGCCTCGCCGGGGAACCTCGTCTTCGTGCCGAACACGAGCACCGCGCTCGACGCCGTCGCGCGGTCGCTCGACCTGCGGGCGGGAGACGAGATCCTGATCGGCGAGGACGAGTACGGCGGCGTCGTTCGCCTCTGGTCGTTCGTCGCGCAGCGGAGCAGCGCCACGCTGCGCACCGCGCCGTTCGACGAGCTCGACCCCGGCGCCGCGACGCGGGTCGTGTTCTGCTCGCACGTCGAGTGGTCGACCGGGCGTGTGAACGACGTCGCCGAGGCCTGTCGCCGCGCCCGGGAGGCGGGTGCACTGTCGATCGTCGACGGCGCGCACGCGCCCGGACAGATCGACCTGGCGCTCGACGCGCTGGGCGCGGACGTGTACGCCGGCAACTGTCACAAGTGGCTCTGCGGGCCGAAGGGCTCGGCGTTCCTCTACGCCCGCCCCGAGGCGCAGCAGGTGATCGAACCGCTCGTCGTCTCGTGGGACTGGGACGTCGAGCGGCCGTGGGCCGAGCAGAACCGGTGGCAAGGCACACGCGACCCGGCGGCGTACCTGAGCGTGCCGGCCGCGATCGACTTCCAGGCCGAGCACGACTGGCCGGGCGTCCGGCGCCGGTCGCGCACGCTCCTCGAGTGGGCGTGCGAACGGCTTCAGCTCGAGCCGCTCACCGACGACTTCGTGCAGATGCTCGGCGTCGCGATCGACGTACCGGAGCCCGAGACGCTCACCCGGCGGCTCTTCGACGAGCACCGCATCGAGGTGCCGGTGGTCGAGACGTCGCGGGGCTGGGCGCTACGGCTCTCGATCCAGGCGTACAACGACGAGGACGACGTCGAGGCGCTCGCGCGGGCGCTCGCGTCGCTCTGACCTGCCTACAGGTCGCGGGCCGGCAGCCGTTCCTCGCCGTCGGCGTCGACGCGATAGGCGGTCGCGCCCGGGCGGCAGCTGACCACCTCGACGAGCTCCGTGCCGGAGTAGTGCAGCCCGACGCCGTCGTCTGCGGCGACGCCTGGCGGGAAGCCGCCGTCGACCAGCTCGCGGTACCGCGGCCGGCGCAGCTCCTCGCCGTCGTAGTGGGGGCAGGCGCTGCCGGCGAGGATGCCGAGCCCGTCGCGCAGCCCTTCGAGCTGCGGCCCGAACGAGTCGGTGACCCCGGCCTCGAACCAGCAGATCATCCCGGCGCTCGCACCGAAGAGCACGACGCCCGCCTCCCACGCCTCGCGCAGAAGACCGTCGATGCCGTGCACACGCCAGATCGCGAGCATGTTGGCGGTGTTGCCGCCGCCGACCCAGATCGCATCCTGCTCGAGGATGCACGACCGGAGGTCGTCGGGCGGCCAGGGGAACGTCCGCAGGACCGTCGGATCGGCATGCGGCGCAAAGCGCTCCAGGTACATCGCGATGCCGTCGTCGCGCTCCGCGGTGGCCGTCGGCACGATCAGGAGCCGCGGGCGATCCTTCCCGGCGAGCGACAGGACGTAGTCGTACAGTCGGGCGGTCTGCTCCGGGGTGTCACCGCCCCCACCGAGGCCGACGATGTGCCTCGCGCTCGCCACGAGCTCCGAGTCTACGTCGGGCTCGAATGCCCGTTCTGCTTGAATCGACACCATGGTTGCGCCTTCGAAGCTCACGGTCGGAGACAGGTCGTACGACGTCCACCGGCTCGGCGAGCTGCAGGCCTCCTACGACGTCGCGCGACTCCCGTACACGCTCCGCGTGCTGCTCGAGAACGTGCTGCGAAACGGCGGCGACGAGGACGTCGAGGCGGTCGCGCAGTGGGATGCGAAGGCCGAGCCGTCACGCGAGATCTCCTTCTCGCCCTCGCGCGTCCTCCTCCAGGACCTGACGGGCGTCCCGGCCGTCGTCGACCTGGCGGCGATGCGCAACGCGATGGCCGACCTCGGCGGCGACCCGAGGCGCATCAACCCGCTGATCCCCGCCGAGCTGGTGATCGACCACTCGGTGCAGGTCGACCTCTTCGCCACGAGCCGGGCGTTCGCGCGCAACGTCGAGCTCGAGTTCGAGCGGAACCGCGAGCGCTACGCGTTCCTGCGCTGGGGGCAGCAGTCGTTCGACAACTTCTCCGTCGTGCCGCCCGGCACGGGGATCTGCCACCAGGTCAACCTGGAGTACCTGGCCCGGGTCGTCGACGACCGCGACGGTGTCGCGTTCCCGGACACGCTGGTCGGCACGGACTCGCACACGACGATGGTCAACGGCCTGGGCGTGCTCGGTTGGGGCGTCGGCGGCATCGAGGCCGAGGCGGGGATGCTCGGGCAGCCGCTGTCGATGCTGGTGCCGCAGGTCGTCGGCTTCAAGCTCTCCGGCGAGCTCCGCGAGGGCGCGACCGCCACCGACCTCGTCCTCACCGTCACCGAGTTGCTGCGCCGGGTCGGCGTCGTCGGCAAGTTCGTCGAGTACTTCGGTGAGGGCGTGTCGTCGCTCTCGCTCGCGGACCGCGCGACGCTCGGCAACATGTCGCCGGAGTACGGGGCGACGTGCGGGTTCTTCCCCGTCGACGCGGCGACGATCGACTACCTGCGGCTGACCGGTCGGAGCGAGGAGCGGATCGCGCTGGTCGAGGCGTACTGCAAGGAGAACCTGCTCTGGCACGAGCCGGGCGACCACGCGACGTACTCGGAGATCGTCGAGCTCGACCTCGCGACTGTCGAGCCGTCGATCGCCGGGCCGCGCCGGCCGCAGGATCGCGTGCCGCTGCAAGAGGCGAAGAGCTCGTTCCTCGACCAGCTCGGCTCGTTCGGGGTCGACTACGCGAACGGCTCGCACGACCGTGCGGTCGCCGACACCTTCCCGGCGTCGGACCCGACCACGGAGCAGCAGCCGGGCGGCATCCCGGAGCCGGTTGCCGACGCAGGCGTCGCGGTCGCCGCTCCGCCGAAGCCGGAGCGGGTACAGGTGGAGGTCGACGGGGAGTCGTTCGAGCTCGGCCACGGGTCGGTCGTGATCGCGGCGATCACGTCGTGCACCAACACGTCGAACCCCGCCGTGATGGTCGCCGCCGGGCTGGTCGCGAAGAAGGCGGTCGAGCGCGGCCTCACGCGCCGCCCGTGGGTGAAGTCGTCGCTCGCACCCGGCTCGAAGGTGGTCACCGAGTATTACGAACGCTCGGGACTCGACCGGTATCTCGACGAGCTCGGCTTCCAGACGGTCGGCTACGGGTGCACCACGTGCATCGGCAACTCCGGGCCGCTGCCGGCCGAGATCTCGGAGGCGGTGGCCGGCCACGACCTCGTCGCGTGCTCGGTGCTCTCGGGGAACCGCAACTTCGAGGCGCGCATCCACCCGGAGGTGAAGGCGAACTACCTGGCGTCACCGCCGCTCGTCGTCGTGTACGCGCTCGCGGGCCGGATGGACATCGACCTCGAGACCGAGCCGGTCGGGCAGGGCTCGGACGGCGGCGACGTCTATCTGCGCGACCTGTGGCCGGCGGCCGCCGAGGTGCAGCAGGTGATCGCCGACTCGATCGAGGGCGCGATGTTCCGGCGCACGTACAGCGACGTCTTCACCGGGGACGACGCGTGGCGTGCGCTGCCGTCCGCCGAGAGCGAGCTCTACCCGTGGGAGGACGACTCGACCTACGTGCGGCAGCCGCCGTACTTCGAGGGCATGACCCGGGTCCCAGGCGCCGTTACGGATGTCGAACGGGCCCGTTGCCTCGTCTGGCTCGGCGACTCGGTGACGACCGACCACATCTCGCCCGCAGGCTCGATCAGGCCGGACTCGCCGGCCGGGCGGTATCTCGTCGAGCAGGGCGTCGAACGCAGGGACTTCAACTCGTACGGCGCGCGCCGCGGGAACCACGAGGTGATGGTGCGCGGCACCTTCGCGAACGTGCGTCTGCGGAACCTGCTGGTGCCGGGCTCCGAGGGAACCTGGACGGTGCACGCCCCTTCGGGCGAGGAGATGACGATCTACGAGGCGTCGCAGCGGTACCTGGACGAGGGGACGCCGCTCGTCGTCCTCGCGGGCAAGGAGTACGGATCGGGGTCGTCACGCGACTGGGCGGCCAAGGGCCCGAACCTGCTCGGTGTGCGGGCGGTGATCGCGGAGTCGTACGAGCGGATCCACCGCTCGAACCTCCTGATGATGGGCATCCTTCCGCTCCAGTTTCCGGACGGCGAGAGCGCGACATCACTCGGGCTGACCGGCCGAGAGGAGTTCTCGATCACCGGCGTCGACAACGGCGAGGCCGGCGAAGTGACCGTGCGCGCGGACGGAGTCGAGTTCCGCGCCCGTGTACGGCTCGACACTCCGCGCGAGCGCGAGTACCTGCAGCACGGAGGGATCCTCCCGTTCGTGATCCGGCGCCTCCTCTCCTCGTAGTCGTCACAGGCCGCCGGCGCCGGAGTGAGTAACCTTGGCCGTACCGGGGTGCCCCGGACGGCCGGGGCTGAGAACACACCCGTCGAACCTGATCCGGTTCGCACCGGCGAAGGGAGTCGAGTTGGCCGAGACGCAAACGCCGAGCTGGGGAATCGAGCCGGTCCCGGACCGCCTTCGTCTGCTCAGCACATTCGACGGGTTCCTGCTCTGGGCGAACCTCTCGGTCTCGCTGCTCGTGATCGTCGCCGGCGCGTTCCTCGTCCTCCCGGGCGCCGAAGGGGGGCTCGCGCTCTCGCTCCCGGTCGCGGTCGGCGCGATCGTCGCCGCGGCGCTGGTCGGCAACGTGCTGCTCGGCCTCGCGGGGCTGATCGGCGCCGACGCCCGCGTTCCGGCCATGGTCCTGCTGCGCGCCCCGCTCGGCTCGCGCGGCTCCTACCTCCCAACCGGCCTCAACATCCTCCAGTGCTTCGGGTGGTCGGTATTCGAGCTGATCGTGATCGCGACCGGTGCGAGCGCGCTCTCCGAGCAGGTGTTCGGCGTCGGCGGCGTCGCCTTCTGGAAGGTGCTGTTCGGGATCGTCGCGACCGTGCTCGCGTTCCTCGGCCCCGTCGGCTTCGTCCGCACCTACGTGCGCAAGTTCGAGGTCTGGATCGTGATCGCCTCACTGCTCTATCTGTGCTGGTGGTCGCTGCACGGCCGGCACGCCGAGGCGCTCTGGCACCGCGGCGGGTCACACGCCTTCTGGCCCGGCTTCGACCTCGTACTCGCGTCGATCATCAGCTGGACCCCCCTCGCCGCCGACTACACCCGTTTCTCGCGGTCACGGAGCGCCGGCTTCTGGGGCACCGGCCTCGGCTACTTCGTCCCGACGGTGCCGCTGTTCGCGCTCGGCGCCGTGATCGCGATGTCCCGCGACATCTCGGACGCACCGGCGCTCCTGACCGCGATCGCCGCGGGCGGCGCCGCCAGCATCCTCGCGCTGCTGGCCCTGACCGTCGACGAGAGCGACGAGGCGTTCGCCAACGTGTACTCGGGCGCGGTCAGCCTGCAGAACCTCTTCCCGCGCGTCCCCCAGCGACTGCTGGTGACGCTGACCGCGGCGATCGCGACGATCGGCGCGCTGCTCGTCGACCTCCGCAACTACCAGCCGTTCCTCTACCTGTTGGGATCGTTCTTCGTGCCGCTGTTCGCCGTCCTGCTCGCGGACTGGGTGATCGCCGGCCGTCACTACACCCGCGCCGACGTCTTCGAGGGCGCCCGCGTCCGCATCGAGATGATCGTCGCGTGGCTCGTCGGCTTCTGTGCCTACCAGTGGCTGTACCCGCAGGGCCCCGGCTGGTGGACGCGCCTGGTCGCGCACACCGATCCGCACGCGCTCCCGTGGGGCGGCGCCTCGCTCCCGAGCTTCGCCGTTGCGTTCGGGCTCGCGGCCGCAGCACGTCTCGTCGCACGGAGGAAGCGAGCTCCTATTCTCGCGGGCGCGTGATCGCGCTCATCGGGAACCTCTCCTGCGACCTCTTCCCCGGCCGCCTCCCCCGCGTCGGCGGCGGCGCCTACCACGGCGCCCGTGCCCTGCGCGAGCTCCGCACCGAGGCCCGGGTGATCACGCGCTGCGCGGCGGCCGAACGCGAGACGCTCCTGCCGCCGCTCGTTCACCTCGGCACACCGGTGCACTGGGTTCGCGGCGACTCGACCTCCACGTTCGCGTTCGAGTTCGACGGAGAGCAGCGCACGATGGAGGTCGAAGAGATCGGCGACACGTGGCGGCCCGGCGACCTGACCCTCTCCTCCAGGGTCGGCTGGGTGCACCTGGCGGCGCTGTTCCGGGGCGAGTTCCCCGCCGAAACGATCGCCTCGCTCGCCCGGCGCTGCCGCGTCTCCCTCGACGCCCAGGGCCTCGTTCGCGCCCCCGAGCTCGGCCCGCTTCGGCTCGACGACGGCTTCGATCCCGACCTGCTGCGGCACGTCTGGGTGCTCAAGCTCGCCGACGAGGAGGCGCACGTCGTCGGCGACGTGACGTCACTCGGGATCAGAGAGGTCGTCGTCACGCACGGGTCGCGCGGCTCGACCGTGTACTGGGGCGGAGCGTCGGAGTTCGTCCCGGCCCGGCCGCTCGACGTCAACGCCACCGGCGCCGGAGACGCGTTCGCGACCGCCTACGTCGCAGGCCGCGAAGCAGGCTTGCGACCCGTCGGCGCCGCCCGGCGCGCAACGGCCGTCGTCGCCGCGGTCCTCTCCCGATGATCGCGCTCGTCCGGACGACGGGTGGGACGTTCGCCGTCGACCTCGACACCGAGGAGGTGTCGCCCTGGGACGGCCCGCTCTGCACCGGCAGACGCCGTCGAGCTCAACCTCCCCAGGCTCGTCGCGACGGCGGCCGTCGCGTCGACCGTGGTCGCCGTCGTCGACGCGAAGCCGCCGCTGCTCGTGTCGCACGACGCCGGCTCGACCTGGCGCGCCTCCGGGCACGGGCTGCCGCGCGGCCGCGCGGTCGCGGTCGGCGAGTCGAACCCCGACCTCGTCGTCTACGGGGCCCGCAACCGCCTCTACGTGTCGGCCGACGGCGGCCGCTTCTGGCATGCGCTCGACCGTCGAGCTCCCCGAGATCGACGCGCTCGAGCTCAGGGAAGGCTGAACTCGCCGCGGGCGACGATCACCGCCGAGCCGCCGACGACAACGCGCTCGATGCGGTCCGCGTTCCCGTCCGCCCGCGCATAGAGCGTCGACGGACGGCCGATCTCGGCACCCTGTGAGATCTCGATCTCCTCGCCGAACTCGATCCGTCCGTGCCGCGCGAGGTGGATCGCCAGCGGCCCGGCCGCCGACCCCGTGGCGGCGTCCTCGGCGACACCGTGCGTCGGCGCGAACATGCGCGTCTTCCAGCCTCGACCGTCGCGCGCAAAGCAGTTCACGCCGTCGGCCGTCGCCGCGGCGAGCGCCACGAGGTCCGGCTTCAGCGCCGCCACCGCCGCGGGTGCCTCGAGCTCGAGATAGACGTGGCCGGGCCCGAGGTCGTAGCGCTCGACCGGCAGGCCCGACCCCGCGACGCCGACCGCCGCGAAGATCGCGCCGGAATCGTCGACGGGCTCCCACGCCGGGACCGGCTGCTCCATGCGCCCGAACACGATCCGCGGCCCCTCCCTGTCGAGCTCGACCGGGACGATCCCGGCGCCGGTCTCGAGCCGGAGCACCATCTTCTGCAGCGGCCCGCCGAGCACGAACGCGGTGCCGAGGGTCGGATGACCGGCGAAGGGCAGCTCCCGGCCGGGCGTGAAGATGCGGATGCGGACGTCGGCGTCGAGCGATTCTGCGGGCAGCACGTAGACCGTCTCGCTGAAGCCGATCTCGCGCGCCAGGGGCTGCAGCGTCTCCTCCGGAAGCTCGCGCGCGTCGGTGAACACGGCGAGCTGGTTGCCGGCGAGCGGGACGTCGGTGAAGACGTCGGCGACGACGAAGCGAAATCCGGCCACGGGCCGAGTCTAGAGCTCCGCCAGGGGTCGTCCCCTTCCTAGACTGGTGCGATGGAGCGAAAGCTCGCGACGGTTCTGTTCGTCGATCTCGTCGACTCGACCGGGCTCGTCACGGCCAGCGACCCGGAGGTCGTCCGCCGCCGCGTGAACGACTACTTCGCACGCGCCTCGTCGTGCATCGAGCTGCACGGCGGCACCGTGGAGAAGTTCGCCGGTGACGCAGTGATGGCCGCGTTCGGCGTGCCCCAGGCCCACGAGGACGACGCCGAGCGTGCGGTGCGTGCCGCGTTCGCCGTCCTGGAAGCGATCGCCACGCTCGGTCTGCAGGCGCGTGCCGGCGTGGAGTCGGGCGAGGTCGTGGTCGGCGACGGGGACTCGACGTTCGTCACCGGCGAGGCGGTCGTGCTCGCCGCGCGGCTGCAGCAGTCCGCCCCGGCCGGGACGGTGACGCTCGGGCCCGGCGCGCGGCGCCTGACGGCAGGTGCGGTCGACGTCGAGGACGCCGGCCCGCTCGAGATCCGGCCGGGCGAGCCGATCTGGACGTGGCGCGCGAACCGGGTGCTCGACGCGCGCGAGCGGCGCCGCCAGGCTCCGTTCGTCGGGCGCGAGCCCGAGCTCGAGCTGCTGCAGAACACCTACGACCGCACGCTCCGCGACCGCCGCCCGCACCTGACGACGGTCTTCGGCGAGCCCGGGGTCGGCAAGTCTCGCCTGGTCGCCGAGTTCGCCGACGCGATCGAGCGCGCCACCGTGCTCACCGGCCGCGCGCTGCCGTACGGCGAGGGGATCACGTACTGGCCGATCGCCTCGATGGTGAAGGCGTCCGCGGGGATCACCGACGACGATCCGGCGGCGGAGGCGTTCGAGAAGCTGCGCGTCTGCTGCGAGAGCGACGCCGTCGCCGACCTGCTCGGTGTCGCCCTCGGGCTGCTCGGGGCGACGGAGGGCATCGGCGAGGGCGCCGAGATCGCCTGGGCGACGCTGCGCTGGGCGGAGGAGCTGGCCGACGCACAGCCGCTCGTCCTGATCTTCGAGGACGTCCAGTGGGCGGACGAGCGCCTGCTCGAGGTGATCGAGAACCTGGCACGCGCACGCCGCCCGATCCCGCTGATGATCGTCTGTGTCGCCCGGTTCGAGCTGCTCGATACGCGTCCGTCGTGGGGCGGCGGCAACCCACGGTCGACCGCGATCGAACTCGTCCCGCTCGACTCGGAGGAGAGCACCGAGCTCGCGGCTCTGCTCCTGCCCGCAGGCGACGGGGAGGCCGAGGAACAGCGTGCCCTGCTGGTCGAGAAGGCAGAGGGGAACCCGTTGTTCCTCGAGGAGACGGCGCGCATGCTGCTCGAGTCGAACCTCGACTGCGCGACGCTCGACCGGATCCCCGACAGCATCCAGGCGCTGATCGCGGCGCGGATCGATCTCCTCGCGCCCGAGCAGAAGCGGCTGCTGCAGCAGGCAGCCGTGATCGGCCGCGTCTTCTGGCGCGGCGCGCTCGAGCACCTCGCGCCCGACACCGACGTGCCGACGCTGCTGGAGGGCCTGCTCGAGCGCGACCTGGTCGCTCCCGTCGAGCGGTCGACGATCTCCGGCGACCGCGCCTTCCAGTTCACCCACGTGCTGATCCGCGACGTCGCCTACGGCGCGCTCACGAAGGCCGAGCGGGCGGAGACCCACCGTTCCTTCGCGGCGTGGGTGCCGGCCGAGCTGGTCGAGGTGAGCGCCTACCACCTGGAGCGCGCCTGCGCGCTGCTGGCGGAGCTCGACGGCACGCCGCCGCCGGCACTCGCCGCGGAGGCGGCCGCAGCACTCGAGGCCGCGGGCAGGCGTGCGTACGGCATCGACTCCTTCACGAAGGCGCGGCGCCTCGCCCGCAGGTCGTTCGAGCTCGAGCCGACACCCGGACGCCTCTACCTCGCCGCCGACTCGGCCTGCCAGCTGGGCGACCTCGGGACCGTCGCGAGCGAGATGGAGCAGGTGCGGGCCGAAGCGGCGGCCGCCGCCGACGCCGCACTCGAAGGGCGGGCGCTGAGCGGGCTCGCGACCGCCGCGCTGGGACGCGACGGCGATCCGGTCGAGTCGGTCCGGCTGGCGGAGAAGGCGCTGGCGACGCTGCCCGCCAACGACCTCGAAGGACGCGCGACGGCGTTGCGGCGGCTCGCCTCCGCGGCCTGGTGGACGAACGACCTCCGCGGCGCCGAGGCCTACACCCGCCGGGCACTCGAGCTCGCGGACCGTGCGCACCGAGACGACCTGCGCATCGACGCGCTCGGCCAGCTGCAGTGGCTGCTCGAGCTCCAGCTGCAGCTCGACGCGGCGGAGGAGGTCTTCGCGGAGCGCCCGGCGGCCGAGGGAGTCCTCGCACGCGCCCGGGCGGCCCATGCGCTCGGGGCGCTCCGGCGGTTGCAGGGGCGGCTCGGCGAGGCCGCGCAGTCGCTCGCCGAGGCACGCATGCTGTACCTCGACGTCGGCGCGTCCGGCGACGCGGCCATGTGCGGGCTGATCCTCGGCTGGATGGCGCTCGTCGACGGGCTGGCGGAGCAGGCCGAGCAGGAGTTCCGCGACGCGGCGCGTGTGTTCGCCGCCAACGAGGACCACGGCCGCCTCGCCGAGGCGCATCGCGCGCTGGCCGAGGCGCTCGTCGTCTCGGGCCGGATCGAGGAGGCCGACCGCTTCGCCACCCAGGCGCGGTCGGAGGTGAGCGATCACGACCTGACGTCGCTCCGGTCGACGATCTCGACGCTCGGGATCGTCAGGGCGGCACAGGGCCGCGACGACGAGGCGGAACGCCTCCTGCGCGAGGCGCTCGGCATGCTCGAGGGAACGGACTACCGCCTGATGGAGGCAGAGGCCCGGGTCGAGCTTGCGCGCTTCCTCCGTGCGCGCGACCGTCTCGACGAGGCCGCGGCCGTCGAGTCGCTGCTCCCGGAGCGGGTTCCGGGCTGGCTCGGAACCGCGGACGCGCACGTCCCGATCCCGGTCTAGTGGGAGCCTCCCGGCCGAGGATCGGCATCACGACCTACCTGACCGAGGCCGCGTGGTCGCACTGGCAGCTGCCCGTCGCGCTGATCCCGGCGTCGTATGTCGAATCGGTGCGGGCGGCCGGCGGCGCGCCGCTGCTCGTGCCTCCGGGCGCCGAGGTCGACGAGACGCTGGAGGCGGTCCACGGCCTCGTGTTCTCGGGCGGCTCGGACCTCGACCCGGAGCTCTACGCGGCCGAGCCGCACGACGCCACCGGCGGCGTCGTCCGGGAGCGCGACGAGTTCGAGCTCGCGCTCATGCGCGCGGCGCTCGACCGCGACGTGCCCGTGCTCGCGATCTGCCGCGGGTCGCAGGTGCTGAACGTGGCACGCGGCGGCGGCATCGAGCAGCACCTCCCCGACCGGCTGGGCAGCGAGCTGCACCGCCCGGTGCCCGGCACGTTCGGCGAGCACGGAGTCGACGTGCTTCCCGGCACACGCCTCGCCGGGATCGTCGGCCCGCGCACCGCGGTCAAGTCGCACCACCATCAGGGCTTCGACCGTCTGGGCGCCGGCCTGCGGGCATCCGCGCGCGCCGAGGACGGCACGCTCGAGGGCGTGGAGGACCCGGAGCGCAGCTTCGCGATCGGCGTTCTCTGGCACCCGGAGGAGGACGAGGACAAGTCGCTGTTCGCGGCGCTCGTCGCGGCGGCCGCCGAGCGCCGTATACGGCCCTAGCGCGGGAACCGCCGTGCGCCGGGCGGTGTAATCGCTTCGATGGAGGGCCGTCCATCGGAGCAGCGTGAGCTCGTCCTGCGCGCACAGCGGGGCGACGAGCGCGCCTTCGAGACGCTCGTCCGGCCACATTGGGAGATCGCCTTCAGACTCGCCTACCTGATCACGCGCGACCCAGCCGAAGCCGAGGAGGCGACGCAGGAGGCGTTTCTGAAGGGCTGGCGCGCCCTCGGCCGGTTTCGGAGCGCGCAGCCGGTCCGCCCGTGGCTGCTCCGCATCGTCGCGAACGAGGCACGCAACCGGCGCCGGTCGGCGGGCCGCCGCGCACGGCTGTCCCTCCGCGCCCGGGCGGCGCACCTCTCGGGGGACGCGGCCCCGTCCCCCGAGGATCTCGCCGTTGCGACGGAGGACCGTGCGCGCCTGCTCGAGGCGCTCGAACGGCTGCCCGACGACGCGCGCCTCGTGCTCACGTGCCGGTACCTGCTCGATCTCTCGGAGGACGAGACCGCCGCGACGCTCGGCCTGCGCCGCGGGACGGTCAAGTCGCGGACGTCGAGGGCACTCGAACGGCTGAGGGAGAGCGATGGCTGAGCTCGAACAGCGCCTGCACGCGATCGGCGCCGCGATCGAGTGGCCGGCGACGCCGCCACTCACGTTGCGGCTCGAGCGGCGGGCCCGGGGGCGGCTGCCGGTGCGTCCGGTGTGGGTCGCGCTCGCCGCAATCCTGCTCGCGCTCGCAGTCGCCCTGAGCGTGCCGGCCGCGCGGAGCGCCATCCTCCGCGTCTTCCATCTCGGCGGCGTGACGGTGGAGCGGAGCGCCGTCCTCCCGTCTGCACAGGAGCGGTCGCTGTCGGCGGGGCTCGGCCCGGTCGTCGGAGGCGCCGCGGTCAGGAACGCGCTGGGCGGGCCGATGCGGCTTCCGAACGGGACGGGCACGCCGCGGTTCCACCTGCTCGGCGGTGTCGTCTCGGTCGTGCTGGCGACGCCGCAGCCCGTGCTGTTGAGCGAGCTCCGTTCCGACGCGGAGCTGCTGAAGAAGATCGCCGGCACCACGACGAACGTGACATGGCTGCAGGCCGGAAGCGGCCCGGCCCTCTGGATCAGCGGAGCCGAGCATGTCGTCGTCTTCCCGCGGGCGGCGCCGCGGCTCGCCGGGAACGTCCTCGTCTGGGAGTCGAACGGCATCACCTACAGGCTCGAGGGGGCCCGTCTCTCGCGGGCGGCCGCGCTCAGGCTGGCGGCCGAGATCGCCGGAACCTGAGGGGAACGACCGGTGTAGGAGCAACAGTCGATCGAGAGGAGCATCATGTCCCGCGTTCTCGCCGCACCGGCTCTTCTGCTCGTCTGCGCGTTCTCACTCGTCGTCGCCGGCGCGTCGCTCGCCGCCGGCCCGTCGCTGCCTGCGCTCGACGGGGCGCGCATCGCAAGCGCGAACGGCACCGTCGGCTACGTGACGAAGCCGGCCGGCACGAGAACACGGGTCGAGGAGCGCATCGGGGGCCGCACGGCGCGGACGCTCACGCTGCCGGGCGGGTACGGCATCCAGCTCGCGACGCTCGGCGGCGACCTCGCCGGCCTCAGCGCGAACGGCCGGGTGCTCGTCCTCAGCGACGACGTCGAGCCCGACGGGAGCCTGCGGCCGCAGTCGCGCTTCGCGGTCGTCGACACCGGCGCGATGACGCTCGCGCAGGAGATCACACTGCACGGCGACTACTCGATCGACGCGCTGTCGCCGCGCGGCGATCTTCTATATCTGATCCATCACGTGTCGCAGCGCGACGCATCGAGGTACCAGGTTCGGGCCTACGACCTCGCGAAGCGCCGCATGCTTCCGGGCGTGGTCGCGGACAAGCGTCAGGCGGGCTGGGTGATGGCCGGCTATCCGGTCGCGCGGACGGCGAGGGCGAGCGGTGCGTGGGTGTACACGCTCTACCAGCAGGGCGGCAACTACCCGTTCATCCACGCGCTCGACACGGTCGATCACACGGCCGTGTGCGTCGGTCTGCCGGACGACTGGGTGAGGGACGCCGCGTGGCTCGAGCGCGCACGGCTCCGGCTCGCCGGGGACAAGCTTCGCATCGAGACGCACGCGGGCAAGCTCCGCTTCGTGGTGGACACGAGAACCTTCCGAGTCTCCACCCGATGACGGCGCGGCGCTAAACGGACGCGCGGAACCGCTGGGCAGCCGCCCCGTGGTCGACGATCCGCGACGGATACTCGAGCGTCGCGTCGAGCAGCCACGGCCGGTGCACTGCGCGGCCGGGGACCCGGGCCAGCTCGGGAATCTGCCGGCGGACGTAGTCGCCCCGCGGGTCGAAGCGCTCGGCCTGGCGCAGCGGATTCAGGATGCGGTTGCGGCGCGGGTCGGCGCCCGTCCCGGCGACCCACTGCCAGTTGCCGGTGTTGCTCGCGAGGTCGCCGTCGACGAGCAGGTCGGAGAAGTGGCGCGCTCCGTGCCGCCAGTGGATCCCCAGCGTCTTCGTGAGGAAGGACGCGGCGATCAGGCGCGCGCGGTTCGGCAGCCATCCCTCGCGGCGCAGCTGGCGCAGGCCGGCGTCGACGATCGGATAGCCGGTGCGGCCGAGCTTCCATGCCTCGAGCGCGACCGGATCGTCGACCCAGGGAGCACGGCGCGGCCGCAGGTCGTGCGTCGAGCTCGACGGGCTCGCCGCCAGCAGCTGCAGGAAGAAGTCGCGCCAGCAGAGCTGACGCACGAAGCTCTCCGCGCCGGACGCCCGCTGTGCGAGCTCGTTCGGGGACAGACAGCCGAAGTGGAGGTACGGCCCGAGCCTGGACGTGGCGTCGGCGGCGAGATCGTCGGCACGCTCGCCGTACCCGGCGAGCCCGTCGGCGAGGAAGTGCTCCATCCGTCGGCGGCCTTCCTGCTCGCCGCCGCATACGCGCCCAGGCGACTCGCCCGGGCCGAGGTCGGGAAGCCCGCCGAGGTCGGCACCCGGAGGCAGGCGGACGCGTGGCGCGGCGAGCACGGCTCGGCGCGGCGCGCCTCGCCACGCGTTCCAGAACGGCGTGAAGACCCGGTAGCTGTTGCCGGTCTTCGTTCGCAGTCCGTCGACGCCGGCCACCGACGTCGACGGGAAGGCGCGAAGCGGGAGCTGCGCGGCGAGGCGATGCTCCCGCTCTCTCGCGAACGAGCTTGCGTCCTCCGCGAGGAAGACGGCCTCGGCGCCGACCGCGCGCGCGAGCCGCGTCACCTCGGCCACGGTGTCACCGCGGCGAACCGCGAGCCCGCCGAGCGACGCGGCAAGATCACGCAGCGACTCGCCGAGGAACGCGAGACGATTCGAGCCGCTCGAGCCGGTCAGGCGCTCGTCGAGCACGAACACCGGCAGCACGTGCTCTGCCGCCTCCACGGCCGCCGCGAGCGCCGGGTTGTCGTGCACGCGCAGGTCGCGCGTGAACAGCGCGATCGCCGTCCGCACTACCGGTCGAGGAGGGCGCCGAGCGCCGCGCCGAAGAGCGCGTGCGTCGTGGCCTCGAACCCGAACGTGCGGGGGTCGGTCAGGAGCGGCGGCCAGGTCCCGTCGCGCCGGTCCGGGTGGAAGCGGTCGACGAGCGCCATCGCGGGCCAGAGCGCGAGGTTCTCGAGCGTCGCGGCGGCGACGCCGGCCCTGACGCCGCGGCCGCCGAGCCGTGCGAACGCCCATCCGAAGGCGGCGCCGTTCGCCACGTGCCCGGCGACACCGACGACCGGCCACAGCGGGCCGCGCGTGACGGCGCGGCCCATCAGCCGGACGTCCGAGAACGGCGTCCCGAACGCGCGACCGAGCGCGGGCTCGGTCGCCGCCCAAACGGCTGCCGCCACCGCGCCTGCGAGTGCACCCCTCGCCGGCCGCGCGCTCACGCGGCGGCCCAGCTCTCGATCCGCTCGGCCACGAGCGTCGCCCAGCGGCGGGCGCCCGGAAGCGGAACGGTCCCGGTGCGTGCACGGAGCGCGATCCCGTGCAGCGCCCCGGGGATGAGGCGGTAGGTGCCGTCGATGCCGAGCCGCTGCGCTCGTTCGAAGCCGCGTCGCGAGCTCGACGGGCTGACGCCCGGGATGCCCGGCAGCGGGCGGTCGAGCGCGCCGTGGAGGACGTCGAGGCGCTTGCCGCAGAGCGGGTCGAGGTCGAGCCGGTCCGGGAGCCACGGCGCGAGGCCGAGGACGCCGTCGACCCCGGGGGCGTCGGCGCTGCGCACGGCGACCGCGCCGCCCATCGAGAACCCGACGAGAAGCGTGCGCGGCGCGGCGGCGGCGGCGATGGCGGCACGTGTGTCCTCCTCGCACCGGTCGAGCGCGCGCCACGACTTGACGCGATAACGGATTTCGGAGAACGCGAGAGCGGGGAAGCGCGGGGCGACGGCGTGGACGAGCCACTCGAGCGAGGCGCTCCACGTCCCCGGAACGCTTCCGGCCTGGCCGCCGTTGACGCAGACGACGGTCGTGTCGCTCCAGGGGCCCGTGACGCGCATCTCGGCGCCGGTCGAAAGCACGATCCGCGTGCTCTGCGCGGGTCGAAGGGCGGCATTGCGGTGTGTGGTGGTCACGTCGCGACCCGACCGATGCTAGACCCGCCATGCCTCGCGGCGACGCGCTTGTCCGCGACATGTCACCTCTCCTGGGAAGCGTGACAACACCGCGACCTTCCTTCCACACCGTCGAAAGCGCGACGTGCGCCCGCTACGTTCGCCTCATGCCGCGTCGCGCTCCGATCGATCCCTTGGGCTACTACCACGTCACGACGCGAGGCAACTTCGGTCAGCCGCTCTTCGAGACGGAGGAACACCACGAGCTGTACCTGGCGCTCTACGAACGCACCGCGAGAAGGTTCGAATGGATCACGCTCGCGTGGAACCTTCTCTGGAACCACCACCACTTTCTGATCAAGCTCACTCATGGCGGGCTGAGCGAAGGGATGGGGATCATCAATCGCGGTTTTTCGCGACGGATGAACGAGCTGACGGGGCGAACCGGCTCAGGGCATCTTGTCAGGCACGGGTTCTACGCCGGCCTGCTCGAGACGGAGGCCCATCTCCTCGCAACGTGCCGCTACATCGACCTCAACGCAGTCAACGCACGCCGCGAGGAGAACCCAGCACAGTGGCGCTGGTCGGGCTATCGCGCCGCGGTCGGCCTCGAACATCCGCGGCCGTTCCACCATGTGTCGATCCTGCTCGAGCTGTTTGGGCCGACACCGAACACCGCGCGCCGCTCCTATCGGCGCTTCGTCGAGGATGGCCTTGACCCTGAACGCCTTGGCCCGACACCTGGAGACGGTGACGAACCCCGCGCGTGATTCAATCGCCGCATGACGCCCACCGCTGCCGACAAGCCGGCCGCAGCTCTCGACGAAGCCGGTCTCGGCGAGACCCACGCCCCCGCCGACCATACCCTGGACTAAACCGTGCGCATCTGCCTGATGGTCGAAGGCCAGGAGGGCGTCGACTGGCCGCAGTGGCTCGCACTCGCCCGCGCCACGGAGGACGCCGGCCTCGAAGGCCTCTTCCGCTCCGACCACTACCGGTCGATCGTGCGCGGCGAGCCCGCCGGATCGCTCGACGCCTGGGCCGTGCTCGCCGGCCTCGCCGCCGTCACCCACCGCATCCGGCTCGGGACGATGGTCTCCCCCGTCACGTTTCGCCCCGCATCGGTGCTGGCGAAGAACGTCGTCACGGTCGACCACGTCTCGAACGGGCGCGCTGAGCTCGGGATCGGGGCCGGCTGGTATGCGGCCGAGCACGAGACGTACGGCTTCCCCTTCGGCACGACTCGCGGACGCCTCGACGAGCTCGACCGCCAGCTCGCGGAGATCACCCGCCAGTTCACCTCCGCCGACGACGTCCGCCCCCGGCCGGTGCAGCAGCCCCGACCGCCGATCATCGTCGGAGGACGCGCGAAGCCGCGCACGGTCGCCGCCGCGATCCGTTTCGCCGACGAGTACAACACCGTCTTCCCGACGGTCGAGGACGCGCGCGGGCGGCGGCGGATCCTCGACGACGCCGCGCGCGAAGCGGGCCGCGATCCGTTGCGCTTCTCGATGATGATCGGCTGCGTGGTCGGGCGCGACCGGGCCGAGGCCGCCGAGCGGCTCGCGGCGTGGCGTGCGCTCACCGGCCAGGACGGCTCGCCCGGGATCGCGGGCATACTCGACGAGGTCGCCGAGCAGCTGCGCGCCTACGAGGCCGCAGGCGTCGAGCGCGCGATGCTGCAGCACCTCCAGCACGAGGACGTGGAGATGGTGGCCGTCCTCGGGGAGCTCGCCGCGGCGCTCGCGGACTAGGCTGGCAATGTGCGCGTCTTCCTCGTCCGCCACGCCGCCGCGGCGCCGGGAGCGCCCGACGAGAAGCGTCAGTTGACCGCCGAGGGCCGCGCCGAGGCCGAGGCGCTCGCCGCGCGCCTGGTCGCCGCACAGCCGGCCGCCGTCCTCTCGAGCCCCCTCCTCCGCGCCCGCCAGACGGCCGAGATCGTCGCCAAGGCGGCCGGCCTCGAGCCCTCCGCGGACCCGAACCTCTCGCCCGGCGCGACGGCGGCGAGCCTGCGCGATGCGGTCGCGGGGCACGGCGACACCGTGGTCGCGATCGGCCACCAGCCCGACTGCGGGAACATCGTCGAGGAGCTGACCGGCGAACGCCGGCCCTTCCCGACCGCGAGCTATGCGGAGCTCGAGCTGTGACCGCGATCGTCGTTCGAGATCTCCGCAAGTCGTACGGCGCCAACGAGGCCGTGCGCGGCATCGACTTCACGATCGAGGCCGGAGAGGTCTTCGGCCTGCTCGGGCCGAACGGCGCCGGCAAGACGACGACGGTCGAGATCCTCGAGGGCTACCGCAAGCGCGACGGCGGCACCGTCGAGGTGCTCGGCGCCGACCCCGAGAGCGCCGGGCCGAGCTGGCGGGAGCAGGTCGGCTTCGTGCTCCAGTCCTCGTCGCTCTACCCGAACCTGTCGGTCGCCGAGAGCCTCCGCCTGTTCGCGGGCTACTACGAGACGCCGCGCGACCCGGACGAGGTGGTCGAGCTGGTTGGGCTCGCCGACAAGCGCGACGCTCGCGCGCGAACGCTGTCCGGCGGCCAGAAGCGGCGGCTCGACCTCGGTCTCGCACTGGTCGGCAACCCCGCCGTCCTCTTCCTCGACGAGCCGACGACCGGTCTCGATCCCGGAGCGCGCCGCGCTGCGTGGGACACCGTGCGCGGCCTGCGCGAGCTCGGCAAGACCGTTCTGCTCACGACCCACTACCTCGACGAGGCGGAGCAGCTCGCCGACCGCGTTGCCGTCCTCCGACGCGGCGAGATCGTCAGCGAAGGGACGCCCGCAGAGCTGACCGGCGGCGCGGTCGAGACGGAGATCCGCTACCAGGTCGGCGGCGACGAGGTCGTCGAGCGGACGAGCGAGCCCACGCGCCGCCTCCACGAGTTGACCTCCGAGGCGCTGGCCCGCGGCGAGGAGCTCGACGGGCTCGAGGTGCGGCGGCCGACACTCGAGGACATCTACCTCGAACTGACCGACGAGTGAGGCTGCTCCTGCACGAGCTCCGTGCGGAGCAGCGGCTGTTCTGGCGCAACCGTGAGGCCGCGTTCTTCACGTTCCTGCTCCCCGTCATCTTCTTCCTCCTCTTCGGCTCGATCTACGGCAACTCGACGATCACGAAGGAGCACCTGCGGGCGGCACCGTTCCTGCAGGCGGGCATGATCGGCTACGGCGTCGCGTCGACTGCGTTCGCCGGCCTCGGGATCTCGATGGTCGTGCGCCGCGAGAGCGGCGTGCTCAAGCGCGTCCGCGGCACACCGCTGCCGCCGGCGACCTACCTCGTCGCCGTGCTGCTCTCGACGTTCGTCGTGTTCCTGATCGAGGCCGTGACGATCATCGTCATCGGTCGCGTCGTCTTCGCGGTCGCGCTGCCCGACCGCGTCGTCTCGCTCCTCGTCGCGCTCGTGATCGGCTCGGCCTCGTTCGCGGCGCTCGGCCTCGGCATCACCGGGTTCGTGCGCTCCGCCGAGGGCTCGTCGGCGGTGATCAACTTCGTCTACCTGCCGATGGCCCTGATCTCGGGCACGTTCTTCACACCGAAGGAGTACCCGGGATTCCTGCGCGCGATCGCGGAGGTCCTGCCGCTCACCTACTACACGAAGCTGCTCCGCGACGTGATGGTGCGCGACCACTACCTGTGGTCCGAGCTCGGCTCGCTGGCCGTCGTCATGGCCTGGGGCGTCGTCGGCGCGGTCGCCGCCGTCTACCGCTTCCGCTGGCAGCCGCGCGACGCCGGCTAGTCCGCGCCGGCCGCGAGCTCGCGCGACCGTTCCATCGCCGCATTGATCGCGTTGAGGAACGCCGCACGCACGCCGGCCTGCTCGAGCTCGCGGATCGCCCGGGTCGTCGTACCGCCCGGCGACGTCACCGCCTCGCGCAGCTCGACCGGGTGCATCTTCTCGTCGCGCAGGAGCTTCGCGGTGCCCAGCATCGTCTGGACGACCAGCCTCGTCGACACCTCGCGCGACAGGCCGAGCAGGATCCCCGCCTCGATCATCGCCTCCGCGAGCAGCGCGTAGTACGCGGGCCCGGAGCCCGAGACCGCGGTGACCGCGTCCATCGCATCCTCCGGCAGCACGACCACGTCGCCCACCGCGCGCAGCACCTCCGACGCCTGCTCGAGGTGCTCCGCACCGGCCGAGCGGCCCCCGCAGATTCCGGCGATCCCCTCGTGCACCGTCGACGGCGCGTTCGGCATCGCCCGCACGACCGGGATGTCCGCGTGCAGCCGCTCCTCGATCGCCGACGTCGGGATGGCCGCCGCGAGCGAGAGCACCGTCTGCGACCCGTCGAGCGCCGGGGCGATCTCGTCCAGCAGCGCGTTCAGGTCCTGCGGCTTGACCGCGACCACGACGACGGCCGCGCCGCGAACGGCGTCGGGGTTCGACGTCCCGACCTCGATGCCGTAGCGCTCGCGCAGCTCGCCGACCCGCTCCTCGCGACGCACCGTGCCGGCGATGTCGGTCCAGCCGGAGCTCGAGAGACCGGCAAGGAGCGCCTCGCCGATCTTCCCGACGCCGAGGATGGCGATCCGCATCGGCGGAGCCTATGCGAGTGCGCGCTCGACCGCGTCGAGCGTTCGTTCGGCCTGCCGCCGCGCGACCGCGTCCAGGCCGCCCCCGACGATCCGGTCGAGGGCGCCGGAGAGGTGGATCTCCGCCCGCCACGTCATCGCCGTGCCCTCGCCGTCGGCGGCGAGATCGAACGTCGAGGCGACGTCCGCGCCGCCGCCGTGCGCGCGGAGCGAGGCGTGCTCGGACGGCCGCCGCTCGAGCACTTCGAACCGGACGGTGAGCTTCGGCGCGAGCGGGATCGGCGGCTTGACGCGCGCCTCCCAGTGGCTGTCGTCGAGGACCTTGTGGTCGCGCACCGCCGGGATCGCCGACACGACGACCTTCGGGTCGACCAGCGCGGCGAACACGCGCTCGGGCGGTGCGGCGAAGCTGCGCTCTCCGGTGACGACGGTCATCGGGGCGAGAGGGTAGCGGCTCGACTGTGGTCGGCTGCGGCTACTGCGGGAAGGCGAGCGGCCGGTTCACGCTCGTCACGGCGTACGACATCGTCATGTGGACGCTCTGCTTGTCGAGGTGCATCGTCATGTCGAGCAGCGCGGTCTCGACGAGGTGGCTGTCGCGCGGGATGAACAGCTGCACGGTGATGTCGCCGAGCGACGCCCCGAGCGCCGAGGGCATCCCCTTCGAGAGCCCCGGAAGGCTCTGGAGGAGCGCGTTGCCGTCGAGCGTCCCCCGGATCTCGTCCTCGGCGCGCCCGTTGACGTCGAGCGTCGACACCGAGACGTCTTTCACATAGGGCGTGAGTGCGTTCACGTCGAAGCCGGCCGCAGTCGAGGGCGCCTTCATGTTCGCCGGGACGGGGAGAGTGCGACTTACGCCGTTCAGCTTCATCTCGAGCGATCCGCCGCGCTTGACCATCACGACGTTCTGGGTCGGGACGCCCGGCACCGCCGTCGCCATCGTCGCGAAGAAGTCGCCGGCCCGGGCACCCTTCAGGACCATCCCGCCCTGCGCGTCGACCTCGGCACTCTTGTTCTCGGCCTGCATCGCGATCTTGATCGTGAACCCTTCCGAGCTCACCGACCGCGCGGCCACGCGCGACTGGGCGAGCAAGTCCTCTGCCTTCTTCGCGTCCGCACCCGTGCAGGCCGTCAGGACCACCGACAGCGGGATCAGCGCGAGCAGGGCGAGTGCGAGCCGCATCGCCTGATGATCCGCGGCACGCGAACGAGGTGCCTCCCGCGAACGGGGGATCGCTAGCGGGTGAGCGTGACCTTCGACAGCCCGAGCGGGCGGTCGACGTCGATTCCCCGCAGCCGCGAGAGCCGCAGCGCGACGAACTGCCCCGGCACGACCGCCAGGAGCGGGCTCAGCCACTCGGGCACGCCCGGCTCGAGCGCCAGCCGCACCTCGCCACGGCGAAGCACGCGCTCGTCGTCGGCGATCACGATCAACCGCGCGCCGCGGGCGCCGACGTCGCGCAGCGACTCCTCGACGCTCGACAGTGCCGGGCCCGTGGGTGCGACGGCGATCACCGGCCACCCGGGAGCGATCGCCGCCACCGGCCCGTGCATCAGGTCTGCGGCCGAGTAGGCCTCGAACAGGAGGCCCGAGAGCTCCCTGATCTTGAGCGCGATCTCGAAGGAGGTGCCGTAGTTGACGCCGCGCGCGATCACCGTTCCTCCCTCGACCGGCGCGAGCGCGTCGATCCCGGCGGCGGCCTCGCGTGAGCGTTCGAGCTGGCGTGCGAGCTGCTCGGGGACGCGGGCCAGCTCGGCCAGCGCCTCCTCGTCACCCGTCGAGGTTGCGAACAGGAGCGCGATCGCCCCCAGCGAGTTCACGTACGTCTTCGTCGCCGCCACCGACTGCTCGACGCCCGCCTCGAGCGCGAGCACCGCATCGACGCTCGAGCCGAGCGGCGACGAGGGCGCGTTCGTGAGCGCGATCGTCGGCCGGCCCTGCGCCCGCGCCTCCTGGATCACCGCGTTGACGTCCGGTGACTCGCCCGACTGCGAGATCCCGACGACGAGCGCACCGTCGAGCCGGGGGGGCTGTTCGTAGAGCGTGTAGAGCGACGGCGTGGCGAACGCGACGGGGACGCGATGTGCGCGGCCGAGCAGGTACTGCGCGTAGCGCGCGACGTTGGAGGAGCTGCCGCGAGAGGCGATGAGGATGTACTGGACGTCGGGCCGCCGCAGGAGGCCGGCGATCTCCACGGCCCGGTCGCGCTGCCGGTCGAAGAGCCGCGCCAGCGCCTCGGGCTGCTCGGCGAGCTCGCGCTCGAGATGGGTCGTCATGCCTTCACCGGGGGCCGGAGGACGTCCGCCGCCGCCGCGAGCGACGCGCGGCCGGCGCCGTAGGTCGCGACATAGCCTCTGGCATGAGCCGGCGTCCAGACCGGCAGGCCGACCTCGATCACCACGACACCCGTCCGGTCGGCCGCCCGGCGCATCCACTCGTGCCGGTGCGCGTCGCGAACGACGTACACGTCGGCGTCGGGAACGGCTTCGTCCTCGCGCACGACGCGGGCGCCGGGCAGGCTGTGCTCGTGCTCGCCGGCCGCGATGTTCGCCCGCGGCCTCAGCTCGACGATCGTCGCTCCGTCCCCGGCGACCGTGTTCCCCTGGACACGGACTGCGCGCCGCGCCGCGGCGGCTCCGATCGCGTCCTCCACGGCGGCGGGCTCGGCCTGTGCCCAGGCGGCGAGCGAGCGGACGCGTTCCGATGCTTCGCGGAGGCGCCCTTCGCCGAGCTCGCCGGACGCGACCGCCGAGACGAGCGCGGCCTCGATACGCGCCACGTCCACCTCGTCGAGGTCGTGGCCGACGCACAGCAGGTCGACCCCGGCACGGAGCGCTCGGACCGCGGCCGCCTCGATGCCGACGGTTGCGCTCACCGCGCGCATCTCGAGCGCGTCGGCGACGACGACACCGTCGAAGCGGAGCTCGTCACGCAGCAGGCCTTCGACGACGCGGGGGTTCAGCGTCGCCGGCTCGTCACCGAGCTCCGGCACGACCACGTGCGCGGTCATGATCGAACGGACCCCGACGTCGATCGCCGCCCGGAACGGCAGCAGCGCCGACTCGAGATCGCCGGTGACGACCGGCAGCGTGAGATGCGAGTCCACCTCGGTCGCGCCGTGCCCGGGAAAGTGCTTCGCGCATCCGGCGACCCGCGAGCGCTGAAGCCCGCGGACGAACGCCGCCACGTGGGGCGCAACCGACGCGGCGTCGTCGCCGAAGGCACGCACGCCGATCACCGGGTTCCCGGGCACGTTCACGTCGGCCACCGGTGCGAAGTCCCAGTTGATACCGACCCGCGCCAGGTCGGCGCCCACGGCCGCCGCGACCTCCTCGGTCAAACGCGTGTCGTCGACGTTCCCGAGCCCGGCCGCGGACGGGTACGAGCTGCCTTCGCGCCACTCGAGCCGCGTGACGTCTCCACCCTCCTCGTCGATCGCCAGCAGGATGTCGTCCCGCTCGGCCCGCAGTGCCGACGCGGCGCCCGCCAGCTCGTCCCGGGTCGGCGCGTTGTAGGCGAAGAAGAGGACGCTCGTGCCGCCGCGCTCGAGGAAGCGCCGGAGCCAGTCGGGCACCTCCGTCCCCGGGAAGCTCGGCAGCAGGCAGCTCGCCGCAAGGCGCTCGAGTCCGCTGCTCACCCGCGCACCGCTCCCGCGGTGAGCCCGAACTGGACGCGGCGCTGCACCGCGAGGAAGAAGAGAACGACCGGGATCGCGGTCAGCGTCGAGGCCGCCATCAGCGCGCCCCAGTCGGTGTTGCGGCTCGTGCCGAGGAAGTAGGAGAGCCAGACCGTCACCGTCTGCTTCGACTGGTCGTTGAGCAGCACGCGGGCGAAGATGTACTCGTTCCAGGTCGTGACGAACGCGAACACCGACGTCGCGACGAGCCCGGGGCCCATCAAGGGCAGCAGGATCTTCATGAACACGCCGAGCCGCGTCGATCCGTCGACCATCGCGGCCTCCTCGAGGTCCTTCGGGATCCCGATCAGGAAGCCGCGCAGCGTCCAGACGCAGAACGGGAGCACGAACGTCATGTACGTGATGATCAGGCCCGAGAGCGCGTTGACCTGGTGGTAGCGGGCGAGCACGACATAGAGCGGGATGATCAGGCCGGCCTGGGGCAGCATCTGGATGCCGATGATCAGGACGACGAACACCTCGCGCCCGCTAAAGCGGTAGCGCGCGAGCGCGATCGCCGCCAGGAACGCGAGCGCGATCGAGATCGCGACCGTCACGCTGACCACGATCACGCTGTTCAACACGTCCCGCCAGAAGAACGGCTTGTGGATCGCGTCGCCGAAGTGCTGCAGGGTCGGGTGGAGCGGGAACCATGACGGGGTGAGGCTCACGATGTCGTCGTTGGTCTTGAACGCGGTCGCGATCATCCAGTAGACCGGGAAGACCATCACGACGAAGACGGCGAGCCCGAGCACGTTCCAGCCCAACTGCCGCACGCGGCGGTTGCGGCGGCGGCGGTTCACTGTGCGGTCCCGATCCGCACCATGCGGCGCACGTAGAAGACGCTCAGCACCGCGACGATCAGCAGCATCAGGATCGAGATCGCGGCGCCGCGGCCGAAGTCGGTCTTGAAGTAGCCCTCCTCGAAGAGGTAGATGCTCATCAGGTAGTTGCCGGGGGTGATCTTCGACTGGCCGATCAGCAGGAACGGCTGCGTAAACACGCCGAAGTCCCAGATGATCGACAGGCTCGTCAGGATGAGCAGGATCGGCCGGATCACCGGCAGCGTGATGTCCCGGAAGATCGCCCACGGCCGGGCGCCGTCGACCTCGGCCGCCTCGACGAGATCGTGCGGCACCTGGGCGAGGCCCGCGAAGAGCGTGATCGCCACGAACGGCAGCGCTCCCCAGACGATGAGGACGGTGACGAGGCTGAGCTGCGAGAACGTCGAGGCGTACCAGTCGTGCTGGTCGAAGTTGCCGACGTGCAGCTCCGTGAGCACGTAGTTGACGACGCCGTTCTGGAAGTTCGTCATCCAGTAGAAGATCTGCACGGCGACGACGACGGGCATCGACCACACGAGCACGAGCCCCGAGCTGAGTACGAGCCGGACTACGGTGCTCACGCGCACGAGCAGCAGCGCGATCAGCAGCCCGATCACCATCGTCAGCGAGACGTTCGCGGCCGTGAAGACGACCGTCCGCAGCAGCGTGTGCCAGAAGATCTGGTCGTGCAGGACGGAGCTGTAGTTGGCGAAGCCGACCGACGGGCCGTGGTGCTGGATCAGCTCGAGGAGCCCGTAGCGCTCGGTCGAGAGCTTCGCGAGCCAGTAGAGCGGATAGCCGAGGACGACCCCGATCGCGACGACGACCGGGACGATCAGCGCGTAGGGGACGGCGCCGCGTCCGGCCCGCTCCCAGAAACGCCGCCGCCGCCGGGACCGGTGGAGCCTGGTCTCGGCGGCGACGGCGGTGGTACTCGGTTCGGGCAACGGCTTACGGCTGGTTCAGCACCGATGCGATGTTGTCGCTGGCCGACTGAGCGGCCTGCTTGACGCTCAGCTTGCCGGTGAGGATCTGCGCGAGCATGTTGCGCAGGATGTTCCCGTTCTCGACGTCGACCCAGTGCTTCGCGGTCGGCACGAACCAGCTCCGGGCGGCGGCGCGCTCGTTCACGCTGTTGCCGAGCAGGTTGGTCGCGTTCGGGATGTTCCCCTTCGCCTGAAGGGCCTTCTCCGACGCGGTGTCGGTGAAGTCCTTGATCCAGTCGGCGGCGAGCGCCTTGTTCGAGCTCGTCACCGGCACGGCGAGGTCGGAGCCGCCGAGGAAGCCCGGCATCGTCTTGCCCGCGACGTGGCCCGGCATCACGAACTGCCCGGTCGACGCGGTGAACTTCTTGCCGACGCAGCAGGTGTACCAGCTCGGGCCGACCATCGACGCGGCAAGGCCCTGTGCGTAGACGTCGTAGGGGTTCGGGTGCGCCTCGTCGGTCGTCTTCGACGCGCGCGAGGCTGAGAGGAAGAAGTTCTTCCACGCGGTGAGGCCGGCGATCGACCTCGGCGAGGCGAGCAGCCCCTTCCACTTGTGGCTGACCTGGGTGGCGATGCCGCCGCCGTAGTCGAAGACGAAGCCCATCGCCACGTACCAATCCGTTCCGGCCAGGTAAACGGGCGAGAACCCCTTCTGCTTGTTCTTGGCGAGCAGCTTGTGGGCGTCGGCGACGTACTGGCCGGTCGTCGCCGGCAGCTTGGTGATCCCGGCCTTCCGGAACAGATCCTTCCGGTAGGTCACGACCCGCGACCCCGCGTAGTACGGGACGCCGTACGTCTTGCCGCCGAAGCGGCCCGAGGCGGCGAGGCCCGGAAGCCAGTTCGCCGAGTTGTCGAACTGCGTCTTGTCGAGCGCCGCGAACGCGCCCGACGCCATGTACTTCGTCATCTCGGTGTTGCCCATCTCGATCACGTCGGGGCCGCCACCGCCGGCCAGCGTCGCGTCGAACTTCTGCAGGTGGTCGCCCCAGCTCTGATACTGGATGTTGACCGTCCAGCCCGGGTGAGCGGCCTGGAACTGCTGGTTTGCGGCGGCGACCACAGCCGGCCAGCCGCTCTGCGCGTCCGTCTGCAGCCAGACGGTGATGCTGTTCGCCGCAGTCTTCTTCGTCGCGGCCGACGTCGTCGCGACGAGCGCGACGGCGAGGACGGCGACCAGACCGAGAGCGACGATGATGCGTCTCCTCATCTGGATCCCTCCAGAGTCAGGCGGCCCTGTCGCTCGCCTCGCACCAGGCACTGGGGGTCGTTGCGAGGAGTTTCGGCGCCGCGCGGTTGGTACAGACCAGTTGTCACTGCGCTGGATCGTGTCACAACGACCGCCGAATTGTCAATACCAATCGTGAGATTGGTATTGACGTGGTCGGCTAGAGGACGGTGACCTGCGCCAGCTCGAGCGGCTGCGCCGGACGGCCGCCGATCCCGAGCTCGGTCACGAGACGATAACGGTCGCCTCGGTACGTGGAGGTCGTGAACTCGACGACGTCGCCGGTCGCCGCCCGTGTCACGCGCTCGAAGAGCAGCGCGGGCGAATGCAGCGGCACTCCGAGCGCCGCCGACTCCTCGTCGTTCGTCACCGTCGGCTCGACCGTCTGCGTGCCGCCGACGATCTCGACGTGGTAGCGGGAGGCGAGGAGCTCGTAGAACGAGCTTCGCTCCAGATCCTCTCCCGTGAGGCCGGGCACGAGCGATGCGCGCACGTTCAGCAGCTCGATCGCCATCGGCTCGCCGTCGGCGAGGCGCAGCCGCTTGATCGAGAGCACCTCCTCGGCCGGCGAGACGTGCAGCATGCGCCCGAGCCGCGCGCCCGCCGGAACGGCACGAAGGTCGAGCGTCCGGCTCGCCGGCACGAGGCCGCGAGCCTGCATGTCCTGGCTGAACGAGCTGACGTCGATGCCCTTCGCGACCTTGGGCTGGGCGACGAACGTGCCGGCGCCGCGCCGGCGCACGAGGTAGCCCTCGCGAACGAGCTCGTCCAGCGCGGCGCGCACGGTCAGCCGCGAGACGCCGAGGTCGATCCCGAGCTGGCGCTCGGACGGGATCGCGTCACCGACGCCGAGCGGCTCGATCAGCTCGAGGACGCGCTCCCTCGTCTCACGTTGCTTCGTCAACGGGCCGGCTGCAGCTCCGTCACGGCCGTGCCAAGGCGGTTCCCGCCGGCCGGGTCGAAGAAGTGGAAGCGCGAGGGGTCGACCGCGAGCTCGAGCCGCGTCGCCGGCCGGGCCTTCGAGCGGGGATCGACCCGGGCCGAGAAGAGGGCTCGATCGGCGGCCAGGAGCCCGCTGTCGGCCGCCGCTTCCAGGATCTCCGCGGTGATCGGGGGCGCATCGACGTGAAAGAAGACGTGCGCGTCCGACCCCAGGTCCTCGACCACCTCGACGCCGACCTCGATCGTGGGCTGGCCCGGCGCGAAGGCCGCGTCCTCGAAGCTCTCGGGCCGGATCCCCAGCACGACCCGGCTCGACCCCGTCTCCGGCCGGTGGCCCGGCGGGAGGGTCACGCGGAACTGCCCGAAGGTCACGTCGTCGCCGTCGATCGTCGCGTCGACGAGGTTCATCGCCGGCGAGCCGATGAACGCCGCCACGAACAGGCTCCGCGGGCGCACGTACAGCTCGTGCGGCGTGTCGACCTGCAGGAAGCGGCCCTCGCGCATCACGGCCACCCGCTGACCGAGCGTCATCGCCTCGGTCTGGTCGTGGGTCACGTAGACCGTCGTCACCCGTAGCCGCTGGTGGAGCTGGGCGAGCGACGCGCGCATCCCGACGCGGAGCTTGGCATCGAGGTTGGACAGCGGCTCGTCGAGCAGGAACGCCTGCGGCTCGCGTGCGATCGCACGTCCCATTGCAACACGCTGCCGCTGGCCCCCCGACAGCTGCGCGGGCCGGCGGTCGAGCAGGTCGGAGAGGCCGAGGAGCCCGGCGACGTCGTCCACGCGCCGCGCGATCTCGGGTTTCGGCGTGCGCCGCGCCTTCAGGCCGTACCCGAGATTCTGGCGCACCGTCATGTGCGGGTAGAGCGCGTAGGTCTGGAACACCATCGCGATGTCGCGGCTGCGCGGCGCCAGGTCGGTGACGTCGCGGTCGCCGATCCAGATCGCACCGTCGGTCACCTCCTCGAGCCCTGCAATCATGCGCAGGAGCGTCGACTTGCCGCATCCCGACGGGCCGACGAGAACGAGAAACTCCGCGTCCGCGATCTCGAGCGTGACACCGTCGACGGCGCTCACGGACCCGAACGTCTTCGTCACCTGATCGAGCTTGATCGCCGCCATGGGATTCGATGGTATAGACCAAAGTCGGGCTCGACAACCCAAAACGG
This sequence comes from uncultured Thermoleophilia bacterium, assembly GCA_963824455.1. Taxonomy (GTDB): domain Bacteria; phylum Actinomycetota; class Thermoleophilia; order Gaiellales; family Gaiellaceae; genus PALSA-600. The sequence continues at coordinate 433,135 of CAWGPJ010000003.1, forward strand.
TGCCAAATTGGAGAACTGGTATTGACCAAACCACCGGACCACTCGTACACTGGTGCTGTGCGGGGCAGGCGGAGACAGCGATGAGGCTCGGAGTGGAGGCGTGCATCGTCGACGGCGTCCTGGTGGCCGGCGACGTTGACGTCGACGACGGGCGACTGGCCGCGACCGGGCTCGCCTCTCCGAACGGGAAGGGGATCGCCGTCCCGGGGTTCGTCGACCTGCAGGTGAACGGCTTCGGCGGCGTCGATTTCCTCGACGCCGACGCCGAGGGCTACCGGCGCGCGGGCGCCGCGTTGCTCGAGACCGGTGTCACCGCGTACCTGCCCACGCTGATCACGAGCCCCGAGGAGCTCGTGATCGCGGCGATGCGAGAGGTCCCCCGCGAGCGGGTGCGACCTCGCATCCTGGGCATGCACCTGGAAGGGCCGTTCCTCTCGCCGAGCAGGCTCGGGACGCACATGGCCGAGTCGCGCCGCGACCCGGATCTCGCGCTGCTCGACCGCCTGCTCGACGCCGGGCCGGTGCGTCTGATGACGCTCGCCCCGGAGCTCCCCGGTGCCGGCAAGGTGATCGACCGGCTGCTTGCGCGCGGCGCCGCGGTCTCGCTCGGTCACAGCGACGCGACGGCGGCGCAGGCGAACGCCGCCTTCGACCGCGGCGTGCACTGCGTCACGCACATCTTCAACGCCATGCGCCCGTTCCGGCACCGCGATCCGGGAATCGTCGGCGCGGCGCTCGCGCGCACCGATGTGACGGTCTGCGTGATCCTCGACGGCATCCACCTCGCCCCCGAGACGGCCGCGGTGATCTGGCGCGCGGCACGCGAGCGCGTCGCGCTCGTCACGGACGCGATCACCGCCGCCGGCGTTTCCGACGGCTCGTACTCGAGCTTCGGGAACGTGGACGTCGAGGTGCTCGACGGCGCGGTGCGCGGCCCGGACGGCGTGCTCGCAGGCAGCGTCCTGACGATGATCGAGGCAGTGCGCGCTCTGCATTCACTCGGTGCGAGCTTCGAGGACGCAGTTCGCGCGGCGACCGAGGTGCCGGCGGCCGTGATCGGCGCGACCTCGGTGGGCCGGCTCTCGGTCGGATCGACGGCCGATCTCGTCGTGCTCGACGATCGGCTCGAGATCCTGCGGGTCGTCGTGGCCGGCGAGACGCGCGTCACGGCGTAGGCTCGGCACGCCCCGCGAATCAGGCGGGCGCCGTTGCCCCCACTTCGAGCTCGAGCGTGACGTCGGCCTGCTGCGCACGCACCTCGCCCGCGAAGGCGTAGCCGATCAGCCCAATCACGACGATCACCGCCAGCGTCCCGAGGGTCAGCCCTTCGAACGTGCCCTCCGTCACACCCCAGCTCGGCTTGAACGTGTAGCCGACGCCGAACAGCCGCTCGAGCGTGTCGGGGAACACCGCCACCCACGAGCCGAGCGCGATCCAGAACGTGACGAGGATCGTCGAGACCCAGATGCCGGGCATCCCGAACGGATGCCGGTACGGCCGGTGCACGTGCGAGTGCGAGTACCTGAGCTTCAGCACGGCCGGGAAGATCCAGAGGTACGAGAGCAGCGTCGTCGAGATGGCGATGTCGAGGACGACGGTGAACGCGGCCGCCGTGCTCGCATTCTTCAGCAGGTAGATCGCGACGATCGAGAAGACCGAGGAGGTGATTCCCGACAGCACGTTGACGCGCACCGGTGTTCCAACCGACGGTTGAAGACTCCGAAGTACGGGAAGAACGCACCGTCATAGGCGGCGACGGCCTGGATGCGATCCGATCCGATCATCCAGACCGAGCCCGAGGTGATCAGCGCCCCGATGAAGCCGAGGGTCATCAGCACGAGCAGAGGATGCGCGGCTCCGCCGTACACACCGTGGAAGGTCAACGTCACGGCGTCGATGAAGCCGCCGATGCCCGTGACCTTGTCGGCGGGGAGCACCACGAGGATGCAGAAGATGGGCACGACGTACATGATCACGCCGGTGATCCCGCTGCGGAGAACGGACAGCGGAACATCCTTCTGAGGATTCTCCATCTCCTCGGCGGCGCCGTTCTGCAGCTCGAAACCGACGTAGTTGAAGAGCAGGAGCGGTACGAGGCCGAAGAAGACGGCGCGCGTCGGGCTCATGTCGGAGACCGAGAAGCCGGAGACGCCGTGCTTGATCCCGTAGATGATCACCGTGAGCGAGAAGAAGCCGAGCACGACGGCGCGAAGCACCGCGCCGAAGTTCGGAATCCACTTGGCGTGGCGAGATGATCGCCACGCCGATCGAGATCCAGATGAAGACGAGCTTGAAGAGGTAGTCGCCCGGCGTCGCGGTCCCGATCTTGAAGACGTTCGCCCGCCAGGCATCGGTCGCGATGAATGCGAGCGAGCCTCCGACCCAGAGAGGATTGGTGACCCACTAGAGGATGGCTGCGATGCCGGCATGGAGTCGGCCGAACGCGATCTTCGTCCACTCGTACGGGCCGCCCTCCTGCGTGAACGCGGAGCCGACCTCGGACATCAGGAGCATGTACGGCGCCACGAAGACGATCGCGAGCACGACGAGCCAGAAGAAGCCCTGGGGCCCGTTGTGCGCGACCTGCCCGAGGGTGTCGAGCCCGACGAAGGCGCAGATGGTGAAGAAGACCATGTCGAAGCGGCGAAGCGACTTGACCAGCTTCGCCTTCTCCTCGACCGCGAGCACCGTCGTGTGCTCCACCGCCTCACTGGTCGCCACGTCCATTCGAGCACCTCAGGGTCGAGTCGCCGCCCGGGTCCGTTCAAGCTCCGTCGGCGGTGCCGGGGCGGCAACCCGATCGGGTCGCCCATCCTCTCAGGTCGCCGCGGCCGAGGGAAGTGCTCGCCCCTCGGCCAGGCGGCTCACTCGGCGCCGGGCGGCGTCAGCGCCTCGAACACCGAGGCGATCTCGTCGCCGAGGGCATCCTCGCTCGCTCCCCACAGCGGGCCTCCACCCGCGGTGATCAGCTCGGTCACATGGAGGATGCCGGCGGGCGTGACCGGCTCGCTCTCTCGCTCGAGCCGCTTCGCCAGCGCCTCGAGCGAGACGTTGCGCCGGCAGGCCGCGCTGAGCCGAGGGCGGAAGGTGCCCATCGGGCGGTCGCATGCGGTCGCTGCGACCAGGCGGAGCGTCCTCGCGAGCATCCGACGCTCGCGGTTCGACGTGAGCTGCTCGGCGCGCCATGCGTACGCGGGGGGAACGAAGGCGCCGGTCGACGCTCGCAACCATGCGTCCGCGCGCCGGCGGCAGCGCTCGACGACCCGCAGGCCACGGGCGAGCTGCAGAAGTCCGAAGAGCAACGCCGACACGGCTGCCACCCCGGCGATCCGGCCGAGCGCCAACGCCGACCAGGCGGCGACAGCCCCCAGCGACACCACGACGAGCGCAAGCGGGAGGAACAGGATCCGGCCGATCTCAGGCGTGCCCCGAAGCTGCATCTACAGAAGGTAGCTCCCGCGACCCCGCTGCCAGAGCGTCGGGCCCGGTGCGGAAGCCGAGCTGCGTCGTCGTCGCGGCTAGACTCGCGGCGCCGAAGGGTGGCACTCGCCCCCGTAGCTCAGTGGATAGAGCAGCGGTTTCCTAAACCGCGTGCGCAAGTTCGATTCTTGCCGGGGGCATCGCACAAGCCGGAAGTCCTCTCACCCTCACTGGCCTGATTCTCGATCCTCGGTGCGGCACTTCCCGGCCGCCGTGTCGCGGTTGCAGATTGAACGCCGGCTCTCACGTTGCCCACGGTTAAGCCCGGCGTAGCGCCAGTGATGCGGAACGAATGACGATCAGTTGCAAGGCGACGATCGAGCCGACGCCGGGCTCGTTCAGCAGTTCGGGGACGAGCGCGACATGGCCGATGATCTCGCGCTCGAGCTCGTTGGCCTCCTCGGTCGCCGCCTCGATCCGGCCCGCAAGAGAGCCTCGTGCACCGATCTCACCATACGCGAGTGAGCCCCGGGCTCCACACGCGGCGACGCAACCCCGCCTCGGGCTTACCTCCGTACTCTTGCGAGACGCAACGCGTTGCCGAGTCTCGCTCGCAGCGCGCGAGACAAGAGCTGATCCCTCGGTGACGCATCTCGCCCGCTCCGATTAGATTCGGTCATCAGCCGATTTGGTCCTCGCGACGTCGACGTTCGCCCAGGCCGTCGTACAGCGTTAGCAGCTACTTGAGATAGAGGGTGCCGAGGTCCATCGAACCCCAGGCGGGCGAGAACTGATAGCCGGCGGTGTTCGGACCGATGAAGTCGCGAATGTTCTCGTTGTCGATCGGCGCCCACGGGGCGTAGTTCTTCATCGTGTAGATGTCGAGCGCACCCCACGCCTTCGCGCGAGCCTGACCGACCAGCTTGTTCGCTGCGTCGATCTTCGAATCGACGGCCGGCTGGTTGAAGTACGCGAGGTCGTTGTTGTTCGAAGCGTGGATCGTGCGGCCGTCGAGCAGGATGTGGAAGAAGTCGTAGCCGTCGGCGTAGTCCTGATACCACCCGGCGAACATCACGTCGAAGTCGGCATTCCTGATGCCCGCGGCCGAGAAGATCGCGTAGCCGACGAACGGCTTCGTGGTCACCTTGCAGCCCATCTGTTCGAGGTCGTATCGCACGATCCCCGCTTGCGGCGTCTCGATCGGGTTTGTCGCGTACCAGAGGTTGACGTTGCTGCACGCGCCGGCGGCCAGGCTCTTCGCCTTGGCCGGGTCGGCACCCGCGATCGGGTACAGCCGCTGGTCGTAGATGCCACCGGTGAGCGAGCGCGGCAGGATCGTCGTCGTCCGGGTCCCGCCGAGGACGCCGCGGACACGCAGCAGCGCCGGCCGGTCGATCGCATAGTTGACCGCTTTCCGCATCGCCGCCGACTTGAAGATCGGGCTCTGCGTGTTCAGCGCGAGATAGTCAGTCTCCGGTGACGCATGGACGAAGAAGCGGCTCTTGTTGAGCCCGTACTTCTTCTCCAGGGCACCGGCAGCCGCCGGTTCGTCGAGGTGCTCCGGGTCGGCTGCGTAGGTGCCGTTGCTCACCTGCAGAAAGGTCTGCTGCGGGTCGGTGTTCATCGTCAGGACGATCGTGTCCGACCGGTGCGGGCGCTTGCCCTTGTAGTACGTGGTTCGACTTCAGCACGATCTCCTTGCCGACGGTCCGATCCGAGATGTAGTAGGGACCGGAACCAGGCAGCGTGCCGACGCCGTTCGGGTTGATAGGTGTCTTCGACGGCTCGATCGCGCAGAAGAACGGCATCGCCAGCTTGTCGAGCAGGCCACCATCCGCGGTCGTGAGCTTGATCGTCAGCTTGTTGCCCTTCGCGGTGACGCCGCTGACCTTCGAGGCCTTCTTGTCGACGACGTTGTCGTAGCCGACCACGTCGCCCATGAAGGCGTCGACCGGGGACTCCATCGCCGGGTTCGCGTCACGATTGAACGCCGCCAGGAAGCTCTCGGCCGTTACCGGGGCTCCGTCGTCGAACCTGATCCCGCGCCTGATCGTGAACGTGTACGTCTTCCCTTGTTTCGATATGACCGGGAATCCGGTCGCTGCATCGGGCGAGAGCTCCGAGCTGGCTCCACCGACATCGGAGTAGCCGACCAGTGTCGAACACGTCTCGTACTCGATCTGCCACGACGGCACCGCATACGCCAGCGCGGGGTCGGTGTAGTCGACGTCGGTTCCCGCGACGGCAAGGCTCAGTATCTTCGTCACCCCGGTGTGGGAACTCGGGCTACCCGACGCCGCCAACGCGAAAACGGCTGAAAGCGCAGCAGCGCCGATGATGCTCAACGGACCTGCGCACCACCACCGGTTACGCATCCTGGCCCCTTTCCGTGGCTGGCCTTGACTCGACTCTCCACTTCTCGTCTCGGTCTGTCAAGCAGGCCGTCACGACCGTGCGAACGTTCGTCACCGCCGTCTTCTGCGACCTCGCCGACTCGCGGCGCGGGCCGAGCCTTGAGGAGCAGGCGACGGCGTGGCAAGGGCCGAGGCCCGTCTCACAAAGCTACTCGGGCAGGCCGGTGATCTCCCGCCGAGCCTGCTCGGGCTCGCACTCCGATGCCGCGGCAGCCCAAACCACGATCACCGGCGACTTCGACGACGGCAAACGGGACTATGAACGCGCCCTCGTGGAGCTGCGCAATGCGGGAGACGGGATCGTACTGTTCCGCCTGGCCGTCGAGGCGGCCCGGGCCGCCGACCGCGACCAGCCGCGCTTGCTGCTCGAGCGGCGATCGGCGACCGTCGCTCCCGAGAACTTCGTACCTCGCGAAGGCCGCGAGGACGGACGTGCTTGTGAGTGCCCGGGTGCCGAGCATCGCATTGCGACCCCAATCGCGCGGCGCAGAGGTCGCAGAGGGTTCGCTCAATGTCCTGGGCTCAGTCCACGTCTGAGAGCGCGTGATCGATCGCCTCGTCGAACGACAGCGCCCGGCCGCGCCGCCGGCCGGATCCGAACTGCTCGTCGGCGGCGCATTCGAGTTCCTCCAAGAACTCGCGGCGCAACTCCTCCCAGTCGCCGGGAGCACGGTTTGCCTCCGCCTCGAACCCTCCCCAGATAACCCCGGCACGTGCCGCGCGGCCTTGCTGGGCGGCCAGGCGGGCGGCGACGGCGAGCGTCCACAAGGAAAAGTCGCGATCGCCGATCAACCGGAAGAGCCGAAGCGATTCCTCGAGCGCCGCGCCCGCCTCGTCCGGCTGCCCGCGACGGGAAAGGCGATCGGCCACGTAGGCCAGCTGTGTCGCCCGCCACCAGGTGAAGCCGCATTCGGCGGCGAGGTCGGCGCTCTCCTGCATCAGTGCCAGAGCGCGTTCGTCGTCCCCGCGCTGCTCTGCGATTCTCGCTCGCAGTGCTGCTGCGACGGCTCGGTCGCGCGGACGCCCTTCCCAGCCGAGCTCTTCAGACTCGTCTGCGAATGACTCTGCGTGCTCGAGGTCGCCCTCGCCGACGGCTTCCATCCCGACTCGCAGCAGAATATGGCCGACCCCCGCGGTGTCGTCTTGGGAACGAAAGAGGTCGAGGCTCCGCTCGTACCATTCGCGGCGGCGCGCGGAATCGCCTTCCACCGCGCCCCGCATCCGATACGCCCGCGCACGGAGCAGCGGGTCGAGCTCGCTCGCGTGGGCCAGAAATTCGTCCAGCCAGTGCGCGAGCTCGCCCGGCGCGTTCGTCACGAGGTAGTTCTCGAGCATCCAGAGGAGCCGGAGCCCGGCCTCCAGGTCGCCGGCCTCGAGCGCCCACGTGACCGCGCCTTCGATGTTGTGCCGCTCCGGGGCGACGAGGTCATGACGCTGCTCGCCGGACGCCTCCACGCGAAGGTTTGCTCGCTCCGCGAGCCTGGTCAGATACTCCGTCAGGCGCTGCGCCAGTGCGAAGTTGCCCTCACCGAGCTTCTCGGCGGCGAAGTCACGGATCGTCTCGAGCAGGCCGAGGCGATCGGGACCCCAGCGCCGCGCGAGGCTCTTGTCGACGAGAGACCGGAGAACATCGAGGTCGGCGTCGCAGACCTGCTCCGCTGCCTCGAGCGTCCAGCCGCCGCGGAAGACCGCGAGCCGCTCGAACAGCGTCTTCTCCTCGGGCCTGAGCAGATCGTACGACCATTCGATCGTCGCCCTGAGCGTCTGTTGCCGGGCCTCTGCGTCGCGACCTCCGCGGAGGAGGTCGAGCCGTGTCGTAAGGCGCTCGAGGATCTGGGGCGGTGTCAGGAGGTTGGCCCAGGCCGCGGCCAGCTCGACGGCGAGCGGAAGGTTGTCGAGGCGGCGGCACAGCTCGTCGACCGACTCGTCCCAAGGGGCCTTGGAGCGCTCACAGAACAACTCGGTCGCTTCGGGTAATGACAGCGGCGGCACCGCATATTCGACCTCGCCGCGAACGCGCAAGAGCTCCCGGCTCGTAACGAGCAGACGAAGGTTGGGACAGCGCTCGACCAGGGAGGCCAGGCCGGGGGCCGCGTCGATGATCTGCTCGAGGTTGTCCAGTAGCAGCATGAGCTCGCGCTCTCCGATGTGGTCGGCCAGGCCGTCCTTGGCGCCCAAAGTCTCGGCGATGGCAGCGGGAACGAGGGAGGCATCACGAAGGGGAGCGAGTCCCACCCAGAAGACGCCCGCCTTGAATTGCGGAACCAGGTCTGAAGCAGCCTCGACGGCGAGCCGGGTCTTGCCGGACCCACCGGGCCCGGTCAGGGTGAGCAGCCTCGCCCCGTCTCGAAGCAAGGCGGTGATCTCGCTCAGCTCTCGGTCGCGGCCGACGAAGCGCGACGTCGGGCTCGGCAGATTCGTGTTCGAGATGGTGCTCAGCGGGGGGAACAAGTCCGACCCGACCTGGAAGATCGAGACCGGTTGCCCGAAGTCCTTGAGCCGGTGCTCCCCCAGGTCGAGCAAGTCGCCGCCAGTGAGCTCGGCTGTCGCTCCAGAGAGCACAATCTGACCGCCGTGACCGGCCGCGGCGATCCGCGCCGCACGATGAACCTCACGACCGACGTAACCCTCGGCAGTGCGCCGAGCCTCACCGCTGTGCAGACCCATCCGGACGGCGATCGGCCCTCCGGCCAGCGCGGCTTGCCCCTCGACGGCTGAGGCAAGCGCGGCCTTCGCATCCGTGAAGACGTAGAAGAACGCGTCTCCCTGAGTGTCGACTTCGACTCCGCCGTGGCTGGTGAACGCTGCCCGAAGCGCCGCCCGGTGGTCGGCGAGCAGCCTCTCGTACCGCTCCTCACCCACCCGGTCGAGCAGCGTCGTCGACCCCTCGACGTCTGTAAAGAGGAAGGTCACCGTCCCGGTCGGAAGAGCCCGGCTCACGCCGAGATGATGACGCGGTTACCGGGTCGGGACGGCTCGCCGGTCGACCTGCGACATTCCCCGCGACAGCCCCAGGTCGCACGACGCGCGAAACGCGGCAGAGCGCCGGCTACTCGCGATACCTGCGGACCCGCACCCGCTTACGCGAAGTCCCCGCCGGCGCGACCGCTTTCCGCGTCACAGACGCCGGCGAAGAGCCTCTCGCGGCCAGACCGATCAGCTGATCCGTGGCAAACACATGCAAACACCACTCACGAGTCGCCAGCGACAGGCGACCGGTCTGCGCAAGGCCCCGGTGTATCCGGTTGCCTCGCTCGCGCGGCGCGCCGGGCGAGCGTGGCGGGGTCGTTGATCGTCGTTTGGCCGCGGCGGAGTGTCAGGGTCCCGTGAGCTGCCTCGGCGCGCAGGACTCGGTTCACGGTCACGCGGGAGGTTGCTGCCAGTCCGGCGATCTCCTGCTGTGAGAGCGCGATCGTCGTGCCTGGCGCGTCGTTTCCGTATAGGACGGCGAGCTCGTGAAGGCGGCGGAGAACACGTGCCTCTGCCGTGAGAAAGAGCGCCTCGACGTACAGTTCGCTGATCCGCCTCACGCGGGCCGCGAGGAGCCGCGCGAGCACCTCGTGGACGGCTGGGTACTGCTTTCGGAGCCGGGTGAAGTCCTCGCGCCGGACGGCGTAGGTCTCGCTCGGCTCGAGCGCGGCGACGGTTGTTGAGCGGTGGTGCTCGAGATCGAGCAGCGCCAACTCGCCGAACGCATCTCCGGGCCCGTGTACCGAGACGGTCACGCTGTCGCCGAGGTTGCTTTCGACACGGGCGGCGAAGCGACCCTTGACGATCAGGTGCAGCGTGTCGGCCGGATCGCCCCGGTGGAAGACGACCTCGTTCCGGTTGAAACGGCGCCGCCGCGCGATCGCAACCAGCCGCCGAAGCTCCGGCTCGGGCAGGCCGCGGAAGAGCTCACCACCCAACATCGCCATACCGAGTGTGACCCGCACAACACACGCTCTGTCAAGCGCACACAGATGCGCAAGAAGCAGTCGACCGCCTCCGTCTACCAGACATGACGGCAACACCCACCCGGCAAGACACAGGAGGAACAGCCATGACCCGCCACCGCCGCAGAATCAGGAACTCGCTGGCGACCGCAGTCGCGGTCGCGACCCCGCTCGCGCTGGCCTCGAGTGCGTCGGCAATGAAAGTGATCGACACGGCCGGCCCCGGCCGGCCCGGCCACGTCCGCCACGCTCATATCGTCCGCGTCAGCGGCGCCACCGCGTCGAGCGCACTCACCGGCGTCGCGCTGAACCCGATCAGCCGCCTCGGCCCCGGCGCCGTCGACGTCAGCTAACCCGCTCGCCGACTACATCAGCCGCCCCGAGCACACCACCGACCGCAGCAAAGATTCAACGACGGCAACTCTTCGTCTGCGAGAGCATCCCACTCGTGTGAGCTCGTCTACCAGCCGTCTACCGAGAGCAGCCGGAACCAGCTGTACTCGAGCGTACTCGTAGTCACTAGACGCACCTTTACGCCCGGACCAGTCGGACTGCTCGGACTAAGACGTACAGCAGAGCACTGATGCGACCGGCTTCCTAAACCGCGTGCGCAAGTTCGATTCTTGCCGGGGGCATTAGCCTGAGCCGCGGCCGGGGGCGGCGAGGGGCGACGCGACCGGCGTGCCACGGAAGCAGCCGAGGGTGTAGGGGTACTCGAGGGTCGCGTTGTAGTGGTAGATGCGGACGCGTTTGCCGCGGAGGGTCACCCAGCCGACGTGGCCGTGACAGGCGTCGAGGTCGGCGTCGGCCAGCAGGCGGCCGTTCGTGTCGCGAGGGCCGTAGATCGGGAAGCCGTCGAGCGCGTAGCCGACGAGCTGCTCCTGGCTCTTCACGGTCGAGCCGGTCAGGCACGACGGAATCGAGTGGTAGTGGTAGATGCCGCGCATCTGCGGGTGCCCGTTGCAGAGATCCTGCGTCTCGTGGGCGACGGCGTCGCGATGCGAGTCATCGAGGGCGTTGAAAAGGGCGACGCCGTTGACCGAGATCCCGATCATGCCCATCGGCAGGCACGAAGGTGTGGCCGCGATCTTCGGATGCGCCGGCAGCGAGAGCACGACGGACTGCGACTCGATCGCATTCGGGTTGCGATCGTAGGCATACGCGGGATCGCTGGGAGAGATTGGGAATCGCCCCGTCAGCGCGTCCTTCGGCAATCCGTTGCCGGTGACCAGGAGCTCGGCGCCGCGTACGACGAAGCGAATCTTGCCGTTCCAGTGCACCCGACCGCGGACGACGGTCTTCTGGGTCGAGTCGAACGTGTGTCCGTGGATCCAGGGGCCTGCGTGCTGCGCGCCCCCCTGCCGGCCCGGGCCCTGCTGGCAGGCGTCCACGTATCCCGTCCTGGGCGAACTCGAAACGTGGCCGTCCCCGAGCGGGAGGCGGGTGACGTCGGTTGCCGACGGCGCCGGATTGGCCGTGCCTGCCTCGACTGCGAGCGGAACGGCGACGCCAGCGCCGAGCAGCGCGAGCAGCGAGCAGAGGACGATGCGCGTGCGAGCGAGCCTAGGCCGCGGCGTGGACGGCATACGAGCCATGATCCTCGCGATCGATCTCTGCATCGAACCTCCGGGGGCTGGTGAACGCCGAGTTGCAGGACATCCATCGTCGCCGACGATCGTCAGCACCCGGCCCTGGGAACGTCAAGCAAACGTAACGTGTGGACGTGACCGAGCCGCGGCGCCCGCCCCGACGTTCGGAGAGGGCTCCCTTCCCGACGCGATACCGGCCGTGTCGAGATGCGCGATCGCCGCGCTTCGACTGGCGCGCGGACTTGCGGCCGCAAGGTCAATCGAAGCGTCGTAACGAGGTCGCGTAGGAGCACGTCCAGAAGGACCCTCGCGATCGTGTCCTCACGGTGGTAGAGCCGCGCGAACCATCCGGTCTCGAGCTTCGTGGGCGCGCGGTCGACGACAGGCCCGCTGGAGGCAAGGTCTGTCGTCGACCACGCCGAGCCGTCAGCCGACGCGCTTGCTCTGAAGGACCTCGATGAGGCGCAGGTGCTTCGCCTTCCTGAGTGCGGCGTCGTAGGCGTACCACGGGCTCTTCGGCTCGATACCGCCGAGCACGTGCGCCAGCCGCTGGTGCTGCGCCTTCCTGAGCGCGGCGTCGTATGCGTACCACGGGCTCTTCGGCTCGATACCGCCGAGCACGTGCGCCAGCCGCTGGTGCTGCGCCTTCCTGAGCGCGGCGTCGTATGCGTACCACGGGCTCTTCGGCTCGATGCCGCGGGCGGTGGCGCCTGCGGCCGGCAGGAGCGCAGCCGCGAGGACGACAACGACGGCGAGTGCCAAACCGAGCCGGAAGCGGAAATGGAACATGTTGCCCCCTTGCAGTTGGTTTGGAGGTGAGAGCCGCGTGGCCCGCCTCAGATACGCGGGGTCCTCCGCCCCCGGCTCGCATACCGGCTCCAGACGGACCCGGAGCGCGTGGTCGAAGCCGCCGAGCAAACCGTCGCGGATGCGCTCCCCGTCTTCGCTGCAGCCGGTGACGACCTCGGCGCCGCGCACGCCTACCACCTCTCGGCATTCGCGAGCTGGCTGAAGAGCCGCGCGATGGAGTGCGTCGCGGCACTGGATGAAGCAGTCGAACATGCTCGCCGGATTGATGCGAGAGGCCCGATCGACCAGGCCGCGATGATGATGATGGGGTCGCTTCGCTTCGGCCCGCTAACCCCGACCGAGGTCCAGGAACGGCTCGAGCTGATCCGCGCATCGGACTCCGTGCCCGCGCAACACGTCGTGCTGCTCATCGAGTCGCACCTTGCATCACAGGAGGGGAGGTTCGACGACGCACTCGAGAAGGCGGACCGCGCCGCGGCTTTCGCCGACTCGGTCGGGCTGCCGCCGCTGGCGACGGTCGCCCGCTGGGAAGCGGCCCACCACCTCGTCGCGGCCGAACAGCTCGAAAGGGCGATCGAGGGTTACGGCCGGGTGGCCGAGAGCTTCGAGGCATTCGGGCAGACGAGCTTCCGGTCGACGGTGCTGCTCGACCTGGCACGCGCCCACTACCGGCGCGGCGATCTGGACGAGGCGGAGCGCCTGGTCGCCGAGGGACAGGCCGTTGGGGCAATCGAGGACGTGATCAACTTCGCCTACGGCGAAGAGCTGCGCGCGCGGATCACGGCCGACCGGGGCGACACGACTACGGCCGAGCCGATCGCTCGTGACGCGCTCGCCTACGCATACCGGACCGACTTCCCGAGTGCCCACGCGAGCGCCCACGAAACACTCGCGCACGTGCTCGCGGCGGCCGGGCGCGATGAGGAAGCCCGCATCGAGAACACGAGGGCGTTCGAGCTCTGGGAGCGCTACGGCTACCGACTCGAGTCGATCCGCGTCAGGGCATTGCTGTAACGCCCCATCCGACCTGATCGTAGGCCCGGCTTGCCGCCCTCCAACGACTGCCGCTTGCAGGTCGAGATCGACTGCTGCGACGCCTTCCCGCGCCGAGCAGCCTCGGCCACGCTCAGCTGACCCTGGGCAAGACACACGCAAACGCCACTCACCAGTCGCCAGCGACAGGCGACCGGTCTGCCCACGACTCGGCGTCTCCTTGCCCTGCCCGCGAAGGTCCGCCTCGGCCAGGGTGCTCGGCGCAGGACGCTCGCCCCGCGGAAACTAGGATCTCCTCCGACGAAGATGCCGGCGGCCGACGAGCGTCCAGGTGGTTTGACTCGGGGTGATGGGCGTCGTCTGTTCGGCGCGGATGCTGCCCGTTATGCCGACGGCCGTCCCGGCTACCCCGCGGCGGTGTTCGCACGACTCGTGGATCGTTGCGGACTCCGGCCGGGGATCCCAACACTCGAAGTCGGGGCGGGTGCGGGTCAGGCGACCGTCGACCTACTCGAACACGGGGCTGCGCCGCTGATCATCGTCGAACCCGACCCCGGCTTCGCACGCTTCCTGACACAACGGTTCGGCGACGCGGTCACGGTCCGAGACGAGCCGTTCGAGGAAGCAGAGCTCGCCGACGAGTCATTCGATCTTGCCGTCGCAGCAACCGCTTTTCATTGGGTCGACCAGAGACTCGGTCTCGAAAAGGCACGGGCGGCGCTGCGACCGGGCGGCTGGTGGGCGCCGTGGTGGACCATCCATTACGACCCACTCGAACTCGACGACCTGTACCACGCGCTGACGCCGGTCCTCGAGTCACTTCCGACGTTCGCCCCCGAAGGTCGCAAGTCAACCGTGAGCAACCCGCCGTTCGGCTTCCACCAGGCCGCGCGGATCCGCGACCTCGAACGAGCCGGATTCGCGAACATCACAGCCGAAGAGTTCCGACAACCCTACTGCCTCGACGCCAACAAGGCACGCGCGCTCTTTGCCACCTTTTCACCGATCCTCGGACTGACCGAAGTCGACCGCGCGCGAGTTCTCGACGAGGTCGCAAGCATCATTGACGAGGAGTTCGGCGGCAGCGTCGTACGGACCGCTGTCACGTCTCTGTACTGCGCCCAGCGCGCATGACTCGCTGATACCCGGGTCAAACCTTCGGGCACCAAGTGAGGTGTGTCGGGACGCCGGATGCGGACGCTACGCCCAGGGCAAACGGGCCCAGGTTGGCGGCCGCGCTCGCCGGAACGGCTCGACCGTTGCGTACGCCTGCCGCCAGTCAGAGGTCTCCTCCGCCACGCTTGCGCCGTAGCGCGCAGCGAGGTCCGACACCGGATAGTGCACTCCCGGGTCCACGCGCGAACCGACCATCAGGATCACACACGGTCCCTCGCCCGCGCCCCGGAAGGCGTGCTCGGTCCACGGAGGAGCATGGAAGAAGTCCCAGGGCCGCAGGCGTCGCTGCTCGTCCTCGACGAGCAGCGCGCACTCCCCTGAAACGACGAGGAACGCCTCCTGGTTCGCCTCGGCGTGGTAGAGGCTGGTCTGCCCTGGCTCCAGGACCGTGAGGTTGATCCCGAGCTGGGCGAACTCGACCGCCGGGTCGCCGTACTCGTTCTCGAAGGCACACCTCGCGCCCCTCTTCTCCGTGAACCACCACTCGGCGTCGCGCACGTTGACGACGAACCAGCCCTGAGTGACGGGCGCGAGCCCCGATCCGAAGTCCTCGAGCTGCGCTTCGGGCACGGACGCGATTCTCGCACCTCGGGCCGGATCTCCGGTGTGGGCGCCAGTGTTGAGTTCGTCAATGTCACCCGACGGAGAGATCGGGCAGGATTGTCTGGAACCGATAGGTCGATCTCATGCCCGGTCAAGCGCCACTGATCAGTTGGCAGCAGCTCGAAACGGAGGCGCCGCCGATCGCTCGGCTCGCGAAGCAGCGGTTCGAGCTCACCCGCATCGCGCTTCTCGGAACGCTGCGCGGCAATGGCTCACCTCGAGTGAGCCCCGTCGAGCCGTACCTCAGCGACGGGCAGCTGCTCTTCGGTGCGACGTGATCGAAGCGTCGGCCGAGCTTCGAGAGGGCTGCTCTGCGGGCTGGTGGCAATCGCGGCCCGATGCCGCTGTTGTGTTCGCGTTTGGCGTCGAGCAGGCGACCACGATCGAATGGAGTCTCGAGGAGAGCGAGATGGTCATCCGACGTTGGTCAGCCGGCAACGGCCTCACCGAGAGCATCCGCAGCTACCCGTAAGACGCTCTGGCTTGGGCCGGCGATGCTGGAACTGATGCCCGAGCGTAAGCCAGCCTGGTGCCCGCGGAGTTGACTGCAGTTTCCCGGTTAGCTGACGCCCAGTGCTTCGTAGGCTGGGAAGAGCTCGTTCCAGCGGGCCTCGACGTTGCGGAGCTCGCGACCGCTGATGTAGTCGGCCAGATGCTCGACGTGAATTTGGATCCCCGTGCCGTAGGCTGGGAGCAGGTCGACGGGCATGCTCCGCTGTTCCCAGACCAGCCTGGTCTGAGCGCCCTCGGCAATCAGCTGGGCCTCGATCACAGTCTGCTCCGGCTGGCCGGGCTGAGGATCGGGATCGCGCATCGTCAACAGCAGGCGCTGCGGAGGCTCGCACGCCTCCACCTGCCCTGTGCGCGCTCCCGAGAGGGCGATGCGCACACGGAACTCGCCCCCCTGAGAAAGCTCGCCCTCTACCTCGCCGAACCAGTGGGCGAGTCGATCGGGATCGGTGAGTGCTCCCCAGAGGTCATCGATCCCGGTGTCGAGGCGATCTTCCATCCGCACGACTCCTTCGCCATCGACTGAATGGAGACTCCCCAGAACGGATGCATCGCCGGTCATCTAGTTCCTCCTCTAATTCGCGTCTTCCCTGGGCCTCGATGAGGCGAAACGTTCGGCCGCTGCGCTCACCCTCGATGCTCAGACCGCAGAGCGGCCACGAAGTCATCGGACAGCGCATAGGCGCTCCGATCGATGCGCCAGGAGACGGAGAGGTCGCCTGCGCCAGTTCGGGGATGAAGCTCCTGACTGGCGTGCGATGCTGCCTGCGTGAGAGCGGCGAACAGCGAGGCAGGCGACGTTGAGGAGATCGACGCGCGGGCGGCGTCCGATGACGTACTCGGGCGCTTTCACGCGATCGAGGTCGCCTGTCACCACGAGCTTCGGCCCGGAGAACCTGTCCGCGCCCGCGAGGAGGCGATCGCGTTCTACCGCTACCAGCGCACCACGCACACGAGCTGCCACTGGCTCGCAGACGGAGGCGCCGCGTCGCTCTACGTGCACGGCCCGCGAGCGGCCTTTCTCCACCTGCTCGTCGAGCCACGCTGCCGTCGGCGCGGCATCGGGAGCCTCCTGCTCGCCCAAGTGGTCAGGCGCGCGCGCGAGCTCGAGGTGGAAGCACTGCATGGCAGCTACACATCGGCCGCGGGAGCCGCGTTCGCCGCGCGGCTCGGCGCCGTGGCCGAGGCGCGTGTTGTCCAATCCATGCTCGACCTCCAGGCGGCGGAGCTGCCCGACCCGCAGCCATCAGAGGGCTTTCGCCTTTTCACCTGGCTCGGGCGCGTTCCCGACGAGTACCTCGCGGGCTATGTGGAGGCGCGAGCGGCGATGGACGATGCGCCGCAGCCCGAGGGAGTGGACGTTCCAAGCTGGACGGCTGAGACTGTGCGCGCCTCGGAGGAGTCGCTCGCGCAGCGACATCGTGAGATGCGTCTGACAGTTGCGATGGACGAGCGCGGCTCGATTGGAGCGTTCACTGAGCTCCGCGTGTCTGGTGGCTCGACCCTCGGTTTCACCGACGACACCGGAACCGTCGGGGCGCAGAGGCGGAAGGGTCTTGCCCGGGCAGTGAAGATTGAGTCGTTGCGACGGCTACGCGCCGACCATCCGGAGATTGAAGTCGTTTCGACCTCCAACGCCGAGGAGAACACCGCGATGCGCCACCTCAACGAGACGATCGGGTTTCGCCCGACGGCGGTCGTCACTTCCGCCGTTCTCGACGTCGCCAGCCTCTAGCCCGAAGCTGTGCGCTCGCCTGCGCGAGCGGGTTCAGGAATAGCGCCTGAGCAACTATCCAGTTGCTCTGCGAGACTCTCGCCGTGGCGGAGGCTCCAGTTCGAGTGAGCAAGAACGGCCTCGCTGTCGATGGCGAGGGCTGGTTCGTCGTGAATGCGCGCGAGTCGCGCTGGAAGGATGAAGGCCCACTCGGGTCCTACTGCACGTTCGAGGGCAAGCGGCGGTTCCCGCACTTCGGCATCAACATCAGCGTGCTCGAGCCTGGCGAGCGGATCGGGTTTTACCACCGCGAGAACGCACAGGAGGCGTTCATCGTGCTCGCGGGAGAGTGCACTCTGATCGTGGAGGGCGAGGAGCGAAGGCTGACCGAATGGGACTTCTTCTACTGCGCACCCGGCACCGAGCACGTCATCGTGGCGAGTAGCGAGCAGTCCGCGATCGTTCTCGCTGTCGGTGCCCGCGGGCGTGGCGTGGGCGGCGGCATCGTCTACAAGGTCTGCAAGGCCGCCGCGCGTTACGGAGCCAGCGTGGTGCGAGAAACCGCGGATCCGGCCGTCGCGTACGCGGACGTATGGGCGAAGCTCCCCCGCTCAAGGTTCGTCAAGTATCGTCGTGGCTGGCTCGAAAACTAGGACGTCGCCAGCGCCAATTCAGGAATGTCCCCTGAGCCAGGCGCTGCGTAGGTTTGCGGTGGTCTTCGCTCTCGTCCATAGTCCCCTCGTCGGACCAGGCACTTGGTCGCCTGTTGCACGCGAGTTGGAACGTCGGGGGCATCATGCAGTGGTTCCGTCGCTGTTAGGGCCGCTCGGCGGCCCGCCGCGGGACTGGCGGCAGTGCGTTGAAGCCGTATGCGACGCTGTGCTGGAGATAGCTGGCCCGATCATCCTCGTGGGCCACAGCGGCGGCGGCCTGCTGCTGCCGGTCATCACTGACGCTGTCGTCACGCCTGTCTCTGGACTGATCTTCGTCGACTCTGGCGTACCGGCTGTCACCGGCGAGACTCCGACCACTCGCCGCTCCTTCATCGGTCATCTTCGCGCGCTGGCGGTCGACGGCACGCTGCCTCCGTGGTCGACATGGTGGGGGGAAGGTGCGATGCGAGACCTCGTGCCTGACGATGAGCTACGAGCTTTGCTCGAGCGCGAGATGCCGTCGCTCCGGCTCTCCTACTTCGAGCAGGCGATACCGAGCCCACCCGGCTGGGATAGCGTCCCCTGCGCCTATCTTCTGCTGTCCGACGCTTACGAGGAAGCGGCCACCGAGGCGAGGGAGAGGGGATGGCGCATCGACGAGATCACTGGCGCACAGCACCTCCACATCGCAGTGGCTCCTGAAGCAGTCGCCGATGCGCTCATCCGACTGTCCGACTTGTAGCGCGCACCAGGCCGCTTGCCCGCGTGACCCAACGTACAACAGTGTTCCCTGATCGTCTGGGCTGACGGGGTCTGGCACGGCTAGCGATCAGTGCCGGACCTTGCCACTCCGCTGTCATTCTCGAAGCTGTCAGCCAGACCGTATGGAGTGCCCGGCGCCTCGCTCGTAAGTTGGCGCGGGTTGCCGTCGGGATTGGCCCGGCGGTAGAGCCGCAATTACGGGAGGCGCCGGTGATGAGCGAAGGTAGCTGGGTTGGGTTGGATGTGCACGCGCGCTCGGTGGTCGCGGGTGTGATCGATGGTGGGAGCGGCGAGGTGCGGTCGCAGCGGGTGCCGGCCGGGCCTGATGCGACGGTCGAGTGGCTGAGGACGCTGCCGGCGCCGGTCAGGGTTGTCTATGAGGCAGGACCGACGGGGTATCGGCTTGCGCGTGCGTGCGCCGAGGCGGGGATCGGCTGTGTGGTTGCGGCGCCGTCGAAGATCCGGCCGGCGGCTGACCGGGTCAAGACTGACCGGCGCGACGCTGAGCGGCTGGCGAGGCTGCTTCGGCTCGGGGAGATCGCTGCGGTGCGGGTGCCCGACCCCGAGGAGGAAGCCGCGCGTGACCTCGTCCGTGCCCGTGAGGACGCGCGTGGTGATCTGATGCGGGCCCGGCATCGGCTCTCGAAGCTGCTTTTGCGTCACGGGGCCGTCTACGACGCGACCGCGTGGACGCGGGATCACGACGCATGGCTTCGCCGGCAACGGTTCCCCAGCGGGCCACGCGCGATCGTGTTCGACGAGTGCTACAGCCGCATGCTCGACGCCAAGAGCCGCAGGGACGCGCTCGACAAGGCGATCGCCGAGCTTGCCGCCACAGCGCCGTACGTCGATGTCGTGGAGCGACTCGTCTGTCTCCGCGGCGTCTCGACCCTGACCGCGTTCGCGCTGAGCGTCGAGCTCGGCGACTGGCGGCGGTTCCGGCCGGAGGCGCTCGGCGCCTTCCTCGGCCTGATCCCGAGCGAGAACTCAAGCGGACAGCGCCGCCGTCAAGGCGCGATCACCAAGACCGGCAACTCGCACGCCCGTCGGCTGCTGGTCGAGGCCGCCTGGCACCAACGCAGCCCGACACGCCGGAGCGTCACGCTCGAACGCAGACGCGCCGGCAAACCGCTCGCGGTGCGAGCCCAGGCCGAGCGGAGCAGCCGCCGGCTTCACGCACGCTGGCACGCGCTCGAGTCCCGCGGCAAACCCCGCACGATCGTCGTGGTCGCGGTCGCCCGCGAACTCGCCGGACACTGCTGGGCACTCGCAACGATGGAGTAGACGCCCGCCCGAACGGCTCGGCGAGGAGAGCGCACCGACGAAACGACGCGAGGAGCGACCCGAGAGAACGCTGTGAGCAGCCCCACCAGGCCACGCTCGACGCCAGACAAACGGCTCCGCTCCTCACTTCGCACACCCGGTCATGCGGCACCAACCCGCGTATATGAGTCGCGACAAAGACGTCGACGACAGCCGGTGCGCTCCCCCCACCGAACCAACCCCGCACACAGCGGGGTCAGCAACCCCTGCCCGCTTGACAGGCCACACTCCATATGAGCGTGACGGAGGTCGTCACCGAAATGGGAGCAGACCCGTCCAGCGCGCAAGAGCCGTTTTCAGGGCCACCCTCCGTCTACTTGTTCAAACGCGGAACAGGCGACTTGTGCCTCGTCGTCTCGCTCGCACACGCCTCAGGCGACTCTTTCCACGTCCTGACCGGAGCTGACGGTTCAATCACCGACCCGAGCGTTTCGATCGTCGACGGCAAGCTGTTCGTGACCGGACTCGCCGCAAACGACGTGCGCCAGATCACCGCGAAGTGAAGCTCGCAAACAGACCACAAACCCCAAGGCACGACCGCCACCGCCATCGTCCAGAACAACGTCTTTGTCGCCAGGCTCCCCTACAACGGGGGCGGCACCGGCACGATCACCGTCACCGTCAAGCGCCCCAACGGAACCTTTTCTCCACCCTGACCTTCCCAGGCATCCCCGCACCACCATCTCCATGAGATCCGACCCCTCGGCGGGCGACCGCGCCAAGAACTGAGGCTGGTCGACTCCCCCAGTGTTAGGAAGTGTCCCCTGCGCGAACGCTCCTAGCGGTGCATCACGTACGTCACGCGTCCGTTCGGCGGTCGGGTCGCCTTGACGGTCGTCCTAGTGAGCCAGAGGCCGAGTCCCTGGTACGGGCTTGCGTATGAGGAACAAGCAACGCCGGGCTGTTTGAAGCGCGGGGCCGCACTCGCTCGCTCGTTGACGCAGAGGAGATCCTGCCCCGTGAAAATGGCGGTCTCTCCGACCGCGATGTTCTTCACGGAGTGCGTCGCCGATCTTGAGCCAAGCCCGACGCCTGCAGTCAGGCACGCGGTGATCGCGGCGGTGACCGTACAGGCCACAGCGGTGCGCAGCATGACGCCTCCTTCCGAGGAATGTCTTGGAGGGTACGTCTGCGAGTGGCCGAGCGGTCCGCACACCGTCGCCTGCGCCAGCGTTGAGTTCAGGAATGTTCCCTGAGCGGCCTTCAAGACCTGTTTACAGAGAGGCCATAGCGTCCTTGGCGTGAGGATCGGCGTGGTGATCCTTGTCGCAGCGATCGTGAGCGGCTGCGGGAACAACGCACACAACCAGCTGGCGATCAGCAGCGATGGGAGCGCGGTCATCCGGGATGCCTACGACGGCCATCTCAACCACAACTGGTCGTGCGGGTCGCTCCGAGCCGCTTTTCAGCGACTGCCGACAGACGGCGTCTACCAGACCCTGCCGGTGATGATCGGCGAAGCAACCGCCAAGGCGTGCGACTCAGCACTCGCAGGCCTAAGGGTCGGCGGGACGCAGGCTCAAGTCCAGCAGCAGCTCGGTCGACCGAACTCCGGCAAACGATGTTGGGTGCTTCAGTGGCCCCCGGCCGACGAGGGACAGGCCCTTCTCTACAAAGTCGCGCACCCGTCTAAGCAGCTGTCGCGTGTCGATGGCACAAGGGTCTGCTTCCGCGCTGGTCGAGTCACGCAGATGCAGACCGCGATGCACGGCTGACCGCCAAGTAGAGGGGCGGCCCGCCTGCACCAGTTCAGGAAGGCCCCCTGGGCGACTGCCGTTAGTCGCGCTCGTCCGAAAGGAGCGGTCGGGTTCTTAGGCACTCCATGTGGACGAAGAAGTCCTGCCTCATGGACTCTTCCGACGGCCAGTTTCTCACCACCTCGTTGACCTGAACTCTGGCCCAGCCGAGTTCTTCTGCGACGGCCACAGGTCGTCCACAGATCCGACAGGTGTCGTCGAGGGGCATAAACCGGGGGTTCGATCCCATGCCCCGGAACCGTATCGAGGCAACCAGGACGCCAGCCTGCGCCAGCGCAGGAATGTTCCCTGACGTACTGCCGCCTTTTAGTCGAGCAGCCGGAAGTAACGCGCGATGGGCAGGAGGGTGAAGCCTGCCGTCTCGTATGCCGCTCGCGCCGGTGCGTGACCGGAGTCGCCGCCGGTTTCGACGACGGCGATGTCCATGCCACGGGTTCGCATGTGCTCGGTCGCGATCTCCGTGACGCGCCGAGCTGATGCCGCGCCGTTGATGGTCAGGATCGACGCCGATGATGTCGATGACCGTTGCCCGCGGAGACGGTCGCGTGGCTGCAGACGTTGCCGGGGCCGGTTCGGGTCTTGTGCGAGGCGGCGCCTACCGGGTATGGGCTTGCGCGTGCGTGTGCCGGTGCGGGGATCAGCTGCGTGGTCGCGGCGCCGTCGCGGATCCGGGCGGCAGCCGACAGGGTCAAGACCGAGCGGCGGGACGCCGAGCGGCTGGCGCTGATCCCGAATCATGGTTGGTCTTTGTTCCTCCGCGTCTGCGGATGTACCGTCTCGCCGCGCGCGAGCATCGCCACGAACTCCGCGATCTTGCGGCCACGAGTCTCGGGCCGCTTCACCGCCTCGATGCGATGCAGAATCGCGTAGCGATTCTGGCTGGTGAGCCGTCTGAACATCGTCATCGCCTTCGGTTCAGCCGCAAGCGCAGCTGCCAAGTCGTCGGGCACGCGGGCCGTCGCGGGGCCAGCGTAGGCAGCCTCCCAACGTCCGTCGGCCTTTGCGCGCTCGACCTCGGCGATTCCCGAAGCCTGCATCCTGCCCTCGCTGATCAGCCGCTCGGCGACTGTCGTGTTCCGCTTCGACCAGCGGCTCCGTGCCCGCCTCGGCGTGAAACGCTGAAAGTACGTTCGCTCGTCGCGGCGGCGAACCTGGCCGTCGATCCACCCGAAACACATCGCCTCCTCGAGGGCCTGGTCGTAGGTCAGGCTCGTCGGCGAGCTCGTGCCCTTCTTCGCTAGTACGAGCATGACGCCCGCCCAATCGGCGTGGTTGCGCCCGAGCCACGCACGCCACGCGCGCGCGTCAGCGACAACCAGATCGCCGTCCTCACCGCTGATCCAGTACTTCTAGCATCGCTCGGTGGGCCGAGAGTCGTTCACGAACTCAGTAGCCTCGCCTGCGCCACTGTTCAGGAGTGACCCCTGACGCTGTCCTGGACGACGGCGATGAGTGCGGGCGTCAGTAGTTCGTGGTAGTCGGGATCGGGGCAGGCCCTGCTGTCAGAGAGACTCCGGTTGAGCGATGCTGGCGGGTGCTGAAATCGATTCGGAGGTGCTTATGGCTGTTTCAGCCCCACCCGAACTCGAGGAGCCGCCAGAACTCGGAACGAGCGCCGCGGGCGTTGATGAGGCGCGCGAACATGCGATCGCGAGTCTCAAGCGGAAGCGGAAGTTCGCCCGAGACTCGGTCGCCTTCGTCGCTGTGAACGGTCTGCTGTGGCTGATCTGGCTAATCACCGACCGCTCAACCAACGGCAGCATCCCGTGGCCCGCCTGGCTTTCGCTTGTCTGGGGGTTCTTCCTCGCCCTCGACGGCTGGCGTGCCTATGGGAGATGGCCGGCGAGTCTGAATACGCCGATCACCGAGACCGAGATCGATCGCGAGCTCGAGCGGACGCAAAGTCGCTGAGGACGTCAGCGCGATGGCGAAGACGTATCGGTTGAACGGCGGCGCGCGGCTGATCAACTTCGTGTTCCGGCTGATGACGAGGCTCGGCCTCGGGGCGTCCTACCGCTACGTCCTCACGGTGCCGGGCCGAAAGACGGGACGCCTCTACTCCACGCCCGTGGATGTGATCGAGGTCGCGGGCGATCGGTGGCTTGTCGCCGCGTACGGGCCTGTGAGCTGGGTGCGAAACGCACGGGCCGCTGGCGAGGTCACGCTCAGTCGAGGTCGGCGCTCCGAGAAGTTCAGGGTCGTCGAGGCAGCCGCGCAGGCTGCGATCCCAGTGCTCCGGGCCTATATCGACGAAATCAAAGTCACCCGTCCGTACTTCGACGCGAACCCAGACTCACACGACGAGGTCATCGCCGCGGAACTGAAGCGGCACGCCGTGTTTCGGCTGGCGCCAGAGGTAGCTGAGGTGAAGAAGCGCTGAGCTGCGCGAGTGCTCATGAATGCACCTTGAGCCAGTTCACGAGGGTTCGCTGGTAATCGGCCGACAGACTCCCATCGGGCAGGGTCAGATCGTGCTCTGCTTCGGGAATCACGACGATGTCGACTTCGTCGCCGCGTGCGGCTCGCCAAGCGCTGACGCTCGGCTCGACCGGGGTCCAGGAGTCGGCCTGGCCATAGAACAGCAGCGTCGGTACCTCCACCCGCGCGAAGACCGGGCGCGGGTCGAAGTCCATCTCCTCGACCCACAGACGCCGGTCTTCCTGGTCGAGCAGCGTCGGTGGCAGCCAGACGCTGGCCCACCACGGCTCGACCATCCCCGCCCGTAGCTCGGCGGCGAGCTGCTCGTCGGACTCGCCGTCACCCCTATGCACCCAGTCCTCGAACCGTCGTCGCAGCTCGAGCGCACGCGCAACGACATCATCGAGGTAGCCGGCTCGCCGGAGCTGGCGTTCGACCGCGTACATCATCTGCTCCGAGGGCGTGACGCCGGTCGAGGCAATCAGGACGAGAAACGCCACCTCATCCGACCTAGCTGCGGCGAGCGGGCCGATCCAGGCTCCTTGGCTAATCCCCCATAGACCGACCCGGTTCGCGTCGATCGCTTCGATCACCGCCAACGCGTCCTCGACCTGGAGGTCGAAGCGGCCACGCGTCGAGTCGCCGGTCGACTCCCCCTCGCCGCGACGGTCGAAGGTGACAACCCCAATCCCGGCGTCCGGAAGCAGCTCGTGCAGGTAGCCGTAAAGCGGGCTGTCACGCGTTCCTGCGCCCGCGCCGTGGAGGGCGACGATCACGGTGTCGTCAGCCGGCGAATAGCTCGCCGCGAGCGTAGCCCCGTCGACCCCAATCTTCAGCTCCTCCATGGCAAGCCCAGACCATACGCCCGGATCGCGGGACCTGAACGTCACTTGCGCCAGTGTGCGGCTATCGCCCCTGACGGACCCTTCCGCCGACTCTTACAGACGCCAGACCTAGACTTGTCATTCGGGTGATGCGCGTAGCTTGGGTGGTTGCAGTCTGTGCCATCGCGGCCTGCGTCGTGGTGGCAGAGGCCTCGGGCGCGTACTGGTACGGAGCCACGCCCCTCGCTGCCGCACTCGCGACCACAGAGCACTATGCGGCCCACGAGGTAAAGACCGCGAACCAACCGCACGTCTCGTACACCGTCGGCACTTGCCGTCTGCTCCATCGGACGCCATGGGTCGGCTACCTGTGTGGGTACGAGTTGCACGGCGTTCCGCTGTACTGCCATGGCGTAGTGACCGTCGGAGTTAAACGCCTGGCGGCTCATCGTTTCCGGGGCCAGGAACTGAGCGGAAAGTATGTCGACTCGCACGGCTGCTAGCGACCACGACGGCCTGCACGAGCGTCCTCTCACCCGGGCGCGATCTACCGTCTGTCTACCGGGAGCAGCCGAACGGACAAGTACACGACGACCCGCAACAGGACTAGACGCACGTCGCAACGTGGACTGAGCGGACTGAGCGAACCGAGCGGTACAACACGTCACAGCTCCGGCCGACTTCCCAAACCGCGTGCGCAAGTTCGATTCTTGCCGGGGGGCATGTCGTCGCGCTGCTGCTGCTGACTTGGCTCGGCGTCCCTCTACCCCGCGAGTAGCTCGGCGATCTCGGGCCGGTCGCGGATCGAGTCGAGGTCGGAGTTGCGGCGGGCGAGGCCCCGCAGCCGCTCCGACTGCTCGAGCGCGTGCCTCAGATGCCGCGCCGCGTCGTCCGCGCGCGCGGCTAGCGCCTCGCAGCACGCGAGGCAGAAGAAGGCGCCGACCGCCTCGGGCTGCGCTTCGATCGTCTCGCGGGCCCGGTCAGCGGCCTCGGCGTAGTTGCCCGCCTCGTACAGCGGTTGGAACGGCGCCCAAGCCTCGAAGCCAAGGACCTCGTACGCCTTGCCTGGCTTGCCTCCCACGACGACGACCGTCGTCCCGTCTTCCTCCGCGAACGCCGTCCGTTTCACGCCGGGCTCGGCGAAGACGAACGTCCCCGCCGGCGCGTCCACCCGCTCGCCGTCGAGTTCGAAGGTCGCGCGGCCTTGGAGCACGAGGTACAACTCTTCCTGGTCGTCCTCCTCGGAGTGCTCGTTGATGATCCGGTCGCCGAACTTCCGGCCCGTGAAGCTGCTGACGCCGAAGGACGCGATCCCGAAGTGGCGCCTCACCGGCCGGTACGGCATCCCGTCGCCTTCAACCTCATCAATCGCGTCAAAGCGGGTGACGGAGTAGGCAGCCACCGCCGGAAGGATAACGACCGGTCCGCCATCGCTGACCTGCGCGAGTGTTCGAAGCTGATCCCTGAGCGCACCTGTTCTGCATGGGGCGGCTGTTCGGCTTGTGACCTGAGCCGGTCGCGGGCCTGTGCTTAGTCTGCGGTCAGTGGTGGTCCGAGCAGTGTCATGTCGTACTTCTCGAAGACGGCTGCGACGGCAGCGCGGTCGGGTGTCCCGTTCCGCGTGAGCGGGCCGAGTTCTTCGTAGAACTTGTGCCCGCCGCCGGGGGTGTAGACGACGACTATTTCGCCCGGTTCGTCTGTGAGGTTGAGAAAGGCGTGTGGGACGCCCGAGGGCAAGTAGGCGAATCCGCCTTCGGCGCAGTGGAACGCTTCGTCGCCGATCTGGATCTTGTATCGACCCTTGAGGACGTGGATCGTCTCCTCTTGGTTGTGGTGGACGTGGAGCGGCGGCCCACCTCCTGGAGCGACCTCGACGACGAAGTAGTCGAAGGCGCCGCCCGTGTCATCGCCCGTGACCTTGAAGACGAGATCGCGCCCGGGGCCGGACTGGAGTCGCAGTCCTTCGCCGGGCGCTAGCACCTTGGTCTTGAGAACCGTCATCGCGGCTCCTCCTCGTCACGCGCCCGGCAGTAATCGCCGCGGCGCAGGATATACTTCACACTCGCAAATAGATGCTGGCGTGTTTAGTTCACTGTGTCAAGTAATCCGCAGGCACCGGAGCGTTGGCTCGAGGAGCTGCCGGAGCCGGATGCCTTCACATCTGAGGAGTTCGACGCCTGGCGCGGGCTTATCCGTCTGCGAGAAACCGCAATGCGCGAAATCGACCGCCGCCTCGGCGAGGACGGGCTGATCTCACTCGCCGACTACGGCGTTCTGATCACGCTCGTCACTGCCCCCGGGCTGAGATTGCGCATGAGTGAGCTCGGTGCTCAGCGGATGCTGACGCCGAGCGGGATCACGCGTGTAGTCGTTCGGCTCGAGGACCAGGGTCTCGTTCGCCGAGAACCGGACCCAGCAGACGGGCGCGCCGCCTTCGCCGTGCTGACCCGGTCAGGCCTCCAAGCGCTGCGGCGAGCACAAGTCGTCCATCACGCTACGGTGCGCGAGCTCTACCTCGATCGCCTCACAAGCGAGGAGCTCAAGCGCCTCGCCCGGCTCTTCGAAAAAGCGCTACCGGGTGTCGTCAGTGCTTCCGCTTGGCCCCCGCCAACAACAAGCAGCTGAAACCCGTCTCGCAGAAGCTGGCTTTTCTCATCCGCGATGCACTCGGCGCTGGAATGCGCGGCCGTCCTTCTCGCCTGAGTTCCGTCACGGAACGCGCGAAGAGGCACGCGAAAGGTCGCCGCGGACGGAAAGCACCCACGTGTCGAGGCGCCGACGGAGCTCACGCGACCGCCGTCCGCGGCCATACCGCGATCTCGGGTGACGCCTGGCCGCGACATCGTCGTGTGTCCGCTGCGCTGACCCACTCCCCGTTCAAGACCACGGACGCTGCTCGTACCGAGGTAGGTCGTCGTGGATCTCGTGCCACGAAGCCTTCGAGCCGACGACCATGTGGCCCGTCGGTTCGAGCGACGGCTCATCGATCAGTGCGTACGGGACGCGAACGTAGCCGTCGGCGCGAAATCACTCCAGAACCCGCCCGCAGATTCTCGGCTGAACGAGATCTCGGGAATGAATCAAAACGGCGGGGGATGTCGCCAGACGACCGTCTTCGGCCACGAATCTCCAGGTGTCACGGTTTCTGCAGGTCTCGCGCCAAGTCTTTCCGCCACACGCTGAGAGCGGACGTTGTCGGACCTGATGAGAGAGACAAGCCGATCGATGGAACGGCGCTCATGTGCCCAGGCGCGGATGGCTGCCGCGGCGTCGGTCGCATATCCATAGCCCCAGTGCGCCCGTATCAAGGCCCAGCCAAGCTCGGGCTGAGCATGACGTCCCGCGTTTGCCAGAGTCGAGGGCGTCCAGCCGCGTGTGTCGAAGATCATGAGACCCGCTTGGCCGACCACCCGCCGGTCGGCCGTGGCGGTCTCGAGAACGAACGGACCGAGCCCGTCGGCGCGCCAGGAGCCGATTGCTTCTTCGATCATGGCTCGCGCTTCCTCGAGCCCCGAGACCGGTTCCTTGCCCAAGCCGCGCATGACCTCCGGGTCTGCAAACAGGTCGTACAGAGCCTCCGCATCCCGTCGAGTCGGCGGACGAAGGCGGAGCCGGTCCGTATGGAGGCGGAGCCGCTCCCAGGATGAGGTGTCACGAGCCACGCCGGGAGGCTACGACGGAATCCGTTCAGCCGGCGGGCGGAAGGCCGCCCATGTGCAGCAGCGACGCGCATTGCTGCGCCTTCGCCCGGATCTGCGACGAGACCGGGAAGAGACCGACGGCCGTGATGTCGAACATGGGCCGCCTGTCGGTCGCGGATCGGTTGGTGGGGTCGGGCCAGTTCGGCACCCCGCGGCGGCGCATGCACTGTGTGAATTGCCGAAACTGGCGCCAGTCCTGTGCTATCTGGGCAGGTGTCTCCCCGTTGCCACCGTTGGGGGCCAGGTGGCGGCACGCGGTGTCGGCCGAGTCGAAGCGGGAGGGATTGTCTTTCCGTGCGTTTACGACCTGGGTCTTCGGGATCCGTCCGCTGCTGTCCGGGTCGGGGAAGGTCGGCACACCGTGAGAACGCATGCACTGCGCGTAAGCGAGCATCGGGGAATTCGATGACCTTCCAGAAGCCGGCGAGCCACCGGCGCCGGTGGACGAGCTGCTGCTCTGCGTCGTGGTCGAGGTGGAGCCGAGCTGCGCCACCTGTTTACCAGGCGAACTGCCGCAGCCCGCCGCCAACAGCACGAGCGCTGCCACCGTGACGACGAACCCGACAACTGCGGTGCTCCGCGGCACTCACAGAGCAAACCACGCCCTCGTGAAACGGCTCTAACGATTCGCGAAGCGTCTGCTGTCTCGGGAACGGTCGATCTCACCTGACCCACTGTCACGAGCGACGCCTGAGCCTGCGATGGTGTGAGCGAGAGCAAATACGGACAACGGAGGTCGGCATGAGCACCATCGACCAGGAGATGGTCGTGGCCCATTTCATCGTTTCAGACGATGTCGAGCGTTCGCGCCGTTTCTATACGGATGTGCTTGGTGGCCGGACCGTCATCTCAGGAGAAGGGAATGACGGGGTGACGTACGTCGCGCTGGCCAACAGCTGGATCATCATCAATGTCGGAGGAGGCCCGACCGACGACAAGCCGACCGTGACGCTCGAGACTCCGCCCGACCCAGATCGGGTCAGCAGCTTCCTCAACATCCGGGTTGCAGACATCCAAGCGGTGTACGCCGAGTGGACCGAGCGGGGCGCACGATTCCTAACGCCGCCCCAGAGACACGCGACCGAGTTGCGCTGCTACCTCCGTGATCCTGACGGCTACCTGATCGAGGTGGGGCAAACGACGTTGGCCAGAGGTTGGCGTCCACCGTCTTGACCTCTCACCCGTGTCCTAGACAACGTGCGCACGTTCGTTTGGCCGAGGGCACCACGGGGTGCTGTCCCACTCGACGGCCGCGCCGTCGCGGACCCCGCGCATGAAAGACGCAAAACCGCCGTCGGGCGCGTGGATGGTGAGCCACTGCGCCGGGGCGCGACTGTCGATGCGAAACGAGTGCGGGACGTGTGGCGCGACGGCCACGAAGCCACCGGCGCCCACCGCGACCTCCGTTGCGTCACGGCCGATCTGGAAGACGAGCGTGCCCTCGAGGACGTAGAAGGCGTCGACGTGGTCGTGATGGACGTGAGGGCCGGCCACTTCGACACCGGCGGCGTAGGCGGCGCGGGTGACGGTGATCTCTTCCCGGGCGACGACGATCTCGACCTTGCGCTCCTCGCTCTGAAGAATCGTCTCGGTTGCTGCTGCAACGAGCGGTGGCGACCGGTGGCGCGCGCTAGTCGCCATACAGGTTGTTCCAGCGCTCGGCTTCCCAGACCGTGTACTCCGGGCAGCATTCTCGAGCCCACTCGATCGCGGCGGCGATCGACTCCCCGCCGCCGACAGCATCCCAGCGCCGTCCGTCGGCCGAGCGGAAGGTGACGGCGAGGATGTGCTGCTTGGCCGCTGCTCCCTCCGGCGAAAGAAGATGCAGCAGCGGCGCGGCGCCCGGCGTCGCGAGATCCTCGACTGTGCCGGTACTGCGTCTGGTGACGAGCGCTGACATCATCGCGCGGTCACGCCGGCGTGAGGCCGTGGCGACGCATGACCTCTCCCACCGCCCCGAGGTCGGGCGGGCCGCCGGCGTCGAGAACGGCCGCGACCTCGCGAAAGTACGCCGGCCCGAGGATGCCGGGGGTGACGATGCCGAGCGCCTTCGCATCCAACTCGCCTGTGTTCTCGAAGCGATGCACGGCGCCGCGCGGGATCACGAGCGCGTCGCCAGGGCCGACATCCACCGGGACGCCTTCGATCGTCCAGGTCAGGACGCCTTCGAGCCCGTAGATGGTCTCCTCGTATCCGTCGTGACTGTGTGCCGCGGGAACTTTGGCGCCGGCAGGGACTTCGAACTCGAAGACGGCCACCGAGCCGGCGGCCTGCTCGCCTTCGACCAGGAACCGGATCGCCACCGACCCGACCCTGATCTCGTCCTGGATGCTCTGCATCTCGTGCCTCCTCGTCCGGTCTGGTAAAGTCGCTTGACCATACATGGCTTCGACCAAGTCGTCAAGGCGCTTTATAAAAACCTCGCCGGGCGAGCAACCGCCCGGGCCGCCGCTCATCGGAGCGCTCCTCCGCGTCCCGTGGGAAGAGGTGCAACTGCGCATGCTGGAGCGGCTGCACGAGCGCGGCTTCCATGATTTCGATGCCGCCTACCTGAACGTGTTCCAGTACCCGGGCCCGCAAGGCGCAAGGCCGTCCGACCTCGCCACCCGGCTGCGAATCAGCAAGCAGGCCCTGAACTACCTGCTCCGCGAGCTGGAACGCCTCGACTACCTCGAACGCCGACCTGACCCCGACGATCTCCGCGCAAAGCGAATCGCGCTCACCTCACGTGGCAAGGCCGCCGTCAAGGTGATCCGCGACGCGGTTGCCGAAACCGAGACCGAGTGGGCGCGACAACTCGGCCCCAAGCGCTTCGCGCAACTCCTCACCCTCCTCCACGACCTGAACCACCTCACCTGAGGGAGGCCTCGGCAACGGTTCTTGACATATGTCGGTATCGGCATATATTGACCCCGTGGCCCGCTCCTCCACGACCTCGGACGTCTTCAACGCAATCGCCGAGGCGCGCCGCCGCGAGATCCTCGACACGCTGATCGCAGGCGAGAAAGCGGTCGGGGCGATCGTGGACGACCTCTCGATGTCCCAGCCCCAGGTCTCGAAGCACCTACGCGTTCTCAGTGAGGTCGGCCTCGTCAACTGCCGGTCGGAGGGACGTCGCCGGCTCTACCGCCTGGAACCCGCCCGCCTTCGGCCGATGCACGACTGGTTGGCCAGGTACGAGCAGGCGTGCAACGACCGACTGGATCGGATCGACGACTACCTCAAAGAACTCCAACAACAAGGAGAGCCGCAGTGACACGTACACGGCACGGATCGGCAGTCGTCGAGTTCCCGAGCGAGCTCGAGATCCTCACCACTCGAGAGTTCGACGCTCCGATCGCACTCGTCTTCGACGTGCTGACGAAGCCGGAGCATGTGAGCAAATGGTTCGCTCCATTCACGTGTGAGGTGACGGAGTGCTCGATCGACCTGCGCGTCGGGGGGAGCTACCACATCGTCTTCGTGACCGAAGACGGAACCGAATGCTCGTTTCGTGGAACCTACCTGGAGCTCGAGCCGCCGACCCGGACCGTGCAGACCTGGCTGTTCGAAGGGTGGCCGGATGCGGACGCCGTCGAGTCCGTCGATCTGCACGAGAGCGACGGAGTGACGAAGCTGACGCTGAAGCTCGCCTTCCGCGACCAGGCCGGCCGTGACCACATGACCAGGTCCGACGGCCAGGAGGACAGCTTCGACAAGATGGAGGACTACCTGAGGTCACTGCTCGATCGAGAAGCAACCGCCTAGCTCAGCTAGTCCCGCTGCATCGCGGCGTCGAACGCGAGCTCGGACGGGACGAAGTCGGCGCCCCGGACGAACCCGACCGCCTCGGCGGCGCCGAACTCGCGCTCCATGCCGGAGTCCTCCCACTCGACCGAGAGCGGCCCGGTGTAGCCGATCTCGTTGAGGGCCCGGAAGAGCTCGTCGAAGTCCACGTCGCCGTGCCCGGGCGAGACGAAGTCCCAGCCGCGGTCGCGATCACCGAACGGCAGGTGCGAGGCGAGGATGGAGCGGCGCCCGTCGAGCCGGCGCTTCGAGTCCTTCACGTGCACGTGGTAGATCCGGTCGCCGAACTCGCGCGCGAACTCGGCCGGATCGAGGAACTGGTGCGCGAAGTGGCTCGGGTCGAGGTTGATGCCGAAGCTCTCCCGGCCCACGGCGTCCAGGGTCCGCCGCGTCGTGACGAAGTCGTAGGCGATCTCGGTCGGATGCACCTCGAGCCCGAAGCGAACGCCTTCGGCCTCGAACACGTCGAGCACCGGCCCGAGCCGCTCGGCCACCTCCTCGTAGCCATGCTCGACCTCGGCAAAGTCGTTCGGCGGGAACGAGTAGAGCAGGTGCCAGACGGGCGAGCCGGTGAAGCCGTTCACCTGCGTCACGCCGAGGGCCGCGGCGGCTCGCGCGGTGTCGGCGAGGCGCCCGGCCGCCCGCCGCCGCACGCCCTCGGCCTCGCCGTCCCCCCACACCTCGGCCGGCAGGATCCACTGGTGGCGCGCATCGATGCGGTCGCAGAGCGCCTGCCCGACGAGGTGCGCACCGAGCGCCCAGCACCGGAGCCCGTGCCGCTCCAGCTCGTCGCGCTGCCTCGCCGCGTACCCGGAGTCGGAGAGCGCCGCCACCACATCGAAGTGATCGCCCCAGCACGCGAGCTCGAGCCCGTCGTAGCCCCAGCCCGCCGCCTTCGCGGCGAGATCGGCGAGCGGCAGGTCGGCCCACTGGCCGGTGAAGAGCGTGACCGGTCTCGCCATGCGCGGACCTTACGCGGCATACAGTCGACGCGTGGCGAGGGTTGCGCTCCAGCTCTACACGATCCGCGAGGAGTGCGACCGCGACCTCGAGGGGACGCTCCGGCGTGTCGGCGCGCTGGGCTACGACGGCGTCGAGCTCTTCCAGCTGCACGGCCACGCGCCCGGGCGGGTGCGCCGCTGGCTCGACGACGCCGGTCTCACCGCTGCCGGTCGTCACGCGCGTCTCGAAGCATTCGAGCACGAGCTGGACGCGCTCGCCGCGGAGCTGGCTACGCTCGGTGTCGACCGCGCCGCCCAGAGCTGGGCCGACCCGGAGGCGATCCGAGAGCCGGAGCCGCTGCTCGAGCGGATCGAGGCGGCGGCCCGGGCGGCGCGCGACGTGGGGCTCCGTTTCGGCTTCCACAACCACTGGACCGAGGTCGAGCCGCTCCACGGCGGCGGCACCTTCCTCGACCGGCTGCGCGAGCTGCCGGCCGAGCTCGTCTGGCTCGAGCTCGACCTCGGCTGGATCTGGCACGGCGGCGGCGATCCGCTCGCCGAGCTCGAGGCGAGCGCCGGACGCTGCCCGCTCGTGCACGTGAAGGACTATGCGAGGCGCGAGAGCCGCGACGACGTCCCGGTCGGAGACGGGATCGTGGGCTACGACCGCCTCGTCCCCGCCGCGCTCGAGGCCGGCGTCGAATGGCTCGTCGTCGAGGAGGACGAGGTCGGGCCGCACCCGTTCGAGGCGATCGACCGCTCGCTCCACGCCGTGCGGCGCTTTGCGGAGCGCGCATGACGAAACCGCTGCGCGTCGGTGTCGTCGGGTGCGGGATCATCGGCAAGCGCTACGTCGGCGACTCGGGTGCCTTCGACGCGTGGCGGCCCGTCGCCTGCGCCGACCTCGATGCCGACTCCGCCGACGCCTTCGCCGCCGAGTTCGGCCTGCGCGCGGAGCCGGCGGACGACCTGATCGCCGACCCGGACGTCGACCTCGTGCTCAACCTGACGCCGCCCTCGGCGCACGCGCCGATCGTCCGCGCCGCGCTCGCGGCGGGCAAGCACGTCTACACCGAGAAGCCGCTCGCCGCCACCGCGGCCGAGGGACGGGAGCTCGTGGGCGAAGCCGGCCGGCTCGGGCTGCGACTCGGCTGCGCGCCCGACACGTTCTTCGGCGGCGCGTACGAGACCGCGCGGCGCCTCGTCGCGGACGGCGCGATCGGCACCCCGCTCGGGGCGGCCGCGACGATGCTCGTGGGCGGCCCCGACACGTGGCACCCGAACGCCGAGATGTTCTACCGGGCCGGCGGCGGCCCCCTGCTCGACATCGCGCCCTACTACCTGACCGCGCTCGTCTCGCTCCTCGGCCGCATCCACGCCGTCGCCGGCTTCACCGAGACGCCCACTCCGGAGCGCATGCTCGGCGCCGGCCCGCGCGCCGGACGCGTCGTCGCCGTCGAGGTGCCGACACACGCCGCCGCGGTTCTCCGCTTCGCGGGCGGTGTGCTCGCCACGCTCACCGTCGGTTTCGAGTCGCGCGACCAGTACCTGAGCGGGATGCGGGTCTTCGGCACCGCCGGCTCGCTCACGCTCCCCGACGCGAATGCCTTCGGCGGCGAGGTGCTCCTCGCCGCCGGCCGGGGCGAGCCGAAGCCGGTCCGGTACGAGCCGCTCGGCGGCCGGGAGACGCGAGGCCTGGGCATCCAGGACCTCGCCGAGGCGATTCGCGAGGACCGCCCGCACCGTGCGAGCGGCGAGCTCGCACTGCACGTTCTCGAGGCGGCGGAGGCGATCGTGCGCGCCGGCGAGGAGGGTCGGGTCGTCGCCCTGGATCAGCGGCCGACGACGATCTCCGCCGGCAGCACCGCGGGCCCGCGCTCCGGCTCGAGCTCGTCGCGCGTGCGAGCGTCGAAGTAGACGTAACAGGTGGTCAGCGCGACGAACGGCATCGCGAGCGCGTAGACGACTCCTGCGACGACGTTGAGGAGCGCGAGCGGCGCATCGGTGAGGAGGATCAGCAGCGCGCCGAGGAGCGGGCCGGCGACGAGCGCGATCAGCGCACCGACGCCGACGAGCGAGGCGACCCGAAGCCAGCGCCCCGCCACGAGCCGCGAGCTGCGTCCGAGAGCGCGAACGGCAGAGGCGCCTTCCAGCTCGACGACCTGCGCGAGCAGGAACCAGCGGACCGCCAGCCAGACCGCGACCGGCACGAGGAGCGTGCTGAGGCTCAGCAAGAGCACGACCACGACGGCGATGCCGAGCCCGCCGAGGAGCGGCGCGATCCGCCGCAGGGCGAGCCGGTAGGCTCGGATCGCGCCGATCGGCCGGGCGGCGTCGAGCTCGACGAGCGCACACGCCGTGGCGGCCTGGACGAGGCCCAGCCCGAGCAGCGCCAGCGTCGTGCCCAGCGCGACGAGGAGGAAGAGCAGCGCTCCGGCGCCGTCTCCCGTCGTGTCGATCCCGACCAGCCCGAAGCCGCCGAGCAGCGCCGCCTGCGCGACCGAGATGGCGGCGCCGAGCGGAAGGAAGAGCAGCCCGATTCCGAGGAACAGTCGCGGCCGGGCGACGTACATCCGGCCCGCGGCGGCAAGGATCTGGCCCCAGGCACGACGTCGCCCGACGTGAAGCGGCGCCGTCGGGCGCCAGCTCGTGCGCCTGATCCCGAAGATCACGAGGGCCAGCACCACCCCGAGCACGAGGAGCGTGAGCGCAGGTGTCCGGAGCAGCTCGACGAGCCCACGCGAGCCCGTCGCGACGCCTGCACAGAAGAAATCGGTCGCGCCGGTCCCGAGCACGCCGCCCGCCGGGATCGCATAGCTCCGGTCGCGCCACGTCTTCGACCACTCGATCGGCTCGGTCCACTGAGCCTTGAGATTCGGCCCGGTCGGCCCGTTGAAGAACGCCCTCTGAAGCTCGCCCCATCGCCCCTGGAACGCGATCCACGGGAACGCCCGCTCCGCCGCCTGCGGGTCGCTGGGGATCGTCTCGACCGCCGGAAGCAGCTCGACGTGCGGGCCCCGTGTGTCGTCGCAGCCCACTCCCGCCTCGGCCGAGCTCCCGAGGTAGAGCGCGGCCGTGTACTTGTTGGCGTGCGACCCGGCCGCCGGATAGACGACCGGGTGCGTCCCGTCGACGAGTTGCAGCTTCGGGTCGCCCCACTCGGCGCGCTCGGCTCCTTCGTGGGAGCTGTAGCCGACCTCGACGGGCCTGGTGGCGAGCGCGGCCCGCGCGTCGGCCGCGTCGAAGTCGAGCTGGATCATCTCCCAGTCGCCCTCGTGCAGGTTGTTGAAGTCGTTGAAGGCGTAGAAGAACCAGTACTGGAGGGCGAGCTTGCCCGGATCCGCGGGATCCGTCGCGACATGCGCGTAGACCGTGGGCTGCGTCCCCTTCGTGATCATCCGCGCCCAGCGCTCGTACCCGCAGCCCGGGTTGAGCGGGTCGCCCGGGAAGTCGAGGTGGTAGTCGTAACGCCCGACGAGATCCTTCGCGACCGGGCCGATCTTGACGAGGTCGGTCGGGTTCCACGGCCCGCGCAGGGCCACTGTCGGCTGACCGAAGAGCGCGCCGACATCCATCGGCTCGTACGGCTCGCCGGGCCCGCACTCGTGCGTCTGCTCGACGAGGCGCACGACGGGCGCGTAGCGGGCGGCAAGCTGCTTCTGGTCGGCCAGGCTGCCCGCCGCGGGTGCCGCGGC
Organism: uncultured Thermoleophilia bacterium; assembly: GCA_963824455.1. GTDB lineage: Bacteria > Actinomycetota > Thermoleophilia > Gaiellales > Gaiellaceae > PALSA-600. The sequence goes on from CAWGPJ010000003.1 coordinate 470,159, forward strand.
TGTGAGCGCGACCGCGACGGCGACGGACGAGAGGGCCCACCTCACACGATGAGGTTCGACGAGCCGCCGGACGAGCCTCCGCGCCGGAGTCGCTGCGCCGCCGCCAGCGGGACGTCGAAGCAGGCCGCGACGTTCTCGGCCGTGAGCGTCTCTTCGACCCCGCCGTGCGCGACGACGCGCCCTGCGCGGAGCATCAGCACATGGGTCGTCTCGAGCGGGAGGACGGCGAGCTCGTGGGTGACGATGACGGTGGCCAGCCCGGGGCGTGCTGCGACCGCCTCGCCGAGGACGTGCTCGAAGCGGATCCGGCCGGCGAGATCGAGCCCGGCCGTCGGCTCGTCGAGCACTAGCAGAGCGGCATCGGCGACCAGCGCGCGGGCGAGAAGGATGCGCGTGCGTTCGCCTTCCGAGCAGGAGGCGAAGCGCCGCTCGGCCAGTTCGGCCACATCGACCAGCTCGAGCCGGCGACGTACGCGCGACTCGTCGGCCGGCTCGACGTTCAGGATCGTCCCGGCGGCTCCGGTCGCGACGACCTCCCGGGCCGTCTGCTCGCCGCGGAAGCGGCGCGCGAGAAGCGGATCGACATAGCCGATCCGCCGCCGTAGCTCGGCGAGCGGGAAGCGGCCGAGCGGCTGCCCGAGCACCCGCACGACGCCGGCGCTCGGCCGGAGCTGGGCCGAGGCGATCCGCAGCAGCGTCGTCTTGCCGCTCCCGTTCGGCCCGACGACCACCCAGTGCTCGCCGGTTCCGACCGTCCAGTCGATGTCGTCGAGGAGCACGTTGCCCCCACGCCGGACACCGACGCGCTCGAGGCCGAGAACGTCCATCAGCAACGGCGCGAGACCATACCGGTCGGCACGGCCGCCCTTGACGGAGCGAGCGCCCGCGCGTACTATTTATCTAGCTATCTAGGTAAATGGATGATCGAGTTCCATCTGGAGACACGCTCGGGAGTGCCGACGTACCTGCAGCTCGTCCAGCAGGTGCGGCAGGCGGTGCGGCTCGGCCTCCTGCATCCGGGCGACCAGCTGCCGACTGTGAAGGAGGTCGTCGAGCAGCTGACGATCAACCCCAACACCGTGCTGCGCGCCTACCGGGAGCTCGACCTCGAGGGGCTCGTCGAGGGCCGGAGGGGGGTCGGCACGTTCGTCGCGAGCGGGCCGGCGCCGCTGCCTCCGGACGATCTGAAGGCGCTCCGGTCGTCCATGCAGCGCTGGGTCGATCGTGCACGCGCGGCCGGGCTCGACGACGACGGCATTGCGGCCGTGTTCGCGGACACGGTTCGTCCTCCGACGATCTCCAGGGTGGCATGAGCGAGACGCCCGCTCTCGAGACGACCTCCCTCGGCAAGCGTTACGGCTCCAACTGGGCCCTTCACGACTGCACCCTGACGGTGCCCGCCGGATCGGTGACCGCACTCGTAGGCCCGAACGGAGCCGGCAAGACGACGCTGCTGCAGCTCGCGGTCGGGTTGATCGATCCGACGACGGGAACGATCGACGTCCTCGGTCACGACCCGCGCAAGGAACCGCTGTCCGTGCTCCCGCGCGTCGGCTTCGTCGCGCAGGACCATCCGCTGCCCCGCCGGTTCACGATCGGCGAGACGCTGAAGCTCGGTCGGAAGCTGAACCCGAGCTGGGACGACGCGATCGCCGAGCGGCGGATCGAGGAGCTCGGCCTGTCGCGCCGACAGCGGAACGGCACGCTCTCCGGAGGGCAGCAGGCCCAGGTCGCGCTCACGCTCGCGCTGGCGAAGCGGCCGCAGCTGCTGATCCTCGACGAGCCGGTTGCGTCGCTCGATCCGCTCGCGCGGCGGGAGTTCCTCACCGGGGTGTTGCGGGCGGTGACCGAGTCGGGAATGACGGTCGTCCTCTCCTCGCACATCGTCGCCGACCTGGAGCGCATCTGTGACCGGCTGATCATCCTCGCGGGCGGCCGGACGCAGCTGGTCGGCCCGATCGAGGACCTCCTCGCGAGCCACCGGCTGTTGACCGGTCCGCGCACGAGCGCCGCGAGCGTCGCACGCGTGCATCAGGTGATTCGCGAAAGCCACACGGAGCGGCAGACGACGCTGCTCGTGCGCGCGAACGGGCACGTCTACGACGCGGGCTGGGAGATGCACGAGGTCGACCTCGAGGAGATCGTGCTCGCCTACCTCGGCATGAAGGACGCATCGCCCGGTGTCGAGCAGCATATGGCGGCGGCGCGATGATCTGGGTCGGCTGGCGCCAGCAGCGCGTCGAGCTGCTGATCGCGGCGGCGATGCTCGCCGTCATTGCCGGAGTCGCGATCCCCGCCGGCATCCACATGGCGTCCGTGTACACGCACGAGGGCCTCGCCGCGTGCGCGAACAACACCGATTCGGCTACGTGCGGCCTCGCGGTGGGCTCGTTCCTGGTGCGCTTCAACGGGCTCAACCTCCTCTTCATCTGGTCGACGATCGTTCCGGCGCTCGCGGCGCTTCTGCTCGCGGCTCCGTTCGTGCTCGACCTCGACAACGGCACGTACCGCCTCTACTGGACGCAGAGCATCACGCGGCGCCGGTGGATCACGACGAAGCTCGCGCTGAGCGTCGCCGCCTCGGTGGCGGTGGCCGTCTGCCTCGTCGCGCTCGCCACCTGGTCGCGCTCGCCGCTCGACCACCTGAACGGCCGCATGAGCTCGACCGCGTACGACACCGAGGGGATCGTCCCGATCGCCTACGCGCTGTTCGTGCTCGGCGTCGCGGTCGCGATCGGAGCGGTGTGGAGGCGAACGGTTCCGGCGCTGCTCGTCGCGTTCGGTGTCTACGTCGTCGGACGCGCCGTCATGGACAGCTGGCTGCGGCAGCGGCTGCTCTCTCCCGTCAAGACGACCTGGGCGGCGAGCCGGAACGGCCCGAACCTGAACCACGCCCTCGTCTTGAACCAGTACGTCAGCGACAAGACCGGGCGCGAGCTGCACAGCGCCGGAGGAGGCTGCTTCCGAAGCTCAGGCGGCCTGTTCGGAAAGACGAGCGTGTGCGTGAACCCCCACGCGGCCGGCGCGCACGTGTACATGACCGCGCTGTACCAGCCCGCGAGCCGCTTCTGGGAGCTGCAAGGCGTGGAGTTCGCCGTCGTCGCCGGCATCGGTGTGCTGCTGATCCTCGCAGCGGCCTGGTGGACCAACCGCCGCATCGCGTAGCCGGTCAGCTGCGCAGATAGGCGTCGCTGCCGTCGAGCCAGTCCGCGCGCGGCGGCGTGAAGATGTCGACGTCGAGCGTGTCCTCGAGCGCTTCCGCCGCGTGCGGAAGATGTGCGGGGATCGTCAAGACCTCGCCGGCGGAGACGTCGACGACCTCCGACTCGTCGTCGCCGAGGCGGAACCGCAGCACGCCTTCGAGGATGTAGGTGATCTGCTCGTTGTGGTGCGCATGCTTCGGCACGATCGCACCCTTGGCCAGATAGACGTGCGCGATCATCATCGAGTCGCCGGTGATCAGCCGGCGGCCGATGCGCGGGTTGAGCTCCTCGCGCGGCAGGTCGTCCCAGCGGTGGTGCCTGGCACCGGCCACGGCCGCCACACTAGCGCGCGATTAACCACCGGCCGAGGTGGAACGACCGTCCGATGAGCGAATCGCCTCACGTCCAGCTCCTCGCCCTCGTGGCAGGACAGGGATGGCTACAGATCGGCGAGCTGGCGCTCGCCTTCGCCCTCTCCTCGCTGATCGGGCTCGAACGCGAGATCCGCCAGAAGGATGCAGGCCTGAGGACGCACACGCTCGTCGGCGTCGGTGCCGCGCTCTTCCTGCTCGTCAGCAAGTACGGGTTCGGCGACGTCGTCGTCCGCGGCGAGGTCGTGCTCGATCCATCCCGGGTGGCGGCCCAGATCGTGTCGGGAATCGGGTTCATCGGCGGCGGCCTGATCTTCGTCCGCCGCGACTCCGTACAGGGCCTGACGACTGCCGCGATCGTCTGGGTGACGGCGGCGATCGGGATGGCCTGCGCAGCCGGCCTGTTCCTCCTCGCGCTGCTCGTCACCGCGGCTCACTTCGTCGTCGTGCTCGGCTTCCCGAAGATCGCACGCCGGCTTCCGAGGACCGCACGCGCCGAAGCCGTCGCGCACATCGCCTATCGACGCGGGCAAGGCACCCTGCGGGCGATCGTCGCAGCCTGCACGGACCAGGGATTCGCCGTCACCGGAATCCACACCCGGGAGAACGGCAGGGATCGGGAGCCGGGGATCGCGCGCGTCTCGCTCGATCTCGAAGGCGCCGCCGCGACGCCGATCGACCTGGCCGCATCGCTCGAGGAGGTCGAGGGCGTGATCGAGGTGCGAGCGATCCAGGACCTCGAAGCCGCCTGACGGCGCGGGTCAGTCGTCCTCGAGCGGGCGCCGCAGCACCCAGAGGAACGTCGTCGTGACCGAGCCCGGCTCGGGCTCGTCGTGACTGTCCGTCTCGCCCCCCAGCTTCGTCACGGCCTGCGCCGCCTCGCCGAGCTTGCCGAGCCCGGGCGGCATCGGGACGCCGCTTCCCTTCTGGCGCTCGGGGACGGTCCGGACGTCGGGCGCGACGCCGGCCAGCTCCCAGCCCTCGGCGCCGTACCGGTTCAGCATCGCCGTGTACTGCCCCTCGGGGAACGACACGACCCGGTACTCGAAGCGTTGCACCACCCAATCATCCCCTGAACGAGAGTCCTCGCGCGGTCGAGCGCGTCGGCCGTCGCACTCAGGCGCCTCTCAGGTTCGCCACAGCGGTCTCCGAAGCCGGGCCGGTTTCCTTGACGGACGACATGACTCATGCCAAACGGATCGAGGACCGCAGCGCCGGCGACCGGATCGTCCGGCGCGTCACCCGCAGCGTCGCGATCGCGGCCGCGGGCACAACGGCGCTCGTCGCCGGCTGGCTCGGGTATGCCCACAGCACGGGGTCCGGCTCGAGCACGACGGCGGCCAAGAAGACGGCGGTCACGGCGGCCGCGAAGAAGACGACCGGAGTCACGGCGGCTGCGACCAAGAGGACGGGCTCCGCTTCGTCGAGCTCCTCGCGGTCGAGCGTGATCACGGCCGCCTCGGGCCCGCCGGTCGTCACGTCGGGAGGGTCCTGATGAACGCCTTCTCGACCGACGCGGCCTGGTACCTGATGCGCTCGAGCGGGATCGTCTCGCTCGTCCTGCTGACGATCGTCGTCGTCCTCGGGATCGCGACGTTCAACCGCTGGCGGCCGGCGCGCCTGCCCCGTTTCGTCACGGCGGGCCTCCACCGGACGATCTCGCTGCTCTCGGTCGTCTTCTTGGCCGTCCACGTCGTGACGGCGGTCGCGGACCCGTACGCATCCCTCGGTGTCGCCGCGGTGCTCGTCCCCTTCGTCGCGGGCAAGAGCGCGCTCGAGGTCGGCCTCGGCGCATTGTCGGTCGACGCCCTCGTCGCGCTGATCGTCTCGAGCCTCCTGCGTGCGCGGATCACCCCGCGGGCCTGGCGTTCGATCCACCGGCTCGCCTATCTGGCCTGGCCGCTGGCGCTGGCCCACGCCTTCGGAATGGGGACCGACGCCTCCTCGGCGTGGCTCGAGGCCGTCGGTGCGGTCTGCATCGCAGCGGTCGCCGGAAGCCTGGCCTGGCGGGTCGGCGCAGCGCGCGATCCCAAGCGCCTCGAGCCCCGGGCGGTGCCGGCGTGACCGCCGTCTTCGAAGAGGCGCGGCTGCGGGACCGGCTTCACTCCTTGCTGCCGCACGAGCAGCTCGACGCGAGGGCGTTCCTCGCCCATTACGGCCCACGCCCCACCGGCGGCGAGCGTCTGCTCGAGGCCGTCGAGACCGGGAGGCTGACCGGCCGCGGCGGCGCCGGCTTCCCGACCGCCCGCAAGCTGCGCACCGTGCGCGCCGGTCGCCGGGCGATCGTCGTCGCGAACGGCACCGAGGGCGAGCCCACGAGCTGGAAGGACAAGGTGCTGATCGACCGCAATCCGCACCTGGTGATCGACGGCGCCCTGATCGCGGCCGAGATCGTCCGTGCGAAGCGGGTGATCGTCGCGGTGGGCCGGAGCGGCTCCGCGATCGAGACACTCGAGGCGGCGGTCGCAGAGCGCGGCGACGCCGGCCGCCTGACCGTGATCGGTGTGCCCGAGCGATTCGTGGCCGGCGAGGAGACCGCGGTGGTTCACTTCCTGAACGGCGGTGAGGCGAAGCCGACGATCACGCCGCCACGTCCGTTCGAGCGCGGCGTCGACGGGCGGCCGACGCTCGTCCAGAACGTCGAGACGCTGGCCAACCTCGCCCTGATCGCCCGCTACGGCGCGGAGTGGTTCACGACCGTTGGCGCTGCGGACGAGCCCGGCACGGTCCTCGCGACGGTGACCGGGGCGGTCGCCCGGCCGGGCGTGGTCGAGGTGCCGCTCGGGCTTCCGCTGCCCGACCTGTTCGCCCGCTGCGGCGGGCTGACCGAGCCGGTCCGCGCCACCCTCGTCGGGGGCTACTTCGGACGGTGGGTACCGGACGACGACACGCTGCAGCTCAGCCGGCAGAGCCTGGCCGCGGCCGGCGGCAGCCTCGGTGCACGCGCGGTCGTCGCGCTCGGGGAGTCGTCGTGCGGGATCGTCGAGACGGCACGCGTCGTCGCGTACATGGCGAACCAGAGCGCAGAGCAGTGCGGCCCGTGCCTGTTCGGGCTGCGCACACTCGCCGACCGGCTGGCGACTCTCGCCCGCGCCGAGCCCGGTGCTGCACGGGCCTTCGAGGACCTCGTGCGGCTCGACCGGCAGATCGCACGGCGCGGAGCCTGCGCGCATCCGGACGGCGTTCTCGGCTTCGTCGCCAGCGCGCTCGAGGTGTTCGAGGACGAGCTCGCCCGCCATGTCGACGGGCGCTGCTCGGCCCACCGCCACCGGCCGGTGCTCCCGACGCCCGCGGCCCAAGGAGGCTGGCGATGAGCGGCGAGCGCCTGGTCGTGAATCCGATTCTCTGCGACGCCTACGGGCACTGCGCCGAGCTCCTGCCGGAGCTGGTCGAGCTCGACGACTGGGGCTACCCGATCGTCGGCGGCGAGAGTGTCCCTCGGCAGCTACGTCCCGGGGCGCGGCGGGCGGTGGCTGCCTGTCCGCGCCTCGCGCTCCGCCTCGAGCAGCGACGCCCGGCCGGGGCGTGACCCCGGCTGCTGTCAGGATTCACAGCAGACTCACAGCTTCGGCGTCCGGTTTCACAGCCGCCTGCCAGCAACCGGTGGCAGGTTGACGGAGAGATGATGAACGGCAACGGCAAGACGGAGGGAGCAGCGAGGATCCTCGTCGTCGACGACGAGGCCTCGATCGTCGACGCGGTCGCAACCGCGCTGCGCTACGAGGGCTTCGAGGTGCGCGAAGAGGCGACGGGCCGCGGCGCGCTGAGCGCGGTTGTCGAGTTCGAGCCCGACCTCGTCGTCCTCGACTGGATGCTGCCCGACCTCGAGGGGATCGAGGTGGGCCGGAGGCTGCGCGAGCGAGGCTTCAAGACGGCGATTCTCTTCCTCACCGCCAAGGACGCCGTCGAGAACAAGGTCGATGCGCTTCGGGCCGGAGGCGACGACTACGTCACCAAGCCGTTCAGCCTGGCCGAGGTCGTCGCCCGGGTGCAGGCGATCCTGCGCCGCACCGGCAGCGAGCTGCCGGGGGACGTCCTTCGTTTCGCAGACGTGATGCTGGACGAGGGCCGCCACGAGGTCTTTCGCGGCGAGGCGCGCATCGAACTGACCGCAACCGAGTTCTCGCTGCTCCGGTTCTTCTTGCTCAACCCGCGCCGGGTCCTCTCGAAGGGCCAGATCCTCCAGAACGTGTGGAAGTACGACTTCGGCGGCAACTCGAACGTCGTCGAGACGTATGTCAGCTACCTGCGCAAGAAGCTCGACGCCGTCGGGCCGCCGCTGATCCGCACCGTGCGCCAGGCCGGGTACATGCTCGAAGCGGAGGAGTAGTTGTTTCGTGGCCTCTCGCTGCGGGCCCGGCTCGTGCTGGGCGTGTTCGTGCTCTCCGCGGTCGGGCTCGTCGCCGCCGACGTGGCGACCTACACCTCGCTTCGCTCGTTCCTGCTCCATCGCGTCGACAACACGCTCGAGGCCGGGCACGCCCAGGTCGAGATCACGGCCTTCGGGCAGCCGAACGGCGAGCGCGCCGGAAACGGCCAGCCGGGCGGCGGGCCTCCGGCAGGGGACAACAGCGGCGAAGGCCCGCCCGCGCAGGGCGTCGACTGGTACCAGGTGCGAACCCTCTCGGGAACCGTCCTCAAGGGCGGCTTCCTGGTCGGGGGCGGGTCGCCCCCGAAACTGCCCGCGTCGATCGAGCCGCCGACGCACTCGGGCCCGAACGGCGAACGGGTCTCGTACTTCACGGTCTCCTCGGCCAGCGGCTCGACGAGCTACCGCGTCCGGGTGTCGGTCGAGCCGCAGCAGCCGCGCCGGCTGCTCCTGACGGCGACCTCGTTGGCCGACGTCTTCGACACCCTCCATCGCCTGCTCGTGATCGAGCTCCTCGTGACGGCCGCCGTCCTCGCAGCCATCACCGGCCTCGCCCTCTGGGTCGTGCGGCTCGGCCTGCGTCCGCTGCGCGAGATCGAGTCGACGGCAGCGACGATCGCCCGCGGTGATCTCTCGCGGCGCGTCGAACGCGCCGAGCCGCGAACGGAGGTCGGGCGGCTCGGCCTCTCGCTGAACGCGATGCTCGCCCAGATCGAGAGCGCCTTCAAGGCGAGGCAGGCGTCCGAGGAGGGGCTCCGCCGCTCGGAGCAGAAGCTGCGGCGGTTCGTCGCCGACGCCTCGCACGAGCTGCGGACGCCGCTCGCGGCCGTCCGCGCGTATGCGGAGCTGTTCGGCCGCGGCGCGGCCAGCCGCCCCGCGGACCTCGAGCGCTCGATGTCGGGGATCAGCCGCGAGGCCGAGCGGATGAGCTTGCTCGTCGAGGACCTGCTGCTCCTCGCCCGTCTCGACGAGGGGCGGCCCCTCGAACGCCGGCCGGTCGATCTCGCCGCGGTCGTCGAGGAAGCGGTGGACGCCGCCCGGATCCTGGACGAGAGCCGACCGGTTGCGGTCACGGTCGAGCCCGCGACGGTGATCGGCGACCGCGACCGCCTGCGACAGCTGATCGACAACCTGTTCGCGAACGTCCGCTCTCACACTCCGCCCGGGACAGCCGTCTCGGTCGCGCTGCGGCGCGTCGACGGCCGCGTCGAGCTGACGGTCAGCGACACGGGCCCCGGCCTGAGCATGGACGAGGCGGCTCAGGTGTTCGAGCGCTTCTTCCGCGTCGACAGCTCGCGCACGCGCTCGAGCGGCGGTGTCGGCCTCGGGCTCTCGATCGTCGCCGCGGTCGCGGCGGCGCACGACGGGACCGTGTCCGCGAGACCGACACCCGGCGGGGGCGCGACCTTCGTGATCGAGCTTCCGCTGACGACGCCCGCGACAGTCGGCGTCGGCGACGCCTGATCGCGGCTCAGCGCGCGCGGCGGCGGAAGGCGACCACGCTGTTGTGGCCGCCGAAGCCGAACGAGTTCGACAGCGCGACGTCGACCTGCTGGGTTCGCGGCTCGTTCGCGATGTAGTCGAGATCGCAGTCCGGATCGGCAACGGCCTGGTTGATCGTCGGCGGCAGGACGCCGCGGTGCAACGCCAGCACCGTGAAGACGGCCTCGACCGCGCCGGCGGCGCCGAGCGTGTGGCCGGTCGCCCCCTTGGTCGAGGAGACGAGCGGCCGAGCCGGCAGCGTGTCACCGAAGACGTGCTTCAGGACACGGGTCTCCGCCGCATCGCCGGCCGGGGTCGACGTTCCGTGCGCGTTGACGTACCCGACGTCGGTGGGCTCGATCCCGGCGTCGCCGAGCGCCATGCGCACCGCGCGTGCGGCGTTCGCACCGGAGGGATCGGGATCGGAGACGTGGCTCGCGTCGGACGAGACGCCGTAGCCGGCGAGCTCCGCGTACACGCGCGCGCCGCGCGCCCGGGCGTGCTCGAGCTCCTCGAGCACGAGCACGGCGGCGGCTTCCGCGACCACGAACCCGTCCCGGGCTCCGTCGAACGGGCGAGACGCCGCAGCCGGGTCGTCGTTCCGCGTCGACAGCGCGCGCATCGCCGCGAACCCGGCGACCGAGACGGGCGTCACCGGCGCCTCGGTCCCCCCGCAGACCATCACGTCGGCCCGGCCGAGCCGGATCGCGTCCAGCGCGTCGCCGATCGCCATGTTCGACGCCGCGCACGCCGTGCTCTGCGTCAGCAACGGCCCTCGCGTTCCGAGCTCGATCGACACCCACCCCGCCGCCAGGTTGGGAAGCGCCTGAACGATCGAGAACGGGCCGACTCGCTCCGGCCCCCGCTCGGCCAGTTGCAGCACCGTCCGCTCGAACGAGGCAACTCCGCCGAGCGCCGTTCCGATCGCCGTCCCGGCCCGCTCTCCCAGCGCCGCGAGGTCGAGCCCGCAATCGCGCTCTGCCTCCCGCGCGGCGGCCAGCACGAGAAGGGTGCAGCGATCCATGCGCCGCGCCGCCTTCGCATCGACGAACTCCGCGACCTCGAAGCCCTTCACCTCGCAGGCGAACCGCACGGGGAAACCGCTCGCGTCGAACTGCGAGATCGGCGCGGCGCCCGTGCGCCCCGCGAGCAGCGCCGTCCAGGCGTCGTCGACCGTGCAGCCGATCGGGCTCACGATCCCGAGACCGGTCACCACGACCCGACGCTGCGTCGCCACGGGAGCAGCTTATGGCGAAGACCGGTGCCTGGCACCTTGGGGCCAGGCACCGGTCGTGAGAGCGCGATGAGAACGGCGGGCGACGAGGAGAGGCGCTCCGATACAACCGGCCGATGACCGACGAGCTGCGGCCGACGACCCCGCACACGGGGCCGGACGGCAACGAGCGGCTGACGGCCGCCGTCGGCCTGATCCTGATCGGGCTCGCCGCGCTCGAGCTCGCCACGCTGCTGTTCGGCCTGCAGACGACCCTGCGCCTCCATGTGCTCGTCGGGCTCGCGCTCCTGCCGCCGATCGCGCTGAAGCTCGCCAGCACCGGCTGGCGCTTCGTGCGCTACTACGCGGGTAGCGAGGCGTACCGCGCCAAGGGCGCGCCGGAGCTTCCGATGCGCATGCTCGCGCCGTTCCTCGTCGCGTTCACGGTGCTCCTGTTCGGGAGCGGAGTCGCCATGGGGGTCCTCCACGGACACGCCCTCGAGGTCGCCCGCCGCATCCACGGGCCGGCTGCCGTCGGATGGATGTTGACCCTCGGCGCGCACGTGCTCGTGTACACGCCGCGGGCGATGCGCGCCGTCGGGGGCGACCTGCGCGGGCGCACCCGGGTGCAGGCGGACGGCGCGCAACTCCGCGCCTACGTGATCGCCGCCGCCGTCACCGGCGTCCTGATCGTCGCGCTCGCGACGCTCCCGGTGCAGCATCTCTGGCTGCACCTGCCGTCGCGCCATCATCACGCTCACGGGCACGTGCGCGCTGCGTAGCCCCCTCGGGTAGAAACCGGCCGCGTGGAGATCTTCTTCCGCCGGCCGAGGGCAGCGTGCTCCATCGGCGTCGCCCTGCTCTTGCTCGTCGCACTGCTGGCGCTGGTCGTGCCCGACCGCCCCTTCGAGGTCGACCGGAGCTGGGCGTCCGCGATGGCCGCGATCCCCTCGCCCGCCCTGCGCCGCCTGGCGCTGGTCTTCAACGACCTCGGCACGGGGATCGGCCGGGCCCTCGTTCTCGCCGCCGTCGCGCTCGCGCTCGCGCTCCGGCGACGGTGGCCGGCGCTCGTCGCGTTCGCCGCGACGGAGACGGCGACCCCGCTCGCGAGCGGACTGCTGAAGGCGGCGGTGGGCCGCCCGCGACCGGCGGACGCAACGCTGCACGTGGCCGGAAGCTCCTTTCCCTCCGGCCATGCCGCCTATGCCGGCGCGACTGCCGTCGCCGTCGTGCTGCTCTTCACCCGTCCGGGACGGCGATCGCTCTGGTGGGTGCTCGCAGTGCTCGTCATCGCCGGGATGAGCTGGAGCCGGACGTACCTGCAGGTGCACTGGCTGTCCGACGTCGTCGCCGGATCGCTGCTCGGGATCGGGGTCTCACTGGTCTGCTTCGCTGCGATGCAGATGGTCGGCGGCGCGACGGCCGAGTCGCGTCAGTCGGCGCAGATGTCGGCTGTCTCGGCCCCCACGAGCCGGATCAGATCGGTCGAGCTCAGCCGCACCGACTCCGTGTGAGTCCCGGCTTCGACCACGATCGACTCGGAACCTGCAAGCCGCCGGTCCACGACGACGCGGTCGTCGACGGGGCCGCCGAACGGCGGCACCGCACCGAGCTCGAACATCGGATAGGTCTCGGCGAGCTCGGGCTCGGTCGCGAACCGAAGTACCTTGCCGCCCACGACGGCACCAACCTTGTGCACGTCCACTCGCTGGGACGCCGGGACGACAGCCCGGACCTTGCCGTGTTCGGTCACGAGGACGATCGTCTTCGCGACTTCGTCGCCCGGGACCCCGAGCGCAGCGGCCTCCTCTCCGGCCGTCATCGTGCGGTCGTGGCTGATCACCTCGTAGGCGAGGCCGCGGCTTGCGAACTCGCTCATCAACTCGGCAGTGGTCATCGCTCCTCCTCTCGGCGAGCACCGACTCGAGCCGAAGTGTCCGACTGCCGCCGGCATTCGCAGGTCACAGACTTCGTCGAGCTCAGTCTGACGGGGTCCGGCGCCTTGCCATCGCAGGCACCACCGATTCGGGCTGCGGTCTCCCACTGATTCGGCGGCCGTCCGTAGAAACCACCGATGCCGGCAGATGGAGCCGGGCGCGAGGCTCACCGTCGACGTGCGCCAGCCGGATCGATGGGCATTCCCGAACGACCGATGCGACGGGAGCCGCCGGCCGGCCACACCGGACAGCACGATCTCCCGCGACGGCGAATGGACGGGTGAGTGCCCCGTCTGCGGCCAGAGGCTGCAGCTGGGTTACGCCGGCATCGTTCCGCAGCACCCGCAGCCTCAGCCGTAGCCGTAGCAGACATTCCACGGCGAACTACGGAGGACGCCCGGAGTGGGCGGGGTTACGGTGGTGCCGTTGCCGGGTGGTGACGCCACGGTCCTCGTTGGCTCCCGACAGCACCACCCGGCAATCTTTCGTCGTGGGCACGTCTCCACCGTCGCTCGAAGAGGTGCACTTCCGCCGTCTGCTCGTCGCGATCGACGGATCCGGAAGCGCCGAGCTTGCACTCGCGGCTGCGCTCACCGCGACCCGTCGCGACAACGGTCTCCTCACCCTGATCGGCGTCGCGCCACGGGTGATGCAGACCACCTCCCTCGGTGCGACCGGGGCGAGCCCGGAGCGGCTCCAGCACCAGGCCGACGACGAGGCCCAGCGGGCACTCCGCGACGCCGTGCGCCGGCTTCCGGACGACGTCTCGGCCACGACAGTCTTCAGACAGGGAAGGCCCGGGCCGGAGATCGTCGCGGAGACCCGCTCCGGCCGTTACGACGCCGTGGTGCTCGGAGCTCGCGGCGTCGGACGTATCGGTGCGCTGCTGGGAAGCGTCAGCCAGTACGTTCTCCACCACTCGGAGATCCCGGTGATCGTCATCCACGCGCCGCCTCCGGCCTGAACACGAACGTCGGTTCAGTGATTTCGCTGATGGCGGCCTCGAGCCGGCGAAGCGACACTCTCTGCACGCTGACCTGCGAACGCTCCGGGAGGGTGAGGTGTCACGGTCCGCGCGCAGAACGGCAGTCGTCGTCGACTACCACGTGCTGTGGCTGAGGTGGCTGGAGCGTGCCCTGAAGCAGGCAGGTCTGACGGTTCTCGCCGGTTCGACGTCGCTCGACCACGGTCCGGCGCTCGCCCGGGAGCACGTCCCCGATCTCCTCGTCGTCGGGAGCGAGCGGCCGTTCGACGACGTCGCGTCCATCGACGAGCTGGTGGCCCTCCGAACGTCGCTCCCAGAGCTGCGGGTCGTCCTCGTGTCGAGCTCCCGCCGGGATTCGGCGATCGCCGCGGCCTTGAATGTCGCCGACGCCTATTGCCTGCGCTCGGCGCGGTCGGACGATCTGATCACCGCGGTGCGTCAGGCGTTCGAGCGGTCGATCTTCCTGCCTCTCCGCCCACAGGCTCAACCGGCACGGTGCCGGACGCAGCATCTCGACGATCCGCGCTCCTCTCTGACACCGCGGGAGCGGGAGATCCTCGCGCTCGTCTCCGAAGGACGGACGAACCCGGAGGTCGCACGCCTGCTCTGGCTCACCGAGCAGACGGTCAAGTTCCATCTCCACAACGTCTACCGCAAGCTCGAGGTCCCGAATCGCGTAGAGGCAGCGCGCTGGGCTCACGCTCACGACGTGGTCACAGTCGCACGCGCCGTCGCCGACGCACCCCCCTCCGAGGCGCCGAGACCCTCCTCACGGCACTCACCTCCGCCGGTCTTTCTGCGCACGCATCCGGTTCGGCGGCGCCGGGCGAGCTGCCCCGCCCGTCGCTCACGCGGTCTCTGACCGAGAGGCGCCGGCGGGTAGAGTTGGGCACGGTATGGAGAAGGCAATTCTCGCGGGCGGCTGTTTCTGGGGGATGCAGGACCTGATCAGGAAGCGGCCGGGCGTGATCTCGACACGCGTCGGCTACAGCGGCGGCGATGTCCCGAACGCCACCTACCGCAACCACGGGACGCATGCGGAGGCGATCGAGATCACCTTCGACCCCGAGCGGATCTCGTACCGTGACCTGCTCGAGTTCTTCTTCCAGATCCACGATCCGACGACGTTGAACCGCCAGGGCAACGACATCGGAACGAGCTACCGCTCGGCGATCTTCTATCTCGACGACGAGCAGCGACACGTCGCCGAGGATACGATCGCCGACGTCGAGGCGTCGGGGCTGTGGCCGGGGAAGGTTGTGACCGAGGTCACGCCCGCTGGGCCGTTCTGGGAGGCGGAGCCCGAGCACCAGGACTATCTGGAGCGGTACCCGAACGGGTACACCTGCCACTTCCCGCGGCCCGGCTGGGTTCTCCCACGCCGGACCCAGTCGGTCGCCGGCTAGCGCGCTAGGCCGAGACCGTCGCGGGGTCGACGAGGACGAGGTCCTTGAGCTCGTGCGTGAGCTCGTTGAGCACGCCCGCGTAGGTGAGCGGCGCTGCGAGATGCTGCGAGATCACGTAGACGTTCCCGGCATGGCGCCAGAGCAGCGCCAGGTGCCACGTGTCGAAGTCCTGGTTGACCGTGTACAGCCGCGCGTGGATCCCGCTGCGAACGACCACCTGCTTCGGACCGCCGAAGCACGGGACCTTCGCATTCTCGATGCTGAGGCAGGTCGGAATCGTCGTCCGGTGCGGGTAACCGTGGAGGATGACGTGCAGAACGCCGCTCAGGCCCGGCGTGTCGGTGTCCTGCCAGATGAAGCTCTCGACGTAGCTCTTGCCCGGCGAGACCGAGTTCATGCTGTTCCACTGGCTGCCGATCTGCGACGTCAGCGGGTCCGGCAGCCAGCCGGGGCAGTAGACGGGCATCCGCATCCGGTTGGCGAGCGACTGCCACTCGGCGCGATACGCACAGTGCGGCTTCGCGGGCGGGGGCGGAGCCGCCGCCTGCTTCTTCCCGCCGCACGCTGCGGCCAGCAGGGCGACGACCGCGAGCACAACCGACGCCGAAACGGAGGTCTTCAAACCGCTCCAGCGTAGCCGCCTCGACGGGATCGAGCCGGCTCGGGGCTCCGTAGGCCCACACGGGGCCTACGGAGCCGGTCGCGCTGCTACGCCGCGAGCCGACGCGTGGCCGACTGCACCGACGGGAGCGCCGCCTTCGTCTTCGCCAGGACGCGGGCCCGTACGTCGACCGACGCGGGCTTCGCCGCGATCGTGATCGCTTCACCGGTCGCCGGGTTACGGCCCTCGCGCGCCTTGGTCGGAGGCTTCACGCGGACCGTGAGCTGGACGAGGTTGCCGATCTTCACCTTCTCGGCATTCCCGATCTCGCCGAGTACGACCTCTTCGAGCGCGTCGATCGCGTCCTTCGCCTGCGCCTTGGAAAGACCGGCGCGTTCCGCAACCGCAGCGGTGAGCTGCGTCTGAGTCAAGGGCATTGCCATCTCCTGTCCGTGGTGGTCGAAGCGCACGAGATTCAAGCGATGCGCGCGGACGGAGCGACGCCGCCGCGGGAGGGGCGGCCCGACCCCGCCTCACTTCAAAAGGGGAAGTGTTAAGGTTGGAAGCGAAGAGTCGTCACGCGCTCCCTTCGAGTCACGGCGAGAGGACGAGCTGCGGCGACTCTCTGCACGCGGAGAACGGCGCGACGACCTTGCCTAGGGGCGATCGCGCCGTCCCGCACGCTGTGATGCCTAGACCGCGGCAAGATGGATCGTGAGCCAGATCACCGTCGCGGCCGCGTCGTCGACGTCGACGACGCGATCTCGGCTTCAGCGAGCGCCGCGTGATCTCGCGTGTCAGCGCGGCGGCGAGCCGACGCGTATCTCGTTGCCGTCGGGGTCGAACATCGTGAACACGCGCATCCCGAAATTCGTGAACGTGAGCGGCGTGAAGCGCGCGGCGTCGCCGGCCCTCGACGTCCAGTCGGCGTAGACCGAGTCGACGTCCTCCGCGTAGACGAAGCAGCTTCCGGGCGTCCGATCGCCGAGCACCGGCCCGGCGAAATGCAACTCGCCGCCGTCGTAATCGACGATCAGATAGTCCCACTCTTCGGGCGGTGCGCCCTTGCTCTCGAAGCCGAGCCGGTCGTAAAACCTGGCCGTCGCCTGCAGGTCACCACTCGCGAGCAGCGGGAGGGCGCGAAGCATCTCGCGACTATAGAGGCGTGAGCGTGGCCGCCCGCCGGCGCCGAACGAGGTCGCCGCCGCGGGGCCACAACACGATCGCGAGCATCGGGATCGCGTAGAGCAGCCAGCCTGCCGTCTCGCCGACCGTCGGCTGCGGCTGCAGACCGAGCACACCGGTGAGCAGTGAGCTCGTGACCGTGCCCGGCCGAACGAGCCACCCCAGGCCGAACGCCTCGCGCTGGAGGCCGTCCAGCCATCCGGCCTCGTGTGCCGTGTGGACGGCGGACACCACGAGGCCGGCGGCCACGAAGACGAGCGCGACGCCCGTGACGCGGAAGAAGCGGCCGAGGTTCAGCCGCACGCCTCCCCGGTAGATCCCCCACCCGAGCCCCACGGCGCAGACCACGCCGAGGGTCGCGCCGGTTCCGGCGGTCGCTGCGTTCCCGGACGTCTGGAACGCGGCGAGCAGGAACACCGACGTCTCGACGCCCTCACGCAGGATCGCGAAGAACGTCATCGCGACCAGCGCGACGGTCGACCCGCGGGCGAGGGCGGACGCTGCGCTCGCACGCAACTCGCCCGCGAGACCCCGGGCGTGCTTGCGCATCCAGAGGATCATGAAGGTCACCATCGCGACGGCGACCGCCGCGACCACCGTCTCGAGCCCGTCCTGCTGCTTCTCGGGCAGATCGTCGTCGAGGATCTGGAGCGCGACGGCGATCGCGACGCAGAGCACGATCGCTGCCGCAACGCCGAGCCACATCCAGCGCAGTGCGTCGCGCCGGCCCTCCTGACGCAGGAAGGCGCCGATGATCCCCACGATCAGGGCCGCCTCGGTGCCCTCGCGGAGGCCGATCACGAACGCGGGCAGCACGGCCGTGTAAGGCTAGCCTTACACGGCGTGCGAGGCAACCCTTAGAGCGCCTTGAGCGCGGATCGGGCGCGCGAGAGCGCGATCACGGGGATGACCCGGCTCGTCCGCGCCTCGTACTCCCCGAACACGGGGTTCCGTGCGACCTGCGCCGCGAACTCCCGGTCGCGCTCGGCGCCCTCGAGTGGTGTGGCGACCGCATCGAAGCGATCGGTCCCGACCTCCACCACGACGTGCGGGTCGGCGAGCAGGTTCAGGTACCAGTCGGAGTGCTCCGGCGCGCCGCCGTTCGACCCGTAGACGAGCAGCCGGTCGCCGTCGCGCGTGAAGACGACCGGAGTCGTGTACAGGCGCCGGCTCTTCCGGCCCGACGTGGTCAGAAGCAGGAGGTCGCGGCCCTCCCAGCGGCCGCCGACGCGACCGCCGTTCGCACGGAACTCTTCGATGACCCGGCGGTTGTAGTCGGACACACCGGCACCCTAGACACCGGTCGGCGCTAAAGCATCCTCCGCCGACGGCCGATGGGAAACCCATGAGACTCGTGCTCGCCACGGTCGTCGCCCTGGCAGTGGGCGTGATCGTCGGAGCCGGCGCCATGACGCTCGACCAGCCCGGCACGGCCAACGCTGCGCACGGCAATCCCCCGAAGGGGCACGCGAAGCCAAAGCCGCAGCAGGCGCCCGCGTTCGTGCCCGCCTGCCCGCGCCCGGTCTACTCGGCGAACGGCAACGTCGCCCCGCTCTTCTGCCAGATCGACAATCCGGTCGCGCTCACCTTCTACGAGCGGCTCGCGCCGAGGCTGTTCTCCCTCGGCCCCAGCGCGACACCGCAGCAGGTCGGGACCGCGCTGACGGCCGCCACGACGATCCAGCACGCAACGAGCCTCGAAGCCTGCGCGGCGTATCAGCTCGCCGCGTGGTGGCGGCAGTGGCACTTCGCCGTCGATCCGTCCCAGCCCTACTGCAACGGCTGACACCCGGCGTCCCGCTCCGCGCCCCGCGAGTACGCTGGCGAGGTGGGCGAAGGACGGTCGCGCATGAGCGTAGGCTCGACGGAGCTCAGCGAGGAGCGCAGGTGCCGGCTCTGCCGGCGCCGGAGCGGGACATGAGCGTAGGCTCGACGGAGCTCATCGAGCGACGCCGGAGCGCGGACATCGGGCAACCGAAGGCTGCTCAATGAGCCGCAGGGTGATGGGCGACCTCTGGCTCGGTCACTTCACCGCCGACCTCGCCTCGGGCGCGCTGCCGGCGGTGCTCGTGTTCCTCAAACCGCTGCTGCATCTCTCGTACACGAAGACCGGCGCCGTCGTGCTCGCGGCGACGATCACCTCCGCGCTCGCGCAGCCGCTGTTCGGGCGCTGGTCGGATCGCCACGTGATGACGTGGCTGCTGCCGGCGGGGATCGCCGCCGCCGCGGCGGGAATCGCGATCGCGCCGTCGCTCTCGAGCTATCCGCTGGTGCTGCTGCTCGTCTCCATCTCGGGCCTCGGGGTCGGAGCGTTCCATCCGGAGGCGACGAAGCTCGCGCGCTACGCGAGCGGACGGCGCCGTGCCAGTGGCATCGCGCTCTTCCAGACCGGGGGGAACCTCGGGATCGCGCTGGGACCGCTCGTCGCCGGGGCGGCCCTCGCTGTGGCGGGCGGGGGCGGCGCCCTGATCATGCTCCTGCCCGGGATCGCGGTGACGGCCCTGCTCCTGTTCGACTTCTCCCGACTCGCAGCAGTCCGCCTGGCCGGCGTCGCCGAGACCCGGCGCCGGGCAGAGCGAGACCGCCCCGGCCCCTTCCGGCTCCTGCTGGCCACGATCGGGCTGCGCAGCGTCTCCTACTACGGCCTGTTCACGTTCGTGCCGCTGTGGGAGGTGGCGCACGGACACTCGAAGGGCTACGGGACGGCGCTCCTGTCGTGCGTCCTCTTCGCAGGTGCGCTCGGCACCCTCTGCATGGGGCCGCTGGCAGATCGTTACCCGCACCGCATCATCCTGTCCGCGAGCCTCGCAGTGACACCGCTCCTCGTTCTCGGCTTCGTGCTCGGGAACGCCGTGACGAGCGCGATCGCGATCGTGCTCGCAGGCGCGACCACCGTCAGCAGCTTCGGCCTGACCACCGTGATGGGCCAGGAGTACCTCCCGTCGCGGCTCGCCCTCGCCTCCGGGATGACGATCGGGTTCGCGATGGGGCTCGGCGGAGTGGCCGTGGTCATCCTCGGCGTGGTCGCGGACTCGATCGACCTGCGCGCGGCTCTCCTCTGCACGGCGGTCGCACCTGCCCTCGGCGCGCTGGTCTCGCTGCTCCTGCCACGTGACGAGCCGCGTGTCGCGCGCGCCGATCAGGTCGCGCTCGTCGGCGACTGACGGCGGCGCCGGTCGACGACGAAGAGGGCGATGCCGGCGACCGCGGCAGCCCCGAGGGCCGCCGCGAACGCGGTCAGGAAGCCTCTCGACGACGAAGCCCGAACGGCCGGCACCGACGCGCTCTTCCGAGGGCTCTTCCCGAGCGCCGGCGCGGCGTCGCCCGCTCCGGCCGGGATCCTGACGTGCGGCCGCTCCGCCACGCTCGGCGCGTGTGCGACGAGATGCCGCGCCGCCAGCAGCTCGCGGAACACGTACCGCGCCTCGCTCCGGATCTGCGGCTGTGTCGGCAGCGGCGGATGCACCGGCCGCGGAGCAACGACGCGCCCCAGGTGCGGCCACCGCTCGATGTACGTGGTGGGATCGACCGCACCGTCGTAGCCGAGATGCAGCAAAGTCCGCGGGTGGATCTCGAAGTGCAGGTGCGGCGGCGTCGTGAACGCGTCGCCGGTGTTGCCGACGAAGCCGATCACCTCCCCGGCCTTCACCCGGTTCGAGCGGAGATCGGTCGGCGCGTAGCCGGACAGATGGGCGTAGTAGAACTCGTCGCCGGCGCTGTCTCTCACCCAGAGGCGCCAGCCGCCGATCTTCTCCCACCCCACCCGGTTGAGGGTGCCGCTCGCGACCGCGACGACGGGCGTCCCGAGCGGGGCGAAGATGTCGTCACCGTGGTGCCAGTTGCCGGCGACGTCGCTGCGGAAGCCGCCGTACGAGTCGCCGAAGTCCGCCGGGCCGGCGACGGGGAACACGTAGTGGTGGAGCGCGAGCGGCGGCGTGACCGTCAACGGCCGGCCCGAGGCGACAGCGTGCTTCCGGTGGCGCCCTTTCGCCTTGTGCGCGGGGCGGGCCGTGCGCAGGCCGGTCGCCGCCACCAGGACGACCGTCCCCGCGGGAAGCCCGTACCGCGCGCGCGTCACGTGCACGGCGAGGCCGGCGTTCACGAACGAGCCCGCCGAGAGTCGAACAGGCGCAGCCGGGGCGACGAGATACCCGACGCCAGGCACGATCACATGCGCTCCACGGTGCGCCGTCACGGCCTTGCCTTCGACCTCGAGCCCGGCGACGGCTGCGGCAACGACACCCGTCCGCGTCAGGAGGACACGCCGGGCGGTCACGGCGCCGCCGAACAGCGAGAGCGACCGCACCGCAGCCCGCGCACCCGCCGGTCCCCGTGACGTGCACCTGCGCTCAGTCGCCCCGGCCGCCGAGCTCGTGACGATCCCGCCGCCCGAGCGGTAGTCGATACGCGGGAGCTCGGCCCGCGGCGCGGACGCGACGGCGAGGGGCCCGACGACCAGCGCGTCCCGGTGCGGGATCAGCAGGACGACCGCGGCGACCGGGCACCCGCTCGAGAGCGCGACCGCGCGCGCCGTTGTCGCGCGAACCCGGGCCGGCGCAGGCTTCGGTTTCGGCTTCGGCGTCGAACGCGCCGTCGTCGTCGCCGCACGGGTCGTCGCCGGCGGCTTCGGGGCCGTGGTCGCAGGGAGAGTCGTCGTCGGGGATGGCGCCGGCACCGTCACGGTCGTCGTGGGCGGAGCCGTCGTCGGCGGCGCGGTCGTCGTCGGCGGCGCGATCGTCGTCGGCGGCGGGGGCGCAGTCGTCGCCGGCGTCGTCGTCGTCGCCGACGTGGTCGTCGTCGCCGTCGAGCCGCTCGTCGTCGTGGCAGCCGACCGCCCGGCAGGGGCGATCGCGACCCCCACGACGAAGAGCACGGCCCCTGCGGCGCCTGCCATCAGCCTCCGTGATGGCACGAGCCGCATTATGTCCACAGCCCCGGACCGGCCGGTCTGTTTCGTCTACGAGACGATCTCGATCCAGCCGGCGATCTGCTCGTCGGTGACGGTCTCGAGCAGCTCCGGATGGTCGGAGCGGATGTGCTCGCGGATGTCCGCGACGACGTCGTCGTCGGTCTCGGCGCGCGCCACGTAGCCGCACTCGCAGGTGACCTGTCTCGCCATCGGCACTCCTTCGGGTGGTCGCTTCCGGGCGATTATCGCCCTCGAGACGGCCGCCGGCGGCCTGGATTGACGCATCTGCGTCAGACACTGCGCTCCGGCGCCGGGTTAGAACGTTCGAATGACGCAGGACGGCATCGCGGGGCGGAGACGCAGGCTCGGCTGGGCAGCGTGGTTCGCAGGCGCGGACGGCCGGGTCCTCGCACTCGTCCCGAGCGAGTTGAGCTTCCTCGAGGCGCAGGGGCTCGTGATCGTCGCGATGGCCTGCGTCACCGGCTTCGCGGTTGCGGTCGCGGGCAGTGGGTGGTGGAACATCCCGATCACGCACATCCTCTGGCTCGGCGCCGCCTGGACGGTCGTCATCTGCATCGTCGACCGGCTGATCTACAAGAGCTTCGGCACGAGCCGCCGCACGAATCTCCTACTGGCGATACCGCGCGCCGCGCTCTCGGTGATGCTGGCGCTCGTCCTCGGGCTGCCGATGGTGCAGTTCATCTTCCAGCCCTCGATCTCGAACCAGCTGACGCAGACGAACGCGGCCGCGCAGAAGACCGCGCAGGCCTCGGCCATCGCCTTCTACACGCCGAAGATCAAGCAGGCAACCGCGCAGATCGCGCAGATCCAGGCGCACGAGGCCGCGCTCGAGAACAACGTCGCCAAGTTCACGCGGCTCTCCGGCTGCGAACGCAACGAGTCGTCCTGCTCGCACACGCACAAGACGGGCTGCGGCCACTGGTGCCGCTACTACGCCCAGCAGGCGAACATCGCCCGGAAGAGCCTCGAACAGGACCGGCCGGTCGACAGGGAGAGGATCGCGGCGCTCAAGGCGGACATCCGCGGCTGGCAAAGCCGCCAGGCCGCCGAGACGACGAGCCGCGTGCACGCGATCGCGCAGGACAAGGACCTGCTCGCCCGGGCCGAGGCGCTCTCGGCGATCGAGCAGACACATCCCGAGGTGACGCGGTACGTCCTCTTCGTGCTCGGCCTCTTCGTCTGCCTCGATCTGATCGCACTCGTGATGAAGCTGTCGCACCTGCTCGTGGGGGGCGCCGTGTACGAGGAGGTCGCAGCCGCCCTGCGCGAGCGCGACCGGCTCCAGGCCCACCGGCTGCGGGAGGAGAGCTCGGTCCTCCGCAGGCGGTACACCGGAGAGGCGCGCGCCGAGATGGACGTCGACGAGGTGAGGATCGACGCCGAACGCACCCGGCGGATCGCCGACCTCGCCGGCGCACCGGGTTAGCCGCCCAGCGCCCGGTCGCTCTCGCGGGCCGGCGACCAGCGCGTCACGCCGCTGACGTCTCGCCGGACCACCTCGCCCTTGAGCTGCAGCTTCGCGAGCCGTCGCCCCACCTGCTGCGGCAGTCCACGGACCACGGCTGCGTCCTCGCCGTAGAGCGCGCGGCCTACCTCCGCCGCGGTCGCACCGTCGTCGCCGGCGATCTGGGCGAGCGCGCGCAGCACGAACGGCTCGGCGATGCGGGCGGGATCGATGCGCTTCCGGGACGCAGCGGCTCGGGGCTGCGAGCCGCGCACGAACACACGGCGCGCACTGGTCGCCCCGCCGTCCGAGCGCCACCCATGCCGTGAGAGCTCGTTCGCGAGACTCCGAAGGGCCGCAGCCGCGGCCGGCGAGTCCTCGATGGGCAGCCGCGGCTGCCACGGCGGCCTCCACGTTCGAAAGGTTGGGGAGCACAGGAACGGCTCGTCGCTTCGTGGATCGTACGCCTGGTACTGACCGGTGACGTAGCCGCGCCAGAGCACGACGACGCACTCGTCCGGCGTCTCCGCCCGGTCTCTTCCCTCGCGCTGCACTCGGACCCCCTTCGCCTGGCTGAACCAGTGCCCGAGCGCCGCATCTCAAGGCAACGGGACAAGGGTAGCGAAGGGCGCCCGCGCGAGACAAATTACGATCTCCGCGTGGCACGCCTGCCGCGCCCGGACGAGATCGCAGACGCGTACCGGCGGTCGTTTCGAAGCGCCCGCGAGGAGCGGCGGCTGATCAGCTCGGTGAGCTTCGGCCTCACCTTCGGCCTCACGCGGCTCATCACTCATTCGATCCGGGCCGGGAGGGGGCCGTTCCACAACATCACCCCGGGCGGCCGGCACATCCATCACATGACCTTCGGGATCCTCGGGCTGATCGGCGTCGGGTACGCGTGGCTGAACGAGATCGGGGTCGGTGAGGGAGGCGCGTTCGCATCCCGCTCGACGGCCTTCGCGTACGGCACCGGCGCAGCGCTCACACTGGACGAGTTTGCGCTCTGGCTCAACCTGCAGGACGACTACTGGACAAGCCAGGGGCGGGAGTCGATCGACGCCGTCGCCCTGTTCGGGACCGTGCTCGCGATCTCGGCGACGGGCCACCGGCTCGGCCTCGAGCTCGCACGGGTGGGACGGGACGCGCTGCGCGACCTGGACAAGACGGAACGGGCCTGACTATCCTTTTCGAAGCGATGACCGAAGCGCGTGTCGATCCGTCCCGGGCCGCCTCCGGCCTGCGGCTGCTTCTCGTCCTCCTTCCCCGCTAGGGGAGGCATTCGAGCGACATAACCGTCTCGCGCTCCCGCACCAAGGGAGTCGTCCGCCCACCTGGAGGAGTCAACGCATGCCGATGCCCTACTGGAAATACCGCCCCTACCCGACCGTCGACCTGCCGGACCGCACCTGGCCGAACCGGGTCGTCGACCGCGCGCCGGTCTGGTGCTCGACCGACCTGCGCGACGGCAACCAAGCGCTCGTCAAGCCCATGGACTCCGCGCGCAAGCAGCGGATGTTCGACCTGCTCGTCGCTCTCGGCATCAAGGAGATCGAAGTCGGCTTTCCTTCGGCCTCGAAGACGGACTTCGACTTCGTGCGCCGGCTGATCGAGGACGACCGGATCCCCGCCGACACGACGATCGCGGTGCTGACACAGGCCCGGCCGGAGCTGATCGAGCGGACGTACGAGGCGATCGAGGGGGCCCGCCGGGCGATCGTCCATCTCTACAACTCGACGTCGACCACTCAGCGCCGAGTCGTCTTTCGCATGGACGAGGCCGGGATCGTGGACCTTGCCGTGCGGGCGACGGAGCTCTGCAAGGAGCTCGCGGCCGGCTCGGCCACCGACATCGTGTTCGAGTACTCGCCGGAGAGCTTCCACGGGACCGAGCTCGAGTTCGCGCTCGGGATCTGCGAGGCGGTGACGGCCGCGTGGCAGCCGACGACCGCCGAGCGGATGATCGTCAACCTGCCGACGACCGTCGAAGTGTTCCCCCCGAACGTCTACGCCGACCGGATCGAGTGGTTCCAACGCCACGTCTCCGCGCGCGACCGCATCGTGCTGAGCGTGCACCCCCACAACGACCGCGGCACGGCGGTCGCGACCGCCGAGCTGGGGCTGATGGCCGGAGCCGACCGCGTCGAAGGCACGCTCTTCGGAAACGGCGAGCGAACCGGCAACGTCGACCTCGTCACGATCGCGCTCAACCTCCTCACCCAGGGAGTCGATCCGCAGCTCGATCTCTCACGGATCGACGAGGCGAAGCAGATCGTCGAGGAGTGCAACGAGCTGCCGGTGCACCCGCGGCATCCCTGGGTCGGCGAGCTCGTCTACACCGCCTTCTCGGGCTCGCACCAGGACGCGATCAAGAAGGGCATGTACGCGCAACAGCGCAGCGACTCGGAGCTCTGGGACGTCCCCTATCTCCCCGTCGACCCGGTCGATCTCGGACGCAGCTACGAGGCGATCATCCGCGTCAACTCGCAGTCCGGGAAAGGCGGGGTCGCCTACCTGATGGAGACCGAGCACAGCCTCGAGCTCCCACGGGGGCTGCAGGTCGACTTCGCCCAGAAGGTCCAGGCGATCACCGACCTCCGCGGGGACGAGCTCACCGCCGACGAGCTGCTTCAGGCCTTCCACGAGCACTACATCTCCTTCACGCGGCCGTTCGAGATCGGCTCCTACACGCACACCGGCGGCGACGAGGACACGATCGTGGCGAGCGTGACCGTCGACGGAGATCCGCAGGAGATCCAGGGCGTCGGCAACGGCCCGATCGCGGCGCTCGTCGACGCGTTCGACAGGAGCTTCGGCATCGCGGTCCGCATCCGCGACTACCACGAGCACGCGATGGCCGCCGCGGCCGACGCGACCGCGGCCGCCTACATCGAGGCCGACGTCGACGACGACCCGGTCTGGGGCGTCGGGCTCCACCCGAGCATCGTCACCGCGTCGCTGCGTGCGGTCGTGAACGCCGTCAATCGCGCGCTCGCGCAGCGTCGGGCGCTCGAGGAGGCCGCTGCCCTCTTCGACTAAGAAGTCCTCACACAATGACATTCCTCGCTCCGGGTGCGATTCGGCGGATGCGATGCAAGGACGCAGGGAGCGTCCATATTCAGGCATATGGACGCGACCGAGGACGACGCAGCGCGCCGCCGAGCGCGTCCGGACGAGACAAGTGTCATTGTGTGAGGGCTTCTAAGCCCCCTCCGCAACGCCGGCCGGCCTTCCCCGTGTAGCGTTCGTCGCAATGCTCAAGTGGCTTCTCGTCTCGTGGGCCGCGAACGCGGTCGTGCTGGCGCTGACCGGCTGGATCCTGAGCGGGGTCACCTTCCACGGCTCGGCCTGGGCCGTGATCGTTGCGGCCGCCGTCTTCGGCGTGCTGAACACGATCCTCAAGCCGATCCTCAAGCTGATCACGCTCCCCTTTGCCATCCTCACACTCGGGCTCGTCTGGTTCTTCGTCTCGATGTTCACGCTCTGGCTGACCGTGATCCTCGTGTCGAACTTCGACATCAACGGCTTCTGGAACTACGTCTGGGCGACGATCATCATCTGGGCGCTGAACATCGTCGTCGACACGTTGTTCTTCCGCTCGGGCTCCCAGGGGCACGGCGCGGCCGCGGTCGCGTAGAGGCGCTCAGCGGCGGAGCTTCGAGCCGCTCCGGCGCAGCCGCTTCCAGGCGCGGGGGAACCGCTGCCGGACGTCGCGCCGCCGGGCGAGCTGCCGCTCGGCGATCCGGCCGGCGACGAACGCGGTGGCCGTCTGCTCGTCGACGACGGTCGACGAGCGCAGGTGCTCCTCGGCGACGATCGCGTCCTGGTACTCGCCGAGCAGGTCCTGCAGCGCCTTGGCGTCGTCGACGAAGCGCTGCTCGGCGGGCCTGCCGGGCGAGGCCAGCTCCGCCGCGTAGCGCGCGCGCTTGAGCTGGATGCGCAGGCCGTGCATCGCCGCATCTGTGGGCCGCTTGCCGAGGCTGTCCACCGATCGTGCCAGGCGGCTGAACTCCTTGTGCGCGACGCGGTCGAGGCGAACGCGCTCGACGCCGGATGCAAGCCGCGGCGGCAGGCGCAGCCGCATCAGGAGCAGCCGGTAGCGGTCGCCGTCGAGGGCGGCCAGCAGGGCCCGGCGCCTTGCCGCGCGCTCCTGCTCGAGCCGCTCGACCAGCGAGCGCCCGCCCGGCTGGTCGCGCTGATCGAGAGCGGCGACCTCCTCGTGCACGTGCTCGAGCAACACGTCGAGATCGCGAACGGGGCCGGTGACCTCTCCGAGCTCGCGCAGTGGAAGTGTGACGAGGCGCCGCCAGTCGCGGTCGACGAACCCCCTCGTCGTGTGGAGGAACGCACGAGTGCGCCGCGCGGCGACCCGGTGCTGGTGCAGGTTCTCGGGGTCGCTCCCGAGCCGGGTGCCCGGATCGTGCGTGACGAGGGCGAGCCGCTGCTCCTCGAGCATCTCGCGGAGGCGCATCGCGCCCGGCTCGTGGACGAGCGGCGGGCCGGGCACGAGCGGCTTGCCCGCGATCACGCGATCGACGAGCCGGGCGATCTCGCCGGGCAGCGTCAGCCCTTCGTTGCCGGGCTCCCACTCCTCGACGACCTCGCCGCGCGGCAGGCAGAGGCGCCACACCACGCCCGCCTCCGACGGCAGCCGCGAGATCGCCATCCCGAGACGCTCGAGATCGCGGTCGATCGTGTCGTAGTCGTGCGCGACCGCGAGCTCGAGCTCCGCGCGCAGCCAGTTCTCCTCCGCGGTTCCGGCGTCGCCGTACTGCGAGAGCTCGAAGGCGCGCCGCCGGATCGCGTTCTCGCGCGGCGGCGGATTCCCCCATTCGCTCACCCTGTCGTTTCCGCCGTCGACGGCCGACTTCCTGCCCGCGACGACGCGCTGGGTGGCGCGGGTGTCGCCAGAGATTCACAGAACCCTTACTGCATCGCGCCACGTCGAGGACGTAGCTTGGAGCGCGACTGCCAGAGGAGGAATCGCCCATGTCACGCACACCGGAAGCGGAGCAGCAGCACCTGTTGCTGCTGGTGGAGTCCGCGCAGCGGGCCGGCCTGTCCGAAGCCGAGATCGAGAAGATCGTCGACGACGCCGTCGACGACGGCGCGATCGACCGCGCCGCCTGATCGATCAGGCGACGACACGCAGTAGCTCGGCCACCGACCACGCCTGGAACGGGCAACCGGTCGCCAGGTGCGGCGCCGCGCCGTCCGCCGTCTCGGACACCGAGCCGAGCCCGAAGTCGCCGAGGTGCGCCTCGAGCCCGTCGAGAAGACCCTCGGCCGCAATCCCGGCAGCGCGCGCGGCGTCGACGTACGGGCCGATCAGCCACGGCCAGACCGTGCCCTGATGGTAGGCGCCGTCGCGCTCGGCCGGCCCGCCGCGGTGGTAGGGCCGGTAGCGCGGATCGTCGGGCGCCAGCGAGCGCAGCCCGAGCGGCGTCAGGAGCGAGCGGCGGCACGCCTCGACGACTGCGCGGGCGTCGTCCGCCCCGAGTGGCCCCCCGGGGAGCGACACTGCGAGCAGCTGGTTCGGGCGCAGCGACGCATCGTCGCCCCCCGGGCCGTCGAGGACGTCGAAGAGGCCCGCGCCGTCCGGGCGCACGAAGCGCCGGAGGAACGACGACGCGGCGGTCGCCCGGAGGCTCTCGAACCCCGGCACGAGGGCGAGCGCACGCAGCCAGAGGGCGTTGACCTCGACCGGCTTGCCGGCGCGCGGCGTGACCGGCACGCCGTCGATGCGGGCATCCATCCACGTCAGGGCGAGGCCCTCCGCGCCCTGCGTGAGCAGGCCGTCCGCCGCGTCGACCCGGATCCCGTAGCGCGTCCCGTCGACGTGCCTGCGCACGATCTCGGCGAGCGTCGGCGCCAGCTCGGCACGCAGGTCGTCGTCGCCGGTGACCGAGACGTGGCGCCCGACTGCGTGCACGAACCAGAGGGTGCCGTCGACCGTGTTGTACTCGAGCGAGCCGGTGTCGGCGGTGTTGGCGAGCATGCCCTCCGAGACGGTCGCCGCCGACGTCCGCAGCACCTCGCGGCCCTCGTCGTGGCGGCCCGTGGCCAGATAGAGGCCCTCGTACGACGTCATCAGGTCGCGTGACCACTCACCGAACCACGGGTAGCCGGCGACGGCCGTGGGACGGCCGGAGGTCGTGATCGTGAAGTCGTCCGCGGCGAGGACGAGCTGGCGCGCCGCGTCCCCGGTCGCGCCGGCGCGCCGCACGAGCTCACGCGCCCGCTCACGCGCACGCGAGACGATCACGGTCGCGGCCGGCGGCAGCCCGGTGAACGACGTCGCCGAGGCGACGACCTCGTGGCACCGGCCGGGCTCGAGCTCGACGGCGAAGGTACCGGCGGCCCAGAGGTCCTCGCGGTCGGGAAGCCCCCGCGCCGCTTCTTCGCGGGCACGGACGTCCCGGTACCAGCTGCCGCCGCCCGTCCACCCGGGGCCCTCGACCCGGTAGGCGCGCTCGAAGACGAAACCGCCTCCCGTCTCCTCGACGCCCGGAGCGCCGTTCGCGTGACGCTCGCCGTGGACGCTCCGCCAGGTGCAGAGGGGCGTGAGCTCGAGGCGAACGGGACGATCGGCCGCCACGAGACGGTGCACGACGCCGACCACCGGCGAGCCGTGCGCGGCGGCGACCTCCCGCTCGAGGACGACACCGCCGATCTGCCACCGCCATCGCGGCACCCCGTCCGCGAGCTCGAAGGAGACGAGCAGCTCGTTGCCACGTGGGTCGACCGTGCCGCTGCCCCACTCGTCGGTCGCGAGCCGAAAGCGCGCGTCGCCGGAGACGACCACCGGATCGAGCGCCGCGAGCGCGAGCATACGGTTCGCCGGCCCGTCGACCGCCACCACGAGCAGACCGTGGTAGCGGCGGGTCCGCAGGCCGGCGACGGTTCCCATCGCGTAGCCGCCGACCCCGTCGGAGACGAGCCACTCGCGGCCGGCCGCCTCCTCGAGCGTGCCGCACGCCTGGGGTCCGACGCGAATCGTCACGGATGCGCAGACGTGCCGGCGTCCATCAACGCCCCCAGCGTCGGCACCGGCCCGCCGCGGGCACGGAGGATCAGCTCGGCGACGAGCCCCGTCCACCCGGTCTGGTGGCTCGCACCGAGCCCGGCGCCGTTGTCGCCGTGGAAGTACTCGTTGAAGAGCACATTGTCCTTCCAGGCGGGATCGCGCTGCAGCCGCTCGACCCAGCCGAAGCACGGTCGCCGGCCGTCGGCGCCGACGGTGAAGAGCGCGATCAACCGCTCGCGCAGGTCGGCCGCCGCCTCTTCGAGCGTCACCTCGACCCCGGACCCCTTCGGGTACTCGACCTTGAGCTCGCCCTCGAAGAAGCGCGCGTAGCGGCCGAGCGCCTCGACGATGAGGAAGTTGACCGGCATCCAGACCGGGCCACGCCAGTTCGAGTTGCCGCCGAACATGCCGGTCGTCGACTCCGCCGGCTCGTAGTCGACGCGTGCAACGGTTCCGTCGACCGCGAGCTCGAAGGGATGGTCGGCGTGCCAGCGGGAGATCGCGCGCAACCCGTACGGGGAGAGAAACTCGGACTCGTCGAACAGACGCTCCAGCAGCCGCCGGAAGCGCTCGACCGACACGACGCCGAGCAGCATCCGGCGGCGGCCGGGCAATCCGCGAACGGGGTGCGCGCCGCTGAGCAGCGACGCCGCGTTCTTGTTCATCGTCTCCGCGCGGTCGATCACGTCCTCGTCGATCGCCGCGACCCCGAGCAGCGGCAGGACGCCGACGACCGACCTGACCCTCACCGGGAACGAGCGCCCGTCGGCAAGGCGAAGCTGGTCGTAGAAGAAGCCGTCTGCCTCGTCCCACAGCCCCTGTGACTCGAGCGCCTGCTTGATGAGCGCGAAGTGCTCGAGGAACTTCAGCACCAGATCGGTCGCGGGGCGGCCGCGGCGCGTGAGGATGGACGCGATCGCCGCCATCGTGAGCGCGTAGAAGCCCATCCAGCCAGTGCCGTCCGACTGCTCGAGCAGCTGGCCGGCCGGCAGGTGCGAACGATCGATCGGCCCGATGTTGTCGAGCCCGAGGAAGCCGCCCTCGAAGATGTTCGAGCCGTCGCGGTCCTCACGGTTGACCCACCACGTGAAGTTGACGAGCAGCTTGTCGAAGATCCGGCTCAGGAACGCCTCGTCGCGCCCACCGTCGATCGCGAACACCTCGATCGCGGCCCATGCCTGCACCGGCGGGTTGACGTCGTCGAACGACCACTCGTAGGCGGCGAGCGCACCGTTCGGATGCTGGAACCACTCCCGGCAGAGGAGGGTCAGCTGGTACTTGGCGAACGCCGGGTCGACGCGCGCGATCGCGATGCAGTGGAAGGCGAGGTCCCAGGCGGCGAACCAGGGGTACTCCCACTTGTCCGGCATCGACATGATGTCGAAGGCGTCGAAGGTCCTCCAGCGCGAGTTGCGCCCGCCGAGCCGTGAGTCGGGGGGCACGGGCTGCGTCGGATCGCCGTCGAGCCAGCGCGCGACGTTGTAGTAGTAGAGCTGCTTGCTCCACAGCATCCCGGCGAGGGACTGGCGCAGCACGAGCGCCTCGTCGACGGTCGACGCCGCCGGAGTCAGCTCGTCGTAGAACTCGTCGGCCTCCTCGAGACGTCTCGCCGAGATCGCGTCGAAGGCGGCCCACGGGTCGCCGCTCCGGTCGGTCGGGCGAAGGCGAACGCGAACGGTCGCCGTCTGGCCGGGCGCGACGTCGATCCGGTACCAGAAGGCGGCCTTGGTGCCCGCCGCGGGGGCGACCGTCTCGGCGCCGCCGACGACGTGGTCGTTGATCCCGTCCTTCGGCGTCGCGCTGGCCGACGGCGATCCGAAGAGCCGCTCGTCGTTCGTCTCGTTGTCGCAGAAGAGCACGGTCGGCGTCCCCTCCGCCACGATCTCGAGCGCGCCGAGGAAGGGGTGCTCGGTGACGAGGCGCGCGGCGCCGCCCGAGCGAAGCTGAGGCTTCTCGGCGTCGACCTCCCACGCCCACGTGTTGCGGTACCAGACGGTCGGGAGCACGTGGATCGTCTCGGTGTCCGGCCCGGCGTTCGTGGCGCGGATCGTCATCAGCAGGTCGTGGGGATCACCCTTCGCGTAGTCGACCTCGACGATCCAGTAGCGGTCCTCATCGAAGGCAGTCGTGTCGAGCAGCTCGTACTCCGGGTCGAGCTTGCCGCGGCGCCCGTTCTCGGCCACGAGGTCGTCGTACGGGAATGCCCCCTGCGGGTAGTGGTAGCGCCACCGGTTCCAGGCATGGCTCGGCAGCGCGTCGAGGTACCACCAGTACTCCTTGGCGTCCTCGCCGTGGTTGCCCTGGTTGCCCGTGAGCCCGAAGATCCGCTCCTTCAGGATCGGGTCGCGACCGTTCCACAGCGCCAGCGCGAGACAGAGCCGCTGCTCGACGTCGGAGAAGCCGGCGAGACCGTCCTCGCCCCACCGGTAGGCC
This sequence comes from uncultured Thermoleophilia bacterium, assembly GCA_963824455.1. Classification (GTDB taxonomy): domain Bacteria; phylum Actinomycetota; class Thermoleophilia; order Gaiellales; family Gaiellaceae; genus PALSA-600. Next base: position 502,742 of record CAWGPJ010000003.1, read on the forward strand.
CGCGACCGGGCATGGTCGTGCGGCACGTACTCCCACGCCGTGCCGCCGGGGCTGTAGTCCTCCCGCACCGTTCCCCACTGGCGCTCGGACAGGTACGGCCCCCAGTGGTACCAGTCGCCGCCCTGGCGCAAACCGTCCTCGAGCCGGCCGAACGTCTCGACACGATCGCGTTCCACGCTCATCCCTGTGTCCCCCTCAGCTCGCCGTTCACGTGAAGCCGATCACGCTGCGAATGCCGTCCTGGCGCTCCATCAGCTCGAACCCGCGATCGACCTCGTCGAGCGTGAGCCGGTGCGAGACGAGCGACTCGGCGTCGATGTCACCGGCGAGCCAGCGCTCGACGAGCACGGGCACGCCGTCGCGCCCCTTGACGCCTCCGAACGACGAGCCGGCGACGCGCCGGCCGGTGATCAGGAAGCGCGGGACGATGTCGAGCGTCTCACCCTTGCCGGCGACGCCGGCGACGGTGCAGAGGCCCCACCCCATGCGCGCGGCCTCCACCGCCTGGCGCATGACGGCGACGTTGCCGGTCGCCTCGAACGTGTAGTCGGCGCCGAAGCCGCCGGTGAGCTCGACGATGCGCTCGACCGTGTCGGGGCCGCCCGTGAGCGTCTCGGTCGCACCGTGCCTGGCCGCGAGCTCGAGCCGCTCCGACGACAGGTCGACGCACACGATCCGCCCGGCGCCCTGCAGCCGGCAGCCGATCACGGCGCCCAGCCCGACCATGCCGGCGCCGAAGACGACGCAGGTCGTCCCGGCCCCGACCTTCGCGGTGTTGATGGCCGCGCCGATCCCGGTCGACAGCCCGCAGGCGAAGAGGCACGCGCCTTCGAGCGGCGCCTCGGGCGTGATCCTGGCGAGCGCGATCTCGGGCATCACCGTGTACTCGGCGAAGGTCGAGGTGCCCATGAAGTGCCGGATCGGCTCGCCGTCGCGAGAGAGCCGTGCCGTGCCGTCGGGCAGGTAGCCCCTGTTCTGCTGCTCGCGGATCGCCAGGCACAGGTTGGTGCGGTCGCTCCGGCAGTGGACGCACTCGCGGCACTGGGGCGAGAACAGCGTGACGACGTGGTCACCGGGACGGACCGACGTCACGCCCTCCCCCACGCGCTCGACGACGCCGGCCCCTTCGTGACCGAGCACCGTCGGCGCGTACCCGGACGGGTCGGCGCCGGATGCCGTGTAGAGGTCTGTGTGACAGACGCCGCAGGCGACGAGCCTCACCAGCACCTCTCCGCCACGGGGCTCCTCGAGGTCGAGCTCCTGGATCTGAAGCGGCGCGCCGAACCGCTCGAGGACCGCCGCCCTGATCTTCACGCGGCAGCAGTCAGTCGACGAGATTCGCGGTCAGGTACGCGACGGCGAGGCCGGGGAAAGCGACCCTGGGGAGCATCCCGACACGCTACGACCGGTCGCGCCCAGCGTCAACTTCGAAGGCCGGAGGGGTCGAGTCGCCGTGGCCGCCGAGGTACTCGGCCAGGGAGCCCTGCGGCATCGGGCGCCCGAAGAGGAAGCCCTGACCCAGCCCGAAGCCCAGGCTCTGCAACGACTCGATCTGGTCACGGTGCTCGATTCCCTCCGCGACGACCTCGAGACCGAGCCGCTCGCCGATCGCCATGATCGCCGCGGCCAGGCCGTCGACGTCGACTCCTCCGCCGAGGAACGAGCGGTCCATCTTGATGATGTCGACCGGCAGCCGGCTCAGGTAGCTGAGCGACGAGTAGCCGGTGCCGAAGTCGTCCATCGCGACACGGACGCCCAGCGCCTTCAGCCGGTGCAGGCGCTCGGCTGCGACGTCCGGGTCCGCGAGCATCACGGTCTCCGTCACCTCGAGCACGAGGCGCGACGGCGCAAGGCCGGTGGCCTGCAGGATCTCGCTGATCTCCTCGACGATCCGGTCCGACTGGAGCTGCTTGACCGAGAGGTTGACGCTCATCCGCAGGGGCTCGGGCATCGGGAACTGCCGCTGCAGCTCGACGGCCCTGCGGCACGCCTCCTCGATCACCCAGCGGCCGATCGGGATGATCAGGCCCGTCTCCTCGGCGAGCGGGATGAAGTGGGCGGGCTGGATCAGGCCGCGCACCGGGTGGTTCCACCTGAGCAGCGCCTCGACCCCGTAGTCGGCCCCGCCGTTCAGGTGCACGACCGGCTGGTAGTAGACCTCGAGCTGCCCGAGCTCGAGCGCATGCTCGAGCTCGCCGCGGATCTCGAGCCGCTCGACGGCGCGCTCGTGCATGGCGGGCTCGAACATCCGGTAACGGCCCTTGCTGTCCCGCTTGGCCATGTACATGGCGACGTCCGCGTTCCGGAGCAGCTCCTCCGCATCCTGTGAGAGCAGGTCCTCGTCGCTGATGCAGATGCCGATCGAGGCGCGCGGATAGACCTGCTTCCCGTCGATCTCGACCGCGACCTCGAGCTCCGCGAGCAGCCGCTCGGCGATCAGCGCCGCCTCGTCGGAACCGCCGACCCCGTCGAGGAGGATCGCGAACTCGTCGCCGCCGAAGCGGGCGACGGTGTCGGCGGGGCGGATCGACCGCTCCAGCCGGCGCGCGACCTCGACCAGGACGGCGTCGCCGGCCTGGTGGCCGAGGCTGTCGTTGACCGTCTTGAAGTCGTCGAGGTCGATGAACATCACGGCGACCAGCGAGCCCTTGCGCACCGTCGAACGGAGCGCGTGCCCGACGCGGTCGGCGAACAGCGCACGGTTGGCGAGGTCGGTGACGGGGTCGTGGAAGGCCTGGTGGGCGAGCTGCTCCTCGAATGCCTTGCGCTCGCTCACGTCGCGGCTGTTCAAGACGATTCCCCGGATGTGCTCGTCCTCGAGCAGCCGGGTGTGCTGGACCTCGAATTGCAGCCAGCGGCCGTCCCGGTGGCGCAGCGAGCAGTCGAAGGTGTGCGACTCGGTGCCGGCGGCCGCTCCGGCGCTGGTCATCGGCTGGAGGCGGGCCCGGTCGGCATCGGGCAGGAGCGTGTCGAACCGCTCGCCTTCGATCTCGTCGACGGCGTAGCCGAGCACGCGCTCGATCGACGGGCTCTGGTACGTGACGACCCCGTCACGGTCGAGCACGGTGATCAGGTCGCTCGAGTGCGCGACGAGCGAGCGGAACCGCGCCTCGCTCTTCCGGCGATGGAGGCTCTCGGCGAGCGACTCGGCCTCGAGCGCCAGCGACACCTGCGAGGCGAACGCCTCGAGGGAGTCGACGATGTCGGCAGGAATGTGGGCCGGCGACTGCACGACGATCGCGCCCTGCTCCTCGTCGCGCACGGCGAGCCGCACGACGAGCGTGTGCACCGCCTCGCCGAGGCCGAGCGGCACGAGCGCCTGCCCGGTCGGATGCGCCACGGTGACGTGCCCGCGCTCGCCCATCTGCGCCTCGACCCACTCCGCCGCGCCGGCCGCGAGCCGCCAGCTGCCCGCACCGTTCGAGGCGGCCACCTGCGCCCCGTCGGGCGCCCACAGGACGAGCCGCACCTTTGCCTCAGGACCGACGATCCTGACGGTGGACGTCACCACTTCCACGTTGACGCTCCCCCGTCCGACCGCCTCGACGAGCGCGAGGCCGGCATGGCGCAGCGCGAGCTCGCGCGCGGTCGCCCGTTCCTCCTGCCGGACGAGCCCGGCGATCCGCAGGACGACGAGCAGGAAGAGGATCGCGGACGCGCCGATCACCACGAGGGCGTCGGCGTTGCCGACTCCCTCGACGAAGCGGATCCCCGGAGCGATCAGGCACGCGAAGGCGAGCAGCGCGAGACGTGGCGAAGTGAGGCGGACGCGCGTGTCCGCGGCAGGTTCCTCGAGCTCCAGCATCGAGGGATGCAGCGCGGCGGCGCCCCCGAGCACGAGGAACGCGAGCCAGCCTGCGTCGTAGAGGAGCCGGTGGTCGAACGTCCCGGCGAGCAGCGCGTAGTTGTAGGCGCAGTCCGTGGCCAGGAGCCCGGCCGTCCCGGCGACGAGGAAGGAGAAGGCCGGGCCCTTCTTCGCACCCGACTGGATGGCAAACCGGATCAATGCGCCGAGCAGGAGGACGTCGCCGAGCGGATATGCGACCGAGACGAGCCTCGCCGGCTTCGTGAGACTGGACAGATGCAGGTTCGGCGAGACGAGGAACACCCACGAGAGGAGCGCGAACCCGGCGGTCAGGATCAGCGTGTCGACGACCGCTGCGCGGTCACGGTGGTGCGGGTCGCGGTGCTGGACGAGCAGCAGCAGCCCTGCGAACAGCGCCGGATAGACCGACAGGTACATCGCGTCGCCTGCCGACGGGAACCCGACCTCGCCGCCGAGCAGGTCGGGGTACGTGCGGGTGTAGAAGTCGCCCGCGACGTAGAGCGTCTGGCCGAGCAGGATGAGCAGCCAGGCGGTCACCGCCCTCGGCCGGTGGAGCCGGATCCCGGCCGCGATCGCAAAGAGGGACGCGAGCCCGATCACGTTGCCGACGACGGCGTCGGCCTCGAGCGGGGGCACGAGCAGGTAACCGCCGACGAGCAGCGCGAGTGCCGCCAGGTACCAGGCCCAGAGCGTGCGACGTCCGGGCGCGATGCCGCCGAGGAAGGTCGTGCGACCTGGCGCCGAGGTCACCGCAGCCATCGACCGTGTATCGGCCGCGGCCGGGCGGGACTTGATGGGCGAAGGGGCACGTTCGGGACGAGGTCGAGGCCCTCACCGCCCGCAAGAACCGCTTGATCAGGTATTACTTCATTTTCTATAGCGGCAGCACACCGGACGAAAGGAGCGATCAGTGAGCGCCACCGACGAGTTGCTGCGAAACGCCGAGCGGTACGCCGCGGGCTTCGACCAGGGAGCGCTGCCGCTTCCCCCGGCGAGGCGCGTCGCAGTCCTCGCCTGCATGGACGCCCGCCTCAACCCGTACGGCCTGCTCGGCCTGAGCGAAGGCGACGCCCACGTGATCCGAAACGCCGGCGGCGTCGTGACCGACGACGAGATCCGCTCGCTCGCGATCTCCCAGCGCCTCCTCGGCACCGAGGAGATCATCCTCATCCACCACACCGACTGCGGGATGCTGACGTTCGACGACGACGAGTTCCGCCGCGAAGTCCAGTCGGACACGGGGATCAAGCCCGAGTGGGCCGCAGAGGCATTCGACGACCTCGAGGAGGACGTCCGCCAGTCGATCGCCCGGATCGACGCGAGCCCGTTCATCCCGCGGAAGGAGAGCATCCGCGGCTTCGTCTACGACGTGAAGACGGGCAGGCTCGACGAGCTGAAGTGACGCCCGCTACGCGACGGCGCCGCGGGCGCGGCCGAGATCTCCGAGCCCGTTCTCGAGCAGCACGTACGCGCGGTCGAGATCCTCGCGTAGCCGGCGCGCGGCGGCCGGCCCGTGCCTGCCCGCGAGCGCCTGCCGCCGCGCGGCGCGGAAGAGCTGGCGGTGCACGCTGACGAGCAGCCCGGCGGCGATGCGGGCGTCGCGCTCGTCGACACCGAGCTCGGCCTCGATCGCCGCGGCGACCACCTGGGCGAAGTGCGCCATCACCTCGAGCTCCTTCGCCTGCAGGGCGGGCGACTCTTCGATGATCCGCGCGAAGGTCGCGAACGCGGGGCTGGCCAGCCTGCTGCACTCGCCGACCTGCAGCCGCCGCAACGCGGCCGGAACGGACTCGCCCGGCGCCCGGTCGCGGATCGCGCCGACGATCGCCGCTTCCCGCTCCGGAACCTCGTCGAAGAAGAGGTCCTCCTTCGTCGGGAAGTAGTTGAAGACGGTCTTCTGCGAGATGCCAGCGGCCTCCGCGATCTCGGCGACGGTCACGCGGTCGAAGCCGCGCCGGACGAACAGGCGCATCGCCTGGTCGGCGATCTCCGTGCGCATGCGCAGCTTCTTGGTCTCTCGCAGCCCCATACGCGGAGTGTAACCCTCTTGTTACTGTTGCTGAAATATTTTAGTCCAAGTACGTTTCCGTGGACAACCGCCGCCGGAAGGAGCCCGCTTGCTCGTTCGCCTCGCACACTTCACCACACGCCGCCGCTGGTACGTCATCGCCGCCTGGCTCGCGCTCACGCTCTTCGGGGCCTACGCCGCGGGACAGGTGTCGAAGCGCTGGTACCAGAGCTTCTCGATCCCCGGGAGGTCGGCCTACGAGGCGAGCCAGCGGACGCTCGAGACGTTCGGTGTCGGTGTGCGGCCGCCGAACGTCGTCGTCTTCCACTCGAACGGCGACGCGACCAGGAGCGCCGCGATCCGCGCGGCGATGGCGCGCGCCGCCGCGGCGACGCCCGGCGCGCTGACGAGCTCGTACTTCTCGACCGGCAACCCGATGTACGCGTCGAAGGACAAGCACACGACGTTCATGATGATCTACCCGCCGGGACGGGCGCAGTTCGCGACGACGAGCGGCGCGCCGGCGGCGCGCAGGGCGGCCGCGGCCGGGCTTCCTCCCGGCATCACGGTGCATGTCACGGGCCACGATCCGCTCGAGGAGGCGAGCTCGAACGGTGCCACCGGCGGCCCGAGCGTGCTCCTCGAGGCGACCATCGGGGGCCTGGGCGCGCTCATCATCCTGCTGTTCGTGTTCGGGACGCTGCCGGCGGTGCTGATGCCGATCGTCGTCGCGGTCGCCTCGATCCTCAACACGTTCACGCTCGTCTGGGCCCTCACCTACATCACGAACGTCTCGATCATCGTCCAGTTCCTGATCGCGCTGGTCGGGCTCGGGGTCGCGATCGACTACGCCCTGCTGATGATCTTCCGTTTCCGCGACGAGCTGCGTGAGGGAGCGGAGGTCGAGTCGGCGATCGTCGAGACGATGACGCACGCGGGACGATCGGTGATCGTGTCCGGCACGACGGTCGCGGTCGGCCTGCTCTCGTTGATCGTCCTCCCACTGCCCTTCATCCGCTCGATGGGCATCGGCGGGATGCTGATCCCGGCGGTGTCGGTGACCGCAGCGATCACGCTTCTCCCGGCTCTGCTGTCGGTGATGGGCGAACGCATCAACAGCGTACGCGTGATGCCGAAGCGCTTCGTCAGTCCGGACCACCCCGAGAACGGAGCCTGGGGCCGCTGGGCGCGGTTCGTGCTGCGTCGGCCGCTTCCAGTCGCGATCGTCGGGCTGGCGATCGTGTTCGTGCTCGTGAGCATCGGCGTGCGACTGAACCCGAACGAAGCCCAGCTCGCGCACTTCCCTGGAAGCGGCGACGCGATCCAGGGCCGCGACGCCTTGAGCGCCGCCGGGATCAGCCCCGGTGTCATGAAGCCGTTCAACGTCCTCGTCGAGAACGGCGGCAACCCGCAGACGATCGCCGCGAAGGTGGCCGCCGTGAAGGGCGTCGTCGGCGCCGAGGCTCCGGCGTCGTGGCAGCGCGGGCCCGACTCGCTCGTCGAGGCGTTTCCGGCGGTCGACGGCGCCGCGCCGGGGATCCAGGGCATCATCAACCGCGTCAACGACACTCTCGACGGGACGGACGGGACGCTCGGCGGCGTCGCCGCGGTGGATCGCGACTTCGTGCACGCCATCTACGGCAACTTCCCGTACGTCCTGGCGTTCGTGATGATCCTGACCCTGATCCTGCTGGCGCGGGCGTTCAGGTCGATCGTGCTGCCGATCAAGGCGGTGATCCTGAACCTGCTGTCGCTCGCGGCGGCCTACGGGATCATCGTCTTCATCTTCCAGGAGGGCCACGGCTCGTCGATCTGGAACATCCCGGCCACGGGAGCGATCACGGCCTGGATCCCGCTGATGGTGTTCGCGTTCCTGTTCGGCCTGTCGATGGACTACGAGGTCTTCATGCTCACGCGCATGCGAGAGGCCTACGACGAAACCGGGTCGACACCGCGGGCGATCGAGCTCGGCCTGGCGCGAACGGGCAAGCTCGTGACGAGCGCCGCCCTGATCCTGATGTTCGCGTTCCTCGTGCTGTCGTCGAGCCCGGGCTTCGAGGTGAAGGAGTTCGCGGTCGGCCTCGCGGCCGGGATCATCTTCGACGCGACCGTGATCCGGGCCCTGCTCGTGCCGTCGCTGATGGCACTGCTCGGACGGGCGAACTGGTGGATGCCGAGCTGGACGCGCTCCGCGCTCTTCATCCGCGAGCCGGAGCAGCCGCGCGAGCCGGCGGCGGAGAGCGCGTGAGCGCCGCTCAGGTCGTCTCGACCAGCAACGCCTGCGCTTCCCGGCCGGCGCGCATCTGCGCCCGGCCGGGGATCAGCAGGCCGGCGGCCGTGCACAGGAGGAGGAACCCCGTGGCCATCACGAACGTCTGCTCGAACCCGGTGACCGTCGGCACGCCGGCGACCGTGTTGCCGGCGATGAACGTCGCCGCGAGCTGACCGCCGATCGCGCCGCCGATCGTCCGCATCACCGTGTTCATCCCTCCTGCCGCACCGGTCTGCTCGGGTGGCACGGCCTGGACGATCAGGTTGCCGAGCGCGGCGAACGCGAGGCCGACGCCGACGCCGAGGAGCGCCGCGCTCAGGAGCATGTCGTACGGGTGCTCGTGGGCGGCGGCGAGCAGGGCGAACGCCGCGGCGGTGATCGCCGACCCCGCGACGACCGCGGCCTTCGACCCGAACCGGGCCGCGATCCGCCCCGCGGAGAAGCCGACGAGCACCATCCCGATCGTCGAAGGCAGCAGGTAGAGGCCCGAGACGACGACCGACGCACCGAAGCCGAAGCCCGTGCTGGTCGGCAGCTGCGCGAACTGCGGGAAGATGATGAAGGACGAGTACATGCCGGCGCCGAGCAGGAAGGCGGTCACGTTCGTCGTCCAGACGCCGCGGACGCGCATCATCGTCATGTCGATCAGCGGCGACGAGCTGCGCACCTCGACCGCCACCCACGCGCAGCAGACGAGCAGCCCCGCGGCCAGCAGCGCCAACGTCTTCGGCGACGTCCAGCCCCAGACGGCGGTCTGGCTGACCGCGATCAGCACCGTGGAGATGCCGACGCTCATCAGAACCGCGGCCGGCCAGCTCGGGCGGCCCGGGATGCGCACCGGGGACTCCGGGACGAAGCGCCACGTGCAGAACGCAGCGGCCGCGACCACGACCAGCGGCAGCCAGAAAAGCCATTGCCAGCCGAGGTGCTCCACGATCACCCCGCCGGCGACGATCCCCACGCCGGCTCCGATGCCGAGGGTCGCGGACAGGAGCCCGATGCTCCCCGCGACCTGGCGTGGCGGGAACTCGTCTCGCACGATCCCGAACGACAGCGGGAAGATCCCGCCGCCGACGCCCTGGATCACGCGGCCGACGATCAGCAGCGCGAGCGTGTGCGAAACGGCTGCGAGCAAGGTGCCGGCGCCGAGCAGCACGAGCGTCCAGACGAGCACGCGCTCCTTGCCGTAGGCGTCGCCCAGCCGGCCGAGGATCGCCGTCCCGACCGACGCCGAGAGCAGATAGCCGGTCAGGACCCAGGTGATCCCGGTCTCGGTCGCCCCGAGATCGCGCTGGATCGTGGGAAGCGCGGGCACCACGGCCGAGCTCAGCACTGCGTACGCGAGCCCGCTGACCGACAGGACGGCGAGCGTCACTCCCGGATGCATGCGCTCGGAGGACCGTTCGCTCACCTCCGGAACCTAGACGATTCCTCCTTTCGGCGGATGCCGTTCGGCCGAACGACGGAGACGGCCGCGGATACCGTGACCCGCATGATCGAGGCCGACGGGCTCACCAAGGATTACGGGAGCAAGCGCGCGGTCGACGGCCTGTCGTTCACCGTCCGGCCGGGGGTCGTGACCGGCTTCCTCGGTCCGAACGGCTCCGGCAAGTCGACGACGATGCGCCTGATCCTCGGGCTCGACGCGCCGACCTCCGGTGACGTCCATGTCAACGGCAAGCACTATCGCGACCATGCAGCGCCGTTGCACGAGGTCGGGGCGCTGCTGGAGGCGCGCTCCGTGCACACGGGCCGCTCGGCATACAACCACCTGCTCGCACTCGCCCAGACGCACGGGCTGCCGAGAAGCAGAGTCGACGACCTGATCGACCTCGTCGGCCTGCACGAGGTCGCGCGCAAGCGCGCCGGCCAGTTCTCCCTCGGCATGGGGCAGCGGCTCGGCATCGCGGCCGCACTGCTCGGCGACCCGCACACGGTGATGCTCGACGAGCCCGTCAACGGGCTCGACCCGGAGGGCATCCAGTGGGTCAGGCACCTGCTCAAGGAGCTCGCTGCGGAGGGCCGGGCGGTCTTCGTCTCGTCCCACCTGATGAGCGAGATGGCACTGACCGCCGACCACCTGATCGTGATCGGGCGCGGGCGGCTGATTGCCGATGCGAGCGTCGAGGAGCTCGTCAACAGGGCGTCGGGAGACGTCGTGCTCGTTCGCTCGCCCGAGGCCGAGAAGCTCCGCGATCTCGTCGTCGACGACGGCGTGACCGTGATCTCGACCTCGCCCGGGGCCCTCGAGGTGCACGGGCTGACCTCGGACCGGATCGGCGAGGTGGCGGCGGCGAACGGCGTCGTCCTCCACGAGCTGACGCCGCAGCAGGTCTCGCTCGAGCAGGCGTTCATGGACATGACGCGCGACGACGTCGAGTTCAGGACCGCAGACCTGGTGGGGGCCGACAGCGCATGACCGGCGCCGCGAAGACGATCCTGCTGCCGACGATTCCGCGCCAGGGCCGCGTCACGCAGACCCGGGTCGTCCGCTCGGAGTGGACGAAGCTGGTCACGCTCCGGTCGACCCTGTGGTCGCTGTTCGTCGCCGTCCTGCTCACGATCGGCCTGCCGATGCTCTTCGCAGCGGTCACCTCCTCGCACTGGGGCAGCATGGCGCCGCACGAGCGCGCGAACCGGCATCCGCTCGACATCGCGCTCGCCGGCGTGAACCTCTCGCAGCTCGCGATCGGCGTGCTCGGGGTGCTCGTGATCACGGGCGAGTACTCGACCGGGATGATCCGGGCGAGCCTGACCGCCGTGCCGAAGCGGCTGCCGGTGCTCTGGGCGAAGGCAGCCGTGTTCGCCGCCGTCACCTTCGTCCTCATGGTGCCGTCGGTCTTCATCGCGTTCTTCGGCAGCCAGGCGATCCTCTCGCGCCACGACATCCTCCAGATCTCGCTGAGCCATTCGGGCGTGACCAGGGCGCTCGTCGGCGGGGCGGTCTACCTGATGCTCCTCGGCGTCTTCGCCCTGGCGCTCGGGACGATCGTGCGCAACACCGCCGGGGGGATCGCGGTGTTCGCAGCCATCTTCTTCGTCATCCCGCCGCTCCTGAACATCCTGCCGGCGAGCTGGAACAACGCGATCTCGCCGTACCTGCCGGATGCGGCCGGGCGCTCGATCTTCTCGCTCACCCACGGTGCGCACAGCCTGAACCCCGGCCCGGGACTCGCGCTCTTCGCCGGCTACTGCGCGGTTGCGATCGCGATCGCCGCCGTCGTGCTGCTTCGCCGCGACGCCTGACGCGGCGCCCGCCGCGGGCTACCGTGGAGACCCCATGATCTGGAGCTGGCTGCACCGGCGCCCACACCTCGTCGATCTCGGCATCGCCGTCGTCGTCTGGCTGCCGACCGTCGCGGTCGCGACCCGCCGCCCGCATCCGCTTGCGACCGCGATCCTGGTCACGATCGGAACTCTGCCGCTGCTCCGGCGCCGCCAGCAGCCGCTTCAGGCGGTCGTGCTCACTGCAGCCGTGGCCGTGGCGATCGTCGCGCTCGGCTCGACGCTGCTGCCGCTCCAGCTGGGCGTTGCGCTCTACACCCTCGCCGCATCGAACGAGTCGCGCACGCGGCGCGGCCTCGGGCTCACCGCGATCCCGGCGCTCGCGCTGGTGCTCACCGTCGCGAGCGGCGACGACCAGTTCGGAAGCACCGCCTTCCACGTCGTCTTCCTGATCGCCGCGTGGCTGCTCGGCGACGCGGTGGGAGCACGGCACGCCTACATCCGCGAGATCGAGCAGAAGGCAGAGCGCCTCGAGCGCGAGCGCGTGACCGAGTCACGCCGTGCGATCGCCGAGGAACAGGCGCGGATCGCCCGCGAGCTCCACGACGTGGTCGCGCACGCGTTGAGCGTGATCGTCGTCCAGGCCGGCGCAGCCGAAGACGTGTTCGAGGTCTCACCCGCACTCGCCCGAGCTCCGATCCGCGCGATCGACAAGGCGGCGCGGGCCGCGCTCGCCGACCTGCGGCGCGTGCTCGGCGTCGTCCACGCAGACGCCGGCTTCGAGCCCCAGCCGGGGCTCGCCCGCCTCGACGGGCTGATCGACCAGGTCCGCGCGACGGGCCTCGACGTGGCCCTCGAGATCCGGGGCGCGCGCAAGGCACTGCCCGCCACGGTCGACCTGTCCGCGTTCCGCATCATCCAGGAGGCGCTGACGAACACGCTCAAGCACGCGGACGCCCGCCATGCTGCGGTGAGCGTGCGCTACGGGGACGACCTGCGGCTCCAGATCCGCGACGACGGCGTCGGCGAGCTGCCCGGGAGCCGTCCGGGGAACGGCCTCACGGGCATGCACGAGCGCGTCGCGATGCTCGGCGGCCGGGTCCAGGACGAGCTCGCCTCCCACCGGCGGCTACCTCGTCACGGCCGAGATCCCGCTCGAGGACGGGCGCTGAGCATCCGCGTCCTGATCGCGGACGACCAGGCGCTCGTCCGGAACGGGTTCCGCCTGGTGCTGGAGCAGCGGCCCGACATCGACGTCGTGGGCGAGGCCGAGGACGGCGCAGAGGCGGTCCGGCTCGCACACGAGAGCGAGCCCGACGTGATCCTCATGGACGTCCGGATGCCGGTCGTGGACGGGATCCAGGCGACGCGGCAGATCGTCGCCGCGGGCAACCCGGCACGCGTCCTGGTCCTGACCACGTTCGACCTCGACGAGTACGTCTACGCCGCGATCCGCGCCGGCGCGAGCGGCTTCCTGCTCAAGGACGTCCGGCCGCGCGACCTGGTCGACGCGATCAGGCTCGTCGCCGACGGCAATGCTCTGCTCGGGCCGACGGTGACGCGCCGGCTGCTCGACCGCTTCGCCGACTCCCGGCCGCCCTCGGGCGGCACGCCCGACCTGTTCGAGGGCATGACCGCGCGAGAGCTGGAGATCCTCCGGCTGATGGCCGGCGGGCTCTCGAACGCCGAGATCGCGGCGCGGCTCTACCTGGGCGAGTCGACGGTGAAGACGCACGTCTCGAGCATCCTGCGCAAGCTCGGTGTGCGCGACCGGGTGCAGGCGGTGATCGTCGCGTTCGAGGCCGGGTTGCTGCCCCCGCAGCTCGAGTCGGCACCGGCCGCGTCGCGGCGGTCCGAGTGACGGGATGGCGGGCGCGAAGGACCTGATCGCCGAGCTGCGCGTCGAGCCCGGTTCGTCGCCGAACCTGTCCAAGCGCGCTCCGGACGCGCGGGTCGGGGCCGAAGACAAGCAGGCGGGCCTGTCGCGGCTCGCGGAGCTCGTCGAGCGCCTCGGCGTGCTCCACAACCGTCTGTTCGCCGAGGCGACGCGGGCCCTGCTCCTCGTCCTGCAGGGCATGGACGCGTCCGGGAAGGACGGGACGATCCGCAGCGTGCTGACGGGAGTGAACCCGCAGGGCTGCCGCATCGTCTCGTTCCGCGAGCCGACGAGCGCCGAGCTCGCGCACGACTACCTCTGGCGTGTCCATGCGGCGTGCCCGCCGCGCGGCGAGCTCATGATCTTCAACCGGTCGCACTACGAGGATGTCGTCGCGGTCCGCGTCCGCGGGCTCGCCGAGCGCCACGTCTGGCACCGGCGTTACGAGCACATCCGCGCCTTCGAGCGGCTGTTGACCGACGAGGGGACGACGGTGGTGAAAGTGTTCCTGCACCTGTCGCGCGAGGAGCAGCGGGTCCGGCTGCAGGAGCGACTCGACGATCCCGAGAAGCGGTGGAAGTTCCGCGCCGCCGATCTCGACGACCGCCGTCACTGGGACGACTACGCGGCGGCGTACGAGGACGCGCTGCGCGAGACGTCGACCGAGTGGGCGCCCTGGTACGTGGTTCCGGCCGACCACAACTGGTCGCGCAACGTCGCCGTCGCCGAGATCCTCGTTCGCGTCCTCGAGCAGCTCGACCCCCGGCTGCCCGAGCCCGATCCCGGGATCGACGCCGTGGAGATCGTCTAGCGACTCGTTCGGATTGACGCTCGATCGCCCCTCGGTCAGGATCGCCGGGCCGACGCAGCGACGTGAGTGACAGTCGACCGGAAGGGAGGCAGCATGCTCAAGGAGTTCAGAGACTTCCTCACCAGGGGGAACCTGATCGAGCTGGCAGTCGCGTTCGTGATGGGAGTCGCGTTCGCCACCCTGTTGAACTCGTTCGTGGCGGACATCATCACCCCGATCATCGGAGCGATCTTCGGGAAGACCGACTTCAGCAGCCTCACCTTCACGATTCACAACTCGAAGTTCCTCTACGGGGCGTTCATCACAGCGGCGATCCAGTTCGTGACGATCGCGGCCGGCGTGTTCTTCTTCATCGTCAAGCCGGTCGACGTGATCACGGCCCGGCGTGCCAAGGGCGAGGAGGAGACGCCGATCACCGACGAGGAGCGCCGTCACCAGGAGCTGCTCGCCGCGCTGCGCGCGCGGTAGTCGGCGGGCATTCCAGAAGCTCGAGCGGCCGCGCGCTGCCCACGCACGCGCGGCCGCTAGCGACGCTGCGCCTCGGCTTCCCTGGCGCGCTTCTCGCTGCGCTTCTCCTTCAGCGTCTTCTGCGCAGCCTTCTTCTGGAGCTTCTTCTGCTTGTCCGCACCCTTCACGCAACCGCTCCTCTCCGAGCCGACCCGCGGATCATCGCACGCGGACGTCCCTCGTTCGCCCTCGAGACGGCCGACCTAGCCGGTGGTCCATGCCGGGCCGCCGAAAAAGCCAGTGGTCGGCGCCCGGCCGGCGTGCCATCCTCAACAGGTGGGAGCCGGGGAGAGGCCGACCAGCACGAACAGCCGGGACGAGCGGCCGCTGAACGTCGTCGCCTGCCGCGAGTGCGGACGCTCGAGCGGACCGCGCTGGCGCGGCTGGCGCGCCTACCGGACCGACGATCCCGAGACGTGCGAGCCGCCCGCCCTCGCGTTCTACTGCCAGGCGTGTGCCGAGCGCGAGTTCGGCACCCGCCGCAAGCGCAGGCTGTAGCCACCGCTAGAGGTGGACCGTCCACCCGTCCGACGTCTCGTCGAGCAGCGGCAGCAGGCCGCGGCGATCGCCCCTGGGCAACACGCCGCCGAGCGCGAAGCCGAGGGTCGGGCACGCGCCACCTCCGCCCGCCCGGTACACCTCGACCGCGGTCGACGTCCCGGTGGCGGGCACGCCGAGATCGGTGCTGTACG
Organism: uncultured Thermoleophilia bacterium; assembly: GCA_963824455.1. GTDB lineage: Bacteria > Actinomycetota > Thermoleophilia > Gaiellales > Gaiellaceae > PALSA-600. The sequence goes on from CAWGPJ010000003.1 coordinate 517,959, forward strand.
CCTCCTTCCCGTCGATCGCGACCGTCCAGGCCGAGCCGCTGCCCGTGAAGGCAAGCGTGACCGGCACCCCCACCGTCGCCGGCGCGAGCTCCGTCAGCTGGTAGCCGGTCGTGGTCTCCGCCTCGACGTAGACCCACGCGCGTCCGTCGTCCGGGTAGGTGCCGATGGCGCCGCGCCCGATCCCGACCTGGAGCCACTCGCGCGCGATCTGCTGCGCGTCGCGTGCGACGATCGACGCGTAGGCGAGCGCGTGGTCCATCGGCGTCACCAGCGCCGGCAGGCGATTCATCGTCAGCGTCGCCGTCAGGTCGGCCGCAGGCGTGCTGACGAAGCCGGCGTAGCTGTATCCGGCGGGGCAGGCCGGCGGCGGCTGCACCGTCACCCCGAGCCGCCGGGGCACGGGGAAGGCCGACCGGGGAACAGAGACGAGGAGCACCTGATAGGACGGCGGGCTTCCGGTGCACGTCGCGCAGGCGATCTGGCGGACCGTGATCGCCGCCGTGCTCCCGGCGCTCGACAGCTCGGCGAGCTGAACGGGGCAGCAGCCGGCCCGGGTCGCGACCGCGACGAGCAGGAGCCGGCGGTAGCCGAAGTTGGTCGAGGCGCGGGCCCGCTGCACGAGCGCCCGCAGCGAAGGCGCAAGGGCCGGCTGCGCCCGCGCGATGTCGGCCGCCGACGAGAAGACCGCCACGCGCCAGCCGCTGCCGCCGAACGACCTCCCGCCGAGGAGACGCGGCGCCGGCAGCCCGGTCGCGGCAGACGCGCCGACCGTCCGCCACGGAACCGGCACGCTGCGCGTCGACGCCGTCGCGGCTCCGGCGAAGACGAGCACAAAGACGACCAGCGGCGCGACGACCCGTTTCACGTGTCCCCCGGCGCGAACGCTACTCGACCGGGCGGATCCGGTCGCGGCGCGACCGCCTGCGACGCTCACGAGCGTGCCGCCGCGGGCCACGCCCGAGCGGCCCCTGGCGACGGGCTACTCGCGCTCGTCGCCCGGCCGAAGCCGGTACACGATCCGGCCGCGGTCGAGGTCGTACGCCGACAACTCGATCCGCACGCGATCGCCGGGATTCATCCTGATCCGGAACCGGCGCATCTTGCCGGCCGTGTAGCCGAGGGTCTCGTGCCCGTTGTCGAGGGCGATCCGGAACATCCCGTTCCGGAGTGCCTCCACGATCTCCCCGGTCATCTCGACCTTCTCTTCCTTCTGCGGGATGGTGGCCTCCTCTCCGTTTCGAGTCGGTTGCGGCGGGCCGAGGCCCGCCGCCCGAGATCCGTCGCCTTTACGCGACGATGTTGACGTTCGCGGCCTGGGGGCCCTTCTCGCCCTGCTGCGCCTCGTACTCGACCTTCGCGCCCTCGGCGAGCGACCTGTAGCCCGACCCCTGGATCGCGCTGTAGTGCACGAACAGATCCTTCCCGCCTTCGTCGGGCGTGATGAACCCGTAGCCCTTATCCGCGTTGAACCATTTCACGGTCCCGGTTGCCATCTCTTTCCACCTCCTCGCCAAACTCATGAACGGCAAGAGGGCGCAAACCGGCACCTTCCAGACTCGCTCAATTCGCCCGCAAGTGTAGATGATCGCGCGCCCGATCAGGCACGCGGGAGGACGTAGAAGGCGATCGCCGCGTACGTGCAGCCGGCGGCGACGAGGGTCAGGGCGTGGAAGACCTCGTGGTAGCCGAGGACTCGCGGGAACGGGTCCGGCCGCCGGAAGGCATACGCCAGCGCGCCGAGCGAATACGCGATGCCGCCGACGACGACGAGCAGCCACCCGGCCGGCGGGAGCTTCAGGAGCTGGGAGAACGCGACCGCTCCGACCCAGCCGAGCGTCAGCCCGATCGCGGCCGAGAGCTTCTTCGGCTGCGTCGACCAGAAGACCTTGAGCAGGATCGCCGTCAGCACGCCGGTCCACACGATCGTCAGCACCGGCACCGCCCAGCCGGTCGAAAGCACGAGCAGTCCGAACGGCGTGTACGTGCCCGCGATGAGCAGGTACACGCCCGCGTGGTCGAGACGCGCCAGACGCGACCGCACCCGAGGTGACCACGTCGGACGGTGGTAGAGCGCGCTCGCCCCGAAGCAGACGGCGACACACGATGCGAAGACCACCGCCGAGACGCGGGCGCGACCGGGCTCGGCGGTCAGCCCGAGCGGGATCCCGAGCCCGAGGGCGACGTAGAAGCCGACCTCGTGGAAGACACCACGAAGCCGGGGTTTGCCGAGGATGGCCGCTGCTGCGATCGGCACACGCTACCTTCCGGCGGCACGGCTCACAGGCGGATGCGAAACGTGCGGCGCAGGACGGGGATTCCCGGCCGTGGACGGCGCAGGGCGACGACGGCTCTCACCCGGCCGCGTGCCCGGCCGGAGTAGCGCAGCGTCATCACGGCGACACCGTGCGGGAGAAGCCGCCTGCGCGGCGGGAGCAGTGTCGCCAGCAGGCGGGGCCCGCGCCTGAGCACGATCTGGACGCGGCGGAGCGGGAGCAGCTCCGAGACGTTCCCGCGGTTCTGGAGCGTGAGCACGATCGCCCGCTGCTTCCCGTGGCGGACGACCCGCAGGCCGCGAATGTCGAGCCGCCGAACGATGCGACCGCGGACCCTGACCTCGACCACGACGCCGACCTGCATGACGATCGGCACCGGCGCGCGGGCGCTCGGCCGCGTGCGCAGCAGGACGAGCGCATCGTGCTCTCCCGGAGGAGCGGCGTGGGGGACGACGGCGGAGACGGTGACGTTCGCCGACCTGCCCGCCGGAAGCGCCAGGCGGCGCGGAGCGAGCACGAGCCAGCGGCCCGCCCCGTCCCCGCCCGCGATGCGCGGCCGGCCGCGCACGTCGAGCGCGAGCCCGGCGGAAGCGACGTCGACGACGACGCTCGACCGGCCGGCGTTCGTGACGCGGACCGTCGACCACGCTCCGGCGGCGACGGTGATTCGGGTCGGCGATGCCGAGAGCGCGAGCGCCGGCCGGCCGGCCCCCGCGCCCGAGACGGACGCGAGGGCCGACGCGACGCCGATCACGACCGCCGCGATCACCGGGGGATGGCCGTGAACGTGACGGTCGCGGCGTAGCGGCCCGAAGCGACCGCCGGTAGCGGTGCCGCGAAGCCGACGGTGGCGGGCCACACGTCGCCGCCGGTGCCGGTCGCGTCGGGCGCGGTGCCGATCACGAGGTCGGCGGCGGGAGCGACCGGGATCGGCACGAGGCCGCTCCCGAGGCCCGCGCCGAGCTGCCCGCCGGCGGGTGCGCTCGCTCCCAGCCCGAGCGGTAGGTCGGCGGGCGCGAATGCCGTGCGGTGCACCGTGAGCGTGTAGCCGGCTCCGTCGTTGCTCGTGACGGTCACCCGCTCGGACACCGGGCTCGGCGTCGCGCCGGTCAACGCCTGGCCGAACCCGATGCTCGTCCGCTCGAGGGCCAGCGACAGGACGGGCTGGACATCGAGGTCGACCGTAGCCGTCTGCGCGGTCCCGCCGGTCTGCCCCGGACCGCCGGCGCACGCGCTCGCAGCCGCGGTCGAGTTGTGCGGTGCAGGCGCGAGGGCGGCGAAGTCGGCCGAGTTGAGGTCGGTGTCGGTGCAGCCGCCGTCTGCCCGCACGTCTGCCGTCGTGCTGTCGAGCCCCGGCGCGGCGCCCGAGCCCTCGTAGTCGGTCGCCGACCCGTAGCCCACCAGGTCGACCAGCCCGGCGGCGGACGCACAGCTGCCGGCCGCCCCGCCGCAGGTGAGCGCAGTGGCGCTCTGGACCAGCGCAACCTTGCCGCCGGACGCGGCGAGGTTGGTCGTCCCGGTGGCGTCCGGCGCCGGGAGCGCGGCGCCGACCGGGGCGGTCGAACCGAGCTGAACGAGATACCGGCGTCCCGGGGCGATCGATCCGGCGAGCGCGGTCGCCTGCCAGGACGTGCTCGACGACGACGCGTACTGGACCGACCACCCGGTGAGATCGACGGTCGTCGAGCCGCGGTTGAAGAGCTCGACGAAGTCGTTCGTGAACGATGCGCCGGCGTTTCCTCCGCCGGCGTAGACCTGGCTGATGACGGCGTCGGGGGACGCGGCCCGGGCGAGCGGGACGAGGGTCGACGCGAAGGCGGCGGCGACCGCGGCGAGAAGACGGGCTCGGTGCATGGGCGACTCCGATCTGTCGGGAACGGTGGTCGTCCACTGGTACCGGCCGCGTCCTCCGGGCGACAGTGTCCCGCGGTGAGTCGGCGCGCATTCGGCACGAATGCGTCACAGTTGCCCGTCTCGTCAGGACAGGCTGGCGACCGTGGCGCCGTCGTTCGAGTCGGCCTCGCTGCCGGCGACGAGCGGGTGGGCGGCGAGCTCGCTGCGCACGGCCGTGCGGAGCGCCCCGGTCCCGCGCCCGTGCACGACGCGCACCGTTCGCAGGCCCGCCAGCGCGGCCTCGTCGACGAAGGCGCGGACGCGGCGGCGCGCATCGTCGGAGCCGAGCCCCCGCACGTCGAGCTCGTCGGGCGCATCGCGGCCGAGCGCCGAGGCGTTGACGCGCACCGGCGGCTCCGGCGTCGTCGCGAGCTCGGCCGAGGGACGCAGCCGTGCGAGCGAGATGCGGACGCGCTGGCCGGCGGCACCGGCGACCTCCGCCTCGTCGCCGCGGATCGAGACGATCGTCCCGCGCACCCCGAGCTCCGGTGCCTCGACCGGGTCCCCCTCGGCGAGCGGCGCGACCTGCGCAGGTGGCTCGCCGATCCGGCTCGTCGCCCGCTCTGCCCGCGCCAGGTGATCGACGGCGCGTCCGAGTGCGCGATCGCGGTCGCGTTCGGGCCGTGAGGCTTCGCGCCGGCGGGCGCCCTCGTGACGGCGGGCGCTCCGCACCTCGGCGCGCAGCTGCTCGAGCTCGTCACGCGCCGCCGCGAGCTCACGGTCGACCTCCGCCCTCGCGTCCGCCCGCACGCGCTCGCGAGAGGCCCGGAGCGACTCGAGCTCGCGCTCGATCTCCGACGCCCGTACGCCCGCCTCCGCGAGCGCGCGGTCGAGCTCGCGCCGTTGTTCTGCGACACGGCGCTCGGCGGCCTCCGCCTCGGCGAGCAGCTCGGCCGTCCTCCGCCGCTGCGGGTCGACTTGCGCCCTCGCGTCCTCGACGATCGTCCGGCCGAGGCCCAGGCGGTCGGCGGTACGCAACGCGTGCGACACGCCGGCCCGGCCGAGCACGAGCGAGTAGAGCGGCGTGTCGGTGTCCAGGTCGAAGCCGGTCGCTGCGTTCGCCGCGCCGGGTGCGGCGCTGGCCCACTCCTTCAATCCCGCGTAGTGCGTGGTGACGACGGTGAGCCGCGCCTGCGCGGCCAGGTGCACGACGAGCGCCTGCGCGAGCGCTGCGCCTTCCTCGGGATCGGTCCCGCCCAGCACCTCGTCGAGCAGCACGAGGGAGCGCGGGCCGGCGGCGGCGAGGATGTCGACGATGCTCCGGATGTGACCGGAGAACGTCGAAAGGCTCATCTCGATCGACTGCCGGTCGCCGATGTCGGCGAGCACGTCGTCGAAGACCGGCAGCACCGCGGACTCGGCGGGCGGACGCAGCCCGCACTGGTGCAGCAGCGCGGCGAGGCCGATCGTCTTCAGCGCCACGGTCTTGCCGCCGGTGTTGGGGCCGCTGATCACGAGGGCCCGCAGGCCGCCGAGGTCGAGGTCGATCGGGACCGCGGTCGCCGGGTCGAGCAGTGGATGCCGCGCCCCGAGAAGCCGAACCTCGTCGGCGACGTCGACCGGAGCGCCGCGCCAGCGCCGGGAGAGCGCACCCGCCGCGAGGGCGAGATCGACCGCCCCCGTCGCCTCCACGAGCAGCCGCAGCTCCTCGCCGCGCGCGGCGACGGCGGCCGACAGCTCGGCGAGGATACGCTCGGCCTCTTCACGGGCCGCGGCCGCGTCCTCGGACAGGCGGTTCGAGAGCTCGACGACCGCGTAGGGCTCCACGAAGAGCGTCTGGCCCGAGCTCGAGGCGTCGTGGACGATGCCGGGCACCTTCGCGCGCTCCGACGCGCGCACGGCCAGCACGGGCCGGCCGCCGCGCTCCGCGACGAACGACTCCTGCAAGGCGACGGCGACCGCCCGCGACCGGGCGATCCGCGCCAGCTCGTCCCGGACCCGGCCGGCACCGGCACGGAGATCCGCGCGCAGCCGCCGCAGGAGCGGCGACGCCGAGTCGCGAAGGTCGGACCCGTCCTCCTCGACGGCGCGCTCGATCGCCTCCGCGACGCCGCCGAGCGAGACCGGAAGCGGCTCGAGCAGCGCTGCAAGGAGCGGCGACTGCCCGGATCCGGCCGCGCAGAGCACGCGGCGCGCCTCGAGCGCGACCCGGATCGTGCGGGCGCAGCTCCGGAGCTCCCGGGTCGAGGCCACCCCTCCGCGCCCGGTGCGGTCGACCAGCGGACGCAGGTCGACGATCCCGGCCAAGGCGGGCTCGGCGGCGGCCGCCAGCACCCCGACCGCCTCGGCGGTCAGCGCCTGCCGCCGCGCAACCTCGGCGCCGTCTGCGGATGGTTCGAGGGCGCGGGCGAGCACGGATCCGTGCTCGGTCTGGGCCGCCGCGGCGAGGCGCTCGACGACCGCCGGGAGCTCGAGCTCCGCCAGCGCCTGCGCGTTCACGGAGCGTTCACGCCGGAAGTCTAGAAGCCTCTTCCGGCATGACCCTCCTACCGCAGCTATAGGCTTCCGCGCGATGCTCGGCTCACATGTCTCCACCGACCTGGCACGGTTCGCGATCGGCTTCGACCATCGCGACCGCGCGCGGCTGCACGAGCTCTGGGACCGGATCTTCGACGCCGACCGCTGGAGCGAGGGCGCACTGACCGCCGAGTTCGAGGAGGCGTGGGCGCGCTGGAACGGCGTCGAGGGCGTGGCCTTCAACGGCTGGACCGGCGCCGCACTGGCGGCGCTGACCTGGGCGCGCGTGGCCGGGGAGACCGTCCTCTGCCCCTCGAACACCTTCATGGCGACGCCCCTCGCCGCGCTGCAGGCAGGCGCCCGGGTCGAGTTCGTCGACTGCAACCGCGACGACCTGTGCATGTCCTTCGAGGACCTCGAGCGCAAGGTGCGGCAGCACCGGCCCCGCGCCGTCTTCCTCGTCCACATCGGCGGCCATCTCGCCTTCGACGTCGAGGCGATCGCCGGGCTCTGCCGGAGCGAGGGAATCCTCCTGATCGAGGACTGCGCGCACGCGCACGGCGCCGAGTGGAACGGGCGTCGCGCGGGCACGTGGGGGGACGTCGGGATCTGGTCGTTCGCTGCCACGAAGACGATCTCCACGGGCGAAGGGGGAATGCTCGTCTCCCGGCACCCGGAGGCGATCGAGGTGGCGCGCGCCTTCCGCAACTACGGCAAGCCGGACTACGCTCTCCACGGCCTCAACTTCCGGATGAACGAGTTCACCGCGGCGCTCGGAATCGTGCAGACGGGACGGCTGGACGAGATCGTGCGCTGGAAGAACGAGGCGGCCCGGACGCACCTCGATCCGCTGTACGCATCGCGGCTTCAGCTCCCGGAGGGCATGACCTCGGGCCTCTACAAGTACGTGGTCTTCGAGCCGATCGAACGGTCGACCGGCAAGGTCTACGACGCCCCGTGCCACCGCATCCTCGGACGCGGCGACCACCTGCCGGCGTGCGACTGGGTGGCCGAGCACCACTGGTGTGTGCCGCTGTACTACCGACCCGGCGGCGAGACGACGTGAAGGTCCTGGTCACCGGAGGCGCAGGCTTCATCGGCTCGCACGTCGTCGACCGCCTCGAGGCACACGGCCACGAGCCGCGCATCCTCGACCTGGTCGCGTCCCCGTATCGCGCGGCCGGCGAGATCGACGCGGTGATCGGCGACCTGAACGACGCCGAGGACGTCCGCCGCGCCGTCGACGGCTGCGAGGCGGTGCTCCATCTCGCGGCGCTGGCGGACGTCGACCTGGTGGCGCGGGACCCCGCGCGGGCCGACCTGGTCAACGTCCGCGGGACGCAGTCGCTGCTCGACGCCGTGCGGGACGCCGACGTCGGCCGCTTCGTCTTCGCGAGCACCGTGTGGGTCTACGGCGACGCGTCGACCCCGGCGCTGCTGGACGAGGAGACGCCGCTCGGGCTGCCGAAGCACTTCTACACGGCGACGAAGATCGCCGGCGAGATGTACACCGCCAGCTACGGCGAGCTCTACGACCTCGAGCACACGATCCTGCGCTTCGGAATCCCGTACGGTCCCCGCTCCCGCCCCACGGCTGTCGTCGCGGCGTTCACCGACAAGGCGCTGCACGGCCAGCCGCTGACGATCGCCGGCGACGGGACGCAGTCTCGCCGGTTCGTCTACGTCGAGGATCTGGCGGACGGCGTCGTCGCATCGCTGGCGCCGGCCGGCCGCAACCGCGTGTTCAACCTGGTGCGCGACGAGGACGTCAGCGTCCGGGCGATCGCCCGGACGGTGCGCGACGTCGTCGGGGAGGTACCGATCGTCCACATCGAAGGACGGGCCGGCGACCTGCGTGCGGCGAAGGTGTCGGGCGAGCGGGCGAAGCGCGAGCTCGGCTGGGAGGCGGCGACGACCTTCACCGAAGGGGTGCGGCGCTACGTGGACTGGGTGACCGCGTCGGCCGGCACGCCGAGCGCGGCAACCGCCTCGAGGATCGACGGTAGCGCCGCCGCCGTCCTCCGCCACGAGCCGGGCGAGCTGTAGGCGTCGGAATCGTGGAGCAGGACGACGTCGCCCGGCGCGAGCCGGCGCGTCACGCGCCGTGAGATCGAGGCGGCACTCGCCCGGCGCTCCCAGTCGCGCCCCCACGCCGACCAGAGCAGGGGCTCGAGCCGGCGGGCGCGCACGTGCGCGAGCGTCCCGCGGCTGAAGACGCCGTACGGGGGGCGGTAGAGCGTCGGCACGACGCCGGTGGCGTCGGCGATCGTCGCCGACGCGCGGTCGAGGTCGGCGGCGAAGGACGCCACGCGCCGCCGCAGCAGCAGGACGTGACGGTCGCCGTGGAGGGCGATCTCGTGGCCGGACTCGACGATCGCCCGCGCCACCGACGGCGCCCGCCGCACCTGCTCCCCGACGAGGAAGAAGGTCGCCCGGGCGTCGCGGCGCGCGAGCTGCTCGAGGACGGCCGGCGTCCCGGCCGGGTGCGGGCCGTCGTCGAAGGTGAGCACGACCGCGTCACGGCGGGCGACGTGACGGGCGACGCCGATCTCACTGGCGAGGCGGTCGGAGTGGGCGGCGAGCGGCGGCGCGACCCAGCCTGCGACGGTCACGCGAGCAGGGCGAGCACCGTCGACGCCGCGGACGGCAGCGCCGCGAACATCGGCGCCGGCGCCGGGCGGCCGGCCAGCGCGCGCCGGAGCGCCACGCGCAGCTCGTGGTCGGAGGTCGCGACGTCGGCGATGCCGAAGCGAAGGAAGGCCTCGTTGTTGGCGCGAATGTGGCCGCGTCCCCACCCGTAGGAGATCGTCGGGCAGCCGCGGACATGCGCCTCGAGCACCGTCAGCCCGCCGGTCGAGTGGATCAGCGCGTCGCTCGCCGCGAGCCAGTCGCTCATCTGGTCGGTGAAGCCGACGATGGTGCACCGCGGCTCGTCGGCGTAACGCCGCTGGAGGCGCTCGCGCAGCTCGTCGTTGCGGCCCGCCAGCACCGCCACGGTCGCGACGTCGTCGACACCGAGGGCCTCGTCGACCGCCTTGCCGAGGTCGCCCACGCCCCATCCCCCGCCCGACACGAGCACGATCTTCCCGTGGTGGGGAAGGCGCAGGGAGCGTCGTGCCTCGACCGGGTCGCGCGGCTCGCCGAACTCGGGACGTGTCAAGCCGTGCACGGCGCGCACCACGGCGTCGTGTCCGGCGACCTGCTGCACCTCGGCTGCCGACTCGGGGTGCGTGATCAGGTGGAGGTCGATGCCGGGCGCAGCCCAGTAGTGCATCATCGCCAGGTCGGTGATCGCAGCGACGACCGGCACGTCGAGCCGGCCACTGCGACGAAGGCCGCCGAGCACCTCGGTCGTCATCGGGTAGACGGAGACGACGACGTCGGGCGAGACCTCGCGCACGAGCCGGAGCACGCCCCGCGAGCCCAGCTTGCGGACGAGCGCCTGCGTCGCCCGCCGCGTCGGCGCGAGGCCGACGAACAGCCAGAACGCCGCGTCCCACAGCCAGCGGAACCGGAAGAAGACGACGCCCGGCGCGCGCTCGTTGACGAGCACGAAGCCGCGTCCCATCGCGCGGAGCCCGTCCTCGACCACGACCTCGACACTCGGGTCCTCAGAACGGAGCTGATCGGCGAGCGTGCGGGCGGGGAGGTCGTGCCCCTCCCCGACGCTCGCGGTGAGGATGAGCACACGCGTCATCGGTCCGACTCTAACCGCCGGGCCGGGCGGTCTCTACCTTCACTGATGTGTGGACTTCACCGGCGGCCAGTGCGGATCGATGTCGGGGTCGCCGAGCACGCCGTAGGGAACGCAGTGCGGCGGCTGCCCGAGTAGCTGCCGGTCGGCGATCAGCAGCTCCTCGACCCGCGTGTTCGCCGGGACGGCACGCCGCCAGTCCCTGCGCAGCGCCGCACCGAGGGCGATCAGCGCCCGCGGCGCCAGCGCCGCATGCGAACGGACGACGAAGTAGTGGCGCTTCACCTGCTGGACGGACACGCCTGACTCGCCGGCGAAGGCGCGCTCGCCGGCCGCGACCTCGTTTCCCCCGGCGGCATAGAAGAGCCAGACGGCGCGGCGGGGCGTCGTCCCCTGCACGAACGCGAGCGCACGCTCGCACGAGTCGTCGTCCACGTAGAGGAGCTTCGGCACACGAAGCGCCACGAGATGGTCGAGGACGTTCGCCGGATGGCCGTAGTCGAACGCAGAGAACAGCTGGCCGCTCGTCCCGGTCGACCCGAACAGCACGGTCCCGGCAGGCGCCTTTGCGACCGCATCGACGACCTGGTCGACATGTATGTCGTGCACGGCATCGAGATGATCGACGTCGCGGCGGAGCTCGATCGCGACGAGGCCGGCGACGAGCAGCACCAGTACGGGGACACGAAGCCGGCCCGCACGCGCGGCCAGCGCGAGACAGCCGCTCATGACGACGGTCATGAACGCCGGCGTGACGGGGATCATGTAGCGGTCGAAGAAGAGCGCCGAGTCGCCGCTCGCGGGGACGAAGGAGAAGAAGAGGACGGGCGCCGCGACGGTGACCGCGCAGAAGGCGAGCACCCGCCCCCGGTGCGCGACGGCGAGCGCGACGATCCCGACCGCGGCGAGGAGCGTGAAGTAGTTGACGTCGTGAGGGCCCGGGGCGACGAAGTGGAGCGCGTCCTCCCAGACCGGACGGCCGCTGAAGGTGCGCCCGCCCGAGCCCTTGCCCACGCCGTACCGGTCGCTCAGCACGTGCAGCGTCTTCACGTAGTAGGGCACGAATCCGACGAGGAGCGCGACCGCTCCGGGCCAGGCCTCGCGGACGACCTGCCGCGGTGGCTTCGGGCAGTACACGAGCGCGGCGGCAAAGGCGGTCAGCGCGTACAGGGGCGCGGTCGGGTGGACGAAGACCGAGAGGCCGAGCAGGAGGCCCCCGGCGACCCACCAGCGCGTGCCGCCGCCGTCTGCCGCCCGGAGCACGACGACCGTGCTCCACATCACCCAGGCGAAGAGCATCGTGTGCGGCCGCCCGAAGGTCGCGTACATGACCGGGATCGGCGCGACGGCCGTCAGCAGGACCGCGCCGGCCGCCGCCTCGCGGCCGGCCAGCCGGCGGACGACGAGCGCGACGCCCGGCAGTGCGAGGCACGCGAACACGAGCGAGGGCACGCGCAGCGCCGGCAGCCCCGGCCGCCACTGAAGCAGGAAGTGCTCGAGCCAGAAGTGGAGCGGCCCGCCGCCGCGCTGCGTCGAGACGATGTGGAAGATGTGCGGGAACGAGAACTGGGCCAGCCGCAGCGTCAGCTCCTCGTCGACGTTCAGCGGCCCCCACCAGACGCTCGGCAGGGTCAGCCAGACGAGCAGCGCCGCCCCGGCGACGACCGACGCCGGCAGGAGCAGCTTCCGCGCGGCGCCCGTCAGGGCGCGGCCCGGCCGCTCTCGGCGAACGCCTGCATCTCGGGCGTCTCGGGAGCAGCGCGGTACGGGTGCTCGTCAGGCACGTCGGTCTCGTGGTACACGCTCTCGGCGTTCACTTCCCAGATGTCGTGATGGGCGCCGGCGAGCAGGTTGTCCACGGCGCGCATCGCGGTGAGCATCGAGTGGTCCGAGTTGTTGTAGCGGTGCAGGCCGTTGCGGCCGACCTGCTGGAGGTTCTCGATCCCGTCGAGCCAGCGGCGAATCGTCGCGACCCGAGCGGCGTAATCGGTGTCGTAGATCGGATACGCCTTCGGCACGCGGGTGACGAACCCGCGCTCGACCTTCGAGCGCCCGGCCAGGCCGAGCTGCTCGAGCTCCGCCGCGGCGAGCTCGACGAGCGCCTCGTCCTCCATCGACCACAGATCGTCGCCGGCGAAGCAGAAGTACTCGAGCCCGACGCAGGCCTTGTCCGGGTCGGGGACCATCCACGGCGACCACGAGCGGTAGTTCTGGATCCGGCCGACGCGAACGCCCGGCTCGTGGATGTAGATCCAGTTGTCGGGGAACAGGTCACGGCCGTCGACGACGAGCGCGACGGTCAGGAAGTCGCGGTAGCGAAGGCCGCGCGCGGCCTCGCGGACGTCCTCCGGCGGCGCCGGGCTCGCCAGCTCGACGACGGTGCGCAGCGGCAGCGACGAGATGACGGCGTCGGGCAGCGTGTACGAGATCCCGCCCGCCTCGACCTCGACGATGCGGTCGCCGGCCAGCTCGAGCCGCTCGACCGGAGCCTCGGTGCGCACTTCGCCGCCGTCGTCCTGGATCGCCTCGCTCATCGCCTCCCACATCTGGCCGGGCCCGAAGCGCGGGTAGTGGAACTCGGAGATCAGGCTCTTGACCTTGTTTCCCCGGTTGCCGAAGAAGGCGGCCTTGGCCGCGGAGAAGAAGGACAGCCCCTTGATCCGCTGCGCGGCCCACTCGGCGCGGATCTCGGTCGTCGGCACGCCCCAGAGCTTCTCCGTGTACGACTTGAAGAAGAGCTCGAACAGGCGCCTGCCGAAGCGATTCGACACCCAGTCCTCGAACGACTCGTCGATCTTGTCCCGGCGCGAGGCGGCGCGCGCGTACGAGGCCAGGCAGCGCGCGAGCTCGACCGGGCCGAGCTTCTTGATCACGTCCGGCCCGCGCAGCGGGTAGTCGAGGAAACGCTGGTTCCAGTAGATGCGCGACATCCGAGGGCGGAGGAGGAACTCGTCGCCGAGCACCTCGTGCCAGAGCGCGTCGACCTCCACCGACTTGGTGAAGAAGCGATGTCCGCCGAGGTCGAAGCGGTAGCCGTCCACACAGACCGTCTTGGCCAGGCCGCCGACCTGGTCCTCGGCCTCGAGCACGACGGCATCCGCGCCGGCCCGGACGAGCACATATGCCGCGGTCAAGCCCGCGGGCCCGCCGCCGAGGACGAGCGTCGTCTGCGAGTTCTCGTTCGTCATCGTCGGTGGCGCCGCATCGAGACGTTATCCGACGCGGCGATACACGTATGCCTGCAGCGGCTTGAAGTAGTTGACCTTGAGCGCGATCTCGTCACTCGCGACATGGCGCACGAGCTTCACGTCCGGGTCCGACTGCAGGAGCGCGGTCCACGCCTCGGACTTCTGCCAGACGAGCTTCGTCCACTTGGCGCGCCAGGCGCGGTAGTCGCGGAACACCGGCGTGATCACCACGAACTCCTCTCCTCTCGGGACGGAAGCGATCAGCCGGTCGAGCGTCGGCCCCGGCGGCGTGGCGCGGAGCCGCGAGACGGCGTCGACCCAGTCGAAGGCCTGCTGGTCGTGCACCGGCCCGAGCGTGGTGGCGAAGCGGAGGCCGGGGCCGAGGTAGTAGCGGAGCACGGGCACCTGCTCCGGGTGGGTCGAGATGACGAGCTCGCCCGGGCTGAGCGGACGGAGGGCGGCCGCGATCTGGCGCGCGTTCTCCTTGCTGTCCTGCTGGACGAACCCGAGCCAGTAGAAGACCACGATCACGAGCACCGCGACGCCGAAGCGCCCTGCGCGCACGACCGCCCGCGACGACAGGAGCAGCAGCGGGCCGGCCACGATCGCGAAGTAGCGGGTCGTCCAGGAGGGCGACACCTGCGACACGAGCCAGGCGGCCAGGATCGCGACCCCCGTCGCCAGCGACAGCGCGAGCACCGCGGTGCGCTCGGGGCTCGGCCTGCCCCGCACGACCCCGGCGAAGCCGACCCCGGCGGCGAGCACGAACGCGACGAGCGGCCCGTCGCCCGAGAGCACGGCGCCCGGCGCGACGATCAGGTCCCGCAGCGAGGGGACGGTCGCCCACGGAGCGCCGGTGTGCCTGATCTGGAAGAGGAGCGACGGGAGCCACGGCAGGTACAGCACGGCCACCGCCACGGCGACGAGGGCGAACAGCTTCAGCTGCTCGCGCACGAGCACGGCGGTCGCGACGGCCAGGCCGAGGCACAGGAACAGCGCCCAGTTGTGCGTGTACACCATCAGCGCGAGCCCGAGGACGAGCAGAGGCGCGTAGGCGCGGCGGCCGCGCACGATCGCCTCGAGGTAGGCGAGGCCGACGACGAGCGAGAGGAACGCCTCGAGCTCGTACATGCGCGTCTCCTGCGCGTAGTAGGTGAGGAACGGGTTCAGCGCGGCGAGCAGCGCACAGCAGAGGCCCGTCCTGCGATCGAACGCGGCCCGGCCGAGCACGTAGGCGAGGGGGATGCAGGCGATCCCGAACACGAGCGACAGCGCGTGCGTCGCACGCTCACCGTCGCCGAACGACGCCGTCCACGTCTTGAGGAGCATGTAGTAGAGGGGCGGCGAGCCGTCGCCGCGGAGCACGTGCGGAAGCGACGACCACGAGTGGTGCGCGATCCCGACCGAGAGGCCCTCGTCGATCCAGAAGCCCGCGTGCAGCTCGCGCGTGCGCAGGAAGAGCGACAGGGCCGACAGCGCGACGAGCGCGACCGGGACCGCCCAGGGCGCGGCCAGCACGTCGCCGGCGCGGATCGAGCGCACGCGCTCGGCAACCGCGGTCATGGTCGCCGCCAGGGCGTACGTGCGACGAAGAGCGCGAGGCCGACGATCGTGATCGGGACGAAGAGCACGAACCGCAGCACGAGCAGGTACCCGAGCGCCGGATGGTGCAGGGTGCCGAGCGCGAGCAACACGGCTGCATCGAAGGTACCGACATATCCGGGAGCGGCCGGGACGAGGGCGGAGAGGTTCGTCAGCGCGACCACGTACAGAGCCCCGACGAGGCCGAGCGAGAGCCCGACCGCCGAGCCGACCGTCAGGTACACGGAGGCCTCGACGAGCCAGACCCCGAGCGAGACGACGAGCAGCGCGAGGCCGCGCGCGCCGAGCAGGTCGCGCGTCGAGACGATCGCCGGCCGGGCCCAGTCGCGGGCGGCGAGCAGGCGCCCGTTGCGCGGCGCGAGCCGCCAGGCGCCGGCGAGCAGCACCGCGCCGGTCGCGCCTGCCCCGACGACGTAGGGGAGCGGCCCGAACGAGAGGCCGCGGTCGGCGACGACGAAGGCGAAGATCGCCGCCAACGCGAGCGCGTCGAGCACGCGCTCGGCCACGACCGTGCCGAGCACGAGCCGGCGCGGCGACCCCAGCATCACCACGCGCATCACGTCCCCGGCGCGCGCCGGCAGCGTGTTGTTGCCCATGTACCCGATCGTCGTCAGCCGGTAGCTCTCCGCCCGGCCGCGGTCGACCGCCGAGCGCGAGAGCAGACGGTGCCAGCGTTCGCCGCGCAGCAGCGTCGCCCCCGCATAGAGGACGAGCGCAGCCGCCAACCAGGCGACGGCCGCGACGTCGAGCGGGATGCTCGGGGCCTGCTGTCTAGTCGCCCACCAGACGATCCCCGCCAGTGCGGCCAGCGAGACGGCGACCTGGACGAGGCCGACCCTCGGCCTCCGACCTACGTCGACGTTCGCCACGGCGCGAACCTACCGAATCGTCGGCTCCAGGCTCGCCACGGTCCGCCTGCCGTCGCGGTCGTACACCACGTCGACGGTGTCGTTGCGCCGGTACGTCCCGGCCACGCCGAGGAACATCGACAGCCAGCGCCAGAACCCGAGCCGCCCCTCGCGTACGAGCGGCTCCCGGAACACGAGCGCCCGGCCGACCACGTCGAAGTCGACTCCGCGCTGCTTCGGCACGCCGTTCACGAAGACGTCGAAGCGGACGCCCACGTCCGGCGGCAGCTCAACCTGACTCCTCGGTTCCACCTCTATACGATGCCACTCGGCGTGCGCCGGATCGCCCTTGCCACACTCGGAACGAGCGCGGTGGCGCTGTTCTTCAGCGCGGTCGCGCTGGCGGGCAACGCGGGCTTCCTGCCGGGCGAGGCGGCCTCGCCGAACGCGCACCGTGTCCAATCCGCGTTCATCTTCGTGGCGATCCTCACCGGCCTGATCTTCGTCGCCGTCGAAGGCACGCTGCTCGTGTTCATCATCAAGTACCGGCGGCGCGGGCGGCCGCGCACCGCCGAGGGGCCCCAGATCCACGGATCGACCAGGCTCGAGGTGATCTGGACGGTCTTCCCGGTGATCATCCTCGCGGCGATCGTGTCGTTCGTCTTCTACGAGCTCCCGGGGATCGTCAACGCACCGGCGGCGTCGGCCGCGAACTCGACCACGATCACGATCGAAGGCCACCAGTTCTACTGGCTCTTCCGCTACCCGAACGGGGCGATCTCGATCGACACGATGATCGCGCCGGCGAACGAGGTCGTGCACGAGCGCGTCGTCGGGCTCGACTACGACGTCAACCACTCCTGGTGGGTCCCCGACTTCGGGCCGAAGTACGACGCCATCCCGGGGAGGGTGAACAAGACCTGGTTCAAGGCGGCCGAGGGCACGTATGTGGCGCGGTGCGCGGAGCTCTGCGGCATCCAGCACGCGGACATGGACGCGACGGTGCGCGTCGTCCCGCGCGCCGTCTACGAGCAGTTCATCGCCAACCGGCTCGCGAACTCGAGCGGCCGGGCGCTCGGACGGCAGGAGTGGCAGGGTGTCTGCCTGAAGTGCCACCGCCTCGACCACACGTACATCGGCCCCCCGCTCGGCGGCAACCCACTGCTCGCCGAGCCGCTGCAGATCACGACCCTGCTGAGGCACGGCGGGATCAACATGCCGGCGGTCGGGCACAACTGGACGCGGGCGCAGATCGACGCACTGACCTCGTACACCAAGCGATTCGCGAAGACCGGAGGATGAGCGCGTGGCAGTGAACGTCGAAGACGTCGCCCCGTACCGGGCGGACTGGCGGAACGGCCGGGTCGCATCGTGGGTGACCACCGTCGACCACAAGCGGATCGGGATCCTCTACCTCTGGACGACGCTCGCGTTCTTCTCCTTCGGCGGCCTGCTCGCGCTGCTGATGCGCACGCAGCTTCTGACGCCCAACGAGGGCTTCATGACCAAGAACTCGTACAACGAGGCGGTCACCATCCACGGGACGACGATGATCTTCCTCGTCCTCGTCCCGGTCGCAGCGGCGCTCGGCAACTACCTCGTGCCGCTGATGATCGGCGCGCGCGACATGGCGTTCCCGCGGCTGAACGCGCTCTCGTACTGGCTCTTCGTCCTCGGCGGCGTCGTGCTGCTCCTCAGCTTCTTCGCGCGCGACGGGGCGGCAGACACCGGCTGGACCGCGTACGTGCCGCTCTCGACGCTGCACACGCCCGGAAAGGGCCAGGACCTCTGGATCCTGAGCCTCCACATCCTGTCGCTCTCGTCGGCGGCCGGCGCGATCAACTTCATCGTCACGATCCACAACATGCGCGCGCCCGGCATGAGCTGGACGCGGCTGCCGCTCTTCGTCTGGAGCATCCTGACGTACGCCTGGATGCTGATCATCGTGCTGCCGACCCTTTCCGCGGGCCTGACGATGATGCTGCTCGACCGCGTCGCCCACACGAACTTCTTCAACCCGGCCAAGGGTGGGAGCCCGCTGCTCTACCAGCACGTGTTCTGGTTCTTCGGCCACCCGGAGGTCTACATCATCATCCTGCCGATGATGGGCGTCGTCTCGGAGATCATCCCCGTCTTCGCGCGCAAGCCGATCTTCGGCTACAAGGCGGTCGCGTTCTCCACGCTCGGGATCGCGTTCTTCTCGCTGCTCGTCTGGGCGCACCACATGTTCGCGGTCGGCCTCCCGGTCGGGCTGAACATCTTCTTCATGCTCACCTCGATGGTGATCGCGATCCCGACCGGCGTGAAGATCATCAACTGGCTCGCGACGATCTGGCGCGGCAACATCTCGTTCGACTCGCCGATGCTGTGGGCGCTCGGGTTCATCGCCATCTTCACCGTCGGCGGGCTCTCCGGGATCTTCCTCGCCGCGTTCCCGATCGACCAGGCCGTCACCGACTCGTACTTCGTCGTCGCGCACTTCCACTACACGCTGTTCGGCGGCGCCGTGTTCGCGATGTTCGGCGCCCTCTATTACTGGTGGCCGAAGATGTTCGGAAAGCGCCTCGACGAACGGCTCGGCCGGTGGCACTTCTGGCTCGTGTTCATCGGCTTCAACACGACCTTCTTCCCGCAGCATATGCTCGGCCTTCTGGGTATGCCGCGGCGCGTCTACACGTACCACAATCACGGGCTGTGGGAGGCGTACAACATGACCTCCTCGATCGGCTCGTACGTGATGGCGCTCGGCATGCTCGTGTTCGGGTGGAACGTGATCCACACCTGGCGCCACGGCAAGCGAGTGGGGAACGATCCGTGGGTGGCGAACACGCTCGAGTGGTACACGACCTCCCCGCCGCCGCCCTGGAACTTCGAGCGGCTGCCCTACGTGACCAGCGCGCGGCCGTTGCGCGACCTGCGCCGCCGGCTCGCGGAGACGCGGGGGTTCTGAGATGGGGCTCGGCGTCTGGGCGCGCCTGGTCGCCGTGGCGGCGGTCGCCGGGACGGCGCTCGCCGTCGTCTCGGGCGCGGCCGGGTGGGGAACGGCGCACCGCCTGCTCGCCGCGGTCGCGCTGCCGCCGCTCGCGGCGCTCGTCGCGATCGCCTGGGTCTCGGCCCGGCGCTTCCTGGCGCCGGCGATCGCGGCGCTCGTCTTCTTCGGTTTGGCCGCCCTCCTCACGCAGCGGGACCTGCACCTCACGTTCGCGGCGCTCGCCTTCGGCGCGACGGTGCTGCTCGCCGCGCTCGTCTGGCGCGGCGCGGTCGAACAGGGCCCGGCTCGCGACTACGTCACGCTGACGAAGCCGCGCATCATGTCCCTGCTGCTGCTCACGGGCGCAGCGGGCGTGTTCGTCGGAGCCGGCGGCGTGCCCGCAGCGTCGACGTTCGCGTTCACGATGATCGGCCTCGCGCTCGCCTGCGGGGGCGCGTCGGCGCTCAACCACTACCTCGACCGTGACATCGACCGGTTGATGGGCTCGCGCACCGAGCATCGGCCGGTGGCCGCAGGCCGGGTGGCCCCCGAGCGCGCGCTCGAGTTCGGGCTTGCGCTGAGCGCCTTCTCGTTCGTGCTGCTCGATTCGCTCGTCAACCTCCCGACGGCGCTGCTCGCGCTCGCCGGCAACCTCTTCTACGTCCTCGTCTACACGCGCTGGCTCAAGCGCTCCACGTCCCAGAACATCGTGATCGGCGGCGCCGCCGGTGCGGTGCCGCCGCTCGTCGGGTACGCGGGCGCGGCCGGCCACCTCGGCTGGGCGGCGGTCGCGATGTTCGCGATCGTCTTCATGTGGACGCCGCCGCACTTCTGGGCGCTCGCGCTGATGATCAAGGAGCACTACGCACGCGCGGGGATCCCGATGCTGCCCGTGAAGAGCGGGGAGCGCGAGACGGCGCGGCAGATCGTCTGGTACACCGTCGTGCTCGTGGTCGTCACGCTGGTCCCGGCCGCGCTCGGGATCTTCGGGCCGGCGTACGCGATCGCGGCCGCCGTGCTCGGCGCGGTGTTCGCCTGGTACGCGCTCGAGGTGCGGCGCACGCTCGAGCGGCGCTCCGCTGCGAAGCTCTTCCACTACTCGCTCCTCTACCTCGCGCTCCTCTTCGTCGCGATGGCGCTGGACACGGTGATCTAGATGACCGAGCCGCTCGCCGAGACGGCCGACCTCGACGCCGAGGCCACTCATCCGCTCTCGGATCCGGACGCCGAGCTCGCCCGCCGCAACCTGCAGTTCGGGTGGGCGCTGGTCGGGCTGTTCGTGCTGCTGTTCGCGGGAACGGTCGGGATCGGGTTCGTCTACCTCTGGCTCAGTTAGCCGGAATCTGGATCACGGAGCTCCCCGGCCCCGCGCCGGCCGGCCGGCGGCTCGCGGTCAAGGATCTCTTCGACACGGCCGGCGTGGTGACGACCTACGGATCGGCGGTGTTCGCCGACCACGTGCCGGCCGAGAGCGCCGACGCCGTCCTCCGGCTCGAGGCGGCGGGCTGGGTCGACGCCGGCAAGACGAACCTGCACGAGTTCGCCTACGGCGTCACCTCGCAGAACCGGCATTACGGCGTCGTCCCGAACCCGCTCGCGGCGGGGCGGACGGCCGGGGGGTCGAGCGGCGGTTCGGCGGCCGCGCTCGCCGCCGGGCTCGCCGACGGGGCGCTCGGGTCGGACACCGGCGGCTCGGTCAGGATCCCGTCGGCGTGCTGCGGGGTGACCGGCTTCAAGCCGACCTACGGGCTCGTGCCGATGAGCGGCGTGTTCCCGCTCGCGCCGAGCTTCGACCACGTCGGGCCGATGGCGCGCGACGTCGGCGGTTGCGTCGAGATGATGCGCGCGCTCGCCCCCGAGCTCGAGGTCGAGCCGCCGCCGCCGCTCGCGGAGATCGAGGTCGCGGTGACGACGGAGTGGATCGAGGCCTGCGACCCGCTCGTGCGCGGCCGGGTGCTCGACGTGGTCGAACGGTTCGGCGCGTCCGTGCCGGTCTCGCTGCCCGGCACGGGAGCGACGCAGCCGCTCTTCATGCGCGAGATCGCCGACGTCCATCGTGAGCTCTTCGCCGAGAACGCGGATCTCTACGGCGACAACATCCGCCCGAAGATCGAGCGCTGCCTCGAGGTCACGGACGCGGAGGTCGCGACCGCCGCCGAAGAGCGGGCGCTGTTCCGCGAGGTCGCGGAGGCCGAGCTCGGCGGGCGGCGGCTGCTGATCGCGCCGACGCTCGCGTTCGTGGCACCGCCGGCGGACATCGACGAGGTCACCGAGCGCGGGTCGTTCGTGCAGTTCACGTACCCGTTCAACGCGCTCGGCTGGCCGGCGCTCGCCCTCCCGGCCGGGCCGGCCGAGGACGGGCTTCCTGCATCCGTCCAGCTCGTGGGCCGTGCCGGCGACGACGCGTACGTCCTCGCCGCCGGGCTCGCGCTCGAGGCGGCGCTTGCAGGCTGACCTTCACTTCGCGCACGCGCTCGCGGATGCGGCGGATGCGATCACGCTCGCGCGGTTCCGTGCGCTCGACCTGCGCGTCGAGACGAAGCCGGATCTCACGCCCGTGTCGGACGCCGACCGCGCTGCCGAGGAGGCGATCCGCGGGCTCGTCGCGGCGTCGGGCCGCGGGGAGAGCGTCTACGGCGAGGAGTTCGGCGACGACGGCGGCGACGCGAAGTGGATCGTCGACCCGATCGACGGCACGAAGTCCTACGTGCGCGGCGTCCCCGTGTGGGCGACGTTGCTCGCGCTCGAGCGCGAAGGGGTCGTCGTCGCGGAGCTGGTCTCGGCCCCGGCGCTCCGGCGGCGCTGGTGGGCTTCGCGCGGCGAGGGTGCGTTCGCGGACGGGGTGCGCTGCCGGGTCTCACCGGTCGCGCGGATCGAGGACGCCGTGGTCTCGACGACGTCGCAGCGGGGCATGCCCGCCGGCTGGCGGACGATCGTCGAGCGCTCGTGGTCGAACCGCGGCTACGGCGACTTCTGGCAGTACTGCCTCGTCGCGGAGGGGGTGATCGACGTCGCGTGCGACCGTGAGGCGAGGGTCTGGGACTACGCGGGCGCGCACCTGATGGTCGAGGAGGCGGGCGGTCTGTGCACGACCTTCGCCGGTGCGCCGCTCGAGGACGGCGGCACCGTCGTCGCCACCAACGGAGCCCTCCACGACGAGATCGTTTCGCTGCTCGGCTCGGGGAGCCAGCGGGGCGCGATCGGGGGTCAGACCCGGGTCTGACCCCGGGGTTACGCGCCGGCCGCCGCGAGCACGGCCGACTCGTAGATCGGGTCACGGCCGAAGCGGTCGAGCTGCTGGCTCAGCAGGTCGCTCGAGGTCCGCTCGTCGCCCCTCGGCGGCGGGAGCTCCTCGCCGCCGAGGCGAACGCCGAGCGCGACGGCCGGCTCGACCGCACGCACCGCCCGGTCGAGCCGCGCGTTCAGCCACCCGCGCAACAGCTCCGCCTCCGCCCGCGGGCCGCGGACGCGGATCTCTTGCTCGCGGATCCCCGGCCAGTAGCCGGCCAGCTCGCGCCGCCACTCGTCCGTCCGCGCCCACGCGATGTCCGAGACGCCCACGCGTCCGAACAGCTCCGCGAGCTCGGCGTACGCGAGTTCGTCCCACTCGCTCGAGTCGACGATCAGCCGGTCGACGATGTCGACCAGCTGCTCGAACGGCCCGGAGTGAAACGGCGGGTCGCCGCGCCAGCGGCAGAAGACGGGCAGATCCGACACGAGCAGCGGCAGGACGATCGACGCCGGCGCGTCGGCTCGGTTCCCCCGGAGGGTGAGCTCGATCACCTCGCCGCAGATGGCCCGGTCGGAGACCGGGAAGCAGCGGATCGCGAGCCTCGCATCGAGCCCGTCCTCGGCGTCCGGGGCCGGGACGAGCAGCAGCGTCCGCGACGGATGGCGCTCCGCCATCCCAGCCAGCGTCTCCTCGGCCTTTCCCTTCCACACCGGCGGGACCCACGCGATGTGCGTCATCACCGACGTCCGCAGGTTCGGCTGAGCCGAGTCCGCCGACGAGGCGTCCCGCAGGCACGCGAGCTGATGCTCGATCTCGGCGATCGTCGTGTCGTCGCCCGTCCACTCGACCTCGATCGCCGGGCTCGCCGAGCTCATCGCTAGTGGCGCCGCCAGGAACGGCCGTCGCGATGCAGGAGCTCGTCGGACGCCGGAGGGCCCCACGTCCCGGCGGCGTAGTTCGGGAACGACGGACGGTCGCGCTGCCAGAACGCGATGATCGCGTCCACGAGCGCCCATTGCTCGCCGATCTCGTCCGACCGCGTGAACAGGGTCGCGTCGCCGAGCATCGCGTCGAGGATCAGGCGCTCGTACGCATCCGGAAGCCCCTCGCGGAACGCGCCGCCGTACAGGAAGTCCATGTGCACCGTCCGGATCGCCATCCCCTGACCCGGCACCTTTGCACCGATCGCCAGCGACACGCCCTCGTTCGGCTGCACGTGGATGAGCAGCACGTTCGGCCGCAGCACCTCCGACGAGCCGTCCTCGAACGGCGGATGCGGCGCGCGCTTGAACTGGATCGCGATCGTCGTCTCGCGGCGCGCGAGGCGCTTGCCCATGCGCACGTAGAACGGGGTGTCCGCCCAGCGCCAGTTGTCGACGTACAGCTTCGCAGCGACGAACGTCTCCGTCATCGAGTTGGGCGCGACGCCGTCCTCCTCCCGGTACGCCGCCACTTCGTCGCCCTCGACGAACCCACGGCCGTATTGCCCGCGCACGACGTGCCTCGGCCCCGGCGTGTGGATCGCCTTCAGCACCTTGACCTTCTCGTTCCGCACCGAGTCGGCTGTGAAGTCGATCGGCGGCTCCATCGCCGTGATCGCCACCAGCTGCAGCAGGTGGTTCTGGAAGATGTCGCGGATCGCCCCGGCGTGCTCGTAGTAGCCGGCACGGCCCTCGATCCCGATCGACTCGGCGACCGTGATCTGCACGTGATCGATGAACTGGCGGTTCCAGATCGGCTCGAAGATGCCGTTCGCGAACCGCAGCGCCAGCATGTTCTGCACCGTCTCCTTGCCGAGGTAGTGGTCGATGCGGAAGACCTCGTTCTCCGAGAAGTGCTCCTGGATCTCCGCCGTCAGCCTCTTCGCCGACTCGAGATCGTGGCCGAACGGCTTCTCGATGATCAGCCGCAGCCAGCCTTCGGCGCCGCGCCGTCGCGCGATCTCGCCGACGAGGGTGCCGATCGCGCTCGGCGGGACGGCGAAGTAGTAGACACGGTTCCCCAGCGTCCTGAGCTCCGCATCGAGGTCGCTCAACGCGTCGCGGAGCGCGTCCTCGCCGTGCTCGTCGGCGAAGTCGAGCGTGACGTAGCGAATCCCCTTCGCCAGCTCGTCCCACACCTCCGCCTTGAAGGGATCGCGCGCATGCTCGGACACCGCCTGCTTCATCCGCTCTCTGAAGGCGTCGTCGGTCTCCTCGCTGCGCGCCGCGCCGACGATCCCGAACCGCTCCGGCAGCAGGCCGCGAAACGCCAGCGAGTAGAGCGCCGGCATCAGCTTCTTGGACGTCAGGTCGCCCGACGCGCCGAAGATCACGAGCAGGCAGGGATCGGGGCGGCGCCGCAGCCGCAACCCGTCGAGCAGCGGGTTCGCACCCACCTCCTCCCCGAGAACGTCGATCATCGCTGCTGCTCGGGGAAGACCGCGTGGCCGCCGAACTGGTTGCGCAGCGCCGCCTCGACCTTCGCGGCGAACGATTCGTCCTGGCGCGACGAGAAGCGCGCATAGAGGGCGGCGCTGATCACGGGCACCGGCACGCTCTCGGCGATCGCCTCGTGGATCGTCCACCGGCCCTCGCCCGAGTCCTCGACGTACCCCCGGATCGACCCGAGGTCGTTGCCCTCCTCCTCGAACGCCGCGTAGAGCAGCTCGAGCAGCCAGGACCGGACGACCGACCCGTACCGCCAGATGCCGGCGATCTCGTGCAGGTCGAGATCGAACTCCGAGCCCTTCATCACCTCGAAGCCCTCGGCGTAGGCCTGCATCAGCCCGTACTCGATTCCGTTGTGCACCATCTTCACGAAGTGCCCGGCGCCCGACGGCCCGACGTGCGCGTAGCCGTCCGTGGGCGCGAGCGAGGTGAGGATCGGCTCGAGCCGCTTCACCGGCGCCTTGTCGCCGCCGGCCATGAGGCAGAAGCCGACCTGCAGCCCCCAGACCCCGCCCGACACGCCGACGTCGACGAACGAGATCTTCTGCTTGCGCGCCTCCTTGTAGCGACGCTGCGAGTCGCGGAAGTTCGAGTTGCCGCCGTCGATGATCGTGTCACCGGGCTCGAGCAGCCGCAGGAGCTGCTGGAACGCCTTCTCGGTGATCTCGCCCGCGGGGATCATCAACCAGACGTGGCGCGGCGCTGAGAGCTGCTTGCAGAGCGCGCCGAGCGTCTTCGCCGTCGACGCGACCTTCGGGTCGTAGGTCTTGACGACGTGCCCGTCCTGCTCGAGCCGCTTCGTCATACCGTTGCCCATGCGGCCGAGCCCGACCATGCCGAGTTGCACTAGAGGTCCTCCAATCGGATGCGCGCGACGCGCCGGCCGCGCTCGGAAAGCGACTCGAAGTCGCCCATTGCCTGCGCACGGATCAACCTGCCGAAGCCGAACGGCTGGTTCGGGATCGGGATCTCGTCTCCCGTCGCGTCGACCACCTGCAGGAAGTTGCCCGTGTTCGGCCCGCCCTTGTGCAGCTGCCCCGTCGAGTGGAGATAGCGGGGGCCGAAGCCGTGCGTGACCACGCAGCCGGTCGCCTCGCGCGCGCGGTCGGCGAGCGCAGCGAGCCTGCGCTCGTTCTCGTCGGTCGGGCTCACGAAGCCGAGGATCGCGACGTAGTCCCCCTCCTTCGCACCGGCGAACAGCTCGTCGGCCGAGCCCACCGGATCGACCGACGGCTCCTGTCCCGAGTCGAGGATCTGCTTCGTCTTGTCCTTCGCGGCCTGCACGTCAGGCTGGTCGAAGGCGTCGATGCCGAGCACCGAGCCGGCGACCGCCGTCGCGAACTCCCAGCGGAAGAACTCCTGGCCGACCTCGTACGGATCGGCGACCCGGACCTCCTGCGCCTGCCGGTCCGGGCCCGGCTCGGTCTCCCCCGGGCACGGAACGAGCCCCTTGCCGTCCTTCCCGGTCGACTCGGCGATCAGCTGCTCGGCCCAGAGCCCGAACCCGCCGGGCGTCGGGTTGATCAGCACCTTGTCGCGCCCGTCGCGCCAGTTGTCGCCCAGGGAGAGCCCGAGCTCGAGGCCCGGGTTGCCGTCCTCCGAGCGGCACGCCTCGGCCATCTCCCGTGCGCGCAGGAGCAGCCTCGCGACGTCGACCCCCATCAGCGCCGCGGGGACCATCCCGAACGGCGACAGTGCGGAGTACCGCCCGCCGATCGAGGGAACGCCGGCGAACGTGGCGGCGAAGCCGCGTTCCGCCGCGAGTGCGTCGAGCGAGGAGCCGGGATCGGTGACGGCGGCGAAGTACGCGCCGTCCGGATGCCGCGACCAGAAGTAGTCGGTGTGCGAGCGTGTCTCGAGCGTCGAACCCGACTTCGACGAGCTGAGGAAGAGCGTCCGCTCGACGTCGATCCTCGCCTCGAGATCGCGGATCGCCTGCGGATGCGTGGTGTCGAGCACATGGAACGTGTCGACGGCGAACGTGCGGCGCAGCACCTCCGGAGCGAGCGACGAGCCGCCCATGCCGAGCAGCACGACCGCATCGACGCGGCCGGAGAGCGAGTCGGCGAACTCCTCGAGCAGCTCGACGTCCTCCGCCATCCGCGTCGGCTCGTCGAGCCAGCCGAGCCAGCCCGCCTCGTCGCTGCCGGTCCACAGAGAGGCGTCGTGCCCCCAGACCCGCTCGACGACCCCTGCTTCGGTCATGCGGCCTGCAGCGCGCCGCGCTTCTCGCGGATGCTGTCTCGGATCTGCCCGAACGAGTCGCTGAACTTCTGGACGCCCTCCACCTCGAGCGTCGCCGTGACGTCGTCGTAGTCGACACCGGCCGCGGCGAGGTCGTCGAGCAGCTGCCGCGCCTCGTCGACGCCGTCGAGGACGGTGTCGCCCGCGACCCGGCCGTGATCCTGGAAGGCCTCGATCGTCTCGAGCGGCATCGTGTTGACGGTGCTCGGCCCGATCAGATCCTCGACGTACAGCACGTCGTTGTACGCCGGGTTCTTCGTCGAGGTCGACGCCCACAGGCACCGCTGCGGGTGCGCTCCCTTCCCCGCGAGGAAGTCCCAGCGCGCGCCGGAGAACGCCTCGAGGTACTGCTGGTAGGCGAGCTTGGCGTTCGCGACCGCCAGCTTCCCCTGCAGATCCGGGCGGCCGACCGCGTCCAGCCGCTTGTCCGCCTCGGTGTCGACACGCGAGACGAAGAACGAGGCGACCGAGACGACGTCCGACGGATCGCCCCCGCCGGCGACGAGCCGCTCGAGCCCGCGCAGATAGGCCTCCACCACGGCCGCGTAGCGCTCCAGCGAGAAAATCAGCGTGATGTTGATCGACGTCCCGTGCGCGATGCAGTCCTCGATCGCCGGCAAACCGGGCTCGGTCGCCGGGATCTTCACGTACACGTTCGGGCGAGCGACCGCGGAGGCGATCCACCTCGCCTGCTCGAACGACTTCTTCGTGTCGTAAGCGATGCCGGGCTCGACCTCCATCGAGACGTAGCCGTCGACCCCGCCGCTCGCGTCGTAGGCGGGTCGCAGGACGTCGCAGGCATCGCGGATGTCGTCGAGGGCGAGCGCGAAGAAGATCTCCGTCGGATCGTCGGTCGTGCCGAGCAGCCGTGTGAGCTGCGCGTCGTACGCATCTCCCTCGGACAGCGCCTTCTGGAAGATCGTCGGGTTCGACGTGACGCCCGTGACGGCGTCCTCGTCCATCATCCGCGCAAGGCCGCCGGAGTGGACGAGCTCACGCGAGAGCGTGTCGAACCACACCGACTGGCCGCGCCCGGCCAGCTCATGCAGACGTGACTTGGCCACGTTTCATCTCCTTTTCCATCGCTGCGACTTTCTCGAGCCGTCGGACGTAACGGTCGCCGCCGTTGAACTTCGCGCCGACGAACAGCGTCACCAGCTCGGCCGCGAGCGACGGGCCGACGACCTCCGAGCCGAGACAGAGGACGTTCATGTCGTCGTGCTCGACGCCCTGGTGGGCGCTGTAGCCGTCGTGGCAGATCGCCGCGCGGATCCCCGTGAGCTTGCACGCCGCCACCGCCGCCCCGACACCCGAGCCGCAGACGAGCACGGCCCGCTCGGCGTCACCACGCTGGATCGCCTCCCCCACCTCGCGCGCCTTGTCCGGGTAGTCGATCCGCACCGCGTCGGAATCGGTCCCGAAGTCGACGACGTCGTGGCCGTCGAGCGCTTCGAGAACAGCGCCGCGGAGATGGACGCCGCGATGGTCGAACGCAACGGCGATGCGCACTCCAGGCGACCCGCTCGAGAAGCGACGCCGCGCGCGCGACGACGTTGTCGACGTTGAAGCCGAGCTCGGAGAGCACCGTCGGCGCCCGGGGCCGAGGCGCCGAAGCGCTCGATCGAGATCGAGTCGCCGCGGTCGCCGACCCATTCGCGCCAGCCCAGCGCGACGCCGGCCTCGATCGAGAGGCGCGCCGCGACGTCCGGAGGGAGCACCTCGTCGCGATACTCGGCCGACTGCTCGGCGAACAGCTCCCAGCACGGCATCGAGACGACACGCACGGCCGTCCCGTCGTCGGCGAGCCGCCGGCCGGCCTCGAGCGCGAGCGACAGCTCGCTGCCGGTCGCGATCAGGATCAGCTCGGGGGAGTCGCTCGACTCCCAGAGCGTGTAGGCGCCGCTGCTCGAGCCCGGAGGCGGGCGCGAGGTCCGAGCGGTCGAGCGTCGGGACCTTCTGCCGCGAGAGCGAGAGCCCGACCGGCCCGTCGGTGCGCTCGAGCGCCATCTTCCACGCGTACGCCGTCTCGTTCGCGTCGCCCGGCCGGATGAACCACAGATTGGGGATCGCCCGGAGCGCCGCGTAGCTCTCGACCGGCTGGTGGGTGGGGCCGTCCTCGCCGAGGCCGACGGAGTCGTGCGTCCACGCCCAAACCACCGGCAGGCCCATGAGCGCCGACAGCCGAACCGACGGTCGCATGTAGTCGCTGAACATCAGGAAGGTCGAACCGTACGGAGAGATGCAGCCGCCGTGCACGGCGATCCCGTTGACGATCGCGCCCATCGCGTGCTCGCGGATGCCGAAGGCGATGTTGCGGCCGGCCCAGCGCGGCGAGAAGAGCCCGCCGCCCTCGAACTCGGTGTAGGTCGACTCGACGAGGTCTCCGGCGCCGCCGATCATGGTCGGGACGGCGTCCGCGAACGCCTGCATCACCTGGCGGGCCGCCGCCCGCGTTGCGAGCTCCTCCCCCGCCTCGAACGTCGGCACCGCCCAGTCGCCGATCTCGCCCGCCCACGCTGCGTCCCAGCGCTCGCGCTCACCCGGGAACGCCTGCGACCAGGCGGTGAAGGTCGACTCCCACTCCGCCTCGAGCCGCTTCCCCCGCTCGACGCCGTTCATGTGCGCGTAGACCTCGTCGGGGACGAAGAAGCTCCGGTCCGGGTCCCAGCCCAGAGCACGCTTGGCCGCGGCGACCTCCTCGGCCCCGAGCGGGCTGCCGTGCGCCTTCGCGGTGTCGACCGCGTGAGGCGCGCCGTAGGCGATGTGGCTGCGCACGATGATCATCGACGGGCGCTCCGTCTCGTCCTGCGCGGCCGCGATCGCGGCCCGAAGCGCGTCGAGGTCGTTGACGTCCGGGACGCGCTGCACGTGCCAGCCGAGCGCCTCGAACCGCTTACCCCGGTCCTCCGTGAACGAGATCGAGGTCGTCCCGTCGATCGTGATGTGGTTGTCGTCGTAGAAGTAGACGAGCTTGCCGAGCGCGTTCGTGCCCGCGAGCGACGCCGTCTCGTACGAGACGCCCTCCATCAGGTCGCCGTCGGAGCAGATCACGTAGACGCGGTGGTCGACCGGCTCGTGGTGCGGGCGGTTGAAGGTCTGCGCGAGGAAGCGCTCGGCGAAGCCGAGACCGACGCCGTTGCCGAAGCCCTGCCCGAGTGGGCCGGTGGTCGTCTCGACCCCTGGGGTGTCCCCGCGCTCGGGATGTCCCGGCGTCTCCGAGCCCCACTGGCGGAAGCGCTGCAGCTGCTCCATCGGCAGGTCGTAGCCGGAGAGGTGCAGCGCCGTGTACTGGAGCACGCACGCGTGCCCCGCGCTCAGGACGAACCGGTCCCGGTCCGGCCACGCGGGGTCGGCGGGGTTGTGCCGCATCACCTCGCGATAGAGCAGGTACGCGAGCGGGGCGAGAGCCATCGCCGTCCCGGGATGGCCGGCGTTCGCCTTCTGCACGGCATCCATCGAGAGCGTGCGGATGGTGTCGATCGAGAGCCGTTCGATGTCCGACTGGGCCACAGCCCCTCCCTCGCGTCGCGTCTTGAACGACCTTAGCGCCTAGGCGGAAGCCGCCGCTCCGGCTCGAATCTCCTCCTTGAGCGCGCTCTCGGTGCTCTCGTCCTGGCCGATCACGACGGCGCCGATCGTGCCGCCGCCGCGGAGGAAGCGGTACACCGCGTTGCCCGAGGTGAAATCGCCCTCGAGGCGCGCATCGTCGTGGCCGGCAGGGTCGCCGAAGAGCCTGAACGAGCGTCCGAACTCCTCGGAGAAGAACGCAGAGACGATGTCGTAGCGGGCATCGGCGTCCCCGGCGAGGATGCGGCCGAGCGTCGTGCCGTGGTAGGCGGCGTTCGACCAGTGCTCGATCCGCCGGTGCCGCCGGAAGACCGGGTCGAAGAACTCGGCGACGTCGCCGATCGCGTAGACGCCCGGGCGCCCGGTCGCGAAGCGCTCGTCGACGACGACACCGCTCCTCACCTCGAGCCCCGCAGCCTCCGCGAGCTCGACGTTCGGGTCGACTCCGATCCCGGCGACGACGAGGTCGGCCTCCGGGATCTCCGTCGAGGAGAGCCGGAGCTCGACGCCGTGCGCGCGGTAGATCTCGTGCAGCGACTCGGACAGCGGCGGTGCCTGCAGCGTCGCGAACACCATCGGCTCGCGAACGACCTGCGTGACCGAGACGCCCAGCTGCGTCAACGAGGCTGTGACCTCGCAGCCGATGAAGCCTCCCCCGATGACGGCGGCCGTGCGCGCGGATTCGGCGCGACGGCGGAGCTCGAGCGAGTCGTCGATCGTGCGCAGGCGCAGCGCATCGCGGAGCGGCCGCGGACGTGCACCGGTCGCGATCACGATCGTCTCCGCATCGACGTCGTCGAGGGACGAGACCGACTCGCCGGCGCGCAGATCGACGCCGTGCGCCGCGTACCACTCGCGGGGATGGACGAGCGCCTCCGCCGGCTCCGACTCGCCGCGCAGCAGCCGCTTCGAGAGCGGCGGCCGGTGGTACGGCCCGTGCGGATCCTGCGACCAGACGACGATCTCTTCCTCGCCGCCGGCCTCCCGATAGCTCTCGACGCATTTCGCAGCCGCGAGGCCGCCGCCGACGATCCCGATCATCCAGACCCGCTCCCTTCCTCGAGTAGCTCTCCGACCAGGCCCTGCAGCCGCTCGGCCGCCCGCCTGACGATGTCGAGATAGCGTGCCTGCTCGGAGGTCAGCGGCCCGGCGCTTCCGTCCTGCAGCAGCTCGATGAAGCCGGCCATCGCGGTCAGGGGCGTCCGCAGCTCGTGACCGAGCGACGCGATCCGCTCCTCGCGCGCGTCGGCCGCCCGGCGGGGGCCGGTCACGTCGCGGAGCGTCCAGACGCGGCCGGCCGGAGAAGCCGGCGACGCCTCGAGCAGGAAGACGGCGCCGGCGGCCGCATCCTCGAACTCGACCGAGCCGCCGCCGTCCCGCAGGCGGCCGGCCGCGGCGGTGAAGGCGTAGGGCTCGGTCGTCCGGTCGGCGAGCTCGAGCGCGCGATCGAGGAAGGTGCCGTCGAGCGCCAGCCCGAGCGATTCGGCGGTGCGCCGGAAGGCGAGATTGCAGTGGACGACGCGGCCCTCCCCGTCGGCGAAGAGGAAGCCGTCGGCCGCGGTGTCGAGAACGCTCGTCAGGGCCTTCGGGTCGGTCACCGGGGGCACGGCCGGATACTTTCACGGGCGTGGCCGTCCTGATCGCATCTGCCCTCCGCAAGGAGCTGTCCGGAGACCTGCTCTTCGACGGCGTCTCGTTCAAGCTCGAGCGGCACGACCGGCTGGCGCTCTCGGGCCCGAACGGCGCCGGGAAGACCACGCTCCTCCGGGCGATCGCGGGAGAGACCTCGCTGCAGGGCGGCGAGCTCGCGTTCGAGAAGGGCACGCGCATCGCGCTCCACGACCAGCGCCCGCCCGCGCTCAGCCGGCGGCTGCTGCGCGAGTACGTGCTGGCCGGCACCGCAGACCTGGCCGCAGTCGAGGAGGAGCTGCGCGCGCTCGAGCGGGCGATGGCGGAGGGGGCGCACGACGACGCGACGCTGCGCCGGTACGCCGAGGCGCAGGCGCGCCTCGAGCATGCCGGCGGCTACGACTGGCGCGACCGGGCCGCCTCCTTCGTGCGCGGCCTCGGGTTCTCCGACGCCGACCTCGACCGGCCTCTGCACAGCTTCTCCGGCGGCGAGCTGACACGTGCCTCGCTGGCGCGGGCGCTCGCAGCCCAGCCGGATTTGCTGCTGCTCGACGAGCCGACCAACCATCTCGACATCGAGTCGCTCGAGTGGCTCGAGCAGACGCTGCGCACGACCGATGCCGCGGTCATCCTCGTCGCCCACGACCGGTGGTTCCTCGAGGCGGTCACGACGGCCGTGCTCGAGCTCGACCGCGGCCGCTCGACCTTCTTCTCCGGGCCCTGGCACGTGTGGCGGCTCGAGCAGGCCGCCCGGGCGTCGCACCTGCAGAAGCAGGCCGAGCGCCAGGCCGAGCAGATCGCGCGCCTGGAGCGCTTCGTCGAGCGGTTCCGCTACAAGGCGTCGAAGGCCCGGCAGGCGCAGTCGAAGCTGAAGCAGATCGACCGGATCAAGGCCGGCGGGGTCGAGCCGCCCGAGGCCCGGCGCAGGGCGCTCGGGTTCGAGTTCCTGAAGCCGCCGCGCTCGGGCCGCGACGTCGTGGTCGCGGAGGGGCTCGTGGTCGCGGCCGGCGACAAGCGGCTCCTCGACGACGGCACGTTCGCGATCGAGCGCGGCGAGCACGTCGCGCTCGTCGGGCCGAACGGCTCGGGCAAGACGACGCTGCTCGAGACGATCCTCGGCCGGCGCGAGCCGGTCGAGGGACGCGTTCGGCTCGGCCACGGCGTGATCCCGGCCTACTTCTCGCAGCACGAGGCGGAGCTCGACGAGCGCGGGTCGGTGCTCGAGGCGGTGATCTCCGGCACCGGGCTGCGCCGGCCCGAGGCGCAGGCGCTCCTCGGCCGCTTCCTCTTCTCGGGCTGGGACGAGCACGAGAAGCCGGTCGTCGCGCTCTCGGGCGGCGAGCGACGCAGGCTCGCGCTCGCGATCGTCGTCGCGTCGGGTGCGAACTTCCTCGTGCTGGACGAGCCGACGAACCATCTCGACCTCGAGTCGCGCGAGTCGCTCGAGGCCGCCCTCGAGGCGTTCCCGGGGACCGTGCTGCTCGTCTCGCACGACCGCGCGCTCCTCGACGCGGTCGCCGACCGGCTGCTCTCCGTCGAGGAACGGCGGATCGTCGTCGTACCCGGGCGGCTTCGCCGACTACACGCGCGCGCAGACCACGCAGCCCGCGGCTCCCGCGGCGCCGGCGCCGCGACCGCGCCGCGAGAAGCCGAAGCCGCCGCGCCCCGCCAAACCGCGGCCGACGCCGCTCGAGCTCGTCGAGGCGGAGGTCGCGCGCGCGGAGGCGCGGATCGCCGAGCTGGAGGGGAAGCTGGCGGTCGACTGGAGCGACGTCGACCTGCTCACCGCCCACCGGGCGGCGCGGGCCGACCTCGAGGCGCTGCTCAGGCGCTGGGAAGCGCTGTTCGAAGAGAGCGGATCGAGCGCTCGTTGATCGGGTCGAGGACGAGGATCGCCTCGTCGACCCCGGCCTCCCCGAGCTCGGCCAGCGCGGCCGGAAGCCGGCCGGCCGGGAGCGGGGGCGACGACGGGTCGGCCGCGCGCTCGCCGCGGCCGCCTTCGACCTCGACGAGGAGGCAGACGCTCCGCCGCAGGGTGGCCGGGTCCCGGCCCGCCCGCTCGCACGCCTCGTCGATCCGCGCGGTCAGCGGAGCGAGCCCTTCCGGCCGGTTGCCGAACCGGTTGAACCACGTGTTCCACGCATCGACGTAGGGCAGGGTCGCCGCGAGCAGGCGAGGGCCGTCGCCCCCGACCATCAGCGGCGGCCGGCGCAGAGGCGGAGGCAGCAGGACGGCGTCCCGGACGCGGTGGTACCGGCCGGCGAACGTGACTCGCTCGCCCGCGAGCAGGCGGCGCACGATCTCGAACGCCTCCTCGAACCGCGACACGCGATGGTCGAACGGCAGGCCGAAGGCGCGGAACTCGGCCGCGTTCCAGCCCGCGCCGACCGCGACGCGCAGGCGGCCGCCGCTCACCTCGTCGACCGCCGCCGCCGCGCGGGCGAGCAGACCCGGATCGCGGAACGCCGTGCAGGCGACGAGCGGGCCGATCTCGACACGCTCGGTGACGAGCGCGAGCGCGGCGAGCAGCGTCCAGCAGTCCCACGGGCCACGCTCGGGCCGGCCGTCGCGATAGAGCAGGTGGTCGCCCACCCAGACCGAGTCGAAGCCCGTCTCCTCGGCGGCGCGGGCGAGCCGTGCGTACTCGGGCCAGCGCACGTCCCGCTCCACCTCCGGGAGCTGGACGCCGATCCTCATGCCCAGAAGGCTGCGAACGCGTCGGGGTCGGTCGGCAGCGCGGTCACCTCCGTCCAGACGCCGTCGCGGTGCGTGATCAGCAGGACCTGGTCGATGTCGAGCGTGCGCCCGAGACGGGCTCCGCGCGCACGGTAGACGGCCACGCCGTGCTCGAAGTCGGCGATCGCCCAGCGCAGCACGCTCAGGTAGGTGCCGTCGGTGAGGCGGCGCGTGTCCCGGAAGAGCTCGAAGATGCGCCGGCGGCCGCGGTACTCCTGCGCCACCGGCACGGTGCCCGGCACCCGCCAGACTGCGTCGGGATCGATCACCTCGAACAGCGCGCGGGGATCGCCCCCCGCGAACGCCGCGAAGACGCGGTGGATGCCCTCGAGCGCGTCTATCGCTCGAGCGGAGCCATCGTCAGCCCGTAGCCGTCGAGCTGGGTGTGGTACAGCTCGGCGAGCTCGCGGTGGCCCGACCACACGATCGCCTGGCCGGTGGAGTGGATGCGGTTCGCGATCGCCATGCCGCGGTCGTAGTCGACGCCGGGGATCACCTGGGCGAGCGCGAAGGCGACGCCCTCGAAGGTGTTGTGGTTGTCGTTGAGCACGATCACGCGCCAGGCGCCGCCGAGGCCGGTGCCGCCGGTCCGGCGAAGGCGTTCGCGTGGCGGCGAGACGGTCTGGCTCATCGTGCCTCGAATGTAGCGATCACGGCTTCGGCGATCACGCGCAACGGGCGTCCGGTCGCCTGGCTCGCGCTGCGCAGGCGTGCGAACGCGACATCCTCGGTCAGCCCCTCCTTCTCCATCAGGAGGCCCTTCGCCCGCTCGATCACCTTGCGCGCGGCGAGCGCGTCGGCGAGCGACTCCGCCTGGCCTCGCACCTCCTCGAGCTCTGCGTGCCTCGCTCGGGCGGCGGCGATCGCCGGGACGAGGTCCTGCTCGCGGAACGGCTTGACCAGGTAGCCGAAGACGCCGGCCTCGACCGCGCGCCCGACGAGCTCGTCCTGGCCGTAGGCGGTGAGCATGACGATCGGGATCGACCGGTCGGCGAGGATCCGGCGCGCGGCCTCGATCCCGTCCAGGCGCGGCATCTTGACGTCGAGCACGGCGAGCTCGGGGCCGTGCTCGCGCGCGAGCGCCACCGCCTCCTCGCCGTCGCGGGCCTCCGCGACCACATCGTGCCCGGCGCGCTCGAGCAGCTCGCGCAGATCGAGGCGGATGATCGTCTCGTCTTCGGCGATCAGGATGCGCATCGGAAGCCCTCACACAATGACATTCGTGGCCCGGGACGTCAGACTGCCGGGAAGACGACGGTCGCCCGCGTCCCGCCGTCGTCCGAGCTCAGGTCGAGCGAGCCGCGAAGCTCGTCCCGCACGAGCGCGCTGACGATCGACAGCCCCGTTCCCGTACGGCCGGCCTCGACGCTGGCCGTGCCGCTGTCGGTGATCGCGAGCTCGACGTCCGCCCGGCGACGGTGCAGCTCGACACGCACCCGTTCGCCGCCGTGCTCGAGCGCGTTCTGGAGCAGCTCGGCGAACACCAGCGCCAGCGCCGTCGCACGGGCGCCCGGGAGCTCGACCGGGTCGAGCTCGGCGGTGACCTCCTTGCCCCCGCCGACTACGCCCTGGACGAGCATCGCGCGCAGGCGGTCGATCAGATCGGCGAGATCGACCTCTTCGTCCCGGCGCTCCGTCAAGAGCTCGTGGACGGCGGCGATCGCGAGGATCCGGTTAACGGAGTGCTCGAGAGCCTCGCGCGGGTCGGTCGCGTCCGCGGCGCGTGCCTGCAGCCGGAGGAGCGAGGCCACCGTCTGCAGGTTGTTCTTGACGCGGTGGTGAATCTCCTGGGCGAGCACGGCGCGCAGCACCGCGCGGCCGTGCTCGAGCGCGACCGCCGCGTGTGTCGCGATCGATGCGAGCAGCTCCCGGTCGGCCGCGGTGAACGGCGTCTCCCGATCGGCGACCAGCTCGCCGATCTGGCGGCTGCGCCAGCGCAACGGCTGGCGGATCGCGTGCGTGCTCGCGACGCCCTCGGGCCACGCGATCCGGCCGTCGTCGAGGACGAGCGCGGCACCGGTCGCGTCCAGCGCATCCATCGTCGTCTTGACGATCGCCTCCAGCGACTCCTCGAGGTAGAGCGAGTTCGAGACGGCCTCGGAGATCCGGGCGAGCGCCTCGAGCTCGTGGACCCGCCGCTTCGCCTCGGCATAGAGCTTCGCGTGCTCGATCGACTGCGCGACCTGCGCTGCGATCGCGAGCAGCAGCTCGACCTCGTCCTCGACGAATGCGCGAGGCTCGCGCGTGCGCACGTTCAGTGCGCCTTCGAGCGTGCCGTCGCGGGTCAGGATCGGCACGGCGAGGATCGACTCGTACTCGTCCTCGGCGAGGTTCGGGAAGTGCTTGAAGCGCGGGTCGAGGTGAGCCTGCGACTCGATCATGACCGGCGCCCGCGCAGCCGCGGCAGTGCCGGTGATGCCTTCGCCGGGACGCATGCGCGGCCGGCGCGTCAGCTCGTCGATCAGCGACCCGTGAGTCGCGCGCAGCACGAGCTCGTCCGCCTGCTCGTCGTAGAGGTAGACGAAGCAGGCGTCCGCCTCGAGCGAGGCGGCGACGTTCGTCGCGACCTGCGAGAGCACCTCCTCGAGATCGAGCGTCGAGTTGACGGCCTCGATCGTCCCGGTGAGCAGCTTCAGGTGCCGGTCGCGGGTCTCCACGCGCCCACACTAGGCTTTCTTCGTGGGCACCGCCCGGTGGCTCCTCATGTTCCACGTGACGGCGGCGTTCTTCTTCGTCGGCGGATCGGTGACGGCGGCGATCCTGAACACGCTCGCGTTGCGCGCGGAGCACCCGAGCGAGGTCGCCGCGCTGCTTCGCGTGCTCCGCCTCTCGCTGCCGGTGGTCTTCGTGGGCACGCTCGGCACACTCGTCTTCGGGATCTGGCTCTGGCACGAGCTCGACTTCTCCCTCGGTGCGGCGTGGATCTGGATCTCGCTCGCGCTCTGGCTCGTCGCGAACGCTCTCGGCGGGGCCGGCGGCCGCAGGCAGCGGCGCTCGCGCGAGCTCGCGGACCGGCTCGCCCACGGCGACGACCGGCCGAGCGCCGAGCTGTCGGCCCTCCTGCGCGACCCGGTCGCAAACGCCCTCAACGTCGCCGCCGGGCTCGCGACGCTCGCGATCCTCGCCCTGATGGTCTGGCGGCCCGGGTCGTGAACGCCGCGCTGTTCCTCCACCTCGTCGGGACGATGACCCTGTTCGGCGCGGCGCTGACCGGGCTCGCAACCGCGCTTGCGGGGCTTCCGGGGGCAACCGCGAGGGCGCTGCTCGTGGGCGTGCCGGCCTGGGTCGTTGCGCTGCTCGCCGGCCACTGGCTCGAGCACGACGAGCATCTGAGCGGCTCGAACGCGACCTGGCTCCAGCTCGGCCGGAACATCCTCGAGCCGGGCGTGATCGTCCTGCTGCTCGCGATCCTCGCCTCATGGTGGTGGGCGCGGAGCGAGAGCGCCCGGGCGGGCCGTGTCGTTGCGGTGCTCTCAGGCATCTACACGGCGCTGCTCGCCGTCGCCTGGCTGGCGATGTCCGGCAAGTGGAGCTGAGCGGCTTACAGAACCTTTACCGCCCGAGGGGGAGTTTCCTCGTAAACGGGGAATAGCGTCGGCAGCGTGAGTGCCCTCGCCGTCGACCTCCGCCGCACCGCAGGGTTCCTCGTCGCCGACGCCCGCGGTCGGATCGTCGGCCGGGTCGAGTGCCCGATGTACGGCACGTCGCCCGAGGAGCCGGACGCGCTCTCGGTCCGGTCCGGCTGGCTCGCGCGGCGGCGTCGCCTCGTGCCCGCCGAGTCGATCGAGCAGATCGACGACTCGTCGCGCGTGATCGGCCTCCGGGTCGAGCGCGAGGCGATTCGCACCTTCCTCTAGCCGGCTCGACCGGCCCCTTGCAGACCACAGGGCGCCGAAGATCGACGCCCCGCGATCTGCCGCCAGCAGCGCGGCGGGTCAAACCGCGCTGGGTGCTTCGAGCGTAGCGCCTGGCCCCGGCTCCGCCAAGCCGGGACCAGGGCTAGGTTTTGACGGCCGGCGTCAGAGGACGCCGAGGTACCGGTCGAGCTCCCACTGCGTGAGCTGGACGCGATACTCGTCCCACTCCTTGCGCTTCAACGCGACGTAGTTGTCGAAGATGTGGTCGCCGAACGCGCGCCGCATCAGGCCCGACGCCGCGAACTCGTCGATCGCCTCGCCGAGCGTGTGCGGCAACGAGACGATGCCGCGCTCACGCCGCTGCTCGGCGGTCAGGTGGTAGAGGTTCGTCTCCATCGGGTCCTCGAGCTCGTAGCCCTGCTCGATCCCTTCCAGTCCGGCGTGGAGCAGCGCCGCAAAGGTGAGGTACGGATTGCAGGAGGGGTCGGGGCAGCGGATCTCCGCCCGGGTCGCCTGCTCGGAGCCCGGCTTGTAGAGCGGGATCCGGATCAGCGCCGAGCGGTTGCGCTGCGACCATGCGACGTAGACGGGCGCCTCGAAGCCGGGAACGAGCCGCTTGTACGAGTTGACCCACTGGGCGAACACCGCCGAGATCTCGCGGGCGTGGCGGAGCAGCCCCGCGATGAACTGCTTCCCGGTCTCGGACAGGTGGTAGGAGTCGTCCTCGGCGAAGAACTGGTTGCGCCCCTCGGTGAACAGCGACATGTGCGTGTGCATGCCCGAGCCGTTCTCGCCGAACAGCGGCTTCGGCATGAAGGTCGCGTAGACGCCGTTCTTCGCTGCCACCTCCTTGACGATCAGCCGGTAGGTGAGCGTCTGGTCGGCCATGTCGAGCGCCGAGGCGTACCGCATGTCGATCTCGTGCTGGGAGGGCGCCACCTCGTGGTGGTGGTACTCGATCGCGATGCCCATCTCCTCGAGCGCGCGGATCGTCTCGTTGCGGAGCTCGGTGGCCGCGTCGAGGGCGGTCATCGCGAAGTAGCCGCCCTCGTCCAGCGTCTCCGTGCCGTGCTTGTCGCGGAAGAGGAAGTACTCGAGCTCGGGCCCGACGTTGAAGGTGTCGAAGCCCATCGACTGCATGCGCTCGACCGCGCGACGCAGGACGTGCCGCGGGTCGCCCTCGTAGGGCTCGCCGTCCGGCTTCACCACGTCGCAGATCATCCGCGCGACCCGCGCCTCGCCCGGGCGGGCGGGGAGCAGGCGGTAGGTCGCCGGATCGGGGATCGCGACCATGTCCGACTCCTCGATCGCGTTGAAGCCCGTGATCGACGAGCCGTCGAAGCCCATTCCGTCGTTCAGCGCGTCCTCCATCTCGGAAGGCGTGATCGCGAAGCTCTTCAGGTGCCCTTCGATGTCCGAGAACCAGAAGAGCACGTTCTCGACCTTCTGCTTCGACACGTCGTCGAGCACCGACTTCCGGGCCGCCGGATCGGACGTCGCCCTGAACCTGCTCTCAATCATCGCCATCTGCTCACCGTTCCTCTCCTCGAAGACAGCCCGCTGCTACGCCGCCGCGGCCGCCAGAGGCTCGGAGGCCTCCACGTCACCGGCCGGCACCGTCCGGATCGTCTGCACGATACGCCCTGTGATCCGATAAGGATCCCCGAGCGAGTTCGGCCGCCGGTCCTCGAGGTAGCCGCGGTAGCCGCCTGCGACGAAACTGTGCGGAACCCGGATCGACGCCCCGCGGTCGGCTACGCCGTGGTTGAACCTGTCGATCGACTGCGTCTCGTGCAGCCCGGTCAGGCGCATGTGGTTGTCGGGCCCGTAGACGGCGATGTGCGCGTCCTTGTGCTCGTCGAACGCCTCCATCAGCGCCAGGAAGTAGTCCTCGCCGCCGACCTCGCGCATGTGCTTCGACGAGAAGTTCGTGTGCAGGCCCGAGCCGTTCCAGTCGAGCTCCACGCCGAGCGGCTTCGGATGGAAGTTGACGTCGACGCCGTAGCGCTCGCAGAGCCGCAGGAGGAGGTAGCGGGCGATCCACAGCTCGTCTCCGGCCCGCTTCGACCCCTTCCCGAAGATCTGGAACTCCCACTGCCCCTTGGCCACCTCGGCGTTGACGCCCTCGTGGGTCAGGCCGGCGTCGAGGCACAGGTCGATGTGGGCGTCGACGATCTCGCGCGCGATGTCGCCGACGTTCTTGTAGCCGACGCCGGTGTAGTACTCGCCCTGCGGGAGCGGGAAGCCCTCGTCCGGGAATCCGAGCGGCCGGCCGTCGCGGTAGAGGAAGTACTCCTGCTCGAACCCGAACCACGTGTCGGGGTCGTCGGGCACGGTCGCGCGCACGTTGCTCGGATGCGGACGCCCGTCGGGAAGCATGACCTCGCACATGACGAGCGCACCGTCGCGGCGTGCGGGGTCGGGGAAGACGGCGACCGGCCGGAGCAGGCAGTCGGAGTCGCTGCCCTCGGCCTGGCGCGTCGAACTGCCGTCGAACCCCCAGACGGGGATCTCCTCGACCGTCGGGAACGCGTCATATGCCTTCACCTTCGTCTTGCTGCGCAGGTTCGGCGTGGGCTCGTAGCCGTCGAGCCAGATGTATTCGAGCTTGTACTTGGTCACCTTCGTCTCCCTGTCGTGGTCTGTTTTCGAGCCCGAGAACGACAAAAGGCCCAAGGACTCCGCGAGTCCTCAGGCCTCATCGCCCAGCGCCGCCCACCGGGGCGGCACCGCCTCAACGTAGCGGGGACGTCGGCCGGCCGTCAAGGGCGGCCGGCCGGCAGGATCAGGGAAGCGGTCCCTGCATCGTCAGCACCTTCGAGACCTCTCGGTAGCCGAGGCTCCTGTTGAGCGCCTGCATCGCCTCGTTCCCGTGCTGCGTCCAGGTCACGAGCTCGACCACCCCGGCGCGGGCCGCCCAGTGGAGCTGTGCCTGCTTGAGCGCCCGTCCGATCCCGGTGCGGCGCCGCTCGCGCGAGACGGCAGTCAGCCCGTGCTCCGCGACCGCCGGCCCGTTCGCGTGCTCGAGCAGGCCGGCGTAGCCGACGATCGCGCCGCCGGAGAGCGCGACGAACGATCCCTCGGGCCGCGTCGCCTCCTCGCGCAGCCACGTCTCGCGCCGGTAGGTGACCGGGCCCGGCAGCGGCATGTCGCGGTAGCCCTGGAGCGCCACCGCGTCCCAGGCCGCCGCGAGGAGCTCGTCCCGCCGGCCGCCGAGCGCGA
Organism: uncultured Thermoleophilia bacterium; assembly: GCA_963824455.1. Taxonomy (GTDB): domain Bacteria; phylum Actinomycetota; class Thermoleophilia; order Gaiellales; family Gaiellaceae; genus PALSA-600. The sequence goes on from CAWGPJ010000003.1 coordinate 559,801, forward strand.
CGAGCTCGATGCCCGGGGGCACGGCCGGAGGCTCCTCGTCCGGTGCGACCGGCCGGAGCTGCTCGAGCTGGTGGTCGGTCTCCTCGAGACCGAAGGACCGGGCGAACGCGATCGCCCCGGTGTCCCCCGCGTCGACGAAGGAGTTCACGCCGTCGCGGCCGAGCGAGCGGCCGTGCGCGGCGAGCGCACGGTAGAGCGCGGTCCCGACCCCGCGGCGCCGGTACGGCTCGAGCACACGGGCGGCGCAGAACGCACGCCCGCCGAAGCTCGAGAGCGCGCCGACCCCACATCCGGCGTCGATCCCGTCCAGAGCGGCGAGCAGGAGCAGCCGGTCCGGCTCGGCCGTCTGCTCGAGCTGGTCGGGCGTGACCGGCTCGTTCGGAGCGACGGTGCTCTTGATCCGGGCCCAGGTCGCGAGCTCGGCCGGGGACTCGGCGATGCGAAGGGCGATCATCCTGATCGCTTCAGCTTTCCGTTTCGCTTCGCGTAGCGCTCTCCCGACTGGAAGACCACGAGACCGAGCGGGATCGAGACGATGCCGATCACGAGCAGCGGCCAGACGTCGCTCCAGGCCAGGCCGGCGCCGTCGATGATCGACGCCCGGACACCGCGCAGCGCGTACGTCGCCGGCGAGATCTTCGAGATCCACTGCATCCACTCGGGGAGGACGCTGACCGGGTAGTAGACGCCGGAGACGACGAGCATCAACCCTTGCGCGACGAAACCGAGCTGCGTCCCTTTCTCGGGAGAGATCAGCGGCAGCACGGCGGTCATCATCCCGACCCCGATGAACGACACCGAGGCGATGCCGAGCAGGGCGACCGCCGCCGGGTAGTTGGCGTCGGGGACGTGGATGCCGATGAACGCGGCGACGGCCACGAACACCGCGGCGGCCCGCACGAGCCCGTACAGCACCGCGTAGAGCCCCATCCCGATCAGGTGCACGGGCCGCGAGAGCGGCGCCATGAACGTGTACTCGATCGTGCCCTCCCAGCGCTCCCAGGCGACCGTCTCCGTGACGATCTCGAAGATGATCCCGAGGTACGCCCAGATCACGCCGCCGACGAGCAGCTGCGTCGCGAGCTGGTTCTGCTCGGCGGGCGAGATGCCGACGCCGTGCGCGATGAACACGATCGTCAGCGTGTTGGCGATCGTCCAGACCAGGAACGCGAGGTCCCACAGGAGGTATCGCCTGGTCAGGTACAGGTTCCGCTCGACGACGCCGTACAGCCCGACGAGCTCGTCGCGGAGCACACGCCTGCGCGTGAAGGTGATGTCGGCCGAGGCCATCAGTGTGTCTCCTTGTGACGTGGATGAGTGACTCGTCTGCGAGCACCAAGCGATGCAAGGACGCAGGGAGCGCCGATAGCCGCTGCTATCGGCGCGACTGAGAACGCCGCAGCGCGCCGTGTGATCGCGGGCGAGGCTCCACCCGACGTCGCAGGGAGGCGCACTACGCAAACACCTCCCTCTCCTCGTCCTCTTCGGTCTTCTCGTCCTCGAACTCGCGGCCGGTGGCGGCGAAGAACGCCTCCTCGATCGTGGCGACCTTGAACCGGGCCTTCACGTCCTCGGCGGGCTCGAGGAACAGCAGCTCGCCGCGGTCGAGCAGGCCGATGCGGTCGGCGAGCTCCTCCGCCTCGTTCATGTCGTGGGTGCAGAGCAGGATCGTCGAGTCGTGCCGCACGCGAATCTCGCGGATGAACGCCTGCACCTCCGCGCGCGAGCGCGGATCGAGGCCGGTGGTCGGCTCGTCGAGGAGCAGCAGCACCGGCGAGGTCAGCAGCGCGCGCGCCAGCGCGACCTTCTGCTGCATGCCCCGCGAGAGGTTCTCCATCGCCTCGCCGCGCCGGCTCGGCGGGAAGCCGACGCGCTCGAGGATCGCCGGGATGAGCACGTGCGTCTCCGACGGCGTCATGCCGTAGAAGCGGGCGGCGTAGGCGAGGTTCTCGGCGGCGCTCATCTTCTTGAAGAAGCTCGCCTCGACCGACACGCGATTGACGAGCCTGCGCACCGCTCGGGCCTCCTTGAACACGTCGTGGCCGAAGATCGTCGCCTCGCCGCCGTCCGGCAGAAGCAGCGTGGAGAGCAGCCGGACGAGCGTCGACTTGCCCGAGCCGTTCTGTCCGAGGATCGCGACGCACTCGCCGCGCTCGATCGAGAGCGAGACGCCGTTCAGCGCAGCGCGCCGCCGGCGCCGGCCGAGGAGGCCCTTCCTACTTGTGAAGACCTTGTGGAGGTCCGAGACGACAACTGCCTGGTGCTGCACTCATGCTCCTTGGATCGCGTGAAAAAAGAACCGAACGAAGACGCACCTCGACCGCGGTCAGCGGCGAGGCGTCACGTCTGCGTTGGCGATCCCGAACATGTCGCGCTCCACGATAGGCGAGGCCGTCGCGATGCGCAAGGAAATTTGCTCAGCCCGCGCTCTCGGCGCGGCGGCGTGCCGCTTCGATCACGGCCTCGGCCTCGGCGCGGGTCCCGAACCCACGCGTCTCCGTCTCCTTGTCGTCCTCGAGGTCCTTGTAAACCTGGAAGAAGTGCTCGATTTCGTTGCGAAGCTGCATCGGCACGTCGTCGATGTCGGAGACGACGCTCCACTGGGGATCCTTGAACGGCACGCAGACCAGCTTCTCGTCCTCGCCCTTCTCGTCGGCCATGTGGAAGACCCCGACCACCCGCACCCGGATCCGGCAACCCGGGAACGTGGGCTCGCCGACGAGCACGATCGCGTCGAGCGGGTCGCCGTCCCTCGCCAGCGTGCCCTCGAGGAAGCCGTAGTCGGCCGGGTACGTCATCGAGGTGAACAGCCGCCGGTCGAGGGCGATGCCGCCGAGCTCCTCGTCCCACTCGTACTTGTTGCGCGAGCCGGCGGGGATCTCGACGAAGACGACGTCGGTCACAGGGCGAGTGTAGGCATCAACGGATCAGGAACGAGACGGTGACGTCCGCGGTCACGTCCTGCGTCCCGGGCTCGACCGGCGTCGGCGCGGCGCCGGAGGCGGTCGCGGCCTGCATCAGCGGCTCCGGCGCCGGCGCCCCGTTCTCCGTCACCGCGTAGACCGGGCCGACTGTGAACCCGCCCGCCTGGGCGAGCGCGTGCGCCTTGGCGCGCGCGTCGGCGACGGCCTGCGCGAGCGCCTGCCGGTAGAGGGCGTCGCGGTCGGAGACGGCCAGGCTCGGCCCGTCGACGGTGTTCGCGCCCGCCGCGACGGCGGCGTCCATGAGCGCACCGGCGACCGCGATCTTCGCCTTCGCGCCGACCGTGTCCTCCGCGACGTAGCCCGTCACGTCGCCCTGGTCGTCGGTCTGCGGGTCGAGTGAGACCTCCTGGGTCTGCAGGTCGGAGCCGCCGGCCCGCCTGAGGGCCGCGATCACCTGCTGCATCACCTGCGCGTTCCGCCCGAGCGCGTCGGCCGCCGAGGCTGCGCGCGTCTCGACCCCAGCGGAGACGGCCGCCTGGTCCGGCACGGCGGTCACGTCGCCGTGCCCCGTCGTCGTCACGACGCCCGGCTGCGCCGCCTGCGTCGCGGCACCGCGGGCGGGCGCCGGCCGGCCGGCGCCGGCGATCGCCGCCACGACGACGAGCAGCGCGGCGGCGGAGAGGGAGGGGAGAAGGATGCGTCTCATACCCACACGTACGCCGCCGCATGCTCAGATGTCACGGTGAACTACGCCTTCGTCGATTGCCGCTGGTCCCTGGCGGACCCCGCCGAGGGGCGACGCGCGTACCTCGAGGGCCACATCCCCGGCGCCGCCTTCCTCGACGTCGAGCGTGACCTGTCGTCGCCGCCCGGGCCCGCCGGCCGCCATCCGCTGCCGTCCGCCGCGCAGTTCGCGGCGGCGGCCGGCTCGGCCGGGATCGGCCCGGGAGCGTTCGTGATCGCCTACGGCTCGCTCGGCGGGGCGGAGCGCCTCTGGTGGCTGCTCCGTCACTTCGGCCACGACGCGTGCGCGGTGATCGACCTCGAGGCCTGGCACGGGCCGCTGCGGTCGGGCGACGAGCAGATCGTCCCGGCGACGTTCACACCGCGCGAGCGCGACGACGACACGATCGACGCCGACGCGCTCGCGGTGGGGCTCCCCGCGCTGGTCGTCGTCGATTCGCGGACCGCTTCGCGGTGGCGCGGCGACCCGAATCCGATCGACCGCATCCCGGGACGGATCCCCGGCGCGCTGAACGCACCGTGGAACGAGCCGCTTCCGGAGCTGCCCGGCGGCGAGCTCGTCGCCTACTGCGGCTCCGGCGTGACCGCCTGCGTGTCGCTCCACCGCCTGCAGCTCGCCGGCCGCCGGGGGCGCCTCTATCCGGGCTCGTGGTCGGAGTGGGAGCAGCGGCCCGAGCTGCCGCGAGAGCGAGGCTAGGTCTAGGCGGCGGCGCCGATCGTCGAGGTCGCGTAGGGCGCGAGGTAGCGCTCCCAGCGATCGGGGATCTTGGGCGTCGCGAGGCGGATGAAGAGCACGGGCGCGGGCGGCCGCGGATGCCGGGAGAGCGTCATCTCCACCTCGTGCGGCAGGCGGTTCCCCTTGCGCAGGTTGCACGGCGAGCACGAGGTGACGACGTTCTCCCAGGTCGAGTCGCCGCCGCGCGAGCGCGGGATCACGTGGTCGAGGGTCAGCCGGCCACCGGTCGAGCCGCAGTAGACGCAACGCCAGCCGTCACGGGCGAAGAGCGCACGTCGCGAGATCTTCCGCTGGACGAGCCTGGGGACCCGGACGTAGTGGACGAGCCGGATGACGTGCGGCCAGCGAAACGTGTCGCTGGCCGAGCGAAGTGGTCGGTCGAGCTGCTCGACGACCTCGGCCTTTCCCTTGAAGACGAGAACGTGGGCGCGGCGGAGCGAGCACACGTTCAACGGCTCGTAGCTCGCGTTCAGAACCAGAACCTGCTGCACCCTGCGGGGAATGTACCGGACGACGCGGCCGCGGAGCCGCTTCGCGAGCCCGCGGCGCCGGTCAGCGGCTCATCGCGCGCTCGACCGCTTCGGCCTCCTCGGGCGACAGGTCGACCGACGCGCGGCCGCGGTCGAGCTCCTTCATGTAGATCCGCGCGTAGTCGCGTCCCTGGATCGCCGTGACGACGACGCCGGTGCGGGCCGAGTCGAGCAGCGCGAGCGAGGCGGACTGGTGCCCGCCCGTGTTCTCGTAGGCGTCGTAGCGCACGATCGAGCTGTTCGCCACGACGCCGTCGACGCGGCGGTCGACGCGCTGCAGCCCGGCCGCGACCTCGTCGACCGCGCGATGCAGGTCGTCGACCCGCCCCTGGAGCGTGACCGCGAACTCGACCAGGTCGCGCCTGCCGCCGCCGAGCATCAGACGTTGCGCATCCCGCACGCGCCGCACCCGCACCAGGCCCCACCAGGCGAGAGCGAGCGAGACCGCGCCGACGGCAAGCCCGGCGATCGCAACGACGAGCGCGGCCTGAGCCGAGACGGTCACGCGCTCCGCCCGCTACCCGCCGAGCGAGAAGATGACCGGGTAGCTGGCCCTGTTGTTGGAGACGTTCACCTCGCCGGGCACGGGCTTGACGTCGACGTTGACGTGCGCGGGCTCCGCGAAGGTCGGCTCGCCGAGGTTCGAGAACGTCACCGTCGTCTCCTGGCCGGGGTTGATCAGGTCGATCGTCTGCGTCTTCACGATCGGATTCTTCTGCTGGATCGTCAGCGTGACCTTGATCCCCGCCTCCTGGAAGTTGCCCGAGTCCTTGATCGTGACGGCGAAGGCCAGGTTCGTGCTCACGCCGTTGATCGTGTTCTGCTGGTTCTCGGAGAGCACGAGCCCGGACGGCAGGGCCTTCGTCTGCACGATGTTCGTCCCGTGCAGGCCGCTCGGCGTCGATCCGGTGCCGGACGAGGTGATGCGGTTCAGGAGCGCGGCCATCGACGAAGTGCCGAGCAGGTCGGGGTCGGTGACGAACTTCGACTGGGGCACCTGGACGCCGACCACCCCCTGATGCTGAAGCTCGGCGATCGACGGCACGCGGAACAGGTCCTCCCAGACGACGTCGCTCGCGAGCAGCCGGTTCGCCTGTTGGTTGAGCACGGCCGCCTCGGTGCTCGCCTTCGTCTGAGCGTCGACCTTGGCGAACGCGTTCGCCAGCCCCTGCGTGCCGCTGACGCGCAACTGCAGCGACTCGATCATGTGGCCGTTCTCGTCGCGCAGCGGGCCGGGGGCGTCGACCTTCTCGGCGGCGGCGACGTTCTGGCGTTCCTGTTCGGCGATCCCGGAGAGCTTCTGACTGAGCTCGGAGGCCTTGATCCCCGGCGTGACCAGCGCATTCGTGACCGCCGCCCCGTTGTCGGCGGAGCTCTTTGCGATCACCGAGACCTTGTCCATGTAGTGGGCGTAGGTGTCGTGCTTCGACGTCGACGCGCACGACTGCAGAACGAGCCCGAACACGACCAGGAGCACGATCAGGCCGACGACGAGCGCGCCCAGGCGCAGCACCGGCGTCAGGCTGCGGTGCGGGATCGACGGCCGCCGGGGGCCGCTGCCACCCCGCCTCGGGAGCCGGCTCCGCGTCGCCTGCTGGATCTCGGTGGTGGCGGGCTCGTCCTCGAAGAAATCGAACTGGATGTCGTCGTCGTCGGGGCCCATCGACCCCCCGAGGGTACAGGGCTTCGCGGTCGGAAACGACCGGTTGGAGGAGTCGCCCCGCCCACGGTGTAAGCCCCCTGTACGTGTCGCAAGCCGCGGTCCAGCACGACCTCTTTCTCGGGCGCTACCGGCCGCTCCGCCCGCTCGGGTCGGGCGGGATGGGACATGTCTGGCTGGCGCGGGACGAGACGACCGGGCTCGACGTCGCGCTGAAGATCGTCGCCCGCGAGGGCAAGGCGGGGCACCGGGCCGAGCGCGAGGCGAGAGCGGCCGCAGCCCTCCGCCACCCGCGCTGCCAGCGCATCCGCTCGCTGGCGCACGACTCCTCCCACGTCTACATCACCTACGAGTACGTCCCGGGGCGCACGCTCCGCGAGGCGATGAGGTCGGGGGAGCTCGACGACCGGGCGGCGATCGAGGTCGCGGCACAGATCTGCGACGCCCTCGCCCACGCCCACCGGCGCGGAATCGTGCACCGTGACGTCAAGCCGTCGAACGTGCTGCTCGCCGAGACCGCCACGATCGACATCCGCCTGCTCGACTTCGGGCTCGCGCAGATGGCCGAGTTCGACACGCTGACCGCGTTCGGCGACGTCCCCGGCACGCTCGCGTACATCTCGCCCGAGCGTCTGCGCGGGACGGTCGCGACGCCCGCCGCCGACGTCTGGGCCGTGGGGGTGCTGCTCTTCGAGGCACTGGCCGGCCGGCACCCGTTCTGGCACGGCGACCTCAACGAGACCACGCGCCGGATCGAGCAGGGCGCGCCGCCGCTTCAGGCGCTGCGCCCCGACCTTCCGGCGAGCGTGATCGAGACCGTCTCCGGGGCGCTCGTCCTCGACCCCGAGCGGCGCCCGTCGGCCGGGCGGCTGGCTGCCGAGCTGCGCTCGCTCTCGACGCGCCGGCGCAAGCCCAGGGGATCGCGCCCGTCCGCCCCGCCGCTGGACCGCCGCGCGCTGCTCGTCGACCGCGTGCTCCCCGCCGGGGCGGCCGGACTCGCCACCGCGTGGACGACCTCGACGCTGCCCTTCTACCCGGCCGGCTGGTCCCTCGGCCTCGGCGCGCTCGCGGCCGGCGCGACGCTCGTCTCACCGCGGCTCGGCCTCGTCACCACTCTGGCTGCGCTGTTCTTCCCGCTCGCGAACATCTCGAGCGGCCTGGCCGTCCTCTACGCGCTCCTCGCCACGGCGTGGACCTCGCTGACCTGGCGCGACGCGCGGGCCGGCCTGCTGCTCGTAGCGCGGGCCGCTGCTCGCGCCGCTCGCGGCGCTCGGGCTGATCCCACTCGCGGCGCAGTGCGCCCGCGGCACGGCGCGACGGGCGGCACAGGCCGCGGGCGCGGTGCTGCTCGCCGCCGTCGTCGCCGGCCTCCGCCACGGCGGCCTGCCGTTCGGGCTCGCGAAGGCGCCGCTCGGGCTCGGCATCGACGGCTCGAGACGGCCGACCGCCGTCGCCCAGGCGCTGCTCGGGCAGCTCGCTGCTCATCCGACGCTGATCGCCGAGGCCCTGATCCTGGCCGCCGCAGCCGCCGTGCTGCCGACCCTCCGCCGCCGGGGCCCCTGGGTCGCGGCCGCCTACGGCGCCGCTCTCCTGGCCGCGACCGCCCTGACCGCGCCGGCCGCGGCGGTCGTCCCGCTGATCGTCGCCGCCTGGATCTCCGCGATCGCCCTGACCCTCGATTCCAGGCCCTAAACTGGATCGCCGGGGGAAGCGCCCCTGCCGCCCATGCCCGTGCTCCGCAGCATCGAATCGAAGCTCGAATCGCTCTTCGAGGGTGTCTTCGGCCGTGCCTTCCGCACCAACGTGCAGCCCGTCGAGCTGGCCCGCAAGCTGGTCAAGGAGATGGACGACCACCGGAACGTGTCGGTGTCGCGCGTGTACGTCCCCAACGAGTACACGGTGTACCTCGCGCCGGCCGACCGCGACCAGTTCGCGAGCTACGAGACACAGCTCACCGACGAGCTGTCCGAGTACCTGGCCGAGCACGCCCGCCGCGAGAACTACGCGCTGCTGACGCCGCCGCAGGTGCTGCTCGAGACGGATCCCGATCTCGATGTCGGGATGTTCGGGATCGCGACGCGGCTCGCCCAGGTCGAGCCCGGCGCCGCCGTGCCCGCCGATGCGGCCGCACGGGGTGCAACCATGGTGTACGCGCCCATGCCACCCGTGGCACAGCCAACCGAGGCAGTCTCGCCCGTCTCGCTCGGAGTCGAGCCCGAGACGGAGGTTGCCGTCCTGACCTGGAACGGCGAACGGCACGAGGCGCTACGGCCGCGGGAGGTCGTCGGACGCTCGAAGGACGCCGACATCCAGGTCTCCGACCCGAACGTCTCCCGGCGGCATGCGGAGCTGCGCCGCGAGGGCTCCGCCTACTGGCTCGTCGACCTGGACTCGACGAACGGGATCGAGGTTCGGGGCAAGCGCGTGAAGCGCCTCAAGCTGGAGGACGGGACCCGGTTCACGATCGGTTCGACGGAGGTCACGTTCTCGCGGGAGACGCGGTGACCGGTGCCGGAGCGGTGCTCGGCTCGGCCCAGGTCGAGACCACGCTGCTCGGCCTGAAGATCGCCTTCCTCGTCCTGCTCTACCTCTTCATCTGGCGCATCGTCCGGTCGGCCACCCGCGACCTGCGCCCTTCCCAGGAGTCGATGATCCTCTCCCCGCTCGATGCCGCAAGCCTCACCGCCAAGCCGGCCCAGCCGGCCGCCGGCAGGCTGATCGTGCTCGAGAGCCCCGCGCTCGAGGACGGCGAGATCTTCCCGCTCGACTCACGGCCGATCACGGTCGGCCGCGGCACGAACAACGATCTCGCACTGGCCGGCGACGAGTACGCCTCGGGTCGGCACGCGCGCTTCGAGCGCCGCCGGGACGGCGTCTGGCTCGAGGACATCGGCTCCACGAACGGGACGTTCGTGAACGGGATCAGGCTGACGCGGGAGCGGCGCCTGGCACCCGGGGACGTCGTCCGGATCGGCGAGACGGATCTGCGGTACGAGTCGTGATCGCGGTCGTCCAGTCGTTCGGGAGCACCGACACCGGCCGCAAGCGGCGCCGCAACGAGGACGCCTTCGTCTGTGAGCCGCCGCTCTTCGCGGTCGCCGACGGGATGGGCGGAGCGCAGGCGGGAGAGGTCGCGTCCGGGCTGGCGGCGGCCGCGCTGCGCGAGGCCGGCGCCGACGGCGGCGGCGAGCGGCGCGTCGCCGAGCTGATCCAGGAGGCGAACCGCCGCGTGCACGACCGCGCGACGACGGACGCAGCCGCGACCGGGATGGGGACGACGATCACCGCGGCGCTGGTCGAGCCGGAGGGCCACGTTGCGTTCGGCCACGTCGGCGACTCGCGCGCGTACCTGCTGCGCGACGGCCGCCTCGACCAGCTGACCGACGACCACTCGCTCGTCGCCGAGCTCGTGCGCCGCGGCGAGCTCTCGCCGGCGGAGGCCGAGGTGCACCCGCAGCGATCGGTGATCACGCGGGCGCTCGGGACCGACCCGGACGTCGACGTCGACACGTTCTCCGTCGAAGCGCGCGCCGGCGACGTCTTCCTGATCTGCAGCGACGGGCTCTCGTCCTACGTCGACGGCGGCGAGCTCGAGCAGATCGTCGAGCCGCTACCGCGGCGACCTCGAAGCCGGGGCGCGCGCCGCTGATCCAGGCCGCCAACCGCGGCGGCGGCGAGGACAACATCACCGCCGTGCTGTTCGCGGTCGGCCTGGACGGCGAGCCCGACGAACGCACGCGCGAGTACGCGACCGCGCCGGCGTTCACGCCGCTCGAGGAGGAGGACACGCTGCACCCGGAGGACAACGTCACGCTGCCGCCCGACGCGCTCGACGGCCACGCCGCCGGTCGACGACACGATGGTCGTGTCGGCGGCCGCGCTCGCAGAGGCGCGCGAGAGCGCCGCGGCGGTCGCGGCGGCGCCGGTCGAGCCCGAGGCCGGGCTCGGGCAAAAGCTCCTCGCCTCGCTCGTGATCGTCGCGCTCGTCGCCCTGATCGTGTTCCTCGCCTGGTGGGGGCTCGCACGCTGAGCTACCGGAACCGGGAGCTCGTCTACCTCTCGGTCGTGGGGATCCTGACCGGGCTGGGCTTCGCGTCCGTCTACATCGCCCGCCAGTCCGTCGTCAGCTGGGGCTCACTGGCGTACGCCCTGTTCTTCTTCGGCCTCTACCTCGTCGCGCATCTCGTGACGCGCTACGCGACGCCCAACGCCGACCCGTACCTGCTGCCGCTGGCCGCCCTGATGACCGCCGTCGGGCTCACCGAGATCTACCGCCTCGGGCCGAGCGACGCCTTCAAGCAGGGGCTCTGGATCGTGATCGGCGTCGCGCTCTTCGCGCTCGCGCTGCTGCGACTGCGGCGCGACTACCGCGTGCTCGAGCAGTACAAGTACCTGTTCGGGATCGGGGCGATCGTGCTGCTCTACCTGCCGCGCCTGCCGGGCCTCGGGGACACGGTCAACGGCGCGCGGCTGTGGGTGCACGCCGGCCCGCTTCGCTTCCAGCCGGGGGAGCTGGCGAAGATCTTCCTGATCGTCTTCCTCGCCGGCTACCTGCGCGAGAAGCGCGAGGTGCTGGCGCAGGCGCGACTGAAGGACCTCGGGCCGCTGCTCGTCATCTGGGGCGGGTGCATGCTCGTCCTCGTCGCGACGAACGACCTCGGTTCGGGGCTGCTCTACTTCGGGATCTTCCTGGCGATGCTCTACATCGCCACCAACCGCCTGTCGTTCGTGCTCGCCGGGATCGGCCTCTTCGCGGCGGGCGGCTTCGTCGCCTACGAGAAGATCCCGCACGTCCACGAGCGCGTGACGATCTGGCTGCAGCCGTGGACCTCCAGGCCGGTCTTCTGCCCGCAGACCGGCGGGCTCGCGCTCCGCCAGGACTGCGAGAGCTACCAGCTCGTCAAGTCGCTGTACTCGATCGGCAACGGGAGCTTCGGCGGCGCCGGGCTCGGGAAGGGCGTCTTCACGTCGGCCGACGGGCACGCCCTGATCCCGTACGTCAACACCGACTTCATCTACTCGGCACTCGCCCAGGAGCTCGGCCTCGTCGGCGCCGCGGCGCTGCTGCTCGTCTTCATGCTGTTCGTCGCGCGCGGCATGCGCGTCGCGCTCCAGGCCGAGGACGGTTTCTCGAAGCTGCTCGCCGCCGGGCTGACGTTCGGGTTCGCGCTGCAAACGTTCATCATCGTCGGCGGCGTTCTGCGGATCATCCCGCTCACCGGCATCACGCTGCCGTTCATCTCGTACGGCGGCTCGTCGGTCGTCGCGAACTTCCTGCTGCTCGCCGGGCTGCTCCTCGTCTCGAACCGGGCGAACGCGCCGTCATGAACAAGCAGATCTCCCGCCTCTCCGTCGTCGCGCTGCTGCTGCTCGCCGCGCTGATCGTGGCGACCACCTACTGGCAGTCGTGGGCGTCGGCGAGCCTCGCCGCACGCCAGGACAACGCGATCCAGCAGGTGGCGCAGTTCCAGATCAAGCGCGGGCTGATCTTCGCGTCGGACGGCCACACCGTGCTCGCCGCCGACAAGAGGGTGAAGAAGGACGGCCAGACGTTCTACTTCCGCCGCTATCCGACGAACGGGCTCGCCTCCCAGGTGGTCGGCTACTCGACTCAGGGCCGCTCGCGCTCGGGCATCGAGCGGCAGCTGAACGGCTACCTCACGGCGTCGAACGCGAACCTCGGCACGATCATCGACAAGATCACCGCGAAGCTGCGCGGGACGACCGTCACCGGGAACAACCTGACGCTGACGATCCACGCGAACGCCCAGAAGCTCGCCGAGTCCGCGCTCGCCGGGTCGTGCGGCGCGGCCGTCGTCCTGAACCCGAAGACCGGCGCCGTGTACGTGATGGCGTCGTCGCCCGGGTTCGACCCGAACAAGATCGAGTCGTCGGCCGGATACGCGTCGATCCTGCACTCGCCGAGCGCCTGCCCGGGCTCGTCCTCGGCGCTCCTGAACCGGGCGACGCAGGGCCTCTACGCGCCTGGGTCGACGTTCAAGACCGTCACCGCCGCCGCGGCGCTCGACGCCGGCATCTACACGCCCGAGTCGCGCTTCTACGATCCCGGCTACTGCACCGAGTACGGGCAGAAGGTCTACAACTCGGGCAACCCCGACCAGAACGGCCCCGAGATGTACGGCAACGTCGACCTGCTCCAGGCGTACCAGCACTCGATCAACGCGGTCTTCTGCAACGTCGGCCAGAAGATCGGCGCGGGCCGCATCCTCGCCAAGGCGAAGGACTTCGGCTTCTACTCGACGCCGCCGCTCGAGCTGCCGGCCGACGAACGGGCCCCGAGCGGCCTCTACAACTTCAAGAAGCATTCGCTGATCGAGAGCCCCGCCGGCGTCGACCCGGGCCGCCTCGCGTTCGGCCAGGAGCGGATGCTCGTGACGCCGCTGCAGATGGCGCTGGTCGCGGCAGCCGTCGCGAACGGCGGCAAGATCATGACGCCGTTCCTGCTCAAGAACGTGCGCAGCCCGGGCGGCAGCCTGATCACGAAGACGAAGCCGTCGGTCTGGCGCAAGGCGATGAAGCCGGGCACGGCGGCCGCGCTCAACCAGATGATGCAGGCGGTCGTCACCGGCGGGACGGGCACGGCGGCCCAGATCCCCGGGATCAAGGTCGCCGGCAAGACCGGGACCGCCGAGACGGGCATCCCGCACGTCTACACGGCGTGGTTCATCTTCTTCGCGCCCGCCGACCACCCGCAGGTGGCGGGCGCGGTGGTGCTCGAGCACCAGCTGAACGGGTTCGGCGGCTCGGTCGCAGCGCCGATCGCGCGCGAGCTCATGCAGGCGATTCTCCCGCAGGCGTCGAAGCAGTAGCCCCCGGACCATGGCCACGACCGACACGCGCATCAACCGGATCTTCGACACGCGGTACGTGATCAAGCGCAAGCTCGGCTCGGGCGGCATGGCCGACGTCTATCTCGCCGAGGACCAGGAGCTCGGCCGGCGTGTTGCGCTCAAGCTGCTCGACGACCGGCACGCGTCGGACGAGCAGTTCGTCGAGCGCTTCCGGCGTGAGGCCCAGAGTGCCGCCGGGCTCAATCACCCGAGCATCGTCTCGATCTTCGACCGCGGTCAGGCCGAGGGCACCTACTACATCGCGATGGAGTACCTCGACGGCCGCACGCTCAAGGAGCTCCTGATCCGCAACGGCCCGACCCCGCCGGCGATCGCGATCGACTACGCACGCCAGATCCTCGGCGCGCTCGCCTTCGCGCACCGCCACGGGATCGTCCACCGCGACATCAAGCCGCACAACATCATCGTGCGCCCCGACGGCCGGCTGAAGGTGACGGACTTCGGGATCGCACGCAGCGGCACCTCGCAGATGACGGAGGCGGGATCGATCGTCGGGACCGCGCAGTACCTCTCGCCGGAGCAGGCACGCGGCGCGCCCGTCGACCCGCGCTCGGATCTCTACTCGCTCGGAATCGTCCTCTACGAGATGCTGACCGGGAAGGTGCCGTTCACCGGCGACACGCCGGTCGAGATCGCGATGAAGCACCTGTCGCAGGTTCCCGAGCCTCCGTCGGCGCTCAGGCCCGAGATCCCCCGCGACCTCGACGCGGTCGTGATGCGCGCGCTCGCGAAGGACCCCGACCAGCGGTACGGCACCGCCGAGGAGATGGACGCCGACCTCGCGCGCGTCGCACGCGGCGTCGCCGTCTCGCGCGAGACCGAGGAAGCGATGACCCAGGTGCTCGCCGGCGCAGGCGTCACCGCGTCGCAGACGATGGTCACGAAGCCGCGGCCCGTCGCGACCCCGCCGATCCCCCCGGCCTACCGCCCACCGACCCCGTACTACGACTTCGAGGAGCAGCCGGCACGGCGCTCGCTCCTGCCCTGGCTGCTCGCACTGCTCCTGATCGTCGCTGCGGCCGCGGGCGGCTGGTTCCTCTACTCCAAGGTCCAGGACCAGCTCAACGACTCCAAGCCGGTCGCGGTGCCCGACGTGACACGACTGCAGAAAGACCTGGCGAAGGCGCAGATCGAGAACGCCGGGCTGAGCGCCAAGTTCCGTTACGGGCCGAACGGCAGCGTTCCGACCGGCCAGGTGTTCGCGCAGAACCCGGCCGGCGGCACCAAGATCAACAAGACGTCGACCGTCACGCTCTACGTCTCGACCGGCATCGCCCAGGTCGCCGTGCCCGGCGTCGTCGGCCTCGACCTCACGAGCGCCGTCCAGTCGCTGTCCCAGAAGGGCTTCAACTTCAAGGTGCGCAGGATCTACTCGCCGGAGCCGCAGGACACCGTGACCGCGCAGCTGCCTGCGGCGGGCGACAAGGTCGACAAGGGTTCGACCGTCACCCTGAACGTCTCGCGCGGCGCCAAGCCGATCACGATCCCGGATGTCACCGGCGAGCCGTTTGCGAACGCCCAGTCGGCGCTGATCGGTCTCGGCTTCACCGTCAGCCGCATAGACACGCCGTCCGAGCAGCAGCCGCAGGGTGTCGTGATCTCGATGGACCCGCCCCAGGGCACGGCCGTCCCGAAGGGGACGCGCATCACGCTGACCGTCTCGAAGGGGCCGACGACGACCCAGGTGCCGGACGTGACGAATCTCACCACCGCCGATGCGAAGAGCATCCTGCAAAGCGCGGGCTTCTCGGTCGCCACCGTCACGCAGCCCGTCACCGACCCGAGCAACGACGGCGTCGTGATCAGCCAGAACCCGAAGGGCAACTCGAACGGGCAACAGGGCGAGGTGGTGGTGATCACGATCGGGCAGCTGCAGCCGGCCGGACCGTCCGGCGCCACCGGCCCGACGGGCGCCGCCGGCCCGACCGGGCCCAGCGTGACGACGACCACGGCGCCGTGACGCGCCGCATCGCCGTCATCCTCGGCGGCCGCTCGAGCGAGAACGCGATCTCGGTCGCGTCGGCGCGAAGCGTCGCGGCGGCGCTGGAGCAGGGCGGCGCGGAGGTGGTGACGGTCGAGATCGACCGGAGCGGCCGCTGGCGGCTGCCGGCCGCACGGGCGAGCCTCGACCCGGGCGAAGCCGGGGCGGCGGCGGCGTCGACGGGCCTGGAGCGCCTCCCACCACGCGACGTCGCGGCAACGCTCGCGGACGTCGACGTCGTGTTCCCGGTCCTGCACGGCCCCTTCGGCGAGGACGGCACCGTCCAGGGGCTGCTCGAGCTCGCCGGCGTTCCCTACGTCGGCGCGGGCGTGCTCGCATCGTCGCTGTGCATGGACAAGGACGTCTTCAAGTCGGTGCTGCGCGACCACGGCATCCCGGTGACGCCGAACATCACGCTGCGCCTCGGCGACGAGCCGCGCAACCCGTTCGGCTACCCGTGCTTCGTCAAGCCCGCCCGGCTCGGGTCGTCGATCGGGATCACCAAGGCGCACGACGAGGACGAGCTCCGGCGCGGCGTGGCGCTCGCCTTCGAGCACGACGAGAAGGTGCTCGTCGAGGAGTTCGTACAGGGCATCGAGGTCGAGGTCGGGGTGCTCGGCAACCTGACGCCGATCGCCTCGCTGCCCGGCGAGATCGTCGTGACGCGCAACGAGTGGTACGACTTCGAGGCGAAGTACGACGAGGGCGAGATGGACCTACGCGTCCCGGCGGCGATCACCGACGAGCAGGGCGAACGAGTGCAGGAGCTCGCGGTGCAGGCCTTCGTGGCGACCGACTGCGAAGGCATGGCGCGCGCCGACTGCTTCGTGCGCGGCGACGGCGAGGTGCTCGTCAACGAGCTGAACACGATCCCCGGCTTCACGCCGACGAGCGTGTACGCCCAGCTCTTCGCCGCGTCCGGCATCCCCTACGGCGAGCTGCTCGAGCGGCTCGCCGACCTGGCCGTCGAGCGCTTCGAGCGCCGCGGCGGCCTGAAGTTCTAGCCGGCCTTGACCTCGTTCACGTGCACGACCTGGTGCTGCCCGAGGCTCGTGATCCAGAGCACGTAGTACGGGTGCGGACTGCCGCCGATCGTGAACGTGGTCGCCCCGGAGACGGTCTTCGGCCCCGAGACGACGTCGGGGAAGTCGTTCGCGGCCGGGCCGCCCTTGACCTCGGCCGTGAAGCCGGGCGTGTCCGAGGTGACGACGAGCGTGGCCGGCTTGCCGGAGCCGACCGTCCGCAACACGAGCCCGACGCCCTTCTTGCCGAGCTGCTCGTCGTAGTAGCGCTCGGTCGGCCAGAAGGTGGCCGCGTTCCCGTCGGTCGCGCGGTACGCGAACCCGTTGTTCTCGCCCGGCGGGCCGGTGCCGAACGGGTCGTAGGCGGTCGTCGCCTCGAGCGTCACCGAGCCGCCGCCGTTCCCGCCCGCCGAGGAGCCGCGCCCGAAGAGCAGGTACGCACCGGCGGCGCCGATCGCGATCACGCCGAGCAGGACCAGGACGAGCGGCCAGGCGCCCGACCGGCGACGGCGGACCGGCGCGGTCCGGGGCGGCGGGATGATCTGCGTTCCTTGCTCGCTCTCCTCCTGGCACGCCTCGAGCTCGCGGCCGAAGTCGGCCATCGTCGGGAAGCGGTCGTGCGGATCCTTCGCCATCGCCCGCTGCACGGCGGCGTCGACACGCGGGGAGACGTCGGGGCGCTTCGGGCGCACCGACGGCGGCGGCTCGTTGATGTGCCGCATCGCGACGGCGACGAAGTTCTCCCCGGGGAACGGAACCTCTCCCGTGAGCATCTCGTACAGGACGACGCCGAGCGAGTACACGTCGGTCTGCTCGTCGACGCGGAGCCCCTGCGCCTGCTCGGGCGCGATGTAGTCGGACGTGCCGAGCACCGTGCCGGTCTCGGTCATCCCGCGCTGGACGTCGAGCGAGCGGGCGATGCCGAAGTCGGTGACCTTGGCGTGGCCGTCGCCGTTCAGGAGCACGTTCTGCGGCTTGACGTCACGATGAACGAGCCCGTTCCGGTGCGCGAACGACAGCCCGCGGGCGATCTGGACGGCGAGCTGGAGCGCCGTCGACACCGGCAGCGGCTTCTGCTCCTCGATCATTCGCTTGAGGTTCTCGCCGCCGACGAACTCGAAGACGATGAACTGCCGGCCCGCATGCTCGCCCCGGTCGATCACGGTGACGACGTTCGGGTGGGAGAGCACGGCCGCCGAGCGCGCCTCGCGCCGGAACCGCTCGACGTACTCGGGCTCGCGCAGGTGGTGCTCGTGCAGGATCTTGAGAGCGACGGTGCGGTCGAGCAACCGGTCGTGCGCCCGGTAGACGCTCGACATACCGCCGGAGCCGACGAGCTCCTCGAGCTCGTAGCGGTCTAGGAGAACCTCCCCGACCATCCCCGGTGGAGGGTAGCCCGGCGCTGTCTAGACCGCCGCGGCGAGCGCGTCTTCCCAGAGGTCGAGCGCCTCGGCGAGCTCGTCGTCGCCGATCACGAGCGGCACGAGCACCCGGATGCAGTTCGAGTGCACGCCGGCCCGCAGGAGGAGCAGTCCGCGCCGGAGCGCCTCCTCCTGGACACGTCCGGCGAGCTCCGTCGCCGGCGCCTTCGTCAGCGGGTCCTCGACGAGCTCGATCGCCAGCATCGCCCCGAGCCCGCGAACGTCGCCCACGCTCGGGAAACGCCGGCGCCAGGCCTCCATCCGGGCGCGCATCGTCTCGCCGATCGCCGCCGAGCGCTCCACGAGGCCCTCCTCGTCGATCACCTCGAGCACCGCGAGCGCCGCCGCCTGGGCTACCGGGTTGCCGACGAACGTGCCGCCGACACCGCCGGGCGCCGGCGCATCCATGATCTCCGCCTTGCCGAGGACGCCGGAGAGCGGCAGCCCGCCGGCGATCGACTTCGCGACGGTGATCAGGTCGGGCTCGACGCCGGAGTGCTCGACGGCGAAGAAACGGCCCGTCCGGGCGAACCCGGTCTGCACCTCGTCGCAGACCAGCACGATGCCGTGCTCGTCGCAGAGCTCGCGCAGCCCATGCAGGAACTCCGCCTCCGCGGGGATGAAGCCGCCCTCGCCCTGGACCGGCTCGACGACGATCGCAGCGACCGTCTCGGCGGCGACGAGCGTGCCGAACGCGCGGCGCAGCGCGGCGAGCGCCTCGTCCGTCGAGGGGCCTCGGTAGGCGTTCGGGAACGGGACGCGGTAGACCTCGGGCGCGAACGGGCCGAGGCCCGCCTTGTACGGATGCGTCTTCGAGGTCAGCGAGAGCGACAGCAACGTGCGCCCGTGGAAGCCGCCTTCGAACCCGATCACCGCCGGGCGGCCCGTGTACGCACGTGCGAACTTGACCGCGTTCTCGACCGCCTCCGTGCCGGCGTTGAAGAACGCGGCCTTGGCCGGTCCCGTGAAGGGCGCGAGCGCGAGCAGGCGCTCCGACAGCTCCGCGTAGACCTCGTAGGGCACGACCGTGTAGTCGGTGTGCGTGAACCGCTCCAGCTGGTCCTGCGCCGCCGCGACCACCCGAGGGTGCGCGTGGCCGACGTTCAGGCAGCCGACGCCGCCCGCGAAGTCGATGAAGACGTTCCCGTCGACATCGGTGAGCGTCGCGCCCCTGGCCTCCGCCGCGACCACGGGGAACGTGAGGTCGAGCGGCGAGGCGACGCTGGCCCGCAGGCGCTCGAGCACCTGGCGGGAGCGGGGGCCGGGCACCTCGGTGACGATCCGTGCGGCGCGTGTCGTTGCCATCGCCTGTCGAGGGTAGCGAGCCGCCCGGCGGTGCGCGGTGGTTCCGCGCCGGTTGCGCCGCCTTCGCTAGCCTCGGCCCGTCCCAGAGCCTGACGGATGCCCAGCACGACGACGAAGACAGACACCGCGACCTGGTGGACCGGAGCGAACGGCGCCGACCGGAGGCTCTTGGTCGCCTACTTCAGCATGGAATTCGGCGTCGATGCGGGCCTGCCCATCTACGCCGGCGGCCTCGGCATCCTCGCCGGCGACTATCTCAAGGCCGCGGCCGAGCTCGGCCTGCCCGTGGCCGGCGTGGGGCTCCTCTACCGCGACGGCTACTTCAAGCAGTCGGTCGACGCCTCGGTTGGGCAGGTCGAGGCGCGGGAAGGCTTCGATCCACTCCGCTTCGGCCTGGCGCTCGAGCCGGTCTCGGTGCGCGTCGAGCTCGCCGACGAGGTCGTCGACGTTTCGGTGTGGCGCTTCGACGTCGGGTCGGTGCCGCTCTACCTGCTCGAGGCCGACGGGGTGACCGACGGCCTGTACAGCGGCGACCGCGAGCACCGGATCCGCCAGGAGCTCGTGCTCGGGATCGGCGGCGTCCGCACGCTCGAGGCGCTCGGCCTCGACCCGCGCGTCTACCACGTCAACGAGGGCCACGCCGCCTTCCTCTCGATCGAGCGCGCGCGGCGCTACGTCGAGGAGGGCCGCTCGCCGCGCGAGGCGCTCGACCGGGTCGCGGCGACGACGGTCTTCACGACGCATACACCCGTCCCCGCCGGCAACGAGGTCTTCGCCGACGAGCTCGTGCTGCGCTACGTCGCGGCGCCGGCCGCCCGCGCCGGCCTCTCCGAGGGCGAACTGCTCGGCCTCGGCCGCTCGAACGGCTCGGCCGACTTCGGCCTCACGCCGCTCGCGCTCCGGCTGTCCGCCCGCGCGAACGGCGTCTCGGAGCTGCACGGCGAGGTCGCGCGCTCGATGTGGGCCGCCCTTCCGGCGGGCGAGCGGGCGGCCATCGACCACGTCACGAACGGCGTGCACCTCGGCACGTGGATCGCGCCCGAGCTGGACGAGCTCCTGCGCGCGGCCGGTGTGCAGCCGGACGCGCCTCCGGCCGAGGGCAACTGGGAGGCCGCCCGGAGCCTCGACCTCGGGGCGCTGTGGGCGGTGCGAGCCGTGCTGCGCGGGCGCCTGGCCGCCGTGTCCGGCCTGGATCCGTCGCTGCTGACGATCGGCTTCGCCCGACGCTTCGCGACGTACAAGCGCGCAGCGCTCGTCTTCAGCGACCTCGAACGGCTGCTCGCGCTGCCGGTGCAGATCGTGATCGCGGGCAAGGCGCATCCGCACGACGCCGCCGGCAAGGAGCTCCTGCGCGAGGTGGTCTCACTCGCACGCGGGCCCGCCGCCGGCCGGGTGGTGTTCCTCGAGGGCTACGACATCGACCTCGCGCGGACGCTGATCCCGGGATGCGACGTCTGGCTGAACACGCCCTTGCGGCCCTACGAGGCCTCGGGCACGAGCGGCATGAAGGCCGCGGTCAACGGCGTCCTCAACCTGTCGGTCCTCGACGGCTGGTGGGCGGAGGCCTACGACCCGGCCTACGGATGGGCGATCGCCGGGACGACCGACGAGGCGGACGCGGCCGAGCTGTACGACCTGCTCGCCACGGACGTCGTCCCGCGCTTCGCCGCGCGGGACGACTGGGCCGCGATGATGCGAGCCTCGATCGCCGAGCTCGCACCACGATTCTCGATGCAGCGCGCGGTGCTCGAGTACACCGACCGGTACTACCTGCCGGCCGCCTCCGGTCGCTGAGGTTCAGATCTCGGGCTGCGGGTCGGCCGGAGCCGGGCCGCCCGGGTCGCCGAGCCGCTCGAGCAGCTCCTGGACGTTTGCGAGCTCGCTCTCGAGATGCTGCCGGTAGCCGGTCAGCCGCTCGACCAGCTGCTCGCGGTTCGGGAACCCGCGCCCGCGGCGTCCGAAGCGGCGGTGGTGATGGTGGTGATGCTCTCCACACATGGATACGCTCACCTCCTTTCGTGTCACAGTCGATAATAGTTATCAGATGATAACTGATCTCAGATGGTAACGAAAGGCGGCCAGCTCGAGGAGCTGCGGCGCGACCTGCGCCGGGTGATGCGCGGCCTCTGGCAGCGCCGGCGGCCGACGGACGAGCTCCTCGCGCTGATGAGCCCCGGGCACCGCCTCTCGCGCCGCCACATCGCCGTGCTCGCCCAGATCGGGACGGAGGGAGAGCGGACGGTCGGACAGCTGGCGCGGGAGCTCGGACTCTCGCTGCCGGCCGCCAGCAAGCTGACGCGCGAGCTCGAGGACGTCAGCCTCGTCCACCGGCGCGAGCACGCCGACGACCGGCGGCGCACCGTCGTCGACCTGAACGCCCTCACCTCCGACCGCGTCCGCGCCTGGCTGCAGAGCCGCGACCGGCCCTTCGTCCGGACCCTGGCCGCGCTCACCCCGGGCGAGCGGGAGGCATTCCTCAAGGGGCTGCGCACACTCGCGGAGGCGCTGATGGAAGAATCACCCGATGGTCCTTTCCGACCGCACCATCGAGCGCCTCATCGGCGAGGGTCGCATCGCCATCGACCCCTATGACGCGTCCCTGCTGCAGCCCTCGAGCCTCGACGTCCGCGTCGACCGCTACTTCCGCGTCTTCCACAACGCTCGCTATCCGTTCATCGACGTCAAGCTGCCGCAGGAGGAGCTGACCGAGGAGGTCGAGGTCGCCGGCGACCAGCCGTTCATCCTCCACCCCGGCGAGTTCGTCCTCGGCTCGACGCTCGAGCGCGTCACGCTCCCCGACGACCTCGTCGCGCGGCTCGAAGGGAAGAGCTCGCTCGGCCGGCTCGGCCTGCTGATCCACTCGACCGCGGGCTTCATCGACCCGGGCTGGGACGGCCACGTGACGCTCGAGCTGTCGAACGTCGCGAACCTCCCGATCACGATCTACGTCGGGATGAAGATCGGCCAGCTGTCGTTCATGCAGCTGTCCGAGCCCGCCTCGGCTCCGTACGGCTCGAGCGCGCTCGGATCGAAGTACCAGGGCCAGCGCGGGCCGACTCCGAGCCGCTACTGGCAGAACTTCGAGCGATGAAGGTCCTTGTCGCAGGCGGGACGGGCTTCGTCGGGACGGCGATCGTCCACGCGCTCCGGGCGAGAGAGGTGGAGGTGCGCGTGCTGGCGCGCCGGCCAGAGCGGGCCGCGTCGCTCGCCCCGCTCGGAGTCGAGCTTGTCCGGGGCGACCTCGAAGACGCCGGCACGCTCCCGCCTGCCCTCGACGGCTGCAGCCACGTCGTCAATCTCGTTGCGATCATCAAGGGCTCGCCCGCCGACTTCGACCGGGTGATGAGACGAGGCACGGAGTCGCTGCTCGCGGCGGCGCGCGACGCCGGAGTCTCCCGCTTCGTGCAGATGAGCGCGCTCGGGACGACCGAGCAGACGAGCACGCTCGTGCCCTACTTCGGGGCCAAGTGGGCGATGGAGCAGGCCGTCGCGGCGTCGGGGCTCGAGCACGCGATCGTGCGGCCGAGCTTCGTCTTCGGACGCGGCGGTGCGCTGCCGACGTTCGTACGCCAGGTCAGGCTGTCGCCGGTCGTGGCGGTGATCGGCCCCGGGACGCAGCGGCTCCAGCCGGTCTGGCTCGAGGACGTCGCCCGCTTCTTCGCGACGATCCTCGACGACACCCGCGCAGCCGGCCGGGTCTGGGAGCTCGGCGGGCCCGACGTCGTCACGTGGGACGAGCTGTACCTGGCGATCGCGCGCACGCTCGGCAAGAAGCGCCGTCTGGTGCACGTCCCGTTCTCCCTCGCCCGCGCCGGCGCCAGGGCGATTCAGTGGGCCCCCGGGGCCCCGCTGACCGCCGACCAGGTGACGATGCTCGAGGCGGACAACGTCTGCTCCGACACCGATGCCACCGACACCTTCGGCCTCAGGCTCGTCTCGCTCGAGGACCAGCTCCGGCGCGCGACCGCCTGAGCAGCGTCCGCTGTCGCTGCTGCTCCGCCTCCTCGCGGCGAACCAGCGGATGGTCCAGCTCGTCGACCGTGAGCTCGCCGCGGACGCGGTCGAGAGCGACGGCTACGGGATGCTGAGCCTGATCGGCGTGCGCGCACCCGTGCGCCTGACCGAGCTCGCCTTCGACCTCGGGCTGCCCCTGACCACGGCCTCGGACGTCGTCCGGCGGCTCGAGGCGCGCGGCGACGTCCGGCGGCGCCGGAATCCCGACGACGGCCGCTCGTACCTCTTCGAGCTGACGCCGTCGGGCACCCGCACGTGGAAGCGGGGCTTCGGGGCCCTCCAGCGGATCAACGAGGCGCTGGCGCGGGAGCTCGACGACCGGGATCGCGTCGCGGACGCCCTCCAGGAGCTCGATGCCGCCTTCGCGCGCACGCTCGACTCGGGAAACTGATCCGGATCCGTAGCATCTAGTCCGGATCCGTAGTACCATCGCGCGATGCGTATCCTCTCGCTCGTCATCGCGGCCGGCATCGCGGCCGCCGCGGCCGGCGCGGCCCCGGCCCCCACCGTCGTCGCCAAGATCAGGGTGGCGGCCGGCGCGGCTCCATGCGCGGCCTCCGGCGCCGGTGGCTCGGTCTGGGTCAGCGAGTACGGCTCGCCCTACCTGCTCCGCATCGACCCCAAGAGGAACCGTGTCCTCTCGAAGACGAAGATCGGCCTCGGCTCGTGCGGGCTGGGCGCCGGCGCGGGAGCGCTGTGGGTCGAGGACACGAGCTCGGGGACCCTGAGCCGCGTCTCGCTGAAGAGCCGCAAGCGCATCGCGATCCCGGTCGGGAGCCAGCCGTACGATGCGACCTTCGCCTACGGCAGCGCCTGGGTGACGTCGTACGGCGCCGGCGACCTCGAGCGCGTCGACCCGACCTCGAACCGGGTGGTCAAGCGCTTCCCGCTTCCGTTCGCGACCGGCGTGGTCGGAGCGTTCGGCTCGGTCTGGGCCACCGGCGGCGACGGCGTGCTGCGTATCGATCCCGCGACGAGCACCGTCACCGCGCGCATCCCCGTCGCAGGGGCCGGCTGGACGGCGGCGTCGGCCGACGCGGTCTGGATCACCTCGCCCGACGGGCTCGTGCGGATCGACCCGCAGACGAACACCGTCGCCGCGACGATCCGCATCCACGTGCCAGCCCTCGGTGACCCGGCCGTGGTCGGCGGGCTCGTCTGGCTCCCCGAGGTGAGGCAGAACCGGGTCGTGCTCGTCGATCCCGCGACGAACCGGATCACCGGCACGGTCAAGGTCGGCGCGGGACCGTTCGTCGTCACCGAGATCGCCGGCGAAGCGTGGATCCCGAGCTGGAAGGGCACCGACATCTGGCGCCTCAAGCCTCGGTAAGAGAACCTACGGTTCCCTTCCCGAACCCATCCCTCCCTCTTCGCCTGCCATCGCGAACACGCACTTCGCCTCCCGGCCGGCCAAGCCGGCCTTCGGCGGCGACCGTCTCGCGCTCGAACAAACCACCAACCACGGCCCTCACGCCTCGGTAAGAGAACCTACGGTTCCCTTCCCGAACCCATCCCTCCCTCTTCGCCTGCCATCACGAACACGCACTTCGCCTCCCGGCCGGCCAAGCCGGCCTTCGGCGGCGACCGTCTCGCGCTCGAACAAACCACCAACCACGGCTCTTCTCGCCGGAGAGGCTTCGGCGTTCTCGAATCGTCAGCGGTTGCCGCCGGAGGCCGGCTTCGCCGGCCGGGAGGCGAGGTGCGCTCCCGCGAAGACGCGCGAAAAGGGAGGGATGGGCCTTGGGAAGGGAACCGCAGGTTCTCTTCCCAACGAAGATGAGGGCCGCCTTTCGGCGGCCCTCGATCCGGTTACCAGCTTGTATTTCGTAGAGGCGCTTCCGGCCGATCAGGCGGCGCGTAACGCGAGTCCCCCACGCTGGCTAGGCGATTCCCCGTCAGGTCCCGGGGACGCACCTCTACGAGCCGGTACCTCCACTGCCCGTACTCGAAGTCTCCAACGCCGGACCACCTCCTTTCCGCGGATCTGCTCACCTTAGCGGATCGGCCAGGACGGACGCCCGCTCGGCCTCGACCGCCTCGCGCACGAAGCAGCTCGCGAGGTGGTCGTTGATCACGCCGCAGGCCTGCAGGGTCGCGTGCACCGTCGTCGGCCCGACGAAGCGAAAGCCGGCGGCGCGCAGCCGCTTCGCGAGCGCGGCCGACTCGGGTGACGAGGCGAGCCAGTCGGCGTGCGATCGCGGAGCCCTGCGCCGGCGGGGCGCGCTCTCCCACACGAGCTCCTGCAGCGGCGTCCCGGCCTTCCGCAGCGCGACCGTCGCGGCCGCGTTCGCGATCGCCGCCTCGATCTTGCCGCGGTGCCGCACGATGCCCGCGTCGCCGAGCAGCCGCTCGACGTCCCGCGCGCCGAAATGGGCCACCGTATCCGGGTCGAAGCCGCGAAACGCCTTGCGGAAGGCTTCGCGCTTGCGCAGGATCGTGTGCCACGAGAGACCCGACTGGAAGCCCTCGAGCGTCAGCCGCTCGTAGAGGCCGCGCTCGTCGCGCACCGGGCGGCCCCACTCCTCGTCGTGGTAGGCGAGGTAGAGCGGGTCGGCCGCCTCCCAGCAGCGGATCACGGGTGCACGTCCGCGACGACCACCATCACGACACCGTCCCGGACGAGGACCTCGTAGGTGTCGACCGGCTCGAACGCCGGCAGCGAGAGGGGCCGCCCGGTGCGCAGATCGAACGCCGACCCGTGACGCGGGCAGATCACGCGGCATGTGTCCTCCTCCCACTCGCCCTCGCAGAGCGGCCCGTCGTCGTGCGAGCAGCGGTCTTCGAGCGCGAACAGCTCGCCGCCGCAGTTGTAGACGCCGATCGACGTCCAGCCGACGGTCACGATCTTCACCGATCCCGGGCCGAACTCCTCGAGCGGCGCGACGTGGACCTCGGGCACGCTAGTCGAACTGCAGGCCCTCGGAGAGGCCGCGCCACTCGTCCGGGAGCGGCGTCCCCTTGGCGCGGTGCAGCGCCACCTTCAGCACGCCGAGGCCGAGGATCGCGCACTTGAGGCGGATCGGCGTCAGCGGGATCCCGATCTCGTCGAGCAGCTGCTCCTTCGGGAGCTCCGCGACCTCCCCCGCCGTGCGCCCCTTCACCATCTCGGTCAGCATCGACGTCGCTGCCTGCGAGATCGCGCAACCGCGTCCCTCGAACCCGACCTCGTCGATCGTCTCGCCGTCGGCGGCGAAGCGCACTGAGATCGTCACCTCGTCGCCGCACAGCGGGTTCGCGCCCTCCGCCTGCGCGTCGGCATCCTCGAGGATCCCGTGCCCGCGCGGGTTCTTGTAGTGGTCGAGGATCACCTCGCGGTAGAGCTGGTCGAACTCGCTCACGGCCTCGGGGCCCTCATACGCCGAACGTCTCCTTGACCTTGAGCAGCCCGGCCGCGAGACGGTCGACGTCGTCGGGAAGCGTGTACAGGTAGAAGCTCGCGCGCGACGTTGCCGCGACGCCGAGCCGCGCCATCAGCGGCTGCGTGCAGTGATGCCCGGCACGAACGGCGACACCCTCCCAGTCGAGGATCTGCGCCACGTCGTGCGGGTGCACACCGTCGAGCTCGAAGCTGACGATCCCGGTGCGCCGGTCGGCGGGGGGGCCAAAGACGTGCACGCCCTGGATCTCGCTGAACAGCTCCATCGCCTGCAGGAGCAGCTCGTGCTCGTGCTGCTCGATCGCCTCGAGCCCGATCTCCGAGATGTAGTCGAGCGCAACGCCGAAGCCGTACGCCTCGGCGATCGCCGGAGTGCCGGCCTCGAACTTGTACGGCAGCTCGTTCCAGCTCGTCTTGTCGAGAGCGACCGACCGGATCATCTCCCCGCCGAGGTTGAACGGCTGCATCTCCTCGAGCAGCTCTCGCCGTCCCCAGAGCGCGCCGATGCCGCTCGGGCCGCAGAGCTTGTGAGAGGAGAAGGCGAGGAAGTCGCAGCCGAGCGCCTGCACGTCGATGGCGCGGTGCGGCGCCGCCTGTGCGGCGTCGACGACCATGATCGCGCCCTGCGCGTGCGCCCACTCCGCGAGCTTCTCGACCGGGTTGATCGTCCCGAGCGTGTTCGAGACGAGGTTGTTCGCGACGACCTTCACGTTGCCGCGCGAGGCGATCCCGTCGAGCGCATCGAGCTGGAGCTCGCCGAGGTCGTCGATGGGAATGTGCGCGAACGTCGCACCCGTCCGCTTGGCGATGAACTGCCACGGCACGAAGTTGGCGTGATGCTCGAGCTCGGTGACGACGACGACGTCTCCCGGGCCGAGGTTGTCGAGCCCCCAGGCGTAGGCGACGAGGTTGATCGCCTCTGTCGCGCTCCGTGTGAAGACCACCTCACGGTTGGACGGCGCGTTGACGAACGCGCGCACCCTCTCACGGGCGCCCTCGTACCCGGCCGTGGCGCGCTCGGCGAGCGCGTACACGCCACGGTGCACGTTCGCGTAGGAGTGCTCGTAGAACTCGCGCATCGCATCGAGCACCTGCCGCGGCTTCTGGGTCGAGGCTGCCGAGTCGAGATAGGCGAACGGCCGCCCGTTCACGAGCTCCTCGAACACCGCGAAGTCGGCGCGCAGCCTGTGCACGTCGAGCGTCCGGGTCGCCTTCACCGCCACGAGTCAACTGTACCGTTGCGTCTCTCCCTGGAGACCCGGCGCTCCGGCGGTATCGTGGCCCACCGGTGAGCAGCGACTACGTCTTCACGATGTACCGGGCCGACAAGTTCTACGGGCCGGACCGCCAGGTGCTCCAGAGCATCTCCCTCTCGTTCCTGCCCGGTGCCAAGATCGGCGTGCTCGGGCCGAACGGCGCGGGCAAGTCGACGCTGCTCCGGATCATGGCGGGCCGCGAGGAGACGTCATCGGGCACCGCCGAGCTCGCCCCGAACGCGACGGCCGGGCTGCTCGAGCAAGAGCCCGAGCTCGACCCGGCGAAGAGCGTGCGCGAGAACGTCGAGGACGGCGTCCGCGAGACCCGCGACCTGCTCGACCGCTTCGACGCCATCTCGGCCGCCTTCGCCGAGCCCGACGCCGACTTCGACGCGCTGCTCGCCGAGCAGGCGATCGTGCAGGACCAGATCGACCGCCGGGACGCGTGGCAGCTCGACGCGCACCTCGACCACGCGATGGACGCACTGCGCCTGCCCGACGGCGACCGGGACGTGACCACCCTGTCGGGCGGCGAGCGGCGCCGTGTCGGGCTCTGCCGGCTGCTCCTTCGCGCGCCCGACCTGCTGCTGCTCGACGAGCCGACGAACCACCTCGACGCGGAGTCGGTGCTGTGGCTGGAGCGCTTCCTCGGCGACTACAGGGGCACGGTCGTCGCCGTCACCCACGACCGGTACTTCCTCGACAACGTCGCAGGCTGGATCCTCGAGCTCGACCGGGGCCGCGGCATTCCGTACCAGGGGAACTACTCCGGCTGGCTCGAGCAGAAGCAGGAGCGGCTCGCGCACGAGGAGAAGACGGAGTCGGCGCGCCGGCGCACGCTGCAGCGGGAGCTCGAGTGGGTCCGCCTGGCGCCCCGCGCGCGGCACGCCAAGTCGAAGGCACGCCTCGGCGCCTACGAGAAGCTGCTCGCGGAGGAGCAGAGCGTGAAGCTCGACCGCGTCGAGATCCACATCCCACCCGGGCCGCGGCTCGGCGACCTCGTGATCGACGCGGACAGCGTCTCGAAGGCCTTCGGCGACCGGCTGCTGTTCGAGAACCTGACGTTCTCGCTGCCGCCGGCGGGCATCGTCGGCGTGACCGGCCCGAACGGCGCCGGCAAGACGACGCTCTTCCGCATGATCACGGGCGAGGAGGCGCCGGACGGAGGCGTTTTGCGGATCGGCGACACCGTGCAACTCGCGTACGTCGACCAGTCGCGCTCGGACCTCGATCCGACGAACACCGTCTGGAAGGAGATCTCGGGCAACCAGGACGTGATCCTCCTCGGCCGGCGCGAGGTCAACTCGCGTCAGTACACGTCGTGGTTCAACTTCAGGGGCGCCGACCAGCAGAAGCCGGTCGGGATGCTCTCCGGCGGCGAGCGCAACCGCGTTCACCTGGCCAAGCTGCTACGGAGCGGCGGGAACGTCCTGCTGCTCGACGAGCCGACGAACGACCTCGACGTCGACACCCTGCGCGCACTCGAGGAGGCGTTGCTCGACTTCGCCGGCTGCGCCGTGGTGATCACCCACGACCGCTGGTTCTTGGACCGCGTCGCGACGCACATCCTCGCCTTCGAAGGCGACTCGCAGGTGACGTGGTTCGAGGGCGGCTGGGCCGAGTACGCCGACTGGGTGCGCGAGACGCGCGGCCCCGAGGCGCTCGAGCCGCACCGGATCAA
Source organism: uncultured Thermoleophilia bacterium (assembly GCA_963824455.1). GTDB lineage: Bacteria > Actinomycetota > Thermoleophilia > Gaiellales > Gaiellaceae > PALSA-600. Next base: position 589,323 of record CAWGPJ010000003.1, read on the forward strand.
GTACAAGCCGCTCCTCCGGACCTGAGTGAGATCGCGATGCTCGTGCAGCAACTCGACGCCGTCGAGCTCCGTGTGCTCGGCTGCCTGATCGAGAAGCAGCGGACGACGCCCGAGCAGTACCCGCTCACGCTGAACGCGCTGCGGCTCGCCTGCAACCAGTCGACGAGCCGCGACCCTGTCACCGCCTACGACGAGGAGACCGTGCGGGCGGCGGCGCAGAGCCTCGGCACACGCGGCTACGCACGGCTCGCGACCGGTGCCGGCTCCCGCACGCCGAAGTACCGGCAGCTCTTCCAGGAGGCGCTCGACCTCCTCCCGGCCGAGGTGTCGGTCCTCACCGTGCTGATGCTGCGCGGCGCACAGACCGCCGCGGAGCTGAAGACTCGGACCGCGCGGCTGCACGAGATCGACGACATCGCCCCGGTGCTCGCCGGGCTCGAGGAGAAGGAGCTCGTGCACCGGTTGCCCCGGCAGCCCGGCCGGCGCGAGGAGCGGTGGGCGCATCTGCTCGGCGAGCCGACGGCCGACGAGCCGCCGGCCGCGCCGCCGGTGTCGCTCGAGGAGCGGCTCGCAGGCCTCGAAGCGCGTGTCGCCGGGCTCGAGCGGCTGCTCGAAGCGCGCGATTCTGCCGGCTGAGCTCGTCCGCGCGGACGACCGGAGATCGTCCGTGCGGGCGACTGCAAGATCGCCTCGGCGGCCGACGCGCGTGCGCCCCGGCTCGACGACGATCGCCTGCGACACCACTCGCAGGAGGCTCGATCGAGATGACGCAGGTTCGGAGCAGAGAGCAGTTCGGCGCCGTCGACACGCTGCAGCTCGCCGCGCGGATCGACGGGACCGTCGTCGTCCCGGGAGACGGCGCGTGGGACGAGGCCCGGCAGGCGTGGAACCTCGCCGTCGACCAGCGCCCTGCGGCAGTGGCGATTCCGGAGAGCCCCGGCGACGTCGCCGAGATCGTCAGGTTCGCGCGCGAGGCCGGGCTCCGCGTCGCCCCGCAGGGGACCGGTCACGGTGGCGCCGCGCTCGGCTCGCTCGACGACACCATCCTCGTGAAGCTCCACCGCCTGCGCGGCGTGGCCGTCGACGCCGAGTCGGCGACTGCGCGCGCCTCGGCCGGGACGATCTGGATCGAGGTCGTCGAAGAGGCCGCGCGGCACGGGCTCGCCGCGCTTGCCGGCTCGTCGCCGGACGTCGGCGTCGTCGGCTACACCCTCGGCGGCGGGCTGTCCTGGCTCGGCCGCAAGCACGGCATCGGCGCGAACCAGGTGACGGCGGTCGAGGTCGTGACGGCCGACGGGGAGCTCCGGCGCGTCGACCGCGATCACGACCCGGATCTCTTCTGGGCGCTCCGCGGCGGCGGCGGCAACTTCGGCGTCGTCACGGCGATCGAGTTCGGGCTGTACCCGATTCGCGAGGTCTACGCCGGCATCCTCTGGTTCCCGGTCGACCGTGCCGCCGAGGTGCTCTCGGAGTGGCGCGCCTGGACCGACGGCCTGCCCGACGAGACCACCTCCGTCGGCCGCATCCTGCAGCTGCCGCCGCTCGAAGAGATCCCCGAGCCCGTGCGCGGCAAGTCGTTCGCCGTCGTCGAGGTGATCCACGCCGGCGACGAGCAGGAGGGCCGCGAGATCGTGGCGCCGCTGCGCGGCCTCCGACCCGTCATGGACACGGTCGAGCAGATTCCCGTGCCGGCGCTCTCGTACCTGCACATGGACCCGGACCATCCCGTTCCGGGGAGCGGTGACGGCATGGCGCTCGACGACCTCGACGCCGATGCGATCGACGCGATCGTGTCGGGCGCCGTCGGCTCACCGCTGCTCTCGGTCGAGATCCGTCACCTGGACGGCGCGATCGGACGGAGCCGTCCCGAGCACGGCGCGCTCGCGGCCTTCGAGGCGCCGTTCCTGCTGTTGGCTGTCGGGATCGCGCCGACGCGGCAGATCGAGGAGCAGGTCGAGCGCACGGTGGCCGACCTGCGCAGGGCGCTCGGCCGGCTCGAGTCCTCGCACACCTACCTCAACTTCGCCGAGACCAAGCGCGAGGCGAGGACGCTCTGGAGCGAGACGAGCTACCACCGGCTGCGCCGGATCAAGGCAGCGGTCGATCCGCAGAACCTGATCCGCTCGAACCACGAGCTCTAGAGGAGAACGGCGCCCGGCCGGAGCCGGGCGCCGCCCGCTCGTGCCGGCCTACAGGTCGTACGCGGCGTTCGAGGAGGACGAGCCGCCCATGTTCGGGCAGTTCCCCTTCCCCATGTGCCGCTGCACGGTCCCCGCCGAGTACGAGAAGGAGCGACTCGGCGTCACGTGCGCCGGCTTCGAGCTGTGTGAGCTGCCGTGCGTCGCAGCCAGCGCGGCGCCTCCGCCGGTCACGGCGAGGACGGCGGTGCCCGCTAGGACGGCAGCTCTCCGACCGAGCATCGGGTCTCCTTTCGCTCGGGTCGAGGCAATCTTCGCACCCGAACCTAAGAATTCACCAGTTCGCTACGCCTGCGGGATGCGCGCCTCGAGCGCGGCACCCAGCGCCTCGCGCACCGGCTCGAACTCGATCCGGTCGAGCACGTCCTGGAAGAACCCGCGCACGATCAGCCGTTCCGCCTCGGCGCGCGAGAGACCGCGCGCCATCAGGTAGAAGAGCGCCTCCCGGTCGACCCGGCCCAGCGTCGCTCCGTGCGTGCAGCGGACGTCGTTCGCCATGATCTCGAGGCCGGGGATCGAGTCGGCGTGCGCCGTGTCGGACAGGAGGAGGTTGCGGTTCTCCTGGTAGGCGTTCGTCTTCTGCGCGCCCTCCTCGACCCGGATCATCCCGCGCCAGACCGCACTCGCCCGCTCGCGCAACGCGCCCTTGAACGCGAAGTCGCTCTCCGTGTTCGGCGCGATGTGCTCCTGGAACGTGTCGTAGTCGAGATGCTGGTCGCCGTCGGCGAAGTAGGCGCCGGTGACACGCGAGGTCGCGCCCGGTCCGGCGAGATCGTTCTCGACCCACACCTTGCCGCGCTTCGAGCCGAACCCGCCGATCACCCAGTCGAGCTCGGCGTCGCGCTGGAGCACCGCACGATGGCGGCCGAAGTGCCACGTCTCCCGGGAGAGGTTCTGCAGCGAGACGTACTCGACCTTGGCGCGGTCGTGGACGAACAGCTCGACGACCGCGTTCGTGTACGCGACGAGATCCGGCGCGGACGACGAAAGATCCTCGATCAGCGTGAAGCGCGCACCTTCCTCGGCCTCGACGACCATGCGCCAGTAGAGCGAGCCGCCGTTCGACGTGACCGTCACGTACAGCGGTCGGTCGAGCTCGACGCCCTTCGGGACACGCACGAGCAGGCCGTGCTGCCAGCGCGCGAGGTTCTCGAGCGCGAACCTGTCGTCCTCCGGGATCAGCCGCGCCTCGTGGTCTCGAGGCAGCGGCTCGAACGTGACGCCGTCCGGCGCCGAGACGATCGCGATCCCGCTCTCGTTCGCCGCGGCCATTCCCGCGACCTCGAGGTCGAGCACCGGCGCGCTCCCGGTGCCAGGCACCTCGGTGCCGGCCACCGAATCGGGGTCGAAGCCGCGCAGGTCGGTGAACCGCCAGTGCTCGTCGGCGGTCGACGGCAGCGGCAGCTCGTCGTACCGCTTCGCGGCCTGTTCGCGGGTGAGCACCGTCATGTGCGCGGCGCGTAGCGGCGGTGGAGCATCAGCTGGTTGCCGTCTGGATCCTTGAACGACGCCATGTGGCAGACGCCCGTATCGAACGGTTCGGCGCCGAAGTCGAAGACGACGCCCTTCTGCTCGAGCTCCTTCTGCGCGGCCGCGACGTCGGGCACCCGGAGCGCGATCGATGCGGTGTGCGGCCCGGTGAACGACCCGCCGATGCTCTCCATCTGCAGCAGGTACAGGCTGACGTTCTCGCCGAGCTGATACTCGGGGAAGCCCTGCTCGGGGTGCTCGATCTCCGGCAGGCCGAGCGTCTCGCCGTAGAACCGCCTCGCACGCTCCATGTCCGTCACCGGCACCGACACGAAGTCGGTGCGTTCCACGATCAACCGACAGCCCCGCAGCCGGCTCGCCGGCGAGGGCTAGCCAACACTGCCCTCCATCTGCAGCTGGATCAGGCGGTTCAGCTCGACGGCGTACTCGAGCGGCAGCTCCTTGGTGATCGGCTCGACGAAGCCGGAGACGACCATGGCGGACGCCTCGGCCTCGGAGAGGCCCCGCGACATCAGGTAGAAGAGCTGCTCCTCGCCGATCTTCGAGACGGTGGCCTCGTGGCCGATGTCGACCTCGTTCTCGTCGATGCGGATGTACGGATAGGTGTCCGAGCGAGACTCCTCGTCCAGGATCAGCGCGTCGCAGACGACCTTCGACTTCGCGCCGCGCGCGCCCTTGGCGACCTCGAGCAGCCCCCGATAGCCCGCACGGCCGCCGTTCTTGGAGATCGACTTCGACGTGATCACGCTCGTCGTGCGCGGGGCGACGTGGACGCACTTGCCGCCCGCGTCCTGATGCTGGTGCCGGCCGGCGAACGCGATCGAGAGCACCTCGCCGTGCGCCCGCTCGCCGAGCAGCCAGATCGCGGGGTACTTCATCGTCAGCTTCGAGCCGAGATTGCCGTCGACCCACTCCATCGTCGCGTCCTCGTAGGCGACGGCGCGCTTGGTGACGAGGTTGTAGACGTTGGTCGACCAGTTCTGGATCGTCGTGTAGCGGCAGCGCCCGCGCGGCTTGACGACGATCTCGACGACCGCGCTGTGCAGCGAGTCGGTCGAGTAGATCGGTGCGGTGCAGCCCTCGACGTAGTGCACGTACGCGTCCTCGTCGACGATGATCAGCGTGCGCTCGAACTGGCCCATGTTCTCCGCGTTGATGCGGAAGTAGGCCTGGAGCGGCAGCTCGATCCGGACGCCCGGCGGAACGTAGATGAACGATCCCCCCGACCAGACGGCGCTGTTCAGCGCGGCGAACTTGTTGTCGTTCTGCGGGATGATCGTCCCGAAGTACTGCCTGAACAGCTCCTCGTGCTCGCGCAGCGCGGTGTCGGTGTCGAGGAAGACCACGCCCTGCGCCGTCAGCTGCTCCTGCAGCTTGTGGTAGACGACCTCGCTCTCGTACTGCGCGCCGACGCCGGCGAGGTACTTCTTCTCCGCCTCCGGGATGCCGAGCTTGTCCCAGGTGTCCTTGATGTCGGCCGGGAGGTCCTCCCACGAGTCGGCCTGGCTCTCGGTGGGCTTGATGTAGTAGTAGATCGAGTCGAAGTCGATCTCGCGCAGCGACGGCTGCCCGCCCCACGTCGGCATCGGCCGCGCGAGGAAGTAGTCGAGCGACTTGTGGCGGAACTTGCGCATCCAGTCCGGCTCGTCCTTGTGCGACGAGATCGCGTCGACGAGCTCGTGCGACAGGCCGCGCCCGGACTTGAAGAAGTAGTCCTCCGGGACCTTGAAGCCGTACTTGACCTCGTAATCGGAGCCGATCCCCTGGACGATCTCGGTCTCAGTCTGTGTCATTACGCAACCGCCTTCTCTTCCCACTGCTCGTACCCGGAAACCTCGAGCCTCTCCGCCAGCTCGGGCCCGCCCTCCTCGACGATCCGGCCGTCGACGAAGACGTGCACGCGGTCCGGCTCGATGTAGGCGAGGATGCGCTGATAGTGCGTGATCACGAGCGCGCCCATCTCGGGGCCGACGAGATCGGAGACGCCGCTCGCCACGACCTTCAGCGCATCGATGTCGAGGCCGGAGTCGGTCTCGTCGAGCACCGCGATCGACGGTCGAAGCATCGCCATCTGCAGGATCTCGACGCGCTTCTTCTCACCGCCCGAGAACCCGTCGTTCAGGTAGCGCGAGGCGAGCTCGCGGCTGACCCTCAGGCGGTCCATCTGCGCGAGCAGCTCCTTGCGGAACTCCGGGACCGGGACCGGGTCGTCGACCCCGCCCGCGCGGGCCTTGCGGGTCGCGTTCAGCGCCTGGCGCAGGAAGTTGGTCACCGTGACGCCCGGGATCGCCTGCGGGTACTGGAAGGCGAGAAAGAGCCCGGCCTGCGCGCGCTCGTCGGCGCCGGCCTCGGTGATGTCCACGCCGTCGAGCACGATCCGCCCGTCGGTGATCTCGTAGGCGGGATGGCCGGCAATCGCGTAGGCGAGCGTCGACTTGCCCGAGCCGTTCGGGCCCATCACGGCGTGCACCTCGCCTGACGAGACCACGAGATCGACGCCCTTGACGATCTCGGTGCCGTCCTCGAGGGCGACATGCAAGTTTTTCAGCTCCAGCTTGGCCATTTTTCGGGTACCGGAGCTCATCGTAGCCAGACGGGGGTGGTACGCTCCCCCCATGGGGAACATCGGTCCTACAGAGATCATTCTCCTGCTGCTCGTGGCGCTGCTTCTGTTCGGCGCGAAGCGCCTGCCGGAGATCGGTCGCTCGCTGGGTAGCGGCATGCGGGAGTTCAAGGACTCCGTGACGGGCCAGGGCAAGCCGGAGGCGACCCAGACGTCGGAGTTGCCGCCTGCACCGCCCGATCCGGCCGTCAGCGCACCGCCGCCCCGCGAGAACGAAACCGTTCGCTAGGACGCCGTGGCAAGGCTGCCGCGGCGCCTGGACCACGGCGAGGAGGCGACCCTCACCGAGCACCTCGAGGAGCTGCGACAGCGCCTCTTCGTCTGCATCGGCGCGCTGCTCGTCGGGTTCATCGCCGCCTACGTCGTCCACAGCCACCTGATCCACCTGCTGACGCGGGCGCTGCCGCCGGGGCACCGGCGGCTGACGACCTTCACGCTCGGCGAGCCGTTCATGACGTCGATCTGGATCAGCCTGTACGCCGGCTTCCTGGTCGCCCTGCCGGTGATTCTCTGGCAGGGCTGGCTCTTCTTCAGCCCCGCCCTCGACCCCGCGCACGCGCGGATGGTGCGCCTGTTCACGCTGCTCGCCTCCTTCCTGCTCGTCGCCGGCGTGCTCTTCGGCTACTTCCTCGCCCTTCCCGCTGCGGCGCACTTCCTCGCGCACTACGACAGCGCCGACTACCGCCAGTTCATCCGGGCCCGTGACTACATCACCTTCTCTGCGAAGGTACTGGTCGCGATGGCGATCGTGTTCGAGCTGCCGATCTTCGTCGTCGGGCTGACGCGGACCGGGATCCTGACCACCCAGAAGCTGCGCAAGAACCGGCGGATCGGCTACTTCGTGGTCGCGTGCGTCGCGGTCGCGCTCCCGGGCGTGGATCCCGTCACGACGATCATGGAGGGCATCCCGCTCGTGATCCTCTACGAGGGCTCGATCTGGCTCTCCGTCCTGCTCGACCGGCGCTCGGCGCGGGCCAGGGCGGCCGCAACAGCCGGTACGTGACGTCCATCTCGGCGGACTGGGTCCTGCCCGTCGACGGGCCGCCGGTCGCGGCCGGCTGCGTTCGCTACGAGGACGGCGTGATCGTCGAGGTCGGCCGGGGCAGCGGTGAGCGCCACTTCGAGGACGCGGTGATCCTGCCCGGCTTCGTCAACACCCACTCGCATCTCGAGTACGCCGTCTACGCCGGCTTCGCCGACGGCGAGCCCTTCGCCCCCTGGCTCGCGACCCACATGAAGCGCAAACGGGCGCTCGACCGCGACGACATGGAGGCGATCGCGGTTCGCGGCGCCGCCGACTCGATCGCGAGCGGGATCACGACCACCGCCGACTACAGCTTCTCCGGCGCCGCCGCGCCCGCGGCCGCCGCGGTCGGGATACGGGCGATCGTCTATCTGGAGGTGTTCGCCGTCGATCCCGCCGACGCCGAACGGCAGTTCGCGGCCACGCGGGCCGGTGTCGAGGAGACACCGCTCGTCCGCATCGGCGTCTCGCCGCACGCGCCGTACACGTGCTCGGTCGACGTCTACCGCTGGTGCCTCTCCCTCGGGGTCCCGGTCGGGACACACCTGGCGGAGAGCGCGGCCGAGCACGAGTGGCTCGAGCACGGGACCGGGCCGCTCGCGAGCCTGGGCCCGGTCCTCGTGCCGGCGACGGGGAGGCGAAGCGTGGCGGAGCTCGAACCGGTGCTCGGCCCCGACCTGCTCTGCGCGCACTGCGTCGACGTCACGCCCGAGGAGATCGCGCTCCTCGCGGCGCGCGACGTCCCGGTCGCCCACTGCCCGCGCTCGAACGCGCTGCTCGGGTGCGGAGTCGCTCCGCTCACCGACCTGCAGGAAGCCGGCGTCCGCGTCGGGCTCGGCACGGACTCCCCTGCCTCGGTGCCGTCTTTCGACGTCTTCGAGGAGATGCGCTCCGCGATCTACCTGGCACGGGCCCGGGCGCGGGATCCAGGCGCGCTCGACGCGGGCGCGGCACTGCGGCTCGCGACCCTCGACGCGGCGCGCGCCCTCCGTCTCGATCACGAGGTCGGTACCCTGGCGGCCGGAAAGCGCGCCGATCTGACGGTGGTGTCGCTGGCCGGCAGCCCCTACCATCCGGTGGAGGACCCGGCGGCGGGCGTCGTGTTCGGCGGCTCGCCGGAACGCGTGCTGGCGACCGTGGTCGACGGCGAAACCCGATACACGAACGAGGACGAGGACACGTGGCAAGAGGTACGCAACACCGCAAGCGCCGCCCGAGAACGGATGCTCCGGCCGCCGCTGCGGTAGCGCACCCGAACAAGGCCAAGAAGGCGAAGCCGCCGCAGTGGCAGGACGAGCTCTTCTTCCAGCGGCTCCGCAACCACGCGAAGTGGATCTACGTCGGCCTGGCCGTCACCTTCGTGCTCGGATTCGTCCTGCTCGGCGTCGGCTCCGGCTCGACCGGAATCGGCGACGCCCTGCAGAACGCGTTCAACTTCGGCTCGAGCGGCGGCACGTCGATCTCGAGCCTCCAGAGCAAGGTGGCGAAGAACCCGGGCAGCGCCGCCGACTGGCGCGCGCTGGCGACTGCCTACGAGCAGAAGCAGCGCACGGCCGACGCCGTGACGGCGCTCGAGCGGCTCAGCGCCCTCCAACCCAAGAACACGAACACGCTCTCGGAGCTCGCGTCGCAGTACTCGCAGCTCGCGACGACCTACAGCAACGACTACACGAACGCGCAGGCGCTCGCCCAGACCGCGAACCCGGGCGCGGCGTTCCTGCCGCCCTCGTCGACGCCGCTCGGCAAGGCGTTCCAGAGCACGAGCGCGCTGGCTGACCCGATCTCGACCGCCGCCGCGACGCTCGCACAGAGCCGCGTGGCGGCCGCGTACTCGAAGATGCAGTCGGTCGCGGTCAAGGCCGAGTCGGCGTACGAGAAGCTGGCTGCGGGGTCCCCGGACGACGCCACCCTCCAGATCCAGCTCGGGGAGGCCGCCCAGAACGCCGGGGATACGGCCACCGCGCTGAAGGCCTACAAGCACTTCCTGAAGCTCGCTCCGACCGATCCGCTCGCGTCGCAGGTCAAGCGCGTGGTCAAGGCCCTGGAGCAGGCGGCTGCCAGTTCACAGACCGGCGGCCAAGGCTCCGGATAGACTCGGCGTCGCGGGCCGGGAGCCCGGCCCGGCGACCGAGGGGCTGAACGTGAACTTCGACATCAAGACCGAGCAGCTGGCGAACGACACGTACGCGATCTCGCTGTCCGGCGAGATCGACCTCTACACCGCGCCCGAGTTCAAGCAGCAGCTGCTCGAGGTGATCGGGGAGGGGGCGAGGCACGTGATCGTCGACCTGACGTCCACCACCTTCATCGACTCGACGACACTTGGCGTCCTGGTCGGCGGCCTTCGGCGGCTCCGCTCGGCCGACGGCCAGCTCACGATCGTGTGCAGTGACCCGAACATCACCAAGATCTTCGAGATCACCGGCCTCGACCGCGTGTTCGACGTCGTCGGCACGCGCGACGAGGCGCTTTCGCGACTGCCCGACCCGACCCGACACTCCTCCTGACCCCCGCTTCTTGACTCTGCGCCGAGCTCTCCTCTCCGCTCTCGTCGTGGCGGTCGCGTTCCTGTTCGCCGGCTGCGGCGCCGTCGGCCGCGTCACCCAGGGCGACCCGAGTCACGGGAAGCTGCTGTTCGTGACGCCCGCCAAGCCGGGCGATCCCTCCTGCGGCACCTGCCACACGCTCGCCGATGCGAAGACGACCGGAACCGTCGGGCCGAACCTCGACGACGCGTTCGCGAGCGACAAGGAGCAGGGCTTCTCGCTGTCGACGATCAAGGACGTGGTACGCGGTCAGATCGCCTACCCGGAGCCGCCGATGCCGGCGAACCTCTACCAGGGGCAGAACGCGGACGACATCGCGACCTACGTCGCGCAGTGCTCGGGCAACCCGACCTGCGGCGTCACCCCCTCGGGACGGGCGCCGGCCACGACGACGTCGCCCCACGCGGCCGGGAGCGGCCCTGCGGTCAACGGCAAGTCCGTGTTCGAGTCGGCGGGCTGCAGCGGCTGTCACACGCTGAAGGACGCGGGCGCGACCGGCAACGTGGGGCCGAACCTCGACCAGCTCAAGCCGTCGAAGGCCTTGGTCGCGCGTCAGGTCGAGACGGGCGGCGCCGTCATGCCCTCGTTCAAGGGCAAGTTGAGCCAGGCCCAGATCGACGCGGTCGCGGGCTACGTGGCATCGGTCGCCGGCAAGTAGCGGACGACCTTGCCGAGCGCGACGTACGGCGGGTAGCCCCGTCCGAAGTCGACCTCGGCGAGCTCCTCCCAGCCGTTCTTCGCGTAGAACCGCCGGGCCGACCTCGACGCCGAGCGTGTCGTCAGCACCGCGCGGCGATGCGGCTGGCGTGAGAGGAGCTGCGCGAGCAGAGCGCTGCCGATGCCGCGCCGTTGCGCCGACGGTCGAACGTGCAGCTCGACCACCTCGAAGTGCGGGCGGTCGAGCCAGTACGCCCTCTGAGCCTCCGACAGCGCTCGCGCGACGCGATCGGTCCACCACTCGCCGTAGGAGCCGGTGTACCCGTAGCCGAATCCGGCGACCACTCCCCGGTCGCGCGCGACGAGAAACACGAAGTCGGGACGTGTGACGTGGCGAGGGAGCCGCTCGCTCGCCCACTCCTCGGAGAGCGCCCCGGCCCCGAGCGCCGCCCGATGCACGTCGCGCAGCTCGTCGCGCAGCGGCAGCGGGTCGACCGGCTCGAGCCGCAAGGCGGTCGCCGTCATGCCGGTCGCTCCCGTTCCGCGGCCAGGGCGACCACGGGGAGGTCGAACCGGCTGCGTGCCCGGTCCACGAACGCCGGCTCGAGCCACGCGCCGGCTCCGGCGGCCCCGGGCGCGACCACGATCTCGTCCGGCCCGAATCGCCGCACGGCCTCCTCGACCGCGGTCAGCGGATCGCCGTCCGCGGTCTCCCCGGTGGCGTCGAGGCCGGCGGCGCGCAGCTCGACGAGCCGCTCCGCCAGGTCGTCACCGCCCGCAGAGCCGACCACCTGGAGGACGGCCCGGCGCCCGGCCGCCCGGCGGCGCACGATGTCCACCAGCTCGGGCACGGCGACGCCCTCCCCGGCGACGACGACGACTCTCAACTCGCCGCTCCGGCTCCGCGGCCGCGCGGGCCGCGACCCCGCCCCGTGGCGGCGCCTCCGCAGCAGCCAGGCCACGCCGGCGGAGGTGAGCGCGACGAACACGGCGACGCCGAGCCAGCGGTCGATCTTCCACCCGATCGCGATCAGGCCGAAGTAGACGACCGCCAGCAACACCATCCGGAACGCGTCCCGCTCGCTCCGGAGAGGGCTCTGCACCTCGAGCCTCTAGAGGATGTAGACGGTGAAGTAGACGACGATCCACATCACGTCGACGAAGTGCCAGTAGATGCCGGCGAGCTCGACGCCGTGATGGTGCTCCTGCGAGAAGTGGCCGCGGAAGGCCCGGACGATCATCACCATCAGGATCGACAGGCCGATGAAGACGTGAGCGCCGTGGAGGCCCGTCAGCCCGAAGAACGTCGCCGCGAACGCGGTGTCGCTCGTGTTGAAGCCGATCCGCAGGTATTCGATGATCTGGATCGTCAGGAAGCTCAGGCCGAGCGCGAAGGTCAGCACGAGACCGGCCTGCATGCCGGCGCGGTTCCCCTTCTTGATCGAGCTGTCGGCCCAGTGCATCGAGAAGCTCGACGTGACGAGGAGCAGGGTGTTGACCCCGGCGACGAAGGCCGGCAGCTGGTACGGCGCCGGCGGCCAGTGGCCGCCCCAGAACGCGCTGTTGACGACCCGGATGAAGAAGTAGGCGGTGAAGAACGAGCCGAAGAGCATGATCTCCGACCCGATGAACAGGAGGATGCCGAGGGTCGCCGGGGAGACCCGCGAGCTGTAGTGCGGCGCGGGAGGTCCGTGGTGGCCGCCGTGCGGATGAGCCTCGGCGGCGGCGCTCATGTTCCCACCGACACGACGTGGTCGACGGGCAGGCCGGTGTCCTTGCGCAGCCGCTGCACGAGGTCGCGCCGCAGCCAGCCGCTCTTCTCGCCCGGGAAGGTCGAGACGATGATCTCGTCGACGCGCTCGTCGTTCACGACGTGCATGGCAGCGGTGTAGGGATCCGGGTGGACGATCTGGCCGTGTGCGTCGATGCCGTCGCCGCGCAACTCGGTCAACGCCAGCCGCAGGCGCCGGTCGGCATCGGCGTCGTCCGCTTCGTCGCCCTGCGGGGAAACGATCAGGAAGCTCGCCGCGCCCTGGGCGGCGCGCTGCCGGATCCGCTCGAGCAGCGGCGGCGAGACGACGGTCTGGTTGGCGAGCACGAGCACGTTCACGTCCTCTCCCGACACCTTGCCGACGATGACGTGCTTGACCGGGATGCCCTCCGCGCGGCGCTCGATGTCGCCGACCACGTCGCGCCGGAGCCATCCGGACCGCTCCGGATCGTGCGTCGAGACGACGATCTCGTCGACCTTCGGCTCGACCTGCGCGAGCGCATCGGCGACCGCCTGTACCGGCCCGGTCTCGACGACGAAGCCCTGTGCCGACAGCCCGGCCTCGCGGAGCGCTCCGAGCGTCTTGTCGAGCCGGCGCCCCGCCGAGGCGCGTCGCGTGTCGTCGTAGACCACGTAGCCCTGGTTCGGCTCGTTGACGGGCGCGACGACGGTCACCATCGCCGAGGCGCCCGCCTCGCCGCGCACGACCTCGAGCAGCGTCTCGGACGCCGCAGTCTCGTTCGCGATCACGAGGATGTGACGAGCCACTCCTAATCGGCGCCGATGGGCTCGGGGGCGGGCGTGGGGGTGCCGAGGATGGCGTGGCGTGCACCGGGGACGCCGTACTCGTAGGGGTTGCCGACGACCTGCGGGATCTCGTCGAAGTTGAAGACGGGGGGCGGCGAGGAGACCTGCCACTCGAGCGTCAGCGAGTGCCACGGGTTGGCCTCCGCGACCGGCCCGTACTTCCACGAGCGGGCCATGTTGTAGAGGAAGACGAGGGTCGAGGCGCCGAGCCCGAACGAGGCGATCGAGATGAAGAGGTTGATGTCGGCGAACCGGCTGGCGTAGTCGGCGACGCGGCGCGGCATGCCCTGCAGGCCGATGTAGTGCATCGGGAAGAACGTCAGGTTGAAGCCGACGAAGGTGAGCCAGAAGTGCAGCTTCCCGAGCCGCTCCGAGTACATGCGGCCGGTCATCTTCGGGAACCAGTAGTAGATGCCGGCGAAGATCGTGAACACCGAGCCGCCGAACAGCACGTAGTGGATGTGCGCGACGATGAAGTAGGTGTCGCTGGCGTGGATGTCGATCGGCACCGACGCCAGGTAGATGCCCGACAGGCCGCCGATCACGAACATCGAGAGGAAGCCGAGCGCGAACAGCATCGGCGTCGTGAAGTGGATTCGCCCCTCCCACATCGTGGCGAGCCAGGAGAAGATCTTGATCCCGGTAGGCACCGCGATCACCATCGACGTCACCATCATCGGCACGCGTAGCCAGCTCGCCATCCCGGCGACGAACATGTGGTGCGCCCAGACCGAGAACCCGAGCACGAGGATCGCCATCAACGAGAGCGCCATCAGCCGGTAGCCGAAGATCGGCTTGCGGCTCATCACCGAGACCACCTCGCTGATGATCCCGAACCCGGGCAGCATCATGATGTAGACAGCCGGGTGCGAGTAGAACCAGAAGATGTGCTGGTAGCCGAGCACGTAGCCGCCCTGCTGGTACTCGAAGAAGTTCGTGTGCAGCACGCGGTCGAACATCACGAAGAACTGCGACCCGGCGATGAACGGCGTCGCGAGCACGACCAGCAGGCTGGTGGTGAAGTTCGCCCACACGAGCAGCGGCATCCGCCAGAACGTCATCCCCGGCGCCCGCATGGTGATGATCGTGACCAGGAAGTTGAGCGCGGTCATGATCGAGCTCGCGCCGGCCCACTGCACCGCCATGTTGAAGAACACCTGGCCGGTCGGCTGGTGCGAGCAGAGCGGCGCGTAGCACGTCCAGCCCGCCGACGGCCCGCCGCCCGGTGTCGCCATGCCGATGAGCAGCATGAAACCGGCGATCGGCAGGAGCCAGAACGACAACGCGTTCAGGCGCGGGAACGCCATGTCCCCGGCGCCGATCATCAGCGGGATCACGTAGTTCCCGAGACCGGCGAACGCCGGGATGATGAACAGGAAGATCATCAGCGCGGCATGGTCGGAGACGAGCACGTTGAACGTCTGCGGGTTGAAGTACTGGTCTCCCGGCCGCGCCAGCTCGGCGCGGAACAGCATCGCGAGCAGCCCGCCGCAGCAGAAGAAGAAGATCGTCGTCACCACGTACTGGATCCCGATCACCTTGTGGTCGGTGTTGATCCGGAAGTAGTCGCGCCAGCTCTTCGCGCCGTGACCCGAATGGTCTTCCGGCAGCGTCGGCCGGCCCGACGCGTAGTACACCCAGTAGTCGAAGCCGCCGATTCCGACCAGGAACCCGATCGGCGTCGTGACCAGCTCGACGGTCAGGATCGGAACGCCGTCCCAGATCGGGTCCCACCCGAACAGCCACCTGAATCCGCAGACCAACGCCAGGCCGATCCCGAAGAACAGCGGCACCGTCCACAACGCCCGCAACCAACCCGGCCGTGTGAACCGGTGGATGCCCGTCGCCGGCGGCCTCGGAGCGTGGACCTCGGGGGGATGGTGAAGCGCGGTCGTCATTTCTGCGCGTTCTGCACCAGATACTGCACGAGTTGATCGAGCTCCGCGGGCGGGATCTGCGACTTGAACGTGTGCGGCATCAGGTCGCTGTAACCAGGCTGAATGTACGCGCCCGGGGAGACGATCGACTCACGGATGAACGCCTCGAGCGAGCCCCGGTGCGCCTGGTTCGCGTACTGGACGAGCTTGTCCAGGTCGGGCCCGATCGTCCCGGTCGCGCCCGCAGCCTTGAGCGTGTGGCAGCTCCCGCAGCCGTTCTTCTGGAACACCGCGAGGCCGGGCGGGCCGGTCGTCGCACCGCCCTTCAGGAACTTCGCGAAGTCCGCCTCGCTGACGATGTTCACGTGGCTGCGCATGATCGAATGACCGAGGCCGCACAGCTCGGTGCAGATCACCGGGTAGGTCCCGAGCCTCGTCGGCGTGACGACGATGCTGTTGTGCTGCCCGGGCACGGCGTCCTGCTTCTGGGACAGCTCCGGGACCCAGAACGAATGGATCACGTCCTTGGACGTGATGTCGAGCTTCGTGTGCAGCCCCTCGGGGAGCATCAGGTACCCGTAGGTCTTCCCGTTCGAGTAGGTGAACTCCCAGGCGAACTGCTGCGCGACGACGTTGATCTTGACCGGGTTCGGGCCGGCTTCGCCGTTCTTCGCGAGGACGACCGCGCTCACGATCGAGATCGCGGTGACCAGGATGGCCGGGATCGCCGTCCAGACGATCTCGAGCGCGGTGTGCCCGTGCGTCGGCGGGCCGTCCGACCAGTCGTCCGGCGGGGCGCGGAACTTCCAGACCTCGAAGGCGAGCACTGCCGCCACGACCGAGAAGACGACGATCGCGATCACGGTCGCGAACCAGTAGACGAAGTCGATCCGGCTCGCTTCCCGGCCGGCGGCGACCGGCAGCCACGGGATCGCGAGCGCGACCGCCGCGCAGATGGCACCCGCGACCACGCCGAGCGCGACCAGCTGGATGATGGACCCCTTGCGCACCCGGGGCTAGCCTAATCGACGCGCCGGAGCACCGTGGCGGGCCAGCGTACGGCTTAACTGAGCGGATCTCGCGGCGTTAGGCACGAAGTCGAGGCGTGCGGCCACCATGATGCTTGACAGGTGTCATCTGTGATGTCATAGTGATGTCACTATGAATCTGAGCATCCTGATCGGCGACGTCCAGCAGGACATCGAAGGGCTGGCGGAGCTCGGCGACGAGCGGGCGAGAGAGATCGCCCGCCGGCTCTCCGAGTCGCTCGGCTCGAGCCTCCGGCTCAAGCTGCTCGACCTGCTCGCGCAGGCGGCGGTCGAGCTGTCGTCGAAGCTGCCCTCGGGCCAGGTCGAGGTCCGGCTGGCGGGGCAGGAGCCCGAGTTCGTTTACGTCGACACGGCCGGGGACAGCCCGGGGACGATCGGCGAGGAGCTGTCGGCGCGGATCACGCTGCGCCTGTCGGAGAACCTGAAGGTGACGGTCGAGAAGGCGGCCGACCGGGAAGGCGTCTCGACGAACACGTGGATCGTGCGTGCGATCGCGCGCGCGACCGAGTCGCGGCCGCCGCGCCCGGCGACCGGCAAGCGGCTGTCCGGATACGCACAGAGCTGATGACGGAGGGAGGCACCATGCAACGGCAGTTCGAGGTCAGCGGTCCCGCGGAGCTCGACGTCCGCTTGGCGTCGGGCGAGATCGACGTCGACGCGACGCTCGAGGGGCGGGTCGAGATCGAGCTGATCGGCTACGACGACGAGTCGCGTGCGCTCGTCGAGGAAGCGCGGATCGACATGCACGGGGCGGCGAAGATCGTCGTCGACGTGCCGCAGCGCCGCGGCGGCTTCGGCTTCGGAGCGATCTTCGGCCGGCAGGGCGTCGCCTGCCGTGTGCGCTGCCCGGAACGATCGCTGCTCGCAGCGAGGACGAAGTCGGCGCCGGTCTCGGTCCGGGGCACGCTCGGCGGAGCGAAGGTCTCGACGGCCTCCGGAGACGTCGAGCTCGAGCAGGTCGCCGGGGACGTCAGCGCGAAGAGCGCGAGCGGCGACGTCAGCGCCCGCGAGATCACGGGCTCCGCCAACGTCCAGACCGCCTCGGGCGACGTGTCGGTCGAGACCGTGCGCGGGCCTCTGAGCGTCATGACCGCCTCGGGCGACGTCGAGGTCGGCGCAGCCTACGACGACGTCAGCGTGAACTCGGTCAGCGGCGACCAGCGGCACCGAGCCGTGCTCCAGGGATCGGTCGGTGCGCACTCGGTCTCCGGCGACATCGAGATCGGCGTCCGTCGCGGCTCGCGCGCGTGGCTCGACTGCAACACCGTCAGCGGCGACACGAGCTCGGAGCTCGAACTCTCGTCCGAGCCTCCGGAGAGCGACGGGCCGCTGGTCGAGATCCGCGCCAAGACCGTCAGCGGCGACATCAGGATCACGCGGGCCCCCGCGCCCGCGACGAGCAATGAGAGTGAGGTGCACGCATGAAGCGGCTGTCGCTCGACACCACCGCCCCGCGCCGCCTGACCGCCGGTCGCCGGGCTCCGCAACCCAGGCCGGAGGACGCGGTCGCGGAGGAGGCCGAACTGCAGCGCCCGACGTGGATCGAGCTCCGGCGCGGCGCCAGACCGCAGTAGGAGAAGAGGCCTAGATCCGCCGCGCGCCGACGTAGCTCGAAATGTACGACGCGAGGCTCGTGATCTTCACGACGTCGCCGGTGTGCGGGGCGTGCACGAACTCACCACCGCCGATGTAGATGCCGACGTGGTTGAGCGCGTCGAAGAAGACGAGGTCGCCGGGCTGCAGTTGGCTCACCGGCACCGCCGCGCCGAGCTGGTACTGGGCGGCCGCGAAGTGCGGCAGGGTGATGCCGAGCTGCGCGTACACGTAGGCGACGAGGCCCGAGCAGTCGAAGCCCTTCGGGCTCTCGCCGCCCCACAGGTACGGCACCCCGAGGTAGCGGAGCGCGATCGTCGCCGCCTCCGGGTGTCCGGCCGGGAGCGGCACGGGCGGTGCCGGGGTGGCCGTCGTGGTGGTGGTCGGGTCGGTCGTGCCGTCGCTCGTCGCCGTCACCGGCCCGGTGAGAACGGGCGTGGTCGTCGTCGCCGCGACCGGGAAGGCAGCCGGAGCCGTGGCCGGTGCCGAAGCCGACTCGGTCGTCGTCGTCGCGGCCTGGGTGGTGGTGGTGGTGGCCGGCGCAGCCGTCTTCGCAGCGGCTCTCGCCGCGGCCGCAGCCGCGGCGGCCTGCTCGCGCTCGGCAGCCTGACGGCGGAGCGCCGCCTGCTCGGCCTCGAGGCGGCGGCGGGCCGCAGCCGCGAGGGCCGCCTGGCGCCGCGCTTCCTCGGCGCGCATCGTCGTGATCTCGGTCTGCACCGAGGCAAGCAGCCTGCGCCGTTGCGCGAGCATCGCGCCGATCTGCTGCCGCTGGCTCGAGAGCTTCGCGACCGATGCCGCGTGATGCCGCTCGGAGGCCTGCAGGGTGCGTTGCGCAGCGGCAAACTGATCGCGCACCTGTGCCGCACGCTGCGCAAGCTCGCGATCCGACGTCGCGACCGAACGTGCCGCCTGCAGCCGATCGATCAGGTCGCCCAGGCTCGTGCTGCCGAGGACGACGTCGATCGTGGTCGGCTGGTCGCTCTCGTAGATCGTCACCAGGCGCGCCTGCACGAGCTCCTCGGCGTGTCGTTGCGCGCGCTCCGCGATCGCGAGCGATGCTCGGTTGTGCGCAAGTTGCTTCTTCACCTTCCCGAGCTCGTACTGCGCGCCGTCCCACGCCTCCACCGTGGCGTTGAGCTGGTTGTCGAGCGCGTTCACCTGCGCAAGCACGACGTCCGCCTGCCGCTGCTTCTCCTTGATCTTCTGCGCCGGCGAGGCGGCCAGCGGAGCAGCACCGAGTGCGGCGACGAGCACGGCGACGGCGAGCGGGGGGAGGAAGCGGTCCAGTCTCATCGACGGGGGTGCGATGCGGGAACCATCGGCAGAACTTGTAAAGGCCGTGAAAAGCCGCCTTCGCAATCTCCGCCGGGACTCCTTCTCAAACGCGAAGCGTCTACCTTGCCTCAGATGCCGCGGACCACGATCGTCGTACCGGGTCACGGAGCCTTCGAGGCGGCCGGATACCGCATCACTGCACGCTGCAGGCGCCTGGTGGCCGCCGCCGAGACGCTGGCCGAGCGGCTCTGCCCGTCGGCGATCGTCTTCACGGGCTGGTCCCCCGACGGCGGCCCGTCGGAGGCCGAGCAGATGCGCGACGCCTGGCGCGGCCCGAAGGTGGAGCTCGTCGTCGAGCCGACCGCGAGCGTGACCGCCGAGAACGCAGCGCGCACGGTGCCGCTCCTGCTCGCCCGCGAGGTCGAGCTTGCCGAGATCGTCTGCGCACCGTTCCATTACCCGCGGGCCCGCTACTTCTTTCACCGCCTCTATTCGGCGCACAGCATCAGGGCGCGCGTCCGGGTCGTGCCCGAGCGGCCCTCGTCGACCGCGCTCGCGTGGGAACTCGCCGCGCTGCCACTGGCGCGTCGGCAGCTACGTCGTATGCTCGCCGAGCTCGAGCAGAGCGCGCATTGACGGACACGCTGGTCTTCGTCCCGGCCTGGAACGAGGAGGAGAACCTTCCGGCGGTGCTCGACGACCTGCGGCGAGAGGTCCCGGACGCACGCATCCTCGTCGTCGACGACGGCTCCACCGACGGAACGGCGGCGGTCGCGCGCGCACACGGCGCCGACGTGCTGTCGTTCGGCGAGAACCGCGGCCTCCGCGTCGGCGTCGCCGCCGGGTACCGCTACGCACTCGAGCACGAGTTCACGTACTGCGGCCGCGTCGACGCCGACGGCCAGCATCCCGGGCACGAGCTCGCGCGGCTCCTCGCACTCGTTCGCGACGACGTGTGCGACGTGGCCGTCGGATCGCGCTTCGTCTCCGGCGACGGCTATGCGCCGTACCGCTACCTCCCGAGCCCGGCGCGGCGGTTCGGGACGGCGGTCCTCCGGCGCGCGCTCGCAGTGGTGCTCGGCCAGCCGTTCGGCGACGCGACGAGCGGCCTCTACGCGGTCAACGCCAAGGCGCTCCCGCTCCTCGCCGCGGAATTCACGACCGGTGCGCCGGAGGTCGAGGCGCTGATCAGGATCTCGAGCGCCGGCCTGCGCCTGAAAGAGGTGCCGGTCGACATGGCCGAGCGCGCCGGCGGTGTCTCCAAGCTGCGCGGCCGCAGGGCGGTCTCGCTCGTGCTGACCGTGGCGGCCGTGCTCGTCACCGGGCTCGTCGCCCGGCGGCGGCGGCGGCGACCCTGAAACGCGCCTCCCGACCCGAGTTGCCGCTCGACGAACCCATAATGACGCAGTGGGCCCGCCATCGTCCGAAGGGCTCGGCGCACACGTGCGCCGCGTCCACGGCGCCGTCGTCGATCTCCACTTCGACCTGCTTCTCGACCTGTACGAGAAGCGCGTCACCAAGCACCAACCGGTCGGCGTCCTCGGGCGCGACTTCTGGCAGCAATTTCACGACGGCGGGATCGGGGTCGTCGGCGCTGCGGTCTTCCTCGACGACCGCTACCTGCCGGAGCTCGCGCTCCGCGTCGCGGTGGATCAGCTCGCGCTCCTGCACGAGGAGGTGGCGCACGATCCACGCTTCGCCGTCTGCCGCGACAGCGACGAGATCGAAGCGGCCCGAGCCGACGGCCGCATCGGCTTCTTCCTCACCATGGAGGGCGTCGAGCCGCTCGGCTCCGACATCCACCTGCTCCGTGCCTTCCACGAGCTGGGCGTTCGCTGCATCGGCCTCACCCACGTCCGCCGCAACCTGGCCGGCGACGGCGGGCTGATCGCGCCGACCGGGTCGTCGCCGCAGGGGCTTTCTCCATTCGGGCGCGCGGTCGTCGACGCCTGCGAGGAGCTGCGGATCTTGATCGACCTCGCGCACCTCAATCCCGCCGGCGTGGAAGACGTGCTCGACCGCACGCATGGGCCGCTCGTGATCAGCCACACGAACCCGCGCCGCTTCTACGACGCCGAGCGGAACAGCAGCGACGAGCAGATGCAAGCCGTGGCGGAGCGGGGTGGCGTCGTGGGCATCAGCTCAGTGCTGCTCAGTCCGTCCAAGGACGGCGCGACCGCCGCGGCGTTTGCGGATCAGGTCGCCTACGTCGCCGAGCTGATCGGCATCGACCACGTCGGGCTCGGGTTCGACTTCTTCGACTTCATCCATCGCGCCATGCCGCCGGAAGAGAAGGCGGCGTTCGAGCAGGACCTCGCGACCGTCCATCTCCCTCCCGACCTGCTCCATCACGGGGACGCTCCGACGGTCACGCGGCTGCTCGTCGAGCGCGGGTTCAGCGATGCCGACATCGCGAAGGTCCTGCGCCAGAACTGGCTGCGCGTGTTGCGCAGCGTCAAGCGTCCCCTCCCGGAAAATGGGCCGTGAAGGATTCGAACCTTCGACCTTGGGATTAAGAGTCCCCTGCTCTACCAGCTGAGCTAACGGCCCGGGCTCTCACCACCCGAGGGCGCGCATATCGTAGCGCCCGCGACATGCGCGTCCTCTCCGTGGTCGGAAACCGTCCGCAGTTCATCAAGTCGGCGCCGCTGTCGCTCGCCCTCGGTCGCGCGGGCGTGGAGGAGACCGTCCTGCACACCGGGCAGCACTGGGACGCGGAGCTCTCCCAGGTGTTCTTCGACGAGCTCGAGATCCCGCCCCCGGCCCACCGGCTCGACCTCCGCACGGCCGACCCCGCGGCGATGGAGGAGCCGATCCGGGCCGTCGTCGACGGCGAGCGGCCCGACTGGGTGCTCGTCTTCGGCGACACGAACTCGACCGCCGCGGGCGCCCGCGCCGCAGGCACCGTCCCGGTCGCCCACGTCGAGGCGGGCCTGCGCAGCTTCGACCTCGAGATGCCCGAGGAGCGAAACCGGATCGAGGTCGACCACCTCGCCGCACTGCTGCTCTGCCCCGACGAGCGCTCGTCGGCACAGCTCGAGTCCGAGGGAGTGCCCGGCCGGCGTGTCGTCGTCGGCGACGTGATGGCCGATGCCGCGAGGCTGTTCGTCCCCATCGCACGCGAGCGCTCGTCGGCGCTCGAGCGCTTCGGCGTCGAGCCGGGTTCGTACGCCCTCGTCACCGTGCACCGCGAGGCGAACGTCACGCGGCCCGGGCGGCTCGCCCGCATCGCGGACGGGCTGCGCCGGATCGAGGGACCGATCGTCTTCCCGGCTCACCCGCGCACGCGTGCAGCACTGGCCGCCGTCGCTCCCGATCTCGAACTCGCCCCGCCGCTCGGCTACCTCGACCTGGCGGCGCTCGCATCCCGGGCCCGGGTCGTCGTCACGGACTCCGGAGGCCTGCAGAAGGAGGCCTACTGGTACGGCGTCGCGTGCGTCACGCTGCGCCCCAGCACCGAGTGGGTCGACACCGTCGCGAACGGCGCGAACGTGCTCGTCGACGACGACCCGGAGGCGATCGCCGCGGCCGTCGCAGGCGCCGCCTTCCCCGCCTCGGCGCCGCCCCTCTACGGGGACGGCCACGCTGCGGAACGCATCGTGGCAGCCCTGTACGCTTGACCGCCGTGTCCGGCCCGGAGCGCACCCGGTCGTACGACGTCGCCGTGATCGGCGCCGGCTACGTCGGCATGCCGCACGCCGAGACGTTCGCTTCGGCCGGCAAGCGCGTCGTGCTCGTCGACGTGCAGCCGGCGGTCGTCGAGGCGATCAACCGCGGCGAGAGCCACATCAAGGACGTCCCGTCGGAGGTGCTGAAGCCGCTCGTCGACGACGGCCGCATCACCGCCACGACGGATTTCGCGGCCGCCGCGGACAGCGACGCGGTCGTGATCGCCGTCGGAACGCCGCTGACGCCTCAGCGCGAGCCCGACCTCGGCCAGATCCGAAGCGCCGCCGCCGCCCTGGCGCCACACCTGCGCAAGGGTCACATCGTCGTGCTCGAGTCGACGACCTACCCGGGCACGACGCGCGAGGTGCTGCAGCCCATCCTCGAGCAGGGCAGCGGGCTCAGCGCGGGCGCGGACTTCCATCTCGCCTTCGCGCCGGAGCGCGTCGATCCCGGCCGCACGGACTGGACGACGCAGACGACGCCGAAGGTCGTCGGGGGCGTCAACGCCGCCTCGACGAAGGCGGCGGCCGACCTGTACCGCTCCGCGATCACCCACGTGCACGAGGTGTCGACGGCGGATGCGGCCGAGCTGACGAAGCTGCTCGAGAACATCTTCCGCTCGGTCAACATCGCGCTCGTCAACGAGCTCGCGCAGCTCTGCGACCGCATGGAGATCGACGTCTGGGAGGTCGTCGAGGCGGCGGCGACGAAGCCGTTCGGCTTCATGTCGTTCCGGCCCGGCCCCGGCCTCGGCGGACACTGCATCCCCCTCGATCCGTACTACCTCGCGTGGAAGGCGCGCGAGTTCGACTTCAGCACCCGCTTCGTCGAGCTCGCGGGCGAGATCAACAACAACATGCCGTACTTCTGCCGATCGGTGATCTCGCAGGCGCTCAACCACGGCGCACAGAAGTCGCTGAAGGGCGCAAGGATCCTGCTGCTCGGCGTCGCCTACAAGGCCGACATCGACGACGTGCGCGAGTCACCGGCCGAGAAGCTGCTTCAGCTGCTGCGGAACGCCGGCGCCGACGTCGCCTACCACGACCCGTTCGTCGCGGAGTTCGACGGCCTGACGTCGGTGCCGCTCGAGCCGGAGCAGTACGACTGCGTCGCGATCGTGACCAACCACTCCGGGATCGACTACGCCGAGCTCGTCAGGCGCAGCAACGTCGTCGTCGACTTCCGCAACGCCACCAAGGGCCTGGAGGTCGACGGCAAGGTCTGGAAGCTGTAGTGGCGGCGGCACGGATCGGCGTCGCCGGGCTCGGCTACTGGGGGCCCAACCTCGCACGCAACTTCGACGAGCTGGCCGAGCTCGCCTGGCTGTGCGACCTCGACCCCGGCCACCGCGAACGCTTCGCGGCCCGCTACCCGGCCGCCCACGTGACCGCGAGCTTCGAGGACCTGCTCGCCGACGACACGCTCGACGCAGTCGTGATCTCGACGCCCGTCCCGACCCACTACGCGCTCGCCAAGCAGGCCCTCGAGGCGGGCAAGCACGTCCTCGTCGAGAAGCCGCCCGCGATGAACGCGGTCGAGATCGACGAGCTCGTCTCGATCGCGGCCGCCGGCGACCGCGTCCTGATGCCGGGGCACCTGCTGCTCTACCACCCCGGGGTGGTCAAGCTGAAGGAGCTGATCTCGAGCGGCGAGCTCGGCGAGGTGCTCTGCGTCTACGGCAACCGGCAGAACCTCGGGATCGTCCGCACCAACGAGAACGCACTCTGGTCGCTCGGGGTGCACGACCTCTCGGTCATCCTCCACCTGCTCGACGAGGATCCCGTCGTCGCGACGGCGCAGGGCCGCGACTTCCTCACGCCGGGCGTCGAGGACGTCGTGTTCTGCTTCCTCCGCTTCCCGAGCGGGAAGATCGCGCACATGCACCTGTCGTGGCTCGACCCGCACAAGATGCGCAAGATGACCGTCGTCGGGCGCGAGAAGATGGTCGTCTTCGACGACATGGAGCTCGAGCGCAAGGTGACCGTCTACGAGAAGTCGCCCTGGAAGCGGGCCGAGACGTACGGTGAGTGGCAGACCCGTTCGGGCGACATCTTCATCCCGAAGATCTCCACCGACGAGCCGCTGCGTCTCGAGTGCAGCCACTTCCTCGACCTCGTCGAGGGTCGCGGCGACCGCGCCAGGGTGGCGAGCGACGGCGCGCGGGTCGTCCGGGCGCTCGAGCAGCTGACGAGGTCGCTTGCCGGCTGAGATCCACCCGACGGCGACCGTGTACCCGGGAACGGTGCTCGGAGACGACGTCCGCGTGCTCGAGTACGCCGTGATCGGCAAGCAGCCGTCGCTCGGGGCGTCGTCGACCGCGAGCCGCGAGCCGCTTCCTCCGGCGGAGATCGGAGCGCGCACCGTCGTCTCGACCGGCGCGATCGTGTTCGCCGGCTCGTCGGTCGGCGTGGGTTCGATCGTCGGCGACCAGTCGTGCATCCGCGAGCGGGTCTCGCTCGGCGACGACTGCGTGCTCGGCCGCGGCTCGCTGATCGAGAACGACACGACCGTCGGCGACAGGACGCGCATCCAGGCCGGCGCGTACATCACCGCCTACTCGACGCTCGAGGAGGACGTCTTCATCGCGCCCTGCGTGGTGACCACGAACGACAACTACATGGGCCGGACCGAGCGCCGGAAGGCGGAGATGCGGGGCCCGACGATCCGGCGTAGCGCGCGGGTCGGCGGCGGAGCGGTCCTGTGCCCGGGGATCGAGGTCGGCGAGGAGGCGTTCGTCGGCGCGGGTGCGGTCGTGACGCGGGACGTGCCGCCGCGGACGGTCGTCGTCGGCTCACCGGCCCGCGTGCTGCGCGACGTGACGCCTGACGAGCTGCGCGAGAACGGCGGGTAGCCGCCGGCGCCTCAGGACGCGGTGCGCACGACCGACAGCCGGTACTGCACCGGGTAGTACGACTGCGTGATCAGCTTCGCCTCGACGTAGTAGGTGCCGGTCACGGGCGCCTTGTAGGCGACACGAACCTGGCCGCCGACGGCATGCGACTCGGCTCGACGGCGGTTGAGGTCGACGCGGAGACCCTCGACGTGCAATGTGCCGGGGCTCCAGATCGCCAGCCTGACACCCGCCTTCGTTCCGGGCGTCAGCCGGGCGAAGAGCCGCTGACCGCGTTTCACGTACACGTGGTAGACGTCGACGTTGTCGTCCCAGAAGTCGAGCGACGCCCGGATCGTCCGCGGCAGCGGCGGCAGCGCGTGCGACCACGTCCCCGCGTCGTCGTTCGGCTCGTAGTGGTCCGGCTGCGGGAGCTTGGCCCCCGCCGTGAGCAGCGTCAGCGCGGAGAGCACGTCCAGGCTCCCCCACCCCGAGTACAGGTCGCGACCGACGAGGCACTGCGGGCAGCCGGTCGAGGCGTTGACGTCCGTCGCGCTGCGCTCGAGCAGCCACGACACCTGGTCCGGGGTGAGCTTCGGATCGACTCCGAGCAGGAGCGCCGCCGCGGCCGAGACCTGCGGCGCCGCGAACGACGTCCCGATCGCATTGCGAAACTCGAACGGCCCGCACTCGGAGTACGGCCCGTCCGCGCACCGGCTGATCGGCTCGGCGAGCTGCCGGGGAATCGTCGAGAACATGTTGTCGCCCGGGGCCGAGATGTCGTTGAAGACGGCGTCCCGGTTCGAGAACGCCGGCACGTTGCCGTTCTCGCCGAGCGCGCTGACGCCGATCACGTGAGGGAGCGCCGCCGGGTAGTGCGCGTAGTTCCAGGGCGTCTCGGGAGACTGTGGACCGTTGCCGACGGCGGCGACGACCACCACGCCCTTCGAGTAGGCGTACTCGACGGCCTCCTGCTCGATCGCCGAGTACGTGTCGAGCGCGGGATCGAGCGGGTCGCGAACACCGCCGAGGCTGAGGTTGATGACGCGCGCACCCTCGTGCACCGCCCAGCGGATCGCAGCCACCTCGGCCTGGAGCGACACGGTGCCGTCGGGCTCGACGACCTTCCCGATGATCAGCCGGGCGTTGAACGCCATCCCGGCGATTCCGACGCCGTTGAAGGGATTGGCGGCGATCTCGCCGGCGACGAACGTCCCGTGCCCGTCCTCGTCGCGATACGGCGACCCGCCGA
This sequence comes from uncultured Thermoleophilia bacterium, assembly GCA_963824455.1. Taxonomy (GTDB): domain Bacteria; phylum Actinomycetota; class Thermoleophilia; order Gaiellales; family Gaiellaceae; genus PALSA-600. Next base: position 615,985 of record CAWGPJ010000003.1, read on the forward strand.
CGAACGAGCGGGCCGCGACGACACGGCCCTGGAGGTCCGGATGGCCGCCGTCGATGCCGGAGTCGATCACGGCGACCTTGATCGGGGCGAGCGTGGTCGGCGGCGTCGGCCAGAAGTCCCACGCCTGGTCCTTCGTCAGGTACCACTGCTGAGCGGCAAAGGGCTCCGTGTTGTCGAACGCGGCCGCACCGGACGCGGCGACGAGAGCGGCCGACAGCACGAGCAGGGCGGCGAGCCGCTTCACGGCACCGTGACCGGCGTCGAGAGGACGGGCTCGAGGCCGGCACCCGGTGCGCAGCGCACCCGGTAGCGGCCGGGCGCGAGCGGGCCCTCGAACGCGAACGCTCCCGAAGCGTTCGTCGCGGTCCGGGACACCGTCGTCCACGCGGCGCCGCTCGAGCGCTGCAGCTGAACGGGTGACGACGGGACGACGGGCTTCTCGGAGCCCTGCGCGCCCGCGGAGGCGATGGTCGCGGCGAGCCGCGGCGCGACCGCGACCGTCACCAGGCCGGCGCGAACGGAACCGGCCGCGAGCCGGTAGGAGGTCCGGGCGCGCGGCGAGACGGTCAGCTGAAACGTCCCGTCGGCGGCGAGGGCGACCGGCCCGGCCGAGGTCCAGCCGCCTCCGTACGGCTCTGCCTCGAGCGAGACGCCGCCGGCGCCCCGGACGAAGCCGCTGAGCGAAGCCGCGCCGCCGTACGTGATCGCCGCCCGCGCGGGACCGAGCGAGTAGAGCGACGGGGTGAACCAGGTCGAGCGCAGGCCGAGCGACGCCCGGATCTCGGCTCCGGAGAAGCTGGCCTGACCGTCGTCCGCCCCGACGACGGTCAGCGTCTGCACCCGGCCGGACGGCCCGGCGACCAGCTGCACGTCGTCGATCGCAGAGGCGAGCTTGAGCTTCTTCCCCACCCTGGACGCGTCGAACAGCACGGGCCCCCAGTCGTGGTACGGGGAGGCGGTGTCGTACGGGTCCGGGACCGAGACCAGGTAGGGGACCGGCGTACCGGTCACCTCGGCGGCCGACGCCGTGCGCCCTCCCGACGTCGAGAAGAAGTACGTCTCGGCGACCGCCCCCTTGTACAGCACGACCTGCCCCTTCGTCGCGTCGACCGCGGCGCTGGTCGACGGGGACTCGGCGTCGATGCCGCCGTAGACCTGGCTCCGGGAGTCGTCGTAGAGGTCGAACGAGCCGCCGTGCACGAGGTTGGCGAGCGCGTAGGAACGGGCGGCGATCGCCTGGGCTTCGAGCGCCGTCGCCGGCCACTCGAACGGCATCTCCGAGGGCACGACACCCTTGAGGTACGCCTCGAGCGCGACCACGTCGACCACGTCCAGCGCCTTGCCGTCGAGCGAGACGACGAAGCGGCCGCGGAAGGGCTTGCCGCCGAGCGCGAGCGGCGCCGGCGAGCTGAAGGTGGCGGGCAGCGTCACCGCCTGTCCGGCGAGCCTGGCGGCGGTCGTCAGCGTGACCGGGCCCGGCGGGAGCGACACCGCCTTGCCGGCTGCGTCGACGGCCTTCCAGGCCACGGCCGAGCCGAGCGTGACCCGCTTCGCGCGCCGCAGCAGGACGCGCACCGTGTGCGCCGGCGCGGGACCGAGGGTCGTCCCGGGGTAGTAGTGGGCGAGGATCCGCGCGAACCCGTACCCGTGGAGGGCGTAGCCGTAGGCACCCCACTGGCTGAGGCCGACCCCGTGCCCCCACCCGTGGCCGGTGACGGCGAGCACCTCGGGCGCCGCGCTCGTGACCGTCGCGGCCGTGGTCGCGGCGGCCGTGGTGCCGTCCGCGCGCGCCGTCTGGGCGCGCCACGAGACGGTGAGCGCCGACGCGAGACCGCCGGAGGCGAGCACCAGTGCGCATGCGAGCCGCGCCGCGTGACGACTCATCGCCGGGCACCGTAGCCGAGCGCGGCGCCGGATCGCCGACGCGCTCAGAAGTCCTCAGCCGGCGCCGCTCAGCCTCGCGGCGTACTGCTCCGCGTAGTAGGCCCGGTAGTCGCCCGACTTGATCGGCTCCCACCACTCACGGTTGTCGCGGTACCAGGCCACGGTCTCCTCGAGCCCACCGGCGTCGAAGGAGTGCCCCGGCGACCAGCCGAGCGACCGCAGCTTCGACGAGTCGACCGAATAGCGGCGGTCGTGCCCGGGCCGGTCCGCGACGTGCCGGACGAGATCCGGCGAGGCGCCGGTCAGGTCGAGGATCCGCCGCACGACGTCGAGGTTCTCCCGTTCCTGCCCACCGACGTTGTAGACCTCACCCGCCCCGCCGTGACGGAGCGCCGTCTCGATCGCGGTGCAGTGGTCCTCGACGTGCAACCACTCGCGGCGCTGGCGGCCGTCGCCGTAGACGGGCAGCTCCTCGCCGTCGAGGGCGTTGGTGATGAAGAGCGGCAGGAACTTCTCGGGGTACTGCCGCGGGCCGTAGGTGTTCGCTCCGCGCGTGACCAGTGCGTCGACCCTGTAGGTGCGGACGTAGGCCAGGACCTGCAGGTCGCCGCCCGCCTTCGAAGCGCTGTACGGGCTCGAGGGCCGGAGCGGAGCGTCCTCTGCGCACGCCGGGGCGCCGAGCTCGATGTCGCCGTACACCTCGTCGGTCGAGACGTGCAGCAGCCGCACGCCGGTTCGCCGCACGTGGTCGAGCAGCACCTGCGTGCCGAGGACGTCGGTCAGGATGAACTCCGCCGGCCCGAGAATCGACCGGTCGACGTGCGTCTCGGCCGCGAAGTTGACGATCGCGTCGCAGCCCGCGGCGGCGGCGGCGACTGCATCTGCGTCGGCGATGTCCCCTTCGTGGAACTCGTGCTCGACGCCGGCGAGATTCGCCCGGTTGCCGGCGTAGGTGAGCTTGTCGAGCACCGCGACCGCGTCGCCCCCGGCGACCATGCGACGCGCGAACTGTGAGCCGATGAAGCCGGCGCCGCCTGCGACCAGGATCCGCATCGCGGCGTAGGTTAGACGGAACGAAGGCGCGCCAGGCACTCGCGCAGCCCCTCGCGCCAGTGCGGGAGCTCGGGGGCTCCGAGCTCGCTGCGCAGCACGGACTCCGCCGGACGGGCCGCGCGGAGGCCGTACTCGGCGCTCGAGATCCGCCGCACCCGCGCGCCGAGGCCGGCCTCCTCGATGATCGCCTCTGCGAAGTCGGCCCAGCTGCACTGACCCGACGCGGCGACGTGGTAGGTGCCGAACGGCAGCTCGAGGATCCGGTGCGTCGCCCGGGCGAGATGGCCCGTGTACGTCGGGCAGCCGACCTGGTCGTCGACCACGGAGATCTCGTCCTGCTCGGCGGCCAGCCGCAGGATCGAGCGAACGAAGTTACGTGACGTCCACCCGAACACCCAGGACGTCCGGACGATCCAGGCGCGCTCGCCCGCGGCCGCCTCGCCGAGCAGCTTCGTGCGCCCGTAGACGTTGAGCGGCGCGGGGCTGTCGGACTCGACGTACGGCGACCCCTTCGCGCCGTCGAAGACGTAGTCGGTCGACCAGACGACGAGCGGCGCGCCGAGCGCGGCGGCGTTGCGAACGCCGCCGACGTTGACGGCCGCTGCTGCCTGTGGGTCGTCCTCCGCCGCCTCGACATCCGTCCAGGCCGCCGCGTGCAGGACGAGCGAGACGGGCTCGAGCCCCGCCGGCGGCGGGTAGTCGACGTCCCAGTCGCTCCGGCTGAGCGCACGCGCGCCGGGGAACTCCTCGACGAGCGCGCAGCCGAGCTGCCCGCCCGCGCCGGTGATCACGGCGTCGCCGTGCGGTCCCGTGCCGAGAGGATCGGCGATCGTGTGCTCCAGAGGTCGACGACGCGCGGATCGTCCCACGGCACGCCGTGCTCGTCGGGATCGGCCGCGTCGTACTCCTCGGTGACGAAGTAACAGAACAGACAGTCGGTCAGCGCCTCGTACCCGTGCGCGTTCGACCCCGGCACGTAGATCGCGACCGGATTGTCGTCGCCGATGTCCTCGGTGAAGGTCTCGCCGGTCTCGCGATCGAGCACGACCACCCGCACCATCCCCTGCAGGCAGCAGAACAGGTCGTCCTGGCCGCGCACGTGGTAGTGGAGCGCGCGGATCACACCGCGGCGCGAGCGGGCCAGGTTGGCCTGCCGGACCGGCTTCGGCAGCCCGCTCTGGCGCATCAGCTCGAGGAACCAGCCACGCTCGTCGTCGAACCGACGCAGGTCGAAGCGCCGGAGCCCGGGAATCACTTGTTCGCCCCGGTCTCCTCGATCAGGCGGCCGACGTCGGCGAGGTCGCCCCAGTGCTTGCCGCCGTCGTGCCACCACCCTTCGACGCGCCGCACCTCGAGGCGGCCGTTCTGCGCGTAGACGCGGTTGACGTCGGTGATCTCGAGCTCGCCGCGGCTCGACGGCTCGAGCCCGCCGATCACGTCGAACACGTCGGGCGGATAGCAGTAGAGGCCGACCACCGCGTCGCTCGACGGCGGCGCCGCGTAGCGGGTGTCGACACGCCCTGCCTTCTCGACGATGTCGGCGACGGTGCCGTCGTCCCGGTAGGCGACCACGCCGAAGTTCTCCGGATCGGGGACCTCCTTGACGAACACCAGGGCGCCGTCGCCCCACGTCGCGATCGCCTCCGACTGCGCCTGCTCGAAGATGTTGTCGCCGAGGCAGACGACCAGGCGCTCGCCCGCGGCGAACGTCCGCGCCATCCCCACGACCTGGGCGATCCCCCCGGGCTCGACCTGGACCTTGTAGGTGAGATCGAGGTCGAAGAGCACATCTCCGCCGCCCCGCGCCCGCACGTGACCGTCGCCGAGCAGGTCGATGAACTGGCCGGCATGGTGCTGGCCGGTGACGAGCAGGACGTCCCGGACGCCGACGCGCTGCAGCAGCTGGAGCGGGTAGTAGACCATCGGCCACCGCCCGACCGGCAGCAGATGCTTGTTCGCGACGCGCGTCAACTCCTCGAGCCGGGTCGCCGAACCGCCTGCACAGATCAGGCCTTTCACGCGCGGGATGCTACAGCCGCCCCTCCGGGGCGCATCGGCGCGGTAGCGTTTCGGCGTGGCCAGGCGGGACGTCGACAAGCTGCAGGCGGAGATCGAGCAGCTGTTCGCGGACCTGTGGCACGTTCCGCGCTTCTCGGGACCGCGCCAGGGGTTCGGCTTCCGCCCGAACGTCGACTGCTTCCACACCGACGATCCGCACGCGCTCACCGTGGTCGTCGAGCTTCCGGGCGTCGATCCGGAGAGCGTCCGGGTCGTCGTCGGCGAGCGGCTGCTCGTCGTCGCGGGCGAGCGCCGGCGGCCGCAGGCGCCCGGCCGCGTCTACCAGCAGATGGAGATCGAGTACGGCGCGTTCCAGCGCCAGGTCGCACTCGGCGAGGACGTCGAGCCGGAACGGGCGGTCGCCCGCTTCGAGCACGGCATCCTGACCGTCGAGCTGCCCGTCGCCGACCACGCGCCGCTCGGCCAGGTGACGATCGAAGTCGTTCGCGGGTGAGCGAGCTCTTCGACATCCAGGATCAGCCGAGCGACGAGGTGACCCTGCCGGCGGTGTTGCCGATCCTGCCGCTCAAGGACACGGTCGTCTTCCCGCAGTCGATGGCGCCGCTCGCGATCGGGCAGGAGCGCTCGATCCGCGTGATCGACGACATCGTCGCCGGCGACCGCCTCGTGGCCCTGATCGCCTCGCGGGACCCGTCGATCGAGGCGCCCGGCTTCGAGAACGTCTACCGGGTAGGGACGGTCGCCGTCGTGCACAAGCTGATCCGCGTGCCCGACGGGACGCTGCGCATCCTCGTGCAGGGTGTCGAGCGCGTCCAGCTCGATCACGAAGCCGACGCCGACCCGTACCTGCTCGGCGAGTTCTCCGCGCTCCCGGACGTGCTCGTCGACTCGCCCGAGGTCGAGGCCCTGACGCGAAACGTCCAGGGCCTGTTCGCGCGCATCATCGGTCTGGCGCCGTACCTGCCGGAAGAGCTCCAGCTCGCCGCCGCGAACGTCGACGATCCGAGCGCGCTCTGCCATCTCGTCGCCTCGACGCTGCGCACGATCCCGACCGACGAGCGGCAGCAGATCCTCGAGGAGGTGAACGTCGAGGCCCGGCTGCGGATGGTGTCGGCGATCCTGAGCCGCGAGCTCGAGGTGTTCGAGCTCGGGTCGCGCATCCAGTCGCAGGTGCAGTCCGAGATGGAGAAGGGCCAGCGCGAGTACTTCCTCCGACAGCAGCTGAAGGCGATCCAGGCCGAGCTCGGCGAGGCCGACCCCGAGCAGGCGGAGCTCGCCGAGCTCAGGGAGCGGCTCGCGGCGCTCGGCGAGCTTCCCGAGGAGGTGCGGAAGGCCGCCGACCGGGAGCTGCAGCGGCTCGAGCGGCTGCCGCAGGCCGCGGCCGAGTACGGGGTGATCCGGACCTACCTGGAGTGGATCCTCACGCTGCCGTGGGGACTCCTCACCGACGACAACCTCGACCTCGAGCACGCGCGGGAGGTGCTCGACGCCGACCACTTCGACCTCGACAAGGTCAAGGAGCGCATCATCGAGTACCTCGCGGTGGCGAAGCTGCGCAACCAGGTCTCGGGGCAGATCCTGTGCTTCGTCGGCCCGCCCGGCGTCGGCAAGACGTCGCTCGGGCAGTCGATCGCCCGCGCGCTCGGCCGCCGCTTCGTCCGCCTCTCGGTCGGCGGGGTTCGCGACGAGTCCGAGATCCGCGGCCACCGGCGCACGTACATCGGAGCGCTGCCGGGGTCGATCATCCGCTCGCTCCGCGACGCGGAGTCACGCAACCCGCTGGTGCTGATCGACGAGATCGACAAGATGGGCGCCGACTGGCGCGGCGACCCGGCGAGCGCGATGCTCGAGGTGCTCGATCCCGAGCAGAATCACGCGTTCCGGGACCACTACCTCGACCTGCCCTTCGACCTGTCCAAGGTGCTGTTCATCTGCACGGCCAACACGCTGGACACGATTCCCGGGGCGCTGCTCGACCGCATGGACGTGATCGAGCTCCCCGGGTACACCGAGGACGAGAAGGTGGGGATCGCCAGGAAGTACCTGGTGCCGAAGCAGATCGCGGCCCACGGCCTGACACGGGCGCGGCTGAAGATCTCGGACCGGATCCTGCGCACGATCATTCGCGAGTACACGCGCGAGGCGGGCGTGCGGAACCTCGAGCGCCGGCTGGCGGACATCTGCCGCAAGGCCGCGTCGGAGGTCGCGCGGAACGGGGTGAAGAGCGTCAAGCTCGACGATGCGCTGCTTCGCGAGTGGCTCGGGCCGCGACGGTTCGCGGGGGAGGTCCGCAAGCGAGTCGCGCACCCGGGAGTGGCGACAGGTCTCGCGTACACGACCGCCGGCGGCGACGTGCTCTTCGTCGAGGCGACCGCCTATCCCGGACGCGGGAACCTCACGATCACCGGCCAGCTCGGAGACGTAATGCAGGAATCGGCCCAGGCTGCACTGTCGTGGGTCCGGTCACACGCCGCCTCACTCGGGGTTCCGGAGTCCTGGTTCGGCGAGCACGACATCCACGTGCACGTCCCCGCGGGCGCGGTGCCGAAGGACGGTCCGTCGGCGGGCGTGACGATGGCGACCGCGATCGCCTCGCTTCTCCGCGACGAACCCGTGGCGGCGGATGTCGGCATGACGGGCGAGATCACGCTGACCGGCGGCGTGCTCCCGATCGGCGGCCTGCGTGAAAAGTCGCTCGCGGCGGCGCGGGCCGGCCTCAAGCGCGTGATCTTCCCGCGCGAGAACGAGCCTGACCTGGTCGAACTGCCGCCGGAGGCACGCCGCGATCTCGAGTTCATCCCGGTCGACACGATCGAGCAGGTGTTCGACGCCGCGTTCGCCTCGAACGGACGCATGCGCGCACGGAACGTGACGCCGCTCGAGCGCCAGGCCGCCAGACCGGCTAGGTGATCCGGAAGCTGCGGACGAGCAGGCGGCAGTTGTCGTCGCTCTCCGACGAGGAGCGGCGGCAGAGGAGCTGGAACTCGCGCATCCCGCGCAGCACGAACGTGTACTGGTCGACGCGACCCTCCGCCTCGACGTCGTAGCTGTGCGACCGCACCCCGCCGGCGGTCACCACACGCGAGCCGGTGAGCCTGCCCGAGGTCTGCTTCGCGACGGCCGCCATGCGCACGTCGAGCTCCTTCTCGACCTTGCGGAAGAGGGCGTTCGAGTAGGGCTTGAGCAGGCGGAATCGCGCCACCTGGAGGAGGTCGGCGCCGGAGCCGGCCGAGACGAGCTCACCGCTCCGGACGACGTGCCATCCATCCGGAGCGCCGAAGGTGAAGCCGGGGCCCGCGACCTGCTGTGGCGGCTTCCCGCCGCCCGACCCCCCGCAGCCTGCAAGGATGGTGCCAAGCAGGAGGAGCGCCGGCGGGCCGGAGGCTCGCCGCAGGCACGCAGTCACCAGGCGAAAGGAACGGACGACGATGGCCAATAAGACGAAGGACAAGGTGTACGACGCGGCGGGCAACGTCAAACCCTACGTCGACCGCGCGCTGTCGGACGAGAAGCTGCGTGCCGACGTGATCAGCGCGTTCACGACCGCTCGTGACCTCTACAACGAGCTGATCGGCAGTCGGACGGCGGCCACGGTCGCAACCAGGGTGGCGACCGACGAGGAGGTGCGCGCCAGGCTGAGGGCGGCGATCGACGACCTGCGGAGCGCCGCAGACCGGCTGCAGGGCAAGCGGCAGGCCGATCGCAGGCGCGGCCGCACGCTGCTCCTCGTCGGCATCCTGATCGGGATCCTGTTCAACCCGATCACGGGACCGGACACCCGCAAGTGGATCAAGGACACGGTCACCGGCGGCAGCGACGACTTCGGCGAGGACTTTCCGGCCAGCCCCAACGGCGGGGCGTAGAGGAAGGCATCAGCCGCGGCCGAGGTCGTGCGTCGGCGCGACCACGGTCGGAAGCTGCTTGAGGAGCGCCGAGGTCTTCGGCGCCGCGAGAGCGTGCTCGAGCGAGGACGGGTCGAGCCCGTTCGCCGTCGAGATGTCGGACACGTGAAGCAGGATGGCGCCCGGCTCCGGGGCGTTGCCGCCGGGCACCGCAGGCGTCCAGCCCCCGGCGGTCGGGAACGGGAGGTCCTGCTGGTGGCGCCAGGCGTCGAGGTAGGGCGTCGGGTCGACGGCGCCGTCGTACCCGAGGTAGAGCAGGGACACCGGGTGGATCTCGAAGTGGAGGTGCACCGGCGTGCCTTCGGCGTCGCCCGTGTGCCCCATGAACCCGACCACCTCGCCGGCGTGGACGTGCGCACCGTTCACCGCATTGGTCGCGAAGGCGGAGAGGTGGGCGTAGTAGAACTGGTTGCCCTGGGCGTCGACGATCCAGAGGCGGTTGCCGCCGATCTTGTTCCAGCCGACGGAGAAGAGCGTGCCGTCGGCGCAGGCGACGAGGGGCTGGCCGAGCTGGCCGAAGATGTCGTCGCCGTGGTGATAGGTGACGTCGCTGCGCGCCGCCCCGAACGTGTCGATGTACGAGCTCGCGCCGTAGACCGGGAAGACGTAGTGGCCCGCGGTCAGCTTGGGATGGATGCCGTACAGGGGGCCCGGCCCGGCCGAGGCCGCGCCGCCCTTCTGCTGCTTCGGCCGTTCACTCGGCAGGTCGCCGACCGGTGCGACGTCCGGCCCCGTGAGGCTCTCGCCTGAGCTCGGTGTCACCGTCGTCGTGGTGGCGGCCGGTGTGGTGACCGAGGGAGTCGTCGTGGTCACGGGCGCAGGCGGGGGCGGCGCGGTCTGCACCGCGGATGCCGCGTACCCGACGCGGATCAGGCTTCCGACCGGAAGCCCGCCGTGGTCGGCGGTCAGCCGGAGCACGAGCTCGTACACGACGCCGCGGTAGCCGCGGATCCCCTCGCCCGCGGTCCTGTCGACGGTCTCGGTGCCGATCGTCAGCACACCCCAGTCGGCGACCGTGAGCCTGGTCCCCGGCGGCGCGGGCTGGCCCTCGATCATCAGGTTGGTGACGCCGCTGCCGTTGGCGTTGCCACCGGCGCCGGAGGGGCCGGTCCCCGCGGACGTGCTCGCGGTGACGGCGTCAGCGGTGATGGAGCCGCCGAACAGCGAGACGCCGGTCACCACGCTCTGCGACTCCGCCGCGGCGTTGCGTGTGATCGTGGTCGTCGCGCTCACCGTCGTCGACTGCACCGTCACGACCGAGCCGTCCGCGGGATAGGCGTAGAGGCCTCCGGTGACGGGAGCGCCGTCGGGAGGAGCCGACACGGTCGTGGTCGTGATCGGGGCGGCATTCGGGAGTGCGATCTGAACGCCCCACGCAGCCGCGGAGGCGGTCGGCTGGGTCGCCGGCCCCTGCGCACCAGCGGAGCCGAACGCAACCAGAGCGACCAGCGGGCTCACCAGGGCAAGGCGTAAGCGCACTGTCGGATGATTTTGCCATGCCTCGCCTCCGTCCTCCCGGCGGGAGCCGGCGGAGCGCCGCGGTAGGTTCACGTCGGTGGCGACCTGGTGGGCGATTCCGCTTGCTGCGCTGACGACCTGCTCCACGCTCCTCGGCGGGTACGTGGCGCTGCGCGTCCGCGGCGATCTCCAGACGCTGATCGCGCTGACCGGCGGCATCGTCGTCGCCGTGGCGCTGTTCGACGTGCTGCCCGAGGCGATCGACGCCGTCGGGAACGCGCGCCACGTGACGTGGCTGGTCGGCGCCGGGTTCCTCGCGTTCTTCCTGGCCGAGCGTGGCCTCGTGCTCCACCACCGTGACGACGAGGAGCACGCCCGCGCGCACCATCACGTGGGAGCGCTCGGCGCGGCAGGCCTGTCGGTGCACAGCTTCATCGACGGGCTCGGCATCGGGCTCGCCTTCCACCTCTCGACCTCGACCGGGCTGCTCGTCTTCATCGCGGTCGTCTCGCACGACTTCGCGGACGGGATGAACACGGTCTCCTTCATCCTGCGGCAGAGCGGCGAGCAGCGCGCGGCCGTGCGCTGGCTCGTCCTCGACGCGATCGCGCCGCTTCTGGGAGCGATCGTCGGCACCACGATCGCGATCAGCGACCAGGGCCTCGGCTACCTGCTCTCCGTCTACGCGGGGTTCTTCCTGTTCATGGGGGCGACCGACCTGCTGCCCGAGGCGCACCAGCACGCGTCCGGCCGCCGCGTCGCGCTGACCGTGCTCGGGTTCACCGTCACCGCCGGGATCGCCTATGCCGCCTCACGCTGAGCACCGGAGTGCGATCGCCCGCCTGGCGGCCGCCCCCGAGCGTGCGGCCCTCCTGCTCGACGTCGACGGCGTGCTGGCACCGATCGTCGACCGCCCCGAGGATGCCGCCGTCCCGGAGACGACGCGCAGCGAGCTGCGGCGGCTCCACCGGCGCTACGGGCTCGTCGCGTGCGTGACCGGGCGCTCCGGCGCCGCGGCGAAGCGGATCGTGGGCGTGCCCGAGCTTCGCTACGCCGGCGAGCACGGGCTCGAGCTCGAGCCCGCGGCCGCCGAGGACGCCGCGGCCGTGCACCGCTTCGTCGAGGCGACGGGCTGGCCCGACATCGAGCTGAAGCCGTATTCGGCCGCGCTCCACTTCCGGCGCGCAGCCGATCCGGAGGTCGCGCGCCGCCGGCTCCAGTGCATTGCGCAGCAGGCCGCCGACGAGGGCCTGCGGACGGCGTTCGGACGGATGGTCCTCGACGTGCTGCCGGCCGTCCAGGCGACGAAGGGAACGGCTGTGCGCCGCCTGCTCGCCGAGGCGGGGCTCGAGCGCGCGCTCTACGCGGGGGACGATACGACCGACCTGGATGCCTTCGCGGCGCTCGACCCGCTCGAGCTCGCCGTCCGCGTCGCCGTCGCCTCGCCGGATGGGCCGCCGCTGCTCCGCGAGCGGGCCGACATCGTGGTCGAGTCCCCGGCCGAGCTCGCGGAGTTGCTCGCGCGACTCTAGAGGCTAGACCGTGATCGTCTTCGTGTGGCCGATGTCGTGTCCGAGCCGGTCGACCGCGACGGCGGCGGCGAAGCGGTTCCCGGCCGGGACGTCCAGCCGCGTCTCGAAGCTTCGCTTGGCGGTCGTGCCGACGTCCGCGAGCGCATGCGGCGCGTTGCCGGCGCGAAGCCGCCACGTGCGGACCTCGGTCGCGCCGTTCCAGCTCACGTAGGCCGACCGTCCGTGCCGGCCGCCGGGCACGGCGATGGCCGGCGACGTCGTCGGCAACCCGGTCCAGCCGAAGCGGAAGGCGCGGTAGTTCTCGCCGCCCCGCGGCAGCTTAGCGTCGAAGAGGATCCGCCCGTCCGGCGCGAACTCGGTCACGTACGGCTCGCTTCCCCACCCGACGACCATGTTCCCGTTCGGAAGCAGCTGCCCGTTGCCCATGAACTTGGCGAGCAGACGGTTCGGCCGGTGCTTGTAGGCGCGGACGAGCGTCGCACGCCCGTCCTTCGCGTCGAGCTTGATCACCAGCACGCGGGACTGGGGCTGCACCGGCGGTGCGGCTCCGTCGTCGAAGATCGACACCAGGTCGTGCCCGTGATGCCGGGCATCGTGCTGCCACGCGAACACCGTGCCTCTGCCCATCGTGAAGTCGCTGCGCTTGCCGCCGAGCCGCCAGATCACGCGACCGCTCGCGCGACTCACCTTGTAGACGGCCCAGGTGTTCCGGGCCGAGACGAGCAGGTTCCCGTCGGCCAGCAGGTCGATCGAGTTGACGTGGAAGTAGTCGAGCGGATGCCCCTGGAAGCGGGCGTGCGTCTCCTCGACCGGGATGTGGTCGAGGCTGCGCCACTCGAACAGGACGCGGCCGCTCGGCAGTGCGAGCTCCTGGACGACGCCGCCGATCACCCGTCCGGAGGACGGGCCGCCGACCGACGAGAGGTCGGCCTCGCGCTGCTCGTAGCTCGTCACGAGCGCCGTCGAGTGCGGCGTCAGCACGAACTCGTGCAGGTCGGACTGCAGCCCGCCGCCGGCGGGCACGCGCGCGACCTCGCGATACGACTGGTCGAGGACGACGTGGGTCCCCGTGCCGAGCCCGCTCGTCGCCTTCCCTTCCCACCATGTGAGCACGGGCTTGCCGTGATAGCGGCCGACGCGGAAGTTCATCGCCGTGTTCGGCGTCGTCGGGTGGAAGTAAACGATCTGGCCGGCGTTGTCGAGGATCAGAACGCCGCGCTGCCCCGGCCCGGAAGACGGTGCGAGGAAGATCTCCCCGTCCGACACCTGGTCGGCGTGGAGGACGGTGACCACCGGCGGGCGCAGGTCGGGTCGCGTGAAGAAGTGGTGCACCGCGATCGGCGGAGGCTTCGCCGCAAGCGCGTCGCCGGCTGCGAACAGACGCCGCGCCGCGCCGGGGACGAGCAGGCCGCCACCGAGCAGGAGCGACCGCCGCAGCAATGCCTCCCGCGTGAACGAGCCCTCGCCCTCGATACGACCGCCTGCGCCGAGGTCCACGGAGGCAACCCTACAACCCGAGCCGCTCCCGGAGCTCACGTCCCTGTCGTCTCGCGACGTCGAGCTCGGTCCTTGCGGCGTCGTCGAGCTGGAGGCGCAGCCGGTCCGGGCCGGACCGGCGGACAGCAGCGACCTTCCCCAGGTTCACGAGGTACGAGCGGTGGATCCGGGCGAAGCCCGGTCCGAGCCTCGCCGCGAGCTCTCCGAGTGACGCGGTCGACAGGTACGAGCGGTCGTACGTGTGCACGCGGCTGTAGTCGCCGTCGGCCTGGACGTAGTACAGCTGGTCGAAGTCGACGAGCTCGCTGCCGCCGGGCGCGACGACCGGGATCTTCGCCACGGGCTCGGTTGCGGCGGGCGCCGCCGCGCGGAGCCGGTCGAGCACACGTGCCAGCCGCTCGGGATCGACCGGCTTCAGCAGGTAGTCGAACGCCTCGACCGCGAAGGCGTCGACGGCGTACCGCTCGTGGGCGGTCACGAACACGACTGCCGCCCGCGCGAGCGGCGCGAGCTCGAGCCCGGACAGCCCCGGCAGCTCGACGTCGAGGAAGACGACGTCGTAACCGCCGCCGCGAATGAGCTCGTCGGCGTCGGCCGCGCTTGCCGCCTCACCGACGACGCGGAGGTCGTCGTGCGCCCCGAGGAGGTAGCGAAGCTCCGAGCGCGCGGGCGCCTCGTCGTCCACGATCGCGACACCGATCACGCGGCCGGGACCTCGAGATAGACGACCGTCCCGAGCGCCGAGGAGCGAAGCCGGACGCCCGAGCCGTAGTGCGTCTCGAGCCTGAGCTGGACGTTCGCGAGCCCCAAGCCCGTCCCGTCGCCGAACCCCGGCTCGAGCACGCGGTCGATCGCGTCGCGTGCGATGCCTCTCCCGTCGTCGCGAACCGTGACTCGGAGCCGCCCACGCCGAAGGCGCGCACGAACGACCAGGTGCAGAGGCCGGTCGGTCTTCCCGTGCTTGACGGCATTCTCGACGAGCGGCTGCACGAGCAGCGGGGGCAGCCGAACCTGCAGTGCGTCGGGGTCGGCATCGACCGTCACCTGGAGGTCGTTGCCGAAGCGCGCCCGCTCGAGCTCCAGGTAGCTCCGGACGTGGCCGAGCTCCTCCTCGAGCGTCACGAACTCGCCCGGCCGCGCGAGACGCGCCCGGAGCGCATCGGCGAAGGCGAGCACGAGCTGACGCGCCCGTTCGGGGTCGGTGCGGATGAACGCCGCAATCGTATTGAGCGCGTTGAAGGCGAAGTGCGGCTCCATCTGGGCTTGCAGAGCCGTTGCGGTCGCGGTGCGGAGCTCCGACAGCTGGAGCTGGGCGGAGAGCTGGTCGCCGAGGGCGTCGAGCGTCTGCACGGACGCCTCGTCGAGCGGCGACCCGTCGGTCGCATACGCGACGATCGCGCCGGCCGGTCCGTCGCCCGAGACGAGCGGCACGACGGCGGCGGCTCCGAGGGGGCACGCGGCGTGACCGCACTCGCTGCGCAGGCCGAGCGGGGCCAGCAGCGGGCGTCCCTGGGCCAGCGCCTCGAAGACGGGCCTGATCGGGCGGTCGCCGCTCACGTGATGATCGGCGCCCGCCCCGACGAAGGCGAGGACGCGCTGCGTGTCGGTCACGGCGACAGCGCCGTAGCCGAGCTTCTCGAACAGCTCGTAGGCGACGGTCCGAGCGGCCGACTCGGTCAGGCCCCGGCGGAGCTCGGGCAGCGTCGCGGCGAGGAGCTCGAGCACCGGCGCCCGGCGCCTCGGCCTGCGGACCCGCGGCATGATCGGGATTGTGCACGTCACGGAAGCGGTCCTCGCCCCGCTGCGCGGGCAGTACGGGACGCCCGACAGCCTCGCCTGGGACGGCGAGGTGAGCCGCGAGGAGCTCGCGCTCGCGACCTACAACCCGTCACGCCGGCACGACGTCACACTGTTCATCCTCGATCCGGCGGACCGCATCGCGCTCATCCGCAAGCCGGCGTTCACCGAGGGCGTCTGGCGCCCACCGGGCGGCGGGATCAAGCCCGGGGAGGATTTCGCGACGGGCGCGGTGCGCGAGGCGTTCGAGGAGACGGGCCTCGCGGTGACCCTCGAGCGCTACCTCGTCGACGCGGCGGCACGCTTTCGCTGCGGCGACGCGGAGGTCGACTGGCGCACGCACCTCTTTCTCGCGCGCGCCGGCGAGGAAGCGCTCGCCCCCCGCGACGCGGGGGAGATCGCCGCTGCCCGCTGGGGGACGCTCGAGGAGCTTCGGGGCCCGCTCCGCAACCGCCTGCTGGCGACGGGCCGGGCGCTCTGGCGCTACCGCGTCGCGCTGCACGACGCCGCGCTCGACACTCTCTAGACGATTACATCTTGCGGATGCGGACGGCAGTGCCGTAGGCGCAGATCTCGGTCCACGTGCCGCCCATCTCCGACGTGTCGAAGCGCATGCCGAGGACCGCGTTCGCCCCCTTCGACTCGGCCTCCTCGACCATCCGCTGGATCACCTCCGAGCGGCTGTCGGCGAGCGCCTTCGTCATGCCCTTCAATTCGCCGCCGAACATCGACTTCAACCCTGCTCCCATCTGCGAGCCGATGTTCCGGGAGCGAACGGTCAGGCCGAACACCTCGCCGTAGACCTCCTCCACCACGTAGCCGGACGCGTCGTTCGTGGTCGTGATCAGCACAGCTCCAGCACCTCCAGTACCTCGGGGATCGACGTCACCCGCGGGCCGTCGAACCCCACGAGCTCGTCCCAGTACGGCACCTCGCCCGGACGGTGGATGAGGATCGGCCTCATCCCGACGCGCTCCGCGCCGGCGAGCTCGTCGTTCGCGCCGTCCCCGACGAAGACCGCCTGAGCAGGCTCGACCGCGAGCAGCTCACAGCAGTGGAGGTAGATGCGCGGGTCCGGCTTCGCGAGCCCGACCGACGACGAGAACACCTCCGCATCGAAGAGCCCGGCGAACGCCGTCGACGGCCAGAGCACCTCGACGTCCTCGCTGCAGACCGTGATCAGGCCGACGAGGATCCCGAGCTCGCGCAGCCGCCGCAGCGTCTCGACCGCCCCCGGCCGGGGAACGAGGGCGCCGCGCACGTACTCGAGCCGCAGCGCGCACACCTCCTCGATCGCGGCCGCCGGGACGCCCGCCTCCGCGAGGGCGGCGCGGATCGGCCCCGTATAGCGGTTCTGCGAGCGGGGCCAGCGCTCGGCGAACTCGGGAGCGCGCTCGACGACGGCTGCGACCATCGCCGCCGCGGCTTCCTGGTCCCAGTCGATCAGCGTCTCCCAGAGGTCGAAGATCACCGCGCGCGGGCGCATTCGCGCAACACCTCCCACGCCAGCGCGACGTCGGCCTCGGTCGTGCGGGCGTTCCCGATCGCGAGCCTGATGATCGACGCGCCGCGCAATTGCGCCGGCGCGACGAAGAGCTTGCCGGTCCCGGTCGCCGCCCGGGCAATCGCGTCGTTGTCGCCCGTCCGGTGCCTGAAGCAGACGGTGGAGAAGGGATGCGCAGCCGAGACCTCCCAGTCGGGGTCGGCCTCGACCCACGAGGCGAACAGCTGCGCGAGCCGGACGTGCTCACGGATCAGCGCCCGCAGGCCCTCGGCGCCGTACCAGCGCAGGACGAACCAGAGCTTGAGCGCGCGGAAGCGCCGCCCGAGCGCCGGCCCGTAGTTCTTCAGGTCGAGCGCGTCCTCGGTGTCGACGAGGTAGTCGCGCTGGACCCCGAACGTCGCCCGGAGCACCTCCGGCCGCCGCGTCCACATCGTCGAGCAGTCCATCGGCGTGAACAGCCACTTGTGCGGGTTCACGACGATCGAGTCGGCCAGGTCGCACCCGTCGAGGCACCAGCGCAGCTCCGGGCAGACGGCGGCCGACCCGGCGTACGCCGCGTCGACGTGCAGCCAGACGCCCGCTTCCTCGCACCGCCGCGCGAGCTCGGGAACCGGGTCGACCGACGTCGTTCCCGTCGTCCCGACGGTCGCGACCACGGCCGTCGCGTCGTCGAGCGGAAAGTCGGTGCGCATGCGGAACTCGTCGTCGACCTCGACCGCGCGGAACTCGAGCCCGACGAGCCTCGCCGCCTTCTCGACGCTGAAGTTCGCCTGCTGCGACGCGTACACCGCCCCACCCGGTTTCAGCGTCCGCGCGGCGGCGAGCGCGGCAACGGTCGCCGTCGAAGCGGTGTCCTCGATGTGCCCGTGCCGGTCGGCCGGGAGGCCGAGCAGCTGCGCGAGCCACGACAGCGTCACCTGCTCGAGCTCGGTCGCGGCGGGCGACGCCTCCCAGGTCATCGCGTTGACGTTGAGCGCGGCGATCAGCAGCTCGGCGAGAATGCCCGGCTCCGACCCGGTGTTGGCGAACCACGCGAAGAAGCGCGGGTGGTTCCACTGGGAGAGGCCCGGGACGATCACCGCGTCCAGGTCGCGGAGCATCGCCTCGAACGGCTCCCCGCGCTGCGGCGGAGAAGGCGGCAGCTGCGCCCGGATGCTGCCCGGCTCCGCAACCGGCGCGACCGGCCGCTCGCCGATGC
The DNA here is from genome assembly GCA_963824455.1 of uncultured Thermoleophilia bacterium. Lineage (GTDB taxonomy): Bacteria > Actinomycetota > Thermoleophilia > Gaiellales > Gaiellaceae > PALSA-600. Next base: position 633,829 of record CAWGPJ010000003.1, read on the forward strand.
CGTCGAGATAGGCGTCCACCCAGGCCGCCGCGCGGTCGAGCTCGTCCCTGAACGCGCTCACGGCCGCTTCTTCCGCAGCCGCTCGATCTGCTTCCACGTGCGCGTGTTCAGGACGTCCTCCCTGCGCAGCCACGCGCGACGGGCCTGGCCGACGCCGAGCACGACGTAGTCGAGCGCGGAGACCTGGTGGCCGTCCGAGTCGATCACGAGCTTCAGACCCGCCTCGCGTGCAGCGCGGGCGTGCACGTCGGTGAGGTCGAGCCGGTCGGGCTGCGAGTTGAGCTCGAGGAAGGTCCCGGTCTCGAGCGCCTTCTCGAGCACGCGCTCGAGGGCAACCGGCGCCGGAGCGCGCTTGCCGATCTTCCGGTTCGTCGGATGGCCGATGCAGTCGACGTACGGGCTCTCCATCGCCGCGAGCACGCGCTCGGTCGGCTGGTGGTCGAACCGCGAGTGCACCGAGGCGACGACCCAGTCCAGTGTGGCGAGCTCCTCGTCCGGCACGTCGAGCGTCCCGTCCGGCCGGATGTTCGCCTCGATCCCCTTCAGGATCCGGAACGGCGCGAGCTCCTCGTTGAGGGCGTCGATCTGGATGGACTGCAGATGGAGCAGGTCGCCGCGCAGCCGATGCGAGTGGTCGCAGACCGCGTAGTAGGCGTACCCGCGGGCACGCGCGGCGGCGACCATGGTCTCGAGCGTGTCCTTGCCGTCGGACCAGGTCGTGTGGGTGTGGAGGTCGCCGCGCAGGTCGCGGAGCTCGACGAGCGCCGGCAGCTCACCCGCGCGGGCCGCCTTCAGCTCGCCGCCGTCCTCGCGGAGCTCGGGCGGGATCCAGGCGTAGCCGAGAAACCGGTACACGTCCTCCTCGGTCACGAAGCGGTGCTCCTCCCCGCTCTCGACCTCGGTGACCGCGTACTCGGAGACGGACAGCCCGCGGCGGACCGCGTCCTCGCGAAGCGCGACGTTGTGGTCCTTCGAGCCGGTGAAGTGCTGCAGCAGGTTCCCGTAGCTCTCCGGCGGGACGACACGGAGATCGAAGCGCAGGCCGTCGTGCGACACGACCGTCGCCTTGGTCGTTCCCTTCGCCGCCACCTCGACGACCCACGGCAGCGCGCAGAAGTGCTCGACCAGAGCAGCCGGATCGGAGGCGGTCGCGATGATGTCGAGGTCGCGCACCGTCTCGCGCATGCGCCGCGCCGAGCCGGCGATGCTCACCTCCACCGACGCCGGGTGGGCGCGCAGCTCGTCGGCCGCCGCTGTCAGCCGCGGGAGCGCCGTGCCGAGCAGCCCGCGGGCTCGCTCAGGCGTCTTCGCCGGCCCCTCGGCGAGCGCCGCGGCGATCTTCGCCTCCGTCCCGGGCCCGACGCCGGCATGGCCGCGCAGCCCGCCGGACTCGACGGCGGCCTTCAACCCGTCGACCGTCGTGATCCCGAGCTCCTGCCAGATGCGCCGCGCGGTCTTCGGCCCGAGCCCCGGCAGCCGCATGAAGACCGCCACCTCGGCGGGCACCTCGGCCTTCTTCTTCGTCAGCGCGTGAACCTCGCCGTCGTTCACGGCCTCGACGATCTTGCCCTCGATCGTCTTGCCGATCCCCTGCAGCTTCGTCGCCTTGCCCTCGAGCGCGAGCTGGGCGACGGACGTCGACGTCTCCCGGATCCGCGCAGCGGCCTTGCGGTAGGCGCCGACGCGAAACGAGTCGGCGCCTGCGAGCTCCATCAGGTCGGCGAGCAGGTCGAACTGCTCCGCGAGCTCGTCGTTTCGCGGAAGTTGCGCCACTTCCGCGATCATAGGCGGAGCGATACGCGCCACCGTCTGCCTCCCGACCTACAACGAGCTCCCGAACGTCGAGCCGATGCTGAGGGCTCTGGGGCGCGTGCTCCGCGCCGGCGACCGCGTGCTCGTGATCGACGACGCGTCTCCCGACGGCACCGGTGAGGCCGCCGACCGCCTCGCCGCGGAGCTCGAGTTCGTCGACGTCCTGCACCGGGGGCGGCGCGAGGGCCTCGGGCCGGCGTACGTCGACGGGTTCCGGCGCGCGCTCGCCGACGGGGCCGAGCTCGTGCTGGAGATCGACTGCGACTTCTCCCACGACCCCGCGGACGTCCCGAGGCTGATCGCCGCGGCGGAGGAAGGCGCCGACCTGGTGCTCGGGTCGCGGTACGTCGAGGGTGGCTCCGTCGCAGACTGGGGGCTGCTGCGACGCACGATCTCGCGCGGCGCATCGTGGTACACCGCCCTCTTCCTGCACATGGGCGTCCACGATCCGACGGGCGGCTTCAAGTGCTACCGCCGCCGGGTGCTCGAGACCATCGACCTCGACGCGATCGGCTCCCAGGGCTACGTGTTCCAGATCGAGACGACGTACCGCGCCAAGCGCGGCGGCTTTCGCGTCGTCGAGCTGCCGATCAGGTTCTCCGATCGCGAGCTCGGCCGCTCCAAGATGAGCCGCGCGATCGTCCTCGAGGCGATCTGGCGCGTGCCGCTGCTGCCCGTCCGGGTACGGTAGCCGGCGATGCACGCGGTCGACGACGACAGCTTCGAGCAGGAGGTGCTCCGCTCGGAGCGCCCGGTGATCGTCGACTTCACAGCGCCGTGGTGCGCCCCGTGCCACGCGATCGCACCCACCCTCGAGGAGCTCGCCCGGGAGTCGGGGCTCGGGCTGGTTTCGGTCGACGTCGACGAGAACCCCGCGACCGCCGCGCGCTACTCGGTGCTCTCACTCCCGACGGTGATCCTCTTCGCCGGCGGCGAGCCGCGCGCGACGGTCTACGGCGCCCGGCCGAAGAGGCATTTCGCGAAGGCGTTCGCGGGCTACCTCTAGCGGAAGTGCTCGAAGCCGCGAAGCTCGTACGGCGCACCGTCGCGTAGCAGCACCACTCCCTCGCCGCGCTCGACGCGACCGATCGCCGCGTAGCCGGCGGGATCGGGGACGGCGGCGAGCAGCTCGAAGTCCTCGCCGAAGCCGAGGTCGTCGACGGTCGCTCCCGGCGCGAGCGGGACCGCATCGAGGTCGACGACGACCCGCACGCCGGAACGGCGGGCGATGTGCGAGGCGTCGACCGCCAGTCCGTCCGAGACGTCGCAGAGCGCGTGCGCGGATGCCGCCAGCGCCCGGCCCTCCTCGAGGCGGAGCGGCGGGCGCGCGTACCGGCCGGCGCGAAACGCGGCGCCTGCCGCGCCCAACGGCCCGGTCACGACGAGCGCGTCGCCGCTTTGCGCGCCGGCGCGCCCGGGGACGCGCTCGCTCCGGCCCGCCGCCGTGACCGAGACGACCACCTCGTTCGCGGCGGTCGTGTCTCCCCCGACCACCGGGACGCCGGTCTCGGCGATCCCCTCGTACAGCGCGATCACGTCGGCGACGTCCGTCTCGGAAGGCAGCGCGAGCGTGACCAGCAACCCGAGCGGCAGCGCGCCCGACGCCGCAAGGTCGCTGAGGTTGACCGCCGCGGCCCGGAAGCCGAGCTCGCGCCACCCCATCCGGTCGAGCCGGAAGTGCACCCCCTCGACCAGCGCGTCCTGCGTGAGGACGAGCCCGCCGACCTGCGCCGCGTCGTGCTCGACGCCGACGATCAGCGACCGGCGCTCGAGCTCGGCCAGCAGGCCGAGCTCACCGATCGCCGAGAGCCTCGTCAACGGCCCTCCTCACGCCGGGGTCGAAAGCGGCCCGGATCGTCGCGACGCCCACCGCGCCGGCGACGATGCACGCGCCCGCGTTGTCCGCGTCGACGCCGCCGATCGCCACCACCGGCACGCGGGAGGCGGCACAGATCTCCCGCAACCCGTCGAGCCCGATCGGCGGCTCCGCGTCGAGCTTGGACGGCGTCGCCCAGACCGGCCCGGCGCCCAGGTAGTCCGCGTCGGCCGCGACCGCCTCGGCGACGACGGCAACCGACCGGCCGAGCAAGAGGCCGGCCGCGCGTGCCCGCTCGGCCCCCCGGTCACCCTGGCCGAGGTGGACGCCGTCGGCCCCGAGCGCGACCGCCGCCTCGACGTCGTCGTTGACGACGAAGGTGACTCCCAGGGCGGCGAAGCCCGCGCCGCGCTCGACGAGCTCCGGGGTCGGGGCGTCCTTGACGCGCAGCTGCACCACGGTCGCACCCACGGCCACCGCGCGCCGGGCGGCGTCGAGATCCTCGACCAGGGCGTGCACCCTCACGCGAACCTGGCACGCTCGTCGAGCAGGTCCGGCTCGAGCGCGGCGAGCGCGTCGTACAGGTTGACGTGGAACGATCCAGGGCCCTTTGCGCCGGGCGCGGCGTTCTCCCCGGCCACGCCGAAGGCGGCGAGCGCCTCGGCGGCAGCCGCGAGCGGGTCGTCGGGGCGGACGGCGAGGAATGCGCCCGTGATCGCGCTCGACATGCAGCCGGTGCCCGTGATCGACGCGAGCAGCGGATGGCCGTTCTCGACCGCGACCACACGGTCGCCGTCGGAGACGTGATCGACGCTCCCGGTCACGGAGGCGACGACCCCGAGCGTGGACGCTGCGTCGCGGGCGACCTCGGCCGCCGGTCCGGCCGCCCCGATCGACTCGACCCCGCGCACCTCGGCTTCGACGCCCGCGAGCGTGGCGACCTCGCCCGCGTTGCCGCGAAGCACCGCGACGTCGACCTCGTCGAGGATGCGCTTCGCCGTCTCGGTGCGGTACCGCGTCGCGCCGGCGCCGACGGGGTCGAGGACGACGGGCACGCCGCGCGCGTTGGCCGCACGGCCCGCCAGGAGCATCGCCTCGATCCACGACCGAGACAGCGTGCCGATGTTCAGCACCAGCGCGCCGGCCAGGCCCACCATCTCCTCGACCTCGTCCCGGGCGTGCGCCATCACCGGAAGGGCACCGATCGCGAGCGTCGCGTTCGCCGTCTCGTTCATGACCACGTAGTTCGTGATCTGGTGGACCAGCGGCCGCGTCTCACGCAGCCGCCGCAGGGAATCGCCGGGATTCATCGTGCTCCTCTCAGGTGAAGAACGTCGACGGGACCGTCGCCCGCCCCGATCGCCGCCAGGCCGTGACGAACGGCGTCGGTCGCGGCACGGGCGGCCCCGCGCGCAGCATCGACGAGCGGCAGGCCCTGCGCGAGCAGTGCGGCCAGGGTGGCGGAGTGCGTACAGCCCGCACCGTGGGTTGCCGCGACGTCGAGGCGCTCGACGGGGATCTCGACATGCTCGCGGCCGTCGTACAGATGGTCGACGGGCGCACCGTGCCCGCCCGTCACGATCACCGCCGGCGCTCCCAGGGCGACCACCCGCTCCGCCAGCTCGTCCTTGGCGACGAGCGACGGGCTGTTCGTGAGCTGCTGCGCCTCGGCCAGGTTCGGCGTGACGACGGTCGCGAGCGGGAACAGGCGGTCGACGAGCGCACCGGCCGCGTCGTCCTCGAGCAGCCGAGCGCCCGACGACGCGACGAGCACCGGGTCGACGACGAGCGGGACGCGGTGGGCGGAGAGGTAGCCGGCGACGGCGTCGATCACCGGCCGCGAGAACAGCATCCCGGTCTTCGCCGCGTCGACGCCGATGTCGGTGAAGACGGCGTCGAGCTGTGCCACCACGAACGCGGGCGGCACCGGATGGACGTCGGTGACGCCCGTGGTGTTCTGGGCGGTGAGCGCGACGATCGCCGACGTGCCGAACGCGCCCGCCGCCGCGAACGCCTTCAGGTCGGCCTGGATACCCGCGCCTCCGCCCGAGTCCGACCCCGCAATCGTCAGCACTCTCGAAATCAACCGCACTCCCTTCGCCGGTACGACCCGGATCAGGTTCGACGGGTGTGTTCTCAGCCCCCGGCGGGGCACCCCGGTAGGGCGAGGCTAGCATCGGCCGGGTGCTCGCCTCTCAGGCCTTCGACGGGCTCCTCCAGGGCGAGGAGCTCGCCCACCTCGGACGGGAGCCTGAACGCGACGCGACGTATGCCGCGCTCCCGGACGGACTGGCGCCGGCCGTCGCCTCGGCGATCGGCGTCGACCGGCTCTACGCGCACCAGCGCACGACCTGGGACGCCGCGGCCCGCGGCGACCACGTCTGCATCGCGACCGGCACGGCATCGGGGAAGACGCTCGCCTTCAACCTGCCTGTCCTCGATGCGCTCGCCCGTGACCCGAAGGTGCGCGCCCTCTACCTGTACCCGACGAAGGCGCTCGCGCAGGACCAGTTCCGCACGCTCGCGTCGCTCGCGCTGCCGCAGCTGCGCCCGGCGATCTACGACGGCGACACTCCGCTCGAGCACCGGCGCGACATCCGCCGCACGGCGAACGTCGTGCTCACCAACCCCGACATGCTCCACATCGGCCTCCTGCCGAACCACGATCGCTGGGGCGACTTCCTCGCGAACCTTCGGTACGTCGTCCTCGACGAGGCGCACGTCTACCGCGGCGTGTTCGGATCGCACGTCTCGAACGTGCTCCGCCGGCTGCGCCGCATCGCCGGCGTCTACGGCGCGCGGCCGCAGCTGCTGCTCGCGTCCGCCACGATCGCCAACCCCGGCGAGCTCGGGGCGGAGCTCCTCGGCGAGCGCGTCGCCGTCGTGCGCGACGACGGCGCACCGCGGCCCGAGCGCACGGTCGTGCTGTGGAATCCGCCGCTCGTCGACGCCGAGCTCGGGCTGCGCGGCTCGGCGCTCGCCGAGGCGGCCAAGCTGCAGGCGACGTTCGTCGAGCACGGCCTGCGCACGCTCACCTTCGCGAAGAGCCGCAAGGCGGCGGAGCTGATCCACCGCTTCACGGCCGAGCGCCTCGGCGACGACTCGCGGCTGTCGCCCTACCGTGCCGGCTACACGCCGGCACAGAGGCGCGAGATCGAGCGGCGCCTCGCCGGGGGCGAGCTGCTCGGCGTGAGCGCGACGAACGCACTCGAGCTGGGCATCGACATCGGCCTGCTCGACTGCGTGATCTCCGTCGGCTTCCCGGGGACCGTCTCGTCGCTCCGGCAGCAGTGGGGACGCGCCGGCCGGCGCGGGAGCGGTCTCGCCGTCCTGGTCGCCTCGGAGGACGCCCTCGATCAGTTCTTCATGCGCGATCCCGAGAAGCTGCTCGAACGGCGCGTCGAGGCGGCGATCCTCGACCACGCCAACCCGCGTGTGCTCGCCGGCCACGTTCGCGCCGCCGCGTACGAGGCCCCGCTGACGGACGACGACGCCGGGCTCCTGGGCGCGGAGGCGCTCGAGCTCGCGGCGGCGGATCCCGAGCTCCGGTCGACGCGTGCCGGCATCGTCTGGAGCGGCCGCGACCACCCGGCCGCTCGTGTCCAGCTCCGCTCCGCCGACGCAGACACGTTCACGATCGTCGATGCGGACACCGGCTCGGTGCTCGGCCAGATCGACCGCGCCCGTGCGTACGGGACCGTGCATGCGGGCGCCGTCTACCTGCACCTCGGCGAGTCCTACATCGTCCGCGAGCTCGATCCGGCTGCGATGCACGCGATCGTCGAGCCCTTTCGCGGCGACTGGTACACGCAGACGAAGAAGGAGACCGACACGGCGATCGTCGCCGCGCGGCGGATCGAGAGCCGGCTCGGCCTCACGCTCCACTTCGGCGAGATCCGGGTGACGGAGCAGGTCGTGGCGTACGAGCGCCGGACGGTGGCGTCGCAGGAACGGATCGAGCTCGTGCCCCTCGATCTTCCGCCGACGACGTTCGCGACCGAGGCCGTGTGGTTCTGCCCCGAGCCCGCCCAGCTCGCCGGGCTCGCCGAGATGCCGAAGCTGCTGTCGACGCTCCACGCGGCGGAGCATGCGCTGATTGCCCTCCTCCCGCTGTGGGCGATGTGCGACCGCTGGGACATCGGCGGCCTCTCCACCAACCTGCATCTTCAGACCCTGCGGCCGACCGTGTTCGTCTACGACGGCCATCCGGGGGGCGTCGGGATCACCGAGCGGGGCTTCGAGGAGTTCGAGGGCTGGGTCGGCGACACGGCCGAGCTGCTCAGAACCTGCCCGTGCCCGGCGGGCTGCCCGTCCTGCGTGCAGAGCCCGAAGTGCGGCAACCTGAACGAGCTGCTCGACAAGAGCGGCGCCGCGACGTTCCTCGGCCGGCTCGTCGGCTCCGGGCGATCGCGTTCGTCGTAGCGACGATGCGCGAGTGCAGCGCGGCCGCGGGGACCGTATGATCGCCCGGTAGTCGAGGAAGGAGGGCACGCCATGTCGATGCGGCTGCCCCGCCCGCGGCACGGGGATCCTTTGCAGACCACGGAAGAGCTGCGCGAGCTCGCGGCTGCGATCCTGCAGGACGACGTCCGGACGCTCGCACGCACGACGGCGTATCTGCGCCGATCGTACCGCGTCGTGTTCGTCGGATACGTGGCGATGATGGTGTTCGGCGTCGCCGCGATCGTCGCCGCGTTCGTGAAGGGGCTCGCCGCATCGAGCCCCGGCGAGGCGGCGGCGGCGGTCGGGCTGGCAGGCCTGACGGTCGGCATCTTCATCGCGTTCTTCGTCCAGCGCCCGTCCGCGGCGCTCGAGCGGAACGCGATCTTCATGCCGTGGGTGTCGATCGTGCTGACGACCTTCTGGACGCGTCTGCTCTATCTCGACGATCCGGCCACGCTCGACGCGAAGCTCGGCCACGCGGCGCGCGAGGCCTCCGACGAGCTGAGCGCGATCGCCCTCCGCTACGCGGCGATCGACGGCAAGGAGCTCGCGGTCGCGAAGCAGGCGGCGCGCACGCACCCGGTCAAGCCGGGGTGATGGAGGGCTACACGTTGCGGAGCGCCTTGGCCAGCGACTGCCGCGTGGAGAGCACGCCCGCGAACAGGTCGCCGTGACGCCGGATGCGGTCGAGCACGGCCGGCATCGTGAACCCCGCGGGGTCGAGTGACCCGTTCACCTCGTCCCACCGAAGCGGCGTCGAGACGGGCGCGCCCGGGTGGGGGCGCACGGAGTACGCAGACGCGATCGTCTTTCCTTCGCCGTTCTGGTTCGCGTCGATGAGCACGCCGCGCCGCCGCGACTTCGCCCAGACCGTCGTCGCGAGCTGCGGATGCGCACGGACGACCGCGCCGGCTATCACCTCCGCGAAGTGGCGCGTGTCCGCGTACGTCGAGCGGCGCTCGATCGGCACCAGCACGTGGAAGCCCTTCCCACCCGAGGTCTTCGGGAAGGACCGCAGCTCGAGCGCGTCGAGCAGCTCGCGCACGATCAGCGCGACCTCGACCGTCTGCGACCACGGGACCTCCGGCGTCGGGTCGAGATCGAACAGGACGAAGTCGGGCCGGTCGGGCCGGTCGACGCGCGAGTACCACGCATTCATGTCGATGCAGCCCATGTTCACCATCCAGAGCAGCGCGAGCTCGTCGTCGACGAGCGGAAAGCGAACCGTCTTGCCCGGGGAGACGGTGGCGGTGAACGTCTTGATCCACTCGGGCATGTGCTTCGGCGCCTCCTTCTGGAAGAACGCCTTGCCGTACGCGCCGTCGGGATAGCGGCGCATCGTGAACGGGCGCCCGTGAAGGTGCGGGACGAGCACCGGTGCGACCTGCTCGTAGTAGGCGAGCAGGTCGCCCTTGGTGATCCCCTCGACGGGCCAGAACGGCTTGTCGAGATTCGACAGGTGAAGCTCGCGCCGCCCGCGCCGGATGGTGCTCGGGAGCTCGGGCCGCTCCGCGACGACGTCGGGCGCGTCCTTGTCGTCACGCAGCCCGAGGTACGCCGGATGACGGAGATGCCCGTCGTGCGTCCACTCGCCGAACCGCACCTCCGCCACCAGCTCCGGCTCGACCCAGTGCACGTCGCTGCGTCGCACGCGAGGCATCTTCGGGACCTCGGCGAACGGCGGCTCGTCGCGCTGCAGCGGCTCGAGCAGCGCGAGCAGCTTGCGGATCTCGGCGTCGTCGAACCCCGTGCCGACGTTGCCGACGTACCGCAGCGCACCGTCGTCGTACACGCCGAGCACGAGCGACCCGAACGTGCCCGCACGTCGTCCGCCGCCGCGCGTGTATCCCGCGACCACGAACTCCTGCTCCCGCTGTACCTTCACCTTCAGCCAGTCGCGCGTCCGCCGTCCCGCGAGGTAGCGCGAGTCCTCCCGCTTGGCGATCACGCCCTCGAGGCCCTGCTCCGCGGCCGCGCCGAGCAGCGCACGCCCGTCGGGGAAGTCCTCCGACCACAGCACCGTGCGGTTGCGCCGGTCGAGCAGCCCGCGCAGCCGGGCTCTCCGCTCGGTCAAGGGGAGGTCGACGAGCGGCACGCCGTCCTCTTCGAGCAAGTCGAAGACGTAGTAGACGAGCGGGCCGGTGCCGCGTTGCAGCTCCGAGAAGCTCGACCGTCCGGTGGCGTCGAGGCGGCACACTTCGCCGTCGAGCACGGCGCTGGGTGTCTTGACCGCGTGCCCGACCTGCGTCGCGACCCCCGCGAACCGCTCCGACAGGTCCTTGCCGTTCCGCGAACGGAGGGTCACGTCGCCCCGCGACACGTACGCGATCGCGCGATACCCGTCGAACTTGACCTCGAACAGCCAGCCGGCCCCGCCCGGAACGTCGTCGGCCGGGGTCGCGAGCATCGGCGTGTACTCGCCGCGCGCAGGCGCCTGGCCGCCGTCACCGCTCCGGCGGATCAGCAGCCAGTTCTGCTCCTTGCCGTCGAGGTGCGCGGGCACGAGCGTCCACTCGCCGGTCAGCCGCCGGCCGTGCAGCCGGACGGTCAGCTGGCCGTTCGGCTTCTCCTCGACCAGCTCGTACGTCCCGTCGTCCCAGATCTCCACCGACCCTGCGCCGTACTCGCCCCGCGGGATCTCACCGGCGAACGACGCGTACTCGAGTGGATGGTCCTCGACGTGGACTGCCAGGGAGCGGGCGCCGGGCTCGAGCGGCACCCCTTTCGGCACCGCCCAGGAGGCCAGCACCCCGTCGCGCTCGAGGCGGAAGTCGTAGTGCAGGCTCCGGGCGTCGTGGCGCTGGACGACGAAGATCGGACCGGAGCCCCCGTGCCGGCCCCCGCTGAAGGGCTCGGGCGTCCGGCCGGGATCGCGTTTCCGCCGGTACTCGCCGAGGCTCACCGGGCGACCCTCTGCTGCCGAATACCCCCGCTCATGCCCGGACTTTTCCACAGGGTGAGTGGACGGCGCAGGACGTCTCCCACCGCCCGCTGTTTCCCCCGTTGAAAACCCTGTGGATCGTGTGGAAAGGGGCCGTTCGCCTAGGCGAAGACGCCCATCCCGCGGAACTTCGCCCGCCGCCGGCGGCGGAGCTCCTCACCCGGGACGTCGTCCAGCTCCGCCAAGGCATCCACAAGGCAGGCCTCGAGCATGCGCGCCGCCGCGTCGTGGTCGAGATGAGCCCCGCCTTCGGGCTCCGGCACCACGGTGTCGATCACGCCGAGATCGAGGCAGTGGAGCGCATCGGGCTTGAACGCGGCCGCGGCCTTCTTCGCCTCGCCGGCATCGCGCCAGAGAATCGCCGCGCAGCCTTCGGGCGTGATCACGGAGTAGATCGCGTTCTCCTGCATGAGCACGCGGTCCGAAACGGCGATCGCGACCGCGCCGCCGGAGCCCCCTTCGCCGATGATGCAGGCGACGGTCGGCACGGTCAGCCGCGACATCGCGGCCTGCGACCGCGCGATCGCCCCGCCCTGCCCGTGCTGCTCGGCCGCGACCCCGGGGTAGGCGCCGGGCGTGTCGACGAGCGAGACGAGCGGGAACCCGAAACGCTCGGCGATCTCCATCGCGCGCATCGCCTTGACGTACCCCTCCGGGTAGGCCATCCCGAACTGACGGTCGATCCGCTCCTTGACGTCGCGGCCCTTCTGGTGCCCCACGAGCACGATCGTCCGGTCGTCGACGCGGCCGATCCCGGTGACGAGCGCCCCGTCGTCGGCGCGTCCGCGGTCGCCGTGCAGCTCGACCCAGTCTTCGACGATGCGCGACACGTAGTCGAGCGTGTACGGACGGTCCTGGTGGCGTGCGAGCTCGACCGAGCGCCAGATCGCCTCGTCGCTCGTGTCCGTCTGGAGCCGCTCGAGCTGCCGCTGTAGGCGCTCCGCCTCGCCCGAGACGCGTGCGCCGCGCAGGAGCGGCAGCCGGGAGAGCCCCGACAGCCGCTGCCGGAGGTTGATCTCCTGGTCCTCCGAGCTCACCGGTCGACCCCCGCGAACAGCCGGAGCACGCGCGACAGGTAGAAGCGCTGTTCGGCACGCGGCACGATCGCGTCGACGTGGCCGAAGCGGAGGTTCTGCTCGGCCAGCCCGAAGTCGTCCGGAAGCTTCTCTTTCGTCGTCTGCTGCACGACCCGAGGGCCGGTGAACGCGATCAGCGCACCCGGCTCGGCAATCGTGACGTCGCCCAGCGAGGCGAACGACGCGAGAACCCCTGCGGTCGTCGGATGGGCCATCACCGTGATCAGCGGGACGCGCGCGTCGTGCAGGTCCTCGACCGCACAGACGGTCTTCGGCAGCTGCATCAGCGACAGGATCCCCTCCTGCATCCGCGCGCCCCCCGACGAGGTCACCGTGAGCAGCGGGACGCCGCGCTCCGCCGCCGCGTCGCACGCGCGTGAGAACTTCTCGCCGACCGCGCTCCCCATCGACCCGCCCATGAACGAGAAGTCCATGACGGCGAGCTCGACCGCATGACGGTCGATGGTCGCCTGCCCGATCAGGATCGCCTCGCCGAGCCCTGTGTTGAGCTCGGCCTCTGCGAGACGCTCGGCGTACGGACGCAGGTCGAAGAATGCGAGCGGATCGTCGGAGCGGACGTCGGTCGCCTCCTCGACGAACGAGCCGGGATCGGCATACCACGCAATCCGCTCGCGTGCCCCCATCGGAAAGTGATGCTCGCAGTGCGTGCACACCCAGAGGGAGGCGTCGAGCTCGTCGTCCCGGTAGTGAGACCCGCACCGGGGACAGGTGTTGGGGTGCGGCTGGTCGGGCGCGTTCGGAGCGTCCCGGTGCTCGACCTGAACGTCGATGCGGGGCTCTGGCATCACCGGATGTTAGACCGCGTCCCGCCCGGGGCCGGTTACAGGCCGAGCGCGTGCCCGAGCCGCGCCAGCGTCGCCTCGTTGCGCCCGGACGGCGCGAACCCGGTCAGCCCGGCGCCGACCACCGCCGGGAGCCCCGCGAGCAGGACTTCCAGGCGCTCGAGTGGGATCCCGTCGGGCTCCGGCATGAAGACGTCGGCGTCCGGTGGGTCGATCACGTCGCCGTCGACCGCGACGTAGAGGTGCTCCTGAAGCTCGCCGAGCTCCCGGCGCACGCCCGAACAGGCGATGAACTCGACCTCGGGCGGATCGAGGTTGCGCGCCCCGAGCAGCGTCACGTCGTCCGCGCGAACATCTCCCGCGTCGATCAGCATGCGCAACGGCATGCCCCAGGCGTTGCCCGACGGCGACGACCGGGGCGTGTTGAGATCGCCGTGCGCGTCCAGCCACACGACGCTCAGGCGGCCGTGCCTGCGCGCGAGCTCACGGACCGCGCCCACGTGGGAGCAGCAGCATCCGCCGAGGACGAGCGGCCGCTCCGGCAGGACGCGCCCCATCGCCTCGACCTGGAGTTGCAAGGTGTCCTCCTCGACCGAGGCGGCCTCCGGCCAGGGCACCGGCATCGCCGCGGCCGCCTTCATCGCCTCGCCGCCGTCACCCCACGCGCGCGGGACGCGCACGAGCCCGGCCGCAAACTCGCGACCGCACGAATGGCACTGGTAGTCGGGGCCGATCGCGACTGCGGTCAGCGTCCGGCAGTCGGGGCAGCGCGCACGAAGCGCGCTCACGTGCTCGGCGCAGCCGGCACGAGCTCCTCGAGCGTCTCGGGCAGCGCGAACAGATCGGTCAGCTCCCGCGTCGGCTCGACGCCGTCGGCGGTCGCGCCCACGCGGTTGATCCAGACGCTGCGCAGCCCGAGCTCGTTGCACGGAGCGACGTCGTGGAAGAGGGATGCGCCGACGTGGACGTGTCCCTCCCGGGGCGCCCGCGTGCGCGCGAAGAACTCCTCCCAGTGCCGGTGCGCCGGCTTGTACGAGCCGATCTCCTGAGCGACCACGACCTCGTCGAAGGAGACGCCGATCTGCACCTGCGACGCCGCGATGTAGTCGTCGTCGGTGTTCGACAGGACGCCGAGCGACCAGCCTCGGTCGCGCAGCGCCTCGAGCGCGCCCCGCACCTCGGGGAACGCCCGCCAGGACGGCAGCGACTCGGCGAGCCCGTGCTCCGTGCCGGCCGGCGCACCGAGCGCGCGCATCGCCTCGGTCATCACCTCGCGGTAGCTCCGGGCACCGTCGCGTTCGAGCTTCGGCTCGAGCTCGTGGTAGCGCTCGAGCTGCTCCGCCGCCCGCTCGTCGCCGAAGACGCGCGCCAGCTCGGCGCGGATGCCGCCGTCCCAGTCGATCAGCGTGCCGTAGCAGTCGAACGTCGCCCACCGGTCCACAGCCGGGAGCTTAGAAGCTCTCAGGCGGCCAGCGGCGGGCGATATGCGAGCAGCTCCCAGCCGTTCGCGTCGAGCCACGACTTCGAGTCCAGGTAGTCGCGGCGACGGCGGGCGACGAGGCGCCAGAAGGCGGGGCCGTGATGATGCTCGACCAAATGGCAGACCTCGTGGACGACGACGTAGTCGAGAACGTCGTGCGGCGCGAGCACGAGGCGCCAGTTGAAGCTCAGCTCGCCCTTCGCCGAGCACGATCCCCAGCGGCTGCGCTGGTCGCGCAGGATGATCCGGCTGTAGCACGCCCCGAGAGCGAAGGCCTCGGACTGCGCGATCAGCTCGATCCGTGCACGGGCCTCGCGCCGTCCCTGCTCCTCGGTCAGGGTGAGGCGCTCGAGGCCGAGCACCGGCTTCGCCGCCCGGGCGAGCTGGCGCTCGAGCCACGGCAGGTACTCGGCGATCGCGGCGTCGATCTCGGCCTCGGTCGCCCGCGGCCGGACGACGAGCTCCGGCGGCAGGCCGTGGTGGACGACGATCCGGTGTCCGCGAACCCGTTTCGAGCGTCGCACGTGCACCTCGACCCGGCGGCCGCCCACGTCCACGAGGCGCATGGCAGGAAGGTAGGTGTCGCCCCGGACGGCAACGATCGTGACACGGCTCGCGCGCCTGTTCGGTCAGTCCTCGAAGCGGCGGACGACGATCGACGCGTTGTGGCCGCCGAAGCCGAACGAGTTCGAGACCCCGACGCGCAGATCGGGAACCACGCGTGCGACGTTCGGGACGTAGTCGAGGTCGCAGTCCGGGTCGGCGGTCTCGTAGTTGATCGTCGGCGGCGCGATCCCCTCCGTGACCGCGAGCACGGTGAAGACGCCCTCGACCGCGCCGGCGGCGCCGAAGCAGTGACCGGTCGCGCCCTTCGTCGACGACACCGCGAGGCGCCGTGCATGCTCTTCACCGAACGCCAGCTTGATCACCCGCGTCTCCGCCGAGTCGCCGAGCGGCGTCGAGGTGGCGTGCGCGTTGACGTACCCGACCTCGGTCGGGTCGATGCCCGCGTCCGCGAGCGCCATCGTCATCGCACGCGCCGGGCTCTCGCCGGTCGGATCCGGCTCGGTCATGTGCAGCGCGTCGGCGGACACGCCGTAGCCGAGCAGCTCGGCCTTGATCGTCGCGCCGCGCGCCCTCGCGTGCTCGAGCTCCTCGAGCACGAGCACGGCGGCGGCCTCGCCCATGACGAGCCCGTCGCGGTCCCGCTCGAACGGCCTCGACGCGCGCACCGGATCGTCGTTGCGGCGCGACAGCGCGCGCATCGCGTCGAACCCGGCGATGCCGACCTCGGTGATCGGAGCCTCCGTGCCTCCGGCGAACATCACGTCGGCCCGGCCGACGCGGATCTCGTCCATCGCGTCGCCGATCGCCATGTTCGACGCGGCGCACGCGGTGCACTCGCTCATCAGCGGCCCCTTGGTGCCAAGCTCGATCGACACCCAGCCCGCGCCCATGTTGGGGATGATCGACGGGATCGAGAACGGGCTCACGCGGTCGGGGCCGCGGCTGAGCAGGATGTCGTAGCACTCCTGGTACGACCGCAGCCCGCCGATCCCGGTGGCGATCGACGCGCCGACCCGATCGGGAGCGCGCGAGACGTCGATACCGGACTCGGACTCGGCCTGCCGGGCGGCGGAGAGGATCATCTGCGCGAACCGGTCCATCCGGCGCGCGGCCTTGCGGTCGACCCACACGGTCGGGTCGAACTCCTTCAGCTCGCACGCGAAGTGCACGTTGTAATTCGTGTGGTCGAACGCCTCGATATCGGCTGCGCCGCAGCGTCCCGCGACGAGCGCATCCCACGACGAGCGCACGTCGTTGCCGAGCGGGCTCACCATCCCGAGCCCCGTGATCACCACCCGTCTGCGGCCGTTGCCGTTCGTGTCCTCCATCACATGCCCAGCCCGCCGTCGACGAGGAGCACGTCGCCGGTGATGAACGACGCCTCGTCCGAGGCGAGGAAGCGTACCGCACCCGCGATCTCGTCCGGCTCCGCCACACGGCCGAGCGGCGTCCGACTCACCATCGCCGCGGTCGCCTCGTCCGGCAGCACCTCGGTGAGCTGCGTCTTCACGTATCCCGGTGCGACGACGTTCGCCCTGATGCCCCGCGAGCCGAGCTCGCGCGCGAGGGACTTCGTGAAGCCGATGATGCCGGCCTTCGACGCGGCGTAGTTCGTCTGCCCCCAGTTGCCGTGCACGCCGACGATCGAACTGATGTTGACGATCACCCCGCCCCGCTTCTTCATCATCGGCCGCGTGACCGCGCGGCACGTGAAGAACACCGAGCTGAGGTTCGTCTCGATGACCGTGTGCCAGTCGTCGTCCGACATACGGGCCAGCAGCCCGTCACGCGTGAGACCTGCGTTGTTGACGAGGACGTCGACGTCTCCTGCCTCCTCCACGAGCCGCCGTGCCTCGTCGGCGGAGGCGACATCCGCCCGCACTGCGCGGCCGCCGATCTCGCCGGCGAGCGCCTCGGCCTCCTCCCGTCCGGTGCGGTAGGCGACGACGACCGAGGCCCCGGCGGTCGCAAGCTCGCGGGCGACGGCGCGGCCGATGCCGCGCGACGCACCCGTGACGAGCGCGAGTCGACCCTCCAGCGATGCGAACTCAGCCAAGCGACTGCGCGACGCGGTCGAGCGACGGGAGATCCTTGACCGAGAGGGTGCGCGCGGAGCTGTCGATCCTCTTCAGTAAACCGGACAGGACGTTCCCGGGCCCAACCTCGACGAACACGGTCACACCCTGCTCGACCAGCGCCCGCGCGGCCTGCGTGAAACGAACCGGCGCCGTGAGCTGCTCGACGAGCAGCTCACCGTATCGCTGCACGTCCTCGATCTTGGCCGTCACCGTCGACATGAACGCCGCGCCACCCTCGCGCAGGTGCACGCGCTCGATCGCGGGGCGCAGGCGATCCGCGGCGCGCCCGACCAGCGGCGAGTGGAAGGCGCCCGAGACACGCAGCTTGACGGCGCGGCGCGCACCCTCGCGCTCGGCTTCGAAACACGCCTCGTCGACCGACAACGTCTCGCCCGAGATGACGAGCTGACCGGGGCAATTGTAGTTCGCCGGCCAGACCCCTGCGATCTTCTTGCACAACGCCTCGACCGCCTCGTCGGCCAGCCCGAGAATCGCCGCCATCGAGCCCGGGTGCTGCCGCGCGGCGTCGGCCATCGCCTGGCCGCGCTCGGAGACGAGCGCGATCGCCTCGCGGGTCGAGAGGGCGTTCGCCGAGCCGAGCGCGGCGAACTCGCCGACCGAGTGGCCGACGACGAAGTCGGGAGCAATACCGCGGATCCGGAGTGCGGCGTTCAGTGCGAGCGAGGTGGCGACGAGCGCCGGCTGCTGCACCTCGGTGTCGACCAGCCGCTCGGCCGGGGCCTCGAAGCAGAGCTCCTTGAGATCGAGCCCCGAGGCCTCGGAGCCCTCCTCGTACACGGCCATCGCCTCGGGAACCGCCTCGGCCACGTCCTTCCCCATGCCGGCCTCGAACGAGCCCTGTCCGGGGAACATGAATGCGATCTTCGTCATGGGGTCGCTCCAGTGGTCGAGTGTGTCCAGTCGATCAGGGCGGATCCCCAGGTGAGGCCGGCGCCCATGCCGGTGAGGAGCACCAGTCTGCCCGGTTCGAGCCTCCCGTCGTCGGCTGCATCCGCCAGAGCCAGGGGAATCGACCCCGACGACGTGTTGCCGTAGCGATCGACGTTCACGACGATCTTCTCCTCCGGAATCTCGAGCTTCCTGGCAGCGTGATCGATGATGCGGATGTTCGCCTGGTGCGGGACGTACACGTCGATGTCATCCACCGTCTTTCCGCATTCGCGCAGGATTGCCTCTGCGGACGAGACCATCACGCGGGTTGCGAACCTGAACACCTCGCGCCCGTTCATCTTGACGTAGCGCTCCGGCTCGTCGAAGTGCCGCGTCCCGCTGCCCGGAAGCCAGAGGTGCATCCCGCCGCCGCCGTCGGCGCCGAGCTCGAAGCCGAGGAACCCCCCGTGCTCGACCGGCTCGATCACCACCGCACCGGCGCCGTCGCCGAACAGGACGAGCGTCGAGCGGTCGTCCCAGTCGAGGATCGACGACAGAACGTCGCCTCCGACCACGAGCGCCCGCTGCGCCAGCCCTGCCGCGATCATCCCGTGTGCCTGCGCGACCGCGTAGACGAAGCCCGTGCATCCCGCGGCCAGGTCGTACGCCGCCGCATCCGGCATGCCGAGCCGGTCGGCGAGCAGGGCCGCCGTCGAGGGGAACGCCATGTCGGGAGTGACGGTCGCGACGATCACGAGATCGATCGAGGCCGGATCGGTGCCGGCCATCTCGAGCGCGCGGCGGCAGGCGGGGATCGCGAGATCGGACATCGCCAGCGGGCCGTCCGCGAGGCGCCGCTCACGGATCCCGGTCCGGCTGAGGATCCACTCGTCCGAGGTGTCGACGAGCTGCGAGAGGTCGGCGTTGGTGACGATCCGGTCCGGCACGTTGCAACCGAGCCCGGTGATCGAGATCGGGCGTCCGTTCGAGCGGCCGATCACTCGCCGTCACCCACTGCGAACATCAGGGTGCCGCGCACGGCGAGGCGGCCGTCGACCGTCGCCCGCGCGCGTCCGCGTCCGACCGGGCCGCGGACCGCCTCGATCTCGCACTCCAGCGTCAGCGTCTCGCCGGGACGGACGACGCGCTTGAAGCGAACGTCGTCGATGCCGGCGAAGAGGGCGAGCTTGCCGCGGTTCTCGGGCTGCGACAGCACGGCGACCGCACCACACTGGGCGAGCGCCTCGACCATCTTCACGCCCGGCATGATCGGGTTCCCCGGGAAATGGCCCGCGCAGTCGACGTCGGTGACCGTCTTCCGGGCGACCACCCGCTCGCCGGGAACGAGCTCGACCACCTCGTCGACGAGCAGCATCGGATCACGGTGCGGGAGGATCTCCTCGATCGCCGCCTTGTCGAGCCGGCTCATGCGGAGAGCCGTTCTCGCAGCCCGTTGCGCCCGCGATGCGCATAGCACTTCGCCGTCCCGACGGGGAGCCCGGTGACCGACGAGATCTCCTCGAACCCCAGATCGAGCGCGTCCTTGAGCGCGACCACGGTGGCCTGCGCCGACGGGAGCTCGGCGAGGCAGCGCCCGAGCTCGCGGCGCATTTCGGCAGCCACGGCCGCACGCACCGGATCGCCCTCGGGCGAGACGCGCACGTCGTCGACGAGCTGCTCGGTGCGCCGCTCGGCCTGCCATCGCGCCTGGGCCACGTCCTTGCAGGTGTTGACGACGAGGCGATGGAACCACGTCGTGAACTGCGACTGGCCGCGATAGGTGTGCAGCCGCTGGACGAGCTTCACGAGCGACTCCTGGGCGGCGTCGGCCGCATCCTCCGGCCGGCCGAGGACGTGCAGCGCGATGCGCTCGGCCCGGCCCGCGTGACGGGCGCACAGTGTGTCGAGGGCTCGCGTGTCTCCGTCTTTGGCTCTGCGCACGAGGATCGGATCCGACAACCGCTCGTAGACGAGCGGCGCGGACGGCCTGAGGTTGCGCATGGTCGGAGGCTCGCGGCGGCGCGCGGGTTGCACGAGCCTACTCTAGAGGTCCTGGACGTCACAGGCGCCCTCACCCCGGATCTCGTCCTGCCGGCGCTCCGCGGATCGTTCGGGCGCGAGTATCACCACGCCGAGGTGGCCCCGACCACGCAACGCATGCTGCCGACCGGCGCCGCACACGGGGCGGTGGCGCTGGCCGAGCATCAGACCGAGGGCCGCGGGCGCCGCGGGCGCACGTGGGTCGACGAGCCCGGGCACGGGCTCACCTTCTCGATCGCGCTCTCGCCACCCCCGCCGGTGGCGCGCTGGCCCGAGCTGACGCTGCTCGCGGCTCGCGCGGTCGCCGACGAGCTCGGATCGGAGGCGACCGTCAAGCACCCGAACGACGTGCTCGTCGGCGGCCGCAAGGTCGCCGGCGTGCTCGCAGACGCGGGCGAACGGGTGATCCTCGGCATCGGCATCAACGTCGGCGCGACCGCCTGGCCGGGGTCGGGCTTCGTCGAGCGCGACCGCCTCGAGCTGTTCACGGGCGTGCTCGAGCGCTTCGAGCGCGCCTACGCCGCCTGGGCTATCCGGTGACCGCCGCGGCGGCGTCGATCGTCACCGGGAGCGTCTGCTGAACGTCGCCGAGGGCGTCGCTGACCGTGAGCGCGAGCTGGTAGTCGCCGTCGGCGAGCGGCGCGCCGCCTACCTTCCCGTCCCAGGTGATCGCCTGCGGGCCGGGCCCGAGCGTCCCCTCGAACACGGTCGCGAGCATCATGCCGGCCTGGAACACGTCGACCCGCAGCGGCACGGGCTGGTCGAGGGTGAACGTCACCGTCGTGGTGTCGTCGACCCCGTCGCCGTTCGGCGAGAGCACGATCGCCGCCGGCTGGAGCTCGGTGAGCGTCCGGTCGACCACGACATCGGCCGCCTTCCGCGCCGATCGGCCGCCGGCGCTCGCCGTGACGACCAGCAGGTAGCGGCCGTCGGCGAGTGACTGCGCCGACCAGGTGAGCTCGTTCAGCCCGGCCGGTCGGTCGGCCGCCAGCACGGTCGCCACCGTCGCCCCGGCGGCCGTCTCGACCTGGGCCGTCACGTGCGCGGCTGCACCGAGGTAGAAGGTCGCGGTGCCGGTCGCGCCGGTCCCGTCCGCGCCGGGAGCGAGCACCGCAGGCGAGACCGAGAGGCCGGTGAGCCGCAGCACCGGCGGCGGGGGTTGCGGGCGCGGAGGAGGGACGGGCGGCGGCGGGAGCGCGGAGCCGATCCTGCCCTCGGCCGGCCGCACGCCCGGCGCGGTGATCGTCCAGATGTACGGGCCCGACCGCGCTCCGGCGGAGGGCCACGTCCAGTCGACGAGCGGGCCACGGCCCGTGCCCGTCGCGACCGTCGACCCCGTGCGGTCGGTCACCGTCACGATCCACGGCAGGCTCGAGGAGAGCTGCGCGCGGAACCGCACCGGGCCGCCGACCACACCGAGCACCTCGGGCGCGTACAGCTTCGGCAGGCCGGTGGCGGCGACGCGCCGGGTCAGCGCAGGGATCAGCGCGTACGCGCGGGCGCCGGGGCACTCTGTCGGCCCCGTGTCGCGGTGCCCGGAGATCGCACGGAGCGTCACGACACGCCCGGCACGGAACGTGTAGTTGCCGGCCGACGTGTAGAGCACCCGCGTCTCCGGGTTCAGGTGTGCGACGTCGAGCCGCCACGCCAGCAGCGTCACGAGCGCGTTCTGCTGCGCCTGGGTCGGTGCGACCGACTGGAAGTTGCCGATCAGCGCGACGCCGACGGTCCCGACGTTGAAGCCCTGCGCGTGCGCGCCGACCACGTTCCTGTCGATGCCGCCACCCCGCCCCTCGTAGATCGTCCCGAAGCGGTCGACCAGGAAGTTGTAGCCGATGTCGTTCCAGCCGTTCCCGAGCACGTGGTACAGCTCGATGCCGCGGACGATCGCTGCCGACTCCGCGCGGGTGTAGTGGTTCGTCCCGGCGGTGTGGTGCACGATCGCGAGCCGGAGCCGCGAGGCGATCAGGGGCCGCGCACGGACGATCTCCTCGTTCGCGTGCCACTCGGCACGCGTGACGATCTCGGGCGACCCGGCCGACGCCGCCGCCCGCACGGGGGCGGCGAGCACGCGCGACTGCACCTCGTAGCTGCGCAGGCGCCGGACATCACCCCGGATCCGGAAGCTCGCACCGGTCGACGCCCCGGTCCAGTCGAGCTCACCGTCGCGCCAGGCGCCCGAGCGGTCGTCGGCGGCGGCGATGCGCCAGGGCCGCCACGAGCCGGCAGGGGTACGGGTGCGATACGCAACCGATCCGCTGCCGATCCAGTGCACGGCGAGCATGTCGAAGCGACGCGGCGGCGACGCGGCCTCGAGCACGCGCCCGGCTGCGAGCGGAACGTTGCCGACGTGCATCGTCACGAGCCCCGCCGAGGCGGAGGCGGGAGCGGCGAGAGCGACCAGCGTGGCGGCGAGCACGCGCATCGAAGACCCGGGCAGACCCTTGCACGATCACGGCCCGGCGCTCAACCCCAGGAGGGGCCACGCGAATACAATCCTTACAGCGTGAAAGCCCTGCTCGCGCTCGCATTCGTCGCCGTCTCACTCGCCGTACCGGCGCACGCGGCCGCGGCGCCGCCCCGCGTGCTGGCGGTGCACTTCACGTCGGATGTCAACCCGGTGACCGCCGACTGGCTGAACTCGGAGCTCGACCGCGCACAGTCCGGGGGCTACGACGCGGTCGTGATCCTGCTCGACACTCCGGGCGGCCTCGAGGACTCGATGCGAAAGATCGTCCAGAAGGAGTTGTCGCTGAAGATCCCGGTGATCGTCTACGTCTCCCCCGACGGCGCGCGGGCGGCCTCGGCCGGCGTGTGGATCTCACAGGCCGCGGACCTGCTGGCGATGGCGCCCGAGACCAACATCGGATCGTCGACGCCGATTCAGGGAAACGGGCAGAATATCGGCAGCGACCTCCGCCGAAAGGAGATCAACGACGCCGCCGCATCACTCCGCGGCCTCGCCAAGTCGCACGGGCGCAACGCCGCATGGGCGAACAACGCCGTCCGGGTGGCCTCGAACCTCACGGCGGCGGAAGCGCTCGCGCGGAACGTCATCGACGTGACGGCGCCGACGCTCCCAGCGCTGCTCGACAAGGTGAACGGACGGGTGACGATTCCGCGCCACTTCACGCTGCACACCAAGGACGCGACGATCGTCACCGCCCAGCCGGGGTTCTTCACCCGCTTTCTCTCCGCGCTGATCGACCCCAACATCATCTCGCTGCTCTTCCTCGCAGGGCTCGCGGGGCTCGGGTTCGAGCTCTTCCACCCCGGCGTCGTGATCCCGGGCGCGTTCGGGGCGATCTGCATGGTGTGTGCGCTCTTCGGCCTCGCGATCCTGCCGGTGACGTGGGGCGGCCTCGCGCTGCTCGTTCTCGGCGCCGCGCTGCTCGTCGCCGATCTCCACGTACCGAGCCACGGGGCCTTGACGATCTCGGGGCTCGCGGCAATGGCGCTCGGCTTCATCGTGCTCTTCAACAAGGCGCCGGCGCCCTACCACGTCTCCGAGTCGCTCGTCGTCACGGTGACCGTCCTCATCGGCACACTCTGGGCCTTCGCGATCTCGAAGGCCCTCGCGATCCGGCGCGCACCGGCCACTGTCGGACCGGAGCAGCTCGTCGGGCTCGAAGGGATCGCGCGCGACGACGGCTACGTGCTCGTCCAGGGCGAGCTCTGGCGCGCGCAGTCGGATGACCATCTCGCCCCCGGGCAGCGGATACGGGTCGACCGCCTGGACGGTATGACGCTCGACGTGCATAGGATCGACGCATGACCGTCGCGCTCGTCGTCTTCATCGTCATCGTCTTCTTCGCCGTCCTCTACGCGATCAGCGCGATCAAGGTGCTGCGCGAGTACGAGCGCGGCATCGTGTTCCGCCTGGGCCGGCTCGTCGCGGAGCCGAAGGGGCCGGGCCTCTTCTTCCTGATCCCGATCGTCGATCGCATGGTCCGGGTCGACCTGCGAACCATCACGCTCAACATCCCGCCCCAGGAGGTCATCACCAAGGACAACGTGCCGGTGCGGGTGAACGCGGTCGCGTACTTCCGGATCGTCGCGCCTAAGGACGCGATCGTGCAGATCGAGAACTTCATGGTGGCGACTTCGCAGATCGCCCAGACGACGCTGCGCTCGGTGCTCGGCCAGCACCAACTCGACGAGCTGCTGTCGGAACGGGAGAAGATCAACGCGATCCTGCAGGAGATCATCGACGAGCAGACCGCGCCGTGGGGAATCAAGGTCTCGGTCGTCGAGGTGAAGGACGTGGAGATCCCGCAGGGGATGCAGCGCGCCATGGCGCGGCAGGCGGAGGCCGAGCGTGAGCGGCGAGCGAAGGTGATCGCCGCCGAAGGCGAGTTCCAGGCGTCCGAGCGCCTGAAGGATGCCGCGCTGGTGATCGAGGAGCACCCGGTGGCGCTGCAGCTGCGCTACCTGCAGACGCTGATCGAGATCGGGTCGTCACCGGCGACGACGATCGTCTTCCCGGCACCGCTCGAGCTCTTCAAGCCGTTCCTCGGGGACGGCGGCAAGAGCTAGGCGACTCGGTTGGCGGACCTGCGGCACGATCCGGCGACGGGGCGCTGGGTGGCGATCGCCCCTCAGCGGAGCAACCGTCCGGGCGCCGTCGACGCGCCGGCGGCCGACCTCGCCGGGGCCTGCCCCTTCTGCGCGGGCCACGAGGAGCAGACGCCGCCGGAGACGCTTCGCCTCGGCGACGGGCCGACCGGGTGGGACGTCCGCGTCGTGCCGAACCTCTACCCGGCGCTCGAGCGGCAGGAGGTCGTCATCCACGGCCCCGAGCACCGTCGTTCCGTCGGGGAGCTGAGCGTGGCGACCATCGACCATGTCGCCGAGGCATGGCAGCGCCGCGCGCTCGCCGTCGGCGGCACCTGTTTTCCCCTGCTCAACGAGGGTCGCGAGGCCGGTGCGTCGCTGCCGCACTCGCACTCCCAGCTGGCGTGGCTGCCGGCGCCGCCGCCGACCGCGGTCGCCGAGCGCGACGTCCCCGAGACCGTCGATGTGCTGCAGCTGGACGGTGTCGTGGCCGGCTGTCCGGTCGCGAGCCGGGTGCCCTACGAGCTGCTGATCACGCCGACCGCCGACGGAGACGGCGACTGGCGGACGTCCGACCGGCTCGGCCCCGCGCTCCGGCTGCTGGCCGAGCTGGTGCGCCGCCTCCAGCGTCTCCGCGGCGAGCCGCTCGTACCCGTCAACGCCTGGCTGCACGACCGGCCGCGGTGGCACGTCGAGGTGCTCCCGCGAACGACCCGGCTCGCCGGGCTCGAGCTCGGCGCGAGCGTCTACATCAACCCCGTCGAGCCCGAGCGCGCGTCACGCGAGCTCGCAGCAGCGATCTGAGACCTCAGGCCCGCTGCTCGACGAGCGGGCGCTCTCTGAACCGCCGGGCCGCGTCGATCGCCGCACCGAGGTTCAGGCCCTTGTCCTTCGCCTGCTTGATCAGCATCACGGTCTCGACCGCCTGCATGTCGTAGATCCGCTGCTTCTTGCCCTTGGTCGGGATCTGCGCCTTGTTCGTCCAGTAGTCGAGTTGCATCTTCGAGATGCCTGCAACCGCGCAGACCTGTCCGAGGTAGAGCTCGATCTTGTCGAGATGCTCAGCCATGTCGACCGGTTCGAGCAGCTCGACGTGCTTGCTGTACGCCATGCGCGAGCTTCCTTTCCGCCCGATGCCACCGCACTGACCCTTGCGTGTCCCTTATAGCGCGACCGCTTGCAAAACGGAAGCGGCGGGCGGGTTCGGTCAGTCGGCCGGCGGCGCCGGAGCGGTGGCCGTCCCGTCGTCGTCCTCGCCCGACTCGACCACGGGCGCAAGGGACGAGACCAGTTCGCCCTCGCGCAGCCGCATCACGATCACGCCCTGCGTCGAGCGGCCCATCTGACGGATGTCGTCGATCGGCATGCGGATCACCGTGCCGCCGGTCGAGATCAGCATCACCTGGTATCCCTGGCGGACGACCCGCGCACCGGCGAGATGACCTCGCGCCTCGGTGAGCTGCACGGTCTTCACCCCGAGCCCACCGCGGCCCTTCCGCGGATACTCGGAGACGCGCGTCCGTTTGCCGTACCCGTTCTCCGTGACGACGAGGAGATCTGCGTCGTCGGCCGCGATGGTGACCGAGATCACCTCGTCGTCCGCACGCAACCGCATCCCCTGGACGCCCGACGCGTCGCGGCCCATCGGCCGGACGTCGCGCTCGGAGAAGCGGATCGCCTGGCCGCCGCGGGACACCAGCAGCACGTCGTCGTCGCCCGAGCTGTGCCGGACGCCGACCAGCTCGTCGCCCTCCCGCATCTTGATCGCGATGATGCCGTCCGCCTTGAGCGACGTGTTGTAGGCGCCGAGCTCGGTCTTCTTGACAACGCCCTTCTTGGTCGCGAACAGCAGGTACTTCGCCTCCTCGAAGTCGCGGGTCTGGATCACGGCACGCACGGTCTCGTCCTGCCGGAACGGCAGGAGGTTGACGATCGCGCGCCCCTTCGACTGTCGCGAGCCGAGCGGCAGCTCGTGCACCTTCAGCCGGTAGACCTTGCCGACGCTCGTGAAGAACAGGATGTAGTCGTGCGTCGAGGCGACGAAGAGATGCTCGATGTAGTCGTCGTCCTTCAGGTCCATCCCCATCACTCCGATGCCGCCGCGGCGCTGCTCCCGGTAGGCGGTCACGGGTAGCCGCTTGATGTAGCCGGAGCGCGTGATCGCGATCACCATGTCCTCTTCCGCGATCAGGTCCTCCAGCTCGAGCTCCTCCTCGGCGGCGACGATCTCCGTGCGCCGGTCGTCGGCGCGGCCGTAGACCGCCTTGAGCTCGGCCAGCTCTTCCTTGATCAGCGCATCGATCTTCGCCTCGTCGCCGAGCAGCGCCCGCAGCTCGCCGATGCGCTCCTGGAGGTCGCGGTGCTCTTCCTCGACATGCTTGCGCTCGAGCGCGGTCAGCGCACGCAGCCGCAGCTCGAGGATCGCGATCGCCTGGCGCTCGGTCAGCTCGAACCGCTCCATCAGGCCGATGCGCGCCGCCTCGGTGTCGGCAGCCGCGCGGATCAGCTGAATGACCGCGTCGAGGTTGTCCAGCGCGATCAGCAGGCCCTCGAGAATGTGCGCCCGCTTCTCCGCCTGGCGCAGCTCGTACTTCGACCGGCGCGTGACGATCTCGCGCTGGAAGTCGACGTAGTGCGTGATCAGCTCGAGCAGCGACAGCGTCCGCGGGATGCCGTTGACGAGCGCAACGGCGTTGTAGCCGAAGGTCGTCTGCAGCGGCGTGTGCTTGAAGAGCTTGTTCAGCGCGACCTGGGGCACCGCGTCGCGCTTCAACTCGATCTGGACGCGCATCCCGGTGCGGTCCGAGTGATCGGCCAGATCCGAGATCTCGGTCAGCACCTTGTCGTTGACGAGCTCGGCGATCTTCGCGATCACGCCCGTGTCGCCGCCCTTCTTCACGCCGAACGGCAGCTCGGTGACGATGATCGCGCTCTTGCCGCCGCGCAGCTCCTCGATGTGGGCCCGCGCCCGCATCACGATCCGGCCGCGGCCGGTGCGGTAGGCATCACGGATTCCCGAACGGCCGACGACGATCGCGCCCGTCGGGAAGTCGGGGCCCTTGACGTGCTTCATCAGGTCCTCGACGCTCGCGCTCGGCTTGTCGATCAACGCCTCGATCGCGTCGGCCACCTCGGCGAAGTTGTGCGGCGGGATGTTCGTCGCCATGCCGACGGCGATCCCCGAGCTGCCGTTGACGAGCAGGTTCGGGAAGCGCGCCGGCAGGACGAGCGGCTCGCGCTTCGACTCGTCGTAGTTCGGGCCGAAGTCGACCGTGTCGCTGCCGAGCTCCTCGAGCATCGACTCGGCGAGCCGCGCAAGGCGCGCCTCGGTGTACCTCATCGCCGCCGGCGGATCGTCGTCGATCGAGCCGAAGTTGCCCTGGCCGTCGACGAGCGGGTAGCGCAGCGAGAACGGCTGCGCGAGCCGCACCAGCGTGTCGTAGATCGCGAGGTCGCCGTGCGGGTGATGATTGCCCATCACGTAGCCGACGATGTTGGCCGACTTCACGTACGGCCGGCCGGGGCGGTTGCCGTTCGTCCACATCGAGTAGAGGACGCGGCGGTGCACCGGCTTCAGACCGTCGCGCACGTCCGGCAGCGCGCGCGAGACGATCACGCTCATCGCGTAGTCGAGGAAGCTCGAGCGCATCTCCTGCTCGAGCTCGCGCTGCTCGATCCGGCCCGGTCCCAGCGCTCCGGTCTCGAGCTCAGACATCGAGGAACTTCACGTCCTTCGCGTTCTGCTCGATGAACTCGCGCCGCGGCTCGACGGCGTCGCCCATCAGCTTGGCGAAGAGCGTGTCGGCGGCCGGTTCGTCCTCGACCTCGACCCGGATCAGGAGCCGCTTCGACGGGTCCATCGTCGTCTCCCACAGCTGCTCGGCGTTCATCTCGCCGAGGCCCTTGAACCTCGAGATCTGAATGCCGTGCTTGGCCGCGTCGAGGACGCGCGCGCGCAGCGCATCGAAGGTCTCGGCCGACTCCATCTCCTTCGCGACCTGGACCTCGAACGGGGGCGACCCGATCGACTCGGCCAGCTTCGCGTAGGCATCGCGCAGCCGCGTGTAGATCGGCGAGGCGAGCAGCTCGATCGGCACGGAGATGTTTCGTGCGGCGGAGGTCTCGGTCTCGACCACGCGGACGCGGAACGTCTCGTCGTCCCGCTCGAGCAGTGTCAGCTGGTAGCCGTTCTCGCCGATCGCATCGATCGCCGACGGAATGTCGTCGGGGCCCTCGATCAAATGCTCGACGAGCCGGTGCTGCACCATCAGCTCGGTCGCCGCGGCGCCGAAGTCGGAGCGCAGCCGCGCGTAGTAGCCCTCGTACTGGGCGAGGTCCTTCGCGAACCGGTGCCACTTCGCCTCGGTGAGCTTCACGGGCCCGCCGCCGCGCGACGTCGCCTCTACCTGTGGGATCCGCTCGCGCGCGAGCAGCTCCTCGAGCTGCGCGTCCTTCTCGAAGTAGAACTCCTGGCTGCCCAGCTTCACGCGGTAGAGCGGAGGGACCGCGATGTAGATGTGCCCGCGGTCGATCAGCTCCGGCATCTGCCGGTAGAGGAAGGTGAGGATCAGCGTGCGGATGTGCGAGCCGTCGACGTCGGCGTCCGTCATCACGATCACGCGGTGATAGCGGAGCTTGTCGATCTCGAACTCCTCGCCGATCCCGGTGCCGATCGCCGTGATCATCGCCTGGATCTCGTTGTTCGAGAGCACCTTGTTGATGCGGTTCTTCTCGCTGTTGATGATCTTCCCGCGCAGGGGCAGGATCGCCTGGTAGGTGCGGTCGCGGCCCATCTTGGCCGACCCGCCCGCACTGTCGCCCTCGACGATGAAGAGCTCGGCCGCCTCCGGATCTTTGATCGAGCAGTCCGCGAGCTTGCCCGGCAACGACATGCTCTCGAGCGCCGACTTGCGGCGCGTCAACTCGCGCGCCTTCCGGGCCGCCTGGCGCGCGCGCGAGGCGGCGATCGCCTTGCTGATGATCTGCCGTGCGTCCGTCGGGTTCTCCTCGAGGAACTCGGCGAGCTTCTGGTTCACCGCCTGCGACACGAGCCCGCTCACCCACGGGTTGCCGAGCTTGGTCTTCGTCTGGCCCTCGAACTGCGGCTCGGCGAGCTTCACCGAGATGACGGCCGCGAGCCCCTCGCGGACGTCCTCGCCCTCCAGGTTGTCCTCCTTCTCCTTGAGCAGCCCCTTGTCGCGCGCGTACTTGTTGATCGTCGCCGTGAGCGCGGAGCGGAACCCGGAGAGATGCGATCCGCCCTCGTGGGTGTTGATGTTGTTGGCGAAGGAGAACACGGACTCCTGGTACGACGCGTTCCACTGCATCGCGACCTCGACCTCGGCCTGGTCGCTCGAGCTGTCGAAGTAGACGATGTGGCGGTGCACGACGTCCTTCGGCTCGTTGATGTAGCCGACGAAGTCCTTGATCCCGCCGTCGTAGTGGAACTCGACCGGCGCGCCCGCATCCGCCCGCTCGTCGACGAACGAGATGCGCAGGCCGCGGGTCAGAAACGCGACCTCGCGGAAGCGCGAGAGAAGCGTGGTGGCGTCGAACACCGTCTCGTCGAAGATCTCCGCGTCGGGCAGGAACGAGATCGTCGTCCCGGTCTCCTCCGACGACCCGATGTCGTGCATCTCGCCCTGCGGCTCGCCGCGCGCGAACTCCTGCCGGTAGAGCTTCCCGTCGCGCGCGACCTCCGCCACGAGCCACTCCGACAGCGCGTTGACGACGGACACGCCCACGCCGTGCAGACCGCCCGAGACCTTGTAGCCGCGGCCGCCGAACTTGCCGCCGGCGTGCAGCTTCGTGAGCACGACCGTCAGCGCCGGCAGGCCCTGCTCGGGGATCACGTCCACCGGGATGCCCGCCCCGCGGTCGCGCACGGTGACCGAGTTGTCGGGGTGGATCGTGACCTCGATCGAGTCGTTGCGGCCGGCCAGCGCCTCGTCGACCGCGTTCGCGACGACCTCCTCGACGAGGTGATGGAGCCCTCTCGACCCGGTCGACCCGATGTACATCCCGGGGCGCAGCCGGACCGGCTCGAGGCCCTCGAGCACGGTGATGTCCTTGGCCGAGTACTCGGCCGCTTGAGCTGTCTTCGCCATACAGAAGAAAATCCCTGCAAAACTACCGTTTTGCGGGGTGCCTGAAGTGTATCAGAACGGGTGGCCGGAACGCTCTCGGGCGAGCGCAAAACTGACCGCTTTTTGCACCGTTTCGCGCAGCTTCTCGTCGGTCACCCCCGCCGACAGCCGGGCGGCGGCGCGCTCCTCCTCCGCGGTCGGACGGACGGGCTCGGTCCCGCGGTCGCGCTCGGGCTCGGGCAGGGGGCCGGGGGCGAAGCGGAGCGCCGTCCGACCGAGACGGGCGGCGATCTCCGCCGAGCGCTGGCCGAGCTCGAAGGCCCAGATCGAGTCGGCGGTCGCGACATGGATCGTGCCGTCGCGGGCGATCCGCGCAGGCCAGGCGAAGCGGGCGATCTCGGGGCCGACGGCAGCCGGCCAGCGCTCCACGAGCTCGGCCATCCCCGCCTGGGGCCCGAACCGGCCGAGCTCGGCGCGCACGTCCTCAGCGAGCCGTTCCAGGCTGCACCTCCACGAGCTGCGCCGGTTCGGCCGGCAGCGCGCTCGCATGTGTCGCGGTGATCACCGTCTGCCCGTGGCCGGCGAGCAGTCCCGCCAGGATGCGGCGGCGGTCGAGGTCGAGCTCCGAGAGCACGTCGTCCAGCAGGAGCAGGGGCGACGGGTCGAGCAGGCGAGCCTCGGCGAGCAGCAACGAGAGCACGGCCAGCCGCTGCTCTCCCTGGGAGCCGAACTGCCGCAACTCGCGGGCACCGCTCGAGACGACGACGTCGTGGAGATGCGGGCCGAGCCCCGTGACGCCGCGGTCGAGGTCGCGTTCGACGCGGCTCTCGAGCTCGGCGGCCGTGGTGGGCTCGCCGTCGTAGTGGAGCCCCGCGTCTTGGAGCCCGAGCGTCGCGGCGAGCTCCCCGAACCCCGGCCCGAGCGCGTCGATCGTCGTCCGCCGCAACGCGACGAGTTCGCCCCCGAGCCGCGTCACCTGCTCCGTCCACGGCTCGAGCGCGTCTCGCGCCGACACCCCGAGCTGAACACGGCGGAGCGCGGCATTTCGCTGCGCCAGCGCGGCGAGATACGCCTGCGGCGCACCCGCCTGCGCCGGGTGCAGCCGCGCGAGCGCGCGGTCGAAGTACGCGCGGCGAACTGCCGGCCCGCCCTTGACGATCGACAGACGGTCGGGTGTGAACACGAGCGTCGCCATCTCGCGTCGCAGCGACTCCGCCGAGGAGAGGCGCGCGCCGTTCAGCCTCGCCTCCTTCGCCTGGCCGGCCCGGAGCGTGATCGAGACCTCGATCGGCCGCGGGCCCGCGGCGCCGGTCACACCCACGCGCGCCGCCGTCTCGCCGAAGCGGATCAGCTGCGTGTCTGAGCGGCTGCGCGGCGAGAAGCCCTGGGTGCCCAGGTGCAGCGACTCGAGGAGGTTCGTCTTGCCGACGCCGTTTCGCCCCGTCACGAGCACGACGCCGGGCTCGAGCGAGAGCTCGAGCGACGCGTACGAGCGGTAGTGGCGGAGGGAGACCTGCGTGGCGACCAGGCGCTGCTCAGCCGGCGAGGCGGATCGGCATGATCAGGTAGACGTAGTCGTCGCTCTCGCCCTCGAGCACGGCCGGCCGGAGCGGGCTGATCAGCTTGAACCGCAGCGATTCCGAGTCGATCGATTCCAGGCCGCTGCGTAGAAACTCCGCGTTGAACCCGATCTCGAGCGGGTCCGCCGCGTACGGCGCGGGCAGCGACTCGCGTGCCTCGCCGACATCCTGGGTCACCGCCGAGACGGTCAGCTCGCCGTCGGCGAACCGCAGTCGCAGCGGCGAGTTGCGCTGCGCCATCAGCGAGACGCGCCGCACGACGTCCAGGAGCTCCTCGCGCGGAAGCGTCAGCTCGTGCTCGAACTCCTCCGGCAATAGCTGGCGGTAGTTCGGGAACTGGCCGTCGATCCGCCGCGTCGTGAGCCAGATCCCGTCGACACCGAAGACCACGTGGTTCTCGTGCAACCCGAGCTGCACGTCCCCGGCGTCGACGATGCGCGAAAGCTCCTGCAGCGCTCGGGCCGGGATGATCGCCTCGAGCTCCGGCAGCGGTCCCTCGATCGCGGTCTCCTTGACGGCGAGGCGGTACGAATCCGTCGCGGCCATCACGATCTTGCCGGGCTCGAAGCGGACGAGGATCCCGGTGAGCACCGGACGGCTCTCGTCCCTCGACGCGCTGCGGCCGACCCGCGCCACCGTCTCGGCGAGCGCGTCGCCGTCGACCGTGTGCAGCGTCAGCGCCCCGATGTCGGGCAGCCGCGGGAAGTCCTCTGCCGAATACGTGTGCAGCCGGTACGTCGCCGACCCGGACGACACGACCGCCACCGCCTCCTCGGGACGATGCTCGATCACGACCTCGTTCTCGGGAAGCGAGCGGGCGATGTCGAGCAGGAGCCGCCCTGGTACCACGACCGTCCCCTCGTCGGCCACGCGTGCGTCGACCGTGGCGCGCAGCGACAGCTCCATGTCGGTCGCCGAGAGCTCGAGCCGGCCCTCCGCCGCCTGGAGCTGGATGCCTCCGAGCACGAGAACGGTCGCGCGTGTCGAGACGGCGCGCGAGACGACCCCGAGCTTCGCGGCCAGTTCCTCGCGCGAGACGGTGATCCGGAGACCTGTGCCCACTACGGTTTCTGAGTCAATCATCTAGAAAGAACCTCGTTGTAGTCGTAAGCCCTGTGGGCACCGGGGAAAGGCCGCGTGCGCCCTGTTCCGACCGTCATTCTTCCTGTGGGGGCGGACGGGGGAGAAGTCGTGCGAGCCCACAGCCGGAAGAGGTCAGTGTGCCTGCCGGACGCGTGCTGTGAGCTCCTGGACGAGGTTGTACACACCTCTGTCCTCACGAATCAGGCGGGCGATCTTGGAGGTCGCGTGGATCACCGTCGTGTGGTCGCGGCCGCCGAACTCGCGGCCGATCTTCGGCAAGGAGGAGTCGGTCAGCTCGCGCGAGAGGTACATCGCAACCTGGCGCGGGTAGACGATGTTCTGGGAGCGCCGGTCGCCCGTGAGCTCCGCCATGGTGACGCCGAACCGCTCGCAGACGAGCTCCTGGATCAGCCCGATCGAGATCTGGGCCGCCTCGCCCTGCGGGAAGACGTCCTTCAAGACGTCCTGGGCGAGGTCGACGGAGAGCGGTCTCCCGGTGAGCGACGAGAAGGCGACCACGCGTGTGAGGGCACCCTCCAACTCCCGGATGTTCGTCGACACGCGCGAGGCGATGAACGTCAGCAACTCGGGGTCGCCGATCTCGATCTGGTCGCCTTTCACCTTCTTGCGGAGGATCGCGATGCGCGTCTCGAGGTCGGGCGGCTGGATGTCGGTGATCAGCCCCCACTCGAAGCGGGAGCGCAGCCGTTCCTCGAGGGTTGCGATGTCACGCGGCGGACGGTCGCTCGACATGATGATCTGCCGGCCCGCCTCGTACAGCGAGTTGAAGGTGTGGAAGAACTCCTCCTGGATCCGCTCCTTGTGCTCGAAGAACTGCACGTCGTCGATGAGCAGCACGTCGTACGTGCGGTACCGCTGCTTGAAGCCCTCGATCCGCTTGTCGCGCAGGCTGTTGATGAAGTCGTTCATGAACGTCTCCGACGTGACGTAGCGGCAGGTGAGCCCTCCGCCGTGCTCCGTGACGAAGTTGGAGACCGCGTGCAGGAGGTGGGTCTTGCCGAGGCCCGTGTGCCCGTAGATGAAGAGCGGGTTGTAAGCCTTGGCGGGCGACTCCGCGACCGCGAGCGCGGCCGCATGGGCGAAGCGGTTCGAGGACCCGATCACGAAGGAGTCGAACGTGTACTTCGGGTTGATCCCGGGTGACTCCGGCCGCCGGAGCGGCTCGACCGGGAGCGGCCGCACCGCCGCCGGCACGGCCTGGACGACCGGGGGCGGGACCTCGGCGACGCGAAGCGAGACGCGAACGCCGTCACCGGCCACGTCGCGCACGCCGGCGCGGATCAGATCGAGGAAGTGCC
This sequence comes from uncultured Thermoleophilia bacterium, assembly GCA_963824455.1. GTDB lineage: Bacteria > Actinomycetota > Thermoleophilia > Gaiellales > Gaiellaceae > PALSA-600. The sequence goes on from CAWGPJ010000003.1 coordinate 668,398, forward strand.
CCTCGATCCAGTCACGGACGAACTCGTTCGGAACGGCCAGCTCGAACGCACCGGCAGCGAGCTCCACGTCGGCGACTCCGCCGAACCACGTCTGGTAGGTCGTCTGGTTGAGGGAATCACGCAGTCGAGCCGAGACGTCGTTCCAGAGGCTCTCCGCCGTCAGCTCGATTTGACCTTCCACCTGCCTTGGGGCTCCTCTCGCTCACGCTCGCCGGGGGTGGCGAGCATAGCAGCGTCCCGGGGCGCTCTCAATGAGGATTTCTCGCCCTGTCCGCAGCCGAAATCCCGCTCTTTTGCAGGGATTTCTTCGACCTCCACACATCACTCCACAGGTGTGGAAACGCGTTCACCGGTCCGACTCGCGGCGCGCACTTTCCACGGCTTTTCGGGTGCGGCAGAGCTGTGGAAAACCGACCCCGCACACGGTCCAGGTAGACTGCCCGCTCGTCCCGGCCGCCCCTCGACGAAGCGGCCGCTTGTCTTTCCTCGGAGCTCGAATTTTGAAACGGACCTATCAGCCGAACGTGCGCAGGCGGAAGCGGAAGCACGGCTTCCGGGCCCGGATGTCGACGCGCGCCGGCCGCCAGATCCTGAAGCGCCGCCGCTCCAAGGGGCGCGTGCGCCTGTCCGCGTAGAGCGCCCGGTGCAGCGGCGGAACCGCCTCTCTCGGTCGCGCGACTTCGATGCGGTCTACCGCCACGGCCGCTCGACCTCGACGCGGTTCCTGACCCTGTACTGGTTCCAGCGGGACGAGGTGCTCGGCGAGCCGCGGCTCGGCTTCGCCGTTCCGAAGGCCGTCGGGAACGCCGTCGTCCGCAACCGCATCAAGCGGCAGCTGCGTGAGATCGTTCGCGGCCGCCTGGACGCGCTGCCACAGTCGAACGACTACGTCCTCGTCGTGCGCCGCGGCCTCCCCGAGGCGGCCGAGACGCACGGCCACGAGTGGCTCGAGTCGCGCGTCGACGAGGTGCTCGGGAAGGCGGCGGCGTGAGCGGTGTGCTCAGGCGTGGGCTCGACGGAGCCGACCAGGGAGCGGAATCACCGGCTTTGCCGGCGCCGGAGCGGGCACTCAGGCAGGCCGCGACCCTCCCGATCCGGCTCTACCAGATCCTGATCTCGCCGCTCGTGCCGGCGAACACCTGCAAGTACCACCCGAGTTGCTCCGAGTACGCGGTCCTCGCGATCCGCAAGCACGGCGTCTCGAAGGGGTTCGTGCTGGCCGCCTGGCGCCTGCTCCGCTGCAACCCGTGGTCGCACGGAGGGGTCGACTACCCGTGACCGCGTTCCTGATCGTCGCCGGCATCCTCACCCCGCTCGAGAACGTGATGAAGTCGATCCTCGACTTCTTCCACACCTCGGTGGGGCTCCCGTGGGCGTGGTCGATCGTCGCGTTGACGGTGCTCGTGCGCATCGCTCTCGTGCCGCTGGCCGTTCGCCAGATCCACTCCATGCAGGCGATGCAGCGGCATGCGCCGGAGATGAAGGCGATCCAGCAGAAGTACAAGGGCGACCGCCAGAAGCTCAACGAAGAGCTGATGAAGTTCTACAAGGAGAACAACATCAACCCGGCCGCGTCGTGCCTGCCGCTGGTCCTCCAGTTCCCGATCTTCATCGCGCTGTACTTCACGCTGCGGCACGAGTCGCACCACATCACCGGCTCCTGGCTCTACATCGTCCCGAACATCTCCGCCAAGGCGACGGCTCACTGGTCGGGCTACCTGCTGCTCGCGATCTACGCCGGGTCCCAGGTCGCATCGACGTACTTCATGGGCGCGACCATGGACAAGACGCAACGGCGGATCATGATGATCCTCCCGCTCGTCTTCCTCACGGTCGTCGCGCGCTTCCCGACCGGGTTGATCATCTACTGGATGACGACGAACCTCTGGACCGTCGGGCAGGGACTCATCACCCGCCGCCTCGTGCCGAAGACACCCGCAGCCGCCGGCCGGGCGCCGTCGGGCCCGCGCCGAAGCTCGCGGACGCCGGCGCGCAGCGAGCCCGCGCAGGCCGCCGAGCCGGCTCCGGCTCCGGCCGCGTCCGCTCCCCCCGGCGCGCCGCGGCGCGTACGGCGCAAGAAGAAAGGCGGCGCGCGGCGGTGAGCGCCGAGGTGTCGGTCGAGGCAACGGGAGAGACCGTCGGCGAGGCGAAGTGGAAGGCGCTGCGCGACCTGGAACGGATCGCCCCCGGTCTCGACCGGGGTTCCGTGCGGTTCCAGGTGGTATCGGAGGGCGAGCGCGGCCTGCTCGGTGTGGGCTACACGCCGGCGCTGGTGATCGCCTCGGCGGACAGCGATGCCACTCGAGAGCGGCCGGAGCCGCGGGAGGACGAATCCGAACACGCGGCGCGCATCCGCGGTGTCGTCGAGCACGTGGTGGCCGCGCTCGGGCTGGCCGCGCGCGTCGAGGTCGACGAGACCGAGGACGAGATCCTGGTCACGTGCAGCGGCGGCGACCTCGGGCTGCTGATCGGCAAGCACGGCCACACGGTCGATTCGCTGCAGTACCTCGCCAACGTGATCCTCCATCGCGCAGGGGCGGAGAAACACGCAACGATCGACGCGGCCGGCTATCGCGACCGTCGGCGGACGATGCTCGAGAGCGTCGCGGTGCGAAGCGCCGAACGTGCGCGGGCCGGCGAGCGGGTGCTTCTCGAGCCCATGTCGGCAGTGGAGCGCCGGATCGTGCACGAGCGTCTCGCCGACGAGCCGGGCGTGCGGACCGTCAGCGAGGGAGCGGAGCCGAGCCGCTACGTCGTCGTCGAGCCCGACGCTTGACGACTGGCTGCGGGCCGTCGTCGCGACGCCCGGGCTGACCGCGCTCGCCGACCTCGAGGCGGCGCGGCGCGTTCTCCTCGACGACTCGCTCTCCGCGGTCGAGACCGTCCGCCGCTTCGACGGCCCGATCGTCGACGTGGGATCGGGGGGCGGCGCGCCCGGGCTCCCGCTCGCGCACGCGTTCCCGGTGCGGGAGGTGGTGCTGCTCGAGGCGGAGCGACGCAAGTGCGAGTTCCTCGAGCGCTTCGCACCGCCGAACGTGCGCGTGGTCTGGGGCCGGGTCGAGGAGCAGGACGTCGACTGGGCCGGCGTCGCCGTCGCCAAGGCGCTGGCCCCTCCACCGGTCGCGGCCGAGTGGTGCCTGCCGCTCGTGCGGGTCGGCGGCGCGGCGATCCTCTGGGTGGGGCCGACGGCGGATGCGGACCGCGCTGCGCGCGTCGCGGAGCGCCTCGGCGGAGCGCTCGACGAGGGGCCGCCGGGCCTGCTCGTGCTGCGCAAGCTGGCGCCGACGCCGGCGGGCTTCCCGCGCCGTGTGGGAGTCGCGCGCAAGCGGCCGCTCGCCTGACGGGCGTGTCCGGGCGCGGGGCTAGATTGGGCGCAGTGCGCGGCAAGGTCTACGCCTTCGCGAACCAGAAGGGCGGTGTCGGCAAGACGACGACGGCGGTCAACCTCGCCGCCTGCCTGGCCGAGGCGGGCGAGCGCGCCGTGGTGGTCGACCTCGACCCTCAGGCGAACGCGACGTCCGGGCTCGGGCTGCGCGCGAACGGCACCTCGACCTACGACCTGCTCGACGGGGCGGCGCTGCAGGACCTCGCAAAGCCGACGCGGTTCGAGAACCTCTTTCTCGTGCCGTCACGGCCCGAGCTGGCCGGCGCCGCGGTCGAGCTCGCCCGCCGTGAGGACGGCGATCGGTTCCTGGCCCAGTCACTCGGCCACGCCGACGGCTTCGACTTCGTGCTCCTCGACTGCCCGCCGTCGCTCGGCCCGTTGACCGTCAACGCGCTGGCCGCGGCGCACCGCGTCGTCGTGCCCGTGCAGACCGAGTACTACGCGCTCGAAGGGCTCGCCCAGCTGATCCAGTCGATCGAGCTCGTCAAGCGCCGCCTCAACCCGGAGCTCGCGATTGCGGGCGTGCTCCTCACGATGGCCGATTCGCGGACGCGCCTGTCCGCCGACGTCGAGGCCGAGGTTCGCCGCCACTTCGGCGACCTCGTGTTCCAGGCCGTCGTGCCGCGCTCGATCCGCGTCGCGGAGGCGCCGAGCCACGGGCTGCCGGTGACCCACTACGACCGGCGCTCGCGTGGCGCCGAGGCCTACTGGAAGGTGGCGATGGAGCTTGTCCAGCGGAGCTAGCCGGGGCGGATCGACCGCCCGCCGCGGCCTCGGCCGCGGCTTCGAGGTCCTGATCGGAGGCGCGCCCGAGCTCGCCCACGTGCCGGTCGAGCAGATTCACCCGAACGCCCGCCAGCCGCGCAAGCGGATCGAGAGCGACAGCGTCGGAGGCCTGGCCGAGTCGATACGCGCGCAGGGCCTGATCCAGCCCGTCGTGATCCGTCCACGGCTCGAAGGCGGCTACGAGCTGATCGCCGGCGAGCGCCGCTGGCGCGCCGCCCGCGAGGCGGGCATCGACACCGTTCCCGCAATCGTCCGCGACGCGGACGACCGAGAGACGCTCCTCCTCGGGCTCGTCGAGAACGTCGCCCGCGAGGATCTCTCGCCGGTCGAGGAAGCGCGCGCCTACGCGCTGTTGCTGGACGAGTTCGGCCTCTCGCTCGGCGAGGTCGCGGAGCGCGTCGGCAAGTCGAAACCGACGGTTTCCAACCGGATCCGGCTGCTCGAGCTGCCCGACGACGTGCTCGCGATGGTGAGCCGGCACGAGCTGACCGAGGGGCACGCGCGGGCGGTCCTCTCCGTGCCCGACCAGGACGGGCGCCGCAAGCTGGCGCGGAGGATCGTCCGCGAGGGGTTGTCGGTGCGGGCGGCAGAGCGTGCCGCCCGCTGGGCGGGAGCGCGTACGAAGGAACGGCGGAGCGGCGGGGTCGACCCGGCGCTCGCCGAGCGGGTCCGTGTCGCGTTCCGCCGGCTGACGGGCTTCGAGGCGTCCGTCGGCGCAGGCGGGGTACGTGTCGCGGTCGACGGCGAGGTCCGGCTGGCCGAGCTCGCCGAGGCGCTCGAGCGCCTCACCGCCGCCAGCTGAGGCCGTCCACACGCTGCACGAACAGGCGCGTGACGACGCGCTCCGTGCCGCCCGCCGCCGGAACCGTGCGGAGCTCGAAGAACGGCCCGCCCGTATTCGCGCGGGCCTCGGTGAATGCGAGCAGCCGTCCGTCCGGCGACCAGGCGAGCGGCCCCGCCGCGCCCTGGTGGCGCTCGATCAGCTCGACCTGCCCGCTTCGGACGTCGAGCGTCCGGATCGAGACCACCCGGCCCGCCTGCTGCTCGAAGGCGATCCGGCGCCCGCCGGGCGACCACGCCGGCGAGACGATGTCGCCCCGCAGCAGGGTGCGTCGCCCCGAGCCGTCGGAGAGGACCTCGCTGAGGCCGCCGTCGCCGGCGTAGGCGATCCACTTGCCGTCGGGCGACCACGCCGGCATGTCGGCGTAATGGACGATCGAGAGCCCACGCAGGTCGCGGCCGTCGGTTCGGACGATCCAGAGCTCGGAGGTCTCGTGACCGGTGTCGACGCGAATGTAGGCCACGTGCCTGCCGTCGGGCGACCACGTGGGGTACGTGTACGTGAGGTACTCGGCGAAGCGCGGCACGATGTGCCGCCTGCGAGTGCCGTCGGCACTTGCGACCCAGACACCGTCGAGAGTGAATGCGAGCTCGTTGCCGCGCGAGTAGGCCGGGTAGTCGCCGGCGCCGACCGCATGACCGCCCGTGCCGCCGGCTGCGACCGCGAACACGAACTGCCCCGTCCCGACGGCGATCGTCCCGGCCGGAGCTCGCGGCTCCGCTCGCGTCGGGCTCATGCTGCCGATCGCCGCGAGGATCGATGCGGCGAGCAGGGCGCCGGCGGACGGGAGGCGGGCCAGGATGGGCGATCCTGGATTCGAACCAGGGACCTCCGCCTTATCAGAGCGGCGCTCTAACCAGCTGAGCTAATCGCCCGCGGGGCGCAGTCTAGATGACCCTGGACCGCGCGTCGGCTGCCAGGGCCGGGGGTAACCTTCCGTCGAGGATGGTCGAGATGACGATTTACGGGGTCTCCTTCGACATCGTGGGGAAGCAGCCGATCGTGCTGCTCAAGACCGCCGACGGGAACCGCTACTTGCCGATCTGGATCGGGCAGTCGGAGGCGGCGGCAATTCTCATGAAGCTGCAGGGTGCGACGACACCCCGTCCGCTCACCCACGACCTGCTCGTGAACATCCTCTCCGAGCTCGACGTCTCGGTCGTGCGCGTGACCGTGACCGAGCTGCGCGAGAGCACGTTCCACGCCTCGATCACAGTCGCACAGAACGGCACCGAGCTCGAGATCGACTCCCGTTCGTCGGATGCGATCGCCGTCGCGGTGAGGACCGGCGCGCCGATCTTCGCCGACGACGAGGTGATCGAGGAGTCGGCGATCGAGATGGAGGGCGACGAGGTGAACGAGGAGGAGATCGTCGACGAGTTCAAACGCTTCCTCGACCGCGTGTCGGCCGAGGACTTCGCCGGCGCAGAGGCGGAGGGCGAGGCGGCCGAGATCGACGAAGAGCAGGACGACGAAGACGACTGACGGCTACGTGTAGCTGTGGATCGAGGCGCCGACCGCGCGCGCTGGCGCCGCGTGGACGGCGACGGCAAGCAGGCTGGCGAGGGTGGGGCCGAGGCCGCGCACGTCAGAGCGTCACCGCGACGACGAGCGCGATCAGGTTGAAGGTCCCGTGCAGGAACATCCCCGGCACGGCGCTGTCGGTGCGGTCGCGGATCCAGGCGAGCACGCACCCGAACGCGACGATCACGGGCAGGGTGACGATCAGCCCGTGGGCGAGCCCGAACATGACTCCGACGATCAGGATGGCGGGCCAGCGGCCGAGGTGCTCGACGAGCGAGAAGCCGAGCCCGCGGTAGGTCAGCTCTTCCACGAACGGCACGAACGTGCAGATCACGATCGCGTTGGCGATGTAGGCGGGCGCATGCGCCGGCTCCCAGTGGGACGGCGTCAGGCCCTGCTCGTTACCCGGGTGCGTGATTCCCGCGTAGACCTCCTCGAAGACGTAGATCGCGACCAGCGCGATGCCGACGGCCTTGAGCGCCTGGGTGATCGAGCTGGGGCGCCGCAGGGCGAGCAGGTCGTAGCGTGGCTTGGCGATGAGGAGGACGAAGCCGAGGACGATGCCGTCCTGGATCACCGTCCCGACCGCGGTCGTCCACTGGTAGAGGATCTGCGGGTCCGGCTTCCCGGCTGCGAACCGGCCCGCGTACGCGACCACGGCGAGCACGCCGACGAGGAGGAACCAGAGCGCGAGGCGGCGCTTCTCCCTCGTACGATACGACGGCGCCGTGCTCGACCGCACGTTCACTCCGGCCGAGGCTAACAGCGCCCTCGGCGAGGTGCGCCCCCCCGCGGAGCGCCTCGTCGCCCTGCGCGAACGCCTCCGCGAGCTCGAGTCGGCCCAGGGCCGCCTGGTGACCACGATCGGCGGCAACGGGGGCGGCCGTGCGGCGGGCGACCTCGGGGCGGCCCGGTCCGAGCTCGTGTCGCTGGCGGGTGACGCGGCGGCGTGCATCGCCCGGCTCGAGTCGCTCGGCGTCCTCGTCAAGGACGCCGACCTCGGCCTGCTCGACTTCCCCGCGCTCCGCGACGGCGACCCGGTGCTCCTCTGCTGGCACGTCGGCGAGGGCGAGGTCGCGTTCTGGCACTCCTACGAGGAGGGCTACGCAGGCCGGAAACCGATCGACTGGGGCGAACAGGGAGCGTAGGAATGTCCGAGTTCTGGCAGCACGCCCTGATCGCCGCCGTCGTGATCGTGGCGGCGTGGGTGGTCGCGAAGCTGGTCGATCGCCGGATCGCCCGGAAGGACCTGCCGCCCGAGGTGATCACCCGCTACCGGATCATCCGGCGGACGCTGTTCGTGGTGATCATCTGCGTCGGCGTGCTTTCCGCGCTGCTCGTGATCCCGCAGGTGCGCGCGATCGCCGGCGCCGTGCTCGCCTCCTCGGCGGTGCTCGCGCTCGTGATCGGCTTCGCGAGCCAACGCGTGATCGGGAACGCGGTCGCCGGGATCATGATCGGGTTCACCCAGCCGCTCCGGATCGGCGACGAGGTCGAGATCGCAGACGCACGCGGTGTCGTCGAGGAGATCGGGCTCAACTACACGTGGCTCCGCACGGCCGACGACGACCAGATCGCGGTGCCGAACGAGAAGCTGGCGTCGCAGACGATTCGAAACTCGACCATCAGGACGCCCGGCGGGTACATCGAGGCGACCGCCAGGCTTCCGCTCTCGAGCGACCTGCGGACGGTGCTGAGCTCGCTCTCGGCCGACGGTGACGTCGCGCGGGTCGTGGAGCTCGGTGCGAAGGATGTGACGATCGCGGTCCGCAGACGTGCCCCGGCCGGCGGGTCGCTCCGTGACGCCGCGTCGGACCTTCGCGTCGAGATCGCCGAGCGCCTGCACGCGTCGGGAGTGTTCGCGGAGGCCTCGTGAGCAGCCGGCAGCGTCACGACGATCTCGACTTCATCCTCGCGCAGCGCGGTCGCAAGCGGAAGCGCGTCGAGCGGAGGAAACGCCGCCGGCGCGCGGGGATCATCTTCGCGGTCGTCGCGGCGGCGCTCCTGATCGTCGCCGTCACCGCCGGCGTCGGCACGGGCGTGGCGCTGTCCGCGAGCTGCGATCTGAGCACGCTGAAGCGCGTCGATATCGGGCAGAACTCGCTGGTCTACGCGAGCGACGGCTCGCTGCTCGGTGTGATCCCTGCCGAGCACAACCGCCAGCCGGTCGCGCTCGGCCGGATGTCGGTGTGGCTCCCGCGCGCGACGGTCGCGATCGAGGATCGCCGGTTCTGGTCGCACGGCGGCGTCGACTACGTCGGCATCGCACGGGCCGCATGGGCCGACATCACCGCCGGCAAGCCGGTCGAGGGCGGATCGACCATCACACAGCAGCTCGTCCGCGGTCTCTACACGGGGCGCGAGAAGACCTTCAGCCGCAAGATCAAGGAGGCCTGCCTGGCGATCAAGCTCGCGCGCAAGTGGTCGAAGCCGAAGATCCTCGACGAGTACCTCAACACGACGTACTACGGCAACCACGCCTACGGCGTCGAGGCGGCGGCCGAGACGTACTTCTCCCGTCATGCGAGCCGGCTGTCGCTGTTGCAGTCGGCGCTGCTCGCCGGACTGCCGCAGGCGCCGTCGGAGTACGACCCGTTCGACAACCCGAAGCTCGCGCTCGCGCGGCGCAACGAAGTGCTGCTGGCGATGCTGAACAACAACGTGATCACTGCTCGGCAGTACCGGGCGGCGGTGCGATCGAAGTCGCTCGGGCTCGAGCCCGGGACGATCTACACGCAGATCAAGCAGCCGTACTTCTTCTCGTACGTCACCGACCAGCTGATCGGCGAGTACGGCGCCGGAACGGTCCGCGAGGGCGGCCTCAAGGTCTACACGACCATCGATCCCCGTCTTCAGCGTCTCGCCAAGAAGGCGATCAGTGACGTCCTCCCGTACAAGACCGATCCGGCGGCGGCCATCGTCTCGGTGGAGCCGGGAACGGGCGCGATCCGGGCGATGACCGCGATCGTTCGCACGTCGAACAACCAGTTCAACCTTGCGGCGCAGTCGGCGCGGCAGGCCGGCTCGACGTTCAAGACGTTCGTGCTCGCCTCGGCGATCGAGCAGGGGATGGATCCGAACTCGACCTACTACACCTCGGCGCCGTTCACGTGCAACTCCGGCCCGTGGTGCGATCCGGCGAAGCCGTGGCAGGTACACACCTACGAGAACACGTACAGCGGGAGCGAGTCGGTGACGAGAGCCACACTCCAGTCGGACAACACGGTCTTCGCGCAGCTGACGCTCGATGCGGGACCTCGCTACGTGTGGCAGATGGCGCACCGGCTCGGAGTGCAGATGACGCCGGACAAGCCGGTCGCGTCGATCGGGCTCGGCTCGCTCGCCGTCTCACCGCTCGACATGGCCGCGGCCTACGCGACGTTCCCGGCGATGGGCGTCTACGCGAAGCCGATGGCGATCACGAAGGTCGTGCTGCCGAACGGGAAGGTCGACACCGCGAGTGGATGGGGGAAGCCCCAGACCAAGCGCGCGCTCTCCGAGGGCGTCGCGTGGGAGGTCACGAACGTGCTGCAGCAGAACGCACAGTTCGGGACGGGCGCGGGCTCCGGCGACGGCGTCCACCCGAACGCCGGCAAGACGGGAACGACGGAGAACCACGACGACGCCTGGTTCGACGGCTACACGCGCCAGCTCAGCACCGTCGTCTGGATGGGCTACCAGCAGGGCGAGATCCCGATGACGGACGTGCACGGCGAGGCGGTCGCCGGAGCGACGTTCCCGGTCCCGATCTGGCACGAGTACATGGCCGCGGCGCTCTGGAAGCGACGAGTGCTCGACTTCCGGACACCGAGCGCCTATCCGACGTTCCGCCCCTTCACGCACACCAACTACGGCTACCTCCAGTACGCGAGCCCGCCCGTGACGCCGACGCCGTCGACGACGACCACGACGGCCCCGTCGACGACGACTCCGACGACGACGGCCGTTCCGCCTGCGCCCGCCAACTCGGGCCCACCGCCCCCGGTGCGCCCTCACTAGAGCAGCTGCTCGATCAGCGCGCGCCACCGGCGGCCGCGCACGCTGCGCGCCGCCCGCTCGGCGTAGACGCGCCGGCCGCCGGCGGCGAGCGCGTCCCGAAACGGTTCGTCCTGCGCGAGCCGCGCGATTGCGGCGGCCAGCGCCTCCGGGCTCTCCGGCTCCACGAGCAGCGCAGACTCGCCGTCCGAGAGGAGCTCCCGCGCTGCGTTCGTGTCCGCCGTGACCACGGGGGCGCCGACCGCCAGCCCCGCGAACACGGCCGGAGCGATCGCACGCGAGCTTCGAAACGAGCCGAGCACGATCCCGGCACGGGCGAACTCGAGGCCCTGCTCGTCGGGCTCGAGCTCGCGGCGGCCGATGCTCCTGACCGGCACGTCCGGGACGAGCGCGGCCGCGGCCTCGACGACGTCGCTCGAGCCGTCCTCCTCGTGCAGTGCCGAGAACGGGCGTGTCGGCGTCCAGCCCGCGGCGAAGGTGTCCTCGTCCGCGCCGAGGAAGACGACCGCGGTTCGCCCCGCCCCGAGCGAGCGCAGATACGCCGCCTCGGCCTCGGTGCCGCAGACGACGAGGTCGGGCAGCCGGAGCGCGCGCGCGTCGGCGACGCGGAGGACGTTGGCCGCAGCCGAATGCGGCCGGAACCGCCGGCGCACCGTGACGAGCTCGTCCTCGAGCGAGAGGACCGCGTCGAAGACGAGTGGACGCGAGCCGGCGAGGCGCCGTGCGCGCGGGACGTCGAAATGGCCCGGATACCCGACGACGAGCGCGTCGGCGCCCTTGCGTCCCGGCACGTGAAGCCGCGTCTCGGCGAGGATCACGTCGAGGGTGCCGCGGATGCCGCCGCGGCCGAGCTGCATGTGGCGTTCGACCACCTCGACGCCGGCATCCCGCAGCGCGGCGATCGCGTTCACGTTGCGCGGATGCTCGCGGTCGTAGGTCCCGAAGTAGAGAATCCTCACGGCAGCCCCGCCACGTGCGCGGGATTATCGTGGACCACGATGGACGCCCTGCTCGGGATCGCGGAGGCACAGCGGCTGGTGCTCGACCGTGTACGGGTGCTCGAGGACGAGGCAGTGCCGGTGCACGCGGCCGTCCGGCGGGTGCTGGCCGGGGCCGCCGAGGCGCCGGTCGACCTGCCCCCGTTCGACAGCTCGGCGATGGACGGATACGCGGTTCGCGCGGCCGACACACCGGGGTCGCTCAGGATCGTCGAGCCGTCGGCCGCCGGGCGGCCCTCCGAGAGCGGGGTGCTCGCGGGTGAGGCGGCACCGATCGCCACCGGGGCGGTGGTGCCGGAGGGCGCCGATGCGGTCGTCCCGGTCGAGCGGACGCAGCTCGACGACGGCAGGGTGGTCGTCGCGGCCGTTGTCCAGGGCGACAACGTCAGGAAGCGCGGTGGCGACGTCACGGCGGGCGACCTCGTCGCGGCCGCCGGGACGCGTGTGTCACCCTGGACCGCCGGTGCTCTCGCTGCCGTCGGCCTTGCGTCGGTCGCGTGCACGCGGCGCCCGCGTGTCGCGCTGCTCGCCACCGGCACGGAGCTTCGCGCGCCCGGGACGGCGCTCGGGCCGGGAGAGATCTACGAGTCGAACTCGGTGCTGCTCGAAGCGCAGCTGGTCGACGCCGGTGCAGAGGTTGAGACGCTCGAGCCGGTCGCCGACGACCCGGTGGCGACCCGCCGCGCGCTCGAGGAGGGGCTCCTGCGCGACGTGCTCGTGACGACCGGCGGTGTCTCGGTCGGGCGCCACGACCTCGTCCGGGGCACCCTGGCCGACGCCGGTGTCGAGGAGGTCTTCTGGCGCGTCGCCGTTCGGCCGGGCAAGCCGGTCGCGTTCGGCGTCCGCGGGCGGACACTCGCCTTCGGGTTGCCGGGAAACCCCGTGTCGTCGCTCGTCGGCTTCGAGCTGTTCGTCCGCCCCGCGGTGCTCGCGCTCCAGGGTGTTCGCGATCCGCTGCCCGACTGGCAGCCCGGCCGGCTCGACGCTGCCGTCCGCCGTGACCGGGACCGGGACCAGATCATCCGCGCCCGCCGCCGTGTCGACGGCGACGTCGTCCTACTCGAGCCGGTCGGCGGCAACGAGTCGCACATGATCGCGCGGGCGGCCCGGGCGGACGCGCTCGTGCTCGTCCCACGGGGCGACGGCGAGCTCGCCGCGGGCTCGCCGGCCGGCTACCTCGCGCGGTAGGCCGTCCGCGTGCGCGTCGCGCGTGCGAAACGATGGACGAGGTCGCGAACGGGCCCGCGGTCGGGCCGCTCGCCGGCGCGCGGATACGGTGCGTACCGGCCCGCGGCGACGACGGCCAGCTGGGCTGCGCAGGCGGTGCCGACGAGCGCGATCGCGAACGCCACCGGCCCGACGTACCCGAGCGAGACCAGCTCGAGCAGGTACCAGGGCGCGTCGAAGCCGAGCCCGTAGCGGACGGCGAGCGAGAGGAGCGGGAGCAGCGGCCCGATCAGGCCGACCGCGAAGACGGCGGCGCGGACGGCCGGGCCGCGTGTCCGCACCTGCGGCAGCCAGAGCCAGGCGTGGAGAGCGGGGAGGCAGAAGAGCAGCGCATACGGGTTCGTTGCCAGAACGAGCAACGAGACGATGCCTGAGCCGATCAGCGCCGCGACGCTGCCGGCGAGGTCGTCCTCGAGCGTCACCGGACGCCTCGGCACGAGCCGCTGCCGGCAGACGAGCCAGCCCGCCGTGAGCACGAGACCGAGCAGCAGCAACGGCAGGACGGCCCAGTCGCCCGCGGCCGCGGCGCTCGGGTTCGGCGGTCGCGCGGGGCCGCTCGGCCAGGCGCCGAACAAGCCGAAGACGACGAATGCCACGCCGGCGAAGAGCCAGAAGGCGAGCCGGCTGCGCAGGCTCCGAAAAGCGGGCGCGATCGCGATCCGCCGGCGTCGGCATGTGCGCCACCAGGTCGATCACGGCGACGAAGAAGGGGACGAGGAGCGAGATCAGCAGGAGCTCGATCGCCCAGCCGCGCACCGCCCGTCCGGCCGCCCAGACGAGTCCGGGCGTGCCCCGCTCGAGCTCGACGCCCTGGTCGAGCGAGCCGATGAGCTCCTGCGCCGCGCGCCCGAGCTGGGTGAGGCGGGTGAGGTCGAGGGCTCCGGGCCGGTCGGTGAACGACGCCGGCGGGCGCTCGCCGCCGGTGGTCACGGTCACGGCCGGGATCCCACGGGCGACGAACGGCCCCTGCTCGCCCAGGGTGAACGGGAAGCCGAGGTCGATCAGCTGGGCGAGAACGCTCGGACGCTGCGGCGCGCTGCCCGTCTGGTCGGCGATTCGCGCCGCGGCGGTCGACGCCAGGAGCGCGGCCGTCGAGCGCGGGGCGTCGCCGGAGAGGAGCAGGCGGGGCGCGCCGTGCCCGGCGATCGCCGTCAGGTTGACGACGCCGTCGACGGGGAAGCCGAGGCGCGAGGCGAAGCGGGCGGCGCCGAGCCCGCCGGACGCGCCGCCGTCGGTGGAGAGGAAGACGAGGGTGTGTGCGGGCTTCACCGTCGGGACCCCGGCGGCAGCGTTCGCCGCGTACCCCCGTGCCAGCTCGACCAGTGCGGCCGTGCCGCTCGCGTTGTTGTTCGCGCCCGGGCCGGCGCCCGTGTCGTCGCGATGCGCCATCACGACGATCGCGTCCCGTGACTGTCCCGGCACGACGGCCCAGACGTTCTGGAGCCGCACCGTGCTGCCGCCCGGGAGCCGTCCGCGCCAGGCGTCCGTCGCCACCCGGAGCCCGAAGCCGCCGAGCTGGTCCCGCACCCAGCCTGCGGCTCCGAGCGCGCCGGCGCTCCCGGGCGGACGGTTCGGGTAGGTCATGGCGAGCTCGCCCGCGAGCGTCTCCGCGCCGGGGCCGTCGAAGTTGGGCGGGAGCACGGGCGCGGCGAGCACGCCCGTGCGGGAGCTCGCGAACGCACGAGCAGGAGCGGGAGCAGCGCGATCAGGAACGAGGCGCGGTACAGGCGGCCGTTGACGGGCCGCTCGACCGACCCGCGGCGGGCCCGCCGGCGGGGCGCCGGAGCTCGGGTCGGTTCCTCCATCTGCAGGGCTATAGTAGGAGCGCCACCGTTTGGAAACGGTTGCGTTTGCGCGCCGGCAGGCGCCGTCGCCGATGCCCGACCCGTCACCCACGATTCTGCTCGTCGACGACGAGGACGCGGTCCGGACGGTGCTGGCGTTCCCGCTCGAACGGGACGGGTACGAGGTCGTCCAGGCGGCCGACGGTGAAGAGGCGCTCGAGAAGTTCGACGCCCAGCCGGTCGACCTCGTCGTGCTCGACATCATGCTGCCGCGGCTCGACGGCCTCGAGGTCTGCAAGCGCCTGCGCGCCAAGAGCACCGTCCCGATCATCATGCTCACCGCGCGGGACGACGAGCTCGACAAGGTGATCGGGCTCGAGCTCGGCGCCGACGACTACATCACGAAGCCGTTCTCGATTCGCGAGTTCAGATCGCGCGTCCGAGCGCTGCTGCGCCGCTCCCGCGCCCCCCACGTCGCCGATTCGGGCGACGACGAGCGGATCGAGCTCGACGGCCTCGTGATCGACGTCCCGCGCCGCGCGGTCGAGGTTCGCGGCGAGCCCGTGCAGCTGACCTACGTCGAGTTCGAGCTCCTGCGCGCGCTCGCGGCCCAGCCGGGCCGTGTCTTCAGCCGCCGGATGCTGCTCGAGGCGCTGTGGAAGAGCGCCGACTACCGCGATCCGCGGACGATCGACGTCCACGTCCGCCACCTGCGCGAGAAGCTCGAGGCGGAGCCGCGGATGCCCGAGTACATCCTCACCGTCCGCGGTGTCGGCTACCGCTTCCGCGACCGATGAGCGCGCTCGGCGGGGTCGGCGGCCGGCTCGCCTTCGCGCTCCTGGTGGTGGTGGCGGGCGTGCTCGCGATCGTCTACCTGGCCGTCGTGCCGTCCTACCAGCGGTCGCTCGAGAACAGCGAGCTGAAGAGCCTCGAGACCTCGATCCGGACGATCGCGATCCCGAACTACCCGGCGAGCCAGGTCGAGCTGCGCCAGGCGTTCGCGGACAAGTGGGCGCCGGCCGTCAACGCGCGGATCGTCGTCTACGACCTCCAGAACTCGACGCCCCTGAACCTCCAGCCGGTCGCCGACTCCGCGGACGAGTCGGACTCGAGCGAGATGCAGAACGACCCGGTCGCGACGAGTGCCGTGTCGCCACGCCAGACGTTGTCGCACGGGATCGTCGAGCGTGACGGCCAGCAGTACGCCGAGGCCGCGTATCCGGTTGCCGGCTCCGTGGTGCTGCTGTCGGCTCCGCTCCACGACCAGCTGCGAACCGTCGCCGTCGTGCGCCGGCGGGTCCTGATCGCCGGCGGCGTCGCGCTCGGGTGCGCGCTGCTGCTCGGGTACGCGGGCGCGGCGCGGCTCGCGAGCCGGATCCGGCGCCTCGAGGTCGCCGCGGAGCAGATCGCCGAGGGCAACTTCGCCGAGCCGGTCGTCGACGCGAGCAGCGACGAGCTCGGGCAGCTCGCGCGCGCGTTCGAGCGCATGCGTCTCCAGCTGCTCCAGCTCGACCGGGCGCGCGGCGACTTCATCGCCAACGCATCGCACGAGCTGCGGACGCCGCTCTTCTCGCTCGGAGCGTTCCTCGAGCTCCTCGACGACGACACCCTCGACGAGGCGACGCGGGAGGAGTTCCTCGACCAGATGCGCGGCCAGGTCGAGCGGCTGGGGCGACTCGCCACCGACCTGCTCGACCTGTCGCGGCTCGACGCCGGCCGGCTCGCCGTCGTCCGCGACGAGGTCGACCTGACCGAGCTCGCCGCCGACGTCGCGCACGAGCTCGAGCCGCGGGCCGCCGCGCTCGGGCAGCGGCTCGAGCTGACGGCCGGCGCGGCGGTGCTCGCCCAGGGCGACGCCGCGCGGGTCGTCCAGATCGGCCGCATCCTGGTCGAGAACGCGCTCCTGCACACACCGGCCGGCAGCACCGTCCGGGTCTCGACTGCCCGCGACGGGGGCCGCGCGATGCTGATCGTGGCCGACGACGGCCCGGGCATTCCGCCCGAGGCGCGCCAGCAGGTGTTCGAGCGCTTCGCCCGGCTCGAGGGCACCCGCGCGTCGGGCAGCGGCCTCGGGCTGGCGATCGCGCGCGAGCTCGCCGACCTGATGGGCGGGCGGCTCGAGCTCGACGCGCAGGACGGCTGGACGTTCTTCACGCTCGTCCTGAGCGCCGGGGCGCCGGACCGCGAGCTCGCGCCGGCCTAGCCTCCGGGCGTTTCGACGTGAAAACGCCGCTCCGCGGGGCCGGCGCTACAGTGCGAAGCGGTGCTGCGCCCGGGGCCGCTCGCCGCTTCATCCCTGGTTGCCGCCGCCGTCGGCGCCGCGCTCGTGCTCGTCGTCGCACGGGCCGCCGGCTGGCTGCACTCCGGCGCGGGGGGCACGACGACGGTCGTGCAAGTGTCGACGGCCGGCGCGGCGGCACCCGTGGTCGTCGCGACGCCGCTCGCCGGCAACGGGTTCTCGCCGGCGCAGATCTACCGTGCGCGGTCGCCCGGCGTGGTCACCGTCTACGCCACCTTTCCGGCGACGCGCTCGGCGAGCGCGAGCTCGGGGCTGGGGTCCGGCTTCGTGGTCGCCGGCGACGGGACGATCCTGACGAGCGCGCACGTGATCACGACCGCGGGGCACGGGCTGCCCGCGCCGGTCGAGCGCGCGCGGACCGTCTACATCGGGTTCCCGGACGGTGACCGGGCTCCGGCCCGGATCGTCGGCTACGACCTCTACGACGACGTCGGCGTCGTCCGCGTCGAGCCCTCCGCCCACGTCGTCGCCCCCGTACCGCTCGGCGACTCGAGCCGGGTGGTCGTCGGCGAGCCGGTCGCCGCGATCGGCAGCCCGTTCGGGGATCCCGGCTCGCTCTCGGTCGGCGTCGTCTCCGCGGTCCACCGTTCCATCCCGTCGATCACGACCAACTACGACCTCGTCGACGCCATCCAGACCGATGCGCCGATCAACCACGGCAACTCCGGCGGCCCCCTGTTCGACGCCCGGGGCCGCGTGATCGGGATCAACGCGCAGATCCGCTCCACCGGCGGCGGGTCGGGCTTCGAGGGCGTGGGCTTCGCCGTGCCGATCGACTCGGCGCGCCGCTCGCTGCGGCAGCTGCTCGCGACGGGGAAGGTCAGCTACGCCTACGTGGGCATCACGACGGAGGATCTGACCCCCACGATCGCGAAGAAGTTCGGTTACGCCGCGAGGCGCGGGGCGCTGATCGACGCCTTCGCGGCCGGCGATCCCGCCGGGCGGCGCGCCGGCCTGCGCGCGGCGACGCGGAGCGTGACCTTCCAGGGCGAGACGGTCCGCGTCGGCGGTGATGCGATCGTGGCGATCGACGGCATCCCGGTGCGGAGCGCCGAGGACGTGGTGCGCATCGTCGCCGACCGCCTCGAGCCTGGGCAAACCGCGCCCTTCACCGTCGTGCGCGGCCGGCGCCGGCTCGTCGTTCCGGTGCGGCTCGGCTCGCGGCCGTCACCGGCCGGCTGAGCGGGGCAGGAAAGCCCTTCGCGCGTGTCGAAAGAGCGCCGGGTAGAAACCGGCAGAATCCCCGAGGTTTGCTCCACCCGTGCGAGAGGGAAAGGTGCCGCAGGAATGTCGTTCGACGACGATGGGGCCCGGACCGTCCGGCTGACGATCCCGGCGAAGGCGGAGTACATCGGGCTCGGCCGGCTGGCCCTGAGCGGGCTCGCCAGGCTCCACGCCGACCCGCTTCCCGAGGAGGTCGTCGCCGACCTCAAGCTCGCGCTCACCGAGGCCTGCACGAACGCGGTGCGCCACGCCTACGACGGCGGGGAGGGAATCGTCGAGATCAGCTACGAGTTGCACCCCGACCGCCTGATCGTCGAGGTCGCCGACGACGGCGAGGGCTTCGACCTCGAGCCGGGGCGGACCGCCGCCGGCGACGACGAGCTCGTGGAGGGCGGTCTCGGGATCGCGATCATCCGGGCGCTCGCCGACGAGGTGCAGGTGTCGGGCCGTGAGGAGGGCGGGTCGACGCTGCGTTTCGTCAAGCACCTCCCGGTGCACGCTCAGTAGCCCGCCGACATGCTGCAACTGGTCAACGCGGGCCACAAGTCGCTCGGGGACTACGCGACGCTGGTCTCGCGCGGGCTGATGGACGAGGTGCGCCGCCTTGCGGCGCCGCTCGCCGGAAAGCGCGTGCTGCACCTGTCGGCGACGGCGTTCGGCGGTGGGGTGGCCGAGATCCTCTACACGCTCGTCCCGTTGATGGCCGACGCGGGCCTCGACGTGGAGTGGCGCGTGATGCGGGGCGCCGAGGAGTTCTTCCGGGTCACCAAGACGATCCACAACGCGCTGCAGGGCGATCCGGGTGGGCTCGGGCCGGACGAGCTCGACATCTTCGCGCGGTACAACGCGGACACGGCGGCCGAGCTCGACGCGGACGCGTACGACTTCGTCGATCGTCCACGACCCGCAGCCCGCCGGGACGATCGACTCCTATCCGTCGCGACGCGCGAAGTGGATCTGGCGTGGCCACATCGACTTCTCGGCGCCGAACGCCGCCGTCTTCGAGGCGCTGCTGCCGTCCCTTCGCCGCTACGACGCGGCCGTCTTCCACCTGCGCGAGTACGCGCCTGTGGACGGAGGCCTGGCCCGCGTCGCGATCTGGCCGCCGGCGATCGACCCTCTGCAGCCGAAGAACATGGCG
Organism: uncultured Thermoleophilia bacterium; assembly: GCA_963824455.1. Classification (GTDB taxonomy): domain Bacteria; phylum Actinomycetota; class Thermoleophilia; order Gaiellales; family Gaiellaceae; genus PALSA-600. The sequence goes on from CAWGPJ010000003.1 coordinate 687,603, forward strand.
CTCTCGTCCGAGGATGCGACCTACATCGTCGACCAGTTCGGGATCGACGTCGAGCGGCCGCTCCTCACGCAAGTGTCGCGCTTCGACCCGTGGAAGGATCCGCTCGGCGTGATCGACGCGTACCGGATCGTGAAGCAGCGGCACGGGGACGTGCAGCTCGCGCTCGTCGGCTCGATGGCGCACGACGACCCGGAGGGCTGGGAGTACTACGAGCGGACGGTCGCGCACGCGGACGGCGATCCGGACGTGTTCGTCCTGAGCAACCTGAACAACGTCGGCGCCGTCGAGATCAACGCCTTCCAGGTGCATTCCGACGCGATGATCCAGAAGTCGACGCGCGAGGGCTTCGGGCTGACGGTGACCGAGGCGCTCTGGAAGGGCAGGCCGACCGTCGCCAGCCGCGTGGGCGGCATCGTCGCCCAGATCGACGACGGGGAGACGGGCTGGCTCGTGGGCTCCGTCGAGGCGTGCGCGGAGGCGTGCTCGACGATCCTCGCCGACGCCGACGGGGCGCGCCGGCGTGCGCTTCGCGGCAAGGAGCACGTCCGGCGGCGGTTCCTCACGCCGCGCCTCCTCCGCGACTGGCTCGTGCTCTTCAACGTGCTCGCCGGCAACGACACCGGCGGCAGCGAGATCACGCTCGTGTGAGCCCCCGGCCGCTGATCGTCGTGTCGAATCGCGGGCCGGTGTCGTTCGGTCGCGACGAGAGCGGTGCGCGCGTCGTGCGCCGTGGCGCCGGCGGGCTGGCGACGGCGTTGCGCGGCCTGATCGCCCGCGAGCAGGTGACCTGGATCGCAAGCGCGATCTCGGACGAGGACCGGGCGGTGGCCGCCGAGGGTGGCGGAGTGGTCGGCGCAGACGGCGGAGCGCCGTGCCGGCTGCGGCTGCTCGCGCACGACCCGGCCGCCTACGACGGCTTCTACAACGCCGTCGCCAACCCGCTGCTGTGGTTCGTCCAGCACTCGCTGTACGGGCTCGGCGACGAGCCCGTGCTCGGCGAGGCCTTCGCGCGCGCGTGGAGCGGCTACGTGGACGTCAACGACCGCTTCGCCGAGACGGTCGTTGCCGAGCTGGACAACGAGCCGGAGGCGGCGGTCTTCTTCCACGACTACCACCTCTACCTCGCGCCGCGGCTCGTTCGCGACGCGCGGCCGGAGGCGCTGCTCGCACACTTCGTGCACATCCCGTGGCCGCAGGCCGACGGCTGGACGGTCCTGCCCGCCGGTCCGCGGGCGGCCGTCCACGACGGCCTGCTCGCGAACGACGTCGTCGGCTTTCACACGCGCCGCTGGGCCCGCAACTTCCTGGCGAGCGCCGCCGCGGTCTCCGACGCCGGGCTCGACGAGGCCGGCCGTCTCGTGCACCGCGGCCGTGCCGTGACCGTCGTCAGCCACCCGATCTCGGTCGACTGCGCGGAGTTCGACGCGCTGGCGGCGAGCGCTCCCGTGCTCGAGGCGGAGCGCGCGGTCGAGCGATCCCGGCGCGAGCACCTGGTGCTCCGCGTCGACCGCACCGACCCCTCGAAGAACGTCGTGCGCGGATTCGTCGCCTTCGGACTGCTGCTCGACCGGCATCCGGAGTGGCGCGGCCGGGTCTCGATGCTCGCGCTGCTCGATCCCTCGAGACAGGACGTGCCGGAGTACGCCGCCTATCTCGACGCGATCGAGCACGCCGCGCAGGCGGTCAACGACCGGCACGGCGGCCGCGGCTACCTGCCCGTCGACCTGCGCGTCGCCGACGACTTCCCGCTCTCGGTGGCGGGCTACAAGCAGTACGACGTGCTGCTCGTCAACCCCGTGTTCGACGGCCTGAACCTCGTGGCGAAGGAGGGCCCGCTCGTCAACCGGCGGCGCGGCGTGCTCGTGCTGTCCGAGAACGCGGGGGCGCACGAGGAGCTCGGCGAGTGGGCGCTGACCGTGAGCCCGTTCGACGTCCTCGGCCAGGCAGAGGCCCTGCACGCCGCGCTGTCGATGGCCGGGCCCGAGCGGGAGCGGCGGGCCCGCGCGCTCGCCGCGCAGGTGCGAAGCCACGACCTCGAACGGTGGATCGACGGGCTGCTCGGCGACCTGGCCCGCGTGTCGGCGTAACCTTCTGCCGTGAGCGAGCTCTCGCACGTGGACGACGCCGGCGCCGTGCGCATGGTCGACGTCGGCGGCAAGCCCGAGGTCGGGCGCCGTGCCGTCGCGCGGGCGTTCGTCGCGACCAGTGCTGCGGCGAGGCTGCGCAGCCTGCCCAAGGGAGACGCGCTGGTCACGGCCCAGCTCGCCGGGATCATGGCCGCCAAGCGCACGGCCGAGCTGATCCCGCTCTGCCATCCGCTGCCGCTCTCGCACGTCGCCGTCGTCCTCGAGATCGTCGAGGGCGGCGTCGAGATCCGGGCCGAGGTCGCCACCACCGCGCGCACGGGCGTCGAGATGGAGGCGCTGACCGCGGCGTCGGTGGCCGCGCTCACGGTCTACGACATGACGAAGGCGGTCGACTCGTCGATGACGCTGTCGGTCGAGCTCGTCGAGAAGGTGAAAGGGTGAATGCCGCGGTGCTGACGGTCTCGGACCGCGTCTCGCGCGGGGAGGCGCCGGACCGGAGCGGCGACGAGCTCGAGCGCGGCCTGCGGGGTGACGGTTTCGAGGTCGACCGCCGCGTCGTTCCCGACGAGGCGACAGAGATCGCGGCTGCGATCAGCGAGCTCGCTGCAGGCGCGGCCGTCGTGCTCACCACCGGCGGAACGGGCGTCGCGCCGCGGGACGTCACTCCGGAGGCGACGCGAACGGTGCTCGAGCGCGAGGTCCCCGGCATCGCCGAGGCGCTCCGTGCCGACGCCGTCGCGAAGACGCCGCACGGCCTGCTCTCACGGGGAACGGCCGGCATCGTCGGACGCACGCTGGTCGTCAACCTGCCCGGATCACCGGGCGGGGCACGCGACGGCTACGCGCTCCTGCGCGAGGCGCTGCCGCACGCGCTCGCGCTCGTCACCGGTGATCCGACCGAGCACCGACAGACCTGAGACGACCGTTGAGCGTCGCACGCCTCTACTACCGCCTCGTCAAGTTCGAGCACACGATCTTCGCGCTGCCGTTCGCGTACGTCGGCGCGGTGCTCGCGGTGGGCGGCATCCCGTCCGGCCACGCGCTCTTCTGGATCACGATCGCGATGATCGGCGCCCGCTCGCTCGCGATGGCGCTCAACCGGCTGATCGACGCGCGGATCGACGCGGCGAACCCGCGCACCGCCGGCCGGGAGCTGCCGACCGGCGCGCTGTCGGCCGCCGCCGTGCTCGCCTTCTGCGGCGCGGCCTTGATCGTGTACGTCGTCGCGGTCTGGCAGCTGAACCCGTTCGTGCGGCCGCTCGCGCCGATCCCCGTGGCGATGTTCGTCATCTATCCGTATCTCAAGCGGTTCACCTGGCTCTGCCACCTGTGGCTCGGCGCCGTCGACGGGCTCGCTCCGGTCGGTGCGTGGGCCGCCGTGCGCGGCGACCTCGCCTGGCAGGCGTGGGCGCTCGGCGCGGCCGTCGCCGCCTGGGTGGCCGGCTTCGACCTCTTCTATGCGCTGTTCGACGTCGACGTCGACCAGGAGCAGGGGCTCCACTCGTGGGTGACGCGCTTCGGCGAGACGGGTGCGTTCCTCGGCGCGCGCGCCCTTCACCTGCTCACGGTGATCCTGCTCGTCGCGGTCGGTGCGGGGCTGGACGTCGGCGTTCTGTACTGGCTCGGCGTCCTCTGCGTGGGCGCCCTGCTCGGCTACGAGCACTCGCTGGTCCGTCCCGGCGACCTGCGCCGGCTCGACACGGCCTTCTTCACCATGAACGGGGTCATCTCGCTGGCGTTCTTCGCCTTCGTGCTCGCCGACGTCCTGTGATCGTCGGCGTGCTGCATCCGGGCGACATGGGCGCGGCCCTCGGCGACGCCCTGCGCGCCCGCGGCCACGACGTGCTGTGGGCCTCCGACGGCCGAAGCGCCGAGTCGCGTCGTCGTGCCGGGGGCTTCCGCGACGTCGGGACGGTCGAGGAACTGGCCGGCGAGAGCGAGGTCGTCCTGTCGGTCTGCCCGCCGCATGCGGCTCTGGACGTCGCGGCCGGCGCGCGGGGATTCGGCGGCGTCTACGTCGACGCCAACGCGATCGCGCCCGCGACGGCCCGTGACGTGGCGGCGCTTCATCCGCGCTACGTGGACGGCGGCATCGTCGGCCCGCCGCCGCGCCGGCCGGGGACGACCCGGCTCTACCTCTCGGGGGAGGAGGCGCCCCTCGTGGCGGGCCTGTTCGCCGGCAGCGTCGTCGCGACGCGCATCGTCTCCGACGCGTCGGCGCTGAAGATGGCCTACGCGGCCTGGTCGAAGGGCACCGCGGCGCTCCTGCTCGCGATTCGCGACGTCGCGCGGGCGAACGGCGTCTGGGAGGACCTCCAGGCCGAATGGCGCGACTCGGCGCCCGACCTCCCCGGCCGCCTCGACGCCGCGGAGCGGTCCGCGGCGGCGAAGGGCTGGCGGTGGGTCGGGGAGATGGAGGAGATCGCCGACACCTTCGCCGCGTCGGGGGCGCCGGACGGCTTCCATCGCGCCGCCGCCGAGGTCTACCGCTCGTGATCAGGGGCCGGGGGCTCGTGAAGCGATACGGCGAGCGCCGCGTCTTGTCGGGCGTCGACGTCGACCTCGCCGACGACGGCTTCCTGCTGGTCACCGGGCCGAACGGATCCGGCAAGACGACGCTGCTCCGCATCCTGGCCGGCCTCGCCGCACCGACCGCCGGCGAGCTCGAGCTCCCGCCGCGGTGGGCGATCGGCTATCTCGCACACGACCCGCTCGTCTATCGCGAGCTGACGCCGCTCGAGAACCTCGGCCTGTTCGCCCGTCTCTACCGGATCGCCGAGCCCCGGGAGCACGTCGGGATGCTCCTCGAGCGCTTCGGCCTGTGGGACGTCCGCCACGAGCGCGTCTCGTCGTTCTCGCGCGGCATGCAGCAGCGGCTCGGGCTCTGCCGCGTGCTCCTGCACTCGCCGTCCGTGCTCCTGCTCGACGAGCCGTTCAACGCGCTGGACGAGGACGGTGCAGGCCTGCTCGACGCGCTGCTGTCCGACCGTGGGCGGAGCGCGTGCGTGGTCGCAACCCACGATCCGGCGCGCGTGGCAGGCCTGGCGACCGACCGGCTGGCGTTCGCATGACGTACCTCCGCGACGTCGTCGCGCTCGCGCGCAAGGACCTGCTGCTCGAGCTGCGGGCCAAGGAGACGCTTCCCGCGATGCTCCTCTTCGTCGTGGCGATGCTGACGATCTTCCACTTCGCCCTGCCGCACGGAAGCAGCGATGCGGCGTCGCTCGGCCTGCTCTGGTCGGCTCTCGTCCTGACCGCGCTCCTCGGGCTCACGCGCGCGTTCGTCGCCGAGCGTGAGCAGGGCATGTTCGATGCGCTCGTGCTCGCACCCTGCGACCGCTCCGCGATCTGGCTCGCGAAGTCGCTCTCCGTGCTGGCCTTCCTGGCCTGCGCCGAGCTGGTGGCCCTTCCCGCGTTCGCCGCCTTCTTCTCCGGGCTCGACGGTCGCACGGTTGCGGCCGTCGCCCTCGCCGACATCGGCATCTGCACCGTCGGCACGCTGTTCGGTGCGATGGCCGTCGCGGGCCGCGCCCGTGAGCTCCTGCTGCCGCTCCTGTTCCTGCCGGCCGCCGTCCCGATCGTCGTCGGCGGCGTCGGCGGGTACCTCTGGTTCCTCGCGCTGTACGACATCCTCTTCGCCGTGCTCGCGTGGGCGACCTTCGAGTACGTGGTCGCCGAGACGTGATGGATGCCGGGCGGTCCCGTCTACGATGCCGCCTGTGAGCGCCCTCACCTCCCGCCTGCCGGTCGTGGCGGGGACGTGCGTGGCCCTGTTCACGGCCGCCCTCGCCCTCGTCTTCTTCTACGCCCCCACGGACGCGAACCAGGGGCTCTCCCAGCGGATCTTCTACTTCCACGTGCCGCTCGCCTTCACGGCGTACGCCTGCTTCGGCTGGGGGGCGTGGAAGGCGCTCCGTCATCTCTGGAAGCGCGACCCGGAGGCCGACCTCGAGAGCTACGTCGCCGTCCACCAGGGGGTGATCTTCGGGGCGCTGACGCTCGCGACCGGATCGATCTGGGCGAAGATCTCCTGGGGCGTGTGGTGGTCGTGGGGCGAGGACCAGCTCGTCCTCTTCCTCGTCCTCTTCCTCTTCTACTGCGCCTACTTCATGCTGCGTTACTCGGTCGAGCCCGGCCTCCAGCGCGCGAACATGTGCGCGGTCTACGCGCTGTTCGGCGTCGTGCTGATTCCCGTGTCGTTCCTTGCGATCCGCCTGTCGCGGAGCTTCATCCATCCCGTGGTGTTCACCTCGCACGGCTACAACATGACGAACTCGCAGTTCCTGACGTTCTGCGTGTGCCTCGCCGCGATGCTCAGCCTGTTCGTGACGCTCTATTCCATCGAGCTCGCGGGCAAGCGCCTCGACGCGTCGCTCCGCGAGCTGCGCGAGCTTCTGGCATGAGCCGTGGTTCATGACACCTTCGGAGAAGTACACCGCGGCCGCGTATCTCGTCGTGTTCGTCGCGGTGCTGGCGTACGTGGTGATCATCTCCTCGAAGCTGCAGCGGCTGCAGCGCGAGGTGGCGCGGCTCGTCGAGCTCGCGCGGGAGAAGGATCGTGGCTGAGGCGCTCTTCTGGCCCGCGCTGATCGGCTACGGCGAGGCGGCCGTCGCCTACGCCTCGGTGCGGACGTCGCGTGCCGCGACGTGGGGCGTACGGGTCGGATGGCTCGCGCAGACGGCGCTGCTCGCGGTTCAGGCGGAGCACTCGGGCGGGTTCCCGTGGTCGACGTTCGCGGGGTCGCTGAACCTCTTCGTCTGGCTCGTCGTGAGCACCTACCTGATCTGGGGCTGCCGTCCCCGCTTCCGGCTGCTCGGCCTCGCCGTGATGCCGCCCGCCGTCCTGCTCTTCGTGGTGGCGCGCCTCGGCGGCGGGATCGCCGTTGCCGGCGGCTCGCGCTATTCGAGCGTCTTCCTCGTGCTGCACGTCGGGCTCGTGCTCGCCGCGTTCGCGGGCTTCACGCTCGCCGCCGGCCTGGCCGCGCTGTATCTCTGGGAGGAGCGACGGCTGAAGCGGCGCGCGCACGACATCCTCCGCCTGCGGCTGCCGCCGCTGCAGGCGCTCGAGCGGCTCACCCAGCGGACGATCGTCGTGGCGCTGCCGCTGCTGACCTTCGGTCTCGCGGCCGGCGTGGTGCGCCTGCGCGAGCAGGGCGGCTCGACCGATGCGCTCGAGTGGCTGACGCTCGCGACCTGGCTGCTCTACGGCAGCTTCTTCGTCATGCGCCCGACGGGCCGCCGCGCCGCCTACCTCGCGCTGGGCGGCTTCCTGCTCGTCGTCGTCTCCCGCCTCGTGCTCGCCGGAGGGCACTTCGCATGACCCCGGGTGCGTTGACGCTCGTCGGGTTGTCGCATCACGTCGCTCCGGTGGAGCTGCGCGAGCGCGTCGTGCTCGATGCCGACGAGGCGGCGGAGTTCGCACGGGCGCTCGCCCCCGCCGTCTGCCTCTCGACCTGCAACCGCACCGAGCTCTATCTCGCCGGCGCCGGGGAGGAGCGGGCGGTGTCCGCGCTCACCGAGCTCGCGGGCGAGCCCCTCGACGGCGTGCTCTACCGCCTGCGCGACGAAGAGGCCGCGCTGCACCTGTTCCGGGTCGCCGCCGGGCTCGACTCGCTCGTGCCGGGCGAGAGCGAGATCCTCGGACAGGTGCGAGGCGCGTTCGAGTCGGTCGAGCCCGACGGCCTCCTCGACCGCGTCTTCCGCCAGGCGCTGTCCCTCGGCAAGCGCGTGCGCAGCGAGACCTCGATCGGCGAGAGCCCCGCGTCCGTGCCGGCGGCCGCGGCGGCGCTCGCGGCGCAGGTCTTCGACGAGCTCGAGGGCAGGCGGGTGCTGCTGATCGGCGCCGGCCGGATCGCCGAGCTGGCCGCCTCCAACCTCGCGTCGCGTGGCGCAACCATCGCCTACGTCGCGAACCGTTCGCCCGACGCCGCACGCGGCCTCGCCGATCGCTTCGGCGGTGCCGGTCTCGCGCTCGCGGGGCTCGGCGACGCCCTCGCCGACGTGGACGTCGTCGTCTCGTCGACGACCGCACCCGGGTTCGTGTTGCACGCGGCCGACGTCCCGGCGCGCAGGCACCACCCGCTGTTCTTCATCGACATCGCCGTCCCGCGCGATCTCGATCCCGACCTCTCGAGGCTCGACGGCTGCTTCCTCTACGACATCGACGACCTCGAGGCGGTCGTGGCGGAGTCGCTGGCGGGCCGCCGGCTCGAGGCGGCGCGCGCCGAAGAGCTCGCCGCGCTCGAGGTGGAGCGCTTCCGGTCGTGGCGTGCGTCGCTCGACGTCGTGCCGGTGATCGCGTCGCTGCGGGCGCACGCAGAGCAGATCAGGTCGGCCGAGCTGGCGAAGCTCGAAGGGCGCGTGAGCGACGACGAGCGCGCACAGCTCGAGTCTGTGACGTCGCAGATCCTGAACAAGCTCCTCCACCTGCCGACGGTGCGGATGAAGGAGGCGGCCGTGACCGCCGACGGCGCCCTGTACGCCGAGACGGTACGGCATCTGTTCGGGCTCGAGGAGGACGAGCGGTGAGCGACGACGAGCCGCGGCGAATCGAGCGCCCGCTCCCGGTCGTCGCGCCGTCGGCATTCCTGCGCGTGCGCAGGGGCCCGCTCCAGTGCGGCCGCAGCACCCGCGCCGCGAGGTCGATCTGTGCTCGTCCGCGTCGGGTCTCGCGGATCTAGGCTCGCGCTCACGCAGGCCGAGCAGGCTGCGGGCCTGCTGCGTCGGCCGGGCGTCGAGATCGCGTTCGTCCCGATCACCACCTCCGGCGACCGCGACCGGCGCAAGCCGTTCGGCGAGATCGGGGCCCGGGGCGTGTTCGTGAAGGAGCTCGAGGAGGCGCTGCTCGCCGGGAAGATCGACGTCGCCGTGCACTCGGCCAAGGACATGACGACGCGCGACCCCGACGGGCTCGAGGTCGGCGCGTACCTCGAGCGCGAGGACCCGCGCGACGCGCTGGTCGGAGCCGCGGCGGTGCTGCCGGGGATGCGCATCGGCACGGCATCGGCCCGCAGGCGCGCGCAGCTGCTCGCGGCGGAGCCGTCGCTCACGGTCGAGCCGCTCCGGGGCAACGTCGACACCCGCCTGCGCAAGCTGAGGGAGCGCGGTCTCGACGCGATCGTGCTGGCCGCGTGCGGGCTCGACCGTCTCGGCCTCGCCGCGGAGATCGGGGCCCGTCTCGAGCCCGAGCAGATGCTGCCGGAGGCGGGCCAGGGGGCGCTCGCCCTGCAGGTCCGGAGCGGCGAGGGCGCGCTCGTCGCGGCCCTCGACGACCCGGAGACGCGTCGCCGCGTCGAGGCCGAGCGCGCATGCGTTGCCGAGATCGGCGCCGGCTGCCTCGCGCCGGTCGCGGCCCACCACGACGGACGCACGCTCCACGCGCTCGTCGCCGGCGACGACGGTGAGTGGCTGGCCCGGCGCTCGGGCGACGATCCGATCGCGCTCGCGCGTGAGCTCCAGGCGCTCGCGGCTGCACGGTGAAGGTCGTCGTCACACGACCCCGGGCGCAGGCCGGGGCGCTCGTCGAGCGTCTCCGGGCGCTCCCCGTCGACGTCGTGGTGTGCCCGCTGATCGAGATCGAACCGGACCTCCGACGAGCCCGTCGACGCCTCCGGCTACGACTGGGTGATCGTCACCAGCCCGAACGGCGCCGCTGAGCTGGCCCGCCGCGGCCGCAACCTGCCGCGTCTCGCCGCCGTCGGTCCGGCGACCGCCGAGGCGCTCCGCGCCTGCGGGCTCGAGGCTGCATTCGTGCCCACCGCCGCGTCGCAGGACGACCTGCTGGCCGAGCTGCCGAGGCCCGCGGGCCGTGTGCTCTTCGCGGCCGCCGAGGGTGCGAAGCGAGGGCCCGTCGAGCAGCTCGCGGCGGACTTCGTCCCCCTCTACCGGACGCGGAGGTTGCGGCCGCGGCTGCCGGCCGCCGACCTCGTGCTGCTCGCCTCGGGATCCGCGGCCCGGGCCTACGCGGAAGCCGGGGGCGGCGCGCCCGCCGTCACGATCGGGCCCGAGACGACCCGCGTCGCCCAGACGGCCGGGATCGAGGTCGTAGGGGAGGCCGCGACCCACGATGTCGATGGGCTTGTCGCCGCAGTGCGCGATCTGATGGAGTTGGGCGCACACCGATGGCGGAGACGATCACGTTCCTGACCGACTTCGGCCTCCAGGACGACTTCGTCGGCACCTGCCACGGGGTGATCGCGTCGATCGCCCCGGAGGCGCGCGTGATCGACGTGACGCACGGCATCGACCCGCAGGCGGTGCTGCAGGGGGCGCTCGTGCTTCGCAACTCGATCCCGTTCGTGCCGGTCGGCGTGCACCTCGCCGTGGTCGACCCGGACGTCGGGGGCAACCGCCGGGCGATCGCGGTGGCGACGCGCGACGGCCGCCGGTTCGTCGGTCCCGACAACGGGCTACTGCTGCTCGCCGCGGACGAGCTCGGAGTCGTCGCGGCGCACGAGCTCGCGGAACCTCGCTACCGCCTCTCCGAGGTGTCGAGGACGTTCCATGCGCGCGACATCTTCGCGCCCGCCGCGGCGCATCTCGCGGCCGGTGTGCCGATCTCGGAGCTCGGCCCGGGGGTCGACCCCGCGGACCTCGTGCGCGTCGAGCTCCCGCTCGCCGAGGTCGGCCGGTCGCAGGTCCGAGGGACGGTGCTGATCGTCGACCGGTTCGGAAACGTCGCGACGAACATGCGTCGCGCGGAGATCGACGGACTCGGTTGCGAGGACGGCGATCGCGTCGAGGTGCGCCTGCAGCTCGACCGCTACTTCGCCGTGCTCGCCGGCACGTTCGCGGATGCACCGCCGGGCGAGCTGATCCTGTACGCGGACTCGTACGGCCTGATGACGCTCGCGATCAGCCAGGGGAACGCCGCGCGCCTGACCGGCGTCGGGCCCGGCGACGAGCTGAGGGTGGCACGCACATGATCGACCTGCGCGCCCGCCAGCGCTTCGCCAGGCTCGTCACCGATCTCGTCGTGGCGCGGCCCGGCCTCTGGGGCGTCGTGCGCCGGCCGTTCGTCTGGACGTTCGACGCGATCGCGCCCGACTGGGAAGAGACGCGGGTCTCGCCGCAGCACTCGGCGCCGCTCGAGGCCGCGCTCGAAGCCGTGCCGGCACCGCGCGGGAACGCCCTCGACATCGGCACGGGCACAGGTGTCGGCGCGAGGTCGATCGCGGCACGGTTTCCGGCGGCGACCGTGACGGGCGTCGATGCGTCGTCGCCGATGATCGAGCAGGCGCGGGCGCGCGCATCGACCGAGCGCGAGCGCTACGACATCGCGGACGCGTCGGACCTCCCGTACGCGGACGGGGCGTTCGACCTCGTCACGCAGCTGAACATGATCCCGTTCTTCGACGAGGTGGCCCGCGTGACGGCAGTGGAGGGCTACCTGGCAGTGGCGTTCTCGCGAGGCGCCGCAACCCCGATCTGGGTGCCGCTCGAGCGGGTGCAGGCCGAGCTCGAGCGTCGAGGGTTCTCGCACGTTGCGAACTTCTCGGCCGGCGCAGGAGTGGCCCTGCTTGCCCAGCGTGGCGGCACATCCTAAGGTGCGCGCACAGGGACGTTCGCGACGCGGTAGCACCGGTCCGGACGTCTCTTTTTTCGCGCTCGCGGTGCTGGCGCTGGCTGTGGCGCTCGCGCCGGTCGCGATCGGAGGCGGTGCCGCCCGCGCGGCGGTCCACGGCGGGAGCTGCGCGACACCGACCGCGTCGCCCGCCTACGCGCATCGGGTCCGGGCCGCGCTGGCCGCCCGCCGTGACATCTGGGGGCGCCGGCTGCTCGCCGCGCCGGGAGGGCCGTCGTACGATCGCGCGAAGGACCTCCTCGCGCCGCTGCTCTACGCGGTCGGTCCACGCGGCAAGAAGCTCACCGAGTCGGGTGTCTACTACCTGCCGTTCGCCTATCCGTTCCGGGTCAACGGCGGCCGCATCTTCGCGCTCCACGTCGCGGACGGCAGCGAGATCGTCAACGGCACCGTCCGCGGTCCCAGCCTGACCGTCGACGTCGGGCCGGGAGGCGGCGAGCGCTACGGCTCGTGCCTCGCGCGGCTCGGGGCTGCCACGCTTGCCGACGGCTACCTGCCGATCCTCGACACGACGTACACCGACGCCGCGGGCGTCCACTACGCGGAGGAGTCGTTCGTCGGCCGCGCGTTCGGCACGATCTCGCTGAGCTACATCCATCTCCACGTCGATGCGACCGGGACGACCTCGGACGCCGACGTGCGGTTCGTGCTCTCCGGGGGGCCGCTCTCGGGCGAGCACGGTCAGCTGCTCGAGGCCGGGTCGACGCGGCTCGCCTGGAGCGGTGATGCGACCGTGTTCAGCCACGGCGTCCTCTTCGACGTTCCCCCCGGGACGGAGGAGGACGTCTACGCGGCGTTCCCCACCGGCAAGAACGACGGCCGCTCGATCGCGGTCTCGCAGCGGGTCTACGACGTCGCGCGTGCCGACGTCGCCGACGTCTGGCAGTCGCGCGTCGGCGAGGGCACGGTGTTCCAGGTCCCCGAGCAGCGGGTGCTCGATGCCGAGCAGGCGGTGCTCGTGCAGGAGCTGCTCCTGACCTGGCGCTACAGCGCCGGGAACCCCTACCAGGAGCTCTCGTTCGCCGAGGCGGCCGACGTCGCGCGCGTGATGGCGCAGTACGGCCGGGCCGACGTCGCCGAGACGATCCTGCGGTTCGGGCTCGCCCGGCTCCCGGCGCGCTTCACGGCCTGGCGTGCGGGTGAGCTGATGGTGGCGCACGCCGACCTCTACCGGCTCGACCGCGACAGGACCTTTCTGAACAAGCAGACGCCGCATCTCGCACGGCTGGTGCACACGATCGCGAGGGAGCTCGCCGCGAGCCACAACGGCTTGCTGCCTCCCGAGCCGTTCTCGTCCGACGTGTCGCGAGAGGTGTACGCGCTCCACGGCCAGGCCGTGGTCTGGCAAGGGCTCGCCTCGCTCGGCCGCGTCTGGTCGGTGACCGGCCATCAGGAGCTGGCGAGGCTGTGCGCCCGTCTCGCGGCGCGGCTCCGCGCGGGTCTCGATGCCGCCGTTGCGAAGTCCGACCGGCGACTGTCGGACGGCTCGATCTTCGTGCCCGCTGCGTTGCTCGCCGGCCAGCGGTCGTTCTCGAGTCTGGCGTACTCTCGCGCGGGCACGTACTGGAACCTGGTCATGCCCTACGCGATGGCCTCCGGCCTCTTCCCGTCGCACGGCAGGATCTCGAACGGCGTCCTGCGCTACCTGCTCGCGCACGGGGGTCGGCTGCTCGGCCTCGTGCGCGCCGGTGCGACGAAGCTGTACGGCAACTATCCGCCGGCGCCGACGTCGGGCATCGACCAGGTGTACGGGGTGAACGTCGACCGGTTCCTCGCCGACGCCGACCAGCCGGACCAGCTCGACCTCTCGCTCTACGGGATGCTCGGCGCTGCGATGACGCCCGACACCTTCGTCTCGGGCGAGAGCGCGAGCGTGACGCCGTTTCGCGGCCAGCTGTACCGGACCATGTACCTGCCGCCGAACAGCGGCGCGAACGCGGCCTTCCTCGAGAACCTGAGCCTGCTGCTCGTGCACGAGACCCGCGGTCCGAGCGGGGCGCCGCGGGGCCTCGAGCTCGCCTTCGCGACCCCGCGGTCGTGGCTCGTCGACGGGCAGACGATCACGGTCGACCAGGCACCGACCAGCTTCGGGCCGGTCTCGTACACCCTCGAGCGGATGGGCGCGACGGTGCAGGGAAGCATCGATGTGCCGTCACGGCCGGCGCCCGCATCGCTCGAGCTCCGGCTGCGCCTGCCGGCCGGGCAGCATGTCGGCGCGGTGCGGGTGAACGGCCGCCCCGTGAAGGTGGACCGCAGGAGCGGCACGATCGACCTCACCGGGCTGAGCGGGCATCTCCAGCTGGTGGCGGTCGTCCGGTGAAGAAACCTGCGGCTCCCTTCCCGAGACCCACCCGGCCTTCGGCGGTTCAAGTCGGCTCTCGCCTCACCGACGGGAGAGATCAAGTGGCGAGGGCCGGACTTGAAACGGCGACACTCCTTCACGCGACCCACCGCGGCCTTCCGCAGTTCTAGCCGAGCTCGCGAATCATCGTACGGTCTACGGAAGTGGCGAGCGCCTGACCTGAGCTTCGGCAGCTCCTCGGTGTTCGCTGCGTCTGACGCAACCTGAGCGATTTCTGTCGGCCGCTCGCCGCGCCGGTCTCTGCCGCGTCGCTCACTGGTGCTCCATCGCCCTCAACCGCTAACTTCAATCGAAACCGCCCTTCGGCGGTTCAACTCGGCTCGTCGCCTCATCGACGCGAGAAACCAAGTGGCGAGAGCCGGACTCGAACCGGCGACACCACGGTTTTCAGCCGTGTGTCTACTCAACTGAGCTACCTCGCCCGGGGGCTCTGCAGCGTAGCTCACCCGGGCTCCATGGACCTCGACGGCTGGTCGAATGTGAGACCTCGCGCTGAGCTACGCTGCAGACCCTCCGGGCGAGGTAGCTCAGTTGGTAGAGCACACGGCTGAAAACCGTGGTGTCGCCGGTTCAAGTCCGGCCCTCGCCACTTCATGAGCGCTGCCGACGTCTCCACGCGGTCGCGCATCGCCGACGTCGGGCTCGCGCCTGAGGGTGAGCGGCGAATCGCGTGGGCGCGGCAGCACATGCCCGTGCTGGCACGCCTCGGCCGCCGCGAGCTCGCGGACGGCGCGCTTCGTGACCGCCGGATCGCCGTCGTCGTGCACCTCGAGGCGAAGACCGCGTGCCTCGTGCTCGCCCTCGCGGAAGCGGGCGCTCGGGTGGTCGCCGCCGGGTCGAACGCGCTCTCGACGCAGGACGCAGTCTGCGCGGCGCTCGTCGCCCGCGGCATCGAGGTGCATGCGCGGCACGGTGCCTCGCGCGGCGAGTTCACCGCCGACCTGCTCGCGGTCGCCGACACGCAGCCGGAACTGGTGATCGACGACGGGCTCGAGCTGACGCGCCGCGCCGAGCAGCACCGTCCGGAGGTCTACGCCGGGCTCGCCGGCGTGAGCGAGGAGACGACGACGGGCGTCGCGCGGCTGCGTGCGCTCCAGGCCGCGGGCCGGCTGCCGTTCCCGGCGGTGGCGGCGAACGACGCACGGTGCAAGCACCTGTTCGACAACCCGTACGGCACCGGCCAGACGACGCTGACGGCGCTGCTCGCGCTGACGAACGTGCTCGCCGCCGGGCGCGAGTTCTGCGTCGTCGGGTACGGCTACGTCGGCCAGGGGCTCGCGCGGGCGGCCGACGGTCTCGGCGGGCGTGTCACCGTCGTCGAGGTCGACCCGGTGCGGGCGCTCGTCGCGCACATGGACGGCTACCGGGTCGCGCCGCTTTCCGAGGCGCTCCCGGATGCAGACGTCGTGCTGACGGCGACCGGGCTCGTGGAGGCGGTCGGCGCCCGGCAGCTGCCGCTGCTCAAGGACGGCGTGCTGCTCGCGAACGCGGGGCACTCGGACCGCGAGATCGACGTTCCCGCGCTCGCGGCGGCCGCCGGCACGGCGACCCTCGCGCGGGACGGCGTCGTGACCTACGAGCTCGGCGGCCGTAAGGTGCACGTGCTCGTGAACGGCGCGCTCGTCAACATCGCGGGTCTCGACGGGAACCCGATCGAGATCATGGACCTGTCGTTCTCCGTGCAGGCGCTCTCGGTGCGGCAGCTCGCTCTGGGCCGGCTCCCGGCGGGCGTCAACCGCTTCCCGGAGGAGCTCGACACCCTGATCGCGCGCACGAAGCTGGAGACGCTCGGCGTCACCCTCGACGAGCTCACCGACGCCCAGCGGCGTGCGCTCGACGAATGGCGCGTCGAGTGAGCAGGCCCGCAGGCCGGCCCGTCGCCGTGATCGGCGCCGGCCTCGACCTCGGCGCAGGGAGGCGCGGCGTCGACATGGGGCCGTCGGCGATCCGCTACGCGGGCCTCGCGGCCCGGCTCGCCGAGATCGGCCGAGAGGTGCACGACTCGGGCGACATCCACTCTCCGGTGCCCGAGGCCACCGAGGCGGGCGAGGCGAACGCCCACTACCTGCGCCCGATCCTCGCCGCGTGCGGGCTCCTCGCCGGGCTCGTCTCGGATGCCGCGCAGCGCGGTCACGTGCCGGTGACGCTCGGGGGAGACCACTCGATCGCGATGGGGACGCTCGGGGGGATGGCGGCCGCGCACGGCCCGGGCGGCGT
Source organism: uncultured Thermoleophilia bacterium (assembly GCA_963824455.1). Classification (GTDB taxonomy): domain Bacteria; phylum Actinomycetota; class Thermoleophilia; order Gaiellales; family Gaiellaceae; genus PALSA-600. The sequence continues at coordinate 703,852 of CAWGPJ010000003.1, forward strand.
GCTCTGGATCGACGCGCACGGCGATCTCAACCGTCCGCAGACGTCGCCGACCGGGAACGTCCACGGGATGCCGCTGGCGGCGGCGCTCGGCGCGGCCGGCCCGGCGTTCGCCGACGTCGCGCTACCCGGTGCCGTCGGTCACCAAGGCTGCGCTGCTCGGCATCCGCTCGCTGGACCCGGGTGAGCGCGAGCTGATCCGCGAGCTCGGTCTGCGCGTGTACACGATGAAGGAGCTCGACGAGCGCGGCGTTCAGGTGTGCACGGCCGAGGCGCTCGACTACCTGCGGGGCTCGCCGTTCGTCCACGTGAGCCTCGACCTCGACGCCGTCGACCCGATGTTCGCGCCGGGCGTCGGGACGCCGGTGCGCGGAGGGCTCTCCTACCGGGAGGCGCATCTCGCGCTCGAGCTCGTCGCCGAGTCGGGGCTCGCCGACTCGCTCGACGTCGTCGAGGTGAACCCGATCCTCGACCGTGAGAACGAGACCGGCGCACTCGCCGTCGAGCTCGTCGCGAGCGCGCTCGGCGCGCGCATCCTCTAATCCTCTCGCGTCGGCGCGCTGCGGTCGACGAGGGCGGCTCCACGGACGTCCCGCACGGGGGCGCGGTCGATCGTTCAGCCCACGGCGAACAGGAAGAACGCCGAGCAGATCGCGAAGACGTGCCTGGCGCGCCGGGCCACTGCGAGGATTCCCATGGAAGAAGAGACCGTGTTCGAGGGCGCGGCGTTACGGCCGGGGGGTCAGGCCGGCTCGGTGCTGCGCGCGACCCGCGGGCAGTGGTAGCGGCCGAGGGTGAGGAGCAGCTCGTGGAGCGTGCGCCGATCGTCCGGGTCGAGCGGCGCCAGGAACTCGTCCTCGAGGCGGCGCGAGAGCTTGCGCAGCCGCCCGAGCTCGAGCCTTCCCTCGGGGGTCAACTCGACCACGTGCCGCCGGCGGTCGGCCGGGTCGCGGCGGCGAGCCACGAGTCCGCGTGACTCGAGGTCGTCGAGGAGCCCGACGAGCTGGCCGCGGTCGTAGCCGAGGGCATCGGCGATCGCTCCCTGCGTCTCGCGCGGGCTCTCGTCGAGCGCCAGGAGGATCGCGTGGTGGTAGGGGTGAAGGCCGCTCTCCTCGTAGGCCTCGAGCGACCGGTCCTTGGCGATGAAGCCCAGGCGCTTGAGGAGGAATGGCGTCGAGTCGGTCAGCTCCGTCGGGAGCGTGCCCCGCCCGAGGACGGCCGACTCCGCGTTGGCGTGAGTCATGGGGAATAGCGTAGCGCGGCCAACCGTTGACGCCCTACAAGGTTGTGGAGATCAACGATTAAGGGGGACAAGTAGTGCAGGACGCCGCCGCCAAGCTCGACCGCCGGCGCTGGAGCGCGCTCGCGCTGATCGTGACCGCCCAGTTCATGGTGATCCTCGACGTGGCGATCGTGAACGTCGCGTTGCCGTCGATCAAATCCGACCTTCACTTCTCGACCACGAGCCTCCAGTGGGTGATCTCGGCCTACGCCATCTTCTTCGGAGGCGTGCTGCTGCTCGGCGGCAGGGTGGCGGACCTGCTCGGGCGCCGCCGGCTCTTCGTCGCCGGCCTGCTGGTGTTCGCGGCGAGCTCTCTGCTCTGCGGGCTCGCCTGGTCCGAGGCATCGCTGATCGTCTTCCGGGCCGTGCAAGGCCTCGGCGGCGCGCTGATGGCTCCTGCGGCGCTGTCGCTGCTCGTGACCACGTTCGCCGAGGGGCGCGAGCGGAACCTCGCGCTCGGCATCTACGGCGCGGCCTCCGGCAGCGGCGCCGCGGCCGGTGTGCTGTTGGGCGGGGTGATCACCTCGTACGTCGGTTGGTCCTGGATCTTCTTCATCAACGTCCCTGTGGGCGTCGGCGCCGCGCTGCTCGCGCCGGTGCTGCTACGGGAGAGCCGCGCCGACCTCGGTCACCGGCACTTCGACGTCGCCGGAGCCGTCACGATCACCTCCGGGCTGATGCTGTTCGTCTACGCGCTCACGAGGGCGACCACCGACGGCTGGGGTGCCGCCTCGACGCTCGCGCTGATCGGTGGCGCACTGGCTCTCGTCGCGGCCTTCGTCGTCATCGAGCTGCGCTCGTCGTCACCGCTGCTGCCGCTTCGCATCTTCCGTCTGCGCACGCTGGCGGGGGCGAACGTGACGATGGCGATCGTCGGTGCGGTCGCCTTCTCGGAGTTCTTCCTGCTCACCCTGTACCTGCAGGACGTGCTGCACTACTCGGCCGTGCAGAGCGGAGTCGCGTTCGTCGCGTTCGCCGGCACGGTGGTCGTGACGTCGAACATCGCACAGCTCGTCGTCGGGCGCGCCGGCGTGCGAGCCACGCTGACCGGCGGGCTGCTGCTGTTCGCGATCTCGGCGGCCCTGCTCGCGCGCCTGCCCGTCGACGGCCACTACTTCTGGAACATCTTCCCGGCCTTCGTGCTCGGCGGGGCGGGAATGGGCTTCTCGTTCGTTCCGATCACGATCGCGAGCCTGACCGGGGTCGCGCGCGCCGACGCAGGGGTAGCGTCCGGCCTGATCAACACGAGCCGGCAGATCGGCGGCGCGATCGGGCTGGCGGCGATCAGCGCGATCGCCGCGACGCAGACGCATGACTACCTGAACGCCCATCCGGGCGTCCCTGCGGCGAGCGGCGCCGCGCTGGACCACGGCTTGCAGATCGCGTTCTACGCGATGCTCGGGCTGCTCGCGGCGGGCATCGTGGTGACACTCGCGGCGATCCGGCCCGCACCCCGCCCGGCTGCGCAACCGGTCTCGGACATCGGCGAGGTCGCGATCGACCAGGCGGCCTGAGGCCGCGGAGAGGCGGCCGCCTCAGGCCGGCTCTGCGTCCGCCGACCGCTCCACCGCGCGCTCGTCGCCGTGCCCGGACGGCTCGTAGTACACGCGGCCGCGCAGCTGCTCCGGGAGGCACTCGAAGGCGAAGCCCTCCGGGTCGTCGTGCGGGTAGCGGTAGCCGATCCCGCGGCCGAGCTTCTTCGCGCCGGCGAAACCGTCCGAGCGCAGCTCCGCCGGCGGCGTCAGGGCGCCGTGCTCGCGCACGTCGGTGACCGCGCGTGCGAGCGCGACCGTCGAGGCGTTCGACTTCGGCGCCCGCGCGAGGTAGACGGCGGCCTGCGCGAGCGAGTGCCGCGCCTCCGGCAGGCCGACGTGCTCGACCGCCTGCGCGGCGGCCACCGCGACCAGCAGGGCGGTCGGGTCGGCGTTGCCGATGTCCTCCGACGCGAGCACGATCATCCGCCGCGCGAGGAAGCGTGCGTCCTCGCCGCCTTCGAGCATCGCCGCCAGGTAGTAGACCGAGGCCTGCACGTCTCCGGCGCGCGTCGACTTGATCCAGGCCGAGATCAGGTCGTAGTGCGCGTCGCCGCCCTTGTCGTAGAGGAGCGGACGCTTGCGCGCCGCGTCCTCGACGTGCTCGATGGAGATCGGGGCGTCCTCGGCTTCCGCCGTCGCCGCGGCGAGCTCGAGGATGCCGAGCGCGGTCCGCGCATCGCCTCCGGCGCGGGTGACGATCAGCGAGCGCACGTCTCCCGGGAGCTCGACCCCGAGCTCGGCGCCGCCACGCTCCACCACCTGCGCCAGCTCGTCCGCCCCGAGCGGCTCCAGCTCGTACAGCTGCATCCGCGAGAGCAGCGCGGAGTTGACCTCGAAGTAGGGGTTCTCGGTCGTCGCTCCGATCAGCGTCACGAGGCCGCTCTCGACGGCGGGGAGCAGCGCGTCCTGCTGCGCCTTGTTGAAGCGGTGGATCTCGTCCAGGAAGAGGATCGTCCGGCGGCCGCTCGCGCCGAGCCGCTCGCGGGCCCGGGCGAGCACCTCGCGGACCTGCGCGACGGTCGCGGACACCGCGGAGAGCTCCTCGAACTCGGCTCCGGTGGTGGCCGCGACGATCCGGGCGAGCGTCGTCTTCCCCGAGCCCGGCGGCCCGTAGAAGATCAGGGACGGCACGCGGTCGGCGGCGATCGCGAGCCGGAGCGCGCGGCCCTCGCCGACGACGCGGGCCTGCCCCACGAACTCGTCGAGTGTCTCCGGCCGCAACCGCTGCGCGAGCGGGGCCGATCCGTCGAGACGGCGCGCCGCCGCCTCCGAGAAGAGGTCGCCCACGACGAAAGTATGCTCCCGGGGCGGCGTGAGCGAGGTCTGGGGCATCGGCACGTACGAGCGGCTGGCGGGCTGGTTCACGCCGGTGCACGAGCGGCTCGTCGAGATGCTGCACCTCGGGCCGGGCGAGCGCGTGCTCGACCTCGCGACCGGGACGGGGGCCGTGGCGATCCTGGCGGCTCGGGCCGGCGGTGAGGTCACGGGGATCGACCTCACCGAGCCGATGCTGGCCAAGGCAAGCACGGCCGCCCGGCAGGCCGGAGTCGACGTGCGGTTCGACCTCGGCAACGTCGAGCACCTGCCCTACGACGATGCGTCCTTCGACGTGGTCGTCTCGTCGTTCGGCCTCGTCTTCGCTCCCGACCATGCGAACGTGGCCGAGGAGCTCGGTCGCGTGGCGCGTCCGGGCGGCCGGCTCGGCTTCACGGGCTGGCGGCCCAACCGGCGGCTCGGCGAGCTCTACCGGCGCTTCACGGAGGATCCGATCGAGGGGCGCGAGGCGTACGAGTGGGGGCGCGAGGATCACGTCGAGGACATGCTCGGCGACGACTTCGAGCTCGACTTCGAGGACGGCACCCTCTGGCTGGAAGCGGAGAGCAGCGAGCAGATCTGGGAGCTCTTCTCCACCTCCGCGCCGCCCGTGGTGGCGCTGCTCCGCCGCCTCGATGCTGCCTCGGGCGAGGAGTTCCACCGCGCGTTCGTCGAGCTCTACGACGGCTACCGCACGCCGGAAGGCGGCGTCCGCGCGCCGCGCCGCTACCTGCTCGTGCTCGGCACCCGCAGGTAGCCCGAGTTGCGCTTCAATTCCTGCGATGGACGACAAGGTCAGGCTCGGCGGGATGGCGCTCGGGAACGGGGTGCTCGTCCACGGCCCGGTCGCGTGGGCCTGCGCGGTTCGCACCGCCGACGGTGAGCTGCGCGTCGTCGCGCGCCGGAAGCGCTTCGCCGCCTCCTCGGTCTCGTCTCCGCTCCTGCGCGGGCCGGCGCGGATCGCGGAGGTGTTCGTGCTGCTCCCCCAGATGAAGCGGGAGCTGCCCGAAGCGGTGCTGCCGATGGAACGGAGGCGAGTGCTCGCCGCCATGGCCGGAAGCGCGGTCGCCCTGCAGCTCCTGCGGCGCTCGCGGCTGGGCCCGTTCGCGCGCGAGCTCGTGTCGGGGCTGATCTCGCTCGCACCGGCGGCGCTCGCGCTCCAGGGTGGGGAGCTCGCCGCCTACCACGGCGCCGAGCACATGTCGATCGGAGCCTACGAGCACGGGGAGGAGCGGCCGAAGGAACACGAGCGCTGCGGCTCCCACCTCGTCGGGCCGCTGATCCTGACGACGGCGGTCGGGCGGGCGGTCGCCGAGCAGGCGCCCGAGCAGGTTCGGCCGGCGGCCCGTGCCGCGGCGGCGTTCGGCGCCCTGGCGGTGTCCGTCGAGACCTTCGGCTGGATGACCCGCAATCCGGATCACCCGCTCGCCCGCGCGCTTGCCTTCCCGGGCCACGAGCTCCAGCACCGTCTCGGGACGCGCGAGCCGACACCCGAGCAACTCGAGGTCGCGGAGGCGGCGCTGCAGGCGTGCCTCGAGCTGGAGACGGCGTGATCGCGACCCGCACGCGGCTCGACCCGAGCATCTTCGACCTCCCGGTCGAGAAGATGCGGACCGGCTGGTACACCGACGCCTACTTCAACCACACGCGCGCGGCGCTGCTGCGCGACGGGCGCCGCCCGCACGTGCTGATGCAGGTGTTCCAGAAACACGACTCCTATCTGGGCGGGATGGACGAGGCGATCGCGATCCTCAAGCTCTGCGCCGACGACTTCGACGCCCTGGAAGTGCACGCGCTCTACGACGGTGAGCGGGTCGAGCCGTACGAGACGGTGCTCACGATCGAGGGCGACTACACGACCTTCGCCCATCTCGAGACGGTCTACCTCGGCACGCTCGCGCGCCGCACGCTGATCACCACCAACGTCGTGCGCATGCTCGAGGTCACGAACGGCAAGCCGCTGATCTTCATGCCGGCCCGGCACGACCACCACCGCGTGCAGACCGGGGACGGGTACGCGGCGTACGTCGCCGGCCAGGTGGCCGGCTCGCCGATCGGCGTCACCACCGACGAGCAGGCGTCGTGGTGGGGCGGCCGCGGGCTCGGCACGGTCCCGCATGCGCTGATCGCAGCCTACGGCGGCGACACGGTGACGGCGGCGAAGCACTTCGCCGACTGGGCACCGGGCGACATGAACCTCACGGTGCTCGTCGACTTCGAGAACGACTCCGTGCGGACCGCGCTCGAGGTCGCGCGAGCCCTCGGCCCCCGGCTCTGGGGCGTTCGGCTCGACACCTCGGAGTCGCTCGTCGACCGTTCGCTCTGGGAGGAGCTCGGGGACTTTCCGCCGACCGGCGTCAACCCGCGGCTGGTGGCGAAGGTGCGCGACGCGCTCGACGCGGCCGGGTTCGAGCAGGTGAAGATCGTGGTCTCCGGAGGGTTCACGCTCGAGAAGATCCGCGAGTTCGAGGCGAGAGGCGTCCCGGTCGACGCGTACGGTGTCGGCTCCTCGCTGATCCGGGGCTCGAACGACTTCACCGCCGACATCGTCATGGTCGACGGAGCCTCGGTCTCGAAGGTCGGACGCCGCCTCCGTCCGAACCCGCGGCTCGAACGGGTCGAGTGATCGACACGGGCTCGACGCAGCCGACCGTGAGCGAGGCGCCGGCTCGGCCGGCGCCGGAGCGGAAGTGAGCCGGATCCTGTGGGACGTCGACACCCAGGTCGACTTCGTCGAGGCGTCCGGCAGGCTCGCCGTTCCGGATGCCGAGGCCGCGGTCCCGGCGATGGCGCGGCTCGTCGAGGCGGCGAGGGCCTCCGGGATCCCGCACGTCGCGTCGGCCGACGACCACGAGCTCACCGACGACGAGATCTCCGAGCAGCCCGACTTCACCCGCACCTATCCGCCGCACTGCCTGCGCGGGACGCGGGGTGCGGCGAAGATCGCCGAGACGGCGCAGCTCGACCCGGTGCCGCTGGCGCTGACCGTGGTCCCCGGGCGGTGGCTCGAGGGCCGCGAGTTCCTCCTGCTCAAGAAGCACTTCGACGTGTTCACGAACCCGAACGCCGATTCGGTGCTCGACCGGCTCGACCCCGAGGAGGTGGTCGTCTTCGGCGTCGCCACGGATGTCTGCGACGACGCCGCGATCCGCGGCCTGCTGGCGCGCGGGCGCCGGGTCACGTTCGTGGCCGAGGCCTCACGCGGGCTCGATGCGTCCCGGACGGCCGCCTGCCTCGAGGACTGGCGCGCACGGGGCGTCCGGTTCGCGACCGTCGACGACGTGCTGGCCGAGCTTTAGGTACCACTGACCGGTGCCGATGAGTCTCGCGATGCTCGTGAGCTTCGACTTCGGGTCCACCGCCAGGGACTTCGCTCTCACCTGGCTGCCGGTCCTCTTCTTCCTGCTCATGTGCGTCGTCGTCTTCCTGCTCTGGAAGACGGTGCGCCTGATGCCTCGGGTCAAGCCGCACGAGATCACCCCGGGCTCCGCGTCCTCCGTCACCTGGGACGACGTCGCCGGGCTCGACGAGGCCAAGGAGGAGTTGCAGGAGATCGTCGACTTCCTTCGCGACCCCAAGCGCTTCGAGCGGCTCGGCGCGCGCGTGCCGAAGGGGATCCTCTTTCACGGGCCGCCGGGCACCGGCAAGACGCTGGCGGCGAAGGCGGTCGCGAACGAGTCCGGCGCGCGCTTCTTCGCGCAGAGCGCGTCGGCCTTCGTCGAGATGTTCGCCGGCCTCGGCGCCGCCCGTATTCGCAAGCTCTTCGACGATGCGCGGAAGAACGCGCCGTCGATCGTCTTCATCGACGAGCTCGACGCCGTCGGCCAGGCGCGCAGCGGCCACTCGTTCAACCGCGAGCAGGATCAGACGCTCAACCAGCTGCTCGTCGAGCTCGACGGCTTCGGCCCGCGCGACCAGGTGGTCGTGATGGGCGCATCCAACCGGCTGCAGGACCTCGATACCGCGCTGCTCCGGCCGGGCCGCTTCGACCGGCAGATCCTGATCCAGCCGCCCGACCTGAAGGGCCGCATCCAGATCCTCGGCGTGCACACACGCGGGAAGCCTCTTGCCGCCGATGTCGAGCTCGAGAGCGTCGCGCGCCAGACGGCGGGGCTGACCGGGGCCGACCTCGCGAACATCTGCAACGAGGCGGCGATCGGCGCGGGCCGCAAGGACTCGAGCGCGATCGCCGCGGCCGACTTCGAGAACGCGCTCGAGCGCGTCGTCGCCGGCCTGCAGCAGCGGCGCGTCGTCACGGACAAGGAGAAGCGGATCCTCGCCTACCACGAGGGCGGCCACGCGCTGATGTCGCACCTCGTCGGCAAGGAGCCGCAGAAGGCGTCGATCATCGCGCGGGGGACCGCGCTCGGCTACGTACTGCACCTGCCCGAGGAGGAGCGCTACCTCGAGACGAAGGAGGAGCTGCTCGACTGGATGGTCGTGGGCCTCGCTGGTCGCGCCGCCGAGGAGCTCGTGTTCGGGCGCGTCACGAACGGCGCCGCCAACGACCTCGAGAAGGTGACGCTGATCGCGCGCGCGATGGTGTTCGAATGGGGGATGGGCGAGAGCGTGACGTCGCGCACGCTCCGTGCCGACAACTACGCGCTGTCGGAGGAGACGAAGAGCCTTCGTGACTCCGAGCAGGCACACCTCACCGACCAGGCGTACGCGGAGGCGACGAGGCTGCTCGTCAAGCATCGCGCCGCGCTCGACCGGATCGCCGAGGCGCTGATCGAGCACGAGACGCTCTCGCGCGACGAGCTCGTCCGGACGTTCGCCGACGTCGAATCCGAGTCGCGCTCGTCGGACGCCGTCGGCGTGATCCGCGCGCTCGGCGCCGAGCCGTCCCGGTAGCGTTCGGCGTCATCGGCGAGCGGGGCATCCACCACGTCGGCGTGGCCGTCGACGACCTGGACGAGGCGATCGGCCGCTACGAGCGGTTGTTCGGCGCCGTGCTCGAGCACCGTGAGCGGCTCACCGACCAGGGTGTCGAGGCGGCGTTGCTGCGGGTGGGAACGGGCCGGGTCGAGCTGCTGCAGGCGCTCGACGTGGACACGCCCGTCGGGCGGTTCGTCGCCGGGCGCGGGCCGGGCCTCCACCACGTCGCCTTCGAGGTCGAAGACGTCCCCTCGGAGCTCGCGCGGCTGGCCGCAGCCGGGGAGCGGCTGGTCGACGAGCGCCCTCGCCGCGGGCTCGGCGGGCTGCGGGTCGCGTTCGTTCACCCGGAGGCGACCGGCGGGGTCCTGGCAGAGTTGGTCGACGATGGAGATGTCTGACCGGCAGCGGATCGAGATCGCCTTCGAGGGCCCGCAGGTGCTGTCGGTCCTCGTCACGACCTCGGTCGCCGACGATCTGGACCGGGCGCTCGGAGGGGGTAGCGACACGACGTTCTCCTTCGACGCCGACGACGGCCGCTACACGCTCCTGCTGCGGCGCGTCGTGTACGTGAAGCGGTTCGCGCGCGAGAGCCGCGTCGGCTTCGGCTCGAACGGCTGAGCCCGGCGGCGATGGCGCTCGAGGTCGGCATCGTCGGTCCGCCCGGCAGCGGGAAGACGTCGCTGTTCACGGCCCTCACGCGGGCCTCGGGAGGCGAGTACGGGAAGACGAACGTCGGCATCGCCTCGATCGCCGACGACCGTCTGGATGCGCTCGCGGAGGTCGTTCACGCGCGCAAGGTGACGCCGGCCACGATTCGTGTGCAGGACGTGCCGGGGACCGGAGAGGCCCAGCTCGGCAACCTGCGGCAGGTCGACGCCCTGCTCGCGGTCCTGCGCGGCTTCGGCGCCGACGCCGATCCCGAGGGCGACCTGGAGACGTTCTCACTCGAGTTGCTCGTCGCGGACCGCGACCACGTCGAACGGCGTCTCGACCGGGTGTCGAAGCAGGCCAAGTCGGGCGATGCGACGCTGCGGGCCGAGGTCGAGGTGCTCGCAGGAGGTGCTCGCCCACGTCGACGCCGGGCAGTCGCTGGCCGACTACCACGGCGAGCTTCCGGCCGCGCTCGAGCCGTTGACGACGAAGCCGTTGCTCGCGGTCGTCAACGGTCCCGGCGGCATCGATCTCGCGCTCGAGGCGGAGCTCGCGGAGCTCTCCGACGAGGAGGCGGCCGCGTTTCGCGACGGCACCGCCTCGGCGCTCGACGAGGTCGTGCGCCGGCTCCGGGACGCGCTCGACCTGATCACGTTCTTCACCGCCGGCGAGAAGGAGACGCGCGCGTGGACGTTGCGGTCCGGGGAGACCGCGCTCGATGCGGCCGCCGCCATCCACTCCGACATCGCGCGCGGGTTCATCCGGTGCGAGGTGGTCGACTGGCGCGACCTGGTCGAGGCGGGCTCCCATGCCGAGGTCGCGAAGCGCGGCCGGCAGCGGCTCGAGGGCAAGACCTACGTCGTGCGCGACGGCGACGTGCTCAACATCCGCTTCAACGTGTGACGTCGGACGGGTGCCTGGCCCCAAGGTGCCAGGCACCCTGCTCTACGCCGAGATCAGCACGACGCCGGCGAGGGTGAGCACGATCCCGGCGCGCTGCGGGCTCGACACGCGCTCGTGCAGCACCGCCGCTGCCAGCAGCACGGTGACGAGCGGGTACAGCGAGGCGAGCACCGAGGTCAGGCTGACCAGGCCGTGGCTCGCCGACGCGGCGAAGAGCACGTTGCCGAGCGTGTCGCCGATCCCGACACCGGCGACGATCGCCAGGTCGCGCCGGCGCAGGCGAAGCGCCGGCCGCCGGGCGGCCACGGCCGCCGCGACGACTGCGAACGCGGTCGTGCGGAAGAGCAGCGACGCCCACCAGAAGTCGGCCTTCCCGGCCGCGTGCATGGGCGGGAAGTAGAAGCCGAAGCCGATCGCGGCCAGCACGGCCAGGCCGACTCCCGCCGCGACACGCGGCACGCCGTCCTGGTGCTCGAGCGACGCGAGGCCGACGCCGGCGAGCGCGCAGGCGATCCCGACCGCCTGGGGCCCCGAGAGGCTGTCGCCGGTCGCGATCCCGAACGCGACCGGGACGACCGCCGAGACGCCGGCGATCGGGGCGACGACGCTCATCGCGCCGACGGCCATGCCCCGGTAGTACGCGTACAGGCCGAGCGTGCCGGACAGCGCCGCCGGCACCGCGAGCAGGATCTCCCAGCCGTGCGGGCCCTGTCCGCGGATCGCAACGGCGATCGCGATCGCGGCGACGCCGGCGAGCTGCGCCCAGAGCATCACGCGCAGCGCCCCCCACGTTCGCCCCCAGAGCGGCCCGACGAAGTCCGCGACGCCCCACGCCACGCTCGCGCCGAGCGCGAGCAGCAGGGCGCTCAACCCGTCGGGCGCGTAGCGGCGACCGCGTCGAGCGCGTTCGCGTGGTGGAGCACCGCGGCCTCGGCCGTGCGTGCCGACCGCGGGTCGTGGTGGACGGCGACGCAGTGCAGGAGCTCGGCCTTCTGAACTGCCGTCAGCCCTCGCGCCCGCTCGTCCACGAGCCGCAGGCCGAGCTGCACGTGGCCGAGCAGCCGTCCCTCCTCCGTGGCCGCGAAGCCCGGCCCCGGTCCGAGCTCGAGCACGCGCCCGACGTCGTGGACGAGCGCCGCGGCCAGCACGAGGTCGGCGCGCAGCCGCGGGTGGAGCTGCGCCGTCTCGTGGCAGAGCGTCGCGACGCCGACCGTGTGCTCGAGCAGGCCGCCGGCGTACGAGTGATGTGCCGTCCGGCGTCGCCGGCCAGGCGTCGAGCGGCGCGCCGGCGAGCACCGCGCGCACCGTCTCGGCGAGCCCCGGGTGCGAGATCTCGCCGGCGAGGAACTCGAGGAAGCCCTGCAGCTCGTCGGTGTCGCGCCGCGCGGCCGGCGTCAGCGACCCGGGGTCGACGTCCGATGCCTCCAGCGAGCGGACGTCGAGCTGCAGCCGGTCGCGGAAGCGCTCGACGCGGCCCAGCACCCGACCGCGTCGCCCTCGGCGAAGCGCCCGTCGAGCAGCTCGACGTCGCTCCAGACGCGGGCGTCGATCTTGCCCGTCGGGTCGACGAGCTCGAGTGCGAGGTACGGAGCGCCGCCGCGCGTCCGTAGCTTGCGCTTCGCCCTGACGGCGTAGACGGCTTCGACGACCCGGTCCTCCTGGAGCTCCGCGATCGTCACGCCGGCCAGTCTACGGGGCGGTCCAGATGCGAAACTCGCCCGCGTCGCGTGCCGGCGCGACCTCGTCGAGCACCTGCGCTGCGAGGCGCCGGCGCCAGCCGAGCGCGCCGCCGAGGTCGGCCGCGGTGAGCTCGCCCGCGCCGCGGAGGACGATCAGCGCCAGCTCGCGGCGCGCCTCGCCGGCCGCCGGAAGGCGCCGCGGCAACGGCCACTTGCGCTCGAGCAGGTCGTGGGCGAGCGCGCCCCAGCTGCCCTCCTGCTCGACGAGGTGCGACGCTCGTGAGCACGAGCCGCCGGTGCAGCGCCGCGATTCTGCGGTCGACGTCCTTCTTCGGCGCGCCGACCAGCGCCGCGGAGCTCGGGTGCGGTCAGCGGCCCGTCCGACCGGATCGCATCGACGAGCTCCGCCTCGAGCCCCTCCGGCCGATCCGCGGTCGGCCTGGGCGACCAGCACCGGAAGCAGCCGCGGCGCGACGCAGGCCGTGGCCCGTGCCAGGTGCTTGCCCACGCAGACGAGCCCGCGTGCCGGCAGCTCGTCCTTCGCCCGCCAGAGGAACTCCATCCCGTCCGCCCAGCGAACGAACGTCCCGTCCGCCTCCCGGACCGCGTACGGCGCGTCCGCCTCGCCGGCCACCTGCTCCCAGAGCGACGGCAGCACGACGTCCGCCTTCGGGAAGAGCAGCGCGAGGCCCGCCTCGTCGACCCATTCCGCCGTGGCCTCCAGCGTGCGCACCATTAGGCTGCAGAGCATGCCGACGGTCAGGCCGTTCCGCCCGCTGCGCTTCGACACGGCCGTCGCCGGCCCGCTCGACCGCCTGGTCGCCCCGCCCTACGACGTGATCTCCGACGAGGCGCGCACCGAGTACCTGGCCCGCAGCCCTTACAACATCGTCCACCTCACGCTGCCCGAGACGCCGGAGGACGCCGCCCGGGAGCTCGCCGCCTGGCGCGCGCCGCGGCGTGCTCGTCGAGGCGACGGCCGTCGTACTGGTGGATCGCGCAGGACTACGTCGGGCCCGACGGCGTCGCGCGGACGCGCGAGGGGTTCGGCGCGGCGATCCCCGTGACGCCCTACGCGGACGGGGAGGTGCTGCCGCACGAGCGCACGCACGCCGGCCCGAAGGAGGGCCGGCTGCGGCTGCTGCGCGCGACGCGAGACGCAGCTCGAGCCGATCTTCGTGCTCTACGACGGCGAGCCCGCCGTTCACCGCGCCCTCCGGCGACCCCGATCTCGACGTCGAGGAGGGCGCCGTGCGCACGCGGATGTGGGAGATCCCGTCCGAGGGCGCCGTGACCATCGACACGCCGCTCCTGATCGCCGACGGTCATCACCGCTACGAGACCGCCGTCTCGTACCGCGAGGAGAACCCCGCCGCGACCCACATGTTCGCCGTGCTCGTCTCGGCCCGCGCGCCCGGGCTCGAGATCTTCCCGACGCATCGCCTCGTGCGCAGTGTCGGCGAAGTGCCCGGCGTCGAGATCGAGGGCCCGAACGGCGGCGTGACGCTCTACCGCGGACGGCCGGTATCTGCGCGTGCAGACCGACGACGACTTCGGGCCGCGCGTCGTCGAGTCGTTCCACCCCGACGGGGTCACCTACACCGCAGACGCACGCGCGGCCGTGGCGGCGGTCGATCGCGGGGAGGCCGGGGCCGCCTTCCTGCTCGAGCCCGTCACCGTCGAGCAGGTCGCGCGGTTCGCCCACGCGGGCGAGACGATGCCGCAGAAGTCGACGTTCTTCTATCCGAAGCTCACCTCGGGGCTCGTGCTCTACCCCCTGTGACGGGCGAGGACTGGCTCGCTCTCTGCCGCGGCGCACGCGGAGACGTCGCGCGTGTCCTCGCCCGGCTGCCGACACGAGCGGAGCGCGAGCCGGTGGTCGGGGCGGGCGAAGGCGGCGACGACACGACCGCGGTCGACGCGGCCGCCGAGCGGGCGATCCTCGAGCGTTTCCGGGGCACCGGCGCCCGCATCGTCAGCGAGGAGGCCGGCGCCGAAGGCGACGGCGACGTCACGGTCGTCGTCGACCCCATCGACGGGTCGCTGAACGCGAAGCGCGGGATCCCGTTCTTCGCGATCTCGATCGCGATCGCCGACGGGACGACGATGGACGACGTCCACACCGCGTACGTCTTCGACTACGGCACGGGCGAGGAGTGGACGGCCGTGAAGGGCGAAGGCGCGCTTCTCGACGGGCGCCCGCTCGTCGAGCGGCCGAAGGACGAGCTCGAGATCCTCTCGTTCGAGGCGACCACGACCGCGTTCGTCGCCGAGAACGCCGCACGCTTCGTCGGCGTCGCCCACCGGCTGCGCGTGATGGGGTCGCTCGCGGTGAGCCTCTGCCACCTCGCCGCAGGGCGGGTCGACGGCGTCGTCTCGCTCAAGGGCGCCCGCTCCGTCGACATCGCCGCCGCCCAGCTGGTCGTTCGCGAGCGTGGCCTTCGGATCGAGCTGCCCGAAGCGCCGCCGTTCGGCGCCGCGCCGCTCGATCTGGTCGCGCGCTCGCGGGTCGTCGCCGCCGGGAGCGAGGCGCTCTGCGCCCGTCTCGCGGCCGCGCTCGTCCGGTAGCAGACGAGACGGGCGAATCGCCCGGATGGGTTCTCGGGCACGTATGCGCCGCCGCCGATAGGCGTGGCATGAGCGCGGAATCCTCGATCTCGTACGCCGATCACCGGCCGGCCGACCCGGCCGCGGCGTCCGGCGCCTCGACGCTTGCGACGATCGTCGCGTTCCTGCGGCGGCTCTTTCGCCCCGACCGCGCCTGAGAGGCTCGCCCGGAGCGTAAGCTGCCGTCGTGGGGCTTCGCGACGACGTCTTGGCCGCGCTCGGGCGCGTGATCGATCCCGAGCTGCGGCGACCGATGACCGAGCTCGACATGGTCCGAGGCATCGAGATCGACGACGGCGCCGTGACCGTCACGATCGCGCTCACCGTCGTCGGCTGCCCGCTGCGCTCGAGCTTCGAGGACCAGGTTCGCGAGCACGTCGGCCCGCTCCCCGGGGTGTCGTCGACCGTGGTTCGCTTCGACGTGATGACGCCCGACGAGCGCGCCGCGCTGACCACGAAGCTCCGCGGCGGCGCCGAACAGCGGGGGATCCAGCTGCCGGCGACGACGCGCGTGATCGCGGTCGCGTCCGGGAAGGGCGGCGTCGGCAAGTCGACGCTCGCCGTCAACATCGCCGCTGCGCTGGCGGCGGCCGGCCGCGAGGTGGGCGTGCTCGACGCCGACATCTACGGCCATTCGATCCCGTACATGCTCGGCGTGAACCAGCGGCCGGTCGCGGTCGACCGGATGATCGTGCCGCCCGTCGGGCACGGCATGAAGCTGATGTCGATCGGGTTCTTCCTCGACGAGAACCAGCCGGTCATGTGGCGCGGCCCGATGCTGCACCGCGCGCTCGAGCAGTTCCTGCAGGACGTCCACTGGGGGGACCTCGACGTGCTGGTCGTCGACATGCCGCCGGGGACGGGCGACGTCTCGATCTCCCTCGGCCAGCTGCTTCCCCGCGCCGAGGCCGTCGTGGTCACGACGCCGCAGCCACTCGCCCAGGAGGTCGCTGCGCGCGCCGCGGCCATGGCGCAGAAGACCGGCATGCGTCTGGTCGGCGTCGTCGAGAACATGACCTCCGACGTCTTCGGCTCCGGCGGAGGGGAGCGCCTGGCCGCCCGACTCGAGGTCCCGCTGCTCGGACGCGTGCCGCTCGATGCGCGCCTGCGTGCGTCGGCCGATGCGGGCGTCCCGCTCGTCCTGCGCGATCCCGGCAGCGAGCCTGCGCGTGGAGATCACGCGGATCGCAGAAGCGATCGACGCGAGCCGCGTCGGCGGCTTCACCCGCACGCTGCCGCTCGTCTCCTAGAGGACGTGAGCTCGGCCGGCGACCCGGTGCGGCGGCTGCGCGCGCTCGGCTTCTCCGCAGCGGATGCCGGGACGCTCGCGGAGCACTTCACGTGGGCGGACCGGCGCGGGCTGACGGGCCACGGCGTCGGCCGGATCGCCTGGCTCGAAGGGTTCGAGGAGCTCGACCCGGGAGCACGGCCCCGGCGCATCGAGGAGTCGGACGGCTACGAGCGCTGGGACGGCTCCGGGGCGCTCGGGTACCTGACGCTCGTCGCGGTCGTCGAGGCGCAGCTCGCGTCGCCCCCGGCCGGCGCCCGCGTCGTCGTCTGCTCGCGCACCTTCCCGACGGGCGCGCTCGGGTACTGGGTGCGCCTTCTCGCCGCCGGCGGCCTCGTCGCGGCCCTCACCGCGACCTCGCCCCGCCGCCTGCCCTCTCCCGCCGGCGGCCCGCCGCTGACGGGGACGAACCCGCTCGCGATCGCGGTGCCGTCATCGGACGGCAGGCCGCTCGCGGTCGACGTGTCGATGGGCGCGGTCACGCACGGCGACGTGCTCGCGGGCGCCGCACGCCCGGAGGAGCTCGTGCCGTTCGGCGGCGCGCAGGCGCACAAGGCGTTTGCGCTCGCGGTCGGCCTGCAGCTGCTCGTCGACGCGCTCACGCCCGAGGAGGCCTTCGGAGCCGTTCTCGTCGTGGCGCGCCCGCGTGCCGACCCGGTCCCGGCGCTACGTGCGCTCGCGGCCGGCGTCCGCCTGCCCGGCGATCGCGATCAGCTCTGAGTCGTCGCGCAGCGACGCCAGGTCGTCGTCGGTGAGCGGGTCGGCGTCGGCGCCGAGCTCGAATGCCGCCCGCAGGTGCTCGATCGCGTCGTCGCGGCGCCCGAGCAGCGCCTCCATGCACGCCATGTTGTAGAGCAGCACCCAGTCCTGCGGGAAGCGCTCGTGCCCCTCGGCGAAGCCGGCGAGCGCCGCCTCGAAGTCGCCGTCGTGGTACGGCTGGAACGCGCGGGCGCTCCACTCCCACGCCGAGGGGGTGAACGCACGGCCGGGACGGGCGCCGGCCGAGAGCACGATCGTCGAGGCCTCCGTGGCGACGGCGCCGCGCCGGACGGCCGGGTCGCGCACGAACACGATCGTGCCCTGCGGGGCGTCGATCTCGTCGCCGGCGACCGTGAAGCGCGCGTGGCCGCGCACGACGACGTAGAGCTCCTCGTGCTCGACCTGCCGCTCGTCGTGCTCCGGGATCACCGGGTCGCCGACGTTCTCGACCGACCAGGCGTTGACGCCGAACGCCTCGACGTCGAGCAGCTCGCGCAGCGGGATCCAGCCGCGCCGGTGCTCGGCCTCGTCGAGCGAGACGACCGTCCACTGCGTCATGCCGGAAAGCCCGGCTCGCGGCGGATCGAGTCGAAGTCGGCGTCGGTTCGGGCGTGGGCGGCCCACTTCGGCTCGAGCTCGACCGCGCGCCGGAGGTGTTCGAGCGCCTGGACCGTGTGGCCGGCCTGCGCTTCGACGCACGCGAGGTTGTAGAGCAGCGGCGGGTGGTCGGGCCGCTCGACGAGCGCTTCCTCGTGCAGCCGGATCGCCTCGTCCCAGTCGCCACGCCGAATTGCGGGCATCGCCGCGAACATCGCCTCCCAGGCCGACACGGTGTAGGGCGCGCCGGGCTTGCCGCCGAGGGCGAGGACGACCGTCCCGGGATCGCGGCTGACCGCCACCCGCTTCACCCCCGGGTCGGCGATGTGGACCAGCGACCCCGCGTCGAGGTCGACGTCCTCGCCGTCGAGCGTGAAGGTCGCGCTGCCGCGGAGCACGACGTACAGCTCCTCGTGGCCGAGCTGGCTCTCCGTGTGCTCCTCGACCACCTGGCCGCCGACCTCCTCGCTCGTGTACGCGTTGACGCCGAACGCGCGGACGTCGAAGCGCCTCCGCACGGGGCGCCAGACGAGCCCGTGCGCGACCGTGATCGCCTCGAGGTCGTCGACGTGCGCCACCTCGTAGGCGGCTCTCTTCACGCTCACCGCTTGCGGAGCTCCTCGAGCACCACCGGATCGATCCGGTCGACGCCGTCGACGCGCTCCTCGAGGTTCTCGGTCCCCGCCCAGGCCGGGAACGCCTCCGAGAGCTCGCCGCCGTAGCCGAGCTGCGCGAGCCGCTCCGACAGCTCTGCCCTGAGCTCGTCGTCGACCGTGATCCACCGGTCCCGTGACGACGTGCCGAACAGCAGCTGGTGCAGGTCGTACAGCCGTGCGATCTCCTCGACCGGCGCCGCATGGTCGTCGACGCGGAGGTCGACCAGGATGTCGCACAGCCCCGCGTAGCCTGCATCGCGCTCGACCACGACCACGGCCGCGGACTGCTGCCCGCGACGGTCGCCGCCCGCCTCCTGCGCCGCGGCGAGGCAGGCGAGCAGCCGCTCGGCCAGAGGCTGCTGCCCGGTGGCGGTGAACGTCGCGGCGAGCGCATCCACCGTCTCGGCGCCGACCAGGATGTTGCCCTGCGCCGCGAAGCAAGGTCCGGCGATGCCGCCCGCCCAGTCCATGCACGCCGAGCCGGTGAAGGTGGCTGCCCGCCCGTGGGCGTCGACCACGCCGAGCTGGCGGTGGTCGCGGCCGTCGTCGGCGGCGGTCAGCCGCGCCACGACCTCGTCCGCCGGGACGCCGTCGCGCAGCAGCGCGAGCCCGTCCGGGCCGTAGCGCGGATTCGCGTAGGCCTGGGTCGCGATCGCCCCGACGCCGGCCTCCGCCCAGGGGACGATCGAGCCCACGGCGAGGAACTTCGACTGCGTCGCGACGCCCCACTGGCGTGCGTCGAGGTCGCACGCGGCGATCGAGTAGGTGGCGACGACGGGAAGCTCAGCCATAGGTGAGCTCCGTGAGGTCGAGCTCGAGCAGGGACGGATCGGTGACGAGAGCGCAGGCGACCTCCGGCCGTGCCAGCGCCGCCTTCACCTCCTCGGCGCTCGCCGCGCGAACGACTACCGGGCGTCCTTCGGCGTGCGCCGCACGGAGTGCGTCCGCGTCCGCCGGGGACCTGAGCACGAGAGCGTCCGTGAGGTCGAGCTCGCCGTCCAGCGCGATCTCCGGCACCCGCCTGCCGGTCGCCCCGAACCAGCGGTCTCTCACAGCGCGATCGTGTCTCCCGGCTGGAGCCGCTCCACGGGTGCGGATGTGAGCGCGGCCAGCGCGTCGGGCGTGCCCGTCAGGAGCGGGAACGTCCCCCAGTGGCACGGGACGCAGCGCGGGTTGCCGAGGAGCTCGAGCGCCTTCGCCGCCTCGCGTGGGCCCATCGTGAAGTGGTCGCCGATCGGGAGGACGGCCACCGTCGGTGCATACAGCTCCCGGATCAGCGCCATGTCGCCGAACACGGCGGTGTCGCCGGCGAAGTACACGGTCGCCTCGCCGAGATGGAAGATGAGCCCTGTCGGTTCGCCCGTGTAGGTCCCGTCGGGCGCGGAGCTCGAGTGGAACGCGTGGGTCATCGTGACCGGGGTGCCCGCCACCTCGATCGTCCCTCCCTTGTTGAAGCCGACGAGCTTGTCGTCGGGAACCCCCTGCCCGTTGAGCCAGGCGACCAGCTCCACGATGCCCACCATCGGGCAGCCGAACCGCTGGTGCAGTGCCACTGCGTCGGCGCTGTGGTCTCCGTGGCCGTGGGTGAGCGCGATCGCGTCGACGCGTTCAGGCTCCTTCTCGTTGTCCGGGCACGTCGGCCCGGAGAGGAACGGGTCGACATAGATGCGGCTGCCGCCGTCGGTGTCGAGCCGAAACGACGCGTGGCCGAGCCAGGTGAGCGTTGCCAAGGCGATCCTTTCCGTCGCGAACCCGGTGAGCATAGAAGGACCGTCAGGCCCGCAGCGGAGCTTCTAAAAGTGGATCGCGGCCGCGGCGGAGGTGCAGGCGTCGATCAGCGGCTGGACGGCGAAGAACGACCCGACCGTGACGACGACACAGACGACGACCCCTCCGCCGAGGACGACCTCGCGCGGGGGCGCCCCGCCGGCCGGTGCGAGCTGCAGCTCGGACGACTCGCGGAAGTACATCGCCCGCACGATCCCGAGGTAGTAGTAGGCGGAGATCATGGTCGCGATCACGCCCGCGACGACGAGCCACCAGAGGCCGCTGTCGTACGCCGCGGAGAAGACGTAGAACTTGGCGATGAAGCCGCCGGTCAGCGGGAAGCCGAGCATCCCGAGCATGAACACCCAGAGCGAGATGCCGAAGAGCGGGCGCTCCCACCCGAATCCCGCGAGGTTGTCGAGCGTGACCGGCCTGCCGAGCTCGCGCTCGCGCGCGGCGACGACGCCGAAGGCCCCGATCGACATCGCGGTGTAGGGGATGAGGTAGAAGAGGAGCGCGCGCACGCCGAGCGAGCTCGCCGCGGCGACCGCGATCAGCATGAACCCGGCGTGTGAGACGGAGGAGTACGCGAGGATGCGCTTGACGTTGCGCTGGACGAGCGCGGCGATGTTCCCCCACGCGAGCGAGACGCACGCGATCACGGCGATCGCGAGCTGCCAGAGGCGCTGGTCGGCGGGGAACGCCGTCTGCAGGACTCGGTAGGTGACCATCAGCGCGGCCACCTTCGTCGCGGACGACATGAACGACGTCACCGGTGTCGGTGCGCCCTGATACGCGTCGGGCGTCCACATGTGGAACGGCGCGGCGGACGACTTGAACATCAGCCCGGCGATGATCATCGCGAGCCCGGCGACGAGCATCGCCGAGTGCGCGTGCCCTGCGTCGGCGATCTTGTCGAAGGACAGCTCACCGGTCGCGCCGTACACGAGCGCCGACCCGAAGAGGAGCGTCGCCGAGCCGACCGCGCCGACGATCAGGTACTTGAGGCCGGCCTCCAGCGACCCGATCAGGTCGATGTCGATCGCGCTCAAGACGTACAGGGCGATCGAGAACCACTCGAGGCCGAGGAACAGCGTCATCAGGTTGGCGGCCTGCAGGAAGAACGCCATGCCGGCGCCCGCCGCGGCGAGCAGCGCGTAGTACTCCGCCAGGTGCTCTTCGCCCCACTGCTCGCCGAAGCTGACGAGCACCGCGACCGCGCCGCAGCCGGCGACGAGCAGCTGGCCGAACGCCGCGTAGCGGTCGCGGAAGATCGAGTCGGCGATGATCGGCCCCCCGTTCGGCGTCTTCGCGGCGACGACGACCGCCGCTGCGAACGCGCCGACGAACCCGGCGAAGCAGAGCGCGGCGGCCGTGCCCCTGCGCTGGCGGAGAGGCACGAAGACGGCCGTCATCAGGAGCAGCGCCGCCGCTCCGAGCATCGTCAGCGACGGTGAGAGCGCGAGCCAGTCGACGTGCGGGTGCGGGATCACTTGAGCCCCTGGGCGATCGTCGCCTGAGCTCGGTTGCCGCCGAACGAGTGGCCCGAGATCAGGTTCGGCCAGGCCGACAGCCCGATCAGGCAGAGCAGGAGCGGCACGACGACCGCCAGCTCGCCCAGGCGGAGGTCGAGCGCGGACTCGGGGACGGCAGGGCCGACGTCCTGGTGGAGCACACCCGAGATCGCCCGCAGCACGTACATCGCGGCGAGCACGATCCCGACGGCGCCGACGACCGCCCAGCCCCAGCCCTGCTGGAACACCCCCGCGAGGATCAGGAACTCGCCCGCGAAGGCCGAGGACAGCGGCACCGCGAGGGCGATCACGCCGGCCGTCAGCACCACGGTCGCGAGCGCCGGCCGGCCGCGGGCCATCCCGCCGAGCAGGCGGAACTCGCCGGTCGAGCAGCGGCGCTCGACCATCGCCGCGATCAGGAAGAGCGACGCGGAGATCAGCGCGTGGTTGACCATCTGCAGCACCGCGCCGTCGAAGCCGAGATCGTTGTTCGCGAGCAGGCCGATCACGATCAGCCCCGACTGCGCGAGCGACGAGTAGAGCACGACGCCGCGGAAGTCGCGCGCGCGGAAGGCGAGCAGCGAGCCGTAGATCAGGGAGACGGAGGCGAGGATCAGCAGGACGACGCGCCAGTCGTGCACGGGTGTCGGGAACTTCGGGATCGCGATCCGCAGCAGGCCGTAGAGGCCCGCCTTCGAGACGACGCCCGAGAGCACCGCCGACACCTCCGGCGGCGACTCGCGGTACGTCGGCGCCAGCCAGCCGTGAAACGGGAACAGCGGCGCCTTGATCACGAAGGCGATCACGAAGCCGAGGAAGATCCAGGTCGACGAGCTCTGCTTGATCGTCGTCAGGTCGAACGTGCCCGCCTGGAGGCCGTAGGCGACGATCGCCGCGAGCATCAGCAGCGACCCGACGACGGTGTAGACGACGAAGAGGATCGTGGCGCGCAGCCGCTCCGCTCCGCCCCAGACGCCGATCAGCACGTAGAGCGGGATCAGCATCGCCTCGAAGAACGCGTAGAAGAGCAGGAGATCCTGGGCGGTGAAGACACCGACGATCGAGCCGGTGAGCACCAGCATCAGCGCGAAGTACGCGCGCGCCCGAGCGCGGTCGACCCACCAGCCGTAGATCACGCACGCCGCCATCACGATGGTCGTCATGCCGACGAGCCAGAGCGAGAAGGCGTACATCCCGACGTGGTACGAGACGTTGAGGTCGGGGATCCACGCCCGCTGCTGGGCGAACTGGAGACGCGGGTCGCCGAAGTCGAACCTGCCGACTGTCGTGATCCACGCTGCGACCTCGAGCAGCGAGATCAGCGCCGCGAGCGAGCCGAGCCAGTACGCCGTCAGCGGAGCGATCGCCACGAGCAGGGCGCCGGCGAACGGCAGCACGATCAGGAGCGTCGTCACTTGACCGCGATGAAGACGACGAGGAGGACGGCGAGCCCGCCGACGAGCGCCAGCGCGTAGGAGCGGACGAGCCCGGTTTGCGCCCGGCCCAGCTCGCGCGACCCGGACCAGGCTCCCTCGCCGAGCAGCGAGAGCGAGCCGCCGATCAGCGGGCGCTCGACGAGCGCCCGCAGGCTGCGAGCGAGCAGGTCGCTCGAGCGGTAGAAGACGACGTCGTAGATCTCGTCCCAGTAGAACTTGCGCTCGAGCAGCGCGACCGGCTTCGGCGCCTCGAGCTGCCTGGCGGAGTAGATCGCCCAGGCGACGGCGATGCCCGCGAGGCTCATCAGGATCCCCACGATCGACGAGATCCAGTCGTCGCGGCTCGTCGGGACGACGACCGGCGGCGCGACCGGGTCGAGCCACTTCGAGACGAGCCCCCAGAGCGGCTCCCACTGCAGGAAGCCGGCGATCGTCGAGAGCACCGACAGGACGAAGACGACCACGAGCATCGTCCACGGCCCTTCCCGGCCTTGGTGGGAGTGGTAGTGCTCGCGCGCGAACGCCGAGGGCTCGCCGGTGAAGACGATGAAGAACAGCCGGAACGCGTAGAGGCCGGTCAGGAACGCGCCGACCATCCCGACGACGTACAGGATGTGCCCGTACCAGCCCGCGGCGAGCGCGGAGGAGAGGATCTCGTCCTTCGAGAAGAAGCCGGCGAACGGGAAGATGGCCGCCAGCGCCAGCGAGCCGATCAGGAACGCGGCACGAGTCTGCGGCATCAGCTTGCCGACGCCCCTCAGCTCGTGGATGTCCTGCTCGCCTGCGAGCGCATGGATGGCGAGCCCGGCGGCGAGGAAGAGCAGCGCCTTGAAGAAGGCGTGCGTCAACAGGTGGAACATCGCGTCCGCGTACGCGCCGATCCCGGCGCCGACGAACATGTAGCCGATCTGCGACATCGTCGAATAGGCGATCACGCGCTTGATGTCGACCTGGACGAGCGCGATCAGCCCGGCCATCAGCAGCGTCGCAGCGCCGAGGCCGGCCGCGAGGTCGCCGATCACGTGGGCGTTCTCGAACAGCGTGTGGCAGCGGACGATCAGGTAGACGCCGGCGGTGACCATCGTCGCGGCGTGGATCAGCGCGCTCACCGGCGTGGGGCCTTCCATCGCGTCGGGCAACCAGGTATGGAGCGGGATCTGTGCGCTCTTCGCGAGGGCGCCGCCGAGCAGCCCGAGCGCGATCAGGTTGGCGGTCGCACCGCCGGTCGGCGCCGCCTGGAAGACGGACGAGTAGTCGAGCGTCCCCGTCTGCTGGACGAGCAGGAACAGCGCCAGTGCGAACGTCGCGTCGCCGATCGCGTTCATCACGAACGCCTTCTTGGCGGCTGCGATCGCGGACTCCCGTTCCTGGTAGAAGCCGATCAGCAGGTAGCTCGACAGGCCGACCATGCCCCAGCCGGCGAGCAGCAGGAGCAGGTTCGCTCCCTGGACGAGCAGCAGCATCGAGAACGCGAACAGCGACATGTAGGCGAAGTAGCGGCGCTCCTCGTCCTCGCCGTCCATGTAACCGAGCGAGTAGAGGATGATCAGGCTGCCGACGCCCGAGACGATCAGCATCATCATCACGCTCAGCTGGTCGGTGAGCAGCGAGAGGCCGAAGTGGTACCGGCCCGCGGACAGCCACGTCCACGCGGTGGTCGTGTGACTCCGCTGCGACGTGCTCTCGGACAGGAGGATCCCGAAGCAGACGCAGGCGGCGACGAAGGAGCCGGCGAGTGTGAGCGTCGAGATCCAGGCGGCGGCGCGCCGCGGAAGGCTCGTGCCGCCGATCGTGATCACGACCGTCGAGGCGAGCGGGAGCAGCAGGCAGATCCAGCTGGCGGCCGTCACGTGCTCATCCCCGGAGCGTCCGCAGCTTGTCGACGTCAAGCTCGACGTTGCGTCGGCCGAACGCGACGATCATGCCGAGGCCGACGACGACCTCGGACGCGGCGACGGCCATCACGGAGATCGCGAAGACCTGGCCGTCCTCCCGGCCGTGCAGCCGCGAGAACGCGATCAGCAGCAGGTTCGCGGCGTTCAGCATGATCTCGACCGAGAGCAGGATGATCAGCGGGCTGCGCCGCAGCATCACGCCCAGGGCGCCCGTGGCGAACAGGAGCGCGGCGAGCACGACGTACCACTGGATGTCAGGTCCGTGCATCGGCCCTCTCCGGATGCGGATGCTCGAGCGGGTCGATCCGCCGCGCGTGCGCGCCGAGCACGACGCCGCCGACGGCGGCGACCAGCAGCACGATCGAGGTGACCTCGAAGGCGAGCAGGTGGTCGGTGAGGAACAGGCGGCCGATCGAGGCCGGCGACCCGAACGACCGGCCGATGTGCGCCGGCTGCGAGAGCACGTTGCCGGTACTCAGGCTGACCACCGCGATCACCTCGGCGAGGATCGCCCCGCCGGCGAGCACGGCGCCGACCGCGAGCCACGACGGCCCTCCCGACCACGGCGACTCCTCCGAGCGGTCGCCGAGGTAGGCGATCACGAACAGGAACATCACCATCACGGCGCCGCCGTAGACGAGCACCTGTCCGGCGGCGACGAACTCGCCCGAGAGGAGCAGGAAGAGCACGGCGAGCGCGCCGAGGTTCCCGATCAGCGACAGCGCCGAGTAGAACGGGTTGCGGAAGGTGACGACGCCGAGCGCGCTCGCGAGGCACGCGAACGCCGCCAGGAACCACACCACCCAGACGAGGAAGTTGGCCACTACGAGTGGTCCTTGTAGAAGGGGACCGGCGTGTCGTAGAGGTCGCGGTCGGCGACCGGCATGCGCTTCACCGGCGGCGCGAGCAGCATGTCCTTCGTGTAGATGAGGTCGTCGCGGTTGTACTCGGAGATCTCGAAGTCGTTGCCGAGCGTGATCGCATCGAACGGGCAGGCAAGCTCGCAGTAGCCGCAGAAGATGCAGCGCGACATGTTGATCTCGTAGATCCGGGCGTAGCGCTCGCCGGCCGAGACGCGCTCGTCCGGAGTGTTCTCGGCCGCGACCACCCGGATGCAGTCGGCCGGGCACGCGGCCGCGCAGAGGGAGCAGCCGACGCACTTCTCGAGGCCGTTCTCGTGCCGGTGCAGCCGGTGGCGGCCGCGGTAGCGCGGATAGACGGGCGACTTCTGCTCCGGGTACTGCTGCGTGATCGGCTTCTTGAAGATCTGCTTCAGCGTCACGCCGAAGCCCTTGAACGTGTTCGGGACGACGCTCATTTGACGGCGACCACCAGCGCCGCGGTGACGAGGGCGTTCACCGTCGCGACGGGCAGCAGCACCTTCCAGCCGAACCGCATCAGCTGGTCGTAGCGCAGCCGCGGCTGCGTGGCGCGCAGCCAGACGAACACCGTGACGAGGGCGAACAGCTTGAGCACGAACCAGACCGGGCCGAGCACGTCGAGGTCGTGCACCCACGGGAAGTGGTAGCCGCCGAAGAACAGGGTCACGCACAGGCCTGCGAGCACGAGCAGGTTGATGTACTCGGCCGCCTGGAAGATGCCCCAGCGCATCCCGGAGTACTCGGTGTGGTAGCCGGCGACGAGCTCGGTGTCGGCCTCGGGCAGGTCGAACGGCGCGCGCGACGTCTCGGCCGTCCCGCCGACCAGGAAGACGGCGAGGCCGACCGCCTGCGGGATGAAGAACCAGAGCGTCGCCTCCTGCTTGTTCACGATGTCGACCAGGTTCAGCGACTGTCCCATCATCACGACTCCGAGCACGGACAGCGCGAGCGAGACCTCGTAGGACACGAGCTGCGCGCACGTGCGCATCGACCCGAGGATCGAGTACTTCGACTCCGATGCCCAGCCGCCGACGATGAAGCCGTAGATGCCGAGCGAGCCGAGCGCGAAGATCAGGATCAGCGAGATCGGGACGTTCACCACCTCGCCCGCGACGTAGTAGCCGTCGATCGTCCAACCGGCGCCGAACGGGAGCACGCTGAACGCTGCGAGCGCCGTGAACATCGAGATGACCGGCGCGATGATGTAGAGCGGCTCCTTGGCCGCGCTGGGCGAGAACGCCTCCTTGCGGATCAGCTTCACCAGGTCGGCGATCGGGACGAGCAGGCCTTTCGGGCCGGCCCGGTTCGGCCCGAAGCGCAGCTGCATGCGGCCGAGCAGCTTCCGCTCGAGCCAGGTCGTGAACGCGAAGAACAGCATCACGATGTTGATCACGAGCAGCGCCTTGATGAAGGTGATCCACCAGGGCTCGTGCACTATCCGGTCACCTCGACGGTCGCGTGGAGCCCTTCGGCGTGGTCCTCGGCGATGCGCACGGCGCCGGGCGCGAGGTCGCGCGCGATCCGGGCGCGGAGCTCGAGCGACGTGCCGTTCGAGGAGACGGTGACGGTCGCACCGTTCCGGATCTTCCGCTTGCGCGCGTCCTCGGGCGAGATCCAGACCTCCCGCCCGGGACGCTGGAAGTCGAGCTCGGGCGTCCGTTCGACCGCGGCGCCGGAGAAGAGCGGCCGGTAGGCGACCAGCCTGAGCCCCTTTCCCTTCGCCGAAGGGGCGCCGGCGCGCTTCGCCGGCGCGCCTGCGGCCGGTGTCGTCGCGCGGCGGCAGCGCTGCCGTCTCGCCGACGTCGCCGAGCGCGAAGCCGCCGAAGCACTTCGCCGACACCTCGTCGAACACGACCGGTGCGTGCGGGGAGAGCTCGACGCCGAAGCGCTCGGCGAGCTTCGCGACCCAGGCGAGGACGTCGGGGACCGGCGCGAGCACCGCACGCCGCTGCCGCTGCAGCCTGCCTTCGAGGTTGACGGTCGTGCCGTCGCGCTCGAGGTAGCCCGTCCCCGGCAGGACGATGTCGGCGAGCCCGCGGAAGCTCTCCTCGAACATCCCGATGCCGATCACCGTCTCGGCGCGCTCCGCGACCGCGCGCACGCTCGGGTTGCGGGCCGCCTCGTCGCCGGAGATGACGAGCAGCGTCGGCTCCTCGTCCGCCGGCTCGCCGTCGGCGGCGGAGCTCCAGGCATCGGCGACGCCGCGTCCGTTCGGCGTGTACGAGAGGAAGTAGACGGTCGGCGCAGCGGCGGTCAGCGCGGGGTCGTCGGTGACGATCGCGTCGACGCCGCCGGGCGGGCGGCCGTAGGTGATCGATGCGCCGCGCCGTGCGGCGGCCTTGAGCCAGAGGTCGACGACGGGTGCCCGCTCGACCACCGGCGTGTCGCACGCGACGGCGATCGTCTTCGCATCGCGCAGTGCGGACAGCGGCGCACTCGTCGCCTCGAGCCCGTCCGGGACGTCCTCCGGAAGGACGGCGTTGTGCGCGCCGAGCCCGTGCCGCATCAGCTTGGCGAGCCCGTATGCCTCCTCCACCGACTCGCTGCCGGACAGCGCCGTCACGGTTGCGGTGCCGCCGGCGCGGAGCAGGCGCTCGACCTCGTCGAGGGCCTCGTCCCACGACAGCTCCTGGAAGCGGCGTGGCCCGCTCCGGCGCAGCGGTGCGGTGACACGGTCGGAGGCGCGCAGGTGGCTGTAGGCGAAGCGGCCCTTGTCGCAGAGCCAGCCCTCGTCGATCTCCGGGTGCAGCCGCGACAGGATGCGCTTGACCTTGCCCTCGCGCGTCGTCGCGCTGATGTTGCAGCCGACGGGGCACAGGCCGCACACGGTGGGGACGTTCTGGATCTCCCAGGGGCGCGCCTCGAAGCGGTACTGCGTCGAGGTCAGCGCGCCGACCGGGCAGATCTCGGTCACGTTGCCGGAGAAGTGGCCGCGGTACGGCTCGTCCTCGAAGGTCGCGATGATCGAGTGCGAGCCGCGGTTGACCGCGACGAGCTGGCCGTCCTCCGCGATCTGCTCGCTGAAGCGCGTGCAGCGGTAGCAGAGGATGCAGCGCTCGCGGTCGAGCGCGATCAGCGGAGAGATCGGGATCGGCTTCTCGAACGTCCGCTTCGGGAAGGTCATCCGCGTCGATCCCGGCCCGTAGCGGAACGTGAGGTCCTGCAGCGGGCACTCGCCGCCCTTGTCGCAGACGGGGCAGTCGAGCGGGTGGTTGACGAGGATGAACTCGAGCGTCGCGTTCTGGCCGTCGGCGGCGAGCTTCGACGTCCGCGCGGTGTGGACGACCATCCCGTCCTGCGCAGTCAGCGTGCAGCCGGCCTGGAGCTTGGGGATCCCCTCGACCTCGACCAGGCACATGCGGCAGGCGCCGACCGGCGCGCCGAGGCGCGGCTCGTAGCAGAACACGGGGATCTCGATCCCGGCCGCCTGCGCCGTCTCGACGAGGCCGGTCCCCTTCGGGACGTCGACCTGCCGCTCGTCGATCGTGACCGTGACCGTCTCGGGCGTCACGCGCCCCTCCGTGACGGTTCCGTCACCCTCACCAGGTGACGCGAGCCGTCCTGCGCCGACGGCGGCTCGCCCACCGGACGGACGATCCAGGCCCTGTGGATCGTCCGTGACACTGTTGTCACCCTCTCCTGGTGACGAGGCATGTCGCGTCCCGTCATGCCGAGATCTCCACTGCCGGGACCACGGCGTGCATCGCGACGGGCGCCAGCACGTGGTCGAGCGGCGAAGCGTCGCCGAACGGACAGCCGCCCTGGTCGATGTGCGCGACGAACTCGTCGCGGAACTTCGCCACGTAGCTGGCGACGGCCATCGGCGGCAGTCTCGCCGAGCGGGCACAGGCACTTGCCGTTGATCCGGTCGCAGACGTCGAGCAGGAGGTCGAGCTCGCGCCGTGTCGAGTCCCGCCGGCCTCGAGCTTCCGCAGGATGGCGGTCATCCAGCGCGTCCCTTCGCGGCACGGCGTGCACTTGCCGCACGACTCGTGCTCGTAGAACTCGCTCGACGCGGACGCCGAGCTGCACCATGCAGACGCGCTCGTCGAGGCAGACGACGCCGGCCGACCCCATCGCCGTGTGCAGCTTGGCGAGCGAGTCGAAGTCGTAGCCGACGTCGATCTCGTCACCCGTGAGGATCACCGTCGACGACCCGCCGGGGATGACGGCCTTCAGCTTCCGCCCGCCGGGGACGCCGCCGCCGAGGTGCTCGGCGTAGATCAGGTCACGCAGCGAGATGCCGGGCTCGACCTCGTAGTTGCCGCCGTTCACGACGTGCCCCGACAGGGAGACGACGCGTGTCCCGCGCGAGTTCTCGACCCCGAGCTTCGCGTACTGCTCGGCGCCGAGCTCGAGGATCGGCGGCACGGTCGCCATCGTCTCGACGTTGTTGACGACGGTCGGCGAGCCGTAGACGCCCGAGATCGCCGGGAACGGCGGCTTCGAGCGCGGCTGGCCGCGCTTGCCCTCGAGCGACTCGATCAGCGCCGTCTCCTCGCCGCAGATGTACGCGCCCGCGCCGCGGTGCAGGACGATCTCGACGTCGCCGATCAGATCGGGCCGCGCGATCAGCTCGTCGAGCGCCTCCTTCAGCACCGCATACGGGCCGCTGTACTCGCCGCGGATGTAGACGAACACGTTCTTCGAGTCGACGGCGTGCGCGGTGATCAGGCAGCCCTCGAGGAAGCGATGCGGCACGCGCGTGAGGATCTCGTTGTCCTTGAAGCTGCCCGGCTCCGACTCGTCGGCGTTGACGACGAGGTAGTGCGGCTTCGGGATCTGGTCCTTCGACGGGACGAACGACCACTTGCGGCCGGTGGCGAAGAACGCGCCGCCGCGGCCGCGAAGCTCGGAGCCGAGCAGCGTGTCCGTGACCTCCGCGGGGCTCATCGCCCGCGCCCGCGCGAGCTGCTCGTAGCCCCCCGCGGCCTCGTACTCGGCGAGGCTCGTGGTCGCGTTCGCGAGGACGATCTCCCTGACCTCAGCCGGCACGGAGCTCCTCGACGATCGCCGCCGTGTCCTCCGGCTTGACGTGCAGGTGGTAGCGGTGGTCGACCGCAACGATCGTCCCCCAGCCGCAGCCGCCGAGGCACTCGATCGTGCGCAGCGTCACCTTCCCGTCGGGGCTCGTCTCGCCTGCACGGCAGTCGAGGTCTGCCTCGAACGACTCGAGCACCTGCTGTGCGCCGTAGAGCGCGCACGACACGTTCGTGCAGACCTCCACCAGGTGCTCGCCGACCGGCTCGGTGTTGAACTGGTCGTAGAACGTCGCGATCGACGCGACGAAGGCGGGGGTGACCTCGAGCGCGTCGGCGACCTCCCGGATCACGTCCGGCGACAGCCAGCCGTGCTGCTCCTGCGCGAGCCGGAGCGCCGGCAGCACCGCGCTGCGCGACCCCTCCGGGTACTTCGCGCGCTCGGCCTGGATCGCGTCGTAGAGGGTCAGCGGTCGACCTCGCCCATCACGGTGTCGAGCGAGCCGACGATCGCGATCATGTCGGCGATCAGCGCGTTGCTCATGCAGGTCGCGGTCGCCTGCAGGGCGACGAACGACGGGGCGCGGAACTTGACCCGCCACGGCTTCGGCCCGCCGGCCGAGCAGACGTAGCAGCCGAGCTCTCCGCGCGGCGACTCGATCGCCGTGTACACCTCGCCCTCGGGGACCCGGAAGCCCTCGGTGACGATCTTGAAGTGGTGGATCAGCGACTCCATCGACGTGTGCAGCTCGTGTCTCGGCGGCAGGACGACCTTGCGGTCGTCCGCGATCCACGGCTCGCCTTCCATTCGCTCGAGCCGGTCGAGGCACTGCTCGACGATGCGCACCGACTGCGCGCATCTCCTCGATGTGCACGCGGTAGCGCGCGTACACGTCGCCCTCGGGGAAGACGGGGACGCGGAAGTCGACCTGGTGGTAGGCGAGGTATCCCTCGTCGCGCCGGATGTCCCAGTCGACGCCGGAGGCGCGCAGCACCGGGCCCGACTGCCCGAGCGCGATCGCGTCCTCCGCCGAGAGCAGCCCGACGCCCTTCGGTGCGCTCGAGCCAGATCTTGTTGCGTGTCAAGCAGCGTTTCGTAGTCGTCGATCGCGCGGCGGCATCCAGTCGCAGAACTTGCGCGCCTCGGGGTAGAAGCCGCGCGGGATGTCCTCGGCGAGCCCGCCGACCTGGAAGTACCGCGTGTGCATGCGGTAGCCGGCGACCATCTCGAACAGGTCGAGGATCTGCTCGCGCTCGCGGAACGCGTACCAGAACATCGAGATCGCGCCGAGCTCGAGCGCCGAGGTCCCGAGCCAGACGAGGTGCGAGTGGATCCGGTTCAGCTCGCAGAGGAGCGTCCGCATCCAGGTCGCCTTCGGCGGGGATCTCGAGGTCGAGCAGCTTCTCGACGGCGGCGACGAAGACGTACTCGTTGTTCTGGAACGAGACGTAGTCGATGCGCTCCGGGTACGTGATGCACTTCCACCACGTCTTGTGCTCCATGTTCTTCTCGAAGCCCGTGTGGAGGTAGCCGACGACGGCCTCGAGGCCGGTCACGTCCTCGCCGTAGAGGTCGACGATCAGGCGCAGCACGCCGTGCGTCGACGGATGGTTCGGCCCGAAGTTGACGGTCATCACGTCGCCGGTGTCCCACAGCTCCTGCGACGTCTCGAGCACGGTGGGCGTCGGGTACGGGATGCGCGATGCCCTCGTAGATCGCGGGGCCGACGGGCCGCTTCGCGGTCGCCGTCACCGCTACTCCTCCCCCGAGAACCGCACCGGCTCGCCGCCGAGCGGATAGTCCTTGCGCAGCGGGTGGCCCTCCCAGTCGTCGTCCATGCAGGATCCGCACGAGGTTGGGGTGGCCCGTCGATCGCGATCCCCATCAGGTCGTACGCCTCGCGCTCGTGCCAGTCGGCGGTCGGCCAGACGCGGACGACCGACGGCACGCTCTCGCCCTCGTCGACCCACGTCTGCAGGCGGACCCGCCGCGGCGGCGTCGGCGATCGCGAGCAGGTGGTAGTTCATCGCGAACCGCTTCGGCTTCGCGCGCGGGCACGGCCTGGAGGCCCTGCGTCATCGGCAGTGTTCAGATCGCGGCCCGCCGGCGTGCCGATGTACCCGGAGACGCCCTCGCGCCCTAGCCGAGGTAGTCGACGGCGGTGATGTCGGAAGGAACGCGAACCCGGCCTCGTCGCGAAGGTGCAGACCGGCGTCGACGAGCCGCTCCGGCTCGACGACGAGCGTCGTCTCGCGATGCTCCTCGACGACCCCGACGAGCCCGGGCACCGTCGCCCCACTCGCCGGCCGGCGTCGTCACGAGGCGACGCTCCGCAGCTCGTAGGCGGGCGGGACTCCCGCCTTCACCGCCTCGTGGAGGCGGACGATCCCCTCGACCAGCTGCTCGGGCCGCGGCGGGCAGCCGGGCACGTAGATGTCGACGGCCACGAGCTTGTCCACCGACTGCACGATCGCGTAGTTGTTGAACATCCCGCCCGAGCTCGCGCAGGCGCCCATCGCGATCACCCACTTCGGCTCGAGCATCTGGTCGTAGATCTGGCGCAGCGGCGCGGCCATCTTGTGCGAGACGCGACCCGAGACGATCAGCAGGTCGGCCTGGCGCGGCGAGCCGCGGAACGGCTCCATCCCGAAGCGCGCGATGTCGTAGCGCGCCGTGACGATCGACATCATCTCGATCGCGCAGCAGGCGAGCCCGAAGGTGTCCGGCCACATCGAGTTGGTCTGCGCCCAGGCGACCGCCTTCTGCGAGCGTCGTCAGGCCGACGCGCTGCTCGAGATCGTCGACCTCGTCCTCGAACTGGCTCGGCCCCTTGGTCGGCCAGAGGAGCCGCTCGGACTTGAGCCCGTGGTCGCGAAGCCGCCTGCCCTCTAGCGCCATTCGAGCGCTCCCTTGCGCCAGATGTAGACGTAGGCGACGAGCAGGATGATCAGGAACGTGAGGAACTCGAAGAACCCGAACCAGCCGAGCTGGTGGAGGATCACCGCCAGCGGGTACAGGAACACGATCTCGATGTCGAAGAGGATGAAGAGCATCGCGGTCAGGTAGAAGCTGACGGTGAAGCGCTGGCGCTGCGGCGGGCCCTTCGAGACGCCCGACTCGAACGGCACGGTGCGGGCGCGGACGCGGCGATGCGGCCGCTGCGCGAACACGAAGCTGCCGACGATCATCGTCGTCGGGATCATCAGGGCGAAGAACCCGTAGATCGCGAACGGCAACCAGCTGTCGAACAAGAAACCCGCCTCCTCGAGTCCCGGCGGCCCGACGCTACCACGGTTCGGACCTGTCGCACGAACGGAACCCGAAACCGTGGAGCGATCGGCGTTGCAGGTGTCACGAACTGCCCATCCGCGACCCCTCGGGGTACACTGAGACCGCGATGGCGACGACCGAGGTCGCACACCGAGTCCGTCCTCACGCTCACGGAGCGTGCGGCGGAGAAGATCCGCGGCCTGCAGGCCGAGGAGCCGGCCGGCGACGCAGAGGTGCTTCGCGTCGCGATCCAGGGCGGCGGCTGCAGCGGCTTCGAGTACGCGCTCGGCTTCGACCGCGGGCCCGCAGGAGGGCGACCACGAGCTCGAGTTCCACGGGGTGAAGGTCGTCGTCGACCCGTTCAGCGCGCCCGTACCTGCAGGGCTCGACGGTCGACTTCCTCGAGACGCTCGCAGGAGTCGGGGTTCAAGATCGACAACCCGAACGCGGCGTCGTCGTGCGGCTGCGGCTCGAGCTTCCAGGTGGCCGACGGCGAGGCGCCGTCGGACGCCGCAGCCTGCGGCCGGCTGTCACTAGTCGAGCCTCGGGCGATACGCTCGCGCGTGTGAGCGCGCCTTCGCGTCGCCGTCGTCGGCTCGGGCCCGGCCGGGCTTCTACGCGTCCGACGCGCTGCTCAAGAGCGACGACCCGGCGGTCTCGGTCGACCTGCTCGACCGGCTGCCGACGCCCTGGGGCCTCGTCCGGCTCGGCGTCGCCCCGGATCACGAGAACATCAAGGCGGTCTCGCGCGCGTTCGAGAAGACGGCGGCGCGGCCGGGCTTCCGCTTCTTCGGCAACGTCGACGTGGGCCGCACGGTCACGCACGACGAGCTGCTCGAGCGCTACGACGCCGTCGTCTACACGGTCGGCGCCCAGACCGACCGGCGCCTCGGGATCCCGGGCGAGGACCTGCCGGGCTCGTGGCCCGCGACGGCCTTCGTCGCCTGGTACAACGGCCACCCCGACTTCCAGGACCTCGACTTCGACCTCTCCGGCGAGCGCGCCGTCGTCGTCGGGAACGGGAACGTCGCGATCGACTGCGCCCGGATGCTCGCGCTGACCGCGGAGGAGCTCGCGTCGACCGACACGGTCGACGAGGCCGAGCGGGCGATCGTCGACTCGGGGATCCGCGAGATCGTGATGCTCGGCCGGCGCGGGCCCGGTCCAGGCCGCGTTCACGCCGCCGGAGCTGCAGGAGCTGGGCGAGCTCGCCGGCTGCGACGTCGCCGTCGATCCCGCCGACCTCGAGCTCGACGCCGCGAGCGCCGACGCGCTCGAGCACGACCGCGAGCGCGCCCGCCGCAACGTCGACCTGCTGCGCGAGTTCGCGGCGCGCGAGCCCAGAGGGCAGCCGCGCCGGATCGTGCTGCGCTTCCTCGTCTCACCCGTCGCGCTCCTCGGCGACGGCAAGGTCGAGGCGGTCGAGGTCGTCCGCAACGAGCTCGTCCTCGAGCGCGGCCGGCTCGTCGCCCGCCCGACCGGCGCGACGCGAGACGATTCCCTGCAGCCTGGTGCTGCGCAGCGTCGGCTACCGGGGTTGCCCTGCCGGGCGTGCCCTTCGACGCCGGCGCCGGCGTGATGCCGAACGAGGGTGGACGCGTCACCGGCGCCGAGCGCACCTACTGCGCCGGCTGGATCAAGCGTGGGCCGAGCGGGGTGATCGGGACGAACAAGAAGGACGCGACCGAGACCGTCGAGCTGCTGCTCGAGGACGCCCGTGCCGGGAAGCTCGCCGCATCGGGAGACGGCGACCTCGCCGCGCTGCTCGACGAGCGCGGGGCGTTGTTCGTCGAGTACGACGGGTGGCGGGCGATCGACGCCGTCGAGCGGGCCGCGGGCGAGCCGCTCGGCCGGCCGCGCGTCAAGGTGACGGGCTGGTCCGACCTGCTCGACACCGGGCGGTCGGTACAGTCTTCCTCGTGAGCGAAGGCGTCGAGGCGCGCGAGCTGTGGGGCGGCGAGACCCGCAAGGCGGTCGCCAACTTCCCGGTCTCGGGCGAGCCGATTCCCGCCCCGGTCGCCCGCTGGCTCGGCCGGATCAAGGCCGCGGCGGCCCGGGTGAACGCCGAGCTCGGCCTGCTCGACGCCGGCAAGGCCGAGCGCATCGCCGCCGCTGCCGACCGCGTAGCTGCCGGCGAGCTCGACGACCAGTTCCCGATCGACGTCTTCCAGACCGGGTCGGGCACCTCGTCGAACATGAACGCGAACGAGGTGATCGCCACGCTCGCCGGGGAGGACGTCCATCCGAACGACGACGTGAACATGGGCCAGAGCTCGAACGACGTCTTCCCGTCTGCCGTCCATCTCGCCGCGCTCGACGAGACGGTCAACGACCTGCTGCCCGCGCTCGACGGGCTGGCCGACGCGCTGGCTGCGAAGGCACGCGAGTTCGACGACGTGGTCAAGTCGGGCCGCACGCACTGGATGGACGCCGTGCCGGTCACGCTCGGCCAGGAGTTCGGCGGGTACGCCGCGCAGGTGCGCGAGGGCCACGCGCGCGTGTCGTCGACGCTCGTGCGGCTCGGCCAGATCCCGCTCGGCGGCACGGCCGTCGGCACCGGCCTGAACACGCATCCCGAGTTCGCGGCGCGCGTTCGCGCCGAGCTCGAGCAGGCGAGCGGCCTCCAGATCTCGGCGCCGGCCGATCCGTTCGAGTCGCAGGCGGCACGGGACGGGCTGGTCGAGGCGTCCGGGGCGCTGAAGACGCTCGCCGTCAGCCTGACGAAGATCGCCAACGACCTGCGCTTTCTCGGCTCGGGCCCGCGCGCCGGCCTGGCGGAGATCTTCCTGCCCGAGCTGCAGAAGGGGTCGTCGATCATGCCGGGCAAGGTCAACCCCGTCATTCCCGAGGTGGTCACGCAGGTTGCGGCGCAGGTGATCGGCAACGACCAGGCGATCGCCGTCGGTGGGATGCAGGGGCACTTCGAGCTCAACGTGTTCGTGCCGCTGCTCGCGCGCAACCTGCTGCAGTCGATCAAGCTCCTCGCGGCCGCGTGCCGGCTGCTCGACGAGAAGTGCGTCTCCGGCATCGTGGCGAATCGCGAGCAGTGTGAGCGCTACGCAGAGCTCACGCTCGCGGCCGCGACCGGCCTCAATCCGCACATCGGCTACGACAGGGCGAGCGAGATCGTGAAGAGCGCCGTCGCGTCGGGACGGCCGTTGCGTGACGTGGCGCGCGAGGCGGGGGTCGACGAGGCGGTTCTCGACGTCGCGCTCGACTATCGCGCGCTCGCGAAGCCGCACGGGTAGCTCCGAAAAGTCCCTGCACCTCCGGGTAGTTGCCGAATCCTTCGGCGTCGGCGCGAGCTACGATCGAGGTATGAGAGCGCGCATGCTGATCGGCGCGGCGCTCGTTGCTTCGGCCGCAGCCGGCGTCGCTGCTGCCGCCGGCTTCCAGCCCCGGGGCGGCGAGGCCACGGTGACCCTGTCGTCGGCCGCGGCCGGCGCCCGCCCCGTCGCCGTGACCGTCGGGCTGCCCGCCGTCCTCCAGTGCGGCCGGCCGATGGGCGGCCCGGTGTCGGTGAGCCTGCCGCGCGGCGAGCGGATGCCTCGTGCGATCTCGAAGGCGGCCGTTCGCGTCAACGGCATGATCCCGTCGAATGTCGCCGTCGACGGGCGCAAGGTGACGGTGAGCCTTCCCGTCCGCCGGGGCATCACGTGCATGACGATCATCGACGGCCGGATGAAGATCGTCGTCGCAGAGCGCGCCGGGCTCGGCAACCCCTCGGCCCCGGGGACCTACATGGTGGTGGTCCGCCAGGGGAAGACGGGTTACCTCGTACCGGTCTCGATCAGGCGCTAGTACGCGACGGCGCCGCGCCCGGCCGCAGCTGCATGGCGCTGCTCGTCGGCCCGGTAGCTCGAGCGGACGAGCGGCCCCGAGAAGACGGAGCCGAAGCCGAGCGCCTCACCCTGCTCGCGGAACCAGCGGAACTCGTCGGGGTGCACCCAGCGGTCGATCGTCGCGTGCTTCGCGCTCGGCTGCAGGTACTGGCCGATCGTCACGACGTCCACGCCGTGCGCGCGCAGGTCGCGCATCGTCTCGACGACCTCGTCGTTGCTCTCGCCGAGGCCGACGATGATCCCGCTCTTCGTGAGCACCGGGTAGTCGGCGATCTCCTTCGCGCGCCGCAGGAGCGCGAGCGCCCCGTCGTAGCTCGCCTTCGCGCCCCGCATCCTGCGATGCAGCCGGCGGACCGTCTCGATGTTGTGGTTGAAGACGTCGGGTCGCGCCCCGATCACCGTCCGCAGCGCCGTCTCCTCGACGCCGAGGAAGTCGGGGGTCAGCACCTCGACCGTCGCGGCCGGCACCTTCGCCTTCAGCGCCCGGATGGTCGCCGCGTAGTGGCCGGCGCCCCGGTCGGGAACGTCGTCGCGGTCGACCGACGTGACGACGACGTGCTTCAGGCCCATCCGCCGCGCGGTCTCCGCCAGCCGCAGCGGCTCGAGCGGGTCGACCGGCTCCGACGGCTTTCCCGAGTGGACGTAGCAGTAGCGGCAGGCGCGGGTGCAGGTCTCGCCGAGGATCTGGAAGGTCGCGGTCCCGCGGCCCCAGCACTCGGCGATGTTCGGGCAGCGCGCCTCCTCGCAGATCGTGTGCAGCTGCGCACCGTGGATCAGCTTCTCGACGTCGTAGTAGCGGCCGTCCCGGGAGGGGGCGCGCACCTTCATCCACTCGGGGCGGCGCGGGCGCTCGGCGACGGGCAGCGAGGTCTCCATCCGCGCCTCAGTCTAGAGCGGGCGTCCGGTCGTGCGGCGCGCGGTGCACGAGCTCCGCGTAGCGGCCGCCGAGCGCGACGAGCTCGTCGTGCCGTCCGCGCTCGACGATCCGCCCGTCGTCGAGGACGAGGATCTGGTCGGCGTCGAAGACGGTCGAGAGCCGGTGTGCGATCGCGATCGTCGTGCGGCCGCTCGCCAGCCGGTCGAGCGCCTCCTGCACCTGCCGCTCGGTCTCGGTGTCGAGCGAGCTCGTCGCCTCGTCGAGCACGAGGATCGGCGGGTTGCGCAGGATCGTGCGCGCGATCGCGATGCGCTGCTTCTCGCCGCCCGAGAAGCGGTAGCCGCGCTCGCCGACGATCGTCTCGTACCCCTCGGGGAGCGCGGTGATCAGGTCGTGGATCTGCGCCGCCCGCGCGGCGAGCTCGACCTCCTCGTCGGTCGCGTCGGGCTTCGCGAACCGCAGGTTCTCCCGCACGCTCGCGTGGAAGAGGTAGGTCTCCTGCGAGACGACGCCCACCAAGCTGGTGAGCGAACGGAAGGAGAGGTCGCGCACGTCGACACTGCCGATCGAGACGCTGCCGAGAGCGACGTCGTACAGGCGCGCGGTCAGGTAGCCGAGCGTCGTCTTGCCCGATCCCGTCTCGCCGACGACCGCGGTCTTCGTCCCGGAGGGAACGTTGAAGGTGACGTCTTCGAGCGTCCACGGCCCGTCCGGGTCGTAGCGGAACCAGACGCCGTCGAAGGTGATGTCGCCGGCCTCGGCCAATGTGCGGGGGACGGCCGGCTCGAGGATCTCGACCGGCTGGTCGAGGTACTCGAAGATGCGGTCGAAGAGCGCCAGCGACGTCTGCACGTCGAGGCCGACTCCGAGGAGCGACCCCACCGGGAAGAAGAGCCGGGTCTGGAGCGTGGTGAACGAGACGAGCGTCGGGACGCTGATCGTGGTCGACCAGCCGTGCGCCAGCGCCAGCCCGCCGAACCAGTAGGTGGCCGCGGGCATCACCGCGAAGCTCGTCTGGATCGTCGCCATCATCCAGCGTCCGGCCATGCGCTGGCGCACCTCGAGGCCGGCGAGCCGCTCCGACTCCCCGTGGAAGCGGTCGGCCAGTTCTTCCGTGCGCCCCATCGTCTTGCCGAGCAGGACACCGCTCACCGAGAGCGACTCCTGCACGAGGCTCGAGATGTCGGCGAGCGTCTCCTGCGTCGACTTTGCGATCCGCCGTCGCTCCTTGCCGACGCGCCGTGTGAGCAGCACGAACACCGGGATCAGCGCGAACGCGAACAGCGCGAGCTCCCAGGAGAGCAGGATCATGCCGACCATCGTGGCCAGCACGGTCGTCGCGTTGGAGATGATCGACGTCGCGGTCGAGGTCACGACGCTCTGCACGCCGCCGATGTCGTTCGAGATGCGCGACTGCACCTCGCCGGTGCGTGTGCGCGTGAAGAACGCGAGCGACAGGCGCTGCAGGTGGCGGAACACCGCCGTGCGCAGGTCGTGCATCACCGCTTGGCCGACCTGGTTCGACAGGAGCGTCTGCCAGACGCCGAGGATGCCGACGACGATCGCGATCACGATCATGCCGCCGGCGTAGTACGACAGCGCTCTCGTGTCCACCGGATGGCTCTGGATCGACTCGAGGGCGCCACGCAGCAGGAACGCCGGAAGGACGCCGACGGCGGCCGAGACGAGGATCAGCCCCAGGACGACGCTGAGCCGCCACCGGTACGGGTGGAACAGGCGTGCGATCCGGCGCAGGTTGGCCCGGCGCACCGCAGGGTCGGCCGGCCGCTCCGGCGCCTCGTCGCGCCCGAAGCGGCGGCCGCCTCCGCGCTCTCCGCCGTGGAACATCTCGCCCAAGGTAGACGACGGCATTTGGCCCGCGCGGCCGTCGCTAGGCTCGCCGCATGGAGCGAGTCTGCGTCTTCTGCGGCGCGTCGAGCGGGCGGCTGGCCGGGTACGCGGACGCGGCACGCGCCTTCGGCGAGGCCGTGGCGGCGCGCGGCCTCGGGGTCGTCTTCGGCGGCGGCCGGGTCGGGCTGATGGGTGCGGTCGCCGACGGCGCGCTCGCCGCCGGCGGGGAGGTGATCGGGGTGATCCCGCGCTGGCTCGTCGACCGGGAGCTCGCGCACTCCGGCGTGACGGAGCTCGAGGTGGTCGGCTCGCTGCACGAGCGCAAGGCGCGCATGGCCGAGCTCGCGGACGCCTTCGTCGCGCTGCCCGGCGGGTTCGGGACGCTCGACGAGCTGATCGAGCAGCTGACCTGGTCGCAGCTCGGGCTGCACGACCGGCCGATCGGGCTGCTCGACGTCGAGGGCTACTGGCGTCCGCTGATCGCGCTCGCCCGGCACGCGACCGAGGAGGGCTTCGTCCGCGCCGCCGATCTCGCGGCGATCGCCGTCGCCGGCGATGCCGGGTCGCTGCTCGACCGCCTCGAGCAGATGACGCGCGAGGAGCCTCGCCGCGCTAAGTGGTCGTGAGTGCCGGGCGGCCGGCGGGCTCGAAGGCGACGCCGAAGACGTGCTCGAAGGCGCGGGCGGCGACGGGCCGCACCTCGTCGACGGAGAGCGGCCGGCCGAGCTCCTGCGCCATCGACGTGAACTGGTAGCCGTCGAGGCCGCAGGCGGTGATCCACTCGGTGAACGGCGCCGGATCGAGGTCGACGTTCAGCGCGTAGCCGTGGGTCGAGATCCATTTCGACAGATGGATCCCGATCGACGCGATCTTGCGCGGCGGCCGCTCGAGCCAGAGCCCGGTGAGCCCGTCGATGCGGGTCGCCTCGATGCCGAACGCGCCGGTCGTCTCGATCAGCACCTGCTCGAGGTCGCGGCAGTACCCCTTGACGTCCTGGCCGTGCCGGGACAGGTCGAGGATCGGGTAGCAGACGAGCTGACCGGGAGCGTGGTAGGTCGACTTGCCGCCGCGGTCGGTCTCGACGACCTCGACCTCGGCGTTCGCCGGGACGTGCAGCTCGCCCGGCTCCGCGCGGCGTCCGAGGGTGATCGTCGGCGGATGCTCGAGCAGGAGCACCGTGTCGGGCGCATCGCCGCGGGCGACGTCCCCGGCGATCGTCCGCTGGAGCTCGAGCGCCTCGCGGTAGTCGACGACGCCGAGCGAGACGAGACGGGCGGTGCTCATCGCGCCCTGAGCGTACCGGCGGCGGTTGCGGAGCCGAAGCTGTGAGCGAACGCCAGGTGCCTGGCCCCTTGGTGCCTGGCACCTG
Organism: uncultured Thermoleophilia bacterium; assembly: GCA_963824455.1. Lineage (GTDB taxonomy): Bacteria > Actinomycetota > Thermoleophilia > Gaiellales > Gaiellaceae > PALSA-600. Next base: position 745,680 of record CAWGPJ010000003.1, read on the forward strand.
GCTGCTCGCAGCGCCTACACGCTGATCCGGAGCCGCTGCCCGAGCCAGACGGCGTTGCCGTCGGGATCCTCGACCGCAGCGACCCGCTCGCCCCAGACCTCGTCGTGCGGCTCGGTGAGGACGGGGACGCCGGCGCTGCGCAGCGCGGCGACATGCTCGTCGAGCTCGTCCGTGTAGAGCCACAGCGCGACCCGGCCGGGTGCACCCGGCTCGTCGGACTGCACCAGACCGAGCCTGAACGTCCCGAGCTCGAGCGAGACGTACGCCGGTTCGCCCTCCTCCGGGAAGCGGTAGGCGAGCCCGAAGCCGAGCCGGTCGCAGTAGAACTCCGACGCCGCCGCGATCGAGCGCGTGTGCAGGAGCGGGAAGGCGTCGCGGAAGGTCAGTAGTCGCTCTCGCCCCAGGTCTGCAGCCGCTCGCGCAGGTCGCGCAGGAAGCGCCCGGCGAGCGCGCCGTCGATCAGGCGGTGGTCGTACGTGAGCGTTAGGTTCATCATCGACCTGATCGCGATCGCATCGGTGCCGCTCTCGTCGGTCAACACCCACGGCCGCTTCACGATCGCGTAGGTGCCGAGGATCGCCGCCTGCGGCTGGCTGATCACCGGCGTCCCGTGGAACGTGCCGTAGCCGCCGGGATTCGTGATCGTGAACGTCCCGCCCGCGACGTCGTCCGGGAGCAGCTGCTTGTTGCGCGCGCGGGCGGCGACGTCGGCGATGCCCTTGGCCATCCCGAGCAGGTTCAGCGTCTCGGCGTTCTTGACGACGGGGACGATCAGTCCCTTGCCGTCGGCCAGCTCGACCGCGAAGCCCAGGTTGACGAACGTCCGCGTGACGATCTGCCCGTCGCGCAGCTCGCCGTTGATGTACGGGTAGTCGCGCAGCGTGTCGACCGTCGCCCGCGCGATGAACGCGAGGTACGTCGGGTTCACGCCGTATGCCTGCTCGAACTCGCGCTTCAGCTTCGCACGCACCGCGACGACGTTCGTCATGTCGACCTCGATCGCGCTCGTGACGTGGGCGGACGTGTCGAGGGAGCGCCGCATGTGCTCGGCGATGCCGCGCCGCATGGCCGAGATCGGCTCGAACGTCTCTCCCTGGCCGGGGGCGACGGGCTCGGCCGCGGCGGCGACCGCGGGAGCGGCTGCCGGCGGCGGCGCCACGGGCGGGGGCGCGGCGGCGGGGATCGCCGGAGGCGTGACCTCCGGGGCTGCGGCCGGTGTCGCGGCCGCCGGCTCGGGCGCCGCGGGTGCAGCGGGCGCCGCCGCACCGCCGGCCTCGATGAACGCGAGGATGTCGCGCTTCGTGACGCGGCCGCCCGTGCCGGTTCCCGGCACCTGTGACGGATCGACGCCGTGCTCGCCGGCGATTCGCGCGACGACGGGCGAGATGAACGCCTTGCCGTTCGTCGGCCCGTCCGCGGCGGGAGTCACCGGCTCCGGCGGTGCCGCCTCCGCCGCCGGCTGCGGCGCCTGCTCGGGCGGGGCGGCGTCGGGCTCCGGCCGCGTGGGCTCGGGCTCTGCCGGGGCCGCCGCCGGCGCGGCCGCGGCCGCCTCGCCGCCGATGCGTGCGAGCACCGTGCCGACCTCGACCGTCTCCCCTTCCTGGACGAGGATCTCGGTGACGAGGCCCGACGCGGGCGCCGGGACCTCCGTGTCGACCTTGTCGGTCGAGATCTCGAGCAGCGTCTCGTCGGCCTCCACGTGCTCGCCGACCTGCTTGACCCACCTCGTGATCGTTCCCTCCGAGACGGAGACGCCCATCTGCGGCATCACGACGTCGACTGCGGTTCCCGTTGACATCCTCTCTCCTCGTACCCTCTAGTACTCCACGAGCTCCCTGAGCCCCTTGGCGACGTCGTCGACCTGCGGGATGAAGGCCTTCTCGAGCACCGGGGAGAACGGGACCGGCGTGTCGGGCGCGGCGATCCTCCGCACCGGTGCGTCGAGGTCCTCGAACGCCTCCTCGGCGATCGTGGCGGCGATCTCCGCGCCGAAGCCGCCCGTCCTCGTGTCCTCGTGCAGGACGAGCACCTTCGACGTCTTGCGCACCGAGTCGAGGACGGCCTGCTTGTCCCACGGCATGACACTGCGCAGGTCGACGATCTCGACCGACGCGTCCACCTGCTCCGCAGCCTCCTCGGCGGTGTAGACCATCGCGCCCCAGGTGATCAACGAGACATCCGTCCCCTCGGCGTGGATGCGCGCCTTGCCGATCGGGACGGTGTAGCGCTCCTCGGGCACCTCGCCCTTCACGCGGCGGTAGAGGTGCTTGTGCTCGAAGTAGAGGACCGGGTTCGGGTCCTCGATCGCCGAGATGATCAGCCCCTTCGCATCCTCGGGCGTGGACGGGCAGACGCACTTGAGCCCGGGGATGTGCGCGAAGGACGACTCGGGGTTCTGCGAGTGGAACGGGCCGCCCGAGAAGCCACCGCCCGAGGGCAGGCGCAGCACGAACGGCACAGGGGTCCCGGCGCGCCACCGCTGCTTGGCCGCGATCGTGACGAGGTGGTCCCAGGCGCACGAGACGAAGTCCGCGAACTGCATCTCCGCGACCGGCCGCAGGCCCATCAGCGCGGCGCCCGTCGCGCCGCCCATGATCGCCGTCTCCGAGAGCGGGGCGTCGATCACGCGCCACGAACCGAACTCCTCTTGGAAGCCGAGCGTGACCTTGAAAGCGCCGCCGTAGACACCGACGTCCTCGCCGATCACGAACACGCGCTTGTCGCGGCGCATCTCCTGGCGCAGGCCGTCCGAGATCGCCTGCAGGTATGTCATCTCGGGCACGGGCGTCCGCCTTACTTGTGGTGCGGCGTGTCGAGGTCCTCGGGCGCCGCGTACACGCCGTCGAGCAGGTCGGCAGGATCGGGCTGCGGCGACTCCTCCGCCCGCTGGAGCGCGTCGTTCAGCAGCCGCTTCACGTGGCTCGTCATCTCCTCTTCCTCGCCGTCCGCGAGCTCGACGTTCTCGCGCAGCCAGGTCCGGTAGCGCTCGAGCGGGTCGCGGGCCGCCCACTGCTCGAACAGCTCCTTCGGGACGTAGAACGCGTCGTCGTGCACCGCGTGGCCCTCCATGCGGAGCGTCTGGCACTCGATCAGCGTCGGGCCGCCGCCCTCGCGCGCCTTCTCGATCGCGCGCTTCGCCTCGCGGTAGACGGCGAGCACGTCGGTGCCGTCGACGACGACGCCGTCGAAGCCGTAGGCGGCGGCGCGGTCTGCCAGGTGGTCGACCGCGTATTCGAGGTGCGTCGGCGTCGAGTACGCCCACTGGTTGTTGTCGCAGACGAAGACGACCGGCAGCCGGCGGACGCCCGCGAAGTTCATCGCCTCGTGCGCGTCGCCGCGCGCCATCGCGCCCTCGCCGGTCCACCCGACGGCGACGCGGTGCTCCTCCCGGATGCGGAAGGCGAGGGCGCAGCCGACCGCGACGGGGAGCATGGCGGGGAGGTGGCTGACCATGGCGATCAGGCCGAGGCGGCCGTCCGCCATGTGCACGTTCCCGTCCTTGCCGTGCGAGGGACCGTCGGCGCGCCCCATGTACTGCGCGAAGATCCGCCACGGCTCGACGCCGCGCGTGATGTGGACGCCCATGTCGCGGTGCAGCGGGGTCCCGACGTCGTCCGGTCGCATCGCGGTCGCGACGGCGACGGAGGCCGCCTCGTTGCCGCGGCCGGTGTAGAACGAGCCCGGGATCTTCCCTTGCCGGTAGAGGATGTGGCCCCGCTCCTCGACGCCGCGGGTGATCAGCATGTTGCGGTAGATCTGGAGCAGGTCCTCGCGGTCGAGGCCCCACTCCCTCACCTCCTGGAGCGAGCCCGAGGGCTCGGCTACACGGGCGATCGCCACGGGCGCATGCTAACCGCCGCGTGGGGTTACAGTCGTGGCGTGGGCAAGGCCGCCGACTGGCTGCGCGAGGAGCGCCGTGGAGTGCTCGGCCACTGGACCGCCTTCTGCCTGGAGTGCGGCGCCGCCCGGCGCTGGTTCGAGGAGTTCGAGCACGAGCTTCCGGAGCGCTGCCCCTCGTGCGGAGGCGAGCTGCTCCACCGCTGCCCCGCTTGCGCGGAGCCCTTCTCGTCGACGTTCGCGGTCGACTGCGAAGCCTGCGGCGGCCCGCTGCGCGCCCCCGAGCTGCACGGCCTGCGCATCCGGAAGCCCGCCAAGTAGTTCCCTCCCTAGAACAGGCCGAGGCTCGGCTGGATGGCCGAGAAGCGGATCAGGGTCACGGTGTCGCCGGGGGTGACGTCGCGGTTGTAGAGCTGGCCGAGGAACCGGCACAGCTCGTCCTGGTGGCGGATCTCGGGGTTGTCGTGCTCGATCTCGTTCGGCGACAGGTCGTCGATCGTCTTCACCTCGACCTTGTCGAGGACGGCGTCGAACACGTGCTGGCGCGGGCTGAAGCGGGCGCCGACGAGCACCGAGACGATCATTCCCTTCTGGTACTTGCGCGACTTGTCGCCGAGCCGGATCGTCGCGGTCTTGCGGTGGGAACGAAGCTGCGCCTCGACGACGGGCGAGTAGAAGTTCAGCGCGAGGGAGGGCACGGGTGGCCTGCGATCATACGTCGTCCTCGGCCGACCGGGACCACCGGCCGAGAGCTCACGGCGCAAACAGTCAGGATCTTAGCGTCCGAGACTCAGATTTGCGGCGGTCACTTGCGCTGCTGGCACTCATATGGGTAGAGTGCCAACGGCAAGCACAAGCGTGTCACAAGCTTGTGGTCACACAGTGTAGGTGGAGGTCCTATCTATGAATCTCAAGCCGCTCGGCGATCGCCTGATCGTCAAGGTCCTCGAGGAAGAGGAGACGACGATCAGCGGCATCGTCCTGCCGGACACGGCGAAGGAGAAGCCGCAGCGCGGCCGCGTCCTTGCCGTCGGCCCGGGCGCCCGCGACGAGGACGGCGAGTACATCGCCATGGACCTCGAAGAGGGCGACGAGATCATCTTCAGCAAGTACGGCGGGACCGAGATCAAGCTCGGTGTCGACGAAGTCCTGATCCTGCGCGAGTCCGATGTGCTCGCGAAGGTCGTCGGCGATCGCGCAGCGGTCGCGTAGGAAGGGGAAGAGAAATCAGATGGCTCACAAGGAGCTGAAGTTCAGTGAGGATGCGCGGCGCTCGCTCCAGCGCGGCGTCGACATCCTGGCCGACGCGGTCAAGGTGACGCTCGGCCCGAAGGGGCGCTACGTCGTCCTGGACAAGAAGTTCGGGGCGCCGACGATCACGAACGACGGCGTCACCATCGCCCGCGAGATCGAGGTCGAGGACGTCTTCGAGAACCAGGGCGCGCAGCTCGTCCGCGAGGTCGCGACCGCAACCAACGACGTGGCCGGCGACGGCACGACGACGGCGACCGTGCTTGCGCAGGCAGTCGTGCGCGAGGGGCTCAAGAACGTCTCCGCCGGTGCGAACCCGATGGCGCTGAAGCGCGGCATCGAGACCGCCGTCGATCAGATCGTCGAGAACCTCAAGTCCCAGTCGACCGAGATCTCCGGCAAGGAGGACATCGCGCGCGTCGCGACCGTCTCCTCCCGCTCGACCGAGATCGGCGACGTGCTCTCCGAGGCGATCGAGAAGGTCGGCAAGGACGGCGTCGTGAACGTCGAGGAGGGCCAGACCTTCGGCCTCGAGCTCGAGTTCACCGAGGGCATGCAGTTCGACAAGGGCTACCTGTCGCCCTACATGATCACCGACGCCGAGCGCATGGAGGCAGTGCTCGACGACCCGTACATCCTGGTTGCGAACCAGAAGATCGGCGCGGTCAAGGATCTGCTGCCGGTGCTCGAGCAGGTGATCCAGGCGGGTCGCCCGCTGCTGATCGTGGCCGAGGACGTCGAGGGCGAGTCGCTCGCGACGATCGTCGTCAACAAGCTGCGCGGCACCTTCCAGGCCGTCGCCGTCAAGGCGCCGGGCTTCGGCGATCGCCGCAAGCGCATGCTCGAGGACATCGCGATCCTCTCGGGCGGCGAGGTGATCACCGAGGAGATGGGCCTCAAGCTCGAGAACACGAAGCTCTCGCAGCTCGGCCATGCCCGCAAGGTGGTCGTCGACAAGGATTCGACGACGATCATCGACGGTGCCGGCGAGGGCGACGCGATCAAGGGCCGCATCAAGCAGCTCAAGTCGGAGATCGAGAACACCGACTCGGACTTCGACCGCGAGAAGCTGCAGGAGCGGCTCGCGAAGCTGTCGGGCGGCGTTGCGGTCGTCAAGGTCGGCGCCGCCACCGAGACGGAGATGAAGGAGACCAAGCACCGCGTCGAGGACGCGCTGCAGGCAGCCCGCGCCGCCCTCGAGGAGGGCGTCGTGCCGGGCGGCGGTGTCGCGCTGCTGAACGCGGCCGACGCGATCTCGCCCAAGCTGCTCAAGTCGCTCGACGGTGACGAGAAGACGGGCGCGCAGATCATCATCAAGGCGCTCGAGGAGCCGCTCCGCCAGCTCGCGACGAACGCCGGGCTCGAGGGCTCGGTCGTCGTCCAGCAGGTGCGGCAGGCGAGCGCGGGCGAGGGCCTGAACGTCGACACCGGCGAGGTGACCGACCTCTCAAGGCCGGCATCACCGACCCGACGATGGTCACCCGCTCGGCGCTGCAGAACGCCGCGTCGATCGCGAAGAACATCCTCACCACCGAGGCGATCGTCGCCGAGGCCCCGGAGAAGAACCCCGTGGGCGCCGGCGCCGGCATGCCCGACATGGGCGGGATGATGTAAAGCCGAACCCTGGTGCCTGGCACCTCGGTGCCGGGCACCAGGCTTGGGAATCACTCGCGCGAGGGATCGGCGGCTTGGCGTCGAAGTCCGACGACCAAGTCAACACCCTCGCGCAATCCCCTTGAAGAGCCGCCTCCCCGGGCGGCTCTTCTCGTATGTGGGGAAGAGAACCGACGGTTCTCCTTCCCCAGCCCATCCCTCCCTTTCCGCCTGCCGTCTCGGCTGTCGCGCTTCGCCTCCCGGCCGGCCACGCCGGCCTCCGGCGGCAACCGTCACGTGCTCGGCCTTCTCTCAGAAGCTGTAGCGCTCTTCCTTCCAGGGGTCGGCGTCGTTGTTGTAGCCGTAGCGCTCCCAGAAGCCCGGCTTGTCGACGCTCGAGAGCTCGATCCCCCGCAGCCACTTGGCGCTCTTCCAGAAGTACTTGCCCGGGATCACGAGTCGCAGCGGGTAGCCGTGGTCGGGCGTCAGCGGCTCGCCGTCGGCGTGGGTGGCGAGCAGCGCGTCGTCGTCCTCCAGGAAGCGGAGCGGCACGTTCGACGTGAACCCGTGCTCGGCGTGGGCGACCACGAAGGCGGCCGCCGGCTTCGGACGGCACGAGCGCTGCGAGCTCGCGCCAGTGGACGCCCTCGAAGCGCGCGTCGAAGCGCGACCAGCGCGTCACGCAGTGGATGTCCTGGGTGTTCTCGCTGCGCGGGAGCGCGTTGAGCTGCTCCCAGGAGAGCTCGAGCTCGCTCTCGACCTCGCCGAAGACGCGGAGCGTCCAGGTCGAGAGGTCGTCGTAGCGCGGCACCGAGCCGGCGTGCAGCACCGGCCACTTCTCGGTGAGGTACTGCCCCGGCGGCAGCCGCGCCGGGTCGTACCCGAGCTCGGCCACCTTCCGCTCCGCCTTCGACCTGAACACGCCGCTCTAGTCTAGGGAGCGATGCCCACCGTTACGCCTCGCCGCGGCCCGCCGGCCGCGCGCCTACGTCGCGCGTGCGCGGCCCGCAGGCGGTCGAGTACCTCGACCGGATGCTGTCGAACGACGTCCCGGAGTCCGGGTCGGCCGACGCGCTGCTCCTCACCGCGAAGGCGCGGGTGATCGCGCCGCTCCTCGTCTGGCGGCGGGGCGCCGGACGACGTGCTGCTGCTCACCGAGCCCGAGCTCGGCGAGATCGTCCACGCGCACCTGGTGCGGAGCCGCTTCGCCGCGAGGTGCGAGATCGCGCTCGAGCAGCACACCTCGGTCGTCGTCTTCGCGGACGACGGCCGGACGGGATCCCGAACCGCGACTACGGCGAGCCGGCCTTCGAGCTGCTCGACGGCGACGTCGAGGCCGACCGTCGACGACGACGAGCTCGAGCGGCGCCGCATCGCCGCCGCGAACGCCGCGCTTCGGCCGCGAGCTCGACGATCGCGTCCTGCCGGCGGAGGCCGGGCTCGACGAGCGCGCGATCTCGTTCACGAAGGGCTGCTACCCGGGGCAGGAGCCGATCGCGCGGCAGCACCACCGCGGGAAGGTCAACCGGCGGCTGCGCGTGCTCGAGGTCGACGGGGCGCTCGCCGACGCCGACACACCGGTCACCTACGACGGCAAGGACGTCGGCCGGGTGACGAGCTCGGTGCCGGGGCTCGCGCTCGCCTACGTGCGGGTCGAGGTGCCGGACGAGCGCGGTGCTGCAGATCGGCTCCGGCAAGCGCCCGGGTACACTTGGTCGCTCCCTCGCGCCCGTAGCTCAGGGGATAGAGCGCTGCCCTGCGGAGGCAGAGGTCGCATGTTCGAATCATGCCGGGCGCATGGCTTGCTCAAGCCAAATCTGTCATGCGCGTGGAGCAGGAAAGGCGCGGATTGGTGCTTTTGTACTCTGCCTCCGGGCGGCCAGCCGAATGCGTCAAGAGCGGCTCTTGAGCGCGAGGCCAAGCTCTACTGGGACTCACTAACGCCCGATCAAGAGATGTGGGCGTTGCGCAAGATGCGGTTCTGCGAGATGGGTGCCATTCGCTAGGCGCACTGCGTTGCCGGCGTCGTCCAGACAGTCCGGGCGAAGTGGACGCGCAGGCGGGAGTCTCCGGTAGGGCTAGTAGTAGTGCTCCGTTAGGTTGGTATCGGGAGCGCGTGTGGGAAGAGGGTCCTGCGCCCGGGCCGGGCACTTCAGCCCGTCGTTCGTTTGCTCGCAGCCTCGGTTGTCCGACGTAACATTCCGCTCCATGGCAGCCATCAGCATCGAGCCCGTGCTCGATATGTCTCATGCGCGTGTCTTCGTCGACGCATCGGTCGGTCCGGTTCGCCTCGATCACGCAGAAGGCGTCGCAGTGCACGAAGACGGAAGCGTCTGGTGTGGAGGCGAGGCCGGTCAGGTGTACCGGATCCCACCCGAGGGCGGGTCACTCGAGGAGCGCGTGAGCGGAGGCGAGGGCTTTACACTTGCGCTCGCCTTCGGGCCTGACGGCTATCTCTATTACGTCGATCTTGGCCGCAGAGCGGTGATGCGGCTCGATCCGGCCGGGGGCGACCCGGAGCCTTTCGTCGAGAGCCCGATCGCGGGCCACGACCTCATGCTGCCGAACGCCATTGCCTTCGATGCAGCCGGCCGTCTGTACTTGACCGAGAGTTACTCGCCCACCGAACCTGGCCCAGGCGTCCTTCGGATCGATCCGGACGGAGGCGGCGAGCTCTGGAGTCAGGGGCCGTTCTTGTTCGCGAACGGCGTCGCCGTTGCGCCCGATCAAAGCGCGGTCTACGTCGCCGAGACGTGGTCACGGCGAGTGACCCGCGTCCCGCTACTGGCCGACGGTGCAGCGGGCAAGCCGGAACTCGTCGCTGAACTACCGGGGACACTGCCCGACGGTCTCGGATTTGGGCCGGACGGCTTGCTCTATGTCGCTTGCTACCAACCGAGCCAGGTTGTTCGCATCGACGGAGCCGGCAAGCCCATGGTGCTGATTCGCGACGACGACGCGATTATGTTGGCGCACCCAACGAACATCGCCTTTCGCAACTCGACCGCGTTCTGCGCCAACCTCGGGCGTTGGCACATTACGGCGATCGAGCTCGACTCGGCTTAGTCGGCGACGACTCGGTTCTGGAGCGTTCCGATCCCTTCGACCTCGACCTCGACTACGTCGCCGTCGACGAGCGACACCTTCGGCGAACGAAATACACCGACGCCCGCTGGTGTTCCGGTCAGGATCAGGTCACCCGGCTCGAGCGTGAATACGGTCGAGACATGTGCGACGATCTCGGGGACTCCGAAGATCATCTCGTCGGTCGTCGAGTCTTGGAGAACGACACCGTTGAGCCGTTGCACAACTCGCAGCCCGCGCGCGTCTCCCACGTGGTCGACGGGAGCGATCTCGGTCGAAATCGGACAGAAGGTATCGAAGCCCTTCGAACGCAGCCATTGGCTCTCTCTGAACTGAAGGTCGCGCGCACTGATGTCGTTTGCGCACAGATAGCCGGCAATGACCTCGAGTGCGTCCTCGGCGGCGACGGAGCGGCTATGCCGACCAACCACGATCGCTAACTCGGCCTCGGCGTCGACGTGCCCGATCTCGGCGGGGAGGACGATCGGCTCGCCGGGATCGAGGAGCGCATTCGGGAACTTGCCGAAGAGCAACGGTTCAGATGGGAGATCGAGACTCAACTCGGCTGCGTGGTCGGCGTAGTTGAGGCCGACGCAGACGATCTTTTCCGGGAGAGATCGGTCGAACCACCGCCGCCAGGTCCGTTGCAGCGCCTCTTGTTGCAGGGGTCGCATGCTAGGCCAGCCAGCGTGCCGCCGTGAGCGCCACGACCGTTGCGACGCTCTTCAGCGACTCGATATCGACCCACTCGTCCGCGCCGTGAAACCCGGACGCGACCGGCCCATAGCAGGCGCACGGGCCATCGACGTAGCGCGCGTCCGTCGTCGCGGTGAACGCGGATATCCCCATCTCCTTGTGCAGCACACTCGCGTGTACGTCGCTCAGCAACTCCGGCAGGGCTCCTTCTCGGTCATGGCAGTACGCGCGCGCGCGGAAGGCCTCGAACGACACCTCCACGGACGGAGCGGCCGCGGCGACGGCCTCAACGATCTGTGTCCGGATGTCGAGCGGATCGACGTCGAGCCCGAAGCCGAAGCGGACACGAGCCTCGAGCAGCGCCGGCGCGGAAGAGGTCCACACACCACCGCCTATTCGTCCGACTGTCATCCCGTATGGCCAGTCTGAGACCGCCGCGAATACGGTGTCGCGCGGCGGCCGGTTGGCTGTTGCTTCGAGGGCTCGTAGGGCGGCGATCGCGCGCGCAAGCTCGTCGAAGGGGCCGTCGCCGCCGGTGTAGGCGGAGTGGCCCGACCGACCGCGCGCAGCGAGGCGGGCCCAGACCACACCGGTGCCCGCGTGGATGAGATCGAGGTTCGTAGGTTCGCCGATAAGGGTTGCATCGGTGCTGTGTCCGGCACGCAGCACTGACCACATGCCGTTGCCTGTGCACTCTTCCTCGATCACGGAGCTGAAGACGAGATCACCACGAAGATCGGGGCACGACTGGGCGACGACCTCCGCGGCCATCAGGTACGCGGCGAGACCGCCCTTCATGTCGCCTGCCCCTCGACCCCAGATCCTCCCTTCGGAGACGACTCCTTGCCACGGGTCGTGCAGCCACGGGTCAGCGTCATCGATCGGTACGACGTCGATGTGGCCGCTCAGGTGCAGTGACTGACCGCCACCGAGGCCTCTGCGCCTGCCGACGACCGAACTCCGTCCGTCGTAGGACAAAGGGGGATAGCCTGCGTACGGATCGGCCAACGCCGCCTCCGCATCGGGTTCAATTCGCCCGACCGTGAAGCCCGCCGCAGCGAGGCGATCGGCGATGTCCGCTGCGCTCCCTCCTCGTGACCAAGCGTGCTCTGCTGCTGCACGAGCGCAGAGACCAAACTCGCGAGCTCGTCGCGCCGATCGGCGACGGTTGCCCGGATCGTCTCCTCTCGATCTGCGGTGAACGTCACGACGCCTTGACGTTCGCGGTCCGCGGGGCTCGCGAATCGCTCGCAGCCGTCCGCGGTCAAGAAGACGATCTCCTCTAGGCGTACGCCGAATCGTCCGGGCAGATAGATGCCGGGCTCGATACTGAAGACCATCCCTTCCCGCAGCACATCAGAACGAGCGACGATCCAGGGCTGCTCGTCACGGAAACGCCTAGGCCGTGCCCGTTCGGTGCACGAAGTATTCCCGGAGCTCGCCGCTTCGATCGTGTCACGCGCCCCGCGTCGACATCACCGGCGGTCGCGCCGGGACGCGCCGCCGCCATAGCTGCCTGCACGGCCTGCTCGACGACGTCGATCACTTCCCGACACTCCGTGGTCGGTTCGCCAAGCCCGGCGATACGCGTGATGTCTGACCAGTAGCCGGCGCGCCGACCCCCGAGGTCGATGACGACCGCATCGCCGTCCTGCAGCAAGCGGCTACCGGTGTGATGGTGAGGGAGCGCGCTGTTCGGCCCTGACGCGACGATGATGAAACCGACGTCGTCTGCTCCCGCTGCACGAAACTCGGCCGCTGCAATAGCCGCGACGTCCGCTTCCGAAATCCCGTCCGACAGGCGTCCATCGCTGCGCTAATCGCTCGATCGGCCGTGCGTGCGGACTCCCTCAGGAGCTTCAGCTCCCGCGCCGACTTGAGCTTGCGCAGTCCTCCCAGAATCACCTCGGCGCTCACGTAGTCGGCGCTGCCGTCAACCGCTCTCTGCAGGGCCAGCAGGTGGTCGGCGCGCATCAGGGAGTCCACCGCCACGCGACGCGCGCCTCCCGGCGTGACCCTTGCGAGGGCTGCTTCGAGGGCGGACTGGAACCCGTCGTCATCAGCCCAGGGCAGGAACTCGATGCCGGAGACGTGCGCAGCACTCTGGTCGGCGTTCAGCGCGGGCACGACGAAGACCGCGTCGTGTTCGGACAGGAGCAGAAGACAGAGACGTTCGTCGGGGATAGGCGAGAACCCGAGCGCGTAGAACAGATTGTCCGAGGGGGCCAACGCGGCCAGATCCAGCTTCTGTCGACCAGTGCAGAGACGACCTCGCTGACCCGGTCGCCCGTGGCCGTTTCGTGTTGACGCGTGCTTGTCACGCCGATCTCCCCCTTTCCGTGGGCGAGAGTGAAATATCGTATTGCACCGTGAGCAGAACGACGATCCGCGCCGCCACCGACGTCGGAGGGACGTTCACCGACCTCGTCTACTTCATACCGATCCGTAAACCCAAGCGCAGCGGGTCGTGACCGCCAAGGCGGACACAACACCGCCCGACTTCGAGGAGGGCGTGGTCAACGTTATCCATCGGGCTGCCATCCGGACGAGGTCTCGTTCATGGCGCACGGGACCACGGTCGTGATCAACGCGATCACGGAACGCAAGGGCGCGCGAACTGGCCTGATCACGACCGAGGGCTTCCGGGACTCGCTCGAGATCGGACGCGGCAATCGGCCGGACTTCTTCAACCTGGCGTATCGCAAGCCACTACCGCTCGTGCCCCGTCATCTCCGTCGCGAGGTACCAGGACGCCTCAGCCAACACGGTGAGGAACGCGAGCCGCTCGATCTCTCAGGGCTTCCGGAGATCATTCGCGACTTCCGTGAAGCCGGCGTGGAGGCGGTCGCGATCTGTCTGCTCAACTCGTACGCCGACCCTCGTCACGAGCAGGAGGTCGCTGCCGCGTTGCATGAGCAGTGGCCAACGCATCCGCCGTCTCCTCCCACGAGATCGTTCGGGAATGGCGCGAGTACGAGCGCACCAGCACGGCCGTGCTCTGCGCCTACGTTCAGCCCCCGACTGAGCGCTATCTCACCCGCCTCTCGGAGCGGATGACGGCCGACGGATTCTCGGGCCAGCTGTACATCATGCAATCGAACTGCGGCGTCGACTCCGTCGAGCGCACGCGGAGGATTCCGATCACGATGGTCGAGTCAGGCCCGGCGAGCGGAGTCTGGGGCGCGGCCGAGCTCGGCAGGCTCGTCGGCGAGCCTCACCTGCTCGCACTCGACATCGGCGGCACGACAGCCAAGTGCTCGCTCGTCAAGGACGGAACCGTCCGCGTGATGACCGACTACTGGATCGAGCGAGACCACCGCTCGGCGGGGTATCCGATCATGACCGCCGTCGTCGACCTCGTCGAGATCGGGCAAGGTGGAGGCAGCATCGCCTGGGTCGACGACTTCGGGAAGCTGCGGGTCGGACCGCGGTCGGCCGGGGCGCCTCCCGGCCCAGCCTCATACGGCCGGGGCGGCGCCGCGGCAACGACCACCGACGCGAACCTCGCACTCGGACGGATCAACCCCGAGTACTTCGTCGGCGGCGAGATCGTCGCCGACATGGATGCTGTCGACCGCGCCCTCGACGAGGTCGCCTCCCGCCTCGGCGTCTCGAAACTCGAGGCGGCGCGCGGCATCGTGCGAATCGCCGACCACAACATGGTGAACGCACTCAAGCTCGTTTCCGTCAATCGTGGGCACGATCCGCGCGACTTCGCGCTCGTTGCATTCGGCGGCGGGGGCGGAATGCACGCCACCGCGCTGGCAGCCGAACTCGGGATCAAGAAAGTGATCGTGCCTCATGCCGCCGACGTGTTCGCAGCCTGGGGAATGCTCATGAGCGATCTACGCCGCGATCTGTTCCTGACGAGAATCGCCCGCTTCGAACCGGACAGCGCAGAGTCGATCGGGAACGCGATCCACGACACCGAGCAGACGGCATTGTCGCAGTTCGTCGAGGAAGGCGTGAGTTCCGACACGGTGACGTGCACCGGCTACGCGAAGCTCCGATACGAGAATCAGGAACACTCCGTCGAGGTCACGCTCCCGCGCGGGACCTTCGACGGCGCTGCGATCGCATCGACGATCGAGCTCTTCCATGAGAGTTACAAGCGTGAGTACACCTATCGGCTCGACGCGCCGATCGAGCTTGTCGGTATCCACGTCGTCGCGACGGCGACGGTCGGGAAGCTGAAGCCATCGGCGCTACCGAAAACCGGGAGAACGGTGGAAGACGCCGTCAAAGGTGTCCGAGAGGTCGACTATGCGCCCGATGGTCTGCACGAGGCAAAGATCTTCGACGGCGCATCGTTGGAGCCCGAGATGCAAGCAGACGGACCTGCAGTGATCGAGACGGCGGGGACGACCATCGTCGTGCGGCCAAACGATCGATTCGCCGTCGACCTCTTCGGCAACATTCACCTCGCGGTCGTGCCGAGGGTCGGTACCGACCTATGAGCGCGCGCCGCAACCCTGAGTTCGATGCGATCACGCTCGAGCTCCTCCAGAGCTCACTCCAAGCGATCGCAGACGAGATGTTCGGCGCCATGCGCAAGACAGCGATGAGCGCGATCATCTACGAGGTGCTCGACATGGGCACCGGCATCACGGACGCCCAGGGCGAGATCGCTTCGTCCGGTGCAGGAATCCCGGCGTTCATCGGCGTCCTCGACAAGGCTGTCAGGCGGATTCTCGACCTGCATCCCATCGACGGCATTCGCCCCGGCGACGTCTTCGTCACCAACGATCCGTTCTACGGCGGTGTCACACACCTCAACGACGCCGTGCTGGCGATGCCGGTGTTCGCCGGCGACGACATCGTGGCCTTCACCGCGAACATCGCACACTGGAACGACGTCGGCGGCATCGTGCCCGGCTCGATGTCGAACGAATCGCGCGAGATCTTTCAAGAAGGCCTGCGCCTTCCCGCAGTGAAGCTGATCGACGCCGGTGAGCCGAACCGCTCCGTCCTGGCGATCATGAAGGTCAACAGCCGGATGCCCGACTTTCTCGAAGGCGACCTGTGGGCCGGTATCGCGGCCGTCCGTCTAGGTGAGCGGCGAATCCGCGAGCTCGTCGAGCGGTTCGGCAAGGACACGTTCCTCGCAGCGATGGCGCACTTCATGCAATACGGGGAGCAGGTGTCTCGTCGCGCGCTGCGGGACCTGCCAAAGGGCCGGTTCACCCTCGAAGAGGAGCAAGACGACGGCCTCGTCTACCGCGTGGCCATCGAGATCACCGACGACGAGTTCGTCATCGACCTTCGGGACAATCCGACCCAGGACGCCGGGCCGAACAACGCTTGCCGCGACGGCGCGATGATCGCTGCTCAGCTGATCTTCAAGAATGCCACGGACCCGCAAGGCGTCGCGAACGCCGGGACGTTCGCTCCGCTTCGTCTGATCACTCAACCCGGAACGATTTTCGACGCCGAGCCGCCCGCCGCATTCGCGATCTACTACGAAGTCATGATTCGTCTCTACGATGCCCTTTGGCGCTGTCTCGCGCCACATCTCGGAGGACGGCTTCCCGCCGGCAGCTTCGCCTCGATCTGCGGCACCGTGATCTCCGGCACCCACGCCGACACGGGCAGGCACTTCACGATCATCGAGCCGCAGATCGGTGGCTGGGGCGGATCTTCGGTCTCCGACGGAAACAGCGCGGTCTTCAGCGGTATGCACGGCGAGACGTACAACTGCCCGGCTGAGGTCGCGGAGTCGCGATACGGGCTCTACGTCGATCGCCTCGCACTCAACGACGGTCCCGGAGGCGAAGGGATCCATCGCGGCGGCAAGGGAATCGTGCTCGAGTATCGCGTCAGGGCTGATGGAACCCACCTGACCTGCGCGTACTCGCGCTTTAAGCACCCCCCGTGGGGATTCGACGGCGGCGAGGACGGCTCGCCGAACTACATCGAGATCGTCAGGCGCAGCGGCGAGCGGGAAGTTCACGCGGTCGTCACCGCACTGCTTCTCGACGAAGGCGACGTCATTCGCGTGGTCACCGGCAACGGCGGCGGCTGGGGGGACCCGCGCTGCGTAAGCACGACGCCGTGGCCGACGACCTGATCAACGGCTGCACGAACGTCGAACGCGCCCGGGCAATCTACGGCGACGTCCTCGACGGTTAGCCGCTGTCAGTAGGTCTGCTCGGTAACGAACGCGACCATCCGTGCAGGACGATCGCTGTCGTTTCGAATCCGATGTCGGTAGGAACCTGACCAGACTGCGGCCTCATTCTCGGCGACCGGGTGATCGACGTCGTTGACGGTGACGACGATACGGCCTTGGAGGACGAGTGCGAGGTCGATTCCGTCATGTGTGAGCTCATCTTTGAACGCCGTGCGCGGAGGACGACTTCGCCGGATGATCTCCATGTCCGTTCCGCGGGGATATGGAGAACCTGGTGGTCGATGTGTTCGTCGCCGCGATCGACGATCACCCGGATCCTTCTTCGCGACGATCTGCACGCGCGCGCGCCGCGCGCTGGAGTAGCCGAGGCGAAAGCACCAACGTCATAGCCGAAAATGCGCTGCGATCTCGTCGAGGCTGGCCAGGGTGATGTCGCTCTCGTTTCGCTGGAATGATGCTGAGGAACGACGCCGAGAGACTCCGCTGCCCTTTGCGACGTCACGGAGGGCGAGAAGCTCCACCGCGACGCGCGCGTAGCTGTTTTAGAGATCTGGCCGACGCATAGGGACGCGGTCTTTCCTCGAGTACCTCCACGGCACCGAAGATACCGGAGGCAGTGCTCTGCTGGCGGGAGCTTGACCTGTCCAGCTTACTACACTATGTTCACCATTCCGTAGGTCGACGAGGATCGGGGTGGTGGCGAGGATGCGTCCGATCTGCGTCGCGCGCGCTGCGTCTCCCTGGTCGAGGCCGCTGCGACGCGAGTGTCGTGTGGCCGACGGATCGGTTCGGAGGGCCCAGCCCGCCCGGGATTCCAGCCGCGGCGTCGCGCCTGCGGTCGGAGCGCGCTGCTGCGTTTGAAGGTCGCCGTCGTGGGCGGAGAACTGGTCGGCCTCTCCTCGGCCCTCGACCTCGCGCGCCACGGCGCCGAGGTGGTTCTGCTGGAACGCGGCGAGTGCGGTTCGGGCGCGTCCTCCGGGAGCTCCAGGTGGGTCGCGGCGGCGTTGTCGGGCCAGTTGGCGGAACCCGGAGCGGCAGCCCATGCGCTGCTCGGGATGACGAGATCTCGGAGCCCGTTCGCCCTCCGACCGCGCCTGGATCCGGCTCCTCTTGGCTGCGTGCTGGCGCTTCTGGCGGTCGAGCTTCGAGGCTCGCTGGCGCCGTCGGGAGCTGTCACACCCTCCTCGCGCTGGAGGAGCGCCCGGACGCGTCCAAGCTGTTTGACGAGCTGGGGGCCCACGGGGCGAAGTTTTCAGAGATGCGCTCGACGGAGCTCGTCTTCGCCGCGGCGGGGCGGCGTGCGTCTCTGCCGATTCCGCGCTCTCTTTAGGATGCGGTTGCCCGCGCTCGGCTATCCGGGCACGATCGTGGAGTGGGAGCCGGGCAGAAGCGCTGGAGAACGAGTCGTCGCTCAGCGACGCTGTCGTGGGTGCGTCTTTGCACGCGAAGAGCGCCACGTGCGGCCAGAGAGTTTAAGTCAGCGGCCTCCTCAGTGCTGTCAGGGCGGCCGGTGTCAGAGGTGTCGTCGAGCACGTATGGGAGGTTGCAGCAGGATGATCAGGGAGCAGGGCGCGTGGTTCGTCTGCAGAGCGCGAGACTCGAGCGCACGCCGCCGAGCGCTGTGAGTAGTCGCGGCCGGTTTCTGGTCTCGCGAACTTGTTGCGCCCGCTCGGAATCCGCCTTCCGCTCGAGGCAGCAAAGGCTTGAGCGTGCGCTCCAGCTGGGAGAGGAACAAGACCGTGCGCGGACGCGCGCTCTCTTGCAGCGAGGCGAAGGTCGGCTGCTGGTGCCGTTGCGCCGGGGACGGATCAGGCTAGCGGGAACGCTCGAGTTGGGCGCGCACGATCTCTCTCGCTTCGGCGGCGACGCCTGAGTGCGATCGTCGGCCTCGGCCGCGCTGTATCTACGCGATTGGCGGCCCAACTCTTCGGCCGTGGAGTGGGCAGGGTTACGTCCGCTGTCACCCGACGGACTCCGGCTGATGGGTTCGCTCCCGGGACGTGACGGCCTCTTCGTGGCGACCGGACACGGAATGCTCGGCGTCGGCGCCTCGCGCCTGCCACCGCGTGCCTGTTGACACCCCTGCATGCTGTCGAGCGGTCGGCGCTCAGCCGAAGTGGAACCGGTCCGCCCAGACCGCTTCAGACGGGTTGTGCGGATCGACGACCGAGCTCAACTCGACCGGGCCCAGGTCCACGGAGAAGATGCCTGGTGCCGCACATCGCAATCGACATCGGCGGCACGTTCACGATTTCGTCGCCTACGACGAAGTCGGGGCGAGTGTGAGACCACGAAGCTGCCGACGACCCGGGGGAACCCTGACGAGCGTCTTCGAGGGAGTGAAGACGCTCAGTCGCTCATCGAGACTCGGCTTCACCGTCCACGGCACGACGGTTCGCCTCAACGCCTTCTTCAGCGCCGGGGAGAACGTGTGTACTTGCTCTCAACCGCCGGCGTCGGCGACCTCTATCACGTCGCCACGGCGACCGTCTGGGCATCTGCAACGTCCACTATTCGGAAGCCGACTCCGCTCGTCGCATGCGGGACATCGTCAGATTCAGGCCGCCTCGACTACGCCGGGGCCGGAATTGAGCCGCTCGACGAAGGCGATTCGCGTTGCCGATCGGCGTGTTCGGGACGAGGCTTCGGCGCGAATGCGGTCGCGTTCCTCTTCTCCTCGTCAACCGCGCACTGAACTGCGCGTCGCGGGATTTCACCGGTCACTTCCGGATTTCGGCGTCTCGCTTTCGCATCGCGTCGCCCGTGAATGGCGCAATATCGAGAGGACGTCGTCGGCCGTGATTGATGCGTACATCGCTCCGACCGTGCGGCGATCCTCGAGGCTCCAACGGAAACGCTGCTCGGGGCCTCGAGCGCGCCTTCCATGTCATGCAGTCGAGCGGCGGCATCGTCACCGCCCGAGCCGCCCACGATCACCCGCTCCAGACGCTGCTGTCCGGACCCGTCGGCGGCGCGATCGGAGACGCGCTCTCGCGCGAATCCTGGATCGGCCGAACCTGATCGGCATCGACATGGGTGGGACGAGCTTCGACGTAAGCCGATCGCCGAGGAAGGCCCGATGTCGACCCTGAAGTCTCCTTGAAGGCTTGCCGATTCTGATGCAGACCGTCAACATCCACACGGTCGGGGCTCGCGGCGGCTCGCTGGCCGCGAGGAAGCCGGGGGTCTCCGTCGGCCCCGAAAGCGCCGGCGCGGTTCCCGGACCCGCCTGCTACGGCCGCGGGGGGACGGGCCGACCTGACCGACGCCAACGTCGTGCTTGGCCGCGTCGATCCGTACTATTTCCTCGGGGGCGGGATCTCGATCGATCGGGCCGCCGCAACCATCGATGGACGGTCTGGCCGAAAGCTCGGGCTCGGGAAGACGAACGCTCCCGAGGGCACCCTAGACGTCATCGATCGCAAGATGGCCCAGGCGATCCGCAAGTTGACGGTCGAAAAGGGGATCGAACCGCGCGACTTCGCGATTGTCGCGTTCGGCAGCCGGGGCCGATGCACGCCGGTTTCCCGGCCACGAGCTCGGAATCCGCGAAG
Source organism: uncultured Thermoleophilia bacterium (assembly GCA_963824455.1). GTDB lineage: Bacteria > Actinomycetota > Thermoleophilia > Gaiellales > Gaiellaceae > PALSA-600. The sequence goes on from CAWGPJ010000003.1 coordinate 765,825, forward strand.
TCTCGTGCCGACATCCCCGGGCGCGTTCTCCGCCTGGGGGATGCTTCAGACCGAGATCCGCCACGATCTCTGCGCAGAGAGCGTCCTACGCCAGCCGCCCGAAGGCGCCCGACACCTGGACGAACTGGACAACTCCTACGTGCTGCTGGAGACCGAGGCGCGCGACCTGCTGCACGCCGAGGGCATCAAAGTACGGGACATTCGGATGGAGCGTCTGATTGATCTGCGCTACATCGGACAGGTAGGTCACCTTGAATCCAGATCGCGCTACTCACCAGACGAGATCCCGCGATGGCACGTTCGTTGAGGACGTCTCCGAACGATTCCGCGCTCGGCGCACGAAGCGCCAGCGGACACGCAAGTTTCAGGGGAGCCCACGGTCGAGTTCGTCGCCGTGCGCCTGGTTGGGATCGGCGAGATTGAGGGGCTGAGAGTCGAGCCGGCTCGCTGATCGGCCGGAAGGCACACAACTGAGCACCGTCGCACTGCAGTATTCGGCGGACGCGATAGAGACGCGTCGTCAGCTATCGCGCCGACATCGTTGCCTGGGTCGCCGGTCCACGGCCCGGCGATTGTCGGGGAGCCGACTAGGACCACCGTCGTACCCCCAGGTTTCATCGCGTCGGTTGAGCCCCCGAGGGTGACTTGTGCTCGGCCGAAAGGAGTCCTGACATGGCTGCGGACGGCAGCTCGCGATCCGATCACGACCGGAATCATCCGCAACTCGTTCATCTCCAATCACAAGGACATGAACGCTGCACTGAATTCGAATTCCGCGTTCTCCTGGATCATCTACGAGGCTCTCGACTGTGCGGTGGCGCTGATCGACTCCGACCACAAGGTGCTCGCGCACTCATCCGGGCTACCCCTCTTCCTGGGCAATCTCGAGGCGTGCGTCGACTTCACCGAAGAGCGTTTCGGCCGCGACGCGTGGCAACCCGGCGATGCTTGGGTAATGAACGACTCATATATCGGGGGGACCCATCTAAACGACGTGACCGTGGTCTCTCCGATATTCGTCGATGGCGACCTCGCCGGATTCGCCGCCTCGCGAGCTCACCACATGGACATCGGCGCGAAGGATCCAGGCGGAACGACGGACTCGACGGAGATCTACCAAGAGGGGATGCGGCTTGAGCCGATCCGGTTGGTGGAACGTGGCCGACTTCGCGAAGACGTCGTCCATCTGATGGCGGTGAACTCTCGCCTCCCGAATCAGTTGGTGGGCGACCTCAAGGCGCAACTTTCGGTTGGGACGATCGCTGAGCGACGTTACGCCGAGCTTCTTGGACGCTACGGTCGAGAGACGGTCGCTGCAGCCAGAGAAACAATCTTCAAACAGACCGAGCAACTCGACCGGGAAGCGGTACGGCGGATCCCGGACGGCACATATGAGGCGCAGGGCTCGCTGGACGGCGACGGCCTGACCGACACGCCGTGCGCCGTCAAGGTGCGGATCGCGGTCGACGGAGACCGGATGCTGATCGATCTCAGCGACTCCGGTGACGCTGCAGCAGGCCCCGTCAACTGCGGCCGCTCGCAAGCGATCGCGAGCTGTCGCCTGGCGTTCAAGCGAATGATCAATCCTGATCAGCCGGTCAACGGCGGCTCATTTGCTCCTCTCGACGTGCGCGTGCGCGAAGGAAGCCTGCTCGCCGCACGGGAACCGTCGCCGTGCTGGTGGTACTTCACCCCGCTCGGCCTGTTGATCGACCTCGTAACCAAGGCCCTCGCGCCGGCGCTACCCGAGCGTGCGGCCGGCGCGCACTACGGTGATTCGTGTATCACGATCTTCGCGGGCACTGACCCCCGCTCCGCCCAGTTCTTTGTCGATCTGCAGGCGCATGTCGGTGGCTGGGGTGCCTGGCGCGGGTCGGACGGCGAGAGTGCACTCATCAACGCCGTGAACAGCGAGGTCAAGGACTTCCCGATCGAGGTCGTCGAGACCAAGGTGCCGATGCGGATCAACCGCTACGCCTTCCGCCAGGACTCCGGCGGCGCCGGCCAATGGCGGGGCGGGTGCGGAATTGTCCGTGAGTACGAACTCGATGCAGATCAGGCTGTGTTGACGGCGTGGTTTGAGCGTTCGCGGACTCCGGCCTGGGGGATATTCGGCGGCGATGCAGGTGCCCCGCCGCGAATCACGATCAACCCGGGCCGCGAAGACGAACGAACCCTGCTCAAGGTCAGCGCCCTGCCGCTCTCCCGAGGAGATGTCGTCCGCGCGGAAACCGGCGGCGGCGGCGGCTGTGGTCCCGTAGAGGACCGCGACCGGGAGTCGGTCGCGCTGGATGTACGTGACGGAATCGTCTCAGCAGACGCGGCACGCGAGAAGTATGGCGTCGAGGTACCCCGATGACCGAGACATCCTTCGTCATCCGAGAGACGAACGTGTTCGACGAAACCGGCGGTTTCAGCGGCCCGCTTGACGTTCGGGTCGAAGGCGGCCTCGTGCGCGAGGTCGGCCGAAACCTTGCCTCTTCCGATCTCCCGTCACTTGACTGCTCCGGCCAGTGGCTGCTCCCCGGCTTTTTCGACTGTCATGACCACCTCGCGCTGAGCACGATCGATGCCCTGGAAGCCCTGAAGACCCCGCTGTCTCGCTGGGCCTTGGAGACTGCAAGAAATGCGCGTGTCACGCTTGAGGCCGGCGTCACGTTCGTGCGAGATGCCGCGGGGCTCGATCTCGGAGTGAAGCAGAGCATCGACACGGGGATCGTCCTCGGGCCGAGAACACAGTTGTCGATCACCGCGCTCTGTCAGACGGGCGGACACGTAGACGGCTTCCTCACCGGGCTCGGGCTCGAAATCTCGGCCGAATACGTCATCCCCGAATACCCGGGCCGCCCTCCGTACCTCGTCAACGGGGTCGACGAGATGCGGCAAGCCGTCCGCGAACTGATGCGAGCGGGGGCAGATTGGATCAAGTTGTGCACGACCGGCGGAATCGTCTCAGAACACGATCTTCCCGAACAGCCGGAGTTCACGTTCGAGGAGATCGCGGTTGCAGTCACAGAAGCGAGCACGCGCGGCAAATCGGTCATGACCCATGCGTACGGCGGCCCCGGCCTGGACAACGCAATCAAGGCAGGCGTCCGATCGATCGAGCACGGAACATTCCTGACCGAAGCCCAAGCGTCGGCGATGGCCGCCGCAGACTGCTGGCTCGTCCCGACCCTGTCAGTTCTGTGGGCGTGCGTCCGCTGGGCAAAAGAAGGTGCTCTGCCAGCGTACGCCGCGGAGAAAGCGCTCGGCTTTGAAGCGTTCCTGGGCGACGCCGTTGCGATCGCCCGCGAATACGGGGTGCAACTCGCTGCTGGGAGCGACTACATCGAACGCACACAGCACGGCGGAAACCTGGAGGAGATCGCACACCTTCACCGTGCCGGGCTGACCGTCGAGGAGGCGCTGCTTGCCACGACGACCCATGCCGCCGAACTCTGCGGCGTATCCGATCGACTCGGACGGATCGCCCCCGGTTACATCTTCGACGCCGTGTTGCTAGATGAGGATCCCTCCGACGTCTCGATGTTCGAGCGGCCCGGCGCCGTCTTTCAGGTCTTCAAAGGAGGCAAACCGGTTACGCGGGACCGGCACGAGGACCGGGCTCTCGCGTGACCGTCTCGATCAGCGTTCTTGCTATTTCGGTGGTCGTCGGGCCAGAATGGCCCCCACGGCGCCGAGCCCCAGTTGAAGGAGCCACCATTGATGTCTAGTGGAAGGAGTCACGGCATGAGGCATCGTCCGGGACATCGCATGGCCCGCGTGCTGCTCGTCGCAGCAGTAGTTTCCCTATGCGCGGTTGCCGCGGTCACGGCCAATGCGGGCACGCAGGATCGATCGACTAAGGCAGCCAACCCGGTTCGGATCGGCGTCCTTCTCTCGGCGACGGCGAACACCTACGAGCAGGCCGATCTGAAGGGAGTTCAGGCCGCTGCGAAGAAGTTCGGCGGGAAGGTTGTCAAGGTATTCGACGCCAACTTCGTCGCGAGCACCCAGTCCAGCCAGGTCGAGGACGCGGTCACCTCGAAGCAATTCGATGCGCTGGTCATTCTGCCGCAGGCGGGTAACACAATCGTTCCGCAGGTAAAGGACGCGATCAAGGCGGGCCTTAAGGTCGTTTGCCTTCTTTCTCCGTGCGGGACGAACCAGCAGTCCAACGCGCGACAGATCCCCGGTTACGTCACCACCGTCGGCTACCAGTTCGCTGAAAACGGGACCGACATCGCGAAGGCGATCGTCGCGGCATGCGGGAAGCTCAATCCTTGCAACGTCGCCTACGAGCCGGGCCTTCTGTCTTTCTCGACGGAGGTATTTCGCACGAACGGACTGAAGGCCTATCTGAAGAAGTTCCCGCATATCAAGATCGTCGCTGAGCAGGAAGGCAAGTACCTTGCGAACACCGGCCGCACCGCGATGCAGAACATGCTTCAGGCCCACCCGGATGTGAACGTCGCCGCCTCGAGTGGCGATCAGATGACCCTCGGGATGGAACAGGCCGTCAAGAGCGCTGGCATGACCGGCAAGGTCAAGCTGGTCGGGAACGGCGCAAGCATTCCCGGCGTCGCTGCGGTGAAGGCGGGTCGTTGGTATGCGACCGTCGCAAACCTCCCGTACACCGAGGGTTATCTCGGAGCGAAGTACGCGATCATGGCCGCCAAGGGCACGCCGCTTTCCAAGATCCCTTCGTTCGTGGACGACTTGAAGTACTCGCCGGTCGGCACGACGATCATCACCAAGGCCAACGCGAAGAAGTTCAAAGCTCAGTGGGCTGGTTGAGCCTCGAAGGACTGAACGACGTCTAACCCCAGTGGTGCACCTAGGCCGCGCTGGGTGAGCTAATCCCCAGCGCGGCCTGGTGGTCGCCCGAGGTCAGCACTCGCCGCCAACAGGCAGCAAGAACACATGAGCGCCCAAGAAGTAGCTGAGAGCAACGCACAGTATTGGCGCCGACTCCACGCGCTTCGCACGATTGCCGGAGGAGTGCGCGACTACGGAATCGTCGTCTTCTTTCTCGGCCTCTTCATCGCGCTGAGCTTCCTGAGCAACGTCTTCTTCACGAAGACGAACATCCTCAACATCCTCGATCAGACAGCTCCTGCCGGGATCATCGCCTGCGCGATGACGATCGTGATCATCGGTGGCGGTTTCGATCTTTCCGTCGGCGCGATTTTCGCACTGGGTGGCGTTGTCGCCGCCCAAACAGCACCCCACATCGGCGTCTGGGAGGGCATGGTCGTCGGCGCACTGTTTGGGCTAGGCCTCGGCATCTTCAATGGACTGCTGATCACTGTCGGTCGCATCAACTCGTTCATCGCGACTCTGGCCTCCAGCTTCATCTTTTACGGGCTCGGACAGGTACTGACAAATGGCTTCCTCGTCTCCGAGAGCAATCCGGCATTCCTCGCGCTGGGCAATAACAAATTCGCCGGAATCAAGTACTCGATCTGGTTGTTTGCTGCGGTTGCGCTCTGCTGCACGCTCATCCTCAACCGATCGACGTTGGGGCGCTATGTGTTCGCGGTCGGCGGGAACGCGGAGGCGGCGCGACTAGCCGGAATACGGGTCAACGTCGTGCGGATCTCGACCTTCGCACTCACAGGCCTGGCCGCAGGGATTGCGGGCGTCTTGGTTGCCTCTCTCATCGGGCAGGGCCAGGCTGACACCGGCAGCGACTTGACGCTGACGACAATCGCTGCTGTTGTCATCGGCGGAACGAGCATTCTCGGCGGGGAAGGCGCGGTCTGGCGCAGCGTCCTCGGAGTCCTCCTGCTGGCGATGATCGGGAACGGCTTCAACCTGCTCAACGTCAATCCCGTCTACCAGCAGATCGTGGAGGGCGCGATCATCATCTTCGCAGTCGCGTTCGACTCGTGGTCACGACGGGGAGGCGAGTGAACCACGCGAACTCCCGCACCGTTCGGCGCGTCCCTGTGGCAGTGCTCGCGAATGGGCATCGGCTCGAGCTCCCGCTCCACCGGGTCCGCGGACCGGACGACGGCCCACGGCTTGGCGTGATCGCAGGCATCCACGGCGACGAACCGCTTGGTGTCGAGATAGTTCGCCGGCTGCTCGTCGAGCTTGACGCGCAAGCACTTCGCGGCGAACTCTTGGCTGTACCGGTGGCCAATCCGTACGCCTTTGCCGCCCTGACACGCCACACTCCGATCGACGCCGCCAATCTCAACCGCTCGTTCCCCGGAGATCCGGATGGGACGTTGACCCAGCAACTCGCCTACGTGATCTGTTCTGAACTACTGGCCGATTGCGACAGGCTTGTCGACGTTCACTCCGGCGGCAACTTCGCAACGGTCGACTACGTCTACGCGGGCAAGGACCGACGCCTAGCAAAAGCGTTCGGCTGCGAGATCCTCTACGAAGGCGCAGCACCGACCGGCTCACTTGCCGCCTATGCGGGTGAGCGCGGTGTGACGACCCTTATCGTCGAGCTGGGTGGCGGCCAGCAACGGAATGAGCACTTCGTCGAAAAGGGGATCCGCGGCATTCGCAACGTCATGAAGCATCTCGGGATGATTGACGGAGAGCCGAAACTGCCGATCGAGCAGATCTTCGTCGAAGAGCTGGCCGACCTAAAGCCGCATCACGGCGGGCTCATGCTCTCGAGCTTTGGCCCGGCTCATCTCGGAGAAGCCGTCGGCGCTGGAACCGAGCTAGCCCGCGTGGTCAGCCCGTACACCTTCGAAGTGCTCGAATCAATTACTGCACCCTTCGAGCCGACTCTGCTCGTGCTTGTCCGAGAGGCCGTGACCACAGTCGAGCCAGGCGATTTCGGCTTCATCGTTGCGAACGGGGCGACCGCGGTAGCGGCCTGATGCGTACGCCGAAGCGCGTCGTCACGGGATGGAACGAGAACGAGCAGCCGATCGTGCTGTTCTCCGGGCCGCCGACAAAGACGCTCGACTTTGAGTCGGCGCAGGCGAGCGAGCTTTGGGTTACCTCCAGCTCCCCGGCGGAGGTTCGTGCGCGCATCGATACGGCCGTGGGTGAGTGGCGGCTCGAACCGCAGCCGGGTGGCAGCGCGTTCCGGCTGGTCGTCTACGCGCCCGGCGCCCAGATCGATGTCCACACCACTGAAACGCTTGACTACATCGTCGTATTGTCGGGCGAGTTGACACTCATTCTGCCGGACGAGGAAGTGACCCTTGGGCCGGGTGACACGCTGGTACAGCAGGCGACGCCTCACGGATGGGCAAACCGCACCTCCGAACCCTGCGTGATGGCCGCCGTCCTCGTCAGCAGCCGGGGGGAGGGCGACCTGTGAGCGCCGCTCGCTTCGCGAGCGAGTTCGTCCTGCATGGCGCCCAGATCCTCGACGAAGCAGGCGGATTCGGGGCGCCGCAGGACGTTCATGTGGTCGACGGGGAGATCACGACAGTAGGCCCGAACATTCGAGCTCCCGAGGCGGTAAAGCTTGACGCCTCAGATCTCTGGCTCTTGCCCGGGATCTTCGATTGTCACGATCACCTCTCGATGTCGACCCTGGCGCTCGCCGAGTCGCTCGCCACGCCACTCAGCCTTTGGGCGCTCGAGACCGCCCACAACGCGCGCCTGACACTCGAAGCCGGAGTGACTTTCGTGCGCGACATGGCGGGGGCGGATGCCGGAATGCGCGATGCGATCGCCCGCGGCCTCATCCCGGGCCCGACGATGCAGATCTCGAGCGTCCTCATCTCGCAGACCGGCGGCCACGGGGACGGCTTCCTCACAGGGGCCGGACTCGAGCTCTCGCCGACAAATCTGACGCCGAATTACCCAGGCAAGCCGCGTTTCGTAGTCGACGGATCGGACGAACTGCGGAAAGCCGTGCGCGAAGTGATCCGCGCGGGAGCCGACTGGATCAAGCTCGCGACGACCGGCGGCCTCGTCTCCGACCACGATCATCCACTCGTAGCTGACTTCACTCTTGCCGAGGTCGAAGCCGCGGTCGCGGAGGCAACACGAAAGGGCAGGCCCGTCGCTGCCCATGCCTACGGAGGCGAAGGGCTCGACAATGCAGTCAAGGCTGGAGTGAGATCGATCGAGCATGGCGGGTTTCTCACCGAGAGACAGGCGCAGCTCATGGCCGATGCCGGCTGCTGGCTCGTGCCGACGCTCTCGGCCATGCGAGACACCTTGCGCTGGGCCGAGCAGGGCGCCCTCACGCCGGTTCAGTGTCGCAAGATCCTCGACTTCGGACTCGAGCTCGGCGGCGCGGTACGGATCGCGAAGGAGTACGGCGTCCGAATCGCGATCGGCACCGACTACATCAGCCGCGAGCAACACGGAGCCAATCTCGAGGAGCTCGCGCTGATGCACGAGGCCGGCCTTTCCGTCGAGGAAGTGCTGCTCGCCGCGACGAGCGGTGGCGCCGAGCTTTGCGGGGTCGCCGACCGCTACGGCCGAATCGCTCCCGGCTTCGTGTTCGACGCGGTCGCGCTCGAGCGGGAACCGGGCGACTTGCGGAAGCTGCTCGAGCCGGTGGCGGTCGCCGCCGTCTTCAAGGGCGGTGCCCCGGCGGCTCGGACTGACCGCTTCGAGGACGGTTGGCTCTGACGGTGCGTCTCGAGCTGCGAGGGATCGGCAAGCGCTCGGTGGCGTCCAGGCGCTCTCGGCGATCGACCTCACGATCGAGGCGGGCACGATCCACGCACTCGTCGGCGAGAACGGTGCCGGGAAGTCCACCCTCGGCAAGATCATCTCCGGTGTCTACCGCCCGGACGAGGGCGAGATCCGCGTCGACGGGGATCGGGTCGACTATCGCTCGCCGCGTGCCGCGCTGCGCAGAGGTGTCGCGGTGATCACTCAGGAGGGCGCCCTCGTGCCGCACCGGTCGGTACTCGAGAACGTTTTTCTTGGCATCGAGAGCACATCTGCAGGATTGGTCAACGGACGGTCGATCCGCCGGCGGTACTCGACCCTCCTCGAGGAGGTGGATATCGATCTCCCGCCGGCCGCGCTCGTCAGCTCGCTCTCGCTCTCGGATCGCAAGAAGGTCGAGGTGCTCCAGGCGGTCGCGCGCAACGCACGGGTGGTCGTCATGGACGAGCCGACTGCGGCCTCGACGACGGAGGAGGCCGAGCAGCTCTTCGGGATCGTGCGCTTGCTGCACGAGCGCGGCACGACGGTCATCTACGTGTCGCATTTCTCCCCGAGGTGCTCAAGCTCTCGGACACGGTGACCGTTCTTCGCGACGGCAAGGTCGTCCGTACTTCCGCGTCCGCCGACGAGTCGCCGGACAGCCTTGTGTCTGCGATGCTCGGACGCACGACGGAGTTGACGTTTCCGAGAAGAGCGAGCCTGGACCGATCCGCCGGTCGTGCTTTCCGTGCGGAATCTGCGGCGTCCCCCGGCCGTAAACGGTGTCTCGTTCGAGATTCGCGCCGGCGAGATCCTCGGGCTCGCCGGTTTGATCGGTAGCGGCCGCTCCGAACTCGCGCGGGCGGTCTTCGGCGCGGACCGGCGTGAGCGGGGCGATGTGCAACTCCTCGGCCGGGCGCTTCGTCTGCGCTCGCCGGGAGAAGCGATCTCCAGGGGTCTCGTGCTGCTCCCGGAAGACCGGAAGCGGCAGGGCTTGCTGATGAAGCGCTCGATCGCGGACAACATCACGCTGCCCTACATGCGCACGCTGAGTCATGCCGGGCTTGTCTCCAGCGGCGCACGCGCAGATCCGCGCGAACGCTGATGGAGCGCGTCGATGTGCGCGCGACCGGCCCGCGTGCGCGTGTCAGCACGCTCTCCGGTGGCAACCAGCAGAAGGTGTTGTTCGCCCGATTGCTGTTCCGTCCACCTCGAGTCTTCATCGCGGACGAACCGACCCGCGGCGTAGATGTCGGGGCCAAGCGCGCCATCTACGAGCTGATTCGCACCCTGGCCGCTGACGGTGCGGCCGTCTTGCTGATCTCGTCCGAGTACGAGGAGGTCCTGGGTCTCGCTCACCGCGTGCTCGTGATGCGCGAGGGGCGTTCGTTGCCGAGCTGTTGACGAGACGATGAATGAGGACGCGCTCCTTCATGCCGCCTTCGGCACCGTCGAAGCTGGGAGCGGAAGTTGATCGTCTCGGTGCTTCCCTCCCGATTCGCCTCGGATGCGAGCCGGAGACCGTCCGGTTCTATATGGAGCGCGACGTGTTCGGGCTCGCCGCTCAGGTCGGCGGATTCCGCTCGGGCGAACTGCTCCAGCCGTCCGAGCCGGGGGCCCCGTTCCTGGTCATCGCCGAGTGGGACGACGCGGAGGCCTATGATCGCTGGCTCGCTGCTCCGGCTCGCGCTGACCTCAGCAGCCTCCTCGGGCCGCTCCTCGACGGCGACCCTACCGGCGGCACATACGAGCTGGTAGTTAACGAAACAGGGCCGAGAGGCGGCTCGGATCAGGAACGAGAGGAGACAGCTTGAGCGGCTATCGCGTGGCGATGGACATCGGCGGCACGTTCACGGACTTCGTCGTCTTCGACGGGGCAGAACGGCGGCGCGGCTCGTCGGGAAGGTGCTCGACGACGCCGGCGAACCCGGCCGAGGGCGTGCTCGAGGGGACTGCAGCAGTTCGTTCCCGAGCCGACCGGGCTCGAGTTTCTCGTGCACGGCACGACGGTCGGCCTGAACGCGTTCCTGGAGCGCAAGGGCACGCGTCTGCTCCTCGTCATGACCGCCGGGCTGCGCGACGCGTACTCGATCGCCCGCCACGATCGCAAGGAGCTCTACGCGCTCCGCTACCCAAGCCGGAGCGGCTCGTGCCGCGGCGCGACGTCGTCGAGGTCGTCGAGCGCCTGCGCTGGGACGGCTCGGTCGAGACCCCGCTCGATCGGGCGAGTCTCGAGCCGCTGTTCGCGCGTATCCGCGAAGAGGACGTCGAGGCGGTCGCGATCTGCCTCGTCCACGCGTACGTCAATCCCGTCGCACGAGCTCGAGCTCCGCGACCTGCTCCTGGCGGAGTTCCCGGAGCTGTCGATCACGCTCTCGCACGAGATCGCGCGCGAGTGGCGCGAGTACGAGCGGGCCTCGTCGGCGGTGCTTGAACGCGTACATCGCGCCGCGGGTCGAGCGGCTATCTCGGCACGCTCGAGCGCGAGCTCGGCGAGCTCGAGGTCTCGAGCCCGCTCTACGTCATGCAGTCGAACGGCGGCATCACCACGGCGCGCCGAGCGCGCGGGCGGAGCCGATCCAGACGCTGCTCTCGGGGCCGGTCGGCGGGACGATGGGCGGCGCGGCACTCGCGCGGTCGACCGGCCGGCGCAACCTGCTCTGCATCGACATGGGCGGCACGTCGTTCGACCTCAGCCTCGTCGTCGACGGCTGAGCCGACCGTCTCGACCGAGACGCGAGCTCGAGGGCCTGCCGGTGCTGATGCCGCTCGTCGACATCCACACGATCGGCGCCGGCGGCGGGATCGCTCGCCTGGCTCGAGGCCGGCGGGCTGCGCGTCGGGCCGCAGAGCGCCGGCGCCGATCCCGGGCCGGCGTGCTACGGCCGCGGCGGCACCCAGCCGACCGTCACGGACGCCAACCTCTTTCTCGGCCGGCTCGACTCCGAGCTACTTCCTCGGCGGCCGGATGGCGCTCGACGAGGACGCGGCCGAGCGGGCGCTCGCGTCGGTCGCCGCCGAGGTCGGCCTGACGCACGACCGAGCTCGCGGAAGGGATGCTCGCGATCATCAACGCCCGGATGGCCGACGCGATGCGGACGATCACGGTCAAGCAGGGCATCGATCCGCGCGAGTACGCGCTCGTCGCCTTCGGCGGCGCCGGGCCGATGCACGCCGTCTGGCTCGCCGAGGAGCTCGAGATCGGCGAGGTGCATCGTGCCCGTGGAGCCCCGGCACGTTCTCCGCCTGGGGAATGCTCCAGACCGACATGCGCCACGACGTGGTGCGGAGCTTCTACCGGCCGCTCGCCGACCTCGACTCGAGCGCTGTCTCGAGCACCTTCGACGCGCTCGCGGCCGAAGGCACGGAGCTGCTGGAGAAGGAAGGGATCGGCGCCCGGGGACCGATACTTCGCCCGCTCCGCGGACATGCGGTACGTCGGTCAGGAGTACACGGTCAACGTCCCGATCGGCGGCACGATCTCTCTCGATGAGATCGACACTGCCTTCCACGACGCCCACAGAGTCCGCTACGGGCATGCCACTCCCGGCGCCCCGGTCGAGTTCGTCAATCTGCGCGTCGCGGCGATGGGCCGAATCGGCACCGGCGCTGGCGCCAAGTACAACCCTCCCGCCGCCGAGGCGGACCCGCTACTCGGCGCAGCGAAAGTGATCTTCGCCGGCCGAGAGCATGAGACGCCCGTGCTCCTCGCGACTGGCTGGCCACCGGGAAGACAAGCCAGCCCGGGCCGGTGGTGATCGAAGAGGAAAGCTCGACTATCGTCGTACCACCCGGCACACGGCTGCGATCGACGAGCTACGGCAACGTCCTGATCACGCGAGCCGAAGCAGAGGAGGCTGACGATGACCGCAACGGCAGATAGTGCTCGCTCCTCGCGGACCGATCCGATAACGACGGAGATCATTCGAAACGCTTTCGTCTCCTGCGCGCAGGACATGAACGCGACGCTGATCCGCAGCTCGTACACGCCGATCATCTACGAGGGCAAGGACTGCTCCGTCGCCATCCTGGACGAGCACGGCGACGTGCTCGGGCAGTCGCTCGGCCTGCCGCTCTTCCTCGGCAACCTCGAGATCTGCGTGAAGCTCGCGGCCGAGATGTTCGGCTGGGAGGCCTTCCGGCCCGGCGACGTCTTCTACATGAACGACTCGTACATGACAGGCACCCATCTGAACGATGCGACCATCTTCGGCCCGATCTACTGGAAGGACCAGCTGGTCGGCTTCTCGGCGACGCGCGCGCACTGGCTCGATGTCGGCGGCAAGGACGCCGGTGGCCCAATGGACTCACGCGAGATCTACCAGGAGGGGATGCGCTGGGCGCCTACCCGGATCTACGACCGGGGCGAGCCGCGCGAGGACATCATCGACCTGCTGCGTCGTAACGGCCGCTTCGGCTACTCACTCGTCGGCGACATGAACGCCCAGGTCGCCGCCTGCCGCACCGGCGAGGCGCGATTCCAGGCGATTCTCGATCGCTTCGGCTACGAGACCTACGTCGATGCGCGCACCGAGATCTACCGCCAGTCGGAGCAGCTCGAGCGTGAGGCGGTCTCGGCGATTCCGGACGGGACGTACCGGTCGGAAGGCTTCATCGACAACGATGGACTCGGCCACGGGCCGATCCCGGTGAAGCTGCGCATCGACGTCGCTGGCGACCACATGACAATCGACCTCGACGGGTCCTCGCCGCAGATGGAGGGTCCGGTCAACTGCGGCTTCGCGCAGACGATCTCCGCCTGCCGCGTCGCCTTCAAGCTGCTGATCAACCCGGAGCGGCCGGTCGACGGCGGGACCTTCCACACGCTCGACGTCAAGGCGCCGAGAGAGCTCGATCTTCGACGCGCAGGAGCCAGCCGCGTGCCAGTGGTACTTCACACCGCTCGGGCTCCTGATCGACCTCGTCGTCACCGCGCTCGCACCGGTCATGCCCGACAAGGTTGCCGCCGCACACTTCGGCGACTCGATGGTGCTCTTCCTCGCCGGCAAGGATCCACGCCACGACGATGCAGGCTTCCTGTACGTGATGCCGCATGCGGGCGGCTGGGGCGGCTTCGAGGGCGGCGACGGACAGGACGGTCTGATAAACAACGTCAACGGCGGCTTCAAGGACTACCCGGTCGAGGTCTTCGAGGTGAAGTTCCCCGCGCTCATCCGGGAGTACGGCTTCCGGCACGGACACCGGCGGCCCGGGGCGGTTTCGCGGGGGCTGCGGTCTCGTTCGACGCTTCGAGGTCGAGCCGGATGCCTACCTCTACCTCTGGCTCGACCGATCGGTGACCCCCGCGTGGGGCCTGTTCGGCGGCCGCGACGCTGTCGGGCCGGATGTGATCGTCAACGCCGGCCGGCCCGACGAGCGGCGGATGCTGAAGGTGAACGCGCATCCGCTCGTGGCCGGCTCGGTCGTCGATCTGCTGACCGGCGGCGGTGGGGGCTTCGGGCAACCCTTCGAGCGAGACCCCGAGCGCGTCCGCATCGACGTCCTCGACGGCTACGTGAGTCGCGATGCGGCGAAGCGTGACTACGGAGTCGTGCTCGACGACGCTCTCCAAGTCGACGAGACATTGACTCACCAGCTACGCGCGCGGTCAACGGAATAACGGGCGAGCGGAGGCAGGAGCTCTGCGCAAAGAGGTCCACCAACCGCCTGGTTGGTGGACTGCCGATCACGAAAAGCAGATCGATTCTGACCCTTGTTTGGGGAACGTGCATCTTGGTGCCGAGTCGCAGCCTCAATGGGAAGGTGCAAGGTCTGTGACGCCGACAATCCGATCGAGAGTTCCAAGCCGTCAACGGGCCGTCTCGAGGCGAGAGAAGCAGAGCTCGCACGTCCACGCGGTGTTACCCCGACCGGGGCACGTCTTGGATGGAGACGAACGCGAGCACGTGGCAGGGGTTTCAGGTCAGTGCTTGTTCGTCGGAACCTTTGAGCATGTCGTCGATCAGCTTGTTTCCGTAGACCCGAATCCCTTCCACGATCTCTTCCTGGATACCGGCTTTGCGCTGGGTGACGGCCTCTCTGAGAATCTGGACGGTCTGCTCGTAATCTGGGCCGTCGCCACCCCTCGGCACCGCCTGTGGGGTGGTCCTCATCAGGTTGATCGCGAGTTTTGAGGCCATCCTGCACTTCTCCATGTCTTGCTCGAATCCGTCGCCCATCTGGATGGTGTGGTTGGTGAAGCTGACGAAGAGATTGTCGGTGGCTGCGAAGTTTGTCTTGCTGTCGCATTCGACGGCCACATTGACGCTGTAGTTGAACGCACCCTCGCCAGTGAGTTGAAGCGTCATCGGGTCTAAGAACATGTAGCTCACGGTTGTCGGTTGAACTCCCAGATTGAGCGTCAGATCGCCTGGCTGAGGTATGGAGGCGCCCACGTTGAGGGACAAGGTTCCCTTTGTCGCCGTGGCCGGTACTCCCTCAACCGTCCACTTGAAGGTGGGGTTCGCACCCATGAAATAGGGTGTAGCTTTGAGCGTTACCTGTTCCTCGTCGGTGTACTCAGTGTACGGATACGGATGCGGCGGGCAGAACTTCGAACCGGGGTAGTCGTACGTGCCGCTTCCGATCGCGGTGGTGTTATTTGTCTCGGTGCTGGTAATCGCGAGGACGACCGACCGTGGCGGGGTTGTGGGTTGCGGAGGCGAGGTCTCCACCTTTCCCATAAGGGTGAGCCTGTCTTGGAGGACATCGATTGCGAGGAGGTTGAATCCGGAGAGACCAACTTGCTCGTTTTGGCCGAGTCCAACGTTGAGTGCTGGGGCGAAGACTGGTGCGAAGGTAAACGCGATCCACTCGACGGTGAAGAGGATCCAGACTGCGAGGATGGCCGTGATGGGGGAGGCAACGAGTGCAGCGACGAAGTAGAGGAGGGCGCAGAACCAACTTACGTCGACGTAGGAGTCGATTTTCGGGGGATTGGGGGTCATCTGGGCTTGTATTGCCCCGTTCTTTACGGTGAAGGTTAGTTGGGTCGAAAAGTTCGCGACAAGCCTGAAGCAGTAGACGTCGGTCTTCCCCTGTATCGCTGTTCCGTTCACCTGCACGTAGCCGTTCTCGAGGGCTGTGAGCAGGTTTGTGAGTTTGAGGCCCCCGGAGATCGGAACGTCGTCGACCGAACCACATGCGGGTGGCATCTTCGAGTGAACGAGTGCCGCGAATTGGTCGGGCGTTTGAGTGGTGGGATCGAATTTCTGAACGAGGGACTCGGCTACCCCAGGGCAGAAGATGAGCTGCTGAAACGTCTCCCCCGACATGCTCAGAGCCGCGCCGGAGACCCCTGGCAGTCCAGGCTCGGTGCGGATGACCGAGGTGGGGGTCTCGTTGGCGAGTAGCAGCATGCAGAACAGTCCGACCGTCTTCGAGTCGATGTTCTGCACCGTAAGGGAGCGGAATCGGAATCCGGACTTGCCTAAAAGCCCGTCTCTGCTCGCATCTTCGTTGTACGAGATTCCTGCGCTCGGGCGACTTTCGGTGATCCCGTTCTGCACTGCGAGTTCAATGTCTCCTCCATCGTCGCTCTGTCCGATAGGGAGAGAGTCGCAAGCGACGTTGCGGTGTATGAGCCGGCGGTCGAGTCCCAATTGATCGAAACCCCCCCGATCGGAACGATGAGTCCGACATCGAAGAGCTGATTGGTTGAGTCCGTCTCGAACTGGTCGATCGTTCCGGCGATCTCGAGCGAGCCCTTGAGCGGCCCGATGACCTTCCCGTTGAAGTAGACAGTCGTCTCATCGAAAGAACGGAGACGGAAACGCCGTTCGTTCCGGGCGCGAGGGTGAACGAAATCGGGTCGAGGAGGACTGCGTCGATCCCGTTCGTCTTGTCTCCTAGGACGATCTCCGTGGGCGGGTTTAGGGCACTTCCGCCGAATGAGGTCGCGGAGATGGCGTTCTCGATGACGCTCTTGTTGAGTTCAATCACGAGGTCGAATCCGGCCAGCACTGTCACGGTTGGCGGCCCGCTGCGGAGCGACTCCGGCTTCAGGGGGAAGGATGCCCTCGATTCGCACCGTGAATTTGTCCGCGCCACTTCGAGTCGGCGACGAGTTCCCTCGTCTCCGACGGCATGGCGGGGAGCGGGGATCCGATGAGCCTTGACCACTCAACGACGGCCTCCGGGGAAAAAACTATCCCGACCGTGGCGAGCGCGCCCACCGGATCGAGGATGAAGAGCTGGGCTGACCTCGGGCGCTCGTTCAGTCTCGCCACCGCCTGCGCCTCGATCCTTCTCAGTTCGCTGACCGATCTAACCTGAACGACCGCGGTGCTCACTGTCCTGATCGTCCCCAGTCATAAAGCTCGCGTTCAGTCAATGGCGGGGCCACGGCATCACTCCCGATTGCGGGATCGAGCAGCGAGGGATGCGCGTGCTCTAGCAGGTCACCAACGTCGAGGTCCTGAAGTTCGCCTTCAATGACTCGGCGGCCTAGCATGTCGCCGGCAACGCGCGCCGCCCCCCAAAGCGTCAGCGCACTCCGCCTTCCCTCGACGTAACGCAGAACCTCGCGCTGCTGCATCACCAAAGCCCCCGTGCACTGATGCGACACAACGTCCCACCCACCGTCCAGGCGTCGCGCGGTTCCCCGCATCCGGACATGGCAGAGGCTGCCATAGTCAAGGAGGCCGTCTGTGAGATCGTCTTCCCACACTCGCCCCCGCCGCCAGGGCGCAAAGTCGTACTCGCCCTCGGGCATCGGGATGCCCGGAACCTGGTGGTCGTAGGCGAGCTGAGTTGATCTGCCCTCGTTGGCTACAAGCCACGGACACTGCGTATTGCAAGGCCGCGACCTGGGATTGAGCAGGGTTACACGATGGTCGGGCACGTCCTCGTCCACGACGTGCCAGGTTGCTTTCACCTCGTCCGGATCTCGCACAGTAAGCGGAGACTAGTCCCGAACCACTTATCTCTCCAGGCACAATTCGATGCTAACGTCGTTTCCCATGACGGAGGACATCGATGACATCGAAGCCATTGTCGTCCGCTGCCTCGACGATGTCGCCGTCGCCCGGGAGGTGCTGGCCGGCGATGAGTATCCGGACGTTCGTAACGCGATCATCGCGGACCTGGAGGATGCCCGCGGTGTCGAAGGACAGCTCAATCCGCAGCCGCTGCCGCCCGGGGAGCAGGGGTTCGCCGTGTCGCTCTGGGTCAGGCAGGAGAGGATTTGGGGCCGGTGGAACACGCTGCCCCGCGAGAATCTGAACAGACTTCGAAGCCGCTGAGCGGGCGTACGCGGCGTCGCGCGTCGCGCTGGTCAACATGCCGTTTGCTTCGTCCCGTTCCCCGTCGATTCAACTCGGCTTGCTTCAGGCGGTCCTTGCCCGACATGGCTTCTTTGCGAAGTCCTTCTACTTCAACCTTGGTTTCGGCGCGCGTATCGGCTGGGAGGTTTACGAGATCCTCTGCCGCCAGACCCCCCGCCTTCTTGGTGAGTGGCTGTTCTCCCGTGCCGCCTTCGCGGAATCCGCGCCGGCCTCGCGCCTCTACCTCGAGACCTACACGCCGGAGTTGGAGTCCTTTGCTGCCCGGTTCGGCCGTGGGCTCGAATACCTGGAGAGGCTCCGTGAACGGGACGCTCCAGCCTTCGTCGAGGAGTGCGTCGAGGCGGTCGCGTGGCACGACTACGACCTGGTCGGGTTCAGCTCGGTCTTCGCGCAGAACACCGGTGCACTAGCCCTGGCCCGGCTGCTGAAGCTCCGCTACCCGCGGCTGGTCACTGTCTTTGGGGGCGCCAACTTCGAGAACCCGATGGGTGCCGAATACACGCGGGGACTCCCCTGGATCGACTACGCGGTAACAGGCGAGGGTGATCTCACATTTCCAGCCATGCTCGAACTGATGGCATGTGGTGACCCCTCGCCCCGACTGCCCGGACTCGTCTGCAAGAACGAGAGCGGTACCACCGGGTCCGGCGGACGGGCACCGGTAGTCCAGCACCTCGACGAGCTACCCGACCCCGAGTACGTCGACTACTTCGAGATGGCAGCCGCCCTGAGTCTCCCGGCGACCGTGCTGAGGCAACCGTTGCAGCTCCCCTACGAGTCCGCCCGCGGATGCTGGTGGGGTGCGAAGCACCATTCCACCTTCTGCGGCCTGAACGGCACGGGAATGGCGTACCGCAGCAAGTCGCCGCGCAGGGTGCTGGCGGGACTTGCAAAGCAGGCGAGCCGCTACGGCGTGCACGACTTTGTCGCCGTGGACAACATTCTCGACATGCGCTACGTGCGCGAGGTTTTCGGGGTCCTCGCGCGCGACTCGCATGAGTACTCGATCTTCCACGAGGTCAAGGCCAACTTGACTCTTCAACAGCTTTCGCTCCTCGCAGCCGGGGGTGTCACCGCCATCCAGCCTGGAATCGAAAGTCTCAGCACGCCCCTGCTCCGGCTGATGCGCAAGGGTGTGACCGCAATCCAGAACGTGCGCCTGCTCAAGTGGGCTCACCATTTCGGCATGCAGGTGCAATGGAACGTGCTGGTCGGCTTTCCGGGCGACCGCGCCGACTACTACGAGCACCAGCTGCAAGTCCTACGGCTGATACCCCATCTGCCGCCGGCGTACGGCGGCGCGGTGGAGCTGCACCGCTTCAGCCCCTACTACTCCGACTCAGCAGCCTTCGGCATCCTGAACGTCCGGCCCCACACCGCCTACCGCTACATCTATCCAGACGAGCTCGACCTACACCAGATCGCCTACTTCTTCGAGTTCGACGCCCCAGACACGCTACCGCGACAGATTCACGAACCGCTCTACGAACACGTGCTGTGGTGGCGCGAGGTGTGGGGAAGACCCGGAGGCCCATACCTCACCTATCGAGACAAGGACGGACAACTCACAATCACCGATGGCCGGAAACAGGGCGCGGATCCGCTCGTCTGGAACTTCGAGGGGGCCGATGTTCTTGTGTACGAGTACTGCGGGCCGACGTACCACAGCACGCGCGAGGTAGCCACGCAGCTCCAGAGGCGCGGCTTCTCATCCGACCAGGCGCAGGACGCCCTCGATCGATTTACGACTCTCGGCCTGATGCTCGAAGAGAGCGGGCGCTATCTGAGCCTGGCGCTACCGCAGGGTTGACACTCGGTTTAGGCCCACCAACAAGTTCAGCCACGAGTCGCAGCAGGGCGAGAAAGGCGCCTGCAGGCCGCGAACGTGATATTGGGCAGAGCTAGGGACCGGTGCAACCGGCGGCGGGAAGGAGTTGCGTGGCGAGACGGACGACCTGCACCTTGGTGCCGAGTTGCAACAACGTGCGAGGTTCCTTCTCCCTGCGATTCGAGGTGTCCCCTTCGAGTGCGTTCACGGGTGTGATGGGACGCATCCGGTTGGGCGCACGGCGCGGCGCGTTCTCGCTGGTCGTGCGCGGCGATTGCGGCGGATCGCCAGATCACTCGCTTGTGCGCGCCTCCGAACTCGTGTACCCAGTGTCAGCCGCGGGCTGCATCTGCGAATGTGCGCGCTGAGTACGGGTTCCGTGTCGTCCTGTCGGTGGCGGCGATAAGCACGCCTGGCTGATCGACATGCACGACGACCAGGGAGTCGCGGGCGACATCGTCGGACGGGTCGGGCCAGATCGTGACGGTACCCAAATCGTCTGGAAGCTGGTCGAAGCACGGCATCCAGTCATCGTCGCTCGCGCTGGCAGGAAGACCGGACTTGATCGGAAGGCCGTGGTTTCCGCGATCGAGCCGGGATCAATCACCATGAGGTTGCCCGGCCTGCCCAGCTTCGCCTGCCAGCGTCGCGCTTTGCGAGCAACCATCGGAAAGGCCGCCAATGCTCCGCACCGACGAGGGCCCGCCGTCGTGCGGCCGACTGCCAGCGCGCCGCGAGGTCGGCGCCGTCGAGCTTCTCGGCCGCGGCGAGCGCTTTCGCCGCTCGTTTCGCGGTGTTCCGTCCGAGTGCGCCGCGCAGCAGCCATGTTCGCGTCAACCGGACGAGGCGGAGCCTGTCGTCCGACAGGTCGGGTGGGCGCTTCGGCTTGAGGTAGAGGTCGATCGCCACCTTCTTGACGAGTGCGGGGTCGCTCGGCGCGCCGGTCGCCTGTTCGAGGCGATGGGCAACGAGCGAGGCGAGCACCTGGAGCTCGCGGACGCCTGCGCGCACCGCGATCGCGATCGACGCCGAGCTGGAGGCGAGCATGACCCACGGCAGCCGGGTGACGCGGGCGCCTCGGGCGAGCATTCGGACGACCGGGACGGCGAGCACGACGACGCGCTGGATCTTGTCCGCGAGCGCCTCGGTGTCCTCTTCGCCCACCAGAAGTCGCTGCGCTTCTTCGGCCGAGGTCACACGCTCGTCGGTGAGCAGCACACGGTCGACGGCCGCGTCGACGAGGTCGCCGACAGCTCTGACGAGTGCGACGAACGCCTTTCGAGTCGCTGCGGTTGCCCCCGCGCCCGCGGACGCCGCGCGCGCACGCAAGCGCGGCGGGACGCTGGGCTGCCGATCCGGCGGCATGCCGCCACCCTAGGTCACCGCGAAGCTCGTCGGTCGCGACGGGGCCAGGGCTACGCTCGAGCCGTGGACCTGGGCGGTCGACCTGCGGGCGCCATCCTCGAAGCTCCTCGCTCTGACCGGCGCCGCGTTCGTCCTTGCGCTCACGCTCCTTGCGAGCACGAACGCCTCCGGCGGTACGCGGCATACCTTCCCGGTGCCGAGGCTGGCGCACGTCGTCGTCGTCGTGTTCGAGAACGAAGAGCGGAGCGCCGTGATCGGCAGCAACGACGCGACCCACTTCACCTCGTACGCCAACCGCTATGCCGACCTCACCGATTACTACGCGGTCAGTCATCCGAGCCTCCCGAACTACCTCGCGCTCGTGTCGGGATCGACACACGGCATCAGGAGCGACTGCACCTCCTGCGGCCCGTGGCCGACCTCGATCGGGACGCTCCTCTCGCGCAAAGGGCTCAGCTGGGGCGGCTACGCCGAGGGCTATCCCTCGTCGTCGCTGTTCGCGAAGAAGCACATGCCGTTCCTGTACTTCCAGGGCCAGACGAGCCACGTTCATCCCCTGACCGCGTTCAACCCGGCGCGGCTGCCCGCGTACGCGTTCGTCGCCCCCGATCTCTGCAACGACGGTCACAGCTGCCCGCTCTCGACGGCGGACGCCTTTCTCGCGCATTTCCTGCCGCCGTTGCTACGAGTTCCGAGCACCGCGGTGTTCGTCGTCTTCGACGAGGGCACGACGGACGAGCGGGGCGGTGGCCACATCGCCGGGTTCGTCGCCGGCACGGCGGTCAAACGTCATCTCACCTCGAGCCGGCCCGCGAACCACTACACCGTGCTCCGCACCGCCGAGGACGCCCTCCGGCTCCCCCACCTCGGCGCCTCCGCGGCGACACCACCGCTGACCGGCATCTGGCGCTCCGCCGGCTAGCGCCGGGCTCGGTTGCTCCGGCGCTCGGCGGAGAGGCTGCTGCGTCGGCGGTTGACTCGTTCGGGCGATCGGCGGAGGATCGAGCGTCACGGTGGGCCGACAGCCCCCGGCGGGACGGTTCATGACCGAGGGAGGGCAGATGAACATTCGGCGGTGGAAGACAGCAGTTCTCGGCGCAATTCTCGTCGCACTCGTCGCGGGTGCGGCACTGTTGATCGGAGGTCGCGCGTCAGGTGCTCCAGGTCGTCCATATCTGGCACTTGGTGACAGCGTCTCGTTCGGCTACATCACCCAGGCCGGCTACCAATATCGCAACCCTGACAACTTCGTCGGCTTCCCCACCTACGTCGGCGAGGCCCTCGGGAAGACTCCGACCAACGCCGCCTGCCCGGGTGAGGCAACCGGCGGCTTCATCTCTGCGACCGGCACCGACAACGGCTGCCGTCTCTACAAGGCGAACTTCCCGTTGCACACCGCCTACAGCGGGACGCAGCTTCAGTTCGCAACAGCGTTCCTCAACTCGCACCCGAACACGAAGCTCGTCACGCTCCAACTGGGCGCAAACGATGCCTTCGTGCTCGAGGCACAGTGCAACAACAACCCCGCCTGCATCGCCGCAGGGCTTTCCGCACTGCTCAAGACGATCGAGTCGAACCTCGACACGATTCTCGAGACGATCGACGCCGCGCATTTCAACGGCAAGGTCGTCGTCGTCAACTACTACTCGCTCGACTACGCGGACACCAGCGGCACCGGGTTGACGCAGCTGCTCAATTCGGCGATCAAGAGCGCGGCCGACGCCAACGGGGCGATCGTCGCCGACGCGTTCACCGCCTTCCAGGCCGCCTCCGTCTCGGCAGGCGGGCATACGTGCGCGGCGGGCTTGCTCAACACGACACCCGGCAACCAGGCCACCTGCGACGTGCACCCAAGCCAGTCCGGCGCGCAACTCCTTGCCCGGTCCGTCGTGTACGCGTATCAGAACAACGGCGGCAACTGACGACTTTCGTCGTGCGGGGCGGCTCGCGCCGCCCCGCATGTTCGAATCAGGGCCGGCACACGTTCATGCGGGAAACCGCCTGCCGCAGTCGGTAGTCGCCACGCATTCGCGGCGACGGGGCGGCTCCTAGACTCGAGGCGATGTCCGGTCGTCTCGGTGTCTTCGACGACGCCGCCCGGGAGTACGTGATCGAGCGGCCGGACACGCCGCTGCCCTGGCTCAACTACCTCGGCCAGGACGACCTCTTCGGCCTGTGCACGAACACCGGCGGCGGCTACACGCTTCTGGCGTGACGCACGTCTGCGGCGGCTCACGCGCTACCGCTACAACGACGTGCCGCTCGACTCGGTCGGGCGCTATGTCTACGTCAAGGACGGCGGCACGGTCTGGAACCCCGGCTGGAAGCCGACGAAGACGCCGCTCGACCGGTACGAGTGCAGACACGGCCTCGGCTACACGCGGATCAGCGGCGCGAAGGACGGCGTCGAGGTCGAGCTCTGCTTCTTCGTGCCGCCCGGCGAGGACGTCGAGATCTGGCGGACGACGGTGCGCAACGCGGGAGCCGAGACGAAGGACGTGAGCCTGTTCTCCTACGCCGAGTTCTGCCTCTACGAGGCGCTGAACGACATGACGAACTACCAGCGCACGTACTCGATCGGCGAGGTCGACGTCGAGCGGGACGGCGCCGCGATCTTCCACACCACGGAGCACCGCGAGCGTCGCGAGCACGTCACGCTGTTCGGCTGCACGCGCGAGGTCGCCGGGTACGACACCTCGCGCGACGCGTTCGTCGGCGCCGACAACGGCCTGCACGAGGCGGCCGTGCCGTTCGCCGGGCACACGACCTCGAGCATCGCGCACGGCTGGAACCCGGTCGGCGCACACCAGGTCGACCTGCATCTCGAACCGGGCGCGGAGGAGACGTTCTCGTTCGTGCTCGCCTACGTCGAGGAGGGCGGCACCCCGGCCGGGCTCCGGGTGCTCGACCGGTACTCCGATCCCGCAGCCGTCGACGAGGCGTTCGCGCGCCTTGCCGGCTTCTGGGACGGCCTGCTCTCGCGGTTCCAGGTCACGTGCCCCGATCCGCACGTCGAGCGGATGCTCGGCACCTGGAACCAGTACCAGTGCCTCGTCACCTTCAATCTCTCGCGCTCCGCCAGCCTGTTCGAGACCGGGATCGGCCGCGGCATGGGATTCCGCGACTCCAACCAGGACCTCCTCGGCTTCGTGCACCTGATCCCCGACCAGGCGCGGCAGCGGATCCTCGACCTCGCCTCGACGCAGCTCGCGGACGGTACGTGCTTCCACCAGTACCAGCCCCTGACCCGGGAGGGGAACGCCGAGATCGGCGGCGGCTTCAACGACGACCCCCTCTGGCTCGTCCTCTCGACGTGCGAGTACGTCAAGGAGACGGGAGACGTCTCGATCCTCCGGGAGCCGGTCGGCTACGCGGACGCGCCCGGCGGCGACGACGACCTCCTGCACCACCTGGAGACGAGCATCGCCTACACGCTCGCGCGCCTGGGCCCCCACGGGCTGCCGCTGATCGGCCACGCCGACTGGAACGACTGCCTCAACCTGAACTGCTTCTCCACGGAGCCGAACGAGTCGTTCCAGACCGCCGGCGACGTGGCCGGCTCCGTCGCGGAGTCGGTGATGATCGCCGGCCTCTTCCTCTACGCAGCCCGCGAGCTCGCCGGTCTCCACCGACACCTCGGCCGGCCGGACGACGCGGAGCGGCTCGACCGCGCTCGCCAGGAGATGCTGGACGCGGTCGAGGCAGAGGCCTGGGACGGCGACTGGTACCTGCGCGCGTTCGACGCCGAGGGGCGCCCGGTCGGCTCACACGGCTGCGACGAGGGCCAGATCTTCGTCGAGAGCCAGGCCTGGTGCGTGCTCGGCGGCGCGGGCGCCGGCAACGGGCGCGCCCGGCGCGCGCTCGACAGCGTGATGCGCCGCCTCGCGACCCCGGACGGGATCGTCCTCCTCCAACCGCCCTACAGCCGCTACCGCGTCGAGCTCGGCGAGATCTCGAGCTACCCGCCCGGCTACAAGGAGAACGGCAGCGTCTTCTGCCACACGAACCCGTGGATCACGCTCGGCTGGTGCCTGCTCGGCGACGGCGCCAGGGCGCTCGACACGTACCTCGCGATCGCGCCCTCGACCCGCGAGACCCGAGTCGGGACCTACCGCAGCGAGCCGTACGTCTACGCCCAGACGATCGCCGGCCCGGACGCGGCCACGCCGGGCGAGGCGAAGAACTCCTGGCTGACCGGCACCGCGGCGTGGGCCTTCGTGAGCGGCGCGCAGGGGCTGCTCGGGATCGTCCCGGACTACGACGGGCTGAGGATCGACCCCTGCGTGCCGGGCTCGTGGGAGTCGTTCCACGTCACGCGGCGCTTCCGCGGCACCCTCTACGAGATCGAGGTGCGGAACCCACACGGCGCCGAGCGCGGCGTCTCCTCGCTCACCGTCGACGGGCGCGAGGTCGAGGGCAACCTGCTGCCTGCACAGGCGGGCGCGGGCCCGGTCGCCGTCGAGGTCGTGCTCGGCTCCGGGAGCCGGCAGGACGCGGCAGCTCGCAGCGCCTTCTCAGCTTCTCTTTAGCTTCGGTTGTTGCAATGTGCGGGTCGTGTCCGACGCGCCCGGCCTGCCTGCGATCGCGGGCGCACCGACCGAACTGGTGCCCCCGGTCGTCACGTCGGCGCGTTCGGTGCGCCGGCGCCGCGCGGTCGGCCTCGTGCTCGTGTGGGCGATCGTGCTCGCCAACGCCGGGGTGATCGTGTGGCTCTGGGTCCACGGCGGGAACCTGACCGACAAGACCACCGGCGACCTCTTCACCAGCATCGCCAGGATCACCGGGCTGCTCTCCGCGTATCTGGCGCTGATCCAGGTGCTGCTGCTCGCCCGGATCCCGGCGCTCGAGCGGCTCGTCGGCTTCGACCGGCTCACGGTCTGGCATCGCTGGAACGGCTTCGCCACGGTCGATCTGCTCGTCCTGCACGTGCTCTTCAGCGTGTGGGGCTACTCGCTGCTCGACCGCATCTCGATCGGCAGCGAGCTCTCGACCATGCTCGGCGGCGGCATCTATCCCGGGATGATCACGGCGACGATCGGCACGGTGTTCCTGATCGCCGTCGCCGCGACGTCGGTCGTGATCGCACGGCGGCGACTGCCCTACGAATGGTGGTACGCCGTCCATCTCCTCGCGTACGCGGGAATCGCGCTCGGCTGGTTCCACCAGATCCCGACGGGCAACGAGCTCGTCCTCGACACGCTCGCCGCCGACTACTGGCGGGCGCTCTACGTGGCGACGATCCTCCTGCTGGTCGCGTTTCGACTGCTGGCGCCCACGTTCCAGGCGTTCCGCTACCGGCTGCGGGTCGGCGACGTCGTCGAGGAGATCCCGGGCGTCGTCTCGCTCCACATCACCGGGCGCGGGCTCGAGCGGCTTCGCGCGGTGCCGGGCCAGTTCTTCCTCTGGCGGTTCCTCGCCCGCGGGCAGTGGATGACCGCACGGCCGTTCTCCCTCTCCGCGGCGCCCGACGGCCGGTCGCTGCGCGTCACCGTCAAGGCGCTCGGCGACCACAGCGCGCGGCTCGCGGCCGTTCCCGTCGGGACGCGCGTGCTCGCCGAGGGGCCGTTCGGCGTCTTCACCGACAGCACGCGCCGGCGCGAGAGGGCCCTGCTGATCGCGGGCGGAATCGGCATCACCCCCGTCCGGGCGCTCATGGAGTCGGACGGCGGCGACGTCGTCGTCATCTACCGGGCGCTCTCGTCCGACGACGTGGTGCTTCGCACGGAGCTCGATGCGCTGGCGCGGTCGGGCGGCATCGCGCTCCACTACGTCGTCGGCGACCACGCGGCCCCGGACGGCCGGCATCTGCTCTCGCCGGCCCACCTGCGGGAGCTCGTCCCCGACCTCGCCGAGCGCGAGGTGTACATCTGCGGGCCGCCGGCGATGACGGACGTCACGGTCCGGCACGTCCGTGCCGCCGGAGTTCCCCGCCGCCAAGTGCACATCGAGCGATTCGCGCTCTGACCAGGAGGAAGCGATGCAACGCACAGTGATGTCAGTCATGACCGCCGGGGTGCTCGCGCTGCCGGTCGCGAACGCCGTCGCCGCGACCCGAGCGGCGTCGTCGACGGCAGGCGCCGCCACCGCGCCGCACAAGAAGGTGACGACGAAGAAGTTCGCAGGCGCGACCGCTCAGGCCGACCGCTGGGGAACCGTCCAGGTCACTGTCACCGTGCGCACCACGGCCGTGACGAGCGGCGGCAAGACCAGGAAGACGCGGCGGTACACCGACCTCGGCGGCGGCTACTCGTACCACACGTCGCGGTCCCAGTTCATCATGTCGCACGCCCTCCCGCTGCTGCGCGAGGAGTTCCTGCAGGCTCAGAGCGCCAACGTGCAGCTGATCTCGGGCGCCACCTACACCAGCCAGGCGTTCGAGCAGTCGCTGCAGTCGGCGCTGCTGCGCGCGCGGAAGAGCTGAATGGCAGGCGAGCCGCCCGGCACGCGGCGCGTCGAGCACGTCATGGGCATGCCGATCGTCGTCGACGTCCGGGACGATCCGCCCGACCGCGATCGCGTGCTCGACGACGTCTTCGGCTGGTTCCGCCACGTCGACGCCGTGTTCAGCACCTACCGGTCGGACAGCGAGATCAGCCGCATCAACCGGGGAGAGCTCTCCCCGGCCGGGGCGGATCCGGACGTTCGCCTCGTCCTCGACCGGTGCGAGGAGCTGCGCGACGAGACCGGCGGGTACTTCGACGCCCGGGCGGTGTCCGCGGATCTCCTCGATCCGTCGGGACTGGTCAAGGGCTGGGCCGTCGACCGGGCCGCCGGGATCCTCGACGCCGAAGGCCTGCGGAACTACGCGGTGAATGCGGGCGGCGACATCCGGCTCCGCGGAGGCGCCCTGCCGGAGCCGGTCTGGCGGGTCGGGATCGAGCACCCGCGGCAACCGGGAAGCGTCGCCAAGGTGATCGAGGCCGACGATCTCGCGGTCGCCACCTCGGGGGAGTACGCGCGCGGACAGCACGTCGTCGACCCCCACAGCCGCCGTCCTCCGGACGGGCTGCTCTCGGTCACGATCACCGGGCCCGACCTCGCGACCGCGGATGCGTATGCGACCGCCGTGTTCGCCATGGGGGCGAAGCGCGCCGTCCACTGGACGGCGCGGCTCGAGCGGTACGAAGCGCTCTCGATTCTCGCCGACGGCAGGGTGCTGTCGACGGTCGGCTTTCCGAGCCTCGACGCGGAGGGACTCGCTCCGGCCTGCCCCTCGTAGAGGTGTGGATGGGGCGACTCGGAGGTCTCGGTCTCCTCTGCCTGGCCGTCTTGGCCACCGCCGGAAGCCCGCCGTCGCACGCGGGTGCGACGCGGTCGGCCGGCGGGACACCGGTCGCGCTCGTGACGGTCGAGCGCGAGAACGAGTTGCTGGCGCTGTCGCTTCCGGGCGGAGCGGTGCTGCGTCGGGTTCAGCTCGCCGACCCGGAGACGGTGGCCGCGATGCCGGGCGGGGAGGCCGTCGTCGTCAGCCCGAAGGGAACCGTGACGCTGCTCGACTGGAGGAGCCTGCGCGTCCTGGCGGTGCTGCGAGGCTTCCGCTCTCCGCAGATCGCGGCGATCACGCCGGACGGCGAATGGGTCTACGTCACCGATGCCGCCACCGGCGAGCTGTCGGTGATCGAGTTGCTGACCCGCCGCGTCGTCGACCGCGTCCACGTCGGAGCCGGTGCCCACCATCTCGCGATCAGCCCGGACTTCCGGCGTGCCTGGGTCGCGCTCGGCGAGGCGGCGCACACGATCGTGGTGCTCGACACCTCGACCGCGAACCGACCGCGCGTGGTCGGGCACATCCACCCGCGCGTGCCCGCCCACGACCTCGCCTTCGCCCCCGACGGGCACACGGTCTGGGTCGGGTCGGCGACCGCGCACGTCGTGTCGGTGCTCGCTGCGGGCAGCGGGCGCGTCGTCGCCACCGTTCCTGCCGGGCCGGGGCCGCAGCACATCGCCTTCGGCCCGTACGTCCACCCGCGGGCGTTCATCACGAGCGGCTACGGCTCGACGCTCGAGTCCGTCGACGTCGCGACGCATGCGGTGCTGCGCCGCGTCCGGGTCCCCTACGGGTCGTTCGACCTCGCCACCGCCGGCGGCCTGGTCGTGACCTCGTCGCTGCTCGACGGCGCCGTCACCGAGCTGACGAGCCGGCTCCGGCGCCGGATGAGCGTCACAGTGGGCTCGGGCGCGCGCGACGTCGCGATCAGCGTCTGGTGAGGACGTTGCACGTCACCGTGTGCAGTGCGGATGCTCGGCGGCCGCGGCGACGGCGCGCTCGCTCGACTTGGGCGAGCCGTCCGCGTAGCGCACGCCGCTCTGCAGGCCCTGAAGCCGAGGCTCGTCCTCGAGGTGGAAGAGCGCCAGGAGCTCGACGGTGCGCTGACACGCTGCGAGATCGATCGCGGTCACGTAGTCGCGGGCCTGGCTCCGCTCGTCGACCGTCGGCGCGACCTCGTGACCGGTGTAGAGGTGCGCCTGCACCGGTGGAATGGTCGTCTCGACGCCGTACTCGCCGTACACGATCGGCAGGTCGCGTCCGCGTTGCGCCGTGCCGCCGAATGCGCGGCCGAGCAGCTCGACGAGCTTGTCGTAGTCGGCGATCCCGATCGACGTCGTGCGCGGATGGGCGAGCGTCGGCGGGATGCGGGCGCTCTCCCCGTAGGGGTGGATCGAGAGGGCGTCCATGATCGGGCGGTCGCGCCCGGAGGTCCGATAGGCGGCGCCGAGATCGAGGATGAATCTCGTCGGCGAGTGCGTGGGGCGGGGGCTCGACGGGTCGTCGGAGCCGCGTGGCGCGAGCCCGCCTCCGATCACCTCGACCTCCGGCCGCACGGCCTTGACGGCGTCGTACGTGACGGCGAGGAGGCGCTCGAAGGACGCCGCCGCCGCGTCGTCGCCCTCGGCGCCGTACTGCGGGAGCCAGAACAGGTTGAGATTCGGCTCGTTGCCGACGATCACGCGATCGGCGTCGGGCAGCGCGTGGACGAGAGCGGCGGTGTAGGAGGCGAAGGCGGCCCGGTCGGAGCCCGTCACGGGCGTCTGCGAGCTGAGCTGGTAAACAGCGAGGATCGGCTCGATCCCCGTGCGTCTCGCCGCGGTCGCGGCGGCGACGAGCGCGTCCCGCTCGCTCGCCGCGGGTGCCGACTCGCCGCGTGACCACAGCGAGCTGAGCACGACCGCGCGGAAGCCGGAGGCGGCCGTTCGCTGCAGCTCGGCGAGCGGATGGCCCTGCTTCGCCGCGTCCTCGACCACGCCGACCTCGAGGTGGCGCCCCGACCCGCCGCACCCGGTCAGGAGCACGAGGGCGAAGGCGAGAACGGGCAGTCCTGCGCGCACCCCAGGCACCTTGCCGGGCCGACCGCGGGTGAAACGGCCTCAGCCGGCGCGGGTACCGGCCGCCGCCTCGAACGCCGCGTCGCGCACGAGCGGCATCGCCCGGGCGAGCGGGGCCTCGACCTTCGTCACCCCCGCGACGTCGTCGTACCCGGTCGGGCCGAGGTTGACGATCGCCACCCTGCCGCCGTGCTCCAGGACGAGCCCGGGGAGCGCGCCGGCGGGCATCACCTCGAGTGACGACCCGAGACAGAGGACGTAGTCGGCCCGCTCGGCCAGCTCTCTCGCGGTCTCGAGCTCCTCGCCGGGGAGCAGCTCGCCGAAGAGCACGACGCCCGGCTTGACCGGGGCGCCGCAGTCGCAGCGCGGCACGCGGTCGTCGGACGCCGCGAGCCGCTCCTCGAGCTCGTCCATCGTCCAGCTTCGTCCGCAATCCAGGCACGTCCCGACCCGCAGGGATCCGTGCAGCTCGACCAGCTTCGGCCCCAGCTCTTGCCGGCTGTGCAGCCCGTCGACGTTCTGGGTGATCACGGCCTCGACGAGGCCCTCCGCGCAGAGCTCTTCGAGCACGAGGTGTGCCGCGTTCGGCTGCGCTCGACGGAGCGCCTGCAGGCGCACTGCATAGAAGTCCCAGAACTCGGCCGGCTCCTTCCGGAACAGCTCGATGTGCGCGAGCTCCTCGAAGCGTCTGTTCTTCCACAGGCCGGTCGCGCCGCGGTAGTCGGGAAGGCCGGACTCGGTCGAGATGCCCGCTCCGGTCAGGACGATCGCGAACCGCGCGTGCGCGAGCTCGCGGCCGATCCGCCCGAGCGCCTCCGCCGTCTCGCCGGTCAGCTCAGCCACGACGCTCCAGTGGATCCCTCACCGTGCAACACGATCCTCTCGGGCGCTTAACGAGCGCTTCGGAGGAGGCACATACAACGTGGGCATGCGCCGCGGACGGGTCGCGCTGGCAGCGGTTGCGCTCGCGTTCTCGGCCGGCGCGCTGCTCGGGCCGGGGCGCGCCTCCGGCGGCCCGATCCCCGGCTTCCGCCTGCTCGAGAGCGGCCCGGGCGGCGGCACGGTCTGGCAGGGGCCGATCCCGGACACGGTCGTCCATCACGCGCACGTCACTCCGAGCATCGTCTACCTTCCGCCGGGCTTCTCGACGGGCGAGCGGTATCCGGTCGTCTACATCCTCCACGGGTTGCCCGGCTCGCCCTACTCGATCGTCGACGGCATGCGCTTCGCGACGATCGCCGACCGCATGGTGGCCGCCGGGACGCTCCGCCCGTTCGTCGCCGTGATGCCCGCCGGCCCGCCGCCCGGGTACGGCGGCGAGTGGGGCGGGCCGTGGGAGCGCTTCGTGATCGACGACGTCCTGCCGTGGAGCCAGAGCCACCTGCCCCTCGTCGCGAGCGCCGCCGGGCGCACGCTCGCCGGCTACTCGGCGGGAGGATTCGGGGCGATCGACATCGGCCTGCGCAACGCGTCGCTCTTCTCGACGCTTGAGTCGTGGAGCGGCTACTTCGACCCGCCGCACGACGGGCCGTTCCGTCACGCGGCGGCCTCCGTCCTCGCGGCGCACGACCCGTCGCTGATCGTGGCCCGGAAGACGGCCACGCTGCGGCGGCGTGGCGTCCGCTTCTTCCTCTCGGTCGGGTCGACGCACGATCGCTGGACGGCGGCGAGGACGATCGCGTTCGCCGACGAATTGCGCGCGCTCGGGCTGCCGCACCGCCTCTGGACGGCACCGGGCGGACACGACGGGAAGTTCTGGCGGCTGCAGCTCCCGGCCGCGCTCGCCTACGCCGTGCCGTCGACCGGCGGTGTTGCGAGCCCCGTCGGCCGGGAGTAGGTTCGGGCCGTTCACGAGCTGACAAGGAGGCTGGATGTGGCTGGTCTGCGGCGCGGTCTGGTGGTGGTCCTGAGATGGTTTTCGGCGCTGTACGTCCTCGGGATCATCGTGGCGATCTTTCTGGCGGGCGAAGGCATCTTCCGATTGAACAACGTCGCCAACTCCGGCGATTGCAGCAAGAAGGGGGTTGTCGTGTCGACGACCGACTGTGTCGGCAACTCGAACACGCTCGACGCCCACCGTGCGGTCGGATCGATCCTCGTGCTGTTCTCGATCCTCTTCCTGATCCTGGCCCTGATCGCCTGGCTGCCGGACAAGCCGGCCCGCATCGTCTCGATCGTCGTGCCTGTGCTGACCTTCCTGCAGATCGTGCTGGCCGGGATCGGCGGCTGGGTCGGAGGCCTGCACCCGGTGAACGCGTTCCTCGTCCTGATCCTCTACGGCTGGCTGTTCCACCGCCTGTCGCGACACGAGGCGGTGGCGGCGGGGTCGCAGCCGGCGGTCGCCGACTGAGTCAGGCCGGCGAGAGCTCGTCGGCGGGCTCGCGCACGCCGAGGACGTTGAACGCGGGAACCGGCCGCTGGAACCCCTTCAACACGAACTCGCCGACGGGCTCGGCGTCGACCGCTTCCTCGACCTCGGCATAGAGGCGCTGGGCGATCAGGATCTGCCCACCCGTCGCCTCGTCGGCCAGCCTCGACGCGAGGTTCGTCACGGCGCCGATCGCCGCGTAGTCGGATCTGCCCTCGAAGCCGACTTCTCCGCAGGTCGCATAGCCGAGGGCGATGCCGGCACCGAAGTCGAGGTCGTAGCCGCGCTTCTTCCACGTCGGCGTCAGCTGGGCCATCTCCTCACGCAGCGCGCAGCCGAGCCGCACCGCGCGCAGCGGCGCGTCCGGGATGACGATCGGGTCGTTGAAGAAGAGCTGCACGCCGTCGCCCTCGAGGAACCCGACCGTCGCGTCGAAGCGCTTGACGAGCCGGCCGATCGCGTCGTGGAACTCGCCGAGCACGCGCATCAGCTCCTCCGGCTCGACCGCGTCGACGAAGCTCGTCCAGCCGCGCAGGTCGGCGAAGAACATCGCCACCTGCCGGCGGTGGCTCGCGAGCACCGTCTCCTCGCCGGCCGTGACGATCGCGTCGGCGAGCTGGGGCGAGAGGAAGCGCCGCAGTCGCCGCAGGCGCTCGAGCTCGTCCACCTGGGAGCGGACGCGCTCTTCGAGCGTGCGGTTCAGCTCGGCGAGCTCGGCCGCCTGTGCCTTGATCGTGTCGTGGTAGCGCTTGATCCGGAGCAGGGAGCGCACGCGCGTCAGCAGCTCGTCGTGGTTGAACGGCTTCGGGATGAAGTCGTCGGCGCCGGCCTCGATCGCACGCGTCTTCTCCTGGCCGATGCTGGACGTGACCATGATCACCGGCAGCACGGCCGTCTCGTCGTTCTCGCGCAGACGGGTGCACACGGCATAGCCGTCGAGCCCCGGCATCATCACGTCGAGCAGGATCAGATCGGGCTCGCGGGATGCGACGAGCTCGAGCGCCTCGACCCCGTCGTGCGCCGTCAGCACCTCGTACCCGCGCGGCACGAGCACCGCCTCGAGGAGGCGCACGTTCTCGGGGACGTCGTCGACGACGAGGATCCGCGGCTGCCGCTCGCCCGGCTCAGTCACGCTCGCATCCCTCGCGCACGGCGTTGACGAGCTCGACGACGTTGACCGGCTTCGAGAGGTAGCCGTCGAAGCCGGCGTCGAGGAAGCGCTCGCGGTCACCCTGCATCGCCTGCGCCGTCAGCGCGAGCACGGGAATCGAGGCAGTCCGCGGGTCGCCGCGGAGCTGCGCGAGCGCCTGGATGCCGTCGATCCCCGGCAGCTGCACGTCCATCAGAACGAGCGCCGGCTGCTGCGCGAGCGCCAGGTCGACCGCCTCCTCGCCGGTGGTCGCCTCGAGCGTCTCGTATCCCGTCGCCTGCAGGACGTCGCGGAACAGCTTCATGTTCTTGTCGTTGTCCTCGACCACGAGGATGCGCTCGCCCGCCATCGGCTATGCGGCGGGCAGTGTGAAGACGAAGCGGCTGCCGTGCCCGGGCTCGCTCTCGACCCAGATCCGCCCGCCGTGCAGCTCGACCAGCCGTCTCGACAGCGCGAGCCCGAGCCCGGTCCCCTCGCGCTGTCTGACGCCGACCTCGGTCTGCTGGAACTCCTCGAAGATCCGTTCGCGGTCCTCCGGCGCGATCCCCGGCCCGGTGTCGGCCACCGACACCTCGACGTGGCCGGCCGCACGCACGGCGGCGACGGTCACGCTGCCGCCCGCGGGCGTGAACTTGACCGCGTTCGAGAGCAGGTTGAAGACGACCTGGCGGATGCGGCGCTCGTCGCCGCGGACGACGTCCACCTCCGGCGCGAGCTCGAGCGAGACGCCCACGCCGTTCCTGACCGCCCGCTCGCGCACCATCACGATGCCGCGCTCGAGCGCCTCGCGCAGTGAGAAGTCGGCCGACTCGAGCTCGACCTGTCCCGCCTCGACCTTCGACAGGTCGAGCACGTCGTTGATCAGCGAGAGCAGGTGGTTCCCGGAGGAGAGGATGTCCTCGAGGTACTCCTCCTGCTTCTCGTTCACCTCGCCGAACATCCGCTGCTGCAGCACCTGCGAGAAGCCGATGATCGCGTTCAGCGGCGTCCGGAGCTCGTGCGACATGCTCGCCAGGAACTCGCTCTTGTGGCGGCTGGCCGTCTCGAGCTCGCCGTACAGGCGCTCGAGCTCGTCGTTCATGCGGTTGACGTTCGCGGCGAGCGAGCCGAGCTCGTCCCGGTTCGGCACGTCGAGCCGTCCGGCGAAGTCGCCGGCCGCGATCTCGGCGAGGCGCGTCTCGGTCCGCTGGATCGGCCCGACGAGCGACCACGAGAGCAGCAGGCCGAGGGCGAGCGCGAGCAGGACGCTGACGGCGCTGACGCCGATGAAGAGGTTGCGCGACGAGGCGTTCGCGCTGCGGTTCGCCGCCACGAGCGCCTTCGTCTCGCTTGCCGCCCTGGATGCGAGGTCGAACGCACTCGCCTGGAGGTCGTCACCGGCGACGCGCGCGGTGTTCAGGAGCGAATGGGTCTCGGCGGTTCGCCGCACGCCGTTCTGGTCGATTTGCTGGATGCGCTTGACCGCCGCGTTGATCTTCTGATAGTCGGTGGGGAAGATCCGGTGCAGCGCGGGCTCGTCGCCGGCCGGCGGGACGAACTCGAAGAGCGCCTGGTCGTCCGCGAGCTCGATCTGGGACAGCACGTCGGCGATCTGAAGGTCGGCGAGCGTCCAGAAGTCTCCACCGCTCATCAGTGTCTTGCCGCCGGTGTAGGGCGTGAGCGTGGACGTGCCCGCGGTGCGCACCCCGAGCACCTGTTGCAGGTCCTCGGCGTGCGCCTGGATCGCCTGGTAGGTGGCCGACCTGAGCTGCAGCGTGTCGAGTCGTTCGACGCGCGCGTTCACCTGGGCGAGCTCACGAAGCCCGAGGGCGCTCACGACGACGAGGAGCGCGGCGATGGCGAGGAAGGCGACGAGCAGCTTCGTCCGCACACTCGCGGGCGCCCGGGCGACCAGCCCGCCGAGACGCTCCCTCACTCGTCCGAGCGCCGCCCGCCCGTGGGTGGCGGCGGGCGGCGCCTCGAGCACTTCCGGCTGAGCCATGCTGTTTCTAGGGGCTCAGCGTCGCGGTCGCTCCGGCCGAGTTGGTGATCAGCCACTGCCCGTTGACCTTCTGCAGCGTGTGCGTCACGCCGGCCGTCGCGACCACCTTCGACGTCTTCGTGTCGATGTAGTGGCACTCGAAGTACATCGTCGCCTTGTCGCCGTTCAGATCGACCTTGATCTTGTACGAGGGCGTGTCGGACTCCCAGTGCGGGTTGGCCTTGAACGCCTTGTTCTCGGTCAGGAACCAGTGCCGGATCTGCGGCTTGCCGACCAGCGTCTGCTGGTCGATGTTGAACACCGCGCCCGGCGCCCAGAGCGACATCATCAGGTTGATGTCGTGGTGCGAGGTGGCGCGGTGGAACTTCACCTCGATCTGGTCGATCTGGTAGAGGTCGGCCTCCCGCTGCGTCTGCGCGGCGACCCTCGCCGTCTTCGAAGTCGAAGCCGTGCCGCCCGACGCGGCGTACGGGACGGCCAGCGCCGCGACGATGCCCACGACGAGCAGCGCCCGTGCTCCGAGCAGTGCTTGCTTCCTCATCGCGTGTACTCCTTGAACTCGGTGCCTGCCAGCAACTCGTGACGATCGTGACACTCCGGAGGGGCCGGGTCTAGGGGGCCACCCCCCCGGTGCGCCGGAAGCTACCCCGGGGAGCAGTGCCGGCGAACCTGACCCGGAAGCGCTCCGACGTCGATCGGCTTCTCGACGTAGCCCGCGAACCCGGCCTCGTCGAGCCACGCGGTCGCCTCCTCGTGCCGGAGGGCGCTCAGCGCGACGACGGGAATCAGCGCCGTCCGGGTGTCCGCCCGAAGCAGCCGCGCCGCGTCGGCGCCGTCGATGTCGGGCAGCCGCAGGTCCATGAGCACGACGTCGGGCCGGTGGCGGCGGGCGAGCTCGAGTCCCTCGGAGCCGGTCGCGGCGGACAGCGTCCTCATCCCGGCCCGCTCGAGCACGTCGCGGGCGAGCTTCGCGTTCCGCTCGTCGTCGTCGACGATCAGCACGAGCTCGTCCACTGCGTCATCCTATGGCCGCTCATGACGATCCGAGTCGTGCTCGCCGACGACCACTACCTCGTTCGCGAGGGCGTCCGGCGTCTGCTCGAGACCGATCCGGAGATCGAGGTCGCGGCGGTCTGCGACGACCTCGCGTCCCTGCTCGCGGCCGTCGACGCCGAGTCGCCCGACGTCGTCCTGACCGACATCCGGATGCCGCCGGACGGTGCGGACGAGGGCATTCGCGCCGCCGAGCAGCTGCGCGCGACCCATCCCGCCGTCGGCGTCGTCGTCCTCAGCCAGTACTCCGAGCCGCGCTACGCGCTCGCGCTGCTGGAGGCGGGAACGGCCGGGCGGGCATATCTCCTGAAGGAGCGCGTGGACGACGTCGGCGAGCTCGTGGGGGCGATCAAGGAGGTTGCGGCCGGGGGCTCGGTGATCGATCCCAAGGTGGTCGAGGGCCTCGTCGCCGGGAAGTCGCGCGCCGAGGCATCGCCGCTGGCCGAGCTGACGGCGCGCGAGCTCGACGTGCTGCGCGAGATGGCGGAGGGGAAGAACAACGCGGCGATCGCCCGGACGCTCTTCCTCACCGAACGCTCGGTCGAGAAGGTCATCCACTCGATCTTCGTCAAGCTCGGAATCGGCTGGGAGCCGTCCGTGCACAGGCGCGTCAAGGCCGTGATCCTCTACCTCGCGGAAGTCGAGTAGGGGACGAGAGCGGAAGCGCCGCCGTGACGCGGTCGCCGTCGGCGACGAGCGTGCCGCCCATGGACTCCACCAGGTCTCGTGCCGCGACGACGTCCCATGCGGCGCTGTCGATCTCGACGCGAAGCTCCTCGCCTGTGTCCTGGATCCGGATCGTGGGCGCGTCCGGGGCGGCACCCTCGAGTGCGGCACGGCAGCAGAAGAACGCGGTCGCCTCGACGTCGGCCGGATAGCGCGCGAGCCCGGATGCGTGCACCCGTGCCGGGGAGCGCGTCGCCCTTGCGGCTTCGCGAACGGCATCCGCGAGGCCGCGCGAGTCGAGGATCGACGGGTAGACGCCGCCGCCCAGCGCACGCACGCGGTCGAGTGCCTCGTGGGCCTCCAGTCGCAGCTCCTCGAGCAGCTCCGATGCCGCCGCGACGTCGGTGCGGAGGAGCTCCCGCACGAGCTGGAGGCGGACCGAGATCGCGATCAGGTCCTGCTGGACGCCGTCGTGGAGCGCTCGCTCGAGGCTGCGCCGCCCGCCGATCGCCGCGGCTGCGAGTCGTGCGCGTGAAGCGTGGACGTCGGCGGGCTCGGCCACACCGACTAGATACCACTGTCACGAGCGGTTTCGCGGTGGTAGGTTCGGCCGTCGCGCGCACCGGGCGCGCGCTCGAGAAGGAGGGCTCGACAATGACTCTCGCACGCAGGTCCCTGGTGGGGATCTGTCTGGCGGTCGCGCTCGTTCTCGTCGCCGGCGCCGCGTCGTCGCGCGGCGTCCGCCAGACGGGGCACATCGGCGCGCTTGCCTACTCGAACGGCCGGCTCCACGCCAAGTTCCTGAAGGCCGGCGACCTGCCGCCGAGCGACGCCTTCTGCCGCGCCAACTTCGGCTCCCCCTGCTTCAGCCCGCAGGAGATCCGGCACGCCTACGGGGTCGACAGGCTGACGAACGCGGGAATCACCGGAGCGGGGCAGTCGATCGTGGTCATCGACTCCTACGGCAGCCCGACGCTCGCCAGCGACCTCGCGGCGTTCGATGCCGGCTACGGGCTTCCGGCGCCGCCCTCGCTCACCGTCCTGAGCCCGCTCGGCTCCGTGCCGTTCGATCCGACGAACGGCGACATGATCGGCTGGGCGGCCGAGACCACCCTCGACGTCGAATGGGCACATGCGATGGCGCCGGGGGCGTCGATCACCGTGCTGACCAGCCCCGTCGACGAGACCGAGGGCGTCCAGGGGATGCCCGAGTTCGCGGCGCTGATCAAGTTCGCGCTCGACCATCACCTGGGCCAGATCATCTCCCAGAGCTGGGGCGCCACCGAGAACACCCTCTTCACGCCCGAGGGCGAGCAGGTGATCGGCACCTTCGAGAGCCTGTACGCACGGGCGGCGGCGCAGAGCGTCACCGTGCTGGCGTCGACCGGCGACACCGGAAGCACCAACTACGACCTGAACCTCGATCTCTACCCCTACCCGGTCGTCGGCTTCCCGGCGTCGTCGCCGCTCGTCACCGCGGTCGGCGGCACCAGCCTCTACGCCGACACGCAGGGCAACTACCAGTCGGAGACCGTCTGGGGCAGCCCGACCGGGCCGTTCGGGTACTGCGGCGCCGGCGGCGGCGGCGTCAGCCAGGTCTTCAGCGAGCCGATCTGGCAGCACACGGTGCCCCGGTCCGAGCAGCAGCTGCTCTCGAACCACCGCGGCATCCCGGACGTCTCCTGGCTGGCCGATCCGTGCCAGGGGATCCTGATCTACCTCTCGTTCATCCCCGACGGGGCGGGGTGGTACGGGATCGGCGGCACGAGCGAAGGCTCGCCTCAATGGGCCGGGCTCGTCGCCGATCTCGACCAGCTCGCGCACCGGCCGATGGGCTTCCTCAACCCGTACCTGTACGCGCTCGGCGCGCTGCACTTCGGGTTCCACGACGTGACCGTCGGCAACAACGCCGACCTCGAGACGGACGTCCCCGGCTACGACGCGGCGCCCGGCTGGGACCTCGCGACCGGCTGGGGGACGCCCAACATCGGCGGGATGCTGCGCGTCATCGCGGCGATGCCCCCGCCGACCGGCTGAGCCGGCTCGACACCGGCCGAGCGGGGGCCCGGTGACCGGGCCCCCGCTTCAACTCGTCGGCACGAACGGCACGAAACGGTCGTCGACGACCGCGAGCCCGGCGCAGGCGATCGCGGCGCCGAGGATCGCCGGGAGCAGCACCGAGATGTGCGGGGCGCTGAGCGCGAAGAAGCTCCGCGTCGCGGGGAAGATCAGGATCGCGAGATAGGCGGCGAGCAGAGCCGCCGTCAGCACCACGATCGCCGTGCCGCGTATCGGCCCCGCCGCCTCGAGCGCGAGGATCAGGTAGAGCCCGACGAGCACGAGTGCCGTGGTCGCCACCGTCCGCGCGTCGAGCAGGTCGAGCCCGAGCACGTTGAGCGCGAACAGGTAGCTCGACGCGACACCCAGTCCCGCCGCCGTCCCGGCCGGGATCGCGAAGCGGCCGAGCTCGCGCAGGAACCCCTCCGCCGAGTAGCGGCCGCTCGACGGCCCCAGGGCGAGGAAGAACCCCGGGATGCCGATCGTCAGCGACGCGGCGAGCGTCAGGTGCCGGGGCAGCAGCGGGTACGCGGTCGGCGTCAGCCCGACGGACAGGATCAGGAACGCCGCGAAGGCCGACTTCGTGACGAACAGCTTCGCCACCCGCTGCACGTTGCGCAGGATCTTGCGGCCCTCGTCGACCATCGGCGGCACCGACGAGAACTCGCCCTGCACGAGCACGATGTCGGCGACGGCGCGCGCCATCTGCGTCCCGGTGCCCTGCGCGATCGCGAGGCGCGACGCCTTCATCGCCGGCACGTCGTTCGCCCCGTCACCGACCATCGCGACGTAGTGCCCGTCGGCGACCAGGGACTGGACGACGCGCCGCTTGTCCTCCGGTGAGATCCGCGCCAGGACCGTGTGCTCCGCGACGACGCGGCGAAGCTCGGCATCGTCGGCCGGCAGACTGGACGCGTCGAGCCACGCACCGTCGAGACCGGCGTCGCGCGCGATCGACGCGACCGTCTCCGGGCGGTCTCCGGACAGCACCTTGAGGCGAACGCCCTGGGTCGCGAACCACTCGACCGTCTGCCGCGCCTCGGGCCGCAGGCGCTCGGCCAGGAGGACGAGCCCGGTCGCCGAGGGCCGGTCCTCGTCGAGCCGCTCGGCGGTGCCGAAAGCCAGCACGCGGCGGCCCTCCCCCGCGGCCGATCGTGCCTGCTCGGACAGCCCATCGAGCGCGAAGTGCTCCGGCGCGCCGAGCACGTACCCGACGCCGTCGATGCGCTGAGCGCCGAAGCGGCGGCGCGACGTGAACGGCAGCTGCTCCTCGACACGCGCCGACTCGGCCGGGTAGGCGGCCGCGATCGCCTCCAGCGTCGCGTTGCGCGTGGTCGCGGACGCGGCGTAGCGTCCGAGCTCCCCGGCGAGCGACTCCGGCCCCACCAGCCCGGCGACGCGCAGGGCGGGCTCGGTGAGCGTGCCCGTCTTGTCGAGGCAGACGACGTCGACGGAGGCAAGCGACTCGATCGCGTTGAGCTGCTGTGCGAGGGCGCCGCGCCGCGCCATGCGCATCGCGGCGACGGCGAAGGTGAGGCTCGTGAGCAGCACGAGCCCCTCCGGGACGAGTGTCACGACGGCCGCGACGGAGGTGGGCACGGCGGTGTGAAGGGGCGTATGCCGGTGCCAGAGCGAGTAGCCGAGTGCGAGCGCGAGCGGGACCATCGCGGCGACGAGGATGTAGAGCAGGTTGTTCAGCGTTCGCTCGAGGGGGGAGCGCGGATGGCGGAACGACCGCGCCTCGCCCGTGAGCCGCGCGGCGTAGCTCCGGGCGCCGACCGCCGTCACCGTGTACGCGCCGACCCCCTCGGCCGCGAACGAGCCGGAGCGCACCTCCTCGCCGGCCCGCCGTGCGACCGGGCGCGACTCGCCGCTCAGGATCGACTCGTCGAGCTCGAGGCCCTCGCTCTGGTCGAGCATGCCGTCGGCGACCACCTGGTCTCCGGGCCCGATGCGCACGACGTCGCCCGGCACGAGCTCGTCGACCTCGACCTTGCGCGGTGCCCCGCCGCGGACGACCGTCGCGTGCGGCGCGACGAGCGCGCTGAGCCGGTCGAGCGCGCGCTTGGCCCGCACCTCCTGCAGGATGCCGATCCCCGAGTTGGCCACGAGGATGCCGAGGAACAGTGCGTCCTGCCACTCGCCGAAGGCCAGCGTCAGGCCGCCCGCGACCGCGAGGATCAGGTTGAAGACCGTGAAGACGTTCGCCCGCACGATGCTCCCGTAGGAGCGCCCCTGCGGCTCCGCGGGAGCAGGCCCGAGCTCCGCCCGCCGCGTCGCCGCCTCGGCGTCGGTCAGTCCCCTCTGGGGATGCCCGTCGTCCATCGCGCCTAGCATTTTCGTGTGCCGCTGTACCTGACCGAGGCGGAGGTCGCGCAACTGCTGACGCCCGCGGAGGCGCGGCCGGTCGTCGAGGCTTCCTTCCTCAGGCTCGCGGCGGCCGAGGTCTGCAATCCGCCGCGCGTCCGGCTCGAGCTCCCGGACGGGTACCTCGCGGCGATGCCGTGCGTCGACCGCGGGCTCGGCCACGCTGGCCTGAAGACCTACGCGTGGACGTCCTCGGGCGTCAACTTCCTCGTCGTCCTGGAGTCCCTGGACGGGACGATCGTGGCGCTCGTCGAGGCGGAGCGGCTGAGCCGGCTGCGGACCGCGGCTGCCTCGGCGGTCGCCGCGACGCACCTCGCGCGCCGCGAGCCGCGGTCGCTGGGCCTGTTCGGCAACGGCCGTCAGGCCGGCGCGCACGTGGCCGCGCTGCGCGAGGCCCTGCCGGGTCTCGAGCGTGTCGTCGTCGCCGGCCGGCGCGCCGACCGGGTCGCCGCGTTCTGCGAGGAGCACGACTGCGTCCCCGCCGGCGAGCCTCGCGACGCGGGCTCGTGCGACGTCGTGGTCACCGCGACGACGTCGACCGACCCGGTGCTCCGTGGTGAGTGGCTCGAGCCGGGAGCGTTCGTGTGCGGGATCGGCGCGAACAGCCTCACGGCCCGCGAGCTCGACAACGTCGTGCTCGAGCGCGCGGCGTTCGTCTGCTGCGACTCGCGCGAGCAGTCACGCCGGGAGGCCGGTGATCTCGCGGAGCCGGTCGAGCGCGGCGTCCTCGACTGGCTCGAGGTGCACGAGCTCGGTGAGGTGGTGAGCGGAGAGGTCGCCGGGCGGGCGGAGGACGACGACATCGTCCTCTTCAAGTCGAACGGGCTCGCGGCCTGGGATCTCGCCGTCGCGGTACGTGCCGTCGAGCTGGCCCGCGAGCGCGGCGTCGGCCGCGACCTCTGATCGTTCAGACGGCTTGCTTGGCGGCGTCGACGATGTCGTCGCCGATCGCGTGGACGACCTCGGGTCGGTCGAGCAACCGCTTGATCTGCTCGGGCGTGCAGCGGTTCGTCACGTACTTGTCCTGCAGGATCTCCTGCAGCGTCCGGCCGCGATGGTGCTCGCGCACGACGTAGTCGGCGATCCGCTGCTCGTTTCGCGTCGACGACGACAGAAAGGAGAACGCGCCCCGAATCGCCTCCGCGAGACCCACGGCGCGATTGTATAGTCGGCGCCGTGAAGGCCCCATCGCAGGCCGGGCGCTTCGCCGAACGGATGGTCGACGGCCGTGACGACGCCGGTCGTGACGAGCGGGTGCTCATCTGGATCGAGCGGCGCCCCGGGGCGCTGTGGGCGGTGGGCCGGATCGTGAACCCGCAGCACCGCGAGACCGGCGAGCCGCGCGAGGACGACTACGTCTGGGAGGGCCACGAGCTCGAGGACTGCCTGCAGATCGCGAACGCGACGCTCGAGGACGACGTCGTCGTCTCCGAGGACGACGGCGGCGGCGCCCGCGTGCGGGCGTTCCGCCGCGAGGAGCTCCTCGAGCCCCTCGAGCGCTACTTCTTCGGAAGGTCCTGAGCGGGACCGGCTCTCGCCGGCCACTCGAGGTTGGCGTCCGGGATCGGGTCGCCGTGCGGGTCGTGCGTGGGGAAGCCGAGCGCACGATCGATCCGCGCCTCGAGCTCCTCCGAGATCACGTGCTCCAGCCGGTCGGCCTCGGCGTGGACGTCGTCGACGTTCAACCCGAGGGTCTCGGCGAGGTAGAGCTCGAGCAGGCGGTGGTGGCGGATCGCCTCGAGCGCGACCCGCTCGCCCGCAGCCGTGAGGTGCGCGCCCCGGTACCGCTCGTGCTCGAGCAGGTCGAGCGCTGCGAGCTTCTTCACCATCGCCGACGCGGAGGCCGGCGACACGCCCTGGTCCTTGGCGATCGCCCCGATCGTGACGCGGTCCTCCGGCCGACTGGAGCTTGTAGACGGTCTTCAGGTAGTCCTGGATCGCCTCCGAGATGCGCTCATTCGCCATCAGCGAGGAGGGTAACGTGACGGCCGCGTGCGAATCCACGTGGGACACAGCGCCGATCCGGACGACGCGTTCATGATCTGGGCCCTCGGCGCCGGCCGTGTCGACACGCGCGGGCTCGAGCTCGAGCCGGTCGCCTCCGACATCCAGACGTTGAACGAGTGGGCCCTCGACGGCCGGCTGGAGGTGACGGCGCTCTCTGCCGGCGCGTATCCGGCGGTCGCCGACCGCTACCGGCTGCTGCCGCACGGAGCCTCGTTCGGCGACGGGTACGGGCCGATCGTCGTTGCGCCGCGAGGAGCTGTCCCCCGACGAGCTGCGCGAGGTCGAGATCGCGACCCCCGGCGCGCTGACGACCGCGACGCAGGGTGCTGCGGCTCGCTCTCGGCGACGACATCCGCACGCGGGACGTCGCGTTCGACCGGGTTCTGGACGAGGTCGTCTCCGGCCGCGCGCGCGGCCGGCCTGCTGATCCACGAGGGACAGCTCACCTACGCCGACGCCGGCCTGCACA
Organism: uncultured Thermoleophilia bacterium; assembly: GCA_963824455.1. Lineage (GTDB taxonomy): Bacteria > Actinomycetota > Thermoleophilia > Gaiellales > Gaiellaceae > PALSA-600. The sequence goes on from CAWGPJ010000003.1 coordinate 810,322, forward strand.
AGCTGCTCGACCTCGGCGTCTGGTGGCGCGACGAGACCGGGCTGCCGCTTCCGCTCGGCCTCGTGGCGATTCGGCGCGACGTCGAGCGGGCAGACGACGTCTCCGCCGTGTTGCGCGCCGCGATCGGCGCCGGGCTGGAGCATCGCGACGAAGCGCTCGCCTACGCGCGCGAGTTCGGCCGCGGCATCGACGCCGGCACCGCGGACGAGTTCGTCGCGCATGTACGTCAACGACCTGACGCTCGACATGGGCGCCCGCGGCAGGGAAGCCGTCGCACGTCTGATCGGCGCCGAGCCGGAGATGGTGTGAGACGTAGGCTCGACGGAATCGCGTGAAGGCGGTGATCCTCTCGGCCGTGCGGACGCCGGTCGGCCGGTACGGCGGCGGCCTGGCCGGCGTTCGGGCCGACGATCTCGCCGCGACCGCCGTCCGCGCGGCGGTCGACCGCGCCGGCGTCCCCGCGGAGCAGATCGAGGACGTGTGGCTCGGCTGCGCGAACCAGGCGGGCGAGGACAACCGCAACGTCGCGCGCATGGCCGTCCTCCTCGCCGGGCTGCCGGAGTCCGTCGCCGGCGTGACGGTCAACCGCCTGTGCGCATCCGGCCTCGCGGCGATCGTCGGCGCCTGCCACGCCGTGCTCGCCGGTGACGGCGACCTGTTCGTCGCAGGGGGCGTCGAGTCGATGTCGCGCGCGCCGCTCGTCACTGGGCAAGCCCGACCGTGCCTTTCCCCGGGGCGACCGGACGCTCTTCGACACGACGCTCGGCTGGCGGTTCCCGAATCCGCGGCTCGAGGAGCTCTTCCCGCTCGAGTCGATGGGCGAGACGGGAGAGAACGTCGCCGAGCGCTGGCACGTGAGCCGCGAGGATCAGGATGCGTTCGCGCTCGCCTCGCAGCGCCGTCACGCCGAGGCGTCGGCGGCCGGCAGGCTTCGACGACGAGCTCGTCGCCTGCCGGCGAGCTGACCCGCGACGAGCACCCGCGTGCCGACACCGACGCCGAGAAGCTCGCGGCGCTCAGGCCCGTCGTTCAGGCGAGACGGAACCGTCACCGCCGGAAACTCGTCCGGGATCAACGACGGCGCGGCGGCGGTGGTCGTCGCGTCGGAGGAGAAGGCGCGGGAGCTCGGCATCGCGCCGATCGGCGTCTTCGGCGGCTCGGCGGTCGCCGGCGTCGATCCGCGCGTGATGGGCATCGGGCCGGTGCCGGCCGTGCGCCGGTTGCTCGGCCGCACGGGGCTCGGCCGTCGACGAGCGTCGACCTCGTCGAGCTGAACGAGGCATTCGCCTCGCAGTCGCTGGCCGTCGATTCGCGAGCTCGGCCTCGACGAGAGCAAGGTCAACGTGAACGGCGGCGCGATCGCGATCGGGCACCCGCTCGGGATGAGCGGCGCCCGGCTGGTCGTCAGCCTGCTCCACGAGCTGCGACGGCGGGGCGGCGGGCGCGGCATCGCCACCATGTGCGTCGGCGTCGGGCAGGGGCAGGCGGCGCTGTTCGAGGTCGCGCGCTGACCGGCGCCGAGCGCTACCTGGAGCTCGGGCTCGGCTCGGCCGGCACGTCGACGGGCTCGTCGACCGTACTGCGGCCCGGCGGAGCTGAAGGAGCAGGTCGACGCGGAGGGCCCGGTCTCACCGGCGCAGCTCGCCGCCGACGCCCAGGCGCTCTGCGACGGGCTGCCGGACGGATGGCTCCACGACCAGGTGCGTGCGTGCGCGGCGTACGCGCGGATGCTCGCAGGCGAGGAGATCTCTTACGCCGACGAGGTGGAGGCGTGCTACGGCGTGCGACCTGCGCGCACCCCGGTCGACGTCTACGAGGCAGCTCACGCCGAGCTCGACGAGCTCCTCCCCGGCCAGGGATCGCTCTTCGAGCGCCGCCAGGCATGGCGCACGAAGCACCTCGTCGACGGCCGGCTCGCCGTGACGGTGCTCGAGGACCTGCTCCCGGTGCTGCGCGCGCGCACCGCCGAGCTCGTCGAGCTTCCCGCCGGCGAGCAGGTGAGGCTGGAGCCGGTCAGTGACGAGCCTTGGTGGGCGTTCAACTACTTCCAGGGCGATCTCTCGAGCCGGGTCGTCCTGAACGTCGACGTCCCGACCACCGGCTTCGATCTCGTCCATCTCGCCGCCCACGAGGTGTATCCCGGCCACCACACCGAGCGCAGCCTCAAGGAGCAGCTGCTCGTGCGTGATGCCGGTGCCGGATCGAGGAGGCGATCCAGCTCGTGCCGACGCCGCAGGCGCTCGTCTCGGAAGGGATCGCCGAGATCGGCGCTCGACGTCGTCCTCGACGCGGAGGCGCGCGCCGAGGCCTATGCCGTCCTCGCGCGGCACGGGATCGAGTTCGACCGCGACCTGACGGAGCGCATCGCGAAGGTGCTCGAGAAGCTCGGGACGGCGGGCGACGACGCCGCGCTCCTGATCCACGAGGACGGCGCGTCCGAGGAGGACGCGCAGCGCTACATCGAGCGGTGGCGGCTCTCGACGCCGGATCAGGCGGCGATCGGCGTGCGCTTCGTGACCGACCCGACCTGGCGCGCCTACGCGATCACGTACACGGCCGGCGAGCGCCTCTGCCGCGCGTACGTGGACGGCGATCCGGCGCGGTTCCGGCGGCTCCTCACCGAGCACGTCCGCGTCGGCGAGCTCGCCGACGCAGGGTAGATTCAGCGCGATGGCCGTGGCGACCGAGTACGGGCTCTTCATCGACGGTGCAGTCGTCGAGGCCGCGTCGGGCGAGGTGCGGGAGCTGCGGGAACCGGCGACGGACGAACCGCTCGCGCACGCTGCGATCGGAGGCGAAGCCGACGTCGACCGCGCCGTGGCCGCGGCGCGCAGGCGCGCTCGACGGTGCCTGGGCGAAGACGCCGGCGACCGAGCGCTCGCGGCTGCTGCACGCGCTCGCCGACGCCGTCGTCGCGAATCGCGCGGAGCTCACCGAGCTCGAGAGCCGCAACGTCGGCAAGGCGATCTCGTCGGTGAAGGCCGAGCTCGCCGGCGGCGCCGAGCAGTTCCGCTTCTTCGCGAGCGCGATCGCCTCGATCGCGGGCCGGTCGGCGCCGGTCGGCGGGTCGCTGCTCTTCTACTCGCTGAAGGAGCCGGTCGGCGTCTGTGCCCAGATCGTCCCGTGGAACTACCCGCTGCTGATGTCGACCTGGAAGCTGGCGCCGGCCCTCGCAGCAGGCTGCACGGTCGTGCTGAAGCCCGATCCGCAGACGCCGCTCACCGCGATCCGCCTCGCCGAGCTCGCGACGGAGGTCGGCATCCCGCCGGGGGTCGTGAACATCGTCACCGGCGACGGTCCGACGACCGGCTCGTATCTCGTCCGCCATCGGGGCGTCGACAAGGTGGCGTTCACGGGATCGACCCGCACCGGCGGCGAGATCATGCGGCTCGCCTCCGACCCGATCAAGCGCCTGACGCTCGAGCTCGGCGGCAAGAGCCCGAACCTCGTGTTCGCGGACGCCGACCTCGGCGACGCGATCCCCGCCAGCGTGTGGGCGATCTTCTATTCCGCCGGGCAGTCGTGCGAGGCACGGTCGCGACTGTTCGCCGAGCGGAGCATCTACGACGACGTCGTCGATCAGGTGACGCGCCTCGCCGGTCGCGTCCGCGTCGGCGACCCGCTGGACGCCGAGACCCAGATGGGCTCGCTGATCTCGACCACGCACCGGGCCAAGGTGCACGGCTTCGTCGACGGGGCGCGACAGGAAGGCGCGGAGGTGACGGCCGGCGGTGCGATCGGCGACGGGCCGGGCGCCTTCTATCCGCCGACGGTGATCGCGCCGGCGACGAACGACCTGCAGGCCGCACAGGAGGAGATCTTCGGACCGGTGGTCACGGTGATCCCGTTCGAGGACGAAGCCGACGCGATCCGTCTCGCGAACGACGTCGAGTACGGGCTGATGGCGACCGTCTGGACCGGAGACCCGGCGCGAGGCCACCGCGTCGCATCGCGCATCAAGTCGGGAACCGTCGGCATCAACATGCCGTACACCGCCTTCCCGGGCATCCCGTTCGGCGGCTACAAGCAGTCCGGATTCGGCCGCGAGCTCGCCGTCGAGACGCTCGATCTCTACCTCGAGACGAAGTCGGTCGTGACGTACACCGGCTCGCGGCCGACGAACCCGTTCGGGTTGTAACTGACGGCCCTTCCGCGAACCGACTACCGCTATGCGGTCCTCGCGGCGGGGACGTTCGCGCAGACGTCGTACTCGGCGATCTGGTTCGGCGTCGCCGTGATGGCGCCGGCGCTGCGGAGCGACTACCACCTCTCGCTCGGGCAGACCGGCCTCCTGATCTCCGGGTCGCTGCTCGGCTCGGTCGTGAGCCTGATCCCGTGGGGGATCGCCACCGACCGCGTCGGCGAGCGCGCCGTCCTCGCGACCGGGCTCGCGATCTGCGGCGGGTTCCTCCTCGCGGCCGCCGGCGCGCACGGGTTCTGGCCGCTCGCCGCGCTGCTCGCGGCGGCCGGTGCGTTCGGGGCCAGCGTCCAGTCGGCGAGCGGCCGTGCGGTGATGCACTGGTTCGACCCGCGCGAGCGGGGGCTCGCACTCGGCATCCGGCAGACGGCGATCCCGCTCAGCGGGTTCCTCGTCGCGGTCGCGCTGCCGCCGATCGTCCATGCGGGCGGTGTCGCGTGGGGGTTCGCCGCGCTCGGCATCGCGTGCCTGGCCGGAGCGGCGGTCGGGGGCGTCGTGCTCCGCGAGGGTCCGGCCCGCGCCGAGGCCCCGGCGGCCGACGGGCCGGGGCCGCTTCGCGACCGCCGTCTCTGGCGGCTGTCGGTCGGAAGCGCGCTCGTGCTCGCGCCGCAGCTCTGCGTGTCAGGCTTCGCGGTGCTGTTCCTGCACGAGGAGCGCGGGATGTCGTCCGCCGCCGCCGCGGCCGTGCTCGCGGTGATGCAGCTGCTCGCCGTCGGCGGCCGCATCGGCGCCGGCCGCTGGTCGGACATTCGCGCCTCGCGGGTCGGCCCGCTGCGCACGATCGCCCTGGCCGCCGCACTCCTCGTCGGGCTGACCGCGGCGCTCGTCGCCGCGCCGCTCGCGGTGCTCCTGCCGGTGCTGATCGCCGCCGGAGTGGTCTCGATGAGCTGGAACAGCCTCTCGTTCGCGGCGGCGGTGGAGCTCGCCGGTCACGACCGGAGCGGATCGGCGATCGGGCTGCAGCAGACCGTGCTGAACGTCCCCGGGGCCTTCTACCCGGCCCTGTTCGGCGCCTTCGTCGCGGCGACGACCTGGCGTGCGGGGTACGCGGTGGTGGCGCTGTTCCCGCTCGCCGGCTGGCGCGTGCTGCGAGCATTGACGCGCTGATGCGGGCCATCGACCGGCTTTCGGAGATCGCGGCGATCGGGCAGCACCGGGGCGGCTACTCGCCCGAGGAGGACGCCGCGCACGCACTGGCCGCGTCGTGGATGCGCGACGCGGGGCTCGAGACGCACGTCGATCCCGCCGGCAACCTGCACGGACGCCGCGGGGACGCTCGGGTGTGGAGCGGGTCGCATCTCGATTCCGTGCCGACCGGGGGACGGTTCGACGGGGCGCTCGGTGTCGTCGCCGCGATCGAGGCGGCCGAGCGGCTGCCCGACGCAGCGCTGGCCGTCGTCGTCTTCCGCGCGGAGGAGACGGGCCCGCTCGGAAGCCGGCGCCTCGACGAGCTGCCTGCGGCGTTCGTCGAGCTCCACGTCGAGCAGGGGCCGGTGCTCGAGCGGCTCGGCGCACCGCTCGGGATCGTCACCGGCGCGGCCGGGCAGGCGCGCGGCGCCGTCGTCTTCGAGGGCCGCGCCGACCACGCCGGCACGACGCCGATGGACGAGCGCTCGGACGCGCTCGTCGGCGCGGCGCGCTTCGTCCTGCACGTCCGCGACAGCGCCCGCGACGGTGCGGTCGCAACGGTCGGCGCCGTCGAGGTCGAGCCGAACGCCGTCAACGTCGTGCCTGCACGCGTGACGGTCAGCGTCGACGCGCGCGCTCCCACGGCGGCGCAGCTCGACGCGCTGATCGACGCGATCGGGTTCGAGCCGTCGTCCAGAGTGGACCCCACCGTCTTCTCGGGCGCGCCGCTCGCCGCACTGCGCGAGGCGCTGCCCGGCGCGCCGGAGCTCACGTCGGGTGCGGGGCACGACGCGATGGTGCTGGCCGCGGCGGGCGTGCCGACGGCGATGCTGTTCGTGCGCAGCCTGAACGGCGGCGTCAGTCACCATCCGGACGAGCTGTCCAGCGATGACGACATCGCGCGCGGCATCGACGCGCTCACCGCCGCGCTCTGTAGGCTCGCCGTCGCGTGAGCGGAAGAGAGCTGATGAGCTGGGACGACCTGGGCGCCGGCGCGCGTGCGCTTGCCGAGTCGGTCGCGGCCGACGGCTACCTGCCCGACGTGATCCTCGGGATCGCGCGCGGCGGGCTGCTCGTCGCCGGTGCGGTGGGGTATGCGCTCGGCGTCAAGAACACGTTCACGATCAATGTCGAGTTCTACACCGGTGTCGACGAGCGGCTCGACATGCCGATGATCCTGCCGCCCGTGCCGGAGCTGGTCGATTTCGAGTCGACGCGCGTGCTCGTCGCCGACGATGTCGCGGATACGGGTGAGACCCTCAAGCTCGTGAAGCAGTTCTGCTCGGAGAAGGTGGGAGAGGTCCGTTGTGCGGTGCTCTACGAGAAGCCGCGCTCGACCGTTCGGTGCGAGTACGTCTGGCGCCGGACCGACCAGTGGATCACCTTCCCCTGGAGCGCCGAGGAGCCCGTGCGGGAGCCGCTGCGCTCCGGCCACGCCGTGGGTTAGTCTCGGCCTCCCCCCGGAAAGCCCGCTTCAGGAGAGGAGCACGGTTTGACCAAGACGAAGCTCGCGCTCGCCGCGGCTGCGCTCGCGCTCGCAGTGACGGCGGCGGTCCTCGCCTTCGGCACGTCCCCGGGCTCGGCGAAGTCGAGCGCGGCCTACAAGGCCGCGTGGATCTACGTCGGCCCGCACAACGACGGAGGCTGGTCGCAGGCGCACGACCAGGGACGCCTCTACGTGCAGAAGGCGCTCGGATCGAAGGTCGAGACGACGTACAAGGAGAACGTCCCCGAGGGCCCGCAGACGTGCCAGGTGATCGACCAGCTCGTCCGGGACGGGAACCAGATCATCTTCAGCACGTCGTACGGCTTCCAGCCCTGCGTCCTGTCGGAGGCGAAGAAGTACCCGAAGGTCAAGTTCGAGCAGGCGACCGGCGACACGCAGGCGGCGAACGTCGCCGACTACTACGGCGCGGGTGAGGACGCGATCTACCTGTCCGGGATCGCAGCCGGCGCCGCGACGAAGACCGGCATCGTCGGCTACGTCGTGCCGTACGCCATCCCCGAGGTGATCCGCCATACGAACGCGTTCACGCTCGGCGTCCAGACCGCCCATCCGGGCGCGAAGGTCAAGATCATCTGGACGAACTCCTGGCTCGCACCGGACAAGGAGAAGAAGGCGGCGCAGAACCTGAAGGCGGCCGGCGCCGACGTGATCGGCCAGAACGTCGACGACCCCGCGATCGGGCAGTACGACGAGTCGGTCGGCATCCCGTGGGTCGGCTACGACTCGAACTCCCAGCGCTTCGCCCCGAAGTCGTGGCTGACCGGTGCCGTCTACAACTGGGGCCCCTACTACCTCGCCGAGGTGAAGGCGGCCATGAACGGCACGTGGAAGAGCCAGTTCTGGTACGGCTCGATGAAGAGCGGCTTCACGAAGCTCGCGCCCTTCGGGCCGCGCGTCACCGCCAAGACGAAGGCGCTGATCGCGAAGAAGCAGAAGCAGATCGAGAACGGCACCTGGTACGAGTTCCAGGGACCGCTCTACGACCAGAGCGGGAAGCTGCGCGTCAAGAAGGGCCAGCGGTTGACCGTCAAGGACCTCTACGCGATCAACTGGCTCGTCAAGGGCGTGATCGGAAGCCCCAAGGGTTAGCCGGACGGCGTGGGCGGGGCTCCGGCCCCGCCCACGGAACCTTCATGGCCGCTGCAGTCGAGCTCCGGAAGATCACGAAGCGGTTCCCGGGCGTCGTCGCGAACGACGGGGTCGACTTCGAGGCGGCCGAGGGCGAGGTGCACGCGCTGCTCGGCGAGAACGGTGCCGGCAAGTCGACGCTCTCGAACATCCTCACTGGGCTCTACCACCCGGACGACGGCCAGATCCTGCTCTACGGCGAGGAGCGCGTCTTCGGCTCGCCGAGAGATGCGCTCGACGCGGGGATCGGCATGGTGCACCAGCATTTTCGCCTCGTGCCGCCGTTCACGGTTGCCGAGAACGTGATTCTCGGCGACCAGCGCGGCGAGGGAAAGCGCTTCCTCGTGCATCCGCGCCACATCGAGCGGCGCGTCGCCGAGCTGGGCGAGCGCTACCGGATCGCCGTGGAGCCGCGCGCCCGCGTGTGGCAGCTCTCGCTGGGCGAGCAGCAGCGGGTCGAGATCCTGAAAGCGCTCTACCGCGAGGCGCGGATCCTGATCCTCGACGAGCCGACTGCGGTGCTGACGCCGCAGGAGGCGGAGTCCCTGTTCGAGACGCTCCGCGTCATGGCGCGGGAGGGCCGCACGGTCATCTTCATCTCGCACAAGCTCAACGAGGTCGCAGCGGTGTCCGACCGCGTGACCGTCCTTCGCGCCGGCAAGACGGTCGCGACGTTGGCGACCCGTGACACGACGCCGCGGTCGCTCGCATCGCTGATGGTCGGCCGTGACGTGGCGGAGGTGGCGCGGAGCGCGCGTGAGGAGTGGCTCGGCGACGCGGTGCTCGACGTCTCGAAGGTCTCCGCGCTCGGCGACCACGGTGGCCCGGCGCTTCGGGACGTGTCGCTGACGCTCAACTCGGGCGAGATCCTCGGCGTCGCCGGGGTCGCGGGCAACGGGCAGCGCGAGCTGGCCGAGGTCGTGACCGGCATGCGGGCGCCGACCGAGGGCAGCATCACGATCGACCACACCCGGCTTCGCCCCGGCGATGCGCGCGCCGCGATCCGTGCCCGGATCTCCCATGTGCCGGAGGATCGCCTGCACACCGGCGTGGCGCCGTCCCTGTCGATCGCGTCGAACTCGGTGCTCAAGACGTACCGCGGCTCGCGATTCACGAGGGGGCCGCTCCTCCGCCTCCGCGCGATTCGCGAGCACGCCGCGCAGCTGATCCGCCATTACGACGTCCGCGGCGGATCGCCCGAGCTCCCGGCGCGCCGCCTCTCGGGCGGGAACCTGCAGAAGGTCGTGCTGGCACGGGAGTTCGAAGGCGACCCCCGCGTCCTCGTGGTCGCCTCACCGACGAGAGGGCTCGACGTCGCGGCGATCGAGACGGTGCACTCGCAGCTGCGCAAGGCGGCATCGGGCGGCGTCGGCGTGCTGCTGATCTCGGAGGACCTCGACGAGATCCTCGCGCTGTCCGACCGCATCGCCGTCATGTACGAGGGGGCGATCGTCGCCGAGCTCGACGCGGCCACGGCGACCGTCGACGAGATCGGTCTGCTGATGGCGGGAGGGAGCGCCGAGTGATCCGCATCGAGCGCCGGCTCGAGCAGCCGTGGTGGCTCGACGTCGTCGTTCCGCTCGGCTCGATCATCGTCGCGTTCGTCGTGATGACGGTCGTGCTCGTCGCGACCCACCATGCCCCCGGGCACACGTTCTGGCGCCTGATCGTGACCGGCTTCGGCAGCACGTTCGCCCTCAACTCGACGTTCGTCTCGGCGACGCCGCTGATCTTCACCGGCCTCTGCGCCGCAGTCGCGTTCCGGATGCAGCTCTTCAACATCGGCGGCGAGGGGCAGCTCTACGCCGGCGCGATCCTGGGCGCGGCGGCCGGCATCGCGCTCGGGAACCACTCGGGCTGGCTGTCGGTCTCGGCGATGATCGTCGCCGGCATGGTCGGAGGCGCGGCGCTCGCCCTCATTCCCGCCGTCCTCCGTGCCTACCTGAACACCAACGAGATCATCACGTCGCTGATGCTCAACTACGTCGCGGCGCTCGTTCTCGACTACCTGATCTTCGACTCGCTCTCCTACTGGCGCGACACCTCGACGCCGAGCGCAAAAGTGTTCCCGCAGGGGAAGATCCTGCCGGACGCCGCGACCTGGCCGGTCTTCCACGTGGGCGGGCTCGTGATCCCGTTCGGGCTGCTGGTCGGCGTCGCCGTCGCCGTCTTCGTGTGGGTGCTGTACTCGCGCACCCGGTTCGGGTTCGAGGTGCAGGTGATCGGCGACTCGCCGCGGGCCGCCACCTACGCGGGGATGCGCACCCGCCGCAAGATCCTGGCGGTGATGGCGCTGTCCGGCGCGATCGCCGGGCTCGGCGGCGCGAGCCAGGACGGCGACTTCCGCCACACGCTCGATCCGCGCGGCCTCTCCGCTGCCGGCTACGGCTACGCCGGGATCGTGATCGCGGCGCTGGCGCGCTACAACCCGTTCTCCGTCTGCCTGATCGCCTTCCTGCTCGGCGGCCTGCAGAACGCGGGCTACGCCCTGCAGGGCGCGGACTTCCCGTCGGGGCTCGTCGGCGTGCTGCAGGGGCTGATCCTCTTCTGCGTGCTCGGCGGCGAGCTGCTCGTCCGCTACCGCTTCTCATTCGACCGCCGCTCGCGCCGGGCGGAGGCGGCCGCGTGATCCTCGCCGCCGGCATCAACGACTCGATCGTGGTCGTCGTGCTCGCCTCGGCCGTCGTCTACGGCACGCCGCTCCTCTACGCGGCGCTCGGCGAGTTGCTCACCGAGCGCTCCGGGGTGCTCAATCTCGGCGTCGAGGGGATGATGCTCGTCGGTGCGGTGCTCGGCTTCTGGGCCGTCCAGAGAACAGGCTCCCTGCCGGCCGCGTTCGCCGTCGCCGCGCTCTCGGGAGCCGCGCTGGCGCTCATCCAGGCCTTCCTCGTCGTGACGCTGCGCGCCAACCAGATCGTCTCCGGGCTGGCCCTGACGATCTTCGCCGGCGCGGCGGGCCTGTCGTCGTACCTCGGCAACGACCTGAACGTCGCCGACCAGCCGGCGCGGCACCAGTTCACCTCGTTCTTGCCCCACGCCTGGCGCACGGCACCCGTCGTCGGGCCGATCCTGTTCGACCAGTCCGCCCTCGTCTACATCTCGTGGCTGCTCGTGGCCGCGGTCGCCGTCTATCTGAACCGCACGCGGCCCGGCCTGAACCTGCGCGCGGTCGGGGAGTCTCCGGAGGCGGCGGACGCGATGGGGATCAACGTCAGCGCCTACCGGTACGCCCACACCGTGGTCGGCGGCGCCTTCGCCGGAGTCGGCGGCGCCGTGTTCACGCTCTGGATCACCCCACAGTGGGTCGACGGCATCACCGGCGGCGCCGGCTGGATCGCGATCGCGCTCGTGATCTTCGCCTTCTGGCGCCCCGTGCCGTGCCTCGTCGGCGCCTACTTCTTCGGTGCGTTCTCGGGGATCCCGTTCACCTTCCAGGCGCGCGGCATCCTGACCGGGATCCCGCCCGAGCTGTTCCAGTCGCTGCCGTACGTGATGACCGTCGTCGTGCTCGTCGTCGTCTCGACCGCCGGCGTGCGGCGACGGCTCGGCGCGCCGGCCGCGCTCGGGCGCCCCTACGCGCGCGAAGAGCGATAGCCCCGGTCGGGCGTCGAGATCTCCTTGTAGAAGATCGTCGTGTCGCACACGCGCCCGTCCGGGTAGAGCGCGTAGCCGGGGATCACGCCGACCCGCCGCCAGCCGAGCCGCGTGTAGAGCCGCTCCGCAGGGTCGCCGGTCACCGTGTCGAGGTTGAGGAGCGTCTTTCCCGCGGCCCGCGCCTCCGCCTCCGCGTGCTCCATCAGGAGCTGCGCGACCCCGCGGCGGCGTGCCGAGCGGTGGACGAGCAGCTTCGCGATCTCGCCGCGGTGCGGCTGGTTCGGCGGCACCGCGAGGATCACCTGGACGGTTCCGACGACCTGCCCGTCCGAGAACGCGGCCAGCAGCAGGCGCCTGCCCTCGCCGACCTCATCCGCGAAGCCGGCGAACGCCGCCCGTGCCTGCTCGTGCGAGAACGGCTCCATGTAGCTGACCGACGCGCCGCCCGCGACGCAGTCGGCGAGCACGTCGGCGAGGCCGTCGAGCGCCGCCTCGAGCTCGCCACCCGCGAGCCTGCGGACGACGACGTGATCCCGGTCGGACATGCGCCCAAGTCTCGCATCGAGGATCTAGCGTGTCGGTCACATGCTCACGCTGGCCGTCTCGGAGGTCACGCACACCGAGGCCCGCTCGCTGGCGCTCGTCCTCGCCGCGTCGGCGGCGGCGGCGTTCCTCGCGCGGCTCGGTACGCGTGTCGTGCTCCCCACCGTCGTCGTCGAGATCGTGCTCGGCATCCTGATCGGCCCCCAGGTGCTCGGCTGGTCGACGCCGAACCAGTTCATCACGTTCCTCGCCGACCTCGGTCTCGCGATGCTGTTCTTCTTCGCGGGCCTGGAGGTGGTCGAGGAGCGCGTGCCGCGGGCGTCGATCCTGCGCGGGACCTACGGCTGGGGCATCTCGATCGCAGTCGGCGTGACACTCGGGTACGTGCTCGCCCGGCTCGGGCTGGATGCGAGGTCGTGGCTGATCGGCGTCGCCCTCAGCACGACGTCGCTGGGGACGCTCGTGCCGATCCTGAGCGACTCGGGCGTGCTCGGAACGAGGCTCGGGACCGCGGTGCTCGGCACGGGAGTGGCCGGCGAGTTCTGGCCGATCGTCCTGATCTCCGTCTTCCTGACCGGCGCCTACGGTGCGTTGACCGAGGTCGTCCTGCTGCTCGTGTTCGGCGCGATCGCGATCGGCGCCGCGATCACCGCGTTGCGCGCCCGTCCGCCGCGGGTGGTCATGATCCTCCGAGACACGCTCGAATCGACCGGGCAGGCCGCGGTGCGCCTCGCGATGATGCTCCTCGCGGCGCTGGTGCTGCTCGCATTCGACGTCGGCTTCGACTTCGTGCTCGGCGCGTTCGCGGCCGGCCTGATCGTCGGCCTCGTGCTCAACGGCCCCGAGGGCCATCTCGTGCGGATCCGCCTCGAGGGAATCGGCTTCGGTTTCCTGATTCCCGCCTACTTCGTGACGACGGGCCTGACCTTCGACATCGACAGCCTCCTCAGCGCCCGCGGGATCGAGCTCGCCGTGCTCTTCCTCGCGCTGCTGGTCGTCGTTCGCGGTACGTCGGCGCTGCTCTGGCTCGAGGAGCTCGGCGCGCGGCGGACCGCGGGCCTCGCCCTGTACGGAGCGACCGCCCTCCCGCTGATCGTGGCGATCGTGACCGTCGGCGAGGATCACCATGCGATCGCGGCGGACGTCGGGGCCTCGCTGATCGGCGCCGGCATGGCGTCCGTGCTGCTCTACCCCGTGCTGGCCGGCACGGTCGCCCGGGTCGGCGCCGCTCGTGCGGCCGCTCAGCTCGCGCCGGAGGAGAGCGCGGAATTCTAGAGAGCGACGTCGCGGCCGAGGATCAGGTGCTCGCCGATCGGCTCGAACCCGAGCTTGCGGTTGATCGCCCGCATCGCGGAGTTCTCCTCCGCATTGCTGGTCGTGATCCGCGTGACCCCCTTCGCGGCTGCGACGCGGAGCGCGCGGCACTTCGCGGCCGTCGCGAGACCGCGGCCACGGAGCTCCGGCACGGTCCCGGTGCCGGCATGCTGCCCGCGGTTGCCCGCGATCATCACGTAGGCGAACGCCACCGGGACGTCGTCGTGGACGACGAGCGTCGAGGCGTCGTGGTCGAGGTCCGGGTCCTCCCACTCGTTCAGCCAGTCCTCGTAGCGAAGGTCGTCGGAGGGGATCGGGCTCGGCTCCTCGGCGACCGTGCGCCGCGTGAGCTCGAAGATCGGCTCGAGGCGCCCGAACTCGCCCGCCGACACGCAGGTGAACCCCGCCGGAGGTGCCGGGGCCGGCACGTCCCGCGGATCGAGTGCGATCACGGGAGCCGTCAGCATCCGCCGCCACCCGCGTGCCGCCGCGAAGCGCTCTCCCTCCTCGGTCCGGCGGACGAACGTCGTCACCTGCCCGGCCTCGATCTCGGCCAGGTGCCCGCACAGGGCGTCGTGCAGGGCAGAGCCGATCCCGCGGCGTCGCTTCGAGGCGGTCACGGCGAGCCTCAGCCAGGCGGCGCCGGGGGTGGTCGTGCTCGTGTTCAGGCCCGCCTGCCCGACTCCGACGAGCTCGCCGTCGAGCTCGGCCGCCAGTCCGAGCCAGCGCCGGCGCGTGCTGATCCGGCGTCGATCCTCGAGCCAGCCGGCCGGGGAGACGACGGCCGCGTCGTCGACCTCGAGCTGCAGGGCGACGGCGGCTTCCGCATCGCTCTCCCGCTGCGGCCTGAGCAGGAGCCGCGGTGGAGGATCGCGGCGCATGGGGTGAGCGTACGGCGACCGATGAGATCGCGTCCAGCGTGCAGTCTCGGGAGAGATGCGCAACCTTCGCTACACGACGTCGATCTCGCTCGACGGCTTCGTCGCGGGCAGGGACCAATCCGTCGAGCATCCGCTCGGAGTCGACGGCCGCCTTCTCCACGAGTGGATGCGGGAGCTGCGGATCTGGCGGCGCGAGGCGGGCCTCGAGGGCGGGGTCGTCAACGCGAGCACAGCGGTGCTCGAGGCACAGGATCGAAACGTCGGCGCGATCATCATGGGGCGAAACATGTTCGGCGGCGGGCCCGGCCCCTGGGCCGAAGAGTGGCAGGGTTGGTGGGGGCCCAACCCGCCCTTCCATCTCCCGGTCTTCGTGCTCACCCACCACGTCCGCGAGCCGCTGGAGCTGGAGGGCGGCACCACGTTCACGTTCATCACCGACGGGATCGCTGCCGCGCTGGAGCGTGCGCGCGCGGCGGCGGGCGACCAGGACGTCGTCGTGTCCGGCGGCGCCGGCGTGGCGAAGCAGTACCTCTCCGCCGGGCTGGTCGACGAGCTCCAGCTGCATCTCGTGCCGGTGCTGCTCCGGGGCGGTGTCCGGCTCTTCGACGCTGATGAGCCGTCCGCGGTCGCGTTCGAGCAGACGCAGGTGGTCGAGGCGCCGGGCGTGACCCACATCACGTACAGGGTGCGCCGCGGGGGCTCGTCTACGATGGCCTGATGATCGTCGGCGACGTGGAGCGCGAGCGGGCCGTCGCGGCTCTGCGCGAGCACTTCGTCCGCGGGCGGATCACGATCGAGGAGCTCGCGGGACGCACCGAGCGCGTGCTCGTCGCCGCGACGCGTGCGGATCTCCAGAAGGCTCTTGCGGGCTTGCCGGCCTCGCTCGATGCGCTCGACCTCGCCGCGCGTGGCCGTGCTGTCGCGCACACCGCGATTCGCGGCGCGGTGCTCGCCGTCTTCACCGGCGCGTATCTGCTCTTCAGCATCGTGCTGCTGCTCGTGCTCGGCATCACGGTCCTCGTCCACGGCGCGTCGGCCGTCACGCTCGTCGCGTTCCTCGCGGTGTGGCTCGTGCCGACGTACCTGCTCTCTCGCCTCTGGCGCCGCGGGCCGGCTACGCGCGTCTGACTCAGCGCCGGAACGACCCGAGATAGACGGTTGCGGTCCCGTCGCCGCAGGCCAGCCCGACGATCGTCACGCTCGCGTCGGCGAAGCCGGCGTGCGCCCAGAGCGTGAACGTCGTCCCCTTGCTGCGGTCGCAGCGGCCCGGGTCGATCAGCACGTCGGCCCGAGCCTCCTGGCCGTGCGCGAGCCGGACGGGCGTGCCGGGTCTGCCGGCCAGCGGGCCGCCCTGGAGGTCGGCGACGGTGACCGGGGCCGGGAGCCGCGGCAGTCGAAGCCAGGGCCGCCCGGCGACGGTGCACGTGGCACGGCCCGTGTTGGTGACGTGCAGCTCGGCGTAGATGCGGCCTCCGCCGCTGTTGTAGTCACCGCCCGAAGCGCGGACCGACGTGCATCGTGGGGTCGCGGTCACTCCGCCCGCAGCCGACGCCGTCAGGACCACGACGGCGGTCGAGGAGAGCACCGACAGCGAGAGCAGGCGCCGAAGCACGATCGGCGCGCTTACCCTTCGAGGAGCTGCGCGAACGCAGGCTCGCTGCGAACCGGATCGAAGTCCGAGTCGGACCGGGCGTACTCCCGGCAGTGGTCGGACAGCCCGATCGCGTGGCGCAGGTGGTCGATCGCGTCGGTCGTGCGGCCCGCGAGGCTCTCGCAGCACGCGAGGTTGTAGAAGAGCTCGGGGTACTGGGGATGCTCCTCGATCAGCCGGCGCCCGTGGTCCGCGGCCTCCGCGTACTCGCCCGCCTCGTAGAGCCTCCGAAGCGGTGACCAGATCTCCCAGCCGACGGGGACGTACGCCTCGCCGGGAGTGCCGCCCACGGCGACGATCGTCGTCCCGGGCTCCTCGGCGAAAGCCGTCCGCCTGACGCCCGACCGGACGAACACGAAGGTCCCGGCGGGCGCGTCGACCCGTTCGCCGCCGAGCTCGAACGTGGCGCGGCCCTCCGTCACGAGGTAGAGCTCCTCGTTCCCGCCCGGCTCGTCCTCGTCGTGCTCGTTGACGATCCGGTCGCCCGCCTCGCGCCCCGTCCAGGTGTTGATCCCGAAGGCGGTGATCCCGAAGTGATGCCGCACCGGCCGGTACCGGCAACGGCCGTCGTCCAACTCGTCGATCTCGTCGATGTGCGCGACCGCGTACTCGCTCACGATGACCTCCCTGGCTCGCGGGCTTCCCGGCGAGTCTACGGACCGGTGTCGCGGAAGGAGATCGGCTGGGCGCCCTCCCACAGCGTCCGCCTGCCGAGCTCCTTCAGCTGCTCGGCCCCCTCGACGAGCGTCGCGAAATGGTTCGCCCAGAGTTGCCCTGCCTTCGACGCGAAGTTGCAGTACCCGTACGGAAAGAGCAGCTCGGTCTCGCTCTGCCCACCGGGATAGAGCGCGAGCTCTCCCGGATGAGGGTACGACGTCGCGTTCTCGGGGCCGACCGCGAGATTGCGGTCGCCCCAGGGGATCCAGTTCGACTCGCCGCTCCAGCGGCAGTGGATGATCCGGTCGTCGAACGGGAGGATCGCCTTGAAGGCGGCGACCGTTCTGGGCGCGCGCTCGTCCTCGAAGCGGGCGACGAAGAAGAGATCGGACGAGACGATCTCGAGCACGCGCTGAACCTACCTCACGGCCTGATCAGCAGCGCGATCGCGACGATGCCGGCGGCGGCGACGCCGAGCACCGGCCAGACGTTGAGGCCGCGGTGGCGCAGGTTGAAGTAGTGGCGCGTCAACGCCCCGATCGCCATCAGCGAGACCAGGATCAGCCACGCGTGCGAGTGCCCGTAGGTGATCGTGAAGTGGTTCGAGAGCATCGCGAAGACGACCGGTAACGTGAGGTAGTTGTTGTGCACCGAGCGCTGCTTGCTGCGCCGCGCCAGCCGCGCATCGGGCACGCGTCCTTCCTCCTTCGCGCGAATGAGCTCGCGATGCGCGGGGATGATCACGAAGAAGACGTTCCCCACCATCATCGTCCCGATCATCGCGCCGACCTGGAGATAGGCGGCGCGTGCGGCGAAGAGCTCGCAGGCGCTCCACGCCGCCAGGCAGATGAAGCCGAAGAGGAGGACTGCCAGTACGAGCTCGTCGTTCTCGAACGCCCGGCAGAGCCCGTCGTAGACGAGCCACGCGATCGCCAGCCCGGCGACCGAGATCGCGATCGCCTGCCACGGGTGGAGATCGGCGACGGTCGGGTCGATCATGAACGCCGTTGCGTGGACGTAGTAGACGACGATGAACAATGCGAAGCCGGACAGCCACGTCGTGTACGCCTCCCACTTGAACCAGTACAGGTGCTCCGGGAGGCGGTCGGGCACCAGCGTGAACTTCTCCACGCGGTAGAAGCCGCCGCCGTGGATCTCCCAGGCCTCGCCGCCCACGCCGCGCCCGGCGTCCTTCGGGTCGCGCGGCGCCTCGAGGTGGTTGTCGAGCGCGATGAAGTAGAACGACGCGCCGATCCAGGCGATCCCGGCGATCACATGGAGCCAGCGGAAGAGCAGGTTGCCCCACTGCCACCAGTAGTCGGAGAGCGCTACGAGGTTCGCTGCCATCGATCGATCGCGATCTGGACGAGCTCGTCGACGCCGGTCGCGAGCTCCTGCTCGTGCGTTCGCGTTAGCCGTTCGCGCAGGACCGGGAGGATCTCACGACGAGGGCGACGGTTCACGAACACGACGAACCGGAAGCCGAACCGCTCCTCGTAGGCGCCGTTCAGCTCGGCGAGCTCGCGCAGGACGCCCGGATCGTCGTCCGTCCCCTGCTCCTCGCCGGACCGCTGCGACAGGCCCGCCCGCTCGCCGATCCTCGGATGCGCGTCGAGCACCTCCTTCTGCTCCTCCGGCGACAGCTCGCGCGCGATCTCGCGTGCACGTCCGAGCGGATCGTCGACGACCGCCAGCCGCTCGACCAGCACCGTCCGGCCCTCGAACAGCTCCGCGAGCTCGGCGGCGCTCAGCTGCCGCGGTAGGTCGCGCACGAGTAGGACGAGACGAGCAGCGGAACGTGGTGGTGGCCGTCGCCGAGCGCGAGCTCGAGCTCGACGCGGCGGAAGAACGGCGAGGGCGGGTGGAAGACGAGGCGGTACGTTCCTGCGCTCCCCTCGGCGAGCTCGCGGATGCGCCCGTCACCGTCGGTCACACCTTGGGCGACGAGCGTGCCGTCCTGCGCGAGCAGCTCGACTTTGACGCCGGCGGCCGGGCGGCCCTCCTCGGTGTCGAGCACGTGCGTCGAGATGGTCAGTCGGCCCACATCCTTCGCGCCTGTTTGCGGTGCTCGGCGGCGATCTCCTGCTCGTCCGCCTCTACGAGCGCGCCTCCCCGCACGATCTCGCGGCCGCCGACCAGCAGCCGGTCGACGCGGTGCGGCCCCGAGAGCACGAGATTCGCGACCAGGTCGTCCGCGCCGCCGAACTCGAGGGAATCGGTGCGCCAGACCGCGACGTCGGCGCGCTTTCCCGGCTCGAGCGAGCCGATGTCCGCGCGCCGCAGCACCTCGGCGCCGCCGCGTGTCCCGAGGGCCAGAGCGTCCCGCGCGGTCAGCGCCGTGACGCCGTCCCGTCCCCGCGCGACCAGCAGAGCCTGCTTCACCTCGCCGAACAGGTCGCTGCGCTCGTTCGAGGCGCTCCCGTCGACGCCGAGCCCGACGCGGACGCCGGCGTCGAGCAGGGCGCGAACCGGCGCCACGCCCGCCCCCAGGCGCAGGTTCGACGTCGGGCAATGCGCGACGCCGACACCTGCGCGCCCGAACGTCGTCACGTCGGCGTGAGAGAGGTGGACGCAGTGCGCGCACCAGACGTCGCCGTGGATCCAGCCGACGCGCTCGAGGTACTCGACCGGGGTGCAGCCGTGGAGCTCGCGGCAGTACTCGTTCTCCTCGACCGTCTCGGCGAGGTGCGTGTGCAGCTGCAGCCCGAGCCGGCGGGCGAGCGCGGCCGACTCCTCCATCAGCCTGGTCGTCACGCTGAACGGCGAGCACGGCGCGACTGCGAGGGAGACCAGGTCGCCGTCCGCGAGCGCGGCGAGCCGCTCGGTGTCGGCGAGGATCGCGTCGAGCTCCTCGACGAGCGAGTCGGGTGGGAGCCCGCCGTCCGACTCGCCGAGGTCCATCGAGCCGCGGGCGGCGACGAAGCGAGTCCCGATCGACCGTGCCGCGTCGAGCTCGGCCTCGATCAGCCCGGGCACGCCGCGTGGGAAGACGTAGTGGTGGTCGAAGACGGTCGAGCAGCCCGAGAGCGCGAGCTCGGCCAGGCCGGCGCGGGCGGCGGCGTGCTCCATCTCCGCGTCGAGCCGCGCCCACACCGGGTAGAGCTCGCGGAGCCACGTGAACAGGCCGGCCTGCTGCGCCCGTGCCCGCGTGAGCGTCTGGTACAGGTGGTGGTGCGTGTTGACGAGGCCCGGGGTCACGACCGCCCCGTGCAGGTCCTCCGCGCCTGCCGGCGGCCGGCCGGTGCCGACGGCCGCGATCAGGCCGTCCTCGATGCTGACCCAGCCGCGTTCGTGCTCGGTGCGCGCGTCGTCCATGGTGACGACGTGGCAGTTGCCGAGGATCACCTCGCCTCGAGCGGCACGAGGTCGAACCGGTCGACGTCGACGAGGCCGCGGTCGGTCAGCTTCAGGCTGGGGATCACGCTCAGCGCGAGGAAGGCGAGGTGCTGGAACGGCGACTCGAGCGTGCAGCCCAGCGACCGCGCCGCCGCGACGAGCGCGTGCGACGCCGCGACGACCTCGTGCAGCGGTGCGTCCGACAGCAGCCCCGCGACCGGCAGCGGGAGCTCTGCGAGCACCTCGGCGCCGTCGACGACGACGAGCCCTCCGCCGCGGTTGGCCAGCCGGCGCACCGCGGCCGCCATCGACGCGTCGTTCATGCCCACGACGACGACGTTGTGCGCGTCGTGCGCGACACTCGACGCCAGGGCGCCGCGCTCGAGCCCGAAGCCGCGGACGAAGCCGAGGCCGGCCCGCCCGGTGCCGAGGTGGCGCTCGACGACCGCGATCTTCGCGAGGTCCCGTGCCGGATCGGCCGTCGCCTCGCCCATCCGCGCAGGGAGCTCCTCGACGAGCGAGTCGGTGATGATCTGGCCGGGAACGATCCCGATCACCCGCGCCGGTCCTCCCTGCCAGGGGATGCGGAACATCTCCGGGCCGTAGGCGCCGATGCGGACGGTGTGCCGGACCCAGTCCGGCACGTCGCCGGCAGGGATCTCGGCCACGGGCCGGCCGGCCTTCAACACCGTCTCGGGCACGAAGCGCTCGAGGTCCGGCAGCAGGAGCAGGTCGGCGGCGCGGGCAGGCGCGATCGCGCCCAGATGCGCGAGGCCGTGCCAGAGCGCCGGGTTGAGCGTCGCGCACACGAGTGCGTCCTCGGGTGGAATCCCGGCCGCGACGGCGTCGCGGACCATCGAGTTGATGTGCCCGTCGTCGGCGATGTGCTCCGGGTCCCGGTCGTCGGTGCAGAACGCGATCCGGCTCGGCCCGTACTCGGCGAGCAGCGGCAGCAGCGCGCGCAGGTTGCGTGCCGCCGAGCCCTCGCGGATCAGCAGCCACATGCCCGCCCGCAGGCGCTCTCTGCCCTCCTCCTCGGTGTACGCCTCGTGGTCGGAGCCGATGCCCGCGGCGGCGTACGCCTGCAGCGCCGGGCCGCGAACGCCCGGGGCGTGCCCGTCGACGTGCGTGGCGAGGGCGAGCTTCTCGAGCTCGCTCTCCGCGGCCTCGATCACGCCCGGGAAGTTCATCATCTCCGCGAGCCCGATCACCCGCC
Source organism: uncultured Thermoleophilia bacterium (assembly GCA_963824455.1). GTDB lineage: Bacteria > Actinomycetota > Thermoleophilia > Gaiellales > Gaiellaceae > PALSA-600. The sequence goes on from CAWGPJ010000003.1 coordinate 831,475, forward strand.
GCCGGCGCAGGAGCGCGTCCAGGTCGCCCGCGGTCAACGCTCGTCGCGGCGACTCGAAGTGCGACGCCGGAACGCACGACGACGCCGTGAAGTAGACGTCGAGCGGAAGGCCCGCCGTCGCATCGAGCAGCCAGTGCACGCCGTCGGTGCCGAGGACGTTCGCGATCTCGTGTGGATCGGCGACGACCGCGGTCGTGCCGAACGGCAGCACGAGCCGCGCGAACTCGTCGACGAGCAGCTTGGACGACTCGAGGTGCATGTGCGCGTCGATGAACCCGGGGACGACGAACCGCCCGGTCGCGTCGACGATCTCGCGGCCGCCGTAGCTGCCCACGCCGGCGATGAAGCCGTCGGCGACGGCGATGTCCGCGTCGAGCCACTCCCGCGTGAAGACCGAGAGCACCCGGCCGCCGCGAATCACGACGTCGGCGGGCTCGTCCCCGCGGGCGACCGAGAGCCGGTGGGGAAGGGAAGCGGCCACGGCGCGTGAAACCGTACAGTCAGCGCCGATGGAGATCCTCACTCCGCACTCGCTCGGGGAGGCTCTCCGCCTCAAGGCCGAGCACCCGCAGGCACTGCCGATCCAGGGCGGGACGGACGTGATGGTCGCGTTCAACTTCGACCGCGCGAGGCCGGAGACGGTGCTCAACCTGAACGAGGTCGGCGAGCTGCGCGGCTGGTCGCGCAGCGACGGCGAGCTTCGGCTCGGCGCCGGCCTCACGTACGCCGAGCTGATGCGCGGAGAGCTCGCAGAGCTGATGCCCGCGCTCGCCGAGGCTTCCCGCACCGTCGGCTCGCCGCAGATCCGCAACCGCGGCACGATCGGCGGGAACCTCGGCACCGCGTCGCCGGCAGGAGACGCGCTTCCGCCGCTCACGGTCGAGTCGGCAGACGTCGAGTGCGTCTCGATCCGTGGGACGCGGCGGGTCCCGCTGCTCGACTTCGTCACCGGCGTCAAGCGCAACGAGCTGGCGCCGGACGAGCTGATCGCGGCGGTCTGGGTGCGGCCGTCGCGCGCCCCGCAGACGTTCATGAAGGTCGGCCCGCGCAATGCGATGGTGATCGCCGTCGTCTCGCTCGCCGTGTCCGCCGGTGACGAGCTGCGCGCGTCGTTCGGCTCGGCGGCGCCGCGGCCGCCGCTCGTCACGGCGCCCCGCGGCGAGGCGGGCACCTTTCGCCGAGGCGGTCGCCGCGGCCGCCTCGCCGATCGACGACGTCCGCGGCACCGCGCGCTACCGCGCGCACGCCCTTCGCGTCCTCACCGAGCGCGCGCTCGAACGGGTTCTCCTATGAGGCGGGAATGAGGATCACGGTCCGCGTCAACGGAGCCGAGTGCCGGGCGGACTGCTGGGAGGGCGAGTCGCTGCTGTACGCGCTGCGCGAGCAGCTCGGCTTCCCCGGCTCGAAGAACGCCTGCGAGCAGGGCGAGTGCGGCTCGTGCTCGGTCCTGCTCGACGGGACGCTCGTCTGTGCGTGCCTCGTCCTCGCCGCGCAGGCCGACGGGCACGACGTGACCACGGTCGAGGGCCTCGCCGGCGACGAGGGTCTGCACCGCGTGCAGCAGGCGTTCGTCGACGCGGGGGCGGTGCAGTGCGGCTTCTGCACGCCCGGGCTCGTCGTCGCGACCGCCGACCTGCTTGGTCGGAACGCTGCCCCGTCGGACGACGAGATCAGGGAGGCGCTGTCCGGCAACCTGTGCCGCTGCACCGGGTACGCGAAGATCCTCGACGCGGTCAGGGCGGCGGCGGGATGACGCAGACCGCTCCCCGGCGGCTCGGCGTCGGGCGGATCGGCGAGCTCGTCCCGCGCGCCGATGCGCCGCCGAAGGTCAAGGGCGAGTTCGCCTACGCGAGCGACCTGTCCGCGCCGGGAATGCTGTTCGGCCACACCCTGCGCAGCCCGCACGCGCACGCCCGTATCGTCGCGGTCGACACGAGCGAGGCCGTCACGATGCCCGGCGTCCACGCGGTGCTCACCCACGAGGACGTCCCTGGGACGAAGACCTACGGGCTCGAGTTCCCGGACCAGCCGGTGCTCGCGATCGACCGGGTGCTCTACTACGGCGAGCCGGTCGCGGTGGTCGCCGCCGAGCACCCGGAGCAGGCGCGTCGCGCGACCGAGCGGATCCGCGTGACGTACGAGCAGCTCGAGCCCGTCGCCGACATGGAGCGGGCGACCGAGCAGCCCGACCTCCATCCGGAGCGCCCGACGCGCGGCCACGGGTACCGCGAGGACGACCGCCCGAACGTCGTCCGCCACATCGTGATCAGGCACGGCGATCCCGACGCCGGCGGAGACGTCACCGTGAGCGGCGTGTACGACGTCGGCATCCAGGACCAGGCATTCCTCGGTCCCGAGTCCGGTCTCGCCGTTCCCGACGGCGAGGGCGGCGTCGACGTCTACGTCGCGACCCAGTGGCTGCACGTCGACCGCGCACAGATCGCGCCGTGCCTCGGACTCCCGCTCGAAAGCGTGCGCGTGCATCTCGGCGGCGTCGGCGGCGCGTTCGGCGGCCGGGAGGACCTGTCGATGCAGATCCACGGCGCGCTGCTCGCGCTGCACACCGGCCGTCCGGTGAAGATCGTCTACAACCGCGAGGAGTCGTTCACCGGGCACGTGCACCGCCACCCGGCCCGGATCTGGGCGGAGCACCGCGCGACGAGGACGGGCCGGCTCGTCAGCGTGCGCATGCGCATCCTGCTCGACGGCGGAGCGTACGCGTCGAGCTCGACGGCCGTGTGCTCGAACGCGGCGTCGTTCGCGGTCGGTCCCTACGAGGTGCCGAACGCGCTGATCGAGTCGACCGCGGTCTACACGAACAACCCGCCGTGCGGGGCGATGCGCGGGTTCGGCGCCGTGCAGACGTGCTTCGCCGCCGAGGCGCAGATGGACCGGCTGGCCGCCGCGCTCGACGTCGACCCGGTCGAGCTGCGGCTGATGAACGCGCTCGCACCGGGCGACCGGCTGCCCACCGGCCAGGCGATCACCGGCTCGATGCCGGTGGCGGAGGTGATCCGCGCGGCCGCTGCGCTCGAGCCGCCGCCCGCGGAGGAGCTCCCGCGCGACCCGCTGCGCCTCCCCGGCGGGGCCGGGAACACGACGCGCGGCGAAGGCGTCCGGCGCGGCATCGGCTTCGCCGTCGGCTTCAAGAACCTCGCCTACTCGGAGGGCTTCGACGACTCCTGCGCGGCGCGAGTGCGTCTCTTCGAGGACGGCTCGGCGGAGATCCACTGCGCCGCCGCGGAGGTCGGGCAGGGCGTGACGGGCGTGATCCTGCAGGTCGCGCGCACGGAGCTCGGGACGGACGACGTCTGGCTCGCTCCGGCGGTCTCGTCGGCGGTCGGCTCGGCCGGCTCGGCGTCCGCGTCGCGGCTGACGTGGATGGCGGCGGGTGCGGTGCGCGACGCGTGCCGCGCCGCGCTCGAGGAGCGAGGACGCCGCGGCGACCGCTCGGAGGTCGACGTCGAGCGCGTGTACCGGCATCCGCGCACGACGCCGCTCGACCCGGAGAACGGGCAGATCACCGGCGAGCGTGCCCACGTCGCGTTCGCCGCCTGCGCGATGAAGGTGGTCGCCGAGGTGGACGTCGAGCTCGGCCTGACGCGCGTCGTCTGGATCGGGGCCGCACAGGATGTCGGCAAGGCGGTCAACCCGCAGCAGGTCGAGGGCCAGATCGAGGGCGGGACGGCCCAGGGCCTCGGGCTCGCGCTGATGGAGGAGATCCAGACCATCGACGGCCTGGTCACGAATGCGAGCTTCACCGACTACCTGATCCCGACCGCGCTCGACATGCCGCCGGTCGAGTCCGTGCTGATCGAGGACCCCGAGCCGGGCGCGCCCTACGGCGTCAAGGGCGTCGGCGAGCCCCCGACCGTGGTCTCGACGGCGGCGATCGCGTCGGCGCTCCGCGCCGCCAGCGGGCGCACGCTCACGCGTGTCCCGGTGCGGCCGGACGACATCGTCTTCTAGCGCACGCCTTCCTCGAGGGCCGTCGCCGACGGCGGCTCCTGGCGTACCACCGCCGCCACGGCAGCCACGACGACGGCTGCGCCGAGCACGAGCTGCCAGGTCAGCTGCTCGCCGCGGAAGAGCACGCCGAGTGCGATCGCGACCACAGGGTTGACGTACGCGTACGTCGAGACCGTCCCGAGCGGGGCGTTCGCCAGCAGCCAGACGTAGGCGCTGTACCCGATGATCGACCCGAACGTGACCAGGTAGATCCACGCTGCGATCGAGGCGCTCGAGGGCGAGAACCCGTGGACGGTGAAGATCCCGGGGACGAGCATCAGCAGGCCGCCCGCGAGCATCTCGTAGGCGGTCGCCGCGAACGGATCGCGGGGCATCGTGAGCCGCGCGGAGAGCACGGAGCCGGTCGCCCACATCAACGCCGAGACGAAGCAGAGGACGATGCCGGCCGCGGTCGCCCCGCCCGACGGCCGCGCGATGATCGCGACCCCGACGAACCCGACGCCCACCGCCGCCAGCGCCCGCCACCCGAGGCGCTCCCCGCCGAGCAGGCGGAGGACGACGATCCAGAGCGGCACGGAGGCGATGATCAGCGACGCGAGGCCGGTGGGGACGTTCCGCTCGGCGAAGAAGAGGACGGCGTTCGCACCCGGAAGCAGCAGCCCGATCACGACGCAGGAGACGAGGGCGCGCCGCCCGATCCGCAGGGACCCGCCGCGCAGGGCGACGATCGCCGCCATCAGCGCTCCCGCCGTGATGAACCGGGTCGCGACGGCGAACAGCGGCGCGATCGTCTCACCGGTGACCGCGATCGCGAGGTAGGTGGAGCCCCAGATCACGTAGACCGTGACCAGGGCGGTCCACGTCTTCCCCCGGTGGCTCACCTCCTACCGGACGAGTGAGAGCGCGGCGCCGGCTCCCAGGAGCGCGATGCCGGCCAGCCGCGCCGGTGAGATCGGGATCTGCTCCACTCCGAAGAGCCCGAAGCGGTCGATCAGCGCCCCCATCACGAGCTGGCCCGCGATCAGGATCCCGATCGTCGCGGTCGCGCCGATCCGCGGCTGGGCGAAGGTGATGGTGAAGACGACGGTCAAGCCCATCACGCCGCCCAACCACATCCACGCCGGGGAGCTGAAGGCCCCGCCGAGCCCGCCGAAGCCCGAGCGCGCGACGAGCAGGATCGCCAGCGAGAGCACGAGCTGGACGACCGTCGCGAACGTCAGCGCCTCGACGACGCCGATGCGCTGGCCGAACCGGCCCATCACGGCGACCTGCACCGACCCGGCGAGACCGGCCAGGACGGTCAGCGCGACGGCGGTCGACGTCAAGCTGCGGCCGGGTCGCCTTGCCACAGGCCGAGCGCGTTGCCGCGTACGAGGGATCCAGCCATGGTTAGTCTCTTCTCCTCTTCGAGGACGAAAGGGGTTGGCCGTGGTGAGAGTCGTCGTACTCTACGGAGAGGAGCCCGACGCGCAGCAGTACGCCGCGCACGCGGAGGTCTGTCGCCGGGTTCCCGGCGGCACCTTCCGGCACGGCAAGGTGTTCGGCGCGCCGATGGGCGAGCCGGAGCACCGGTACCTGGCGGAGTGGGAGTTCTCGGACGACGAAGCGTTCCGCGCGGCGACGCGGAGCGACGAGTTCATGGCGACGGCGCACGACGCGCGCGACCGCGGCCTGCCGCGGCCGACCGTCGAGTTCGTCGCGCTGTCGTAACCCGCTAACCGAACTCGGGCGGACGCTTCTCGCGCACGGCGGCGACGCCCTCGTGCACGTCCGGCCCTGCGAGATCGAGGAACTCGAGCGCGAGCGAGGCGTCGAACGCCGGCCCGGCGAGCCGGAGCCAGTTGTTCAGGGCGAGCTTCGTGTGGCGGATCGCAGGCTGCGCACCACGTGCGAGCCGCGTCGCGAGCTCGAGCGCCCGCTCCTCGAGCTCGTCCTCCGGCACGCACAGCGACACGAGCCCGATGCGCTCTGCCTCGACGCCGTCGACCGGCTCGCACAGGAGGAGGTGGTACTTCGCCTTGGCCATGCCGCAGAGCAGCGGCCAGACGAGCACGGCGTGGTCGCCGGCCGTCACCCCGAGCCTGGTGTGCCCGTCGATGATCCGGGCCGACGGCGTGGCGATCGAGATGTCTGCGAGCAGCCCCACGGCGAGCCCGGCGCCGACCGCCGGGCCGGTCATCGCCGACACGATCGGCTTGGGGCACGAGACGACGTTGTAGACGAGGTCGCGAGCCTCGTGGAAGACGCGCGCGCGCGCCGCGGCGTCGCTCGCGATCTCGACGACGAGGTCGAGGTCGCCTCCCGCGCTGAAGGCCCCGTCGGCGCCGCGCACGATCACCGCGCGCGTCTCGTCGTCCTCGCCGATCGCCGGCCACACCGCCGCCAGCTCGCGGTGCACCGCCCCGCTGACGGCGTTCAGGCGCCCGGGCGCGCGAAGCGTGAGGCGCAGCACGCCCGGCGCCGGTCGGTCGAGCTCGAGGCTCGGAAAGGCGCCGTAGCGGTCGGTCATGGCGCGACTCTACGCCGACGGCCGAGGGGGTTATGTTCTGTGACGCCCGTGCCCGAGGTCGAGCTGACACGTACCGACAGCGTCCTGACGATCACGCTCGACCGGCCGGAGGTGCTGAATGCGCTCAACCGTGCGGTGCACGAGGGCATCTACGCCGGGCTCGCCGAGGCCGCCGCCGATCCGGGCATCCGGGCGGTCGTGATCACCGGCGCCGGGCGCGGCTTCTGCGTCGGGCAGGACCTGCAGGAGTTCTCGTCGGGCGCCGGTGACGTGGCCGGGAACCTGCGCCGGAACTTCCACCGCAACGTGCTCGCGATCCGGGCGCTCGAGAAGCCCGTGATCGCCGCGGTCAACGGGCCGGCGGCCGGCGCGGGGCTGTCGCTCGCACTCGCGTGCGACGTGCGGATCGCCTCCGACGCTGCGAGCTTCGTCCCCGCGTTCATCGCGATCGGGCTCGTGCCCGACTCGGGCGGGACCTGGCTCGCGCGCAGACTGCTCGGCACGGCGCGCGCCTTCGAGTGGTTCACGACGGGTCGCCGTCTCGGCGCCGAGGAGGCGCGGTCGTGGGGGCTCGTGTCGGAGGTCGTCGCGGCGGACGAGCTTCAGGAGCGGGCGCAGGAGGTGGCGCAGCTCTATGCGGCGATGCCGACGCGGGCCGTCTGGGAGACCAAGCGGCTGCTCGACGCAGCGGAGACGACGACGTTCGAGGAGCAGCTCGAGCTCGAGGCGCAGACCCAGGCCGACCTGACGAAGACCCACGACTTCCGAGAAGGCGTCGCCGCCTTCCTCGCCAAGCGCCCGCCCGAGTTCACCGGCGAGGCCGTTCGGTGGACGCACCCGGTGCGCCTCGTCGTCACGGACGACCTGCAGCGCTGGCGTCTCACGGTCGCGCTGCGCTGGCTGCTCGCGCTCCCGCATCTGATCGTGCTCGCGCTCTGGTCGCTGGTGGCGCTGCTCGTCGCGATCGTCGACTGGGCGATCACCCTCGTTCGCGGCCGCTCGCCGGACGCCGTCCACGCCTGGCTCGCGCGGTTCGTGCGCTACCAGGCCCACGTGTACGCGTACACGTATCTCGTCGCCGACCCGTTCCCGTCCTTCCGCGGATGGGCCGGCACGTATCCGATCGACGTCTCGATCGCACCGCCGGCGCCGCAGGCGCGCTGGAAGACCGCGCTGCGCGTCGTGTGGGTGATCCCCGCCTACGTGCTCGCCGTCGCGCTCGGCTACGTGCTGGAGATCGTCGCGCTGATCGGGTTCTTCGTCGCGCTCGCAGTCGGACGCTATCCGCGTGGCTTCCGCGACCTCGGCGCCTACGCGCTGCGCTACCAGGCCCAGACCTTCGCCTACCTGTTCTTCCTCACCGACCGCTACCCCGCGCTTGCCGACACGACGGCGCTGGACGCCGCTACGCCGGCCAGTTCGTCAGCGCCTGCTGGCAGAACGTGAGCCCGAGCCTGTGCGCCTGGAAGTGGATCTCCGCGCTGACGGCCCTCGCCGCTGACTGATCGCGTCGCGCCGCGGCGGCGTCATGGCGTACGAGCGCCGCGTGCACGTGGACGATGCTGTCCTCGAGCCGCTTTCCGAGCACGAGCAGCCGGTCGAAGCGGACCTGGTAGTCCGCGGGCGGCCGGAGCTTCCGCATCTCGGCGATCGCCGTGCGCGCCGCCGCCGCCACCTTCGCCCAGCCCGATGGGTCGAGAGAGAGCGTCCCGAGCTTGTATACGCGGCGGTCGGAGCGCAGGCAGACGAGGTTGCCCTCCGTCACGAAGCTCTTCTGCGTCAGCCGCGGCACCACGCTGACGGTTGTCGCGGAGTTCGTGTTCGTGGCCGAGGGCGCGCCACAGGATGCGAGCACGGGCACCGCCAAGAGGAACCAGGCGACTCGCATGGTCGGCGCCGAGCGTAGTCCGGCACAGGTTGACGGCGTGTTACGCGGCCCCGGAGCCCGGAGTCACCGATCCCTCAAGTTCGGTACCCCGTTTGCCGATGAGTCGTCCGCACCATCGCGACCCGGCTGCGGCGCCTCGGGCGATCCCGGTGCGACAACCCGAGAAGAAGGAGATATGCGGCAATGAAGGATGCTCTCTCGATCATCGTGTCGAGCCGGACGCGGCTGGCGGCCGCTCTGGCGCTGATCGTCGTCCTGATCGCGGGCGGCGTGACGCTCGGTAGCTGGGCGGTCGGCTCGGACCCGGGCAACGGGTACGCGAAGGCGGTCTCCGGCACGAACCTGACGCTCTCCGATGCATCTGCCTCGACGACGGGACAGCTGTACCCGGGCGGCACTGGTGACGTGAAGGTGACGGTGCACAACCCGAATCCGTTCGGCGTGACGATCACCTCGGTTGCGGGTACGGGCGGTCCTGTGACCTCGGACCAGGCGGGGTGCAATGCGGCCAGCGTCACCTACACCGACCAGTCGAGCCTCTCCCTGTCCCTCGGTGCAGGCGCGACCCAGACCTTCACGCTCACCGGCGCGGCAGCAATGAGCTCGTCGGCGAACCAGTCGTGCGAGGGGGCGGTCTTCGCGATCCCGGTCACTCTCGCGGCGACGACCTAGGGATTCGGCCGATGACCCTCCGTGCAGCGCTGCGGGTCATCGCCGCGGACCGGGCCAGGCTCGCCCTGGCCCTGTCCGCGGTCGCCGTCCTGCTGACGGCCGCGCTGACCTTCGGGTCGTGGGCGGTCGGCTCCTCGGCGGGCAACGGGTACGCGAAGGCGATCACGGCTCAGAACGTGACGCTGTCCGACGCCTCGGCGTCGACGACGGCGCAGCTCTATCCCGGGCGGCACAGGCGACCTCGTGGTCAAGGTGACCAATCCGAACTCGTTCGCGGTGACGGTCACCTCCGTCACCGGCGCGGGGACGATCACCTCCGACAAGGGAGCCGCCTGCAACGCATCGACCGGCGTGACGTTCACCAACGCGGCGGGGCTCAGCCAGGCCGTCGGCGCCGGGGCGACGGTGACGTTCTCGCTCGCCGGGAAGGTCGCGATGTCGAATGCGTCCGACAACTCGTGCCAGGGGGCGATCTTCACCGTTCCGGTCACGTTGTCGGCGACCAGCTAGGGCCTCGGTGCCGCGGTCGCGCCTGATCGTCCTGGGAGGTGTCGCCGCGGCGCTCGCGTTGTGCGGCGCCGCCGACGCCTCCTGGGCGACGGGCGGCAGCGGCAACGGCGCGTCGAGGGCGTCCGCGGTGCCGACGGTGGCAGCGCCGTCGCACTCGATCGCCACCTATCCGAACGTCACCGTCAACTGGCCGGCGGTCACCGTCGGCGGCGGCGCCGTCTCGTACGTCGTGCGCCGCTACTCGGAGGCCGGCGTGCTGCAGCCGATCGGCGCAGGCTGCTCCGGGACGCTCGCGACCAACGGCTGTACCGAGAACGCAGTGCCGCTCGGGCGCTGGCAGTACACCGTCCAGGCGACGAGGGCCAACTGGCTCGGCAGCGAGAGCGCCAGGTCGGCGACCGTCGAGATCGCCGCCGCGCCGATGGGAGTCACGTGCCCGAACTGCCACGTCCACGGCTCGACGACCTACATCGACGCGGCGAACGCAGCCGCGGTGCAGCTGCGGGCGACGTTCGCCTCGACGTCGCTCGCGACCGACACGGCGAAGGTCTCGTTGACGGACGGCAGCGGGAACGCCGTCTCGACCACCGCTGCTGCGCCGGCCGGCTCCGGTTCCGTCAGCTTCCCCGCCCTCTCCACGTCGACGCTGGTCGACGGTGCGGTGACCGCCGGAGTCGGCGTCACGGCGAACACGGGCGACCTCTCGCCGATCACGTCCCTCGCGCTCGTTCGCGACACCGTGGCCCCGGCCGCCGCCGACGTCGGCGGCTCCAACGGGGGGACGGCGAAGACGGCCGACGACGGGGACACGCTCACCTACACCTTCTCCGAGCAGGTCGACCCGGGCACGGTGAAGAGCGGCTGGACCGGCGCCGCGACGACCGTCTCGCTCGTCTTCACGAACACCAACGCGCGGGACACGATCGCGGTTACGGGCGCCAACCTCGGCACGGTCGACACCCAGACCAACTACGTGAAGGCCAACCTGACCTGCGGCTCGTCGACGATGACGATGAGCGGAAGCACCGTGGCCGTGACGCTCGGCGGCTGCACGCCGGCATCGGCGCAGCGGAAGAACACGAAGAACTCGGCGTTCACGTGGACTCCGTCGGCGAGCGTCACCGACCTCGCGGGGAACCCGATGTCGATTGCGACCGTCACCGAGAGCGGCGGGAGCCAGGTGAACTTCTGATGCGCCGAACCGTCAACGTCCTGCGGTCGCTGACGGCCACCATCCTGCTGGCCCTCGCGGCCGGTTACGTCGCGCTGCTCGTGCTCGGCTTCGAGCCGATGGCGATGCAGACCGGCTCGATGCGCAAGACGATCCCGGTCGGATCGCTCGTGGTCGACCGGACGGTGTCGCCTTCGACGCTCCGCGTCGGCGACGTGATCTCCTTCCGGAAGCCGATTGGCCAGGTCGGGCTCGACACGCACCGGATCATCGAGATCGAGCGCTCGAGCGGCCACGTCGTCTACCGGACGAAGGGCGACTCGAACCCGGTCCCCGATCCCTGGGCGATCGTCTACGAGCGCAACATGAAGGCGCATCGGATGGTCTGGCACGTCCCGTATCTCGGGTACGTGCTGCTGTTCGCGCGCTCGAAGCTGGGTGTCGTCCTGCTCGTCTCCTACATCTGCCTCTCGCTCGCGGTGACCGTGCTCAAGGTGATCGCGGAGTCGGCGCCGCGGCGGCGGCGCCCGGTCAGAGAACCTCTCTGAGCCGCGGCGAGCCTCTGTACCCCACGGTGCCGCCTCTCGGGAGGCCCGCAATCCGCCGGGCGAAGTCTCGACAAAGCGGCGGCCGAGACAACCTACAAATCGCGGCCGTCCGCGGCTAGATCGACGCCGTCCGGCGCACGGACATCCAGCGCGTCGACGGTGTTCGCCGGGATCCTGGCCGGGTTCTCCGTCTCCTGCAGAGCATCGCTCGGAACATCTCGACCTACGCCTCGGACACGACGCTCGCTTCTGACACTGCGTCAGCCGCGGCCCTATCACGCGTGAGACACTGGCCGAGTACGTGCACGCTCTCGAGCGGCTCTTCGTCGCCGAGGACCAGCCGGCGGGGGCGCCCCATCTTCGCTCGAGCTACCAGTGCCGCAAGCAGTCGAAGCGCCGTTTCGGCTCCGCCTGCCCACCGTCAAATACAGGTGGGCGCCGTGAGCTCGTTACCAGGTACGGCCGTTCGCTGCCGAGCAATTTGTGTCGGGTGCTTCCGCGTCCATCTCCCAGGCCACCGTGGTGCTAGCTACATCGACCACGCCCGCGTGAGCGCGGGATCACCCCGCTGAGACTCGTCGAACATGCTCCGGGTCGGCACCTCGAGCGACGCCTGCGTCTACTGCGCCATCTCGAGCTGCGCACGTCCGACCGGCCGTCGCCGGCCCGTAGGCTTGTGTTTCGGTGAGGAAGCTCGGGTTCAGGGCGATTGCCTACGTCCACCGCGGCCTCTACCGCGCCAGCGGCGGCAAGCTCGCCGGCCGGATCGGACGGTTGAACGTGCTGCTGCTGACGACGACCGGGCGCAAGAGCGGCAGGTCCCGTACCGTCCCGCTCCTCTACACGCCCGCCGACGGAGCGTACGCGGTGGTTGCGTCGATGGGAGGCGCGGCTCGCGATCCCGACTGGTGCCTCAACCTCCGGGCACACCACTTGGCGATGGTCGAGGTCGGCCGCGACCGCGTCGAAGTCAGGGCGCGTGAGGTCGAGGGCGAGGAGCGCGAGCGGCTCTGGCGCGCGATGGTCGACGGCTACCCGGGCTACGACCGCTACCAAGAGAAGACCGCGCGACGGATCCCCGTCGTGCTCCTCGAGCCGGATCGGCAGCGGGAGCGTGCCCGCGGTGGATCCCAACCGTCGATGACGCACGACCTCAGGCGCGGCGAGTATCGCTAACTGCGTTCGGACCCCACCGTCACCGTCGACGAAGCGGCGATCAGCCCGGCGTTCAACTCGCGGGCGCTGACGACCGTTCGTCCAAAGGGGACAAGGGCGGCGCCTGCCATCTTGATGTCGGCGATACCGAGCGGGATCCCGATGATCGTGAGGCAGAGCGCAACGCCGGTCACGAGGTGTCCGAGGGCGAGCCACCATCCGGCGAGTACAAACCAGAGGACGTTGCCGATCACACTCAGGCCCTTGTGTCGCGTCGGGCTCTGAATCAGCGCGCGACCGAACGGCCACAGCGCATACCCGCCGAGCTTGAGCGACTGCTTCGCAAACGGCAGCCCGACGATCGTGATCGCCAGCAACACCGCAGCGATGAGGTACCCGACAAACATCCAGAACCCCGCGAGAACGAGCCAGATGATGTTGAAGAGCGTCTTCACCGATCCTCGAAAGGGCGTCCAGGTTAGGACGCGAGCCTGAGGAGATCATGCCTGCCGATCATGCGTCGACCAGCTGCCTCAGAGCCGGTCGACTGCGGCACTCTTGGGGCGGCGTCGTTTTGGGCGACGGGCGACGCGGGAACAGAGGGCCTCGTCGGCAGACTTGATGGGTCATGCAGACGTCCGACTGGATCTCAGCGGTCGCGCTCGTCATCGCGGCCGCCTCCCTCATCTACAGCCTCTGGTCGGCCCACCACGAACGAGACGATCGCAACACGCAGCTCGATCTCCTGAGGCGGCAGGTTGAGGGCGAAGCCGCGGCGCGCGACCGCGCCCTCCGCGCCAACGTCACGGCGAGCCACCAAGGCGGCTACGGCGGCGTCGGGGACGGGTTCATCGAGTACGAGCTGCTGATCACTAACGCCGGACCGGCGATCGCCCGCGACTTGGCCTACCGCATCAGAGATAGCCGGGACGCGGAGCACACGGGCAGGCAGGCGGTAACTTGGCTCCTCCCCGCCGGCGGCGAGGTTCACATTCGTCCGCACACGAGAGGCCGGGACGAACCCCAAGACCTCTTCGTCGTCGTCGAATGGACCGACGACGGGGGACGCCGCGAGACCGAAGTCGCCCTGCCGCGACCGACCTAGTCGAGTCGTCCACGCACGGCGACGGCCGCGCGATGCTCACGCAACGCATCCCGGTGGGCAGCGGCAAGCCGAACTCTGCGAATGAGATAGGCGTCCCGCCTCCGCGGTTTCCCTGATTGCGATCAGCCCCGCGTCATAGCTCATGCGACTACGGCTTCATCATTGGCGGGGCGGCGGCCCATTGGAGCCGTAGAAATCACGGAGCAAGCCCGCCGCGAAACTGCGGATGCCATCCCGTCCGGAGGGGGTGATCGTTGATTGACGATCAACGATCAAGCGGCGCGAAACGAGTCCCGATGAATTGCTTTGAGTGTGCCAAGGCGAACGACGCCGTTCCCGCCGTCGGGGTCTGCTGGCACTGCGGCGTCGGCCTCTGCCTCGACCACCTTGTCGAGGCGCACGACTACCGGGTAGGCGGCACGCTCTACGGCTGCGACCACGACATGCCGACCGTACAACCGCTTCGCGGTGTTCCTGCGGGCATCACCGCGTCTGCCCGTCACCACTCGGCCCGCGTTTCGTGACGCTCAACCTCGACACGACGACGGTCGAGCGCGATCTCGCCGCGCTCGCGAAAGCGCTCGGCCATCCGGCGCGTGTGCGGATCATGCGGCTGCTGCTCGGCCACGACGCCTGTTACTGCGGCCAGCTCGTCGAAGAACTTGACCTCTGCCAGGCGACCGTGTCGCAGCACCTGAAGGTGCTCAAGGAGGCAGGCTTGATCGTGGGCGAGATCGACGGCTTGCGTACCTGCTACTGCGCGGGCCGCGAACCCCTGGCAGAGCTGCACCGTCTCCTCGGCCTGCTGCTCGAGGAGACGGTTGAGGTAGACACGCGTGACTGCAACTGAAACAGCGCGCCGGCCAGCCGCGACTCCGACGCCGGTCGAGGTGTTACCCGACGCGCCGGTGCTGAAGAAGCTCTCGACGCTCGACCGCTTCTTGCCGCTCTGGATCGGGCTCGCGATGGCGGCAGGGCTCGGCCTCGGCCGGCTGATCCCGTCCCTGAACGACGGGCTGAACAAACTCCAAGTCGGCACGGTGTCACTCCCGATCGCGCTCGGGCTGCTGCTGATGATGTACCCGGTGCTCGCCAAGGTGCGCTACGAGGAGCTCGGGCACAAGAAACACGACGGCGTCTCCGACCGCACCTTCTTCGGTGTCTCGCTCTTCCTCTCGTGGGCAGTCGGGCCGCTGTTCATGTTCACGCTCGCCTGGCTGTTCCTGGCCGACCAACCCGCCTACCGCACCGGCGTGATCATCGTCGGGCTCGCCCGCTGCATCGCGATGGTGCTGATCTGGAACGACCTCGCCAACGGCGACCGCGACCGCACCGCGCTCCTGGTCGTCTTCAACGCGCTCTTCCAGGTCGCCGCCTACTCGCTCCTCGGCTACTTCTACTTGACCGTACTCCCGGGCTGGCTCGGGCTCGACACACAAGGGTTCGAGGTCAGCATCTGGCAGGTCGCAAAGACGGTGTTGATCTTCCTCGGCATCCCGCTAGCGGCCGGCTTCCTGACGCGCCGCATCGGGTTGAAGCGCAAGGGCCGCGACTGGTACGACCGCGAGTTCCTGCCGCGGATCGGGCCTGTCACCCTGTACGGGCTCCTGTTCACGATCGTGCTGCTGTTCGCGATCCAAGGAGACAAGATCACCTCGCAACCCGTCGACGTCGCGCGGATTGCGCTGCCCCTGCTCGTCTACTTCGCCGTGATGTGGGTGGCGGGATTCGTGATCGGCAAGCTGATCGGCCTGCCCTACGCGCAGACCGCGAGCATGGGCTTCACCGTCGCCTCGAACGACTTCGAGCTCGCGATCGCGGTCGCAGTCGGCGTCTTCGGCGCCACCTCCGGAGAAGCGCTCGCCGGCGTTGTCGGCCCGCTGATCGAGGTGCCCGTGCTCGTCGCCCTCGTCTACGTCGCTCTCTGGCTTTCACGACGCTTCGCCTGGCCCACGCCGATCGCCGGTGGGGCGCCCCCGCCGCGGCTCGCGCTCATCGAGAGGCGGCGGCCGTGATCCAGACGAGCACCGAGCTCAGCTGCACGCGAGCGTGACTGTCTACGGGTGATCGCGGTGAGTCATGGTGTGCGCTATCTGACGTTCGGGCAGGCGGGGCGGGTCTATGATCGGATCGGGCGGCTCCAAGATGTGCAGGCGCTTGTCGAGCGCCCGGCGATCGACGATCTGGTCGCACACGCCGACTTCGAGCAGGCAGGGACCGTGTTCGAGCTCGGCTACGGGACCGGCGCGTTGGGGTGGCGTCTGCTCGACCAGCGGCTGCCTGCCGGAGCGCGCTACGTCGGCGTCGATGTGAGCCCACACATGCAGGCGTTGGCAACTCGCCGGCTCGCCCGCTTCGCCGACCGGACAGATCTGCGGCTGAGCGACGGTTCGCTGCGGTTCCCGTTTGCGGACGGCTCGTTCGACCGGGTGCTCGCCTGCTACGTACTCGACCTGCTCTCACCCCAGGACATCGATCTGTTCCTGGCCGAGGCGGCGCGGCTGCTCGCTGCCGGCGGGCTCCTGTGTCTGAGCGGCCTCACACCTGGGAGCACCCGTACCTCACGGGTCGTAACCCGCCTGTGGCACATGCTGTGGACGCTTCGCCCGGAGCTGGTCGGCGGTTGCCGGCCGCTGCGGATCAGCGGGCGGCTCGACCCGACGCTGTGGACGCTCCGCCACCACGCGGTCGTGACCCGGCTCGGCTTCAGCTTCGAGAACCTGGTCGCCGCCCCGCACCCGTCTCCAGTAGTGCCCCCGCCTCAGAGCTCGTAGAGACGACAAGACCCGCGCGCCAGGACGCTTTACGCCCGTCTCCCGCCCGCGCTCACGCTACGCCGCGGCTGTCTCCTCGACCAGTCGCTTCTTCGGCCATGGCTCGAAAGCTCGAGCGCGCCTGCGAGTGGTGCCGGCCGCCGAGCGTGCGGAGCGCTGAGGCGTCCAGGCAAGGTCGGAGATCCGGCTCCATCTCGACCGAGACCACTTCACTAGATCGTCTTGAACTGCTCGAACGGCTGCCGGCAGCTCGCGCACCAGCGGAGCGACCGGCACGGGGTCGGGCCGAAGATGTTCTCGAGACGCGTGTCGGTCGATCCACAGTAGGGACAGCGGAACGCCTTCGACCGGAGCTGGACCAGGGTCGTTGCGCCCGCGGCGCGCGGTGCAGGCGGCGCGAAGCCGGCCGCGCGCAGCTTCTCGCGGCCGGCCGGCGTGATCCGGTCGGTCGACCAGGAGTCGTCCTTCACGACGGCGATCTCCGGGTTCGCGCCGAGCGCGCTCACCGACTCCTCCAGGGAGCGGCGCATCGCGTCGAGCGCGGGACACCCGAGGAACGTCGGGGTCAGCTCGATGCGCACGTCGTCGCCGTCCACCGCGACGTCTCGGATCACGCCGAGGTCGACCAGCGAGATCACCGGGATCTCGGGATCCGGGATCTCGTCGATCGCCGCCCAGACCTGCTCCGCAGTCACCATTGCGCACCCGGGATGCTCCGGCGCACTTCGGTCATCTCGAGCCACAGAGGCTGGAGCGCGTCGGTGTGCGCGCCGCGGGCGTGATCGTCCGGCGGATCGGGTGCATTCGGGCGGCCGACGAGGCGCGCCAGCTGGTCGCGCTGCCCCGGCGGCAGCATCCCGAGTGCGTAAGGCCAGAGCTCGTCGACGGCGTCCTCGAAGCGAGGCTCTCCCGACAGGCGCTCGGCCCACAACTCGGCGTGCAGCCGGTGGTAGACCTCCTCACGGTCGATCTTCGCCGCCAGGCCCGCGAGCTCGCGGTCGGCGGAGGACACGAGCGCGGTGATCCGGACGCGGTCGGCCTGCTCGTAGAGGTAGCGGCGGGCGATCGTCAGCGCCCAGTCGTCGAGCAGGCGCAGCTCGACGAGCGGCGCGCAGCGGTACTCGGCCGGGTCGCGGTCGAAGGCGAGCCCGTCGGCGTCCGATCCGAGCTCGGTCGCGGCCAGCTCGTACAGTGCCCGCGCATGGCCGATCTCGTTCTGCGCGATCGACGAGAACGCGACGTCCTCTTCGAGCATCGGCGCGATGCCGGTCCACTCGGAGTCGCGCCAGCCGACGATCAGCTCGTCGTCAGCCAGCGTCAGGAGCAGGTCCGAGCGCTCGCTCACGTGCTTCCTTCAGCCGCGTCTTGATCGAGTAGCCGTCGACGCGCCGGTACTTGAGATCGAACTCGTCCGCCCACTCGTGCACCTCGTGGATCGCGCTGCGCGGCACGAGCCAGAGGGCGTCCGACTCGCCGCGCCGCCCGTACTGCTCGCGCGCCCACGTGTCGGCAAACGCCGCGTCCGGCGCCTCGATCGACCCCGCGTGCTGGAACGGCTGCCCCTTCCGCTCGCGGCGGAACACTTCGAAGACCGTCATCTCAAGCGGCGAGCACCACGTCGCGAACCCACCGCTCCTGGTCGAGGAAGCGGCGGCGGAACGCGAGCCGGTCCTGCGAGCGCGGGCCGTGGCCGGTCACGACCGAGCGCAGCTCGTCCCAGTCGGGCTCCGTGTACTCCCAGACGCCGTCGTCGCGCCGGCGCAGCTTCGGGTCCGGCACGGTGAGGCCGAGCTCCCAGATCTGCGGCACGTAACCCTCGAGGAACTGCTGGCGCGCCTCCTCGTTGCCCTGCGACTTGATCCGCCAGATCCACATCGGGTCCTCGTCGCGCGGGATCGGGTTGCCGTGGAACTGCATCAGCGGCGGCCACCAGCGCGTGACCGCCTCCTGCACGAGCTCCCGCTGCTCGTCGGTGCCGGTCATCAGCGCGAGGATCACGTCGCGGCCGTGCAGGATGTGGAACGACTCCTCCCAGCAGATCTTGCGCATGATCCGCGCATACGGGGCGTACGAGCACTTGAGCAGCGCCTTCTGGCTGATGATCGCCGCGGCGTCGACCAGCCACGCGATCGCGCCCACGTCACCCCACGAGCGCGTCGGGTAATGGAAGACGTTGTGGAACTTCGACCTGCCCGAGACCAGGTCGTCGAGCATCTGCTCGCGCGGCTTGCCCAGGTCCTCGGCGACGCGGTAGATCAGCTGCGAGTGGCCGACCTCGTCCTGCACCTTGGCCGTCAGCGCGAGCTTCCGCTGCAGCGTCGGCGCCTTGAGGATCCACTCGCGCTCCGGGAGCACGCCCATCAGCTCGCTGTTCGCGTGCATCTCGACGAACTTGAGGAGCCGTTCCCGGTACTCGTCGGGCAGCCAGTCCGTCGCCTCGACCTGGCCCCCCTCCTGCACGTAGGCCAGGAACTCCTGCGTCCGCTGCTCCACCTCAGTCCTCCCTACCGGGCCCTCCCTACCGACCGATCGTTAGGCTCAGTTTAGAGCAATGTCGGAACGGCGCGAGGAGCTGACCCGGATCGCCGCCCGCCTCTTCGCCGAGCGCGGCTACCAGGGCACGTCGCTCGCCGACCTGGCCGACTCGCTCGGCGTCCAGAAGCCGTCGCTGTACCACCACATCTCCTCGAAGGAGGACCTGCTGTGGGCGGTCGCGAGCGAGGGCGCGGAGGCCTTCCAGGCCGCGCTCGACGCCGTGGCCGCCGACGCGCCGGCGGCCGAGCGCATCCGCCTCGCGCTGCGCGCCCACCTCGGTGTGGTCGCGGGGCAGCTCGACGTCGCGACCGTCTTCGTCCGCGAGTGGCGGTATCTGGGCGGCGAGCGTCGCGAGGCGTTCGTCGCCGAACGCCGCCGCTACGAGCAGCGCGTCCGCGACCTCTTCCGCGACGGCGTCGACGGCAGTGAGCTGCGTACCGATCTCGACGTCCAGACCGCCGCTCTGCTCTTCCTCTCCGCCGCCAACTGGGCCTACACGTGGCTGCAGCCCGGTACGGACACCGACGCGCTGGCCGACCGGCTCTACGCCGTCCTGCTCGACGGCATGCGCGGCTACGCGACGCCCTGAGTCGATCCCGCCCCGGCACCTCGACGACGTGTGCGGTTCGTCGTGTCATGCTCGCGAGCGTGCAGCGCGCCACGATGATCGTCAACCCGTACTCGACGCACGTGACAGGCGCCCTGATCACCGAGGTCGAGCGCGTCCTGCGCGAACGTGTCGATCTGCATACCGAGTTCACGCGCGGTCCGGGGCACGCCACCGAGCTGGCGGCGGCCGCGGCGCGCGACGCCGACGCGATCCTCGTTCTCTCGGGCGACGGCACGTACAACGAGGCGCTCAATGCGGCGGACGGCGCGGTCCCGTTCGGGTTTCTCCCCGGCGGCGGAACGAGCGTGCTGCCGCGCGCGCTCGGGCTCTCCCGTGACCCGGTCGGCGCGGCGCGCGAGCTCGGGGACGCGCTCGCCGCCGGCCGGATGCGGCGGATCACCCTCGGGTCGGTGAACGGCCGGCGTTTCTGCTTCGCGGCGGGGATCGGCTTCGACGCCGAGGCGGTACGGCGGCTCGACGAGCTCGGCCGGGCGCCCGGCGGAGCGCGCCCCGGCGATCTCGCCTTCGGGCGGATGGTCGGGCGGATGATCCGCGAGCATCGCGGCCGCTGGGCTCCCGAGCTCGAGATCGAGGGGGTCGGCCGGGCGGCGTTCATCCTCGTCGCGAACTGCGACCCGTACTCGTACGCCGGCCCGATCCCGCTCCACGTCGCGCCGGCCGCCCGCTTCGAGGACGGCCTCGACTTCGTCGCGCCGAAGCGGGTGCGGGCGCGCGACGTGCCGCGGCTCATGCTCTATCTCGTCCGCGGGCGAGGCCAGCTCGAGGCCGGCGACGTGCTGAGCGGGCACGATCTCGACCGCATCGTCGTGCACTGCGACACGCCGCTTCCGCTGCAGGCCGACGGCGAGGACCTCGGAGACGTGTCCGACGCCGTGTTCGAGGCGCAGCGCGACGCGGTCTCCGTGCTCGTGTAGGTAGCTTGCGCGGGCGATGGCGCAGGCCGTGACCGAGCTTCGCCGCGTCCTCGACGGCGCCGAGCCGCCCGCCGGCCTCACCCCGGCCGACCTCCTGGAGCTGCATCGGCGGATGGTGCTGCTGCGCACGTACGACGAGCGGTCGGTGGTGTTCCAGCGGCAGGGCCGGATCGGGACGTACGCGATCTTCTGGAACCACGAGGCGATCCAGGCCGGAGCGACGTTCGCGCTCGAAGACCGCGACTGGATCTTCCCCTCCTATCGCGAGAGCGCGATCGGCCTCACGCGCGGAATCCCCGTCGAGACGATCCTGCAGTGGTGGCGCGGCCATCCCTCGGGCTGGTGGAGCCCGGACGAGTGGAACGTCGCGTCGATCTGCGTCCCGATCGCGACGCACGTCCCTCATGCGGCGGGGCTCGCGTGGGGGAAGAAGCTGCGCGGCGAAGACGCGGTGGCGATGGCGTTCTTCGGCGACGGTGCGACGAGCGAGGGCGCGTTCCACGAGGGGGTGAACTTCGCCGCGGTGATGGGCGCTCCGGCGGTGTTCGTCTGCAACAACAACCAGTGGGCGATCTCGACGCCGATCGAGGCGCAGACGCGCGCGGAGACGCTGGCCGACAAGGCGGTCGGATACGGCATCCCGGGAGTCCGCGTGGACGGCCTCGACGTGCTCGCTGTGTACGAGGCGGCGCGTGAGGCGGTCGAGCGGGCGCGAGGCGGCGGCGGGCCGACGCTGATCGAGGCGGTGCACTATCGTGCTGCGCCGCACGCGACGGCCGACGACCCGAGTGCGTACATCGACCCGGCGCGGGTCGAGCAGGAGCGGGCGCGCGAGTGCCTCGGCCGCTACGAGGAGTTCCTGACGCGCACGGGGGTGCTCACCGCCGAGCGCGCTGCGGAGGCGCGGGCCGAGGCGGAGCGGGCGCTGCGCGAGGGGATCGCCGCCGCCGAGGCGGAGCCGCCGCCGAGCAAGGACCTCCTGTTCGACAACGTCTACGTCGATCCGCCGGGGTCGGTCCGGGATGGCTGAGCTCACGCTCGTGGAGGCGGTCAACGACGCGCTCCACACCGAGCTCGAGCGCGACCACGACGTGCTCGTGATGGGCGAGGACGTCGGCCGCGCCGGCGGTGTGTTCCGTGCGACGGCCGGGCTGCGCGAGCGCTTCGGCCCCGAGCGCTGCGTCGACACGCCGCTCGCCGAGGCCGGCCTGCTCGGCGCCGCCGTCGGCCTCTGCATGGCGGGGTGGCGGCCGGTGTGCGAGATGCAGTACGACGCGTTCTCGTATCCGTGCCTCGACCAGCTGATCACCCACGTCGGCCGGTACCGCTGGCGGAGCGGCGGCCGGATGCGGTTCCCGATCACGATTCGTATGCCCTACGGCGGCGGCGTCCGCGCGCCCGAGCTGCACGACGACTCCCCCGAGGCCTACTACGTCCACACTCCGGGGATCAAGGTCGCCGTCCCGTCGACGCCCGCCGACGCGAAGGGGCTGCTCGCCGCGGCGATCCGCGACCCCGACCCGGTCGTCGTCCTCGAGCCGAAGCTCGTCTACCGGACCGCGCGCGGCGAGGTGCCCGCGGGCGATCACGTCGTCCCGCTCGGGACCGCGCGGGTTGCGCGCACCGGCGACGACGTCACGCTGCTCGCGTACGGCGCGATGGTGCCCGTGTGCGAGACGGTCGCGGACGAGCTCGCCGGCGAGGCGTCGTGCGAGGTCGTCGACATCCGGTCGCTGCGTCCCCTCGACGAGTCGGCGATCCTCGCCTCGGTCGCGAAGACCGGGCGCGTCGTGATCGTGCACGAGGCTCCCCGCACCGCGGGCTTCGGCGCCGAGCTCGCAGCGCTGATCGCCGAGAAGGCGATCTTCGACCTGCAGGGGCCGGTGCTCCGCGTCACCGGCTACGACGTCCCGTACCCGTACTGGACGCTCGAAGACGAGTATGTGCCGTCGGCCGAGCGGGTGAGTGCTGCCGTTCGAAGGCTCCTCGCCTGAGCGTCTCCGTCTCTGGCTCGAGCGCTCCCGCGACGGTGCCGGCTTCCACCTGCGTGACGCCGCCACCGGCGAAGCCGTCCGCACGGACGATCCGCGTGTGCTGGTCGTCCCCGTCGCCGGCGTCTCGTTCCGCGGGGACGCGGTCCTCGACCGGTCGTTCGATCCCGGCCTGCCGCTCGCGCTCGTCCCCGAGCCGGGCAACGAGCACGACCCGAACGCGATCGCGATCTGGAACGCCGAGCGGACGCTGCAGGCCGGCTACGTCCCGCGTGAGCATGCGCCGGCGCTCGACGGCAGCGAGCACGCCGTCTCGCTGTGGCGTGTGGGGACGGGGCTGCGCGTGCTGATCGTCCCGGCCGGCTCGTGGGTCGGGCGTCCGCGCCGGCGGTAGCCTGCCGCCGTGGCGTACGCGTTCAAGCTCCCCGATCTCGGCGAGGGCCTGACCGAGGGCGAGGTCGCACGCTGGCTCGTCGCGGAGGGCGACGAGGTCGCCGAGGACGACCCCCTGGTCGAGATCCAGACCGACAAGACGACGGTCGAGATCCCGTCGCCCGCGTCGGGGCCGGTGACGCGCATCCTGGTCGAGGCGGGCGAGGTCGTGCCGGTGGGGACCGTGCTCGTCGTGATCGGAGGCGAGGCGGGCGAGGAGCATGCGCCGCCGCCTTTGCCCGTGCGCGTGCAGGCGACGCCGCTCGTCCGGCGCATCGCCCAGGAGCTCGGCGTCGAGCTCGCATCGGTGAAGCCGACCGGTCCCGGCGGCCGGGTCACGGAGGACGACGTCCGGGCCGCCGCGGGCGGTGGGGCGGCGTCCGAGGGGCGGCGCGAGCCGCTGCGCGGGGTGCGGCGCCGGATCGCCGAGCACCTGTCGCGCGCGCACCGGGAGATCCCCGCAGTCACGTACGTCGAGGAGTGCGACTTCACGGGCATCGAGCTGCCGATGCTGCTGCCGCTCGTGCTGCGCGCCACCGCCGAGTCGTTGCGCGAGTTCCCCGAGCTGAACGCACGCCTCGAGGGCGACGAGATCGTGTACCTCGACCGGTACGACCTCGGCGTCGCCGTGCAGACCGATCAGGGCCTCGTCGTGCCGGTCGTGCGCGGCTGCGATTCGCGTCCTGTCGAGGAGCTCCGGGAGGACGTCGACCGGCTCGCCGAGCGCGCACGCGAGGGAAAGCTCGACCCCGGCGAGCTGCGCGGCTCGACGTTCACGGTGACGAGCGCGGGCAAGCTCGCGGGCCTGCTCGTGACGCCGCTCGTCAACTCGCCCGAGGTCGGCATCCTCGGCGTGCACCGGATCGCGCCGCGTCCGGTGGTGCGGGACGGCGAGATCGTCGTGCGCAGGGTCGGCAACATCAGCGTGACCTTCGACCACCGTGTGGTCGACGGTGCGCGGGCGGCGGGCTTCGCGCTCGCCGTGATCGGCCGGCTCGAGCGGCCCGTCTGAGCAGCGGGGGGTCGCGTCTACACTGGCGGTCGAGTGGGCGCCTGGTACACGATCGGGGTGATGGTCGGCCTCGGCACGGCCGTCGGGATCGCGCTCAGCGCGGCGCTTCGCCGACTCCCGGTCGCCCTGGTCGTCGCGGTCGTCGCCGGGGCCGTGATCGGAGCACTCGTCTGGGGCTGGCCGCAGGCGATCGGCGGCGCGATCGGTGCTGCGTGCGGCGCAGCCGGGGCGACGCCCCTCGTCGCCGGCACGCTCCGGCGCGGCGGCACCCGCGGCGGGACGGCGACGCTGCTCGGGGTCGGCGCCCTGATCGCGGCGGGACTGGCGTTCGTCCCCGCCCTCGGCTATCTGGAGGCCGTGCTCGTGCTGGTCGTGGGGGCGCGGCTGCGCCGGCGGGCTCCGCAAACGCACGCGGGCCTGCGCACGCTCGCACGCGACTAGAAAGCTCGATGAAGCCCGTCGTGCTGATCGTGATCGACGGCCTCACGCCGTCGATGTTCGAGGCCGCGGACACGCCCGCGCTGCGGTTTCTCGCCGAGCGGGGCGAGTACGGCCGGGCCGCCTCGGTCTTCCCGTCGCTGACTCCGGTCTGCCTCGCCTCGATCGCCACCGGCGCGTATCCCGACGTGCACGGGATCCCGCACCTCGTCTGGTGGCATCGCGGCGAGCAGCGTGTCGTCGAGTACGGCTCGTCGTTCGGCGCACTCCGGGCCGCGGGGCTCGCGCGCGGCCTGCGGGACACGATCGTCGACCTGAACGCGAGGCACCTCTCGCGCGATGCCGAGACGATCTACGAGGCGCTCGAGGCCACGGGACGGACGACCGCCGCGATCAACATCACCTGTTACCGCGGCACGACCCGGCACCTTCCGACCATCCCGGGAGCGCCCGCGGTCTACGGCCCCAGGCGCTTCTTCTTCTACTCGCTCTACGAGAGCGACCCCACCGGCGCGCCGATCGCCGTTCTCAACCGCGCTCTCGGCTCGATCGACGCGTACGCGGCGACCGTCGGACGATGGCTCGTCACGCGCGCCGGCTTCGACCTGCTCGTCTACTACCTCCCCGACTACGACTACGCGTCGCACCTGCAAGGGCCCGACGCCGCCCACGAGGCCCTGCGCCGCAGCGACGAAGCGATCACCGCGCTCTTCGACGCGGCAGGAGGGCCGGACGAGTTCCTGGAGCGCTACGCGGTCGTCGTCTGCTCCGATCACGGGCAGTCGAAGGTCCTGACGACCGCCCGGCTGGAGATCGGCGAGGAGCTGGTGACGGCGTCCAACCGGGCGGCGATGGTGTACACGGACGACCCGCGCGGCGTCGCGGTGCGGCTCGACTCCGAGGCGTCGGCCGGGACGGTGGTCTTCCTCGAGGACGAGCAGCTCGTCGCCCGGCGCGACGGCGACGAGGACCTCGCGCTGCTCGACGCGTTCCCCGCCGGGCGCGAACGGGCAGAGCACGCCTTGCGCAACCCCAACGCCGGCGAGGTGCTGGTCTCCGCGGCGCCCGGCTTCGAGTTCGTCGACCTCGCCGGCCGGCACCACCTGGGCGGCGGCAGCCACGGGTCGCTCGAGGTCTCCGACTCCGAGGTTCCGATGCTGACGATCGGACTCGGCGCTCCGCCGTCCTCGATCACGGAGATCAAGCCGCTCGTCGTCCGGCACTTCCGGTCGGCCGGCGCGCGTGCCGCGTGACCACGCAGGACTGGGTCGAGCATCAGCTCCGCCGGCGCGGCATCGACGACCCGCGTGTGCTCGACGCGATGTCCCGCGTTCCGCGCGAGGCGTTCGTCCCCGAGCCGGCGCGCGCCCACGCGTACGACGATGCGGCGCTCTCGATCGGCCACGACCAGACGATCTCGCAGCCGTACGTCGTCGCGTGCATCTGCCAGGCACTCGCGCTGACGGGCGACGAGCGGGTCCTCGACGTCGGCACGGGCTCGGGCTACCAGGCCGCGGTCCTGGCCGAGCTCGCCGCCCGGGTCGTCTCGATCGAGCGGGTGCCCGAGCTCGCCGCACGCGCCCGTGCGTCGCTCGCCGCCGCCGGCTACTCGCGGGTCGAGGTGATCGTCGGCGACGGCAGCGTGGGCGTGCCCGGCCGTGCGCCGTTCGACGGCGATCGCGGTCGGCGCCGCGACCCGCCGCCCGCCGCCGAGCCTGCTCGCGCAGCTCTCGGTCGGCGGCCGGCTGGTGATGCCGGTCGGCGGCGCCGGGCTGCAGCGGCTGACGCTGATCGAGCGGACATCCGACGGATTCGCGACGCGACGGCTCGCCGATGTCCGCTTCGTTCCGCTGGTCGGCGCCGAGGGCCTCCGGTAGCCTCGCCGCCCGTGACCGCGTCGGCCCGCGCCGCCGCTGCCCTGCGCAGCCCGCACAACTGGATCCAGCTGGCGAAGTTCGCCGTCGTCGGCTTGAGCGGCTACGTCATCAACCTCGGCGTCTACGCGGCGCTGCTCGGGCTCGGCGCGCACCGCGCCGCGGCGATCTCCTTCGTCGTCGCGGCCGCGAACAACTACTGGTGGAACCGCGTCTGGACCTTCAGGCACCAGCGCGGTGCGTTCGCGTACCAGGGATTGCGCTTCTTCGCCGTCTCCGTGGTCGCGTGGCTCGTCAACCAGTTCTGGCTCTTCGTGTTTCTCGACACGCTCGGCATGGGGAAGATCACGTCGCAGGCGATCGCGATCATCCTGGTCATGCCGCTCAACTTCCTCGGCAACAAGCTGTGGTCGTTCCGGCCCTGAGGCTGGCGGCAGCCGTCGCCGCCGTCCTGGTCCTCGCGCCCGCGGCCGCCGCTGCGACCAGCCCCGCCTCGACGAGCCCGCTCACGTCCCCCGCGTCCGCGCTCGTCGCCGGCCCGAAGCTGACGCAGGAGCGGGCGACCGCGATCTTCCTCGCCTATCCGAAGGTGGCGTCGTGGCTCTCCGCGCACTATCCGCCGCATCCCCAGACCGACGCGACCTTCTCGAAGGGTCAGTGGACGGTGCAGGTGTGGTCGGGCCAGGCCGGCGAGGTCGCGACCGGGACCGTCGACGACGCGACCGGCGCCGTGGTCGAGGCGTGGACCGGCCCGCAGGTCGCCTGGCGGCAGGCCAGGGGCATTCCGGGGCAGTTCGGCGGCACGAAGATCAACAGCTACCCGGTGTGGCTCGGGTTCTGCGCCGCCTTCCTGATCGGGCTCGTCGACTGGCGGCGTCTCCTCTCGGTGCGGAACCTCGACCTGCTGGTGCTGCTCTCCTTCTCGGTCCCGCTGTGGTTCTTCAACCGCGGGAACATCTTCGCGTCGGTCCCCCTGCTCTACCCCGCGTACCTGTGGCTGATCGTCCGCTGCGCGTGGATCGCGCGGCGCGACCGGCCGTCCGCCGGCGGCCCGGTCTGGCCGGTGTGGGTGCTGGCGGCGGCGACGGTGTTCCTCGCCGGCTTTCGCATCGGCCTGAACGTGCGCAACTCGAACGTGATCGACGTCGGCTACTCCGGCGTCATCGGCGCCGACCGCATCTGGAGCGGCCAGAGCCCCTACGGCCACTTCCCGACCGAGCTCACGTCGCAGAAGCCGTGCGGCCCGGCGGATTCGGCGGGTGAGATCCGCGACCGCGTCCAGACGAACGGCGTCTGCGAGACGGCGGATCCGCTCGGCGACACGTACGGCCCCGTTGCCTACCTCGCGTACATCCCCGGCTACCTCGTCTTCGGCTGGAGCCACAAGTGGGACACCCTGCCGGCGGTGCATGCGACGTCGATCCTCTTCGACACGCTCGCACTGATCGGGCTCGCGCTCGTCGGGCGCCGGCTCGGAGGGCCTCGACTGGCGGCGTCGCTGGCGTTCGCGTGGGTCGCCTGGCCGTTCTCGCAGTACGCGTCCAGCTCGAACACCAACGACTCGATCATGCCCGCGCTGCTGATCTTCGGGTTCCTCTTCCTGACGAGCAGCGCCGGCCGCGGTGTCGCGGTCGCGCTGTCCGGCTGGACCAAGTTCGCGACGCTGATCCTCTTCCCGCTGTGGTCGGGCTACCCGGAGGCCCGCCGACCGAGGCCCATCGTCGTCTACACGCTCGCGTTCGCTGTCACCACCGTCGCGGTGTTCTTCGTGCTCTTCCTCGAGCCGTCGCCGCTCCACGCCGCGCACGTCTTCTTCGACCGGACCGTCTCCTACCAGGTCGGACGATCGTCGCCGTTCTCCCTGTGGGACTGGCGGCAGTATCACGCGCGTGGCATCCCGAACCTGCACGCGGTGCAGATCGTGCTCGAGGTGGGCCTCGTCCTCACCGCGATCGCGCTCGGCTTCTGGCCGCGCCGGCGCTCGCCGCTCCGGATGGCCGCCTTCACGGCGATGCTGCTCGTGTGGTTCGAGGCCGTGCTGACCTACTGGAACTACCCGTACCTCGTCTGGTTCTTCCCGTTCGTGTGCCTCGCGCTCGTCGCCCCGCTTCCGGGCCGCGAGGCGACGGTCGAGTCGGTGGTGCATGAGCGACCTGAGCCGGCGCTGGCCGCAGCTTGACGTCACGCTCGCCGCCGGCGGGCTGTTCCTCGTCTGCTACGCGCTCGTGAACCGGTGGTTCTGGGCGCACGGGCAGCTGGTCGACTGGCCCGTCTACAAGACGTACGGCGACGCGATCGTCCATCACGGGCTCGTCCCCTACCGCGACTTCGCCGTCGAGTACCCGCCGGCGGCGCTGGTCGTCTTCGTCGTCCCGTCGCTCCTCGGCGACTACCGGGTCGCGTTCGAGGTGCTGATGGCTGCCTGCGGCGTCGGCCTGGTCGCGGTCGTCGCGACGATCCGGCCTGCGGCCGCGTACTACGTCGGCCTCTCGCCGGTGCTCGTCGGCTCGCTCATCCTCTCGCGCTTCGACCTCTGGCCGGCGCTGCTCGCGACCGCCGCCCTCGCCTCGCTGCTCGGCGGTCGTCACCGTCTCGGGTGGGCCCTGCTCGGCATCGCCGTGGCGGCGAAGCTGTGGCCGGTGGTGCTCGTCCCGCTCGCGCTCTCCTGGTCGCTGATGCACGGACGGCTCCGCGCGTCGCTCGTCGGCGTGGCCGCGTTCGCGGTCGCGGTCGTCCCGTTCGCGCGTGCTCGGGCCGCACGGCGTCTACGAGAGCGTTCGCGGCCAGGGCGACCGGCCGCTCCAGATCGAGAGCCTCGGCGCCTCGCTCCTGACCACGTTCGGCCGCCCGCTGGTCGTGACGGCGCACGGGTCTCAGAGCCTGGCGGGCCAGGGAACGCTCGGCGCCGTGTTCGCCGTCGCGCAGGCCGTCGCGATCGTCGCGCTGTGGGTCGCGTTTCTCCGCGGGCCCGTCGACCGAGAGCGTCTGCTGCGCTACTCGGCCGCGTGCGTGTGCGCGTTCGTCGCGCTCGGGAAGGTGCTGTCGCCGCAGTTCCTGCTCTGGCTCGTCCCGCTCGTCCCGCTCGTCCGTGGCCGCCGCGGGGTCGCAGCCACGCTGCTGCTCTCGGCCGCGCTCGTGTTGACGCAGGTGTGGTTCCCGTGGCGCTACTGGGGCTACGTCGAGCACTTCCACCTCGCCGGCGTGGTGCTCGCGCGAAATCTCACGCTGCTCGCACTGCTCGGCGTGCTCGCCTGGCCGGCCCTCCGGCGTCCCCGGGCCTCGGCCTGATTCAGTCGATCGCGACGCGGACCGCCTCGCACGCGGTCGCGCGTCCGCCGGCGTCGCAGTCGACGAGCGCGCCCTCGATGCGGACGCCGCGCGTTGCGGGCTCGAGGCGCACGGGCTGCCCGGTGAGGAAGCGTCGAATCGCCCCCTCCTCCTCGCTTCCGATCACCGACTCGTGCGGCCCGGTCATGCCGGCGTCGGTGATCGCGGCCGTCCCGCCCGCCAGGACGCGCGCGTCGTTCGTCTGGACGTGCGTGTGCGTGCCGAGCACCGCGGTCACGCGTCCGTCGAGGTAGCGCGCGAGGGCGACCTTCTCGCTCGTCGCCTCGGCGTGGAAGTCGACCACGATCACCGGGGTTGCGCGCCGTGCCTCCTCGACGAGCCGGTCGGCGGCGAGGAACGGGCTCTCGAACGGACCGAGCGAGAACACTCCGAGCAGGCTGATCACGGCAACGCCGTCGTGCACCGCGAGCCCGACGCCGGGCGTCCGCGGCGAGAGGTTGGCGGGACGGATCACGCGGTCGGTGCCGGCGAGATAGGGGGCGAAGCCGGGCTGACCCCAGGTCCAGTTGCCGAGCGTGATCACGTCGGCACCACTCGCGAGCAGACGGTCGGCGATCTTCGCGGTGATGCCGCGGCCGGCGGCGGCGTTCTCGCCGTTCACGATGCAGAAGTCGGCTCTCACGTCGTCGCGCAGTGACGGGAGGCGGGTCTCGACCGCGCGTCGGCCGGGCGCGCCGAACACGTCGGCCACGAACAGGATGCGCATGTCGCCCGCGGTCCTAGCCGACCGAGAGCGACGCCGAGGGGTGCACCTCGACGACGACGTGGTTCCCGGCGTCGTTCGTGTAGCGCGCGAGCGCCTGGCGCTCGGCGTGCGAGAAGTCGACGAGCGACCCGAGCCGGGTGCCGCCCGCCGTCACCGGTGAGCCGACGAGGAGCGCGGGGTCGACGCGGACGTGTGAGACGTCGACGACGAGCGAGGCCTGGCCCGTCGGCTGGATCTCGATCGTCGAGCCGAGTCGCGAGCCGTCGATGACCACCGGCTCGACCGCGACCACGCTGCCGTCCACCGGCGAGAAGATGTCGGTTCCGCTCGGCGCGCCGACGTCGAGTGCGGACGTCGCCGGGCCGAGCCCGCCCGGCAGCTGGTACCAGCGCGGGCCGCCGCTCGAGTCGCCGGCGAGCTTGCGCACCAGGCGGCGGAGGAGGCCCTGGTTGGCCTGAGTGCCGACCGGGTCGAGCGCGAGCGCCCCCCCGGTGCCGCCCTGGAAGCCGATCGCGGTCACGCGGGACTGGCTGACGGGAAGCTGGAGGTGCAGCAGGCCGACCTTCGCCACCGTCTCGAGCGACGGAGGCCCGACCGGGATCAGCCGCGACGCGCTCGCCGGTGCGGTCACGCGCGGTGCGGCTGCCGAACCGCCGAAGGCGGTCAGGAGGACCACGACGGCTACGACCGCGATCAGGACCGTGAGAACGGCGAGTCGGCGCAGGCGCCGCTCGCGCTCCAGGTGCCGGGACCGCGCCTGACGGCCGCGGCCACGTGCCGGCTGGGGCGACATCGAGGGCACGGTAGCCGAGTCCCCCGGGCGATTCAACCGGGGGTCGGCGAGCAGGTGCAGCCGCGGCCGGCCGGCCGGCTCCGCCCACGCATCCCGATCGAGGGCCAGTGCCCCGTCGAGGTCGAACGACCAATCCCAGGCCGGCGGGCGGAGCCGCCGGATGCGCGCTGTAGCATCGGTCACATGACGGTTCCCGGCCGCCCGTCGCGGCTGCAGATTCCGCGCTGGGTCCAGCTCGTCGGTCTGCCGCTCCTGATCGTGCTGGCGTGGATCCTGGTGCAGGCGACGGCTCACGTCGTCTTCCTGTTCCTGATCGCCTCGCTCGTCGCGCTGCTGCTCGACCCGATCGTGCGCGCGCTGCAGCGGGCCCGGCTGCCGCGGGGGCTCGCGGTCGCGCTCGTGTACCTGACGTTTCTCGCGGCGCTCGTCTTCGTCATCGCGGCGCTCGCGACCGTCGTCGTCGGGCAGACCAAGACGGCGGCCACGCGGTTCAACGACTACTTCACACATCCTCACGGCGCCTCCGGACAGACGAGCGCCGACCGTGACGTCAACCGCCTCCAGGTGTGGCTCAACACCCACCACCTGAGCTCGATCAAGATCGAGAAGAGCGGCCACAACCTGGTGCGCCGGATCAGGCAGCGTGACGTCGGCAAGTACACGACACGCATCGTCAACTTCGTCGAGGGCGCGGCGGTCTCGATCGGCAAGACGCTGTTCAGCGCAGTCCTGCTCGTCGTGATCTCGATCTACATGCTGCTCGACATCCAGCGACTCGGGCGCATCTTCGACCGCCGCTTCCCACCCCGACCGGGCGGGCGGTCGCTGCTGCTCAGCATGGAGTCGGCGCTCGTCTCCTACGTGCGCGGGCAGGCGCTGCTGAGCCTGATCATCGGCACGAGCGCCGGGTTCGGCCTGTGGATGCTCGCGGAGGTCGGGCTCTTCCCGAACGGGCAGCAGTACGCGCTGCTGTTCGGCGCGTGGGTCGCGCTGACCGAGGTGATCCCCTATATCGGGCCGTGGCTCGGGGCGATCCCGCCGTTGATCTTCGCGCTCGTCGTCCATCCGGTCTCCGCCGTCTGGGTGGCGCTGCTCTTCCTCGGCATCCATCAGCTCGAGGGGCACGTGGTCGTCCCGAAGGTGATGGGCAGCGCCCTTCGCCTGCACCCGCTGCTCGTGATCTTCGGCCTCGCCGCGGGCGCCGAGATCTACGGCCTCGCCGGGGCGCTCGTCGCGCTCCCCGTGCTCGCCGTCGGGCGGGCCGTCTGGGAGTTCTTCCGGGGGAGGGTCACGCTCGAGCCCTGGGCGGAGCAGCCGGTCCCGGTCGAGGTCGAGCTCGTCGAGCCCCCCTCCGCGGCACGCAAGTGACCCCGCTCGGGGCGCCTGTGCGACCATGCGGCACGTGAGCTCGTTCCCGGTCACCCGCCTGCGCCGGCTCCGGCGAACCGCCGCGCTCCGCGACCTCGTCCGCGAGACGGCGGTCTCCCTCGACGACCTCGTCTTCCCCCTGTTCGTCGCGCCGGAGGCGCTGCCGAACGACCGCCTGCCCGCGCTTCGCCGCCACACCGTCGACGGGGTCGTCCGCGAGTGCGAGGAGCTCGTCCGCCTGGGCGTGAAGTCGGTGCTGCTGTTCGGGATCCCCGAGGAGAAGGACGACGAGGGGTCCGGCGCATGGGTGCACGACGGGATCGTCCAGCAGGCGCTGCGCGCGCTGCGGCCGCGCTTCGACGAGCTGCTCCTGCTCACCGACGTCTGTCTCTGCGAGTACACGAGCCACGGCCACTGCGGCGTGCTCGTCGGCGACGAGGTCGACAACGACGCTTCCCTGGAGCTGATCGCACGCACGGCGGTCTCGCACGTCGAGGCGGGCGCCGACGCCGTCTGCCCGAGCGACATGATGGACGGCCGCGTCGCGGCGATCCGCGAGCAGCTCGCGACGACGCCGATCGTCGCCTACTCGGCGAAATACGCCTCCGCGTTCTACGGCCCGTTCCGCGACGTCGCCGGCTCGGTGCCGGCGTTCGGCGACCGCCGCGGCTACCAGATGGATCCCGGCAACGTGCGCGAGGCGCTGCGCGAGTGCCAGCTCGACGTCGAGGAAGGCGCGGACATGCTGATGGTGAAGCCGGCGCTGCCGTACCTCGACGTCGTCCGCGCCGTGCGGGACCGCTTCGACCTCCCGCTCGCCGCGTACAACGTCAGCGGCGAGTACGCGATGCTCAAGGCGGCGGCGGCGGCAGGCGACCTCGACGAGCGTGCAGTCGCGCTCGAGTCGCTGACCTCGATCCGCCGCGCCGGCGCCGACGTGATCGTCACCTACTGGGCGAGGGAGCTCGCAGGCTGGCTGTGACCCGCTCCGGCGCCGGCCGGGCCGGCACCTCCGCTCTTTGGCCGGCTCCGTCGAGCCTGCGCCGGCTGATCCGCTCCGGCACCTTCGCTCTTTGGCCGGCTCCGTCGAGCCCAAGTTGGCGAGGCGCACCCTGAGCTCGGGCACGCCGGTCGAGACGCTCTGGCGCGAAGCGCTCGGGTTGATCCCCGGCGGCGTGAACTCGCCGGTGCGGGCGATGCGCTCGGTCGGTCTCGACGAGCCGCTGTTCGCGGCGCGCGGTCGCGGCGCCTACCTCGAGACGGCCGACGGCCGCACGCTCTGCGACTGGGTGCAGTCGTGGGGGCCGCTGATCTTCGGCCACGCGGACGAGGAGACGGTCGAGGCCGTTCGCAGCGCGGCCTTGCGGGGGACGACGTTCGGCGCGGCCACCGCGGCCGAGGTCGAGCTCGCCGCGGAGATCGTCGACGCGGTGCCCTCGGTCGAGTCGGTGCGCCTCGTCTCGTCGGGGACCGAGGCGGCGATGTCGACGCTCCGGCTCGCGCGAGCCGTGACGCGGCGGGACCGGGTGATCACGTTCGCCGGCTGCTACCACGGCCACGCCGACCCCTTCCTCGCCTCGGCCGGCTCGGGTCTCGCGACGCTCGCGATCCCGAGCTCGCCCGGCGTCACCTCCGGCGTCACGGCCGACACGATCGTCTGCGAGTACAACGACGTCGACAGCGTCGCGTCGGCCGTCGAGCGCTACGGGGAGGGGCTGGCCGCGATCTTCGTCGAGCCGGTCGCCGGGAACATGGGCTGCGTCCCGCCGGCCGACGGGTTCCTCGAGGCGCTGCGCATGCTCTGCGACGCCTCCGGTGCCCTGCTCGTCTTCGACGAGGTGATCACCGGGTTCCGGGTGGCCCGGGGCGGTGCGCAGGAGCGCTTCGGCGTCCTGCCCGACCTGACCGTGCTCGGCAAGATCGTCGGCGGCGGGCTGCCGCTCGCCGCCTTCGGGGGCCGGCGCGAGCTGATGGCCGCGCTCGCCCCGGCGGGCTCCGTCTACCAGGCGGGGACGCTCAGCGGCAACCCGCTCGCCACCGCCGCCGGCATCTCCGTGCTGCGCCGGCTCCGCGATCCGGGCGTGTACCGCGAGCTCGAGCGGCGCTCCCGGCGGCTGGCCGACGGGCTCTCCCCCTTCGGGCGCGTCCAGGCGGTCGGCGCGATGCTCACCCTGTTCCCGGGACGCACCGAGCCGGTGGAGCGCTTCGAGACGCTCGACGGCGCCCGCTACGGCGAGCTCTTCCGCGGCCTGCTCGAGCACGGCGTCTACGTCGCGCCGAGCCCGTACGAGTGCCTGTTCCCCTCGCTGGCTCACGGTGACGAGGAGATCGACGCCACGATCGAGGCCGCGGCCGCGTCGTGAGCCTGCTCGAGTCGATCGCCGCCGGGGCCGAGCGGGAGAGCCCGCTCTGGGGCCGCTTGCTCCGCGCGCAGGACGAGCGCGAGCTCGAGCCGGTCTTCTCACCGCTCGCACCGGAGAGGTTCGCGCTCGGCGTCGAGACGGTCTACGAGGCGTACCTGGTGCACTACGGCCGACCGAGGCTGTTCTCCGCGCTGGACGCCGACGAGGCCGTGCTCCTCGGCGACTACCTCTACGCGCACGGCCTCGTGCGGATCGCCGAGGCGGGCGGCGTCCCGGCGGTGGCGGCGATGGCCGAGTTGATCTCGAGCTGCGCCGCGCTGCGCGCGGACGGTGGGGCGGCAGGCGACGGCGAGGCCTGGGTCGGAGCGGTGCGTTCCCTGGGCGGGGCGCCGAGCGAGGCAGGCGTCGAACGCGCGCTCGCCTGGCACTGCGGTAGAGTCGCGCCGTGATCTTCGACGCCGCGACCGACGGCAAGCACGTGATCACGGCAATGCTGATCGTCGGGCTGATCTTCTGTGCCGTGATCGCGCTCGGCCAGCTGACGAAGTGGGTCGGCCACCGGCGGGCCGAGCGCCGCCGCGGGCGACGCACCGCGTATTAGAGGCGCTCCGTAGACTGACGCGCGATGGCGTTTCGCGACCTGCGCGAGTGGATCGAGCTGCTCGAGCGCGAGGGCGAGCTCCGCCGCGTCGGCGCCGAGGTCGACCCGCACCTCGAGGTGACGGAGATCGTCGACCGGACCGTGAAGGCCGGCGGCCCGGCGCTGCTCTTCGAGCGTCCGAAGGGCTCGACGCACCCGCTCCTGATCAACCAGTTCGGCACGGAGCGGCGCATGTGCCTGGCCTTCGGTGTCGAGCGGCTGGACGACGTCGCGGCGAAGCTCGCCGACGTGCTCGAGATGCAGCCCCCGGAAGGCCTCGCGGCGAAGGTGCGCGGGCTGAAGACGCTGAAGTCGATCGCCGACTCGCGGCCGAAGGTCGTGCGCAGCGGGCCGTCGCAGGAGATCGTCCTGCAAGGTGACGAGGTCGATCTCGGCCTGCTGCCGGTCATGACCTGCTGGCCCGGCGACGCTGCGCCGTTCGTCACGCTGCCGGCGGTCGTTACCCGTGACCCGCGGACCGGCGGGCGCAACGTCGGCATGTACCGCCTGCAGGTGCTCGGGCCGCGCTCGACGGCCGTGCACTGGCAGCTGCACAAGGACGGGCGTGCGGACTACCTGTTCAGCGACGGCAGGCTCGAGATGGCGGTGGCGCTCGGCCTCGACCCGGTGAGCGCCTATTCGGCGAGCGCGCCGCTGCCGAAGCACATCGACGAGTTCATGCTCGCGGGCTTCCTCCGCGGCACGCCCGTCGAGCTCGTCAAGGGAGTGTCGGTCGATCTCGAGGTGCCGGCCGCCGCCGAGATCGTGCTCGAGGGGTACGTCGAGCACGGCGATCTCGTCGACGAGGGCCCCTTCGGCGACCACACCGGCTTCTACACGCCTGCCGAGCCGTTCCCCGTGTTCCACGTCACGGCGATGACGATGCGGCGCGACGCCGTCTACCCGTCGATCGTGGTCGGCAAGCCGCCCCAGGAGGACGCCTGGCTGGGCAAGGCGACCGAGCGGATCTTCCTGCCCGCCGTCCGGATGAGCGTCCCGGAGATCGTCGACTACGACCTGCCCGTGGCGGGCGCGTTCCACAACCTGGCGATCGTCTCGATCCGCAAGAGCTTCCCCGGGCACGCGCGCAAGGTGATGAACGCGCTCTGGGGCCTCGGCCTGCTCAGCCTGACGAAGGGGATCGTGGTCGTCGACGAGCACGTGGACGTCCACGACTACGCCCAGGTGCTGTTCTACGCCGGCGCGAACGTCGATCCCAAGCGCGACGTCGTGATCGGCGAAGGGCCGCTCGACCACCTCGACCACGCCCCGACGCTGCAGTTCCTCGGCGGCAAGATCGGGATCGACGCGACCGCCAAGAGCCCGGCCGAGGGCGCGCGTGAGTGGCCGCCCGAGATCGAGATGACGGCGGAGGTCCGCGAGCTGGTCGACCGCCGCTGGGCGGAGTACGGGCTGGACGCGGTTCTCCCTGCAGGGAACGGAGCGATGAGGCAGAGTTCGCGCAGCTTGTTACGACGTTGACCGGCGTCCGCTCGTCCGGGTTGAATCCCTCGTAGCCGTTGCAGCCTCACGACGACCAACCTCACGTCCCCGGGCCGAGCCTCTGGCCCGTCGGCTTCGCCGTCGGCATCGTCGTCCTGCTCGTCGGGTTGATCATCTCCTGGTGGATCACCGCCGTCGGCGCGCTGATCGCGGCCGCCTTCGCGTTCCTCTGGGTCCGCGACCTGACGAGCGGCACCGAGCTCACCGAGGCGCCGGACGTCGAGCCGGAGCGGGCCGGCGCTGCGCGCGCGGAGGAGGTGACGGTTCCGCCGCCGCCGGCGGAGGAGCGGTACCCGCGCTCCCACTTCCTCGAGCTCTCGACGCTCGGGCTCGGCGCGGTCATCGGCGGCCTCGTCGCCGCCCCGGCTCTCGGCTTCGCGGTGATGCCGCCGTTCCTCAAGCAGGGGTCGAAGGACCACGACCTCGGGCCGCTCACCGACTACCCGGACGGGAAGTACGTCGTGGTCACCTGGACGAGCGACCCGTCGCAGGGCGAGGTGTCACGGCGCACGGCGTTCGTCCGCTCGAACGGGCCGCTGAACGGGCAGCCCAGCTTCACGATCATCTCGAATCACTGCGCTCACCTCGGATGCCCGGTGCAGCCGAACGGGCTGCTCGACGAGGCGCACACGGCGCAGTACAAGGACGTCACCATGATCCCGACGGTCGCGATCGCCGGCTTCGGCTGCCCCTGCCACGGCGGGCAGTACACGACCGAGGGCAACCGCACCGCCGGCCCGCCGGTGCGTGCGCTCGACCGCTACTCGTTCTCGATCCGCAACGGGCATCTGTGGGTCGGCAAGCCGTTCTCCGTGTCGTACGTCGACGGCACGGGCGCCAGCGCCCAGATCCACAAGTGGCCGTACTCGTTCCCCGGCGAGCACGTGAACGGCATCGAGTCCTGGCTCTACCCCGTCCAGCCGCCCCACTAGCCGATGGCGACCACGACGACGCGCACGCCGAAGCCCAAGCCGCACCCGGTGCAGACGGCGATCCTCTACCCGCTCGACTGGCTCGAGGAGCGCTCGGGGCTCATCGGGGGCGTCAGGTACTTCCTCTTCCGCAAGGTCCCGGGCGACGTCGACTGGTTCACGACGCTCGGATCGGCGACGCTGACGGCCTTCCTCGTGCAGGCGACGACCGGCGTGTTCCTCGCCATGTACTACAAGCCGGACCCGACGGTCGCCTACGCCTCGATCCAGCACATCACCAACGACGTCTGGGCGGGCTGGCTCGTGCGCGGGATGCATCGCTGGGGCGCGTCGGTGTTCATCATCCTCATGTTCCTGCACATGGGGCGCGTCTTCCTGTTCGGCGCGTACAAGTACCCGCGCGAGCTGAACTGGATCGTCGGCGTGCTGCTGCTCGCGATGGGCCTCGGCGAGGGCTTCACGGGCTACCTGCTGCCGTGGGACCAGACGTCGTACTGGGCGACGGTCGTCGGCATCAACATCAACGGCACGGCACCGTTCCTCGGCCCCTTCCTCGCGCAGTTCCTGCAAGGGGGGACGTACATCAATCCCGATACGCTCGCACGCTTCTACTCCATCCACATGCTGCTGATACCGGGCGCCATCTTCGCGCTGATCGGGCTCCACCTGTACCTGGTCGTCCGCCTCGGTGTCACCTCGCCGCCGTGGTCGAAGGAGGCCGCAGGCTCCGGCCCGTTCGAGCCGGTG
Organism: uncultured Thermoleophilia bacterium; assembly: GCA_963824455.1. Lineage (GTDB taxonomy): Bacteria > Actinomycetota > Thermoleophilia > Gaiellales > Gaiellaceae > PALSA-600. The sequence goes on from CAWGPJ010000003.1 coordinate 870,003, forward strand.
GCGACGAACGGCTCGCGCGCCGGGCTCGTGAACCCGCAGCCGCGCAAGGACGTACGTGGCTAGCGACCGCGTCGTCGAGCGCCGGCGCGTCTTCCAGCAGTACAAGGAGGACGTCAAGGAACGGGGGAAGCCGTTCTACCCGTTCGCGATGTTCCACGACACGGTGATGTCGCTGGTCGTCGTCAGCGTGATCATCGGGCTCGCCTGCGTCTGGCGCTACACGACCCTGCTCGGCAAGCTCTACGACGCGCCGGCCGATCCGGGAACGATCAACTTCGTCCCGCGGCCCGACTGGTACTTCTACTTCCTCTTCTACCTGCTGCGGGTCTTCAAGTGGCCGAACGCGGTCATCCTCGGCACGATCGGGATCCCGACGATCTGCCTCATCCTGCTGATCGCGCTGCCGTTCTACGACACGCGCCCCGAGCGGCATCCGCTGCGGCGGCCGGTCGCGATGGTCGCGGGGGTGCTCGTGATCATCTCGATGGGCGTGCTCACCTACAAGGGAGCCACCGCCCGCGAGGCGCTCGGCAGCGAGCTCAAGGCGCTCGTGCCGACCTGGGCGAAGAAGCAGGGCTTCGAGAACAATCCGAAGGCGATCGCCGGTGCGAACCTGTTCGCGGTCGTCGGCTGCGCGAACTGCCACCAGTACGAGGGGATCGGCGGCGGCTTCGCGGGCGCGCCGAACCTCTCCGCCGAGGGCGCGAAGGGCAAGGGCATCGACTTCCAGATCCGGCACCTCGAATGCCCCTCGTGCGTCAATCCGGGGTCGCCGATGCCGTCGTTCCAGGATCTCGGCACCGAGCGGCTCTCCGAGCTCGCCGCGTTCCTGGAGGCGTCGAAGGGCGGCAAGTAACTCTTCGACCGCCTGCAGCGGCGTAACCTGACGGCGGCAGTGCGGATCTTCCTCGGGATCACGGGTGCTTCGGGCGCGCCGTACGCGCGGCGGCTGCTCCAGGCGCTCGCCGCTTCGGGCTGCGAGGCCGGCGTGACCGTCTCGGGCGCGGCCGTCGAGGTGCTCGCCACCGAGCTCTACGGCGACGCGCGCCTGTCGCGCGACGAGGTGCTCGCGCGCTTCACCGAGGGAACCGGCGACGCCGTGACGGTCTACGAGCCGAACGACTGGCGTGCGCCCTACGCGTCGGGCTCGGCGCAGGTCGACGGCTACGTCATCTGCCCCTGCTCGATGGGCACGCTGGGGACGATCGCGTCGGGCGCGATGCAGAATCTCGTGCACCGCGCGGCCTCGGTGGCGTTGAAGGAGGAGCGGAAGCTGATCGTCTGCCCGCGCGAGACGCCGCTCTCGACGATCCACCTCGAGAACATGCTGACGCTGCGGCGCGCAGGCGCGACGGTGCTGTTCCTCGCGCCCGGCTTCTACCACGGCGCCGAGACCGTGGACGACCTCGTCGACTTCGTCGTCGCGCGAATCCTCGACCAGCTCGGGCTCGCCAACAGCCTCGTTGCGCGTTGGGGGCAGACGTCATGACCCTCGCGCCCGATTCCGTTCGCACGATGTTCGACCGCATCGCGCCGGTGTACGACGTGATGAACCGCGTGATGACGGCCGGGCTCGACGTGCGCTGGCGCCGGCAGGCTGCCGAGGCCGTCGTCAGGCCCGGCGACCGCGTGCTGGACGCGGCCTGCGGCACCGGCGATCTCGCGATCGCCGATCTCAAGGCCGGTGCAGCCGCTGTGACGGGCCTCGACTTCTCGGAGCGCATGCTCGCGCGCGCGCGGGAGAAGGCGGCGCTCGACTGGGTCGTCGGCGACCTGCTCGCGCTCCCGTTCGCCGACGCGACGTTCGACGCGGCGACCGTCGGCTTCGGCGTGCGCAACGTCGGCGACCTCGACCTCTCGCTGAGCGAGCTGCGGCGGGTCCTCAAGCCCGGCGGCCGGGTCGCGATCCTCGAGATCACCCAGCCGCACGGCGTCGTGCGCCCCTTCTACTCGCTGTGGTTCGACCGGATCGTGCCGCTGCTCGGGAAGCTCCTGCCCGGTGGCTCGGCGTACGCGTATCTGCCGGCATCGGTCAAGCGCTTCCCGTCCGCCGAGCAGCTCGTCGACCGCATGCGCGAGGCGGGCTTCGGCCGGGTTCGCTACAGGCTGTTCGGCGCCTCGATCGTCGCCCTGCACACCGGCGAGGCCGTATGAGCGGCGTAGGCTCGACGGAGCCGCCCAGGAGCGACGGCGCCGGCTCGGCCGGCGCCGAAGCGGGAATCACGCAGCTCGCGGAAGTGCACGCGACGCCGGGGGTCGCGGCGTACATGGCCGAGGTCGAGGCGGGGCTCGACCGTGCCGTCGCCGCCCGGCAAGGCCTCGTGCGCGAGGTCGCGGGCGAGGCGCTCGCGGCGGGGGGCAAGCGCCTCCGGCCGCTGCTCTGCTTCCTGACCTCGAACGGCAGTCCGTCGGTCGCGGCCGGGGTCGCGGTCGAGCTCGTGCACATGGCGACGCTCGTCCACGACGACCTCGTCGACGGGGCGCGGATGCGCCGGGGAATGCCTGCTGCCTGGTCGGTGTTCGGCGCGAACGCGGCGAAGTCGGCCGGCGACTACCTCTATGCGCGTGCGTTCGCGGTGCTCGTCGAGACCGGGAATCGCGCGGCGGTCCGAACGCTCGCCGACGCGGCGCTCGCACTCGCGCGCGGCGAGGCGATGCAGCGGCTGCAGACGCGCGACCCGTGGACCACACTCGACGACTACGTCGCTCGCTGCCGCCTGAAGACGGCGAAGCTGATCGAAGCTGCGTGCCTGCTCGGCTCCGGCGGCGTGGAGCGGCTCGGCGCCTACGGGCTCAACCTCGGGATCGCGTTCCAGATCGCCGACGACATCCTCGACTGCGCGGGCCAGACGCAGGAGACCGGGAAGATCCCCGGCACCGATCTCCGCGAGGGCACGCCGACGATGCCCCTGCTGCTCGCGGCGCAGCAGGACGAGGTCGTCCGCGCCGCGCTCGCCGGCGGTCCGATCGACGGGGCGCTCGTCCGCGTCGCGGCCACCGACGCTCTCGACCGCTCGCGCGAGGCCGCCATGCGCTACGCCACCGACGCGCGCTCGCACCTGCGCCGCGAGCGGTATCGCGATGAGCTGGAGGCCCTGACCGTCGCCGTCGTCGACCGGGCCGGATGATCAGGCTCGGCCGCATCGGGTACGTCAACATGGCGCCGGTGTTCTTCCGGCTCGACGCCGACGTCGACGAGGTCGTCGGCGTGCCGACCGACCTGAACCGGCAGCTGGTCGCCGGCGAGCTCGATGTCGCGCCGATCTCGTCGATCGCGTACGCGCGCGATGCCGCACGCCTGCGCCTGCTTCCCCGCCTGTGCGTCTCGAGCGAGGGAGCGGTCGAGTCGATCCAGCTCGTCTCGAAGACCCCGCTCTCGCAGATCCGGCGCGTTGCGGTGACGCCGGAGTCGGCCACCTCGGTCGTCCTGACGCGCGTCCTGCTGCCGGACGCCGAGCATCTGCCGCTCGAGGCGTTTGCGAGCGGCGACGCCGAGGCGCGGCTCTTGATCGGCGACGCCGCGCTCCGGTCGGCCTTCGAGGACCCGACACCGCACCACGACCTCGGCCGCCTCTGGCTGGAACGCACCGGCCTGCCGATGGTGTTCGCCGTCTGGGCCACGCCCGAGCCGGCTCACCCGGGGCTCGGCGAGCTCGAGGACGCACTCGTCGCCTCCGTGCGCGCCGCCCGCGCGGAGCCGGAACAGCTGGCGTACGAGTCGGCCGAGCGCTACGGCTACCCGCCCGGGTTCCTCGCCCGCTACTTCGAGAAGCTCCGCTACCGCTTCGGGCCGCGCGAGCGCGCCGGGCTCTACACGTTCCTCGAGCTCGCCCACGAGGTGGGGGAGCTCGACGAGGTGCCGGAGCTGCGGTTCATCGCCGCCGGCGCGACCGTCTAGAAGAAGGCACTACCCGGAGTTGCAGTTCTTCTTCGCCCACGCCTCGATGTTCTGCTCGGCCTTCCGGAGCTTCGGTGCGTCGAGCGACTGCAGGGCCGTGGCCAGCGCCGCGTAATCCGCGGTCGACGGAGTCGCTCCGGGCTTGAAGCCCGCCTTCTTGAGCGCCGACGCGTACGTGGTGAAGGCGCCGGCGAGCGTCTCGATGTCGCCGCGGATCGCCGACGGGGCGGAGGCTGCCGCCTGCTGCACGATCTTCGCCTCGGCTGCGAGCCCGGTGGCGCCCGATGCGCTCTGGGCGGCCATCGCCTTCGACACCTTCGATCCGAGCGCGATCAGCTGCGAGCAGTTCTCGGCCGATGCGAACGACGACGAGGAGGAGGACGAGGAGGACGACGACGACGAGGACGAGGCGGAAGAGGACGAGGAGCTCGTCGACGAGCGGGTCGTGGTGGCGTGGCGGAGCTCGCCGAGGGCTCGATGACTTGCTGCCGCCGCATCCTGCGGCCGCGGCGACCAGCACCAGGACGGGACGATTGCGAACGCGCGCCTCATGCCTCTGCCTGGGCGGCGTCCCGCGTCGAGAACGTTGGCGGGTGGAACGGGCTACCCGGCGGGCCGGCGACGAAACGGTCTAAAGACCATCGCGGCTGTCGGCGCTCGGCGCGCCTGTAGCGCACGGTGTAGCCGAGCGAGCGCGGGATCGCGAGCAGGCCGTCCAGGTCGAGGTCGATCCGAGCGCCTGCCTTCTGCGTGACTTCGTCCTCGATCGGGAGGTCGAAGTCGTCGGCGCCGTACTCGAGCGCGCGAAACGCGTCCTCGTTCTGCGTGAGGACGGACGTCCTGACGTGCCGGATGTTGTCGAGGAAGATCCGCGACAGCGCGATGTGCCGCCAGTATTCCCGTGGCGCGATCTCACGTCCGCCGAGCGCCGTGCCGTACGGCTTGTACGTCCAGCACAGGAACGAGAAGAGGCCGTCGTGCCCGTCGCGCAGGCACGCGTCCTGGAAGTCGCGGGTCCGCTCGAGGTGCTCGAGGCGCTCGTCGAGCGTCTCGTCGAAGCCGATCACCATGGTGGCCGTGGTGCGCATGCCCGACTCGACGATCGCGCGCTGCGCGTCGAGGTACTCGCGCACCGTGTACTTGAACTTCGCGTGCCGCTTGCGGAAGTCCTCGGTCAGGATCTCGCTCCCGCCGCCGGTCACCCAGTGCACGCCGGCGTCGCGCAGCCGTGCCGCAGCCTCGGCGTGGCCGAGGCGCGCGCGGTCGGCGAGGTACACGAACTCGGCGACCGTCAGCGCGTAGAACTCGACGCGGTCGCCGTAGCGGCTCCGGACCGCCGAGAACAGGTCGCAGTAGAAGTCGAGCGGCAGCTTCGGGTTGAAGCCGCCGTTGAAGGCGACCAGATCGCCCCCGAGCTCGATCAGCTCGTCGATCTTCGCGAAGACGTCACGCTGCGACAGCACGTAGCCGCCGTGCTGGTTCGGGAGGACGTAGAACGCGCAGTAGTCGCACTGCGCGACGCAGACGTTGGTGTAGTTGATGATCCGCATCACCATGTACGTCGCCTCGCCGGGCTCGTGGAAGCGGGCGCGGGCGGCCTGGGCGAGCCGGCGCAGCTCGTCGTCCGGCGCCTCGAGCCAGAGCGCACGGGCCTCGTCGACGCCGATCCTAGGGCTCACGCGGGCACGGCCTCCTCGACGGTGACCTCGTCCGGCGCGAGCGTGTCCATGAACGAGCTGACCGAGAACACGGCCTGGCCGGCGCCCGCGACGCCGTAGCCCGGCGGCGGCTTGAGCCCGTGGCTCTCGAGCGTCGCCCGGTACGCCTCGAGTAGCCGGATGTGGTACTCGAGCGGCGCGCCGTCGGGGTTGTCCCGGCCGAGTGGGGTCGCCGGCTCGGGGCACCACGTCGTGAAGCGCGGCGTGATGCCGCGGCTCATGAAGTACGCGAGCCCTTCGCTCGTCGACGCGATCGCCTCGTCGACCGTCGCGAACCCGAACGGCCTCGCCATCTCGACGCCGGCGACGAAGTTCGGGATCACGTGGCGGGCGCCGAACACCTCGGCGGCGTCGAAGATCCGGCGGTGCCACTCCTCCCGCCCGACGTACCGCTGCTTGCCCGGTGAGATCAGCTCGAACAGCCGCTTGTCCCACACCTCGTAGTTCGGGTGGTAGATCGAGATCCCGTAGTCCTTGTAGCGCTGCACGTCCTCCCGCGGCAGCGCCTGTGCGACCACCTTGCCGATCCACCGTCCGGGGAAGCGCTCCTCGATCGCCCGGGCATAGCGGCCGTAGAAGTCCGCCTCGGCGAGGCCGTCGACGGTGCTGGTGACGGAGCCGCCGGTCAGCGTGTACGCCTTCGATGCGTGCTCGGTGTCGTAGCGGTCGATCAGCTCGAGCGCCTCGAGCACGTCGTCCACCGGCTTCACGCCCGTGTACGGACGGCCCTCGCGCTTGTGCTGGCGCCAGTTGTGGTTGATGTCGCAGAAGCCGCACTCCTCCTTGGCCCCGAAGTACTGGCAGAGGCGCAGCACCGTGAGATAGATCAGGTAGCCCCACTGGATCGTCGGCGCCGTCTCCATCACCGTCTTCCCGTTCGACAGCGTGTGCCGGTAGTACTCGGGCATCGGCGGCAGGCCGATCTCTGCGACGGTGCGGCCGTCGAGGGAGAGCCGGAGCGCGCCGTCCGCGTCTCGGGAGGCGCGGTACGGCGACGTGGGATTGACGCGGACCGAGACGATCGTGCGCCGGAGGTCGTACTCGCCGCCGGTCAGCGCGATCTCCTCCGGCGGGCGGCGCCTGGCCGCTTCGCCGAGCGCGGCGAGCGGCTTCTGGTCGAACGAGAAGATGAAGTACGACTTCGGCTTGACGTCGCCCTCGAGGTTGTCGGTCAGCGCCGAGTCCTCGAACGCGATCCCGGTCCGGAGCAGGTCTTCCTTCAGCACGGCCTCGCGCGGGATGTGCGCGAAGCGGGCCATCAGGTCCTCGACCAGCGCTGTCCGGCTCACGTCCACAACCTACCCCCAGTCGCCGGGCTCGCCGTCCCGGTAGTCGAGCGGCTCGACGCGCGCGATCACACCGAGGCCGCGCCACGAGATCTTGTCGGAGCGCGGGTAGAAGCACATGTCGTTCGGCGGGTTCGTCCCGTAGGCGAGCAACGTCAGGCCGCCCGGGCCGGCACGGAACGCGTGGGCGATGCCGCTCGCGGGCGGCCGCGCGACCACGTGGCCGGCCCGAACCGGGTGGTCCTCACGCTCCGCGCCCGCGGCGGTTGCCGCCGGCGTCGGCCAGAGCTCGAGCGTGCCGGCGCCCTCGAGCACGACGAACACCTCTTCCGACTCGGAGTGCGTGTGCGGCGGGCCGCTCAGCCTGGCCTCCGGGAGACGCATCCAGTTCAGGCCGGTCCGCACGGCGCCGCCGTCCGCTCCCAGCCGCCGGTACTGCTCGCTCCCGTCGAGGGCGACGACGTTGGACGGCGGCGGCCCGGGGCCCCCGAACGCGAGCGGTTCGGCCCTCGCCTCGATCTCCCACGGATCGTCGGTCCGGCCCTCGACCCACGGCCATCCGAGCCGGACCGCGCCGGAGCGGGGCAGCCAGCCGAACTCGACCGGGTGGTTGGTGCCGTAGACGAGGTACTCGAGCCCCTCCGGCCCCGCCCTGAACGTGTGCTCGAAGTGGTCGGCCTGCTGGACGACGCAACTGCCGGGTGCGACCTCGCAGGTCGCCTCGTCCTGCCACGCGAGCCCGGAGCCGCCGAGGACGAAGTAGATCTCCTCGGACGCGCCGTGCGAGTGCGGCGGCGTGGGGAGCATCCCCGGCGCCACGCGGACGCGGTTCACGCCGACTCCGGCCGCGCCTGCCGCTGCGCCGAGCCGCTGCCACGAGGCGTCGATCTCACCCTTCGCCGCGCGGTGGAACTCGACCTCGTCCCAGTGGGCGATCCCCATTGCACCGGACTATCGCAGGGGGACGCCGACGGGCGAGGTAACGTCGGTGAGGGTCATGCGCCGCCTCTTCCTCGTCGCCGTCACGTGCGCGGTCGCGGTCTCGCCTGCTCGAGCGGCGGCGCCCGCGACGCTGATGCCCGGCGTGACGTTCGAGCAGAGCGTCCAGTTCACCCTGCACGGCCCGGTTGCGATCGACGTGATCACCGCCCCGGCGCCCGGGTCGCAGAACGGCCTCTATACGCTCACCCCCGTGACGGCGGGCGGGCCGCTCACCGGTGCGCGGCAGCCTCTGACGCAGATCGAGAACAGCCTCTCCTCGCAGGCGACGGTCGCCGGCATCAACGGCGACTACTCGTCGGGAAAGCCGGCTCTGCCGGCGGGGATGCTGATGCAGGCAGGTGTGCTCGAGCACACCCCGCTCCCGCTCCGTTCCTCGATCGGGATCGACCAGGCCGGGGTGCTGCACGTCGACCGCGTCTCGTTCGCGGGGACGTGGAAGGGCACGGGCCAGCGGCGCCCCGTCGTCGGCGTGAACCAGACGCCGGGACGCAACCAGGTCGTGCTCCTGACGCCCGCGTACGGATCGGTCGCGCCCGTCGTCTCGGGCTCTGCCGAGGCCGTGCTCGAGCCGTTCCCGGCCGCCGCGGCGGGCGTCGCCCTCCAGGCGCCCGTCGTCGCGGTCGGAACGGGCGGGGGTGAGCCGATTCCGCCCGACGGTGCCGTCCTGCAGGCGGCGGGGTCGGCGGCGACGGCGCTCCAGGCCGAGGCCCCGGTCGGAACGCAGGTCAGCACCCGGCTGATCCTGTCGCCGGCCTGGGCGGGGACGGTGGCGGCGCTCGGCGGCGGCCCCGTGCTCGTCCGCGGCGGCAAGGCGGTCTTCAGATCGGGTGAGAGCTTCGCGAGCGTCCAGCTCACCACCCGTGGTCCACGGGCGGCGGTCGGCCAGCTCGCGGACGGCCGGGTGATCCTCGTCGCCGTCGACGGCAACCAGCCCGGCTACAGCGTCGGGATGACCAGCTTCGAGCTGGCCCAGGCGATGGTCCGGCTCGGCGCCGTGACCGCCTGCGCGGTCGAGGCGGGCAACGACGTCGCTGCCGCGTTCGACGGGCAGCTGCTCGACCGGCCTGCGGGCGGCGGGCGGCCGATCGGCGAGGCGCTGCTCGTCGAGTACTACGGGGTCTACGCGCCGCCTGCGCCCGTGCCGCTCGTCAACGGCGATCGCGGCGCACAGGCCGAGCCGCTCCGGTACAAGCTGGTTCGCGCCTCGACGGTGACCGCCGAGCTGGTCGCTCCCGACGGCACCGCGCACGTCCTCGAGTCCGGCGTCGTCCACCCGACCGGGACGTACAGCGATTCGTTCGCCGCCTTCGACGCCGAAGGCGAGTGGCACTGGAACGTGACGGCGACCGACGACCTGGGCCGGGTCTCGACGATCGACCGTCCCTTCCGTGTCGACTCGACGCTGCGCGCCCTGGCCGTTCCCGCGGTCGCGCGGGGCCGTGTCGGCGTGCGGTTCGTCCTCGGCCGCGAGGCGTCGATCGTGCTCCGCATCGAGACGACCGGCGGCGTCACCGTGCGCGCGCTCCCGGCGGTGCGACTGAAGGCCGGCGCCCGGCGCCTGACGTGGGACGGGACACTCGCCGACGGCACGCGGGCGCCCTCCGGGAAGTACGTCGCGCACGTCTTCGCGACCAGCTCGGTGGGCACGTCGGATCTACAAACGACGTTCTCATTCAGACTCGCATAGGGTCGCGCCGTTGACGTCCCTGCTCGCCCACTACGGCGTGCTCGCCATCTTCGTCCTGATGGCGATCGACGCAGTCTTCCCCGCCGCGAGCGAGCTCGTGATGGTCTACGCAGGCGCGCTCGCATCCGGTGCGCTCGTCCACGAGGTCCACGTGCTCGGCGCCGACCTGAGCGGCCTGGGCGCCTTCGTGGCCGTCGTGGCGGCCGGCGTGCTCGGCTACCAGGTCGGCGCAGCCTTCGGCTGGTGGGTCGGCATCCGCGGCGGGCGCCCGTTCCTCGAGCGACACGGGCGCTGGTTCCACCTCTCGCCCGACCGCCTCGACCGGGCGGAGCGGTGGTTCGAGCGCTACGACGCGTGGGCCGTGCTCGTCGGCCGCATGACGCCGCTCGTCCGCTCGTTCGTCTCGATCCCGGCCGGGGTCTTCGAGAGCCCCTTTCGCCGCTACAACGTCCTGACGCTGGTCGGCAACACCGTCTGGTGCCTTTTCTTCGCGGGGATCGGGTGGGCGCTCGGCTCCAGCTGGGACAGCTTCCACCGCAACTTCCGGTTCGTCGACTACCTCGTCGCCGCCGCGGTGGTCCTGCTCGCCGCGCTGCTCGTGCTGCGGCTCCGCCGTCGCAGCCCGGATACCATTCGACGGTCGTGAGGATTCCCCACGTCGACGTTCGGGCGCAGTACGCGCCGCTCCGTGCCGAGCTCGAGGCGGCGTTCGCGCGTACGCTCGACACCGGCAGGTTCATCTTCGGGCCGGAGGTAGAGGCGTTCGAGCGAGAGACCGCGGAGCACCTCGGCGTCGCCGAGTGCGTGAGCTGCGCCAACGGCACCGACGCGCTCGTGCTCGCCCTGGACGCCCTGGGCGTCGGCCCGGGCGACGAGGTGATCTGCCCGGCGTTCACGTTCTTCGCGACCGCCGAGGCGATCGCGCGACGCGGAGCGACACCCGTCTTCGCCGAGATCGATCCGGTGACGCTCAACCTCGACCCGTCGGACGTCGCCCGCCGGGTGACCGCACGGACGAAGGCGCTCGTGCCGGTGCACCTCTTCGGCCGGCCGATGCAGCTCGAAGAGCTGCAGGCGACGGGTTTGCCGGTGGTCGAGGACGCCGCGCAGGCGTTCGGGGCGAGCGGCATCGGATCGAGCGTGCTCTCGACGTTCAGCTTCTTCCCCTCGAAGAACCTGTTCGCGCTCGGCGACGGCGGCCTGATCGCGGTCAACGACGGCGAGCTGGCAACGCGCCTCCGTATGCTCCGCTTCCACGGCTCCGCGGCGAAGAGGGAGTTCCTCTACGTCGGCTACAACTCCCGCCTCGACGCCGTGCAGGCGTCGTTCCTGCGCATCTTTCTGCGCCACATCGACGACTGGAACCGGCAGCGGCGCGAGGCGGCCGCCCGCTACCGCGAGCTCCTCGACGGCATCGTCGACGTGCCGGCCGACTCGCCCGGCCACGTCTACCACCAGTTCTGCGTGCGCTCCCCGATCCGCGACCGGCTGGCGGCGGCGCTCGCGGAGGCGGAGATCGGATGCGCCTTCTTCTACTCGCCGCCGCTGCACCTGCAGCCGGCGCTTGCCCGGCTCGGGTACGCGGAGGGCGACTTCCCGGTCACCGAGCAGGCGGCACGTGAGAATCTCTGCCTGCCGATGTGGGCAGGCATCAGCGAGGAGCAGCAGAAGGAGGTCGCCTCGGTGCTCGAGCGCGCCTCCGAGCTCGTCGCGACGTGAGGTTCTTCCCGATCACCAGGCACCGGATCTGGCAGGTCGTCTGCGACGGCGTCCTCGTCGCGGTCGCCTGGCGGTTGACCTTCTACCTGCGTTTCGACCAGGCGACGCCGATCTACTACCGGCACCTGCTCGACCTCGACGTGCTCGTGCTCGTGGTCGCGATCAACCTCGCGACCTTCGTCGTCTTCGGCTTCTACAACCGCTGGTGGCGTTACGTCTCGACCCGCGACATGTGGGGGCTCGTGCGCGGCGTCACGGTCGGCTCCGCGCTCACGTACCTCGTCCTGTACGCGTTCCCGCCCGAGCACGCGTCCAGGCTCCCGCGCGGCGTCGCGGCGCTCGACTACCTGCTCGTGCTCGCCTTCGTGGCGGGCTCGAGGCTGCTCGCACGCTCGCTGATCGAGCGCCCGCAGTCCGGTGTGGTCATCCGCGGCAAGGAGGTGCTGATCGTCGGCGCGGGCGACGCGGCCCAGCTGCTGATCCGCGAGATGCAGCGCAACCGCAACCTGCACTACACGCCGATCGGGCTCGTCGACGACGACCCGCGCAAGAAGAACCTGCGCCTGCACGGCGTGCGCGTGCTCGGGACGACCGACGACCTCCAGCGCCTGCTCCGCGACAACAAGCCGGACGAGGTGCTGATCGCGATCCCGTCCGCGGCCGGTGGTGTCCGCCAGCGGGTGGTCGAGACCTGCCGCGCCGAGCGCGTGCCGGTGAAGACGCTGCCGGGGCTCCACGAGCTGATCTCGGGCGATGTCAACCTCGCCGGGCAGATCCGTCCGGTGCAGGTCGAGGACGTGCTCGGGCGCCAGCCGGTCGAGGTCGATCTGGGCGCGGTGGCGTCGTACGTCAGAGGCAAGACCGTCCTCGTCACGGGGGCAGGCGGCTCGATCGGAAGCGAGCTCTCGCGCCAGCTCGCGCGTCTCGGGGCCGCCCGGCTCGTGCTGGTGGACAAGGGCGAGGCACCGCTGTTCGAGATCGAGCGCGAGCTCACGGCAGAGCGCGATTACGCCGCCGCCGTCGCCGTGCTCGGGAACTGCGGCGACCGGCAGAAGATGCAGCAGGTGTTCGAGGACTACCGGCCGGAGGTCGTGTTCCACGCCGCCGCGTACAAGCACGTCGGGATGCTCGAGGCCAATCCGCTCCAGGCGGTGTCGAACAACGTGTTCGCGACGCGGCGGCTGGTCGAGGTCGCCGTCGACGCCGGGATCGAGCGGTTCGTGCTCGTGTCCACCGACAAGGCTGCGAACGCGAAGAACGTCATGGGCCAGTCGAAGGCGATGTGCGAGTGGGTCGTCGAGTCGTTCGCGCGGCAGCCGGACGTCGACACGCGGTTCGTCGCGGTGCGGTTCGGCAACGTGCTCGGCTCGTCGGGCTCGGTGATCCCGATCTTCAGGCGGCAGATCGAGCGCGGCGGGCCGGTGACCGTCCGCCACCCCGAGATGACGCGCTTCTTCATGACCATTCCCGAGGCCTCCTCGCTGGTCATCCAGGCCGGCGCGATGGGCGGTCGCGGCCAGGTCTACGTGCTCGACATGGGCGAGCCGGTGCGCATCCTCGACCTCGCGCAGCAGATGATCAGGCTCTCCGGCAAGGACGAGTCGCAGGTGCCGATCACCTTCACCGGTGTGCTGCCGGGCGAGAAGCTCCACGAGGTGCTGTGGAACGACGACGAGGCGGTCGGGCCGACGTCGCATCCGAAGATCATGCGTGCGGCCCACGTCCCGATCGACACCGAATGGCTGGAAGGCGAGCTCGCCGAGCTCGAGCGCCTCGTCGACGAGGGGGACACGGCCGGTGTGGTCGAGCGGCTCGAGTCGATCGTGCACGATCCGGTGCGCACGGGCGGCGAGGCCGTCCTCGAAGACACGATGCACTGACGTGGGGGAACCCAGGGTTCCCCCACTGGCCCCCTCCTTCTGCGCTCTTGCTGTCCAGCCGCCCTTGACCTCCCGCCGGGCGACGCCCGGCTCCGGCCGCCACCGCTCGCGGATCCTCGAGCGCAGACCGGCGCTGTAGCTCTGCGCCGAGCCGCCGCGGGATCCGGACCTGCTCTCGTCGCGCCGACCTTGGGCACGTGCACCGTGTCTTCGAGGACGGCGACGCCGGCGGGAGCATGATTGCCAGTGGGCTTGCGCCGCCTTCCGCCTGGAGAAGCAACCCATTCTAGGAATCGATCGTCTGGGTGACGATCGTCCGCCGCCGGCCCGGCTACGGTGCGGCGGTGGGTCTCCTGGACGGCCTGAACGCCGAGCAGCGCCGGGCCGCCGAGGCGGTCACGGGGCCGGTCTGCATCCTTGCCGGAGCCGGCTCGGGGAAGACGACGACGATCACGCACCGGCTCGCGCAGCAGGTCGCCTCGGGTGCGTTCGCCGCGGCAGAGCTGATGGCGGTGACCTTCACGGACAAGGCCGGCGGCGGGCTGCGCGGGCGCCTGGCCGCGCTCGGCGCCGGCCGCGTGCGCGCCGGCACGTTCCACGCCGCGGCGCTCCGCCAGCTGCGCCACTTCGCGCCCGACCGGGTCGGCGAGATCCTGCCGTCGAAGGCGGTGCTGCTGCGCCAGATCGGCAACTCGCTGCCCGGCGCCTACCGCTTCCGGCCGGCGGCCGATCTCGCGTCGGAGGTCGAGTGGGCGAAGAACCGGCGGATCGCCCCCGATCGCTACCTCGCGGAGCTCGGCGGGCGGACGCCGCCGATCCCGGCCGACCTGATGGCCCGGGTGTACCGCGACTACGAGCGGCGCAAGGCCGCCGCCGGGGCGGTCGACTTCGAGGACCTGCTCGAGCAGGCGATCCGCCTCTTCGAGGAGGACGACGACGCAACCGGCGTGTTCCGGCGCCAGTACCGCGCCTTCACCGTCGACGAGTACCAGGACGTCAACCTGCTCCAGCAGACGCTGCTCGACCTGTGGCTCGGCGGCCGCGACGACCTCTGCGTCGTCGGCGACGACTACCAGTCGATCTACGCCTTCACCGGCGCCGGTCCCGAGCACCTGCTCGCCATGCCGGGACGGTTCCGAAACGCGCTCGTCGTGCGCCTCGAGGAGAACTACCGCTCGACGCCCGAGGTGCTTCGGCTGGCGAACCGGCTCGCGCCGCACCTCGGCGGGGTCGCGAAGGAGCTCGCCGCGACCCGCGCCTCGGGGCCGGATCCGGTCGTCCGAGCGTTCGCCTCCCCTGCGGAGGAGGGCGCCGCGCTCGTCGAGGCACTGCGCGGACTTCGGTGCCCGCTCGAGGAGGCCGCGATCCTCTGCCGCACGAACGCCCGTCTCACCGACTACGAGGAGCTCCTGCACGAGGCGGGCCTCCCGTTCCAGGGCGCCTCGCTGCTCGGGCGCGACGCCGCCCGCCGGCTGCTCCCGCGGCTCGCCCGCCTCGGCGAGGCGCCTGCGCGCGACGCGGTCCGCTCGGCCGCGCTGGCCGCCGGCTGGCTCGAGGAGCCGGCCGACGCGCTGGGGGAGCGCGAGCTCGTGCGCCAGACCGACCTCGCCCGTCTCGTCGCGCTCGCCGCGTCCTTCGAAGGCGGCGCGGCGGCGTTCGTCGAGGAGCTCCACCGCCGGTTCGACCCCGGCGGCGACGGTGCACGCGGTGTCCACCTGCTCACCTTCCACCGCGCCAAGGGGCTCGAGTTCGAGGCGGTCTTCCTGCCGCGCCTCGAGGCGAAGGAGCTGCCGTCGCGTCAGGCGCGCACGCCCGACCAGGTGGCCGAGGAGCGGCGGCTTCTCTACGTCGGGCTGACCCGGGCGAAGACCGTGCTCAGCGTCACCTGGTCCGGGACGCCCAGCCCGTTCCTGAGCGAGCTCGGCGCGCCGCTTCGTCAGCCGCGCCGCTCGCAGCCCGGGACGGACTGGACGCCGCTCGGCGAGCGGTTGCGCGCCTGGCGGCTCGAGCGCGCGCGCTCGGACGGCGTGCCGCCGTACGTCGTCTTCCACGACCGCGTGCTGCACGAGATCGCCGACGCACGCCCCGCGAGCCTGGCGGAGCTCGGCGCGATCGCGGGCGTCGGCCCCGCGAAGCTCGAGCGCTACGGCTCCGACGTGCTCGTGCTCCTACGCAGCGAGCGCTGAGAGCAGCAGGTCGAGCATCAGCTGCGGGTCCCGCCGCACCCGCGTCTCGGCGTGCGGCTCGCGCTTTCGCAGCTCGAGCGCACGCGGGTCGGTGAGCGGGCGCAGGCGTCCGGTGCGGATCAGCTCCTCGTCGACGCCGCCGAGCCGTCCGCCGTACGTGGTGTAGACGGGGACGCCGAGCGCGGCGCCCTCGCGGTTCATCGTCCCTCCGGCCGACACGACGACGTCGGCGAGCGCGATCAGGCTCTGCGCGTCGACGGCCTCCTCGGGGACGATCACCGAGGGCAGCTCGAGGCCGCGCACGAAGTCGCGCTGCTCGTCGGTGCGCGGGATGACGAACGCATGCACGTCGTCCCGCCGTCCCAGATGCTCGAGCGTCTGCGGGAAGAGCGGGTTCGAGTGGCGGTGGTAGAGCGACACGTCGGGCGGCGGCCGCAGCACGACGAGCACGCGCTCCGGCTCGATGCCGAACGTCTCGAGCACCCGCGGATCGGGCTCGAAGTCGGACAGGTAGTACTCCTCCTTCAGGCCGGGGTACTGCTGGAGCTTCGGCGGGACGGCGTGGTAGCGCGCGAGGCGCTCGCGCGGGATCGCGTCGGGCACGACGACGCGCGTCGCCGCCCGGCAGCCGAGCTGGTGCTGCAGCCACGCCCACTCGTAGTCGAAGGTGGTCGCGCTTCGGATCCCGAGGCGCCGCGCGGTCATGGTCAGCTCGTGCGAGCCGTGCGCCAGCGCGAGGTCGAACCCGCGGGGCGCAGCCCAGGCGCGGAGCGCGGACAGGCGTGAGCCCAGCTGGCGCGCCTTGCCGAGCGCAGAGCGCCCGCCGTGATGGCCGATCACGGTGGCAGTCATGCCGTGGGACTCGATCAGCTGCAGCGTCTGGGCGTAGTCGCGCGCGGTGATCTCGACCTCGTCCCCCCGCTGCTCGAGCAGCCGGACGAGCGGCCTGAAGACGAGTGGGTGCGCGCTGGCGGTGAAGTCGACCCAGACCTTCATGCGACGACCTGCGCGAGCGGGGCGTCGCGGCGCACGCCTTCGACGTGGCGCTCGTGCCAGAGCGTGAAGGCGAGCAGGCCCCAGAGCTGGCGGGACAGGTCCTCGCGGCCGGCGGCGTGGTCGTCGAGCAGGCGGCCGACAGCGTCCGGCTGGAGGAAGCCCTGCCGGCGCAGCGTCTCCGGGCCGAGCGTCTCGCGGGCGAACGGCAGCAGGTCGCCGCGCAGCCACGCCGCTGCCGGGATCGAGAAGCCGCGCTTGCGGCCGTGCACGACCCCGCGCGGCAGGAGCGGCTCGACCGCCCTCCGCAGCAGCCGCTTCTTCTGGAAGCCGCGCACCTTCTGGGCCACCGGCAGCGAGAAGGCGAAGCTCGCGACGACCGTGTCCATGAAGGGGACGCGCGCCTCGAGCGACCAGGCCATGGACGCACGGTCGGTCTTCACGAGCAGGTCGTCGACGAGGTAGACGCCGAAGTCGACGTCCTGCAGGCGCGTGAGCAGCTCGTGCCCCTCGGTCTCCGCGAAGCGGGCACGCAGCGTGTCGACCGGGTCGAACGAGCCGGCGCCGGTCAGCTCCGCACGCGCGTCGGCCGAGAAGATCTCCTTCCAGCCGTGGTGGCGCTCGAGCGGCGGCAGCCCCGCCGACCGGACGAACCGCTTCGCCTTGTAGTCGAAGCTCGCCTTCCGGGTCGACGACGGGAGCAGCTCGACCGCGGGGCGCGCGAGCGACGCGGCCGGCCCGATCCGCTCCGCCAGGCGGTCGGCCACGTACGTGTAGTAGCCGCCGAACAGCTCGTCCCCTCCTTCGCCGGACAGCGCGACCTTGACGTCCTCCGCGGCGAGCTTCGACACGAGGTACGTCGGCAGCGCGGACGAGTCCGCGAAGGGCTCATCGAACGCGTCCGCGAGCGCCGGGAGGAGCAGCGCGGCGTCCGGCCGGAGCACGAGCTCGCGGTGCCGGCGTCCCGTAGCGCGCGGCGACTGCGCGTGCGCCCTCGAGCTCGTCGAACGACGACTCCTCGAAGCCGATCGAGAACGTCCGCACGGCCTCGGTCGACTCCTGCGCCGCGAGGGCCGCCAGCGCGCCCGAGTCGACTCCGCCCGACAGCAGCACCCCGACCGGCACGTCGGCGATCAGGTGGGCGCGCACCGAGTCCCGCAGCCGGGCGCGGCACTCCTCGACGAGCTCCGCCTCGTCGACGCCGGAGCGGGGCTCGAGCGGGCCGGGACGCGAATAGCGGTCGAGGCTCGCCGTGCCGTCGCTCCACGTGAGCGTGTGACCGGCCGGAAGCTTCCGGATCTCGCGGTAGATCGAGAGCGGCGCCGGGATCATGTTGAAGCTGAGGAAGGCCTGGAGCGCGTCGAGGTCGATCTCACCGCGCGGCAGTGCGTCGAGCTCGGAGGCGAAGGCGAGCTCGCCGCGGGTCTCCCGGTAGTAGAGCGGCTTGATCCCGAACGGGTCGCGTGCGAGCACGAGCGACCGCGACCGCGAGTCGTGCACCGCCACCGCGAACATCCCGCGCAGCCGCTCCCACAGCCGCGGCCCCCACTGCTCGTAGCCGTGGACGAGCACCTCGGTGTCGCAGCGGGTTGCGAAGCGGTGGCCGGCGCGCTCGAGCTCGGCGCGCAGCTCGAGATGGTTGTAGATCTCGCCGTTCTGCACGACGACCATCGTCCCGTCCTCGTTGGCGATCGGCTGGTCGCCGCCGCTCACGTCGATGATCGCCAGGCGACGGGCGGCGAGCCCGACGCCGGCAGCGACGTGCGTGCCCTCGGAGTCCGGCCCCCGGTGGACGAGCGTCGCCGACATCCGCGCGAGACGCTCAGGGTCGACGGTGCCGCGTGCGGCGGCGATCCCGCAGATGCCGCACATTCAGGAGCCCCGGCGCCAGAGGGCGCCGACCGACTGGCGGACGACGCGGACGGCGGTCGAGAGGACGGTGCGGAGGTAGAGGCGGGCCGAGCGGTCGGCGATCCACTCGAGGTCGTGCGCGAGCTTCTCGGCCATCGAGGTCTCGTAGCCGCGGCGGACCTGGGCGAACCCGGTGAGCCCCGGGCGCACGACGAGCCGCTGCCAGTACGCGGGCAGCTCGCCCGCCAGCTCGGCGAAGAAGCGCGGCCTGATCGGCCGGGGCCCGACGAACGACATGTCGCCGCGCAGCACGTTCCAGAGCTGCGGGATCTCGTCGAGCTGCGAGGCCTTGAGGAAGCGCCCGAACCCGGTCAGCTCGTCCTCCGTGCGGCGGACGAGCTCCTCGCCCAGGTACTGCCCGATCCGGTCCTCGGCGCCCGGCCGCAGCGTCCGGAACTTCAGCATGTCGAAGAAGTGCCCGCCCCGTCCGACCCGCTGCCCGCGGTAGAGGATCGGCCGCCCCGTGGTCAGGAGCGCGACCACGACGATCACGAGCGCGAAGGGCAGGAGCAGGAGCCCGAACAGGATCCCGAAGCAGAGGTCGAGCGTCCTGAGCTCGGCGTCGATCCGGCGGTGCGGCGACCCGGCTGCGAGCCGCGAGTACCCGCGCATGAGCGTGTCCTCGAGCCGAGGCGGCGCCGACGTCACACGTTCGATGGTAGACCGTCGTCCTTGGCGATCATCGGGATCGATCACGTGCAGGTCGCCGCGCCGCCCGGCTGCGAGGGCGCCGCGCGCGCCTTCTACGGCGGCCTGCTCGGCCTGCAGGAGGTCGACAAGCCCGCCGAGCTGGCCGGGCGCGGCGGGTGTTGGTTCCTGGCTGGCGGGCAGGCGCTGCACGTCGGTGTCGAGGAATCGTTCGCGCCCGCGCGCAAAGCTCATCCCGGCTTCGTCGTCGACGACCTCGACGCGCTCGAGGCCCGGCTCGCGGCGGCCGGGATCGAGACGCGGGACGACACTGCGCTCGCGGGCGCGCCCCGCTTCCACGCCGAGGACCCCTTCGGCAACCGGCTCGAGTTCCGCCAGGGCTGAGCACATCAGTTATAAGTATCCGTTATGGATACGCGGCAGCTGCAGGCGTTCTGCATCGTGGTCGAGCGCCGCTCCTTCTCCCAGGCGGCGGAGCGCCTCGGGGTCACCCAGCCCGCGGTCTCGCTGCAGGTGCGCGCGCTCGAGAAGCGGCTCGGGCTCCAGCTCCTCGACCGGTCGGGGCGCCGCGTCGAGCCGACGGAGGCCGGGCTTCGGCTCTACCGGGGAGCGCAGCGCCTGCTCGCGCTCGAGGAGGAGCTCGTCAACGACCTCGCGGACGAGGCGGTCGGCGAGCTGCAGGGGACGTTCGAGATCGGCGCGTCGACCGGTCCCGGCGGCGTCGTCCTGTCCGGGCTGCTCTGCGACTTCGCCGCCACGCACACCGGGCTGCACGTGGCGCTGAGCGTCTTCGACACGCAGACCGTCGTCGAGCGGGTCGCCGACCGGACGCTCGAGCTCGGTGTCGTCGGCGCGGCGCCGCGGCACCGGGGCGTCGACTACGAGCCGTTCTTCCGCGACACGGTCACGCTCGCCTGCCCGGCGGGCCACCCGTTCGGCGGGCGCACGGTCACCGTCGACGAGCTCCGCGGCGAGACGCTGATCGTGATGCAGGACGGCGCGGGCGTCCGGCAGCTGATCGAGGACGAGCTCAGGCGCCGGGCCGGCGTGCGGCTGCGCGATCTCGGCGTCCGGCTCGAGCTCGGGTTGCAGGAGTCAGTCACGAGCGCGGTCCGCAGCGGCCACGGCGTGACGTTCATCTCGCGCCTCTCGATCGAGAACGACCTCGCCGCGGGGACGCTGAGCGAGGCGACCGTCGCCGGGCTCGATCTCGACCGCGAGGTGCTGCTCGTCCGCGCCGCCGGCCGCTCCGAGACGCGGGCGGCGCGAGAGTTCCTGGCCTTCGCGCGGAGCCGGCTGCCGTGATCGTCCGGTTCGGGCTCGACGAGCTGCCCGGCGTGCTGTCGGAGGCCGGGGTGTCGCGGCCGTTCGTGATCGCGAGCGACCGGTGGCGGGAGCTGGAGGTGCCGCACGTGGCGTGGTGGAGCGAGGTGCCGTCTCACCGCGTCGAGGTCGCTCCCGCCGCGGACGGGATCCTCGGGATCGGCGGCGGGTCGGCGATCGACACCGCCAAGGCCGCGTCCGCCGTCTCCGGGCTGCCGCTCGTCAGCGTCCCGACGACCTACTCGGGAGCGGAGTGGACGACGCACTACGGGATCCGCTCGCCGGACCGGCGGATGCAGGGCGGCGGCGGCGGCGCCCACCCGGCCGGGATCGTCTACGAGGTCGCGCTGACGCTCGACCTCCCGCCGGGCGTCAGCGCGGGGACGGCGCTCAACGCGCTCGCGCACACCGCGGAGGCGCTCTACGTCGAAGGGCGGAGCGAGGAAGGCGATGCCGAAGCGCTCGCCGGCGCGCCGCTGATCGCCGGCGCGCTGCCGCGTGTGCTCGCGGACGGCTCCGACGTGCAGGCGCGGACGGAGCTGCTGACCGGCGCGATGCACGCAGGCCATGCGCTCGGGATCGCCGGGCTCGGGCTCGCGCACGCGATGGCCCAGGCCGTGGGCGGGCGGTACGGACTCCCGCACGGCGCGATGAACGCGATCTGCCTCCCGCCCGCCCTTGCGTTCAACCGCGAGCTCGTCCCGGCGGAGATCGCCCGGTTCGGCGAGGCGGTCGGCGGCGATGCAGTCGAGCGCACGCGCGAGCTCGCGCAGCTCGGCGGCTTCGTGCGCCTGCGCGACTTCGGCGTTCCCGAGTCCGATCTCCCCGAGCTCGCCGAGGCCGCCGCGGGTCGTCGCGGCAACGCCGCGAACCCGCGACCGGCGTCGCCGGCCGAGATTCGCGGGCTCTTCGAATCCGCCTGGTGACCGACCCTCAATCGTCCTCGCGGACGAGCGGGGCGGCGCTAGAAGTAGTGGCAGCTCTACCGCATGAACGCCGGGCACCCGGCTGGTGACACCGGGGCTCCGCGGCCAACGTGGAGCGGTGGGGCGAATCGACGGAGGAGAAGCCATGGAACGGACAAACCTGGCCGCGCGCGCAGGTCGTTGGAGCGCGGCGCACTGGAAGACGGCGGTGGGCGCGTGGCTCGTGTTCTGCGTGCTCGCGGTCGTCGTCGGCGGAGCGGTGGGCAAGAAGGCGCTCAAGCAGTCCGACACCGCCTCGGGCGACACGCATGTCGCGCAGAAGATCCTCGACAGTGCGGGGTTCCCGGGCCACGCGGGCGAGAGCGTCCTCGTGCAGTCGCAGACGCATACGATCGCGGACGCGGACTTCCGGGCGACCGTGAACGACGTCGTGCGCGCCGTCTCGGGCCAGCCGGTGGTCACGCACGTCCGCACGCCGCTCGATCCGGCGAACCGCGGCCAGGTGGCGAACGGAGGGCACTCCGCGATCGTCCAGTTCGAGATCCGCGGCGACGAGAACAAGGCGCAGGACAAGGTCGCCCCGGTGATGGCCGCCGTCGCGGGCGTGCAGTCGTCGCATCCGGGCTTCGAGGTCGCCGAGTTCGGGCAGGCGAGCGCGAACCACGTGCTCAGCCAGACGGTCGGCAAGGACTTCCAGCGGGCCGAGTACTCGTCGCTACCGGTCACGCTGATCATCCTGCTGCTCGCGTTCGGCGCGCTGGTCGCGGCCGGGCTCCCCGTGCTGCTCGCGTTCTCGGGTGTGCTCGCGACGATCGGGCTCTCGTCGATCGCGAGCCACGTCGTGGCCGCAGGCGATGCGACGCAGTCGGTGATCCTGCTGATCGGCATGGCGGTCGGGGTCGACTACTCGCTCTTCTACATCCGCCGTGAGCGGGAGGAGCGTGCCCGCGGCCTCGGTCATCGCGACGCGTTGCTGCGCACCGCGGGGACGTCCGGCTACGCCGTGCTGATCTCGGGGCTGACCGTGCTGATCGCGATGGCCGGCATGCTGCTGACCGGCAACGCCATCTTCACCTCGATCGCCGTCGGGGCGATGCTGATGGTCGCGGTCGCGCTGATCGGATCGCTCTCGATCCTCCCGGCGGCGCTGTCGAGACTCGGAGACCGGGTGAACACGGGACGGATCCCGTTCCTCGCGCGGCGTGGGTACAGCGAGTCGCGCGTCTGGAGCTACGTGCTCGACCGCGTCGTGCGGCGGCCGTGGCTGTCGGCGCTCGTCTCCGGCGGCGCCCTGTTCGCGCTCGCCATCCCGGCCCTGCAGCTGCACACGCAGCTGCCGAGCTTCACCGACCTGCCGAGATCGATCGGCATCGTCCGCACCTACGAGGCGATCCAGAAGTCGTTCCCCGGCGCGCAGACTCCCGCCCAGGTGGTCGTGCGGGCGGACGACGTCACGGCTCCCCAGGTCCAGCGCGGGATCGGCGCGCTGAAGCGTGCGGCGCTCGCCACCGGCGAGATGTCGACGCCGATCGAGACGAAGATCAACCCGTCGAGGACGGTCGAGGTCGTCTCCATCCCGCTGCAGGGCAACGGCGACAACGGAGCGTCGGTCGCCGCGCTGCAGACGCTGCGCAAGGACGTGATCCCGGCGACGATCGGCTCGGTGCCCGGTGTGATCGCGCCGGTGACCGGCGAGACGGCCGGCACGCACGACTTCAACCAGCAGATGAAGAGCCACGCGCCGCTCGTGTTCGCGTTCGTGCTCGCACTCTGCTTCGTGCTGCTGCTCGTGACGTTCCGGTCGATCGTGATCCCGATCAAGGCGGTGCTGCTGAACCTGCTGTCGGTCGGCGCGGCCTACGGCCTGCTGGTGCTCGTGTTCCAGCACACGTGGGCGGAGGGGCTGCTCGGCTTCCACTCGAACGGCGCGATCGCGTCGTGGCTGCCGCTGTTCATGTTCGTGATCCTGTTCGGGCTCTCGATGGACTACCACGTGTTCATCCTCAGCCGGATCAAGGAGCTCGTCGACGGCGGCATGCCGACCGACGAGGCTGTCGCAACCGGGATCAAGCGCACCGCGTCGACGGTGACGAGCGCCGCGCTCGTGATGGTCGCCGTGTTCGCGATCTTCGTCTCGCTGCAGGAGATCGACATCAAGCAGATGGGCTTCGGCCTGGCGGCGGCGATCCTGATCGACGCGACCGTCGTCAGGGCGGTGCTGCTCCCGTCCGTGATGAAGCTGCTCGGCGACTGGAACTGGTACCTGCCGAGGTCGCTCGAGTGGCTGCCGCGGTTCGGCTC
The DNA here is from genome assembly GCA_963824455.1 of uncultured Thermoleophilia bacterium. Classification (GTDB taxonomy): domain Bacteria; phylum Actinomycetota; class Thermoleophilia; order Gaiellales; family Gaiellaceae; genus PALSA-600. Next base: position 893,481 of record CAWGPJ010000003.1, read on the forward strand.
CGAGCCGGCTCCGCGCGCCCAGCCCGTCCCGGTGGACTGAACGAACGAGGGTGCCTGGCACCAAGGTGCCAGGCACCCAGCGGTTCACCAAGGTGCCAGGCACCCAGCGGTTCAATTGATAAGCCCCGCTAATCTCAGGTATGGTTTCCGCTGTGGAGAGCGCCGTCCCCGCCTTCGACGTGCTCGTGATCGGCAGCGGTGCTTCCGGGCTCGCCGCCGCCGTGTCCGCGGAACGGGCCGGGGTGCGTGTCGCCCTCGCCACCAAGAGCTCGCTGCAGGCGAACAACTCGTCCAAGGCCCAGGGCGGCATCCAGGCCGCCTTCGGCGACGACGACTCGCCCGACCGGCACGCGGCCGACGTCCTCGCCTCCTCCCACGAGACGGCGAACCGCGAGCTCGTCGAGGTCCTGACCGGTGAGGCGCCCGCGGCGATCCGCTGGCTCGAGTCGCTCGGCGTCGCGTTCACGCACGAGAACGGCGGCTACCGCCTCGCCCGCTGCGGCGGTGCGACGCGCAAGCGCCTCCTGCAGGTCGGCGACCGGACGGGGCACGCGATCACCAAGCAGCTGCGCGAGGCGTGGGAGTCGGGAAGCGGGACGTCGTTCACGAACGCGCCCCTCCGCGAGCTCACCGAGACTTCGAGCGGCTGGCGCGCGGTGTGCGGCGAGCACGTCGTCGATGCCGGCGCGGTCGTGCTGGCGGCCGGCGGCCGCTGCTTCGCCGAGGCGGAGCGTCGCGGCGAGCTGTCGACGAACCATCCGAACGCGACCGGCGAGGTCACGCAGCTCGCGATCGACCTCGGCGCCGAGACCCGCGACCTGGACGCGCTGCAATACCACCCGAACGGCGGTGCCTGGCCCGCGAACATGCAGGGCTACTCGATCCCCGAGACGACCCGCGCGTACGGGGCCGTGCTGCTCAACGCCGACGGCGAGGAGTTCACAGACTCGCTCGGCCCCCGGGACGCGGTCAGCCAGGCGATCTTCGACGAGGTCGAAGCGGGCCGCGGCGTCCAGACTCCCGACGGCCGCCCGGCGGTCTACCTCGACACCACCCGCATCGCGGAGGACGACGCCGAGGTCTCGCTGCCCTACATGCTGCGCCGCTACCGCGGAGCCGGCATCGACCCGCTGAACGAGCGAATCCTCACCTACCCCGTGCTCCACTACCAGAACGGAGGTCTCGTGATCGACACGAGCGCCGCGACGACGATCGAGGGCATCTTCGCCTGCGGCGAGATCGCCGGCGGCACCCACGGACGCAACCGGATGATGGGCAACAGCCTGCTCGAGTGCGCCGTCTTCGGCCGACGCGCCGGCACCGCCGCCGCGGAGATCGCGAAATGAGCACGGATGTCACCACCGATCTCCAGGCGGCCGTCGAGGACGCCGCGGCGCACCTCTACGTATGGGCGCTGAAAGACATTCCGCAGGACCTGCGGGACGCGCTCGCGGCGGCCCGCGACAAGGAGACGTCCGTTCCCGGGCGTCGCGTGCTCGACGTCATCCACCGCAACGTGAACGTGGCGGACAGCGAGCAGAACCTCGTCTGCCAGGACACGGGCATCGCCGTCTACCACGCGCGCGTCGGGGAGCACTTCCCGCTGCATCCCGCGCGGATCTACGACGCGCTGCGCGCCGGGACGGCGCGCGCGACGGTCGAGCATCCGCTGCGCTCGAACGCGGTGCACACGATCACCCGCGAGAACACAGGCCCGAACATCGGCTACCGCCTGCCGATCGTGCACTGGGACTTCGTCGAGGACTGGGACGGGCTTGACGTCAAGTGCGTGCCGAAGGGCTCGGGCTCGGAGAACATGAGCTTCCTCAAGATGTGCGTTCCCGCCGACGGGGTGAAGGGCATCAAGCAGTTCGTGCTCGAGTCGATCGTCGGTGCGGGCGGCAAGCCGTGCCCGCCGGGGATCGTCGGAGTCGGGATCGGCGGCTCCGCCGACTACGCGATGTACCTCGCGAAGGAGGCGATCATGCGCCCGATCGGGACGCGCAACCCGGACCCGGTGGTCGCGCAGCTCGAGGACGAGCTCTTCGGGCTGCTCAACGAGACCGGGATCGGGCCGATGGGGCTCGGCGGCGACGTGACCGTGCTGCAGTGCCACATCGAGCACGCGGACACGCACATGACCTTGAACCCGGTCGCGGTCAACTACCAGTGCTGGGCCGCGCGGCGCGCCTCTGCGCACGTCGGCGCGACCGGCGAGATCGAGTACGACCGGGAGGCATAGGAGCGGCATGGCGACACACGAGGTCACGTTCCCGATCACCGATCCCGCGGAGATCCTGAAGCTGCGTGCCGGTGACGAGGTCACCGTGCAGGGGCACATCATCGGGATCCGCGACCGCACGCAGATCCGCATCTTCGACCAGGGGATCGAGCCGCCGATGGACCTGCGCGGCGCCTTCCTGCTGCACACGGCGCCGAACGTCCGCAAGATCGCCGAGGGCAAGTACGAGAAGATCTGCATCGGCACGACGACGAGCGCGCGCATGGTGCGCTTCACCGAGCCCCTCGGGACGCAGTACGGCGTCCGCGCGATCTGCGGCAAGGGCGGTTTCCCGGATGAGGCCATCGAGCCCATGCAGCGGCTCGGAATGGTGTATTTCGCGATCGTCGGCGGGGCGGCCGCGCTCGAGACGACGCAGATCGAGGAGATCGAAGAGGTCGCGTGGGAGGAGCTGATGCCGGAGTGCCTGTGGCGCTTCCGCGTCAAGGACTTCGGGCCGCTCACCGTGGGCATCGACGCGCACGGCGGCTCGCTCTACCGCGACGTTCAGGCCCGTGCCCGCGAGAAGCTGGAGGAGCTCTATGCACGCCTTTGACATCGGAATTCAGCGCGACGGAGGTCTCACCCACGTGCTCGACAAAGGCCTCGGCGTACGGGCCTGGGAGGACATCCTCGAGACGAGCGGCGACTACATCGACATCGTCAAGCTCGGCTGGGGGACGGCCTGGGTGACCAACGGCCTGGAGCGCAAGCTCGAGGTGATTCGCGAGAAGCGCGTCGTGATCGGCGGCACGTTCTTCGAGGTCGTGTACGCCCGCGACAAGTTCGACGACTACAAGCGGTGGCTCACCGACCTCGGGCTCGACCACGTCGAGATCTCGGACGGCACGATCGAGATCCCCCGCGAGCGCAAGCTGGAGCTGATCGCGGACTTCGCGCGCGACTTCACCGTCCTCTCCGAGGTCGGCTCGAAGGACTCGGAGGTCGTCTTCGCGCCGTACGAGTGGGTCGAGTGGATCAAGGAGGAGAAGGACGCCGGCGCCTGGAAGGTGATCACCGAGTCACGGGAGGGCGGCACGGCCGGGATCTTCAGGCCGTCCGGCGAGATGCGCACCGGCCTCGTGGACGAGATCGCGCACTCGATCGACTTCCACGACATCGTGTGGGAGGCGCCGACCAAGGCGTCGCAGGCGTGGTTCGTGAAGCACTTTGGGCCGGAGGTGAACCTCGGCAACATCCCGCCCGAGGAAGTGATCCCGCTCGAGACGCTCCGCCTGGGGCTCCGCGGCGACACCCTCAAGGAGGTGCTCCTCGGTGGCGGCGAGCCTGTTCCGGCTTCCTGACGCCGCCGCTCTGGAGGCGATGAGCGCAGAGGAGATCCTCGCGCTCGTCCTCGCGGACTTCCCGGGGCGGGTGGCGCTGGCCTGCTCCTTCCAGAAGGAGGAGAGCGTGCTGCTCGACATGCTGTTCGCGATCGAGCCGAGGGCGCGCGTCTTCGCCGTCGACACGCACTACCTGTTCCCGGAGACCTACGAGCTCTGGCACGCGGTCGAGGAGCGGTACTCGACCACCGTCGAGGTCTACGAGGGGCCGAGTCCCGAGGAGCTCGCGGCCACGCACGGGGACGAGCTCTGGGAGCGCAAGCCCGACCTCTACCTCGCGGTCGCCAAGGTGGAGCCGCTCGTCCGCGCGCTCGGCGGCCTCGACGCGTGGATCACCGGCATCCGGCGCGACCAGTCGCCGACGCGCGCCGACGCGCCGAAGCTCGGCTGGGACGCCGCGCACGAGCTGTGGAAGGCGAACCCCCTCGCCGACTGGAGCGACGGGGACTGCTGGGCGTACATCCGGGAGCGCGGCCTGCCGTACAACGCGTTGCACGACCGCGGCTACGACTCGATCGGCGATACGCATTCGACGATCCCGGGCGCCGGCCGCGAGGGCCGCTGGGCGGGCACCGACCGGACGGAGTGCGGCCTGCACACGGGCGGTGAAGCCGCGTGACGAGCAGCGTCTCGGCGCGGACGCTCTCGCACCTCGATGAGCTCGAGAGCGAAGCGATCCACATCATGCGCGAGGTCGCCGCCGAGCGCGAGCGTCCCGTGCTGCTCTTCTCCGGCGGCAAGGACTCGATCGTGCTGCTCCGGCTGGCGGAGAAGGCGTTCCGGCCGGCGCGCTTCCCGTTCCCGGTGATGCACGTCGACACCGGCCACAACTTCCACGAGGTGATCGAGTTCCGCGACCGGCGTGTCGCCGAGCTCGGCGAGCGCCTGATCGTGGCGCGCGTCCAGGACTCGATCGACCGCGGCCGCGTCGTCGACCAGAGCGGGCCGCGCGCGTCGCGCAACCAGCTGCAGACGACGACGCTGCTCGATGCGATCGCCGAGCACGGCTTCGACGCGGCTATGGGCGGTGCCCGGCGCGACGAGGAGCGGGCGCGCGCGAAGGAACGCATCTTCAGCTTCCGCGACGACTTCGGCCAGTGGAACCCGCGCGCGCAGCGGCCCGAGCTCTGGAACCTCTACAACTCGCGGATCCGGAAGGGCGAGCACATCCGCGTCTTCCCGATCTCGAACTGGACGGAGCTCGACGTCTGGCAGTACGTCGCCTGCGAAGGCCTCGAGCTGCCGTCGATCTACTTCGCGCACGACCGTGAGGTCTTCCGGCGCGACGGGATGCTCTATTCGGCGTCGGAGTTCGTCGAGCGCTTCCCTGAGGAGGAGACGTTCAGCGCCAAGGTCCGGTTCCGGACGGTCGGCGACATGACGTGCACCGGAGGCGTGCTCTCGGAGGCGGCGACCCTCACGGAGGTCGTCGACGAGATCGCGGCGACCAGGGTGACCGAACGGGGCGAGACGCGCGCCGACGACCGTGTCTCGGAGGCGGCGATGGAAGACCGGAAGCGCGTTGGCTATTTCTAGGGAGCTGATGGACACCGAGCTGGCGCGGCTCGTCACGGCCGGATCGGTCGACGACGGCAAGTCGACGCTCATCGGCCGCCTGCTCTACGACACGAAGCAGATCCTCGCCGACCAGCTCGAGCACATCGAAGACGCGTCGCGCCGTCGCGGGCACGACTACGTCGATCTCGCACTGCTCACCGACGGCCTCCGGGCCGAGCGCGAGCAGGGCATCACGATCGACGTCGCGTACCGGTCCTTCGTCACGCCGCGCCGCCGGTTCCAGCTCGCCGACGCTCCGGGTCACGTGCAGTACACGCGCAACATGGTCACCGGTGCGTCGACCGCCGACGTCGCGGTGATCCTGATCGACGCCCGCAAGGGCGTCGTCGAGCAGACCCGCCGCCACTCGTACATCGCGGCGATGCTCGCGATCCCGCACGTCACCTTCGCCGTCAACAAGATGGACCTCGTCGACTTCTCGGAGGAGCGCTATGACGCGATCGTGCGCGATGTCTCCGAGCTCACGAGCCGGCTCGCGTTGCACGACGTGGTCGCGGTGCCCGTCTCCGCGCTGCGTGGGGACAACGTCGTCGAGCGCGCCGATGCGATGCCGTGGTACGTCGGGCCGACGCTGCTCGAGCATCTCGAGGCGGTCGAGCTGGCCGGCGACCGCAACCGGGACGACCGCCGCTTCGGCGTCCAGTGGGTGATCCGGCCGATGACGGACGAGCACCACGACTTCCGCGGCTATGCGGGGCGGATCGACTCGGGCGTCTGGAGGCCCGGCGACGAGGTCGTCGTGCTCCCGTCCGGCGCGCAGAGCCGTGTCGCCGCAGTGGAGACGGTGGACGGGCCGCTCGAGGAGGGCGTTCCCGGGCAGTCGGTGACGATCCGGCTCGAGGACGACGTCGACGTCGCGCGCGGCGACCTGCTCGCCGACCCCGGATGTCCCCCGGTCAGTGCGGGCGAGCTCGTCGCCCGCGTCTGCTGGATGAGCGAGCGCCCGCTCGACCCGAACGCGACGCTCGCGATCAAGCAGACGACGCGCAGCTCGCGGGCCCGCGTCTCGGAGCTTCTCTCGGTCGTCGACATCGAGTCGCTCCAGGACCGGGCGGCCCCCGAGCGCCTCGAGCTCAACGACCTCGGCGTCGTCCGGCTCCGGCTCGCCGAGCCCCTCGTCGTCGACCCGTACGCGCGCAACCGGGCGACGGGAGGCTTCATCCTCATCGACGAGGCGACGAACGACACCGTCGGTGCCGGGATGGTCCTCGACGCGACGTGACGTGGCAATTCGTGATCGCGGGCTTCGCCGTCGGCGTCCTCGTCGGCATGACCGGGATGGGCGGCGGCAGCCTGATGACGCCGATGCTGATCCTGATCTTCGGCTTCGACCCGAAGACGGCCGTCGGCACCGACATCCTCCACGGCGCGGTGTTCAAGAGCTTCGGCGCGTGGCGGCACCGCCGCCTCGGCAACGTGAACGTCCCGCTCGCCGCCTGGATCCTGCTCGGCTCCGCGCCGTGCTCGCTCGTGGGCGTCCAGCTCGCGAGCTCGTTCTCGGACGGCGCCGAGGCGACGATGAGCAAGCTGATCGGCGCCGCGCTGATCGTCGGCGGCATCGGCTTCCTCGCGCGCACGTTCGTCAAGCCTCGCACCGACCTCCCCGACGGGCCGTTCCGTCTGAGCCGCCGCGACAAGATCGTGGCCGTCGCGATCGGCGCGAGCTGCGGCTTCGTCGTCGGATTGACCTCGGTCGGCTCAGGGACGTTCTTCGGGCTCTTCATGCTCTTCCTCTTCCCCCTGTCGGCGACGCAGATGGTCGGCACCGACCTGACGCAGGCCGCCGCGCTGCTCTGGGTCGCGGGCGCGGGCTACCTCCTCCACGGCAACGTCGACCTGCACGCGATCGCCTGGCTGCTCGTCGGCTCGATCCCGGGCGTCTTCCTCGGCGCGAACCTCTCGATCAAGGTGCCCGACCGGGCGCTCCGGACGGCGTTCGCCTTCGTGCTCATGCTCTCGGGGATCAAGCTGGTCGAGTTGCCGGGCGCGACCATGATCATCGAGGTCTCGGTCGCGCTGATCACGCTCGCCGTGGCCGTCTGGTCGGTGCGCCAGCTGCTGCAGCGGCGCGTCGCGCTCGAACGCCCGGCGTAGAATCTCGCCGGGCGTGGCCCGGGCACTGTCGAGCGCACTCGTTCTCGCCCTGCTCGCGGCGACCGCGGTCGCGTTCGCGATCACCGAGAGGGCAAAGCTCGAGCTCTCGCCGATCTACGGGACCAAGCCGCCTCCGCACGAGTTCTCGCCGAAGGGGACGGCGGTGCCGGTCGCCGCGTTCTCGTTCCGGCTGCGGTCGCGCGAGCGGGTCGAGGTCTGGATGGAGAGCTCGAGCGGCGAGCGCGTTCGTACGCTGCTCGAGCCGCGGAGCTTCAAGGGGGGCTCGCGGATCGGCCTGGTCTGGGACGGGCTCGACGACGCGGGGATGCTCGTCCCCGACGGCGACTACAAGCCCGTGGTCAAGCTCGAACGGTCGCACCGGACGATCGTGCTGCCGAACACCGTGCGGCTCGACACGGTGCCGCCGAAGATCTTCGTCCGCCATCCGCAGTACCCGATCCTCTCCCCCGACGGCGACGGCCACGGCGACGTGTTCCGGGTCGCCTACCGGGTGAGCGAGCCGGCGCACGGCATCCTCTACGTCGACGGCACACGTGTGGCCTTCACGCTTTCGCAGAGGCTGACCGGCGTCCTCGTCTGGAACGGGAAGCTGAAGAAGGGCGGCGTCTGGCGGCCGGCACCGCCGGGCCGCTACACGCTCACGGTGGCGGCCCAGGACCGCGCCGGCAACACGTCCAAGCCGTACCCGTTCGCGATCGCGCAGGTGCGCTACGTCGTGCTCGCGCGTTCGACGATCGCCGTGAAGCCGAAGCAGCGGTTCGCCGTGCGTGTCTCGACGGACGCGCCGACGGTGCACTGGCAGCTCCACGGGCGCTCCGGCGTGCAGCGCCGCGGGACGCTGCACTTCCGCGCACCGGCGAAGAAGGGCACGTATCACCTCTACGTCTTCGTCGGCAACCACGCCGCGCGCGCCGCAGTGGTCGTCAGGTGAGCCGGAGCCGCGTGTGAGCTCCAGCCTCGCGCAGGGCGCGGGCGCGCTGGGCGCGCTCGGCCTCGCCGTTCTCGTCGTCGCGCCCCGCCGCGACCTCCGCGTGGCCGGGCTGGTCGCCTGGGCGGTCGGGTGGATCGCGCTCGCCCTCTACCTCGCGCCGTCCGGGCACCATCGCCTGTACGCGGCGGCGGCGGTTCTCGGGCTGCTGCTCGCGGTCGCCGGAACCTGGATCGTCCTCCGCCTGCCGTGGCTGCTGGCGCTCGCGACACTCGCCTGCGTCCCGGCGCGCTTCCCTGTGCACGTCGGCTCGACGCAGGCGAACCTGCTGCTCCCCCTCTACGGCGTCGTGGTCGTGGCCGCTCTCGTGCTCGCCTGGCAGCTCTACGGCGACGACGATCGCAGCCGCCAGCTCGGGCCGCTGGCGTGGCCGCTGGCGCTTCTCGTGGGATGGACCGGCGTCTCGATGCTCTGGACGAAGGACGTGCGGCAGGGGGCGATCGAGCTCGTGTTCTTCATCCTGCCGTTCGGCCTGCTCACCGTGGTGCTCGCGCGGCTGCCCTGGTCCCGCGCCTGGGTGCTCACGCTCTACGTGCAGCTCGCGCTGATGGGGCTCGTCTTCGCGTCGATCGGCATCGTCCAGTACGAGGAGCGCCAGATCTTCTGGAACCCGAAGGTCAGGGTCGACAACGCCTACGCGCCGAGCGGCTGGTTCTACCGCGTCAACTCGGTCTTCTACGACCCGTCGATCTACGGGCGGTTCCTCGTCGTCGCGATCCTCGCCGGTCTCGCCGTGGTGCTGCGGCGGCGTGGACGCGACCCGCTGTGGGCGGTCGCCGCGACGCTCGCGCTCGGGATCACCTGGGTCGGCCTGCTGCCGTCGTTCTCCCAGTCGAGCTACGTCGCGCTGATGGCCGGGTGTCGCCGTCGCAGCGATCGTCGATGTGGCGCTGGCGCAGCCTCGTGCTCCTCGCGAGTGGCGGCCGTGGTCCTCCTGGTCGTCGTCGGCGCCTCGCCGCAGCTGCGGCACCGGATCCAGGGCAAGACCTCCTCGCTGTCGCACATCACGAGCGGCCGCTCGACGCTCGCGCGGAACGGCATCAAGCTTGCCGTTCACAACCCCGTGTTCGGGGTGGGCGTCGGCGGCTTCAAGCGCGCCTACGCCGACGAGACCGGGCTCAAGGGACGCGAGCCGAAGGCCGCCGCGTCGCACACGACCCCGATCACGGTCGCCGCCGAGGGAGGCCTGCCGGGCCTCCTCCTGCTGCTCGTTCTCGCCTGGTTCGCGCTGCTCACCGCCTTCAGGCGGCTCGGCCCGTTCTTCGAGGGGACGGCCCGTCTCGGGTTCGGATTAGCCTTGACCGCGATCTTCGTGCACTGCCTCTTCTACAACGCGCTGTTCGAGGACCCCACGTTCTGGGGCTTGCTCGCGCTCGTCGTGGTCGGCGCACGCGCCGACGGCGCGCTGGAGCAGGCAGCGTGATCGACGGCGTTCGCCGCGCCCTGGTGCTGGCGCCGCACACCGACGACGGCGAGTTCGGTTGCGGCGGCGCGATGGCCCGCCTCGTCGAGGCCGGTGCGGAGGTTCGCTACGTCGCCTTCTCGATCGCGACCCGTTCGCTGCCACCCGGCTTTCCACCGGACACGCTCGCCCGCGAGGTGCGCGAGGCGACGACCGAGCTCGGCATCCCTCCCGAGCAGCTCACCGTGCTCGACTTCGACGTGCGGACGTTCCCCGATCACCGTCAGGAGATCCTCGAGCTGCTGATCGAGATCTGGAACGACTGGCAGCCCGACTGTGTCTTCCAACCCTCGCTCCACGACGTGCACCAGGACCACCAGACGATCGCCGGCGAGGGGCTGCGGGCGTTCAAGCGGACGACGATCCTCGGCTACGAGATCCCGTGGAACAACTTCGACTTCGCCTACCAGGCCTACGTGTCGCTCGAGCGGCGGCACGTCGATCTCAAGGTGGCGGCGCTCGAGAAGTACTCGTCGCAGCAGCACCGCCGGTACGCCGACGCCGACTACGTCCGCAGCGTCGCGCGCACGCACGGGATCAACGTCAACCGCGAGTTCGCCGAGGTGTTCCAGGTCTACCGGCTCGTCACCTGACCGCCGTCGCCGCAGCGGAAAAATACGGTTGGGCGTCCCGGTCGCGATTTGCAATCATTCGTACATGACCACCTTCGTCGACAAGCTGGTCGCGGAGGAGCACCACCTCGAGGAGATCGCGAAGGAAGGCTACGAGCCTGCAACGCTGCCGATCGTCCTGGGCGTGATCGTCGGCGCGCTCGTGGTGATCGTCGGCCTCGCGCTCGGCGTGACGCTCGCCGTGTACTACCTGACGTGAGCTCGACGCACGGCGGGCCTTTCCCCGGCACGTACTGGGTCGAGCCGGGGCGCCTGCTCGCAGGCCCGTATCCGGACGACGTCGGCCCCCTGCTCGAGCTCGGCATCGTCGCGACGCTCGACCTGACCGAGGCGGAGGAGGGATGGCCCGACTACTGGAGCGAGGCGCCCGGGCTCGACCATCGCCGCGCGCCGCTCCGGGACTTTGCCCCTCCGACGCCGGAGGGGATGGAGCGTGCGCTCGAGGCGCTCGAGGGCCTGCTCGAGAGCGGGCAGGCGGTGTACCTGCACTGCCGCGGCGGGCGCGGCCGGACGGGCTGCGTCGTCGCCTGCCTGCTCGTCGACCGCGGCGCGACGCCGGCGTCCGCGCTCGACACCTTGCGCGGCTGGTGCGGGCACGAGCACTCGCCGGAGACCGACGAGCAGCGTGCGTTCGTCAGGACCTTCCGCCGAGCGCCTCGGGCAGCGGGCGGGAGTGAACCACGACAAGGGTCTTCGTAGGCCTCGTCAGCGCGACGTAGAGCGCCCGCAGCCCCTGGTCGGCGCCCGCGATCAGCGCCGGCTCGACGACCACCACGTGGTCGAACTCGAGCCCTTTCGCGCGCTGCGGGGCGAGCACCGGCACGCCGTCCCAGAGCGCGCCCCGGTCGAGCTCGGCCGTGAGCTCGACCGGAGCGATCACCGCGAGCAGGCCGTCCTCCGCCGCGAGGAGCGCGGCCTCGCGGTAGGCGGCGGCGAGCAGCTCGTGCGCTTCGACCCGGTGGATCTTCGGCGGCGCCCCGCCGGTTCGGTAGGCGATCGGCGGCGCCACGTCCGGTGCGATCCGATCGAGCAGGGGAAGCGCGAGCTCCATGATCTCGCGCGGCACCCGGTACGCGTACCGCAGCTCCTCCACCGACGCCTCGTCGCCGTGCGGGAGGTGCGGCAGCACGTCGTTCCAGCCGGCGTAGGGGACGGTGCCGGTGCCCTGCGCGACGTCGCCGAGAATCGTCAGGCCGCCGTCCGGTGCGCGACGGGCGATCATCCTGAGCTGCATCGGCGACAGGTCCTGTGCCTCGTCGACGATCACGTGGCCGTAGCGGTGGGGCGGCTCGGCGAGCAGCGCCCTCGCCTCGTCGAGGAGCGGGACGTCGGCTTCGGACCAGCCGGTGCCACGCCGCGCGAGCAGCTTCTGCTCCTCGGGCGTCAGGATCCCATCGGCCGCGTGAGCCAGCGCTCGCTTCGAGCTGAAGAGCGAGCGCACGAGCCGGTCGGGCGCAACCTGCGGCCAGGCCGCCTTCACCACCCGGTCGAGATAGCCGCCTCCGCGCAGCGCCCGCTCCACGTCCTCGAACGAGCGCACGGCGTAGGGGCCGAGCACGCGTCCGTACTCTTCGTAGAGTCGGCGAAGCAGGTCCATCCGGAAGCGCTCCCGCGCGGCGCTCGTGAGGCCGAGCTCCGCCCGCGCCCGCTCCACCAGCTCGCGGACCTCGTGCGCGTGCACCCACACGAAGCTCCCCTCGAGCCGGATCGCGAGCTCCTCCGGCTCCGAGACGAGCCGCGCCTCGGCGGCTCGGCGGATCACCTCGACCAGCCGCAGGTCCGCCTTCAGCCGGACGACGTCCTGCGGGTCGGCCAGTGTCGGCTCGATCCCGTCCACCAGCTCCGAGACCGCCCGCTGCTCGACCGCCTCCTCTCCGAGCGCGGGCAGCACGTGGGAGACGTACTCCATGAAGGTCGGGTTCGGGCCGACCACGAGCACCCCGCGGCGCGCAAGCGACTCGCGGTGCGTGTAGAGAAGCCACGACGCGCGGTGCAGCCCGACCGCCGTCTTCCCGGTGCCGGGCCCGCCCTGGATCACGAGCGGCGTGGCCGGGTCGCGGGTGATCAGCCGGTACTGGTCGGACTGGATGGTGGCCACGATGTCCTGCATGTGGCGCTCACGGGTGCGTTCGAGCTCCTCGAGCAGGAAGTCGCCGACGGCCGCTCCGTCGACGATGGAGCCGTCGAGCGACTCGTCGGCCAGGTCGAGCACCCGCGGCCCGTCGGTGCGGAAACGGCGCCGGAGGGTCACGCCGTGCGGGTCCTGCGGCGTGGCGGTGTAGAAGGGGCGGGCGGCCGGTGCCTGCCAGTTCACGACCACCTGCTGGAGCTCCTCGTCGTGGACCCATCGCCGGCCGAGGTAGAGCGGCCGCGTGAGGTGCTCGAAGTCGAGCCGCCCGAACACGAGGCCGCGCTCGGCGTCGGCGAAGGTCTTCAGGCGGCGTGCCGCCCAGGCGTCCATCGCCGCCTGTGCAACCTCGCCGTCGACCGCGTCCGCGGCGCGCGAGACGATGGAGCGCATGCGGTCGAGGTGCTCGTATGCACGGTCGACGTACTGCTGCTCGGATTCGAGCTCCGGATGCGCCACGCCGGCAAGTGTGGCGGACCTGCGCGGGGCGCAGCGACGTAGAGGTGTCGTGAACCGCCGCGAGTTCGTCGCGCTGGCCGCCGCAGCTCCGTTCGCGCTGCGCGAGGGTCTCGCGCGGGCTGCGGCCACGTCGTCCCATGCGCTCGTCACCTGTGACGCCGAGTCGCATCTGGCGCTGGTCGATCTCGGCGCCCTGCGGATCGTCGGCACCGTTCCAACCCCGCCTGACCCGCGGGCGATCGAGCAGGTCGGCCCGTACGCGGTCGTCTGCCACACCGCCGCGGGTGTCGTCACGGTCGTCGACCGGCACCGCGTACGGCACACGCTGCGCAGCTTCGTCGAGCCGCGCTACGTGGCCGCCCACCCGGACGGGGTGCACGCGTTCGTCACGGACTCGGGCGCGAGCGGCGTCGTGTCGATCGACGCGCGCTCCGGTCGCGCGCTCGGCAAGGCGCGGCTGGACGGCTGGGCACGCCACGTGACCCTCGACCACTCCGGCCGCGTGCTGTGGGTCGGTCTCGGCTCGGCGGCGGCGAGCGTCGCGGTCGTCGACGTCTCGGATGTCGGCCGCCCGCGTCACGTGGCGACCGTCCCGACGCCGTTTCTGAGCCACGACGTCGGCTTCGCTCCGGACGGCCGCGTCTGGGTCACGTCGGGGCTTGCGCGGGAGTCGACCGTGTTCGGCGCCGGCCGCCGGGAGCTCATCGACACGCTCGTGGCCGATGCGGCTCCGCAGCACGTGACGTTCTCGCGCGACCGCGCCTACGTGACGAGCGGTGGCGACGGCACCTTCCGGGTGCACGCCCTCTCGGGGCGGCTGCTGCGCACGACGGCGGTCCCGGTCGGCTCGTACAACGTGCAGCGCGGGCCCGGGCTCGTCCTCACGCCCTCCCTGGACCGCGGCACGCTGGCCGTCCTCGACCTCCACGGGCGGCTCGTCCGAGTGCTCGAGGTCTCGAGGTCCTGCCACGACGCCTGCTTCGTCGCCTGAGTCCTTAACGAAAGCCTTACGCCTCGCAGGGTGGAACTTGACGTCGGCACGGGAAGATGGCCGCGAATGAGACGTTCCCTGCTGGTCCTGCTCGCGCTCGCCGCGGTGGCCGCGCTCGGCCCTGCCCGGGCCGGGGCGGCGACTCCGTGCCGGGACAAGATCTTCAACGAGTGGTACCACGACGGGAAGGTCGCCTCGACGTATCCGATCGCGTGCTACCGCGACGCGCTCAAGCACATCCCGGCCGACGTGGCCGTCTACTCGAGCCTGAGCGACGACATCCGTCTCGCCATGCAGGCCGCTATCGAGCGCAGCCACGGGAAGACGGTGCCGGGCGAGATCGGGAGCGGGAGCAGCAGCAGGCTGACCTCGTCGTCGTCCGGCACGACGACGACGACAGGCACGGAGACGCCGTCGACTCCGACCCAGAGGCACACGACGACGACGAAGACCGACACGGCGCCGAACTCGCCCGACCCGGGGACGGAGACGTCGACGACGCCATCCTCGCCGAAGCCGCCCGTCGCCTCGTCGCCGACGAGCAGCTCCTCGAGCGGCGTGCCGCTGCCGGTGCTCGTCCTCGGCGGCGTCGCCATCGCTCTGCTGGCCGCCGGCGCGATCGGGCTCGGCGTCCGCCGCTACCGCCGCGGCCACTCGGTCTAGCGGCTGAGGCTGAGCGGGCGGACGAGCCGCCGGAGCCGCGCGCGTTCCGCCGGCAGGAAGAAGCCGAACAGGCCGAGCACCAGCGGATAGACCGCGACGAGCAGCAGCGACGGCGCGAACGGGAGCCCGCCCGCCCGGGCGACGACGTTGAGCGCGACGGCGACCGCGGCGGCGGTCAGCACCCGCCGCCACTGGTAGGCGACCGGGTACACGGACTGCGAGTAGGCGGTCATCCCGGCGAAGAGCACGACGTACGCGATCAGCGTCGAGATCGCCGCACCCACCATCCCGTACGCGGGGATCAACCAGAAGTTGAACGCGACGTTCGCGGCTGCGCCCGTCCCGGTCACCACCCAGTTGAGCTGCGTGCGGCGGGCGCGGCCGCTGCCGATCGCGAGCACCGTGTAGCCGGCGTAGGCGGCTCCGGCGAACGCCAGCAGCGCGACGCCCTCCTGTGCCCGCTGGTATTCCGGCGCGGTGAGGAGCTTCGTCCACCAGGGTGCGAGCGCGCCCAGGGCCAGCGGCGGTCCAGAGGGCGAACACCATCAGGTAGGTGAGGACGAATGCGTACGTGCGCTTCGCCCTGCGGTCGTCCTCGATCGAGTACGCGAATGCGGGCCACGCCGTGCGGAAGGCGATCAGCACGAACGTCACGACGGAGGCGATCTTGATCGCGGCCGAGTACACGCCGACCTCCGCGTTCCCCTTGTACCAGGACACGAACTCGCGGTCGATGAAGTTGATCGCCCAGAGCGCCAGCGCCGAGGGGACGAGCGGCATCCCGAACGACTGCATCCGGCGGAAGAGCGGACGGTCGAATTCGAGTCCGAGCTGCTCGTGCCGGTAGGCGAGCAGAATGAGGTAGACGGCGAGCGTCCCGGTGAAGTTGCCGACGACGAGGCCGACCGCACCCCAGTGGAAGACCGCGACGAACAGCACCATCGCGGCGACCGTGATCAGGACGTTCGCGACGCTCGCAATGGCGTAGGCGGTCGAACGCTCCTCGACGCGGAAGAGCGCGGTCAGCTGCTGGTAGTTCGTCTGGGCCCAGAGGCCGACGGCGCCGGCGCGCACGATCGTCGGGTAGTCGCCGAGCCCGAGGAGATGGCTGATCGGCGTCGCGAACACGAGGCCGACCGCCAGCCCGAGCGTCGACATCCCCATCGTGAACCAGAACGAGGTGCGGACGACCGTCAGCTTCCCGGCCGGCTGCTTGGCGTCGAAGTAGAAGCGGAAGAACGCGCTCGCGATGCCCAGCTGCAGCACGATCGCGAGCACGGCCGTCGCGGCGGTGATGATCTCCACCTCGCCGTAGGCCTGCGGGGGCAGGAAGTGCGTGTAGAAGGGCAGGAGGAGCGTGGCGAGGATGCGCGAGACGAGCCCGCCCAGGCCGTAGACGGCCGAGTGGCGGCCGAGCCGCCGGATCTCGAAGGAGAGGCTCATGCGCTCGCGCTCGTCAACGAACCGTAGAGGTCGATCAGGCGGTCGGCGATCCGGTCGATGTCGTGGACCTGCTCGACGTAGGCGCGGCCGGCCGCGCCGAGCTCCCGCCGGAGCGCCGGCTGCTCGACGAGCGGCCGGAGTGCGTCGACCAGCGTCGACGCTGTCGCCGGGACGATCGGGAGGCGCACCCCGTACCCGGCGGCGCTCCGCTCGACGACATCCGGCTTGAGGTGGGTGACGACGGGCTTGCCGAGCGCCATCGCCTCGAGCGCGAACACGCCGTGCCAGCCCGCGTTCAGCTGGTCGACCACGATGTCGGCGCGGGCGTAGCGTTCGCGTGCGTCGTCGTGCGGCACGCCCTCGACGATGTCGAGCTCGACGGGGAGCGCCGCGCACGCCTCGATCACGTGCTGCGTCCCCTTCCTCTCGCGGTTCGACGGTGCGTGCACTACGAGTGGGCGCGGGCTGTCAGACGGCGGGACCGGTGTGAAGGGGCGAAGGTCGAGGCCGGGCGGGATCACGTGTGCCTCGGGGACCCAGCGCACAGCGTCGTAGCTCCCGACGATCTCCGCGTCGGCGCGCTTGCCGTAGGCGAGCTCGGCGGGCGACTTTCCGCGGATGTCGGAGCCGAGGTAGTGGAAGACGCTGCGGCGGCGGAGTGCCTTCAGTAGCGGGAACTGGATCGACTTCGGGACGAGCGTGAGGCCGAAGTAGAAGTGGAAGATGTCGGTCTTCGGTGCGAGGCGCGCGAAGGCCGAGAGCTGCGTGGCGAGCCGGCGTGCGAGGCCGCCGTGGCGGTCGAGCGACCAGTCCGCCTCTGGGTGCAGCCGTCCGCGCTCGAAGACGACGAGGCGTGCGTCGACGCCCTTCCGCCGCAGCGCCTGCACGTTCTCCCACGGGATCCCGGCGACGTTGACGGGGCAGTGCGTCACGCGCAGCTGTGGATGGTTCGTCACTGTCTTGTCACCCTCTCCTGGAGAGGAGACATGTCCGGCCCGCTGCGCAAAGTGCCTGCAATTGAAGCGCTTGCCGCGAAGCTATTGCGGGCGACGGCGAGTCGTGACGCTTCCCAGGAGAGGGGACCCTGCCGGCCGGCCGTGGCTCGAGGGCCGGCGGTCACCGTGCGGGAGTCGCGTCGAACTCGAGCTGGTCGAAGTAGCGAAGCGCCGTGCGGCCGGGGCGGACGCGCTTCGCGAGCGACCGCAGCTCGTCGTCCGAGAGCTCCCCGAGCGCGCGCTTGACGCCGAGATACGGAAGGTTCAGATTCTCCTGGTAGACGATCGTCGAGATGCGCGGGTTGATCTCGATCACCTGCTCGCCGACGAGCTGGATGTTGAAGAAGTGCTCGATGCCGAGCTCGGCGACGATCAGCCCCGCGAGCCGCATCAGCTCGGGGTCGTCGAGCGTGACGAAGTACATCGCCAGCCCTGCGCGCATCGCCTCGCGCGTCTTCGGATGCCCGAGCACGATCTCGCCGCCGTTCGCGATCCCGTCGATCGTCCGCTCACCGCCCGTGGCGAGCTCCATCACGAGCAGGTCGGGGCCGCCCTCGTCCGGCAGCAGCTCGACCGCCTCCTCGAGGCGCATCGCGACCGACCCCGGCCGCTCGTACAGCAGCTGGTGCGCCCGGTCGACGGTCGGGTCGAGCACGCGGAAGCCACGCGACCCCGACGAGAACACCGGCTTGAAGCACACCGGCCGCTCCGGATAGCCGAGCTCGCGCGCCGCCACCTCCACCTCGCCGGCACCGTTCACGCGGCGGAACGCCGGCGCCGGGACGCCGAGTGAGTGCAGCAGCGCGTACGTCTCCGCCTTGTCGTTCGAACGGCGGATCGTCTCCGGAGGCGAGACCAGCACCGGCATCGGGAACCGCTCGACGTGCTCCGCCAGCCCCTCGAGGTCGAACGACGACTGTGGGAGGATCGCATCGACGCGCTCCCGCGTCGCGACGTCGAGCATCGCGTCGGGAAACGCGGGATCGGAGCCCGCCGGCACGAGATGGAACGCGTCGCAGAGGTGGCGGCCGACCGACCGCTCGCTCATGTCGGTGCCGACCAGGCGCACCTCACGCTCGCCGTTCGCGCGCAGGGCGTGCAGCAGCGCGGCGGTCCCCGGCGCGCCGGACGCAGAGACGAGGACGGTGACCGGTCTCACCGCGGGAACGTAGCGAGTCGGGAGAACGCCGACGGCGGCGGGTCGTCCACGAGCCGACGGGCAACGAAAGCCGCGCACTCCGCCGGGCTCGCGACCGACGTGTCCACCTCCAGGTCGTATGTCCACTGCGCGTGCACCGCCCGCTCCCAGCGTTCGACGACCGCACGCTCCGAGGTGTAGTGCTCGGCGCCCGCCTCGCGCCGCCGTTCGATCACGACGTCGACGGGGCAGCGCACGCCGACGAACAGCACGGCAAGCGCCGCAAGCCGCGCTGCGGCGTCGGCGGCAGTAACGGTGTCGTAGAGGCCGACGTCGACCGCGACGTTCAAGCCGAGCCGTTCGTGAGCGGCGACCGAGTCCCAGAGCGCGGCGTAGAGCGCCGGCACGACGTGCGCGGCGGGATGTCCGCTCTCGCCGGGGCGAAGCCCGATCCCCGGCTGCGCCGACTCCGGTGTCATGCGCCGCGAGACGTCGACGCCGAGGTTCATCCAGACGCCGTCGAAGGCGCGCTGGATCTCGGTGACGATGGACGACTTCCCCGACCGGGGCGCGCCGTTCAGGACGACGATCACGAGAGGTCGATGCGGTCGGCGCGCAGCAGCTCGAGCCGCGCCTCGGCGTCCGCCGCCAGGAACGACCGCATCGTCTCCCCCATCGTCGCGCCCGGGTAGACCCAGATCTCGGGGTGGGTCAGGAGCTGCAGCCACTCGAACCGTCCGGCCGCGAGCTCGTCGTGCGGGCAGCCGTGACGCCAGTGCTGGTTCGAGTCCGACCGGTAGTGGTCGGCATCGAAGAACGGCGGGCGCATCACGTTGGCCGCACCTTCGATCTCGCCGAACACGTACTCCGGCTCCGGGTTGTGCCAGGCGACGACGTCGTCGAAGCGGTCGTCGAGGTCGACGTGCGGCCAGACGGCGTGGTGGGCGACCCGGTGCCCGAGCTCGCGCAGCCGTGCGATCGCGCGCTCGCCTTCGGACGAGGCGAGGTTGTAGAAGACGGACCGCGTCATCAGGAACCACGTCGACCACGCGCCCTGGGACGCCTCCAGCTCGGCCAGCGCGATCGCAGCCCCGAGCGACAGGTCGACGTCGTGGCGCAGGATCAGATCGCCCCGTCCCGGCGGCCCGTCGAAGCCTGCGAACCGGTACCCGCCCTGTCTCGCCGCCTCGAGCAGCTCGCCGTAATGCGCGAGCGAGAAGTCACACGTCATTCGACGTCCACGTCGAGCAGTCTCGCAGCAGCCTCGGCCCGCTCGAGCGCGCTCAGGTTCGTGTCCCCCGTGGCGATGACGTAGCCGCGCCGGTCGCCGTCGAGGCGGACCGGGCGGATCACCTCGCCCAGCTGGAGATAGACCTCCGCCTGGACGACGCCCGGGAACGCGCGCACCTTGTCGAGCGAGCCGATCCGGGTCACGCGGCCGGTCGGCAGGGGGCCGGGCGCGGCCGTGAAGAAGCGGATCGCGAGCGGCCGGCTGAAACGCGGGCGCACGAGCTCGTCCGGCAGCTCGTCGCCGAGCGCCATCCGCAGCTGGACGTCGACCAGGTCGACCCCGACCGCGACGCGGACGAGGTCGGCCATCTGGCCGCCTGGGATACGCGCCGCGCACTCCACCACCACGACGCGTCCGTCGGTCGCGGCGATCAGCTGCGGGAAGGCGATCCCGGTGGCGAGCCCGAGCGCATGCACCGTGTGGCCCGCGATCCGCTCCGCCTCGACGAGCTGCTCGGGCGGGATCGTCGGCGGATAGACGTGGATCCAGCCGACCCCGAATCCGACCCCGGGTGGGCGCATGCGGTCGGAGAGCGTCAGCGGGATCGTCTCGCCGTCGCGCGCGATCACGATCCCGTTCAGCTCGACCCCGTCGACGAACTCCTCGAGGATCGCCTCGCCGCTCGGCGACGCGGCCAGCGCCTCGTGCAGGTGGACGTCGACGTCGTCGAGCGACTCGACGCGGAACACGCCGCGCTGGCCGCCCGAGTCCGCCGGCTTGAGCACGGCCGGGAAGCCGACGCCGCCTGCGGCGCGGCGCGTCTCGCCCAGGTTGCGCACGGCTGCGAAGCGCGGCTGCGGGACGCCCGCATCCGCGAGCCGCCGGCGCATCGCCACCTTGTGCGTCATCAGGTGCGCCGTCTCGACGCCGATCCCGGGCAGGCCGCGCGCTTCGGCGACGGCGGCGACGACCGGGACGGCACGGTCGGCGCTGACCGTCAGCACCCCGTCGATCCGCAGCCGCCTGGTGGCCCGCAGGACCGCCTCCACGTCGGCGAAGTCGACGATGCGCGCGAGGTCGGCCGCCGCGAGCCCGGGGGCGTCGGGGTTGCGGTCGACGGCCGCCACCCGAAGTCCCTCCGCCTTCGCCTGCGCGATCGCCCGCCGCTGGTGCCGGCCCGCGCCGACGAAGAGCACCGTCCTCACGCGGCCGCGATCAGCAGGTAGTCGAGCGGGGCGAACAGCTGCTCGGAGATCCGCGGGTCCGGATGAGGGTCGGGTGCGTTCAGGTAGCGCACGTCGGTCGCGGCGAAGCCCGCCTGGCGTGCCAGCAGGCGCCGGCGCTCGCGGACCTCCTCGAGCCCGCGCGCCCGGCGGTCCGCCGCCTCGGCGCGGGCGGCCGCCGTGTCGATGCGCTCCGAGAGCGCGTCGGTGACCCGCAGGATCGCGTCGTTGAACACGCGCTGTGACCGCGCGAGCGGCTCCGCGACCCGGCCGAGGCGCCGCCGGAGCGCGCCTCCTCCGTTCGGGACGGCGCTCACCGACCGCGCCGCTTCGGCCTGCGACCTCGGATCCACGCGCCAAGGCTAATGTTCCCGCGATGCTCGAGGGCAAGCGCGTGCTCATCACCGGCGGCGCCGGGTTCATCGGGACGACGCTCGCGCGCGAGCTCGTCGACCGCAACACCGTCGTCGCCTTCGACAACCTCCACCGGGACGCGCTCGCCGCGACGGCGCTCTCGGACCACGAGAACTTCAGGCTCGTCCCCGGCGACGTCCTCGACGCGAACGCGGTGCGCGAGGCGGCGCAGGGCGCGACCCACATCGTCCACTGCGCCGCGATCGCAGGCGTCGACACCGTGCTCGAGAGCCCGGTGCGCACGATGCGCGTGAACGTGATCGGCACCTACAACGTGCTCGAGGCGGCGCTCGCAACCGGTGCCACGCTCGAGCGCTTCGTCGACTTCTCGACCAGTGAGGTGTTCGGGACGCATGCCTTCCGTGTGCAGGAGGGTCAGGTGTCGACCATCGGCTCGGTCGGCGAGGCGCGCTGGACGTACGCCGTGTCCAAGCTCGCGGGCGAGCACATGGCGCACGCCTACCACGACGAGCTCGGGCTGCCGACCGTCACCGTCCACCCGTTCAACGTCTACGGCCCGGGACAGATCGGCGGCGGTGCGATCCGCGCCTTCATCGAGACCGTGCTGCGCGGCAACGAGCTGACGATCCACGGCGACGGCTCGCAGATCCGCGCCTGGTGCTACGTGACCGACATGGTAAGCGGCGTGCTCGCCTGCCTCGTGCGGCCCGAGGCGGTCGGCCAGGCGTTCAACATCGGCAACCCGCGCTCGGCGGTCACGATCTACGACCTCGCGCAGCGCATCAAGCGCCTCATGCGCTATGACGGCGAGATCGTCTTCCAGCCGCTGCACTACGCGGACGTCGAGCTCCGCATCCCGAACGTCGAGAAGGCGCGCGAGCTGCTCGGCTGGGAGCCGCAGGTCGAGCTCGACGACGGCCTCGAGAAGACGATCGCGTGGTACCGGGAAAGACTCCCAGTCTCCGCCTAGCCTGGCCCGACGTCGGCGAGCCCGAGCTCGCCGAGGTAGCGCGGGTGCTCGAGAGCGGGATGCTCACGATGGGGCCGAAGGTCGCCGAGTTCGAGGACGAGCTCGCCCGCCTGTGCGAGGTCGAGCACGCGCTCGTCGTCTCGTCGGGCACCGCCGCCCTGCACGTGGCCGTGCAGGCGCTCGGGCTCGCGCCGGGCGACGAGGTGCTCGTTCCCGCCTACACGTTCCCGGCGACCGCCAACGTCGTCGCGCTGAGCGGGCTCGTGCCGGTGCTCGTCGACGTCGACCCCGAGACGATGAACATCGACCCCGCGCAGCTGCGGGTCGGCACCCGCACCAGGGCGATCCTCGCGGTGCACCTCTTCGGCCGGCCCGCGCGCCTCGATCAGCTCCCCGACCTGCCGCTGCTCGAGGATGCGGCGGGCGCCCTCGGCGCCCGGCGTGCGGGCCGCGCCTGCGGCGGCCTCGGCCTGCTCGGCTGCCTCAGCTTCCACCCGCGCAAGATCGTCACGACGGGCGAGGGCGGCGCGGTGACGACGAACGACGACCGGATCGCCGCCGAGGTGCGCCGCCTGCGCAACCACGGCTGGCGGTCGCTCGCCCCTCCGGACATGCCGGCTCCGGGCCTCAACTACCGGCTGTCGGACATCCTCTGCGCCGTCGGCCTCCCGCAGGCGCGGAGGCTGGACGAGCTCCTCGCCGCCCGCTCCCGGGTCGCCGCCGGCTACGCGGAGCGCCTTCGCAGCCTTCCCCTGCTCCTGCCGTCGGCCGACGAGGGCGACGTCCACGGCTGGCAGGCGTACGTCGTGCAGGTGGACGATCGCGACCGCGTGCTCGGGGAGCTCCGGGCGCGCGGGATCGAGGCCCAGATCGGCACCTACGCGCTCAACCTGCTCGGGGCCTACCGCGGCCAGGGCGCATTTCCCGGCGCGACCCGCGTCTACGAGCGGGCGCTCGCGCTCCCCTTCCACAGCCGCCTGTCGGACGGCGACCTCGACCTCGTGGCGGAGACCCTTGACAAGATTGTGAGTAGTCACTAACCTAGCTGCCCATGGTGACCCACGAACGGAAGACGAAGGAGGCCCGGCGCGAGGAGATCCTCGACGCCGCGTTCGCCGAGTTCGCCGAGAAGGGGCTCCACGGCGCGTCGACCGACGACATCGCGCGCCGTGCCGGCATCTCGCAGCCGTACGTCTTCCGGCTGTTCGGGACCAAGCGGGAGCTCTTCATGGCGGTGTGCGCCCGGTGCTTCCGCCAGACGCTCGAGATCTTCCAGCGGGCGGCCGAGGGCGAGCGGGGCGAGGCCGCGCTCGCGGCGATCGGCGAGGCCTACGAAGGGCTACTGCAGTCCGATTCGCTCTACCTCAGGGGTCAGATGCAGGCCTACGCGGCCTGCGGCGACCCGGAGATCCGCGCCGTCGTCCGCGGCGGCTACGGCGACCTGGTCGCCTACGTCGAGCGGGTCTCGGGCCTCGACCCGGCCCGCGTCTCCATCTTCTTCGCGAAGGGGATGCTGATGAACGTGATCGCGCAGACCCATCTCGACGATTCGCCCGAGGCCTGGGCGGTGCGGTTGCTCGAGGGCTGCCGGGCCTAGCAGTGCACGCTCTTTTTTTCCAACGGAGGTAAGTGATGGCTCACAAACGAAATATCGGCTGGACGTTTGCGATCACCTCGGTCGCCCTCTTCATGGTGACGCTCGACAACCTCGTCGTCACGACGGCGCTGCCGGTGATCCGCAGGGACCTGCACGCGTCGCTGTCGCAGCTCGAGTGGACCGTCAACGCCTACACGCTGACGTTCGCCGTCCTGCTCCTGACGGGCGCGGCGCTCGGCGACCGTTTCGGCCGCCGGCGCATGTTCGCGATCGGCCTGGCGATCTTCACGCTCGCGTCCGCCTGGGCGGGCCTCGCGACCTCGGCGACGACGCTCGACATCGCGCGTGCCGTTCAGGGGCTCGGCGGCGCGATCGTCATGCCGCTCACGCTCACGATCCTCTCGGCCGGCGGTGCCGAAGGAGCGGCGCGGGCTCGCGCTCGGCCTCTGGGGCGGGATCAGCGGGCTCGCCGTCGCGTTCGGGCCGCTCGTCGGCGGCGCGGTCGTGTCGGGGATCTCCTGGCACTGGATCTTCTGGCTGAACGTGCCGATCGGGCTGGTGCTCGCGCCGCTCGCGCTCGCCCGGCTCGACGAGAGCCGCGGCCCGGCGTCGAAGCTCGACCTGCCCGGCGTCGCGCTCGCGAGCATCGGGCTGTTCGGGATCGTGTGGGGCCTCGTGCGCGGCAACGACCTGGGCTGGACGTCGCCCGAGATCGTCGGCGGCGCTGGCCGCCGGTGCGCTCGTGACGGCCCTGTTCGTGCTCTGGGAGCTGCGCACCGCGGAGCCGATGCTGCCGATGCGCTTCTTCGAGAACCGCACGTTCACGCTCGCGAACCTCTCGAGCCTGTTCATGTTCTTCGGGATGTTCGGCTCGATCTTCCTGCTCAGCCAGTACTTCCAGACCGTGCAGGGCTACACGCCGCTCCAGTCCGGGCTGCGCATCCTGCCCTGGACGGCGATGCCGATCCTCGTCTCGCCCGTCGCCGGCGCCCTGTCCGACCGCGTCGGCGGCCAGCGGCTGATGGGGGTCGGGCTCCTGCTGCAGGCGGCCGGGCTCGCCTGGATCGCCTCGGTCTCGACGCCGACGACGCCGTACGCCGACCTGGTCGCTCCGTTCATCCTCTCCGGTGTCGGGATGGCGCTCTTCTTCGCCCCGGTCGCGAACATCGTCCTGTCGGCCGTCCGCCCGGAGGAAGAGGGGCAGGCGTCGGGCGCGAACAACGCCATCCGCGAGCTCGGCGGCGTCTTCGGAGTCGCCGTGCTCGCCTCGGTGTTCGCCCACTACGGCGGCTACCGCAGCGGGGAGACGTTCGTGCACGGGATGACCGTGTCCGTCTACGTCGGCGCGGCGGTCGTCGCGGTCGGAGCGATCGCGGCGCTCGCGATCAAGCGCCCGCGCCGGGCCGAGCCGGCCGTCGCCGCCGAGCCGGCGCTCGAAGCGGCCTGAGCACGGGCGGCGGCGGGCGCCTCGTGCGCCCGCCGCCGCTCAAGGCCGGGGCAGGCGGAGCCGATATCCGGGAGGTGGCCGTCTCACCGGTCGTCCCGTTTCCCGCCCCGCTCGGGCTCGCGCCCGAGCCCGCTCTGCGCCGGGTCGCGTTCATCGTCCCCGTCTACAACGAGCAGGGCACGATCCGGGAGGTGCTCGACCGGATCGAGGCGCTCGACCTCGATCGCCAGGTCGTCGTCGTCGACGACGGCTCGACCGACTACACGCCGCTGGTCCTGCGCGACTGGGAGGAGACACGTCCCTGGGCCACGGTCGTCCGCCAGCGGAACCGTGGCAAGGGAGCCGCGATCCGCACCGGTCTCGAGTACGTCGACCGCGAGATCGTCGTGATCCAGGACGCCGACATGGAGTACGACCCCGCGGAGGTGCCGGCGCTGATCGAGCCGATCGCGACCGGCGTGGCCGACGTCGTCTTCGGCTCTCGCACGCGGGGCGGCCGGCCGCAGCGCGCGCACATGTTCTGGCACCTCGTCGGCAACCGCTGTCTCTCGCTGCTCACGAACGTGCTCTACAACACCACGCTCTCCGACATGGAGACGGGCTACAAGGCGTTCCGGACCGACGTCCTGCGCTCGCTCGACCTGCGCCGCTCGAGCTTCACGATCGAGCCCGAGATCACGGCCAAGGTCTGCAAGCGGAAGCTGCGGATCTACGAGCTCCCGATCTCCTACTACGGCCGCTCGTACGACGAGGGCAAGAAGATCACCTGGCGCGACGGGCTCGGCGCGGTGAGCGTGCTGTTCTCCGAGCGCTTCCGCGCATAACCGGTCCCTGAGCTCGTTCCAGACGGCGGCTGCGAGGAACGGCGTGGCGGGCCGTCTGCTTCGCTTGACCGGCTACCAGGCGGGATCCGGCGTCCAGGTCGCCCAGTCGTCGCGCCACCAGCGGCGGCCTGCATCCAGGTCGGCCGCGATCCGCGCCCCGACCGCGCGGATTCGCTCGGCCTGCTCCGGCGTGAAGCGCCCCTCGCGCACGCGCTGGTCGAGCAGCTCGTCGTCCTTCCACTGCCACGGCGCGTCGAGCGGCACCCAGATGTCGAGCTCGAGGTCCTGCGTGTCGTAGCCCGCCGGCGTCCGCCGGAACGGCTCCTGGAGGTTCACGTACCACCCGTGGAACTCGCGCTCGGGGCCGTGCCAGAACAGCCAGATCGCATACGCCTCGCCGGGCCGCTGCAGCATCAGCAGCCCGTGGCCCTCCCAGCGCTCGCGGCCGTGCCACGGGTGGCGGCGGTCCGGGGTCGGCCAGTCGCCCTCCGGGAAGTCGAACGGCGTCCCCTCCGCGACGTACGTCGCGAGCAGCTCCGGGTCGTCGCGCACGACGACCACCGGGAACCGGAGCCAGGCCTGCCCGTCGTTCAGCACCTCTTGCCGCACGACGACCTGGCCCGGCTCCCAGCGCATGTGGTTCGCTTCTCCGGTCATGGACGACCATCCTGACGTCTCCGTCGTCGTCACCGTGCTGAACGAGGAGGGCGCGGTCGACGAGCTGCTCGCGCGCACCGCAACGGCCCTCGACGGCGCCGCCTGGGAGGTGATCGTCGTGGACGACGGCTCGACCGACGGCACCTTCGACCACCTCCGCGCCGCCCACGCGCGCGATCCCCGCATCAGGGCGGTCCGCTTCAAGCGCAACTTCGGCCAGCATCCGGCGATGCACGCGGGCCTCGTGCGCGCCCGCGGCGAGCGCATCGTCACGATGGACGGCGACCTCCAGAACGAGCCGGAGGACCTGCCGAAGCTCCTCGCCGCCCTCGACCGCGCGGACGTCGCCTCCGGGCGGCGGGTGGCCCGGCGCGACTCACCGGGGCGCACGCTGCCGAGCCGCATGATCAACGGCCTGCTGCGCCGCTTCACCGGTGTGCAGATCTCCGACTTCGGATGCGCGTTCAACGGCTACCGCCGTGAGGCGATCGAGCCGATGTTCGGGGCGATCGGCCGGCAGAAGTTCACGAAGGCGCTCGTGCTCTCGACCGGCGTGTCCGTCGAGGAGGTCGACGTCTCGCATGCGCCGGCGCAGACCGGCTCGCGCTACTCGCCGTTCCGGCTCGTCCGGCTCGCCCTGCACGTCGTCGCCGGCTTCTGGCCGCAGCCGGTGCAGTGGATCGGGGTCACGCTCGGGCTCCTCTGCACCGTCGCCGCGGCGGCGCTCGGCGTCTACGGCGTCGTGTACTGGATCGCGAACGCCAACTTCCCCGGTCCGCTCTTCGCTGGTGCGGGCATCGTGCTCGTGCTCGGTGTGCAAGGCTTCGTCCTCGCACTGATCGGCGAGTAGCTCGGCCGCATCCAGCGCGACGTGGAGGGGCGACCGCTGTACCGGATCGAGGAGGAGCTCTAGGAAGTGTCGAAGCGCGTGCTGGTGACCGGCGGGGCCGGGTTCATCTCGTCGAACTTCATCCGCCACCTGCTCGAGGCGACCCCGTACGAGGTCGTGACGCTCGACGCGCTCACCTACGCGGGGAACCTCGAGAACCTCGCGGACGTGCTCAGCCATCCGCGCCTCTCGTTCGTCCAGGGCGACATCCGGCACGCGGAGCTCGTCTGCGATCTCGTCGACGGCGTCGACGTCATCGTCAACGCGGCCGCCGAGTCGCACGTCGAGAAGTCGATCGCCGACGGTGCGTCGGAGTTCGTGACCACGAACGTCGAGGGGACACAGATCCTGCTCGACGCGATTCGCGAGCGCCCGGTCGAGCGCTTCATCCTCATCTCGTCGTCGGAGGTGTACGGGACCGCGGAGGCGGCGCCGATGGACGAGGAGCATCCACTGAACCCGCGCTCACCGTATGCGGCGACGAAGGCCGGCGCCGACCGGCTTGCGTACTCGTACTGGACGACCTACGGGCTGCCGATCGTGATCGTGCGCCCGTTCAACAACTACGGGCCGCGGCAGCATCCGGAGAAGCTCGTGCCCCGCTTCATCACCCAGGCGCTCGACGACGAGCCGCTCACCGTCCACGGCGACGGGCACGCCTCGCGCGACTGGCTGTACGTCGCGGACGACGCCGAGGCGATCGAGCAGGTGATCGCCGCGCCGATCGACGAGCTCGCCGGCGAGGTGATCAACGTCGCGACCGGTGTCGACATCTCCGTCGTCGAGGTCGCGGAGCTCGTGCTCGACATGCTCGGCAAGCCGAGGTCGCTCACCTGCAACGTCGACGAGCGGCCCGGCCAGGTCGAACGCCACATCGGGTCGATCGACAAGGCGCAGCGCCTGCTCGGTTGGCGCGCGCGTACGTCGTTCGCCGACGGCCTCGAGAGGACCGTCGGGTGGTATCGCGACAATGAGGCGTGGTGGAGAGCGATCCTCGCTCGCGAAGCCCGCGCCTTCTCGTCCTAGGCGCAGGGCCGGCACAGCTCGGGCTGCTCGAGGCGGCGCACGCACGCGGGATGTGGCTCGCGGTCGTCGACCGCAACGCCTCGGCTCCGGGCTTTCGCCTCGCCGACCGGCGCTGCATCCTGTCGACGGAAGACGAGCCCGCGATCGAGCGGCTCGTCGGCGCGCTCGGCATCGACGGCCTGATCGCCCCCGGCACCGACTGGCCGCTCGGCGCGGCCGCGCGGATCGCCGGGCGCTCGGGGCTGCCCCATCCGCTCTCGCCGCAGACGGCCGTGCTCGCGACGAACAAGCTTCGCCAGCGGGAACGGCTCGAGGAGGCCGGCGTGCCCCAGCCGCGCTGGTGGGTGGTCGCGCCGGGCGAGCCCCTGCCCGCCGTCCACCTGCCCTGCGTCGTCAAGGCTCCCGACCGCCAGGGCCAGAAGGGGCTCTCGCTCGTCCGGAGCGCCGCCGAGCTCGAGCCGGCGCTCGCGCGCGCGCGCGCGGCGTCACGGGGCAACCTCGCCCTCGTCGAGGAGCTCGCCCCCGGCCCGGAGGTCACCGTGATCGGCTTCTCCGCAGGCGGCCGGTTCAGGGCGCTCGCGGTCACCGACCGCGTCGTCGCCGAGCCGCCGGCGTTCGGGGTCGCGCTCGCGCACGTCTGGCCGAGCCGGTCCGCGCCCGAGGCGACCGCGGTCGCGGCGCGCGCCCTCGAAGCGCTCGGCATCACCGAGGGCCCGTCCTACGTCCAGGTCCGTGTCGGCCAGGACGGCGCCCGCGTGATCGAGGTCGCCGCGCGTCTCGGCGGCGGGCACGACGCGGAGCTGGTCGAGCGCGCGACGGGCGTCGCGCTGAACGACCTCGCGCTCGACGCGGCCCTCGGCCGCGTCGCCGACCCCGGCCCGCCCGGGCAGCAGGCGGGCGGCGCGGTCACGCGGTTCCTGGTCGCGCCGGCCGGGACGCTCGAGGGCGTCGACGTGCCGGACGGCCTCGAGGGCGTCGAGCGGGTACGGCTCTACCGCGAGCCCGGCCACGTCTTCGGGCCGCTGCGGAGCGGCTCCGACCGGGCGGGAGCGCTGCTGGTCGTCGGCGACAGCCGCGCCGAGGCGGTGGACCGCGCCGAGCGGGCCGCCGGAGCGATCGCGTTTCGGGTTGCTGCGAGCGCCGGGATAGCCTCGTAAGGGCCTGTCCCGGTAGGGCGTGGGCGAGTTGGGCTACTTACTTGAAGGCGAGCAGGTCGCCGGCGAGTTGGAGCAGGGCCGCCGCGCTGCCAACGAGACTCCATTTCCATAAAGCCACCCATCAAGTGTGCTCGAGATGATGCTGTCGTCCTCTGCGAGACTGCGACGAACGTGCTCGCAGACTGTTTGTTGCCAAGAACCGAGACACGCACTTGCTCTCCGCGGTTCGCCGAGGTTTCGCCTCGCATCGTCGAATTGCCCTGAGCGTGAAGACGCCCAAGACTTGGACTAATGCCTACAGCGGCAACGGCGCGCTCGTGCTGCTCACGTTGGGCGCCTTCGCCATCGGCATCTGGGTGATCTCGCCGCGGTTCTCGATCACTGGGCCGTCGTTGATCGACGATTGGAATGCCCTACTCTCAGCGCCCGCGGAGCTGCACGCGCTCATTCACCTGAGCTACCGGGTACAGGGCCGCTTCTACCCAGCGTGGATCCTCTGGAATTGGGCTCAGTGGCGCGTTCCCGGCGCTCCCAACAGCATGGTAGGGCCGAACCTGCTCGGTGTCGGTCGCCTGGCATCGGTGGTGGTTGGGACAACGGCTCTAACGTCGGTCGTCGTTTCGGGCGACCGCAAACACCCAGTTGAGTGGGCCATCCTCTGCACCTTGCCGGCGCTCATCATCGTCGCAGTGCCCGGTTTTGGCGTGGATCTGGCGCGTTTTGGGCCGCAGGAGCCCGCGCTCGTCGGCGGCATGATGCTCGGCGGCACGCTGCTCTTCGTGGGTGGTCGCGACCTTGGGATCTATCCCCTGCGCCATCCGATTCGCGCCTGGCTCTGTATGGCCGTCGGCTCTCTTGCGTGGTGCTATGGCGTGTTCAGCAAAGAGACGTCGGTGTGCGTTCTGCTGGCCGTGCCGTTGGTTGTGGTTGTGCTGCGGAAAGGATCCGGAGGGCTTGGTCCAAGGCAGCGCAAGGTCTTTGCCGGTGTCTTCTTGGCGGCGTTGCTGCCGCTGCTCGCGATGCTTTATGAGGTCGTGCGGATCGTTCAACGCGGCTCGCTCGAATACGGCGCCCACGTCAAGACCGGGCGCGGCGCGATCTCGGTCTTTGTCCACGCTATGCGAGTTATGTCGCACCAGATCATGAGCACCTTGGGCGTGGTCGTGCTCGTAGTGGTACTCGTCGCCGTGGTGGTCGGTCCCCTCTCGCGACGACACCGGCTGGACTGGTTGCTGCTGACGATCCTGATCGTTGCGCTCGCCGCGCTCGAGATGAGCGTGCAGACGGAGTACTACGAGAGCCGGTATTACCTCCCCTCGTTCGCGTTGCTCGCGGTTGGTGCAGCACGTGGGGTCCAAATGCTTCCGGTTCGGTACCTGCGGTTCGTTGTCGTCGGCGCTTGTGTGTTTGCGATTGTGTCGGCGACGATGGCGCATGCACAGGTCCGGCGTTGGGCGACAGCCGACCAGCAAGGCGACGTGGTCGTCAGCGCCGTACGCGTGGCGACAAAAGACGGTTGCCGGTTGTCGATCGCGGGCGTCGACCCCGAACGCACGCTGTCAATCGCCGCGCTCGTCAGATACGGGCGGGGGCAGGTCGACTGCTCCGCCGCGGAGCGCCACGTGCTTCTTGGCCCTCTGACGAACGAAACGCCACAGGCCGCCTGTGCGCCAGCCGGCGCAACGATCGTCGGAACTTGGCCCTTCTTGGGTACTGACCAGGTTGTGCTTGTCCGCTGCGCGCCGAGCTGATCGTTTCCGGTGCGCCCTCGGCTCACGCTCGTGGGGGAACGTCGAGCGTCGACCTCCCTGGGTCACTTCGGCTAACAGTAATTGGGTAAGGCCTCGGCCCTACCCGCCAGCATCTCACTGTGAGCGACTGAGCCGGGGCTTAAGGTTGCGGAGTGCGACTGATCGTCGTCGTGACCGGTTCGGTCGTTGTCCTTGTCCTTGGGTTCCAACTCTGGATCTCGCGCTCGAACCCGCCCGGTTTCCACCACGACGAGGTCGCGTTTGCGCTCAACGCGTACACCATCGGTCATACTCTGCGTGGCCAGGACAACGCACTCTTGCCGGTGTTGCTTCCCTCGTACGGCGACTACAAGAGCACGTTTTTCGTTTACTTCCTGGCGCCTATCTTCCTGGTCACGGGACCGAGCACGGTGGTTGCGCGCGGGTTGGGGACGTTCTTTGGACTAGTCGCGATCGCCCTCGTCGGACTTGTCGTGCAGCGCCGCCTCGGACGACCTTTGCTGACACTCGCCGCCGTTGCGCTGGCCGGGCTGACGCCCTGGCTGTTCCAGATTGGCCGCCTCGCGTACGACACAGCGACGTTTCCCTTCGCGACCGCCCTCGTCCTCGCCGCGACCGAATGGTGGTCGCGTGGCCGCGGTCGGTTCGCCTTGCGATGTGGTGCCGTCGGTCTCGCTCTCGGCGTCATGACCTACTCCTATGCGGCGGGCAGGCTGCTCGCCCCCCTTCTCGCGGTGGCGCTTCTGCTGTTCGTCGGCTCCGTACCGTTCCGGAAGATCGCAGGGGCGTGGATCGCTTATGCGATCGCGCTTATCCCGTTTGCCGTCTACGAGGTAAGGCATCCCAACGGACTCTCGGCCCGCTACCACCAAACAACGTTCGTGCAGCCCGGGATGTCGAAGTTCGACATCGTTCGACATGCGGTCGCGAACTGGGCGCAGGATCTGAATCCCGTCCACTGGTTTCTCGGAGCTGGCGATCCCAAACCATACGCAGACGTGCGTGGTGGCCAACTGTTTGCAGTGGTGATCGTGCTCGCGATCCTCGGCATCGTCCGAGCGATCACAATCTTCAACCGGGACCGCTGGTGGACGTTTGTGCTCTGCATCGCGCTCCTATCCGCCGTGCCCGCCTCGATCACGCCAGATCGACACGACGTGCTGCGACTGAGCGCGCTGCCCGTCGCCTTGACACTGCTCGCAGTCCTCGGGATCGAGTGGGCACTGTCATGGCGGGCGCGCCGCGCTGTACTCGCCGGACTTGCCGTGGGCGCGGCGACGTTACTGGGCCAGTGGATCCACTTCGTCGACACCTATGCCGCAAACGGACCCAACCGCGTCGAGGCATTCGATGCGGGGGTGCCCGCACTTCTAGACCGCGCGTTCGCGGGCGGTCGAACCGTCTACATGGACTACGACGACAAGTATGCGCAGACTGATGCGCGATGGTACACGGTCATGCACGGGCTTCCTGCGTCCCGTGCGTCCATCCTTCCGGACGGCGGCATACCGCCGGTCGGCGCGATGGTCTTTGGGCGCACACAACCCTGCGACTATGTCTGTGTCCGTCTGGCGGAGGCCGACAGCTACTGGGTCGCTCGGGCCAAAGGGCCGAAACGGAGCTGAGAGCGCCCATTTCGTCAGGAGTTCTTCAGCCGGTCGC
>CAWGPJ010000004.1:0-312539 GCA_963824455.1 uncultured Thermoleophilia bacterium
GGCCTTCTTGTAGGCGGCGGCTGCCTGCGACTCGAGCTGCTTCTGGATCGCACTCACGTTCGACGGGCTCCTGAGGAACGTCTGGAAGAGCCCCCACTCACCCTGCCCGGCGGTGGCGCCGAACGAGCCCGGCTGCCGGTCGGACATGTCGAACACGATGCTCGTCGCCGACTGGACAGCCTTCTCGTTTGCCTGTGAGATCGGATCGGGGAAGGCGTCGGCCGACACGTGGGTGTTGCCGGTCGCGAAACCGCCGTACTTCGCCCAGGCCTCACCCGCGGCGGGCGTCGCGAGAAACGTCTCGAAGGCCTGGATCGCCGGCGTCGAGCGGAAGGTGACGATCGAGTCGCCCGCGACTTCGACGGCCGGCTCGGAGCCGTTGATGCTCGGGAACGCGAAGACCTTGTAGTCGACACCCGGCTTCGCCTTCACCGTCGCCGAGCCGGGGACGAAGTCGCCTTCGATCACCATTGCGCCCTTTGGCGGGTTCTGGAAGACGTTGTCGACCGAGGTCGGGAAGTCGGTCTGCAGCGCGCCCGAGGTGCCGCCGACCATCAGCGAGGGCTGGAGGACCTTCGCCATGAGCTGCAGTGCCTTCGTCACCGACGGGTCGGTCCACTCGATCTGGTGCGCGCTCAGCTCGTTGTAGAGCTTCTGCCCGGCGGTGCGCAGGTAGATGTTCTCGAACAGGTCGGTGAGCGTCCAGCCGTCCGCGCCTCCGATCGAGAACGGCGTCGTCCCTGATGCCTTCACGGTCGACGCAGCCTGGAGGAGCCCGTTCCAGGTCGTCGGGGGCTTGACGCCCGCGCTCTTGAAGGCGTGGACGTTGTACCAGACCAGCGACTTGTTGCTCGCCTTGAAGACGACGCTGTAGAGCTCGCCGTCGTACGTGCCGAGCTGGATCCACGCCGGCGCGAAGTTCTTGACCAGCGTCGGCTTCGCGTACGTGATGGGCTGGAGCGCCTTCTTGTCGACGAACTGCTGGATCAGGCCCGGCTGGGCGATGTCGGCCATGTCGGGCGGCTTGCCGCCCGCGACCGCGGTTGCCAGCACGGTCGGGAGGTTGTCGCCGACGGGCTTGTACGTGATGCGTACGTGGGGATAGCTCTTGTTGAAGACCCTGATCACGTTGGCGAAGTGCGCCGCCTCCGCGCCGGTCCAGACCCCGTCGAAGGTGATCTTTCCCGCCAGGCCGGAGGTCGTCGTCGTGCCCGCCGCCGCGCCGGAGGACGGCTTGGAGCTGCCTCCGCAGCCCGCCGCGACCAGCCCGAGTGCGGCCAGCCCGGCCAGCGCGATCCGATGACGCGTCACTCCCATTCCTTTCGGTGGCCCGGCGGGGACGATATCCGGACGCGAGGGCCGGGGGGAGTCCGCGTTACCCTTGCGCGCGTGGAAGCGACCCGGCGTGCCACCTTCCTCGGCTTCCAGCCGCCCGCGATCGACGACGAGGAGATCGCGGCGGTCGCCGACACCCTCCGCTCGGGCTGGCTGACGACCGGCCCGCGGACGGCCGAGCTCGAGGCCCGCATGCGCGACTACCTCGACGCGAAGCACGTGCTCGCCGTGTCGTCCTGTACCGCCGCGCTGCATCTCTCACTGGTGGCGCTCGGGGTCGGCCCCGGCGACGAGGTGATCACGAGCTCGCTGACCTGGCCCGCGACGGCCAACGTCATCGTGCACTGCGGTGCCGTCCCCCTCTTCGCCGACATCCGGGACGACACGCTGAACGTCGACCCGGACCGCGTCCGGGAGCTCGTTTCCGAGCGTACGAAGGCGATCGTGCCGGTCGACCTGTACGGGCAGCCCGCCGATCTCGACCCGCTGCTCTCGCTCGGCGTCCCGGTCGTCGAGGACGCCGCCCACGCCGCCGAGGCGCGCTACCGCGGGCGGAAGGTCGGCTCGATCGCCGACGTCACGTGCTTCTCGCTCTACGCAACGAAGAACATCGCGGCGGGCGAGGGCGGGCTGATCGCGACCTCACACGACGACCTCGCCGGCCGCCTCGACGACCTCCGCGTGATGCGGCGTGGGCACGGCTCGCGCTACGACATCGCCGTCCCGGGCTACAAGGCCAACCTCTCGGACGTGCTCGCATCGATCGCGCTCG
The DNA here is from genome assembly GCA_963824455.1 of uncultured Thermoleophilia bacterium. Lineage (GTDB taxonomy): Bacteria > Actinomycetota > Thermoleophilia > Gaiellales > Gaiellaceae > PALSA-600. Next base: position 2,108 of record CAWGPJ010000004.1, read on the forward strand.
TGCAGCTCGACAAGATCGACCGGCACGCCGAGATCCGCCGCCGTCATCACGCGCTGTACGGCGAGGGCGTCGCGGGCCTCGACGGGATCACGCCCGTGGCTCGTGATCCGCGGGACGTCCACGCCAATCACCTCTTCGTGATCAGGATCGACGCCGACCGGGCCGGCGCCACACGCGACGCGTATCAGGAGGCGCTCGCGGACGAGAACATCGGCACCTCGATCCACTTCCTGCCGGTGCACAGCCTGAGCGCCTACCACGACCGGCTCTCGCCCAGGCAGCCGCCGCTCCCGGTCACGGAGCGCGCCGGGTCGGAGGTGCTGTCGCTTCCGTTCTCGCCGGCCCACTCGGACGACGACGTCGGCGACGCGATCGCCGCCCTGCGCCGCGTGCACGCGCGCTTCGCCGGATGAACCGCCGTCTGCGCCTCGCGGCGACGTTCGCCGTTTCGGCGCTCGCGATCGGCTACATCCTCTTCAAGATCAACATCGGCCAGACGCTGCACATCCTCGGCAGCGCCGACGCCGGGTGGGTCGCGGTCTCCGCCGTCCTGATCCTCGTCACCGTGTGGCCGATGTCCTGGCGCTGGCAGCAGCTGCTCGGCGCGCGCGGCATCCACGAAGGGATCGCGTGGCTCACGCGGGCGTACTTCGTCTCCTACGCGGTCGGCCAGGTGCTGCCGACGTCGGTCGGCGGGGACGCCTCGCGGATCTACGAGACGGCACGCCGGCATCCGGGCCGGATCACGCCGATCACCGGCTCGGTCCTGCTCGAGCGTGCGCTCGGCGGCGCGGTCACCCTGCTGCTCGCCGGGATCGGCTTCCTGCTCGCGATCGGCCGCTACGACATCGGCGCGTACCTGTGGATCGAGCTCGTCTTCGTGCTCGCGACGATCTTCGCCGGGATCGTCTTCTTCTCGCGGACGGTCCGGAGCAGGCTCGTGTTCCTCGTCCCGCTCGCCCGCCGTCTCCGGGTCGAGAGGATCGCACGGGCCGTCTACGACGGCATCCACGGGTATCGCGAGCACCCGGGCACCCTCGCTGTGGTGTGCCTCGCTACGCTCGTCGTTCAGCTCGGCCGGATCCTCGCGATCTACGCCGCCGGGCGGGCGGTCGGCATCGGACTCTCGCCGCTCCCGTACATCGTGCTCGGCCCGCTCCTCTTCCTGGTCATGCTCGTGCCCTTCACGATCAACGGCCTCGCCGTGCGCGAGGCGTTCTTCGTCAGCTTCCTCGGCAAGCTGGGCGTCGGCGCCGACCAGGCGTTCGCGTGCGGGTTCCTGTTCTTCCTGCTGACGCTCGTGCTCTCGCTGCCCGGTCTCGCCATCATCGTGTGGGAGAACCTGCGGCGCGCGCCGGTCGTGCCCGATGGCTCCGGAACCTGACGTCTCCGTCGTCGTCGTGACGTTCAACGCGCTGCCGTGGCTCGAGCAGTGCCTCGAGTCCGTGCGCGGGCTCGAGGTGGTCGTCGTCGATCATGGCTCGACCGACGGGACGCTCGAGCTCGTCCGCGGGCGGTTCCCCGAGGTCGAGCTCGTCGAGCAGACGAACAAGGGAATGGGCGGAGGGAACAACGCCGGCATCCGGCGGGCGGCGGGCCGCTACTGGCTGCTCCTGAACTCGGACGCGTGGGTCGTCGGCGACGCCGTCGCCCGGCTCGTCGCCTTCGCAGACGCCCACCCGGAGGCTGCGGTGGTCGGGCCGCGACTCCTGAACAGGGACGGCACGCTGCAACGGTCGGCCCGCGCCGAGCCCAGCGTGTGGCGGCTGACGACCGAGTACGCGGGCATCCGGAAGCTCGCGCCCGGCTCCTCGCTCCTGAACCCGCTCTATGTCGGGGGCTTCGACCACCGGTCGGTGCGCGAGGTGGACTGGCTCTCCGGTGCCGCGCTGCTCGTCCGGCGCGCCGCGGCGGACGAGGTCGGCCTCTTCGACGAGTCGTTCTTCATGTTCAGCGAGGAGGTCGACTGGCTGACGCGGTTCCGTCGTGCGGGCTGGACGGTGCTCTTCTACCCCGCGGCCGAGGTCGTGCACGTCGGCGGCGCGACGCACGGCGGGCGAATGTACGTCGAGAACCTGCGCGGCCAGCTCCGCTTTCTCGACAAGCACCACGGCCGGGCCGACGCGGAGCGCGCCCGCCGGGTGCTGCTCTGGACGCTTCGCGCGCGTGCGCTCGTCTTCCGCGGCGAGCGCGGCGCCGCCTACCGCCGGGGCGCCGAGTTCCTCGCGTCGGGCGACATCCCCGAGCTCCTCGGAGAAGCAGCCGCTCGGTGATCGAGTACCTGAGGCTCGCATTCGGCACGGTCGTCGTGCTCGCGCCGGGTGCTGCGGTGGCGCGCGCGCTCGGCGGACGCTCGGCAGCCTCGCTGCTCGCCTGGTCGATGGCGTCGCTGTTCGTCGCGTGGGCGGTCGTGTTCACGCTGCACGGGACGATCGCCCTGGCTGGAGCCGTGCTGGCGGTGATCTTCGCCGCAGCGGTTGCAGCGATGGTGCTGCGGCGCGGGCGCGGCCGCCGCGAGCGCGTCGGCGTCGGCTCGCCCTGGCCGTGGCTCGTCGGGCTCGTGCTCGGCTGGTCCCTCTGGCACGTCGCCGGCGCCGTCACCGGCGACGGCCTCTTCCACGAGGCCCGCGTGCGCAAGCTGGTCGCGCTGGGCGATCTCCACCTGCGCAGCGTCGACGAGTTCAGGGACGGCGGCCTGCACCCGGGCTACGCCTTCCCGCTCTGGCACGGGTTCCTGGCCCTCGTGTCCTGGGTGTCGGGCGTCGACCCGGCGGAGGTGATCCGGCACGAGCCGTCGCTGATCGCGCCGCTCGCCTGCGCGCTCGCCTGGGAGGCGGGCGTCGCCGTGTTCGGCTCCCGCTGGGCCGGCGCGTCCGTGCTGCTCGCGTTCCTCGGTATGTTCGTCTTCGCGCCGGGGCACGGCGGCGCCTACGCGCAGCTCGCCCAGCCGGCGACCGTCGCCCGGCAGCTGCTCGTCCCGGCGGTGATCACCCTGTTCTTCACCGCGTCGTCGTGGCAGGCACGCGCCGAGCTCGCCGCCGTGTTCGGGGCGCTCGCCCTCGTGCACCCTCCGTACGCGCTCTTCATCCTCGTCCCGCTGGCGGCCTGCGTCCTCTTCCAGCCTCGGACCTGGCGGGAGTGGGCGCCGTCGTTCACGGCTGCGGTCGTCCCGATCGGGCTCGCGCTGCTCTGGCTCCGGCCGATCGTCGACGAGACCGTCTCGCACGATCCCGGGTCGGGCGAGCGGGCGCGGGCGATCAAGCAGTACGCCGATCAGCTCGTGGTGACGAACGAGCACCACTACCGGCTCGCAGCCGAGGTGTTCGGAAGAAGCGGGGCGGTCGCGGTCGGGGCGCTCTTCCTGGTCCCGGTGACCGCGCTCGCCTGGCCGAGGCGCTGGGTCGCCTTCGTCCTCGGCGGGACGCTGCTCGTGCTCGTGCTGCTCGAGGTGCCGTGGCTGTTCGTCCACCTCTCCGACGCCGCTTCGCTCTCGCAATCGCGCCGTGCCGCGGGCTTCGCGCCGCTGCCGTTCGCCCTCGCCGGTGCTCTCGCGCTGCTCGCGCGCAGCGTGCTGGTCGTGCCCGTCGCTCTCGTCGGCGGGTTCGTGCTCGAGCAGCGGTGGCCCGGCGACTTCGGGTACGGGCTGCGACACGGAGGGCCTGCGCTCGCGACGTGGATCGCGCTCTTCGGCGGCGCTGCGGCGCTCCTGATCGCGATCGTCGCCCGCCGGCGGCCCGCCCGCGAGTACCACCGGCTCGGCGCCGCCGCCATGCTCGCGTTCGTCCTGCCGGTGGCCGTGCACGGGTTCCGACGGTGGACGCCCGAGTTCCCGACCGATCCAGGCGCCCTGTCGCCGCAGCTCGTCCACGCACTGCGCATTGACGTCCCCAAGGGGGCGATCGTGCTCGCTCCCGTCCAGACGAGCTACCGCGTCGTCGCCGACGCACCCCTCTACGTGGTCGCGCTGCCTCCGACCCACGTCGCCGACACCAGGGCCAACCAGCCGTACGTGCGGGTGCACGCCGTCGACCACTGGCTGGCGACCGGCGATCCTGGCGTGGCGCGCAGGTACGGCGCCACCTGGGCGATCCGCGGCGGTCGTCTCTATCGTCTCCCGCGGTGAAGGTCCTGCTGGTGACGATGTACTTCCCTCCTGCCGGCGGCGGCGGGGTGCAGCGCCCGTTGAAGTTCGCGACGCACCTGCCGGAGCTGGGGGTCGAGACGCATGTGCTCGCACCCGACGACCCGAAGTGGATCCACCGTGACGAGGAGCTGCAGCCGCCGACGCTCGCCTGGGTGCATCGCGCCCGCTACATCGGCCCGCGGGGGCGCAAGCCTGCCGAGGAGCTCCACGGCACCGGTGGGCTCGAGCGCTTCACCCGGCAGGCGCAGCTCGCCGGCCGCAGGCTGCTCGTCCCCGACGAGAACGTCAGCTGGAACCTCACCGCGGTCCCGACGGCGATCCGGATCGTGAAGCGCGAGGAGATCGACGTCGTCGTCACGACCTCGCCGCCGTCGTCCGTCCACCTCGTCGGAGCGGCGGTGAAGCAGGCGCTCGGCATCGCCTGGGTCGCCGACCTCCGGGACTCGATCGTCGCGCACCCACACCGGCGCGCGGAGTCGCGGCTCGTGCGCGCGAAGGAGACGGGCGAGCAGGCGGTCGCGCGGCTCGTGGCGCGCTCGGCCGACGCGATCGTCTGCGTCTCCGACGCGATCGCCGACGAGATGCGCGACCGCTCGCCGGCGGGACCGGTTGCGACGATCGCCAACGGCTCGGACTTCGACGACTTCGCCGGCCTCGAGCACCACCCGTCGACGCGCTTCCGGATCACCCACACCGGCTCGTTCTTCGGCAAGCGCGATCCTCGGCCGTTCCTGACCGCGCTCGCCCGCTCGGAGCTCGACATCGTCGCCCGCTTCCTGGGGGACTTTCGGGCGGCCGACCGGGAGTGGGCCGAGTCCCTCTCGCTCGGCGACCGCCTCGAGCTGATCCCCTACGCGCCCCGCCGGCGCTCGCTCGAGCTGCAGCGCGACTCCGAGGCGCTCCTGCTCCTGATCCCCGACGCCGGGGGACGCGGGAAGGGCGTGCTCAGCGGGAAGGTGTTCGAGTACCTGGCCGCGTCGCGTCCGATCCTCGCTGTGGTGCCGGCCGACGGCGCCGCGGCGGCGCTGATCCGCGAGTCGTCGGCGGGGGTCGTGGTCGCGCCGGACGACGTGGACGGCATCGAGGCGGCGCTCCGCGACCTGCACGCCCGCTGGTCGAAGGGCGACCTCGCCGATACCCCGCTCTCGGCCGAGTGGCGGCGGCGTGTCGCCCGGCGGACGCGGGTCGAGGAGCTGGCGCAACTGCTCGAGCAGGTGACCGACGAATGACGAAGGTCACGAGCTTCCTCTTCCTCGCAAGCGTCTTCTGCGTCACCTTCGAGAAGGTGCACTGGACGTTCGCGGGGACGGTCGGGGTCGCAGACTTCCTCGCGATCGGCTTCCTGATCGCGTTCGTGATCGGGACGAAGCGCTTTCGCGTGCCGCAGACGACGGTGATCCTGCTCGGGTTCTTCGCCGTCTTCCTGATCGCCTATCTCGTCGGCTACTTCAACCTCTCCGACTCCGAGGCGCTCGGCCAGTGGGCCAAGGGGCTGACGAAATGGCTGATCCACTTCCTCTTCCTGGCCGCGGCCGTCGTTTGGCTCTCGCGCCGGGGGCAGCGCTACTTCTGGAAGACGCTCGCCTGGTTCACCGCCGGGTTCGTCGTCAACGCGGCGTACGGCGTGCTGCAGCTGCTCGACGCGCGACGCGGCGGGAATCTCGACGCGGTCGTGCTCTCGCCGATCACCGGCGGCGCGAGCCAGATCAACATCTACGGGGCGATCAACGGCGCCAACGTGTACCGCCCGAACGCGCTGACGGGCGATCCGAATCACCTCGGGATCATGCTGATCGTCCCGCTGCTCGTCCTGACGCCCCTCTACCTGAGGCTGGAGAAGGGCCACCGCCTGCGGAACTGGCTGATGGCGGTGATCGGCTTCCTGCTCGTCGTCGAGGCGGCGACGCTCTCGAGGAGCGGGGTGCTCGGCCTCGGGGTCGGGGCCCTCGTGCTCCTGATCCCGTATCGCGGGTACCTGCGCACGGCGCGACTGCTCGTCCCGGTCGGCGCGGCGCTGGCCGTGCTCCTCGCGGTCGTGCTCTCCCGGCTCAGCTACTTCACGACCGTGCTCAAGTCGCGCTTCCAGACGAGCGGCAACTCGGAGAACGCGCACTTCCAGGTCTACTCGTTCATCCCCCACGTGCTGCACGTCAACCCGCTGTTCGGGCTCGGGCTGAACACGTTCTCCGTCTACTACCAGTTCGTCACCGGCAAGACGAACTGGGGGCCGCACTCGTACTACGTCGCGCTGATCGTCGAGACAGGCCTCGCCGGGACGCTGCTGTTCGCGGCGTTCATTGTCTGGGTGTTCCGGCGCCTGGGCGCAGCGCGCGCACTCGGCCGCGCGCTTGCGGCCGCGCACGATCCGCTCGCCGCCCGCGTGCGCCCGCTCGCGTGGGGCTTCACCGCCGCGCTCGCCGGGACGCTGGCCGCGAACGCGTTCTACCTCACGATGCAGTTCTACTACTTCTACACGTTCGTCGCGCTCGCGCTTGCGATCCCCGTCGTCTTCGCGACCGCCCAGAGCGACAGCCCGACGGGAGTGGGGACGCGATCGATCGCGCGGAACGCCGGCACGAGCCGGTCGTAGAGCGAGAGCCCGTCCCGAGGCAGCGACGTGCGGTGGAGGACGCGGCTCTGGACGAACCACCCGACGGCTCCGGCCGGGTTGACGTGGCGGAGGACGACCGGCTCGAGGCCTGCGGCGACGAGCTTGTCGTGCAGCTCGCGCCTCGAGTAGCGGCGCTCGTGCCCGAACGCCTCGTCGAGCGGCCCGTACAGGCGCGGATGCGCCGGGACGATCACGCAGGCCGCGCCGCCGGGGGCGAGCAGCTCTCCGAAACGCGCGATCACGGCCCGGTCGTCCCGGATGTGCTCGAGCACGTTGAAGCAGACGATCGTGTCGAACGGCCCCTCGACGCTCCAGGCGTCGCCCTCGACGACCGTCGCCCGCGGCGCCCGCGTCCGGAGCATCCCAGCCAGCTCCGCCTCGGGCTCGAGCGCCACTACCTCGTCGGCGAGCCCGAGCAGGCGCAGCGTATGGGTGCCGATGCCCGCACCGGCATCGAGGACGCGACCGTGGATCCACGGCCCCGCACGGTCGACGAGCCACGCGTTGTACGCGCCGGTCTCGGCCATCGCGTCCAGGTCGTGTGGGAGGGCGTCCGTCACGCGTCGACACAATAGAGCGGTGCGAGTCTGCGTCCTCACCACGTCGTATCCGCGCGACGACCGCGACGTCGCGGGGACGTTCGTGGCGACGGCGGTTCGCGGCGTCCGCGAGCAGGGGGTCGAGGTCGACGTCGTCTCCCCTGCGACATTCAACGACTTCGGCATCGCCTACGGCGGCGGCATCGTCCAGAACCTGCGCGCTGCGCCGTGGAAGCTGGCGCTGCTGCCGCCCTTTCTCGCCGCGTATGCGCGTGCCGCGCGGGCCGCGGCGAGGGAGGCCGACCTCGTTCACGCGCACTGGCTCCCGTCGGCGCTCGCGGCGGAGGCGACCGGCAAGCCCTACGTGCTGCAGGTGTGGGGAACCGACGTCGAGCTCGCCCGGCGGGCGCCCTGGCTGGCCGGGCCGCTGCTCCGCCGCGCGAGGGTCGTGATCGCGGCGTCGACGTACCTGGCGAACGAGGCGCGCCGGCTGGGCGCGACGCGCGTCGAAGTCGTCCCGGCGGGCGTGGCGATCCCGGAGACGGTCGGGCCGCCGGTCGACCCGCCGCACGTGCTGTTCGTGGGCCGGCTCAGCGAGGAGAAGGGGATCCTCGAGTTCCTGGCGGCGACCGAGGGGCTGCCGCGGGTGATCGTCGGCGACGGGCCGCTCCGCGACCGCGTCCCGGAGGCGGTCGGCTTCGTGCCGCCGTCGGAGCTCGGCCCCTACTACGAGCGGGCGGCAGTGGTCTGCGTGCCGTCGAGGCGGGAGGGGTATGGCATGACGGCGCGTGAGGCGATGGCGGACGGGCGGCGGGGGGCGACGCGCGTACGGGCGCCCCGTCGTCACGACCGGCGTCGGCGGGCTCTCCGATCTTGGAGAAGCCACGGTCCTCGGCGCCCCGACTGCGCTAGGCGCTGCGCTACGGCGCATTCTCGAGGACGACGGAGAACGTCGGGCTGAAGGCGAACGCGCTCGCGCCTTCGCGCGCGCCCACCTGGGTCCAGTCGGGACGTCTTCACGGTTGGTCGCGCTGTACCACCGGGTCCTGGCTCAAAGGCGACCTGCAGGGCCTCCGTTATCCTGACCGGCGTGTCGAGTCGCGCGGTAACGCCGCCGTCGGTTGTGATCGAGCCGCGGCGGAGCTACTCGCTCCGGTTGGGTGAGCTCTGGGCCTACCGAGAGCTCCTCTACTTCTTGATGTGGCGCGACATCAAGGTCCGCTACAAGCAGACGGCCCTCGGCGCGGCCTGGGCGGTGCTCCAGCCGCTCCTGCTCATGGTCGTGTTCACGATCTTCCTCGGGCAGCTGAAAGGTGTCGGGCCGGACGGTGTTCCGTACCCCATCTTCTCGTTCGCGGCCCTGGTGCCGTGGACGTTCTTCTCGAGCGCGCTGGCTGCCGGCGCCAACAGCCTCGTCGGGAGCTCGAGCCTCGTCTCGAAGATCTACTTCCCGCGCCTGCTCATGCCCCTGGCGGCGTGCTGTTCGTTCCTTCTCGACCTCGTTGTCAGCTTCTGTGTGCTGCTCGTCCTGATGGCCGGCTACTCATACGCCCCTTCGGGTCGGGCGATCCTCCTGCCGGTGTTCACGTTGTATGTCGTGGTCGCGTCGGTCGGTGCAGGGCTCCTGCTCGGCGCCCTCAACGTGCGCTACCGCGATGTCCGCTACGCGATCCCGTTTCTGATCCAGCTGTGGTTGTTCGCGACCCCGGTGGCCTATCAGTTCTCCGTCGTCGGGTCGCAGTACCGCCTGATCTTCGCGCTCAATCCGATGGTCGCGGGGATCGAGGGCTTCCGTGCCTCGTTGATCGGAACGGGTGGTGTTCCGGTTGAGATATACGCAATCTCGACGCTCTCGATGATCGTCATGACGCTGTTCGGTTTTCTCTACTTCCGGCGAGTCGAGCGGACCTTCGCGGACATCATCTGATGGCCACCGTGATCAAGGCGGACGGCCTGTCGAAGCGCTACACGATCGGCAACGCAGTTGGCGGCTACAGCAGGTTGACCGAAGACATCACTGATGCCGCCGCCCGCCTGTTGCGCCGTCGCCCGGGCGAGCGGGTCGAGAAGACGTCCCGAGAGCTCTGGGCGCTCGACGACGTCTCGCTCGAGATCGAGGAAGGTGAAGTCGTCGGCGTGATCGGACGCAACGGCGCCGGCAAGACCACATTGCTCAAGGTCATGGCGCGCATCACCGAGCCGACTCGGGGTCGCGCCGTCGTCATGGGACGGGTCGGCTCGCTGCTCGAGGTCGGTACCGGCTTCCACCCGGAGCTGACCGGTCGAGAGAACGTCTTCCTGAACGGCGCGATCCTCGGGATGCGACGTTCAGAGATCCGGCAGAAGTTCGACGACATCGTCTCGTTCGCCGACGTGGAGCGCTTCATCGACACGCCGGTCAAGCGCTACTCGAGCGGAATGTACGTCAGGTTGGCGTTCGCGGTCGCCGCGTTCCTCGATCCCGAGATCCTCTTCATCGACGAAGTCCTGAGCGTTGGCGATCAAGAATTTCAACAGCGGTGTATCGGGCGGATGGGTGAGATCGCTCGCAGCGGGCGCACGATTCTCTTCGTCAGCCATAACCTCGCCTCCGTGTCGGCCTTGTGCACCCGCGCGATCCTCATGGATGGGGGAAGACTGGCTCGGGACGGCGCGGTGCCGGATGTCGTCGATTTCTACGTCTCCACCGTGCAGGCACTCTCAGGGGATGACCTCGAACACCGGGTCGATCGCCAGGGAGACGGCCGCTTGCGTGTCGTCCGCATCGATGTCGTCGGTCCGAACGGAGGGCCGGCGCGGACCGGAGCCGACGCCGTGGTGAAGCTTGCCTATGAGACCGATGAGCCGGGTCGCGAGGTCACCGTGTCGGTTGCCGTCGACGGCCCGCTGGGCGAGCCCGTGTTCTTCTGCTCGAGCCGCCTGACCGGCGATCTGCTCGTTGCCGATCGAATGAGCGGCGATCTCGTCTGCGAACTGCCCGAGCTCGCCCTCCTTCCTGGTCGCTACTCACTCACCTTCTATGTTGAGGTGAACGGACTCGTCGCGGACTGGGTGCGAAACGCGATGTACTTCGACGTGATCGAATCCGACGTCTTCGGCACCGGCCAGCTGCCACCACCCTCGTACGGCCGGATCGTCGTTCCGCACAGGTGGTCGGTTCGCCAGCTCGATCCGGTCGATGCGCGCGGTTGATCCGGTCAAGCGCTTTCTCGCGTCTTCGCTGAACCGCTTTCGAGCGTTCCGCGCGGCACGTGAGCGCTCCGTGAAGAACATCGCCCGGAAGAACTCGATGGCCGCCTTCGACGAGATCTACGGCACCGACGACTTGATTGCCGAGTACCTGGGACCAGAGCGCCTGAGGTTCTACGAGGAGGTCGCGGACGTATGCGCATCATTCCGGCCCAGCCGGGTCATTGACGTCGGTTGCGGGCCGGGATACCTCCTCGCCGCACTGATTCGTCGGTGCCCGGATCTCGACGAGGTGGTCGGGGTCGATTTCTCGGAAGCTGCGATTCACCGGTTGCTCGAGATCGCGCCCGGGGCGCGAGGTGAGGTGAGGAGCGTCTACGAGCTCGATCTGGGCGACGAGCGATTCGACCTCGTTCTGGCAACCGAGGTGCTCGAGCATCTCGAGCGACCGCGCGACGCGCTGGCTCGGATGCAGACGCTCTGCAGCGACGACGGGCGCCTCCTTGTGACCGTCCCGGATGGTGCCCACGACGACTGGGAGGGACACGTCAACTTCTGGGACGCGAACGCGTTCCGCGAGCTTCTATCGACGGTCGGTCCTGCCTCTGTCCAGCGAACGAGCGGGGGTGACCTGCTCGGAGTCGTGCAGCCGTAGAGGTCCGACCGCGGCGTGCTATGTCAGCTCGCTGAGGGCAGCATCGACCGTCGCCTCGACGAGATCCGTCGCCACGACGAAGTCGCTTCCGGCCGACCGGCTGCCCATCGCGTACCAGTAGTCGTGGCCCGCGGCATTCGCCAGGGCCAGGTTGCATCGATTCACGTAGTTCTCGGGGAACATCTCGATGAGTGTCAGTCTGGGCGCGAACAGCGTGTTTGCATGGGCTGCTCCGTGCGGACCGACGACGACGCGGGACTCGGCGAACAGTTGGATCTGTCGCGAAACCGGCATTGTCTCCGGCGCCACTCGTTCGAACCCACGTCGGCGTAGGATCGCCCAGACTTGCTCTTCGTCTGCGACTCGCCGAGTCGCCGCTCCTGCTCGCGTGATGTAGAGCCGGCGGTCCCGCCTCTCCGGTTGGTCGACTCCGAGCCGGGCTCGTAGCCAGTGGACAATCCATGGCGCGGGGTTTCCGGTGTGCGATCCGGGAGAGGGAACGAGCAGCGTTCCGGCTACGACGTGCTCGCGCCGGTACGGAGAGCGTCGGCTCCTGCCGATTCCCAGCCGCTGGAGGATCTGCTCCTGGAACGAGTTGAGCCGCTCCGGCACGATGAGCCGCGTTCCCGGCGCCAACCCCGCTCGCTCGAGAACTGCGTAACGGGGAACTGTGTCGAGAAGCCAGTGAAAGTAGTTCTCACTCCACAGAGAGATGAGGGACGCATGGACGCCGGCCAGGCGAAATGGGCGGCGAAGCCGGGAATTCCGCGAAAAGGACCTTCGGAGCTGCTCGACATCCCACGCGGTCTCCAGAACGGCGCTTCCTTCCGGGACGATGGCGATCCCTGAGTCGGTCGCGAGTCGACCGCCACGTATCGACAGCACCCATAACCTCTGCGACTGACGAGCACGCCCGGCCGAGAACAGTTCGTGCGGTCGACCGAGGGTCCGTCCGGCACGCGCAACCGCGGCCTCTTCGAGTCCGAGTTGCTGCACGACGGTCGTCTCACTGCCGCCTGAATCGGGAAAGCTGTCGATCGAAAGGGTCGTGGTCGGTGGCGGGACCCGCGGCAGGAGATGGCGCGACCATAGGTGGCGGCCGTTCGACAGGAGGCGGCAAGCGGCGCTGTGAGAACACTTCTCGAGGGGATCGTTGGCGGCCACCCCCTTCAAAGTACTCAGGCGCAGGCCTCCGGCATCTGTCGGCCCACCACTGCGCGAGGCGGCCCGCCTAGAGATGGTGAGTCGACGTCCGAATGCTGTCGCGCGGAACGCGCACGACTCGCCGAAGTCGCCTGCGCGCACGGAATGCAACGTCGATCGGCGTGTCGACTCGCCGCAGGTATCTCCGCTCGAGCTCGGGCTGGATCAGTCGGTATTCGTCGGCGAACCGCACAGGCGTCGCCGACTTTGTGTCGTCGTGTAGAAAGCGGACCGCCAGTTCCCGATCGACACGATGGGGTGTGATGCCGGAAAGCGCGCAGCGCAGCCCGAACTCGAGGTCGAAGACGTAGTTGAGATCCGTTCGCAGGTTGCCGACCCGGTCGAAGACCTGACGGCGCCAGAACGACGAGGCTTGAGGGACATACCAGGTCTCCCGGATCATCGTCCGCCGTGGGGGTGGTGGCTGCGGTTCGAACAGGACTTCCAAGGATCCGTCCGGATGTTCGTAGCGGCAGGTTCCCACGCACCAGAGATCTGCAGTGCTAAGTGCGTGTGCTACTGCATCGAAGGCTCCCGGGAGGTAGTAGTCATCGCTGTTGATGTACGCGACGATCTCACCGGTCGACCACGCGATGCCCTTGTTGATCGCGTGTGCCTGACCGTCGTCCGGTTCGCTGACCCAGCGCGTGATCGCGGAGTCGTAACGGTGCAGGATCTCGACCGACTCGTCGGCCGAGCCACCGTCGACGACGATGTACTCGAGGTTCGGGTAATCCTGTTCGAGGACTGAAAGGATCGTGCGCTCGAGGAACCTTCCCTGGTTGAGCGATGGCGTGATGATCGAGATTCGCGGCAACATCGCTGAGCATGATCGCGGACCGTGTCGTCCTCGATAATCAGGACGTGCCCAGACCGGCTGTCACCAGTGGGTTCCGCCGCGCGGTACGAGCTTCGCTTCGACGGGTGGGCCTCGACCTAGTCCGCTACGACCCTCACAGGCCCCGGCCGGCCGACGCGCGCGACTCCTGTCGGAGCGCGAGATCGACGTCGTTCTCGACGTCGGCGCCAACGACGGCCCATTCGCGAAGGAGCTGCGCCGGTCCGGTTTCGCCGGAAGGATCGTGTCCTTCAAGCCGGGCCGGGCGTCGTTCGCAGCTCTCGAAGCGGCCTGTCGCTCGGATCCAGGGTGGGAGTGCCACAGAGTCGCTATCGGGTCTGTCGATGGCGACGCTGAGCTCCACGTTGCGGGCAAACTGTCCAGCTCGTCGCTTCTGGCCATGACCGAGCGGCACGTTGCAGGGGCGCCCGATTCTCGATACGTCGGCACCGAGCGGGTACACGTTCGGCGGCTCGACGACATGCGCCCGGACATCGTTCGTCCTGAAGACACCGTCTATCTCAAGATCGACGTACAGGGACTCGAGCTCGAGGTCCTCCGTGGTGCGGAGAGCCTTCTCGACCAGGTCGCCGCGGTCGAGTCCGAGCTTTCGCTCACGCCGCTCTACGAACAGGGGGCGACCTTTGTCGACGTCGTCGACCACCTGGACACGCGCGGCTTCCACCTCGTCTCGCTGGCTCCCGTCTTCATCGATCCGCGCGACGGTCGTCTACTCCAGCTCGACGGCGTCTTCACACGCTCGGCGGTCTGAGGACCCGGGCCACTATCCTCACGCCGCGTGGCCCACGCGTTCTGCACGCTCTTCGACGTCAACTATCTTCCCCGCGGGCTCGTTCTGCACCGGTCGCTTTGGCGTCATTGCGGCGATTTCCGGCTTTGGGTCTTCTGCATGGACGCCGCGTCCGAGGAGGAGTTGCGACGGCTCGACCTGCCTTTGACCAACGTCGTTCCGCTCGCCGAGCTCGAGCGACACGAGGCGGCCTGCTCGCGACGAAGGGCGATAGGACGCAGGTCGAATACTGCTCGACGGCGACACCGGCGGTGTGCAGGTACGTCCTCGAGAGTGCGCCGCAGGTCGAGGCGATCACCTATCTCGACGTCGACCTCCGGTTCTTCTCCGACCCGCAGCCGCTCTTCGAGGAGCTCGGAGACGAGTCGATCCTCATCGTGCCTCATCGCTATGCTCCCGAGTACCGGCACAAGGAGGCGACGAGCGGCACGTACAACGTCGAGTGGCTCACCTTCAGGCGAGACACCGACGGCCTCTCTGCGCTGCGATGGTGGCACGAGCAGTGCATCGAGTGGCGCTATTTCCGCTGGGAGGACGGCAAGCTGGGCGACCAGAAGTACCTCGATGAGTTTCCGCGCCTGTTCCAGGGTGTTCACGCTCTGCGCCACCCGGGAGGCGGCCTCGCCCCGTGGAACGTCGCCAACCAGACGCTCACCGACGACGGCGGACGTGTGCAGGTCGACGGTCTGCCGCTCGTCTTCTACCAGTACCATTCGCTGCGACTCTTCCGTCGGTCGGCAACGGCGCGGCTTGCGGCCGTCGCCGGTCGCCTCCGGCCGGGTAGCGGCCCCATTTGCTCGACTGGACGACCAAACACCGTTACGTTGAGTTGCGGCTCGTGTGGGAGCCGTACCCGCGCGACGTCGGCGCCGCGTATCGAATGGTCGGATCGCTTCCCGGGGTAGAGGATTACCCCGTGCAGGAGCTCGTCCGTCGCCTGGCAAGTCTCGGCCGCCGAGGCGTCCGCCGGCTTCGGGAGCGCGTCGATCCGGCACGCTGGCTGCCCGGCTCGGAAACCCGCTATCGCAACAGCTGGCAGGACGACGACGTTGCGCGCCAGATGCTCGAGCTCACCGAGAGCAGCTCCTGCCCCCCAGTCCGTTCCCCCCCTACACGGCCTTGCGTGAGCTCGTCGCTCCCCTCGTGTCCGATCCTCGTGTCCCGAGCCCTGCGCGGCTTCTCGACATCGGCGCGGGCGCCGGGGCCTACGGCGAGCTGCTCGACCGCTGGTGGCCCGGCCGCTTCGAGTACGTCGGAGCGGACTACTCCGACGAGATCCTCGGGGTGGCGCGCGAGCGTTGGCCGGCGCGGACGTTCGTGCGGAAGGACATCCTCGAGCCCGGAGCGCTCGACGGCTACGACGTCGTCCTCGCGAGTGCGCTCCTCGACGTGCTCCCGGAGGTAAAGCCCGGGCTCGATGCTCTGCTCGGGTCGGACGCATCGTGGGTTGCGCTTCACCGTCAGCGGATCGACGAGAGACGGTCGCACGTCGAGGTCGCTTCCGGCTACCAAGGGCAGCACACGTATCGCACATACGTCACGCGCGCGCAGCTCGAGAGCGCGGCGTCGAGACACGGACGAATCATCTCCGGAGAAGTCCTCGTCGACGGCGACGTGCACTCGTTTCTCCTCGAGCGCCCGTGATCACGCTCTTCTCGCTGCCCAAGGCGTTTGTCGGGCCGATCGCGACGATCCAGCTCAACGCGCTGGCGAGCTGGACGGCGCTCGAGGGCGTGCAGGTCGTCCTGGTCGGCGACGAACCGGGAACGGCCGAGGCGGCTGCCGAGACAGGTACCGAGCACATCGCGGGGGTTGCGCTGAGCGATGCCGGAACGCCTCGGCTCGACGACGCGCTCGAACGCGTCGGCGCGATCGCTCAGCACCCTGTGTGGTGTCTTGTCAACGGCGACATCATCCTCCTCGACGACTTCCTGCCGGCTGTGAGACGCGTTCGCGGGGCTTCCGAGAGGTCGCTGATGGTCGGCGAGACGCGGGATCTCCAGATCCAGGATCTGATCGCGCTCGACGATCGCGAGGTGCGAACCGCGTTGCGTGGCCGTGCGTCACGAGAGGGTGTATCGCGTGGTGCGACCGCTATCGACTACTTCGTGTTCCCCGAGGGCCTGTTCGATCCCGTTCCCCCGTTCGTGATCGGGCGGGCGCGATTCGACAACTGGCTCGTGTGGCGGGGACGCGAACGGGGCCTCGTGGTCGACGCGACGCGCGCGGTGGTTGCCGTGCACCAGCATCACGACTACGTGCACGTCTCGGGAGGGCTGCAAGAGGCTCACTTCGGGGTCGAGGCCGACCTGAATCTCGCGCTGGCCGGAGGGACGCGGCACCTCTACACGATCTACGATGCCTCTCACCGTCTGACCGCCGACGGCCGGGTCCGCCGCAATCTCGGCGCGGTCGCGCGGGCGCGCGAAAACTGGCGCAAGGTCGTCTGGAAGCTCTCCCATCGCTAGCCTCGCCTCCGTGCCACGCCCCCGAATCCTCGTTCTCAACCAGTACTACAGGCCCGGCGTCGAAGCGACGGCGAATCTGCTCGCCGATCTCTGCGAGTCGCTCGCGCTCGACTACGACGTCACCGTAGTCACCGGACGTCTCCAGGGTCGCGACGACCTTCCCCACTCCGAGTCGCTGAACGGCGTGCGTGTGCTGAGGACGCGATCCACGAGCTTCGACCGGACGAAGCTGTCGCAGCGGGGGCTCAACTACGTCACATACCTGGCAGACAGTCTCGTCAGAGCCCTTTCCCTCGAGCGGCCGCAACTCGTCGTGTGCATGACCGACCCGCCAATTGTCGGCGACCTTGGAGTTGCCGTCGCCCGTCGTTTCGGAGCGCCGCTACTCGTGATCAGCGAAGACGTCTTTCCGGAGATCGCGACCGAGCTCGGAAGGTTGACGAATCCGATGGTTGTCAACGTGCTCAGGCGGCTCGTTGCGTACTACCTCAGGCGAGCCGACCACATTGTGGCGATCGGCGACCGGATGCGCGAACGGCTGATCGCAAAGGGAGCCGCGCCGGAGCGCATCTCCGTGATCCCGAACTGGGTCGACGCGGACCGGATCGTGCCTGGGCCGCGTGAGAACCCGTGGGCTCGCGAGCAGGGGCTGATCGGCCGATTCGTCGTGATGCACTCGGGCAACGTCGGCTACGCGCAAGACTTGGACAACCTCGTCCGCGCCGCGACGTTCCTGCGCGACCTCGACGATCTCGCCGTGCTGATCGTCGGCTTCGGGGCACGGCATGTCGAGATCGCCGATCTTGCGCGCCGCCTCGACGCGGGCAAGGTCAGCCTCCTCCCGTACCAGCCGCGCGAGGTGTTGCCTCAGTCGCTCGGCAGCGCGCACATCCACTATGTAGGCCTCGCGAAGGGTCTTGCCGGTTTCGTTGTTCCGAGTCGGCTGTACGGGATCCTCTCCGCAGGCCGGCCGGTCGTCGTTGCCGCCGATCCCGATTCCGAGTCGGCGCGCCTCGTCGAGGAGGTCGGCTGTGGCGTCGCCATCCCGCCCGGTCGTCCCGACCTGCTTGCAGCCGTGATCCGGGACGCGCACGACGGGAAGCTCGATCTCGACGAGATGGGTCGGCGGGGCCGTGCGTATGTCAAGGAAGAGGCCGACCGGCCGGTCGCTCTCGCGCGGTACCGGGAGCTGGTCGCCGGCCTGCTCGACGCCGGTCGATGAGGATTCTGCAGGTCACGCCCTACTTTGCCCCCGCCTGGGCCTACGGTGGGCCGCCGCGTGTGATGACCGAGTACGCGATCGGGCTCGCCGCACTCGGTCACGAAGTCGAGGTCTTCACAACCGACGTGCTCGACGGCGAACGCCGTGCTACTCCGGCGGTCGAGACGCTCGACGGCGTGCGGGTGCGACGATTTCGGAACGTGAGCAACTCGCTCGCGTGGACCACGAAGAAGTACCTGCCGTACGGCCTGCCGGTCGCGCTCGCGCAGGCGGGAGGTGGGTACGACGTCATCCATGTCACGGACACCCGCACCTTCCTCACAGCGTCGGCCTTTCTTGCATCGGTCGGCAGAGGCGTGCCGCTGGCGCTCTCCGCCCATGGATCGCTTCCGCGGTCGCGGGGACTCCGCGGAGCGGTCAAGGATGTGTACGACCTCGCGCTCGTCCGCCCGATGCTGCGGCGGGCGTCTCTTCTGCTTGCACAGACGGAACACGAAGCGGAGCTCTATCGGGAGCTCGGCGGCCGCTCCGCGGCCATACGTCTGCTCCCGCTGCCGCTCCCCCGGATCGACGTCGACCTTGAGCAGGTCCGCGGCTCGTTCCGCGCCCGGCTCGGGGTCGGCTCCAGCGTGCGCCTGCTTCTCTTCCTCGGCCGGATCAACCGGCTCAAGGGTCTTGACGTGCTGATCGACGCCGTTCAACCTCTCCTCGACCAGAGGACTAGGCTGGTCATCGTCGGTCGCGACGACGGGCTTCTTTCGCAGCTACAGCTGCGGTCATGCGGGCCTCTTCGCTGACGGGCGGATCCTGTTCGTCGGGCCGCTCTACGGAGACGACCGGTTCGCCGCCTACGCTGACGCGGACGTGTTCTGTCTGACGCCCTCGCACTGGGAGGAGACGTCGGTAGCCTCGCTCGAGGCGGCGGCGTGGGCACGCCGGTCGTCGCTGGGCCGAGCATGCCGAGGTACCTGGGATCGAGCAGGCGGAGACGGGAGGAGCGTCGTCCGCTCGACCGCGAATGCGATCCGCGACGGCCGTACGCTGTGCCGGTCGCGCGACGCAGGAGATGGGAGACGCGCGCGGCGGCACGTCCTCGCGCAGCATGATCGGACGGCCGTCGTCGCGACGCTCGACGGGTACCTCTCCGAGGTCGGCGTCCTCGCAGCCGAAGTGAGGTAGCTTCGCGCGGCCAGCGCGGCTGCGACCTCGTCGATCTCCGCCTCCGAATGGTCGGGCGAGAACGGCAGGCTCAGGATCCGTAAGCGAGCCGCTCTGCGACCGGGAACCCGCCGTCGACGTCGAGCTCGTGTACGCTGGCTGCCAATGGATAGGCGTCGGGTAGTGCACACCTGTCCCGATGCCGGCGCGCGTCGAGCCGCGCCTGTAGCTCGTCGCGATCGGCCGACTGGACGACGTAGAGGTGGTAGACGTGCTCACGCCCGGCTGCGACCGACGGCGGGACGATCTCGCCCTCGGCGAATGCTGCGTCGTACCGTGCTGCGAGCTCCCGGCGGCGGGCGTTCGCGGCGTCGAGGAACGGCAGCTTCGCCGACAGGATCGCGGCCTGGAGCGCATCGAGCCGGCTGTTGAGCCCGTGCAGCACGTGCTCGAACCGGGCACGCTCGCCGTAGTTCCGAAGCAGTCGGGCCTGCTCGGCGACCGCCGGGTCGGAGGTGACGACCGCGCCGGCGTCCCCGAGCGCGCCGAGGTTCTTCGTGGGATAGAAGCTGAACGCGCCCGCCCGTCCGATCGAGCCCGCCCGGCGGCCGTGCCATGGTGCGCCGTGAGCCTGCGCGCAGTCTTCGATCACGATCAGGCCTCGCCGCTCCGCCAGCTCGAGCAGCGCTCCGAGATCGGCCGTCTGGCCGTACAGGTGGACCGGGACGATCGCGCGTGTCCGCGGGGTCAGGCGACGCTCGACCTGCTCGGGGTCGAGGGTGTAGGTCTTCGGGTCGACGTCGGCGAGAGCCGGCGCGCCCCGGCGCGCTCGATCCCGACGATCGTCGGGACGCACGTGTTCGGCACCGTCACGACTTCGTCTCCGGGACCGATGCCGCACGCCATCAACGCGATCGTGATCGCATCCGTTCCGGAGGCCACGCCGACCGCGTCCGTCGTCCCGCAATACGCCGCGAACGCCCGCTCGAACGATTCGTCCTCGTTGGTGAGGATAAACCGTCCGCTCGCCAGCACGCGGTCGATGGCCTCGTCGAGCTGTGGCCGGAGCCGCGCGGTCTCCCGAGCGAGGTCGACGAACGGGACCGTCACTCCGCGTCCCAGTAGTGCGAGCCGTGCTCGCGGTAGAAGTCGAGCGTCCGCGCCACGCCATCCTCGAGCGCGACCATGGGCTGCCAACCGAGGTCGCGGCGGATCGCGTCCCAGTTTGCATAGAAGTCGCCGATGTCGATGCTCTGCCGATCCTCCGGGAACGGGAACGCCCGGACCGACCCGCTGCCGGCGGTCTCGACCACGAGCTGCGCGAGCTCGAGCAGCGAGATGACTCGTCGCCCCCGAGGTTGTAGACGCGGCCGTTCGCCGCGTCGTCGCGGCGGCGAGGAGGAATGCGGCCACGGCGTCGTCGACGTACGTCAGGTCGCGGCGCTGCGTCCCGTCGCCGAAGACCAGCAGCTCGCCGCCTGCCAGCGCGAGCTACAGCCAGATCCCGAGGAACGTCTGCCGTGCGTCGCGAACGCGCATCCGCGGCCCGTAGGTGTTCGTCAGGCGGAGACCGGACGTCCGCAGGCCGTAGACGTCGCCGTAGAGAGGTGGTACCACTCGCCCGCCGTCTTGTTGATGCCGTTCACGTCGACCGGGACGATCGGATGGGTCTCGTCGACCGGGAGGCGCTGCGGGCGGCCGTAGATCTGGCGGGTGCTCGCGAACACGATCTTCGCCGCCGGGTTCTCGTGTCGGCACGCCTCGAGGATCGAGAGCTGGCTGCGGCAGTTGATCTCGAGATCGGTGTACGGATCGGGCATCGAGTCGAGGTGGCTCGTCTGCCCCGCGAGGTTGAAGAGGAAGTCCTGGCCGCGCACGAGGACGCGGAGGCTGTGCTCGTCGCGGACGTCCGAGATGTTGACCGTCACGCGGTCCTCGATGTCGGCGACGTTGTAGAGCAGCCCGCCGTACTCGGGGACCAGCGAGTCGACGAGCACGACCTCGGCGCCGAGCTCGACCAGCTCGTGGGCGAGGTTCGAGCCGATGAACCCGAGCCCGCCGGTGATCAGCACGCGCTTGCCGGCGAACGTGGCTGCGAGGTCGGGGCCGATCACCGGTGCGCCTCGAGGATCGCGGCGAGCTCGCGCATCCGGACCGCGTAGGTGTGGTCGCGCAGCGTGCGCGCCTGGCCGGCCGCCGCGACCTCCCGGCGTGCCTCGTCGTCGTCCAGGTAGCGGCGCGCCTGCGCGACGAGCTCGTCCGCGTCGCGGTACGCGACGACCTCGGCCCGGGCTCGAAGAGGTCGGCGAGGTTGTCCTTCGCGTCGGTCAGGAGCAGCGAGCCGACGCCGGTGCTCTCGTAGAGCCGCATGTTGTTGGCATATTGGCGCGCGTCCCCGATGTGGCGGTTCAGGACCATCCGGGACGAGGCGAGGATCCGGAACATGTCGAGCCCCCAGCGCTCGCCGCGGTAGCGCCGCCGGAGCGGCGACCACGGGCTCCGCCCGCGGAGGTCGTAGCCGAAGAACTCGATGGGCGCCCGCGCCGCCCGCGCGATCGCCCGGTTGCCGCGGCGGTGGCGAAGGGCGTTGAGCGCGCCGACGAAGACGAGTCTCGCTCCGGCGGGACGGGGCCGAGGTGGTCGGGGACGCGTGCGTCGAAGCCGATGCGGAAGTACTCGGCGCGAGCCGACCGACCGAAAGCGCTCGACGAAGTGGGGGAACGAGGTGAGAACGAGGTCGAACATCCGCAGGCGCTCGGTCCGGTGGCTCGTCGCGATCTGTCCCGCGACCAGCGCGCCGGGTCGCCGGAGCGCCTGCATCGTCTCGTCGGAGAGCACGTTGAGGTTCTGGAGATAGACGACGTCGGGCGCGAAGTCGTCGACCTGGCGGAGCAGGAGCTCCTCCGCGGCGTCGGGTCCGAGGCCGTGCTCGCGCGCCCAGGCCGCTGGAGCGGCGCGCAGTTGACCACGACCTCGTGCGCCGTGTGCCGAGCTCGCCGAGGTAGTGCGAGTACGCGTCGGCGGTGCCGAAGAAGGTGTCCATCAGCGATCGCCACTGCTCGTCGTACGGGCGCTCGGCCAGTCCCGCGTCCGGCTGTAATGGGAGGCGAGGAATGCCTCGTAGCAGGTGTCGACGATCAGGATGCGCATGTGAGGCGCGACGAGGCTATCTACACTCGCGCCGTGATCGTCGTCGTCGTCCTCTTCTGGCTCTCGCTCGCTGGCGCTCGCCTGGACGCACGTCGCGCTACCCGCTCGCCGCGATCGCGTCGCGCGGCTCGCGCCGCGACCGGTGCGCGCCGGCGACATCGAGCCGACGGTCGCGGTGATCGTCGCGGCGTACAACGAGGAGCGCGTGATCGCGCGGCGGCTCGAGAACCTGCTCGCGCTCGACTATCCGCGCGACCGGCTGCGAGATCGTCGTCACGCTCGGACGCGTCGACCGACCGCACCGAGGAGATCGCGCTGCAGTACCCGGGCGTGCGGGTGATCGCGAACCCGCGCGGCGGCAAGGTCGCCGCGCAGGATCGCGCCGTGCGCGCAGACCGAGAGCGAGATCGTCGCGTTCTCCGACGCGAACTGCGACCTGGGCGCCCGACGCGCTGCGCCGGCTCGTGCGGCCGTTCGCCGACCCCGACGTCGCCTACGTCTGCGGGCAGCTGCGCATCCTCGGGCGCCGACGGCTCGAACCAGGAGGGCGTCTACTGGCGCTACGAGATGGGCGTGCGCGCGCGCCGAGTCGCGGCTCGGCTCGGTCACCGGCGGCAACGGCTCGATCTACGCGGTGCGCCGCGCGGACTACGTCGAGGTCGATCCGCGCTTCGGCCACGACCTCTCGCTGCCGTACCTGATGGTGCAGCGCGGCCGGCGCGCCGTCTACGAGCCGGCCGCGCTCGCCTTCGAGAAGCCGACGCCGACGAACGAGACCGAGTACCGCCGCAAGGTGCGGATGTTCGAGCACTGCTGGCTGATCGTGCTGCGCGGCAAGATGCTGCGCCGGCTCGGCCCGCTCTACGCGGTCGAGATCGTCTCGCACCGGCATCTGCGCTACGGCTCCGGGCTGCTCCACCTCGTCCTGCTCGTGACCTCGCTCGCGCTGGTCGCGCACGGCTGGGTCTACGACGTCGTGCTCGCGGCTGCAGCTCGCGCTGCTGCTCGCGGCGGCGCTCGGGGTCGGGATCGCGCGCTACTACGTGCTCGTCACCTGGGCGACGGTCGTCGCGCTCTGGAACTACCTGCGGCGCGGCGTGCCCGCGACGTGGGAGCCGGCGGAGGGGACGCGGTGAACCGCGCGCTCGACGTCGCGATCGCCGGGGCGGGCTCGTCGTCGCGGCGCCGCTGCTCGCGCTCGCCGCGCTCGCGGTCAAGCTCGAGGACGGCGGGCCGGTGCTCTACCGGCAGACGCGCGTCGGCAAGGACGGCGACGACTTCGAGCTGCTGAAGCTGCGCACGATGGTCGTCGGCGCCGAGAAGCTCGGGCGCCGGCTTCGCGGTCGACAAGGGCGACTCGCGGATCACGCGCGTCGGACGCGTCCTGCGCCGGCTCTCGCTCGACGAGCTGCCGCAGCTCTGGAACGTCGTGCGCGGCGACATGTCGGTGATCGGGCCGCGGCCGACGCTCCGCTACCAGGTCGAGCGCTACGACGAGCGGCAGCGCCACCGGCTCGACGTGAAGCCCGGGCATCACCGGCTGGGCGCAGATCCACGGCCGCGCGTCGCTGCCGTGGGCCGAGCGGATCGAGCTCGACCTCTGGTACGTCGCACACCGCGACTGGAAGACCGACCTGCTGATCCTGCTGCGGACGCCGCTCGCGCTCTTCGGCGGCACGTACAAGGGCGAGACCGGCGGCTGGCACGGCTAGGCTGCGGCCCGTGTCCGAGCCGATCCAGTTCGTCGACCTGAAGCGCCAGTACGCCTCGATCAAGGACGAGGTCGACCGTGCGGTGATCGACGTGATCGCCTCGACCCAGTACATCCTCGGCGAAGAGGTCGCGCGCTTCGAGGCCGAGTGGGCCGCCTACTGCGGACGAAGCACGCCGTCGGCGTCTCGTCCGGCACGGCGGCGCTCGCACTCGCCTTCGACGCAGTCGGGCTCGGCGCCGGGGACGAGGTGATCGCGCCGGCCAACACGTTCATCGCGTCGATCCTGCCGCTCGTCCGGCTCGGCGCGACGCCGGTGCTCGTCGACTGCGACCGCTTCGGCCAGATCGACGTCGAGCCGCCGCGGCCGCCGTCACGCCGCGGACGAAGGCGATCGTCGGGGTCGACCTCTTCGGGCATCCGTGCGACGCGGACGGGATCCGCGCGATCTGCGACGAGCACGGCCTGGTCTTCGTCGAGGACGCGGCCCAGGCGCACGGCGCCGAGTACCGGGGCCGCCGGTGCGGCTCGCTGGCCGACATCGCCGCGTTCAGCTTCTACCCCGGCAAGAACCTCGGCGCGTACGGCGATGCCGGCGCGTCATGACCAACGACGAGAAGCTCGCCGACGCGATTCGCGTGCTGCGCGACCTCGGCCAGCGCCGCAAGTACGAGCACGTCGCGATCGGCGGGAACGAGCGGCTCGACACGCTCCAGGCGGCGGTGCTGCGCGTGAAGCTGCGCCGGCTCGACCGCTGGAACGCGCTGCGCCGCAGCCACGCAGCCGCCTACACCGAGCTGCTCGAGGCGTCGTGCCCACGCCCGAGGTCGCCGAGTGGGCCGACCCGGTGTGGCACCTCTACGTCGTCCGCACGGCCGCAGCGCGACGCGTTCGCGAGGCGCTCGCCGCCGACGCGATCGCGAGCGGGATGCACTATCCGGTGCCACTCCACCTGCAGCCGGCGCTCGCCCCGCTCGGCCACGGGGGCGACTTCCCCGCCGCCGAAGCGTGGGCCGCCAGGGCCTTTCGCTGCCGCTCTTCCCCGAGCTGGAGCCGCAGAGCTCGCCCGTGTCGCCGCCGCCGTCCGGGCAGCCGTCGCGTGACCACCGGCCCGGCGAACGAAGCGCCTCACCGGCTGATCGACGACGTCGACTTCGGCGAGGGGGTCGTCGTCCAGTCGTTCACGAACCTCTACGGCTGCCGGATCGGGGACGGGACGCGCATCGGCCCGTTCGTCGAGGTCCAGCGCGGCGCGGTGGTGGGCGCGCGCTGCAAGATCCAGAGCCACACGTTCATCTGCGACGGCGTCGAGATCGGCGACCGGGTGTTCGTCGGGCACGGGGTGATGTTCGTGAACGACAAGACGCCGCAGGCCACCAATCCGGCGCGACGCTCGCCGGCGGAAGCGACTGGACGCTGCTGCCGGTCCACGTCGGGGACGGCGCGGCCATCGGCTCTGGTGCGGTGATCATGGGCGGCGTCACGATCGGAGAGAACGCGCTCGTCGGAGCCGGTGCGGTCGTCACGCACGACGTGCCGCCCGGCGGGGTGGTGGCCGGGGTACCGGCGCGCCCCCGCTACGCTGCCGGTCGTGACGGCCGTCCTCTTCACCTGTGCGGGGCAGCGCGTGGACATCGTGACGGCCTTCCGCAAGGCGGGTGCGACGACGTCGCGGTCGACGCGAACGCTCGCACCGGCGCTGTACGCCGCCGATCGTCGCGCGCTCGTGCCGCGGGTGACGACCCCGGCTACGTCGACGCGCTCCGCGACCTCGTCGATGCACGGCGTCGCTGATCGTCCCGCTCGCCGACTCGACCATCTCGTGCTCGCCGAGAGCCGAGGACGGCTCGGGAGCCGTCCTGCTCGTCCCGGGGCCCGAGACGATCCGCCTCTGCGAGGACAAGTACGCGGCGCACGTCTTCTTCGAGGAGCACGGGATCGCGACGCCGCCGACATGGCTCCCCGATGAGCTCCCGGACGACCTCGCTATCCGGTGCTCGTCAAGGCGCGGCGCGGGTTCGGCTCGCGGCACATCTATCGGGCGGCGGACCGCGCGAGCTCGACTTCTTCCTCGGCTACACGACCGGCCGATCGATGGTGCAGCGCACTGCGTCGGCGAGGAGTTCTCGATCGACGTCTTCTGCGACCACGAAGGGCGCTGCCTGAATGCGATCCCCCGAACAATGATCGAGTCGAAGGGCGGCGAGTCGATCAAGGGCATGACGATCCGGGACCGCGAGCTGATCGAGCACGGCCGCCGCGTCGCCGAGGCGCTCCGCATCGTCGGCCCGGCGAACATCCAGTGTTTCCGCGAGCCCGACGGACTCGCTGCCCGTCACCGACGTCAACCCGCGCTTCGGCGGCGGGTTCCCGCTGCCGACGGCGGCGGGGTCGCACTACCCTGAGCTCGCGCTCGCGCTCGCCGCCGGCGAGCGGCCCGAGCCGCGGTTCGGCGAGTTCCGCGAGGGCGTCGTGATGACGCGGTACTTCTCGCAGGTGATCTGGACAACGTGACGGGACGCTCGTGCCGCGGCGAGCGGCGGAGGAGCGAGCGCGGCGGAGGCGTGAGGCGCGCCGCCTCGCTGGTCGCGCTGGCGCCCGGTGCGCAGCCGGGTGCGGGACGACCGGCGGCGGCCGAGCACTGCGGTGACCGCGTCAGACGGTAAGACCGGCGACCGAAAGGTCCGGTCGCACCGCGAGCGTCGCGGTCACAGTCGTCGACGGCAACACACGTGCGCGCGTGCGCGGAGCGCTCGTGCCGTCGGCGGGCTGGCGGCGCACACCGACGCGCACGGCGTCGCGCGGTCCCGCTTCGCCGTCGCGCGCGCTCGTGACCGACGTGAGCGCGGCTACCTACCGCGCGCTGCGGCTGCCCTTCAGGCCGCGGCCTCAATCGACCGTCATGCTCTACCGCAGTGCGCTGCAGTGGCCGATGTACGGCGTCGGGCCGGCGCGGACGCAGCAGCAGCGCGATCCGGCTCCGCCCGCCGTTTCGGGTGGTCTGGTCGCACGGGACCGGCTGGCTGACCGAGTTCCCGGCCGTCGTCTCCGAGGGCGTGGCGTACGTCGGGAATGCGACGGCACGATCTCGGCCCTCGCGATGAGCGACGGCAGCATGCTGTGGAGGCACGACACGCCGGCGGGAAGATGGCATCGTCGCCGGCGATCGGGGGAACAGCTCGTCGTGCACGGAATGGACGGGGACGTCCGGGTGCTGCGCGCGCGACGGGCCGCTGCTCTCGAGTTTCGCGGTCGGATCGCCGATCGAGTCGTCGCCGATCGTCGCGCGGGCGGCGTCGACTACTTCGGGGCCTGGGACGGTCGCGTCTATGCGCTCGATCTTCGCCGGGTGCGGTGGACGTTCACGTCGGCTGCAAGCTCACCTCGTCCGCCGCGATCGCGGGCGGCACGATCTACATCGGCGACTACTGCGGCCGGCTGCTCGCGCTGTGCGTCGACCGGCCGCGAGCGCTGGCCGGCTTCGTCAACGGCCGGATCTACGGAACGCCCGCGGTGTCGACGGCCGCGTCTTCGTGCCGAGCTCCAACGGCGGCTCGCTCACCGCCTTCTCGGCCGGCGGCCGGTCCTCTGGCGCCGCAGACCGGCGCGTACGTCTACTCCTCGCCGGCGGTGGCTGGCGGGCGCGTGTTCTTCGGCGCCTACAACGGCGTCTTCTACGCCGTCTCGGCGCGGAGCGGGCGACGCTCTGGGCGCTCGGCGCCGGCGGCCCGATCTCGGGAGCGGCCGTCGTCGTCGACGGCGTCGCCTACGCGGGCTCGTTCGCGCACCGGATAGTCGGCGTCGACGCCGCGAGTGGCCGCGTCGTGCTCGACTTCCCGCACGGCGAATACGTGCCGGTCTCAGGCGGCGGGCACAGCTGCTGCTTCACGGCTACTCGCGTCTGTACGCGGTCGCGCCTCGATGAGAGGCGGATGCTTCGGGGCCGGCGTCGTCGTGCTCGCGCTTCTGGCCGCCGGCGCCGCCTACTACCTCCACGTCAGGCACGCCTCGCGGGACATCCACGGCTCCTCGACGGTCGAGTTCGTCGCTACCGCAGCCTCCGCCGCAGCCGCCCGAGGCCGGGATCGTCTGGCCGATGTACGGCCGAGCCGAGGGTCAGCGCTTCGCGTAGGGGCATCACCCTTGCGCCGCCGTTCCGCGCGCCTGGACGTTCAGGCGCGCAGCCTCGTCGAGTTTCCGCCCGCGGTCGCCTACGGGCGGCTCTACTTCGCCAACAACAACGGCAGGATGCTGGCGATCACGAAGACGGCCGGCAGCCGCGTCTGGAGCTACGTCTCGGGCCGCTGCCTGGCGACGTCTCCCGCGGTCGACGACACCGTGTTCGCGACGTTCCTCAACCGTCCGCCGTGCAACCGGCCGCCGGCGCGCGACCGGCGAGCTCGTCGCCTTCGACGCGACGACGGGGAAGGTCGCTGGCGGCGGACGATCGGCCCGTCGGAGTCCTCGCCGCTCGTCGGAGGCGGCAAGGTGTTCGTCGGCGACTGGAAAGGCAAGGTCTTCGCGTTCGGCGAGCACCGGGCGCCTCCTGTGGATCCACGCGGCCGAGGCAAGGTGAAGGGCGGCGCTCGCCATCCGGGAAGCGCCTCTTCTTCGGCGACTACTCCGGCCACGTCTACGCGCTGGACGCCGACACCGGCAGCTCGTCTGGAAGGCGAGCGCGCAGGCGCGGTTCGGCGCGACCGGCACGTTCTACTCGACTCCCGCCGTCGCCTACGACCGCGTCTACATCGGCTCGACCGACGGCAAGATCTACTCGTTCGGGGCGACGACCGGGCAGCTCCGCTGGTCGCAGTCGACCGGCGGCTACGTCTACTCCTCGCCCGCCGTCTGGCGCAAGCGCGTCTACGCCGGCTCCTACTCGCAGCGTTCTACTGCTTCGACGCGGCGACGGGCAACGTGAACTGGCGGTTCAAGGCGAACGGCCCGATCTCCGGCTCGCCGACGCTCGTCGCCGGGCGCGTCTACTTCGCCACGCTGGCGGGCCGGACCTACGCGCTCAACGCGATGACCGGGGCGCAGGTGTGGAGCTTCCCGGACGGCAAGTACTCGCCGGTCGTTGCCGACCCGAGCACCTCTACCTCACCGGTTACGCGCGGATCTACGGTCTCATCGAGCGGCGCCGCTAACTGCTCCGGTGCGGTACGCGGTCACCGGCGCTGCCGGCTTCATCGGGTCGCACCTCGCGGAGGCGCTCCTCGGCGCGGTCACGACGTCGTCGGCCTCGACTGCTTCACCGACTACTACGACCCGGCGCTGAAGGAGGAGAACGCCGCGGGCTCGACGTGCGGCGCGTCGACCTCGCCGAGGACGAGCTCGACTTCAGCGGGCTCGACGGCGTCTTCCACCTCGCGGGCCAGCCGGGTGTGCGGAGCTTCGGCGACGTGTTCCCGCTCTACCTGCGCCGGAACGTGCTCGCGTCGCAGCGCGTCTTCGAAGCGGCCGCCCGCGACGGCGTGCGGGTCGTCTTCGCCTCGTCGTCGTCGGTGTACGGCGCGGCCGAGCGCTATCCGACGCCCGAGGACACTCCGCCGCAGCCGCTCTCGCCTTACGGGATCACGAAGCTCGCGTGCGAGCACTGCCGGGGCCTATGCGCGCGAGTTCGGCCTCGACAGCGTCGTGCTCCGCTACTTCAACGCCTTCGGGCCGCGCCAGCGGCCGGACATGGCGTTCACGCGAATCGCGTTCGCCCTGGCTGAGGGCGCGACCTTCGAGCTGTACGGGGACGGCGCGCAGTCCCGCAGCTGGACGTACGTCGCCGACATCGTCGCCGCGACGATCCGGGCCATGGAGGCGGGCACCGGTACGTACAACGTCGGGGGCTCGCTCGAAGCGTCGATGGTGGAGGCGGTCGCCCTGTTCGAGCAGCTGGCAGGGCGACCGCTCGCGGTTCGCCGGAGCGCGGCCGTGGCGGGCGACCAGCGGCGGACGGTCGCGGACACGACGCTGATCCGGAGGGAGCTCGGCTGGGCCCCTGCCGTGGGGCTCGAAGAGGGTTTGTCCCGCCAATGGGAGTGGGCTTCGGCTACAGTCGCCGCGCGATGACGGCGACTTCGCCCGATCTGAACGCCGAGCGCGAAGTCGACCTCGCCCGCTGGCGCCGCGCCGTCGTCCGGCTGTGGTGGCTGCCCGTGGCCGGCGTGGTCGTCGGCGCGATCTTCGGCGGCCTCTACTCCTTGAGCGGCGGGACCGACTACAAGGCGTCGGCGCTGATCTCGCTGGGGCAGCCGGTGTCCCCGGGCGGCTCGCTCGTCAACGGCTTCTACTCCAACCCCCGCGCGATCGCGCTGATCACCGACTCCGCCTCCGCCCAGTCCGATGCGGAGGGGAAGGCGGGGCTGTCGGGCGGCGCGCTGCGCGGAAAGGTGTCGGTCGCCGAGGTCGGAGCCGCCACCGGCAACGGGGCAACGCGCGCGACGCCGTTGATCTCGCTCACCGTCACGGGAGCGAACCCGGCGAAGACGCAGGATGCGGCGAACGCGCTCGCGGCGGTGGTCGTGAAGCGCACCACGGCGCCGTACGTCGGCACGAAGATCGCGACCTACAACCTGGTCCTGCGCACGACCCGGACACAGCTCGAGTCGATCAACGCCCGGATTGCGGCCGTCGACAAGGCGATCAAGCAGGGGAACCTCCAGCCGCTCGACAAGCTCGTGCTGGTGACGCAGCTCGACACGTCGCTGCAGCGCCAGGGGAACCTGCTCAACCAGCTCTCCGGCGTACAGACCGACCTCGCGTTCTCCCAGAACGTCGAGAGCGCCAAGGTGATCACGGCCGCCAAGTCGGAGAAGTCGTCGGCGCACTCGCGCAAGGCGTCGATCCTGATCGGTGCCTTGATCGGGCTGATCGTCGGCGCGATCGTCGCCGTCGTCGGCGACACACGCATCGGCTGAGCGTCCGTCAGCCGCAGTCCGAGAGCACGACGACTGCGCGGTTGCTCCGGTCGAGCGTCAGCTTGACGACCACTCCGTGCGGTGCCGACTCGTCGCTGAGCCACGCATCGGCCTTCGTCCGCATGGCCGCGGCCGTCGTCACGTGTGCGACCGGTCGCCCGTCGACCGTCGCCCGGCAGACCCTGCCGCGCTGGAGCAGCATCAGCTGTTGCTGGCGCTCGGCGCCGGTGAGCACGACGGTCGTCTTGGCGCCGCCGGTCCGGTCGCGACGAGCCGCGTCGGCCGCTCTGCGCCGACGCGGTCGCATGCGGCGCCGGCGCGACGAGCCATCCCTGGCGCCCCGCCCGCTCGAGATCGTTCGTCTGCCACGCCGCGGCCCACACCTCGGGCGAGCGGAAGTTGAACGGCAGGGCGGTCCCCGCCCGGAGGTACAGCGGGAAGTCGGTCGGCCCCGACTGTCGCGTGATCGTGCGGTGCCCGGTGAGCCGAGCGCCGGTGAAGAGGTCGATCCAGGTGCCGAGCGGGAGGTAGACGGCCGTCGCTGCCTTAGCACCGCTCGCCGGCGTGATCACCGGCGCGGCGAGCAGCGCGTTCCCGAGCGTGAACTCGTTGTTCGCCGCCCAGGCGGCGCGGGCCGAGGGCCAGGTGAGGCCGAGCGGGCGCACCGCCGGCACTCCGTTCGCGGCCGCCTGCGAGACGAGCGTGAACAGATACGGGACGAGCTCGTAGTGCAGCGACGCCGCCTCCCGGAAGGCGGCCACCGTTGCGTTGCCGAACTGCCAGAACTGCGCGTTCTCGCCGGCGCCGCCGACCTCGAAGATCGGCGTGAGCGCGGCGAACTGGGCCCAGCGCACGAAGAGCTCGGACGTCAGGTCGCCGCCCTGGTAGCCGCCGATGTCGGATCCCCACATCGCATCGCCGCCGACGCCCGCGGTCTGGGCCTGGCGAATCGCGCCCTGGAGGCCGTCCCACGTCTGCTGGGCGTCGTCGCCGACGAACCCGGGGACGATGGCGGCCGATCCGGGGACGGACGTCCGGAACAGGCCGGCCCAGTTGCGGCGATACGGCGCGATCGCGGCCGCCGCCGCCTGCTGGTACCAACGCACGTACGCGTTCTGGAAGGCGACCCCCGGGCCTGCGTGGAGCTCGAGCTTCTCGAGGTCGACCTCGTCGCCGCGGTCTCCCTTGAAGCCGTCCACCCCCAGCGCGGCGAGCGCTCGCAAGCGCGACACGAAGTCCGCCCGTTCCGCCGGGTTGCTCAGATCGCGGAGGTAGTACTGGTCGTCGCCCACCAGCCACCCGTTCGGCAGCGTCTGCGCCGGGCAGCCGCTCAACTTCAACTCGGGGGAGATCCACAGCATGAAGCGGACGTTCCGGCGGTGGATCGCCGCGATCATCGACGCCGGGTCGGGGAAGTGGGTCGGATCGAAGCGAAGCGAACCGAAGCAGTCGTTGGTGAACGCGCCCTGCTCCCACGGGTTGTCGAGGATCACCCAGCCGATCGGGATGTTGCGGCTGCGCAGTTCGTGGATGTCGTCGAAAAGGTCGTCGGGCCCGGTCACCTGGTCGCGCCACTTCACGAGCGCGAACGCAGGCAGCCACGGGGCCCGCGGCAGCCCCGCGAGCCGGGCGTAGGCGCCGATCGTCTGCCTGAGCGATCCTGCGAAGACGTCGAGCTTCGCATCGGCGGACTTGAGGCAGATGCGAACAGCGGGGACCGGCGGACCGACGGAGCACTGCGCGGCGCCGGTGTCGCAGACGAAACTGGTGTCGTCGGCTGCATCGGGAAAGCCGATTCGCCCGACCGGATCCCTTCGACGTAGGCGCCGAAACCGGCCGTCGATGCGAAGAACGGCGTCGGGGCGGAGTTCGCGCACGCGTTCCAGACCTTCAACGGCCGCACCGTTCCGCGCATGTCAACCCACCGTGTCTGTTCGCCGCCGCCGAGGAAGTGCGCACTCGGGGGCGCGGCGAGGGTCACCAGCAGCGACGCGACTCCGCTCGCGGGACGCAGCCGGATGCCGACACGGGTGCGGCGGCCGGCCGTGCTCACGCTGACCATCGCCGTGCGGCCCTGCTCGCCCGTCGCGACGCTCAGCGTGGTCGTGGCGCCGATGGTGCGGCGTGCGAGCACGCGGGTCAGGGGATGCTGCCGGCCGTTCGGAGTCGTGTAGCTGATCCCGCCGAGCACGGTGAGGCCTCTCCCGTGCTCGGAGAGCGTGATCCGCATGGGCCTTGCGCCGATGCCGGCAGCGATCCCTCCCGGCTTCGCGGCGCGTGAGGGGCTCGGGCCCCCGAAGAGCAGCAGGGCCGCAAGGCCCGCGATCGCAGCGGCCGCGCCCCTCTGCACCGCGGGAGAATGACAGATCGGGCGGACCTCGGAGAGTCGACCGCGCCGCGCCGTACGATCGGGCCATGCTCGAGGGCAAGAGCGTCGCGGTCGTGGTGCCGGCACACGACGAAGAGCAACTCGTCGCCGCGACGATCCAGGGGATCCCGGGCTTCGTCGACAGGATCTTCGTCGTCGACGACGCCTCGACCGACGCGACGGCGGAGCGCGCTCGTACGCGCGGGGACCCGCGCGTCGAGGTCGTCACCCACGACAGCAACCGGGGCGTCGGTGCGGCAATCGTGACGGGGTACAAGCTCGCGCTCGCCGCACGCATGGACGCCGTTGCCGTGATGGCGGGCGACAACCAGATGGATCCCGACGAGCTCGAGGGGCTCGCCCTCCCGGTCGTGCGCGGCGAGCTCGACTACGCGAAGGCGAACCGGCTCTTTACCGGCAGCGCCTGGAAGCTGATCCCCCGCAGCCGTTATCTGGGCAATGCGGTGCTGAGCCTGCTGACGAAGATCGCGTCGGGTTACTGGCACGTCGCCGACTCGCAGGCCGGTTACACGGTGCTCTCGCTGCGCATGTTGGGTCTGCTCGACCTCGACCGGATCTACACGTCCTACGGGTTCCCGAACGACCTGCTCGTCCATCTGAACGTCTGGAATGCGCGCGTGCGCGACTTCCCTCGCGCCCGATCTACGGTGTCGGTGAGCGGTCGGGGATCAAGATCAGGCGAGTCGTGCCGCGGATCACGTGGCTGCTGTGGAAGGGGTTCTTCTGGCGGTTGCGGGAGAAGTACGTGATCCGCGACTTCCACCCGCTCGTCTTCTTCTACTTCCTCGGCTTCGTGATGACGATCGCCGGACTGGTGCTGGGCATCGTCGAGACCGTGCTCCGCATCGGCGGGCACGGCATCCCCACCGCCACGATCGTGCTCGTCGCGCTGCTTCTGATCTCGGGCAGCCAGTTCACGCTGTTCGCGATGTGGTTTGACATGGAGTCGAACAAGGACTTGCGCTAGATAGGCAAGACGTGTCCGCCGCCACCCAGGACGCATCCGGCGCATCCGTTGCAGGCTCGAGTGCCGGGCCGGCCGACTCGCCGGGCTGGTTGTCGTCCACGTACCTCGTGGCGGCGGCAGGGAGCGCCCTCGCGTTCCTCGTGGGCGGGATCCTGCTGGCCGTCGTCCTTCCGTACCACGAGTGGGACTCGTTCGCGTTCGGCGACTGGTCTCGCGAGATCGCCACCCGGGGAGCGCTCGATCCGATCGATTCCGGTGTTCTCGGGTCGGCCCGTCCTGTCTTTTATGTGCTGCAGGGGGGCCTCTGGGCGGCCACGGGTGTGAGCTTTTCGGCGGGTCGACTTCTGTCCCTCGCCTTCGCTTTCCTGCTGGTCGTCGGCATCGCCGGGCTCGCCTTCGAGGTCCCCGGCGACCGGCGGAGTGCATTCGGTGTCATGGCGGTGGCGGTTCTTGCCACGGTCGCGGTCGCGCCGCTCGAGACGGAGGCTCTCGCCGGTGAGTCCGATGTGCCGGCCGCCGCGATGGTGGCCGTCACCGCATGGCTGGCGCTCCGCCGATCCCCGCTTCGCCGCCGTTGGCTACTGCCGCTTGTCGCCGGTTTTGCGATGTTGACCAAGCCGACCGTGACCGCCCCGCTCCTGGGGCTCGCGATCGTGCTCACGATCGCGACGCTTCGAACGCCTACCGCGCGGCGTCGCTGGGCGGTTCCAGTCGGCCTGTGGATCGGGATCGGCGCGGGATGGGCCTACCAGGGTGTCATGGCGGCCCGCTTCCACGAGGGACTGTTTACCTACCTGCGAAGCGGGACGACCGACGGTCTTTGGGCGCAGCGGGCGGCAAGTGAGAGCTGGCGAGAGCTCCTTCGGCTCGATGCCTTCGGAGCGGGGCTGCGGCTTCCCCTCGGCTTCGCGATCGTCTACGGCCTCTGCCGCGCGTTTGGCCTGGGCCACCGCCGGTCGTCGCTCGCCGCGATCCTTATGGCGCTCGCCTGGGCAGTGGTCGGGCCGGCACTTGCCCCCGGAGCACCGGGAGCATTTGCCGATGCCGAGTCCGTCTTCACCGTTGTCGGCTTTGCGCTCGTCCTCTCCGCAGGTCTCGCGGCTCCCGAGGATGCGGCGCCGTCGCGGGCGTCACTGATCGCTTTGCTGGTTCTCGGGCTGGCGCCCTACATCGTCTGGCTCTATGCGACGGCGTATTTCGTGCGGCTCGCGGCGACTGCGTGGCCGGGGTTGGTGACGCTGATCGCGCTCTGCCTATGGTCGGGTGTGCTCGGGTTGCGCCGGTTGGGTCCGACCGCGGCTCTCGCGCCGATACCCCTGCTCGCGATTGCGTGCTGGATGGCCCTCGCCACCTTCGACGGACTGCACGGCGTGGAGTGGGCGGAGCTCCGTGCGCTCGGCATCCACGGGCTCGGCAACCGCGAGCAGACGACGAACATCGTCCTACCGGCCGTCCAGTCCTCTCTCGCCCTCGCCGACGCGCACCTCGACGGGGGGAGGCTCTCGACGTCGGATCCGCGCTTCAGCTTCTTTCTCCCACAGGGCCGAGTGGTGACAACCGTTGCGCTGCACTGTCGTGACGTTGCCGGCTTCACGGTCTTCATCCTCGGCACGAGCGACGAACAGGAGCAGGAGACGCGTAGCGAGGGCGGGCTCGCGACGCCCGAGCAGTGGGCGCGCTGCAAGTTTCCGCGGCTCGAGCAGCTGTCCGACGGCTCGAACGGCCTTGCAGTCTTCGCCCGGACGGGGTAGAGCTACCTGACTCGGCAGCGCAAGAGTGTCCGGACCACACGGACGCCGTCGACGGACGTCAACTTCTTCCCGGACTCTCGCGACCGCGCGCGATACGAGATCGGTATCTCGAAAATGCGCTCGCCCTGCCTCAGCAGCCTGGCGGTGATTTCCGGCTCGATACCGAACCCGCGCTCTCGGAGAGGTAGCGATTTGAGGACCGAGGTTCGCATCACCTTGTGACACGTCATCACGTCGGAGATCCAGCAATTGTAGAGGAGGTTCGTCGCGAAGGTGACCCCCTTGTTGCCCATCACGTACCAGAAGCTGTACGCCGAGTGCGACGACCACATCCGGCTGCCGAAGACGACGGCCGCCTCGCCGGAAAGCAGAGGGACTAGGAGGTCGGCTAGGTCGGCTGCCCGGTACTCAAGATCGGCGTCGAGGATCGCCGTGTAGTCGCCCGTTGCATGCCGTAGACCTGTGCGGATCGCGGCCCCCTTGCCCATGTTGTAGGCGTGATGGTGCACCTGGACGTTTGCGGGGAACCGCGCAGACCGGAGCGTCGCAGGCGTGCCGTCGGAGGACCCGTCGTCGACGACGATGACCTCGCGATCGTCGACCGGCAGCTCGGCGGTCAGCGCGTCCTCGACGGCGGTCAGGACGGTTGATGCCTCGTTGAAGACGGGCATGAGGATCGTGAGCGTTGCCATCGAACGTCGATTATCGACGCCGATCCAGTTGAAGAGAGGAAGGCCCCGCCCAAAGCGCTCGGGCGAGGCCTCCTCGGGGGGACCCGAGACGCCTCGATGAGCCGTCCCGGGCGGGACGAGGGCACGTCCGTGGACCACCGTAGCGAACCCTGACCGGGCTGCGCGGCGGTCCCCGGCCCGTGAGCGGCGGGGTCGCGGGTTGCAAAAGGTTCGTAAGCAGCGCTGCCGTCTTCCGCTTCCCGAAGTACAGTGCACCGATGCCGACCTCCGTTGTCACCGGGGGAGCCGGGTTCCTGGGCTCCCACCTGTGTGATTTCCTGGTCGCCGAAGGTCATCGCGTCGTCTGTGTCGACAACCTCGACTCCGGCACGCTCGAGAACATCGACCACCTCCGCGGCGATCAGTTCACGTTCCGGTACCACGACGTCGTCGAGCCGATCGAGATCGAGGGCGACGTCGACTTCGTGTTCCACCTGGCCGCTCTTGCGAGCCCGGTCGACTACCTGCGTGCGCCGCTCAAGTCGCTCAAGGTCGGCTCCTACGGGACGCACAACGCGCTCGGCCTCGCCAAGTGGAAGCGCGCGCGCTTCCTGATCTCGTCGACCAGCGAGGTCTACGGCGACCCGCTCGAGCACCCGCAGCCCGAGACCTACTGGGGGAACGTGAATCCGATCGGGCCACGGGGTGTGTACGACGAGGCGAAGCGGTACGCCGAAGCGCTGACGATGACCTACCACACCCAGCAGGGCGTCAACACGTGCATCGCGCGGATCTTCAACACGTACGGGCCGCGGATGCGGCGCAACGACGGGCGCGCGTCGGTCAACTTCCTCAACCAGGCGCTGGCGGGGAAGCCGCTGACGGTCTACGGCGACGGTTCGCAGACGCGGTCGCTCTGCTACGTCGACGATCTGATCCGCGGGCTCTATCTGCTCGCCTGCAGCGACGAGCACCTTCCCGTGAACCTCGGCAACCCCGGGCACGAGCTGACGATGCTGGAGCTCGCGAAGACCGTGATCCGCGTCACGGAATCCTCGAGCGAGATCGTCTTCGAGGCGCTGCCGATCGACGACCCGCAGGTGCGTCGCCCCGACATCACTCGCGCGCAGCAGGTGCTCGGCTGGTCGCCCGAGATCGATCTCGAAGAAGGCCTGCGCCGCTGGCTGCTCGCCGTCGGCCCGGAGCCGCTCTCCGTCTGATGCGACTGCGGTTCGTGGTCGCCGCTGCGGCGCTGGTTGTCGCAGTGGCAGGAGTCGCCGCGACCGCGACGCCGGCCGGTGCGTCGCGCTACCTGCGTGTCGGGATCTACGACGAGGCGCAGACGCTCTACGGGCCGGTGGCGAAGACGTTTGCGACCTTCGACGAGCTGCATGTCCAGGAGGTGCGCCTGAACCTCTACTGGGGCGGGCCTTACGGCGTCGCGAAGAAGCGCCCGGCCCACCCCACGAATCCCGATGACCCGGCGTACGACTGGTCGCTCTACGACCGGACGGTGGATTACGCGGCGCAGGCCGGCGTGCACGTGCTGTTCTCGATCTACGGGACGCCGTCCTGGGCCAACGGCGGCAAGGCGATGAACCACGCGCCGACGAACCCCGCCACCCTGCGTGCGTTCGCCTACGCCGCCGCGCAGCGCTACGACGGCAAGTTCATGGGCTCCGACGGGCAGGTGATCCCGGCGGTGAAGGAGTGGCTGGCCTGGAACGAGCCGAACAATCCGATCTTCCTGTCCCCGCAGTTCAAGCGGGTGGGAAAGAAGTGGGTGATGCGCAGCCCGCGCGACTACGCGCTCATCTGCAATGCCGTCTACAACGGCGTGCACCAGACGTTGATCAAGAGCGAGCGCGTGGCCTGCGGGGCGACGGCGCCCCGCGGCAACAACCAGCCGCGCAGCGCACGGCCGTCGATCTCGCCGATCGCCTTCCTGCTCGCCGCGCACAAGGACGGGCTGAAGCGGTTCGACGCCTGGGCGCACCATCCCTACTACCAGGTTCCCTCGGAGACGCCGAGCTCCCCGCCGCCGCCGCCGGCGAACGGCGCCCAGCCGACCGCGGTCACGCTGGGGAACATCAGCGTGCTGATCCGGGAGGTGACCAAGCTCTACGGCAACAAGCGGATCTGGATCACCGAGTACGGCTACCAGACGAACCCGCCGGATCCGCTCGCGGGCGTCTCCTGGGCGAAGCAGGCGAAGTACCTGACCCAGGCGTTCGCGATCGCAAGCAAGAACCGGCGCATCGACCTGATGCTCTGGTTCCTGCTCAAGGACGAGCCGAACCTGGGCGGCTGGCAGTCCGGGCTGATCACCTACGGCGGCAGGCACAAGCCGTCGTTCGCCGCCTTCATGAAGATGGCAGCGGCAATCGCTTCAGGCTGAGCAGCTCCCGGTACAGCTGGTCGACATCGTCGACGAGCCGCTCGACGCGGTAGCGGGGAATGACGCGCGGCGGCCCGGCTGCGCCCATCCGCGCCCGGAGGGCGGGGTCGCGCGCGAGGCGCTCCAGCGACGAGGCGAGCGCATCGACGTCGCCCACCTCGACCAGGAACCCGTCCTCTCCCTCGGAGACGACGTCCGGAAGCCCGCCGACCCGGGTCGCGACGACCGGTCGTCCCGCGGCCAGAGCCTCGATCGCGACGACGGGCGTGCCCTCGTTCGCCGACGGCAACAGGAGCGCGTCGAAGAACGAGTAGTACGGCGCCACGTCCTCCTGGTAGCCGACCGAGAGGATGTGGCGGGCGAGCCCCAGCTCTGACGCCTGTCGCTCGACCGCCGCCCGGTCCGGCCCGTCGCCCACCAGGCACAGCGTCGCGTCGACGCCGCGGTCGAGTAGAGCCCGAAACGACGTCAGCACGTCCGGCAGCCGCTTGATCGTCGTCATCCGTCCGATCCAGCCGACGACGAACCGCTCCTCGGGGATCCCGAACAGGCGCCGGAACTCGGCGCGGCGGTCGCCGGCCACGCGGTGCTCGAGATCGATCCCGAGCCTGATCACCACGAACTGCTCCGGGGGTGCGACCCCGAGCGCCACGAGATCGTCCCGGACCTCGGGCCCGACGGCGATCAGGCGCGTCGTGTGCCGGGCGAGGGCGCGCTCCGTCTCCCGGAAGAAGCGCGTTCGGAGCGGATCGAAGTAGCCGCGCAGCACGTGACCGTGATAGGTGTGGACGATCACCGGCGGCCGCGCGTCGCCGGCGAGCAGCGCCGCCGTGCGGCCGACCGCGCCGGCCTTGGCGGTGTGCGTATGGAGGATGTGCGGCCGGATCCGCCGCAGCTCGTGCACGAGCCTCCGGATCGCAGCCGGGTCGGAGACCGGAGAGATCTCCCGGCGCAGCTCGGGCACGTCGATCACCTCGATGCCGAGCTCGTCGGCGACGAACGACATCGAATCCTCGCCGCGGGCCAGCTCGCCGGCCACGAGCGTGGTCGAGTAGCCACGCTGGTCGAGACCGCGGGTGAGGTACGAGACGTGCAGTGCCGGCCCGCCCATGTTGAGGCGGGCGATCACGCGCAGGATCCGGACCGGCTCAGCCACCGAGGAGGAAGTCCACCGTGTGGCGCAGTCCCTCCTCGAGCCCCACGCCGGGCCGGTAGCCGAGGATCTCGCCGGCGCGGGTGCCGTCCGCCCACGACGCGCGGATGTCCCCCGGACGAGGAGGCCTGAAGGTTCGCTCGACCGGCTTCCCGAGCACCCGGCCGATCGCCTCTGCGACTTCGTTGACGGTGGTCGGCGCCCCCGCCGAGACGTTGACGATCTCGCCGCTCGCCTCGGGCGCGTCGGCTGCCCGCACCGTTGCGTCGACGACGTTCGCGACGTAGGTGAAATCGCGCGACTGCTCGCCGTCCCCGTCGATCGTCACGGGCTCTCCCCCGGCGATGCTCGTCACGAACCGCGGGATCGCGGCGGCGTACTGCGAGAACGGGCTCTGGCGCGGCCCGAAGACGTTGAAGTAGCGCAGGACGACGCTCTCGAAGCTGTCGTAGACGCGGGAGAAGCTGACGCAGTAGCGCTCCGCGGCGAGCTTCGCCACCCCGTAGGGCGAGAGTGGGTCGGGTGGTGTCGCCTCGGTGACCGGCAGCTGGCGGCGCGTCCCGTAGACGGACGAGCTGGACGAGTACACGACCCGGCGCACGCTCTCGTCGCGCGCGGCGAGCAGCACGTTGAGCGTGCCCTCGACGTTGACGGCGTTCGAGGTCAGCGGGTCCTGCACCGACCGCGGCACCGATCCGAGCGCCCCGAGGTGGAACACGACCTCGACGCCTCGCACTGCGTTGTGGACGCGCTCGTAGCTGCGGAGCTCGCCTTCCACGATCTCGACGTCGAGGCCCTCGAGGTTGCCGCGATTGCCGGTGGAGAAGTTGTCGAGCACGCGGACGTCGTCTCCGCGCTCGAGCAGCGCGCGGACGAGGTTCGAGCCGATGAAGCCGCCGCCGCCCGTGACGAGCACGCGGGTCACGCGCGCACCGCCGTCACGTGGAAGTTCGCGAACAGCGATCCGGGCACCGGCTCGCGCAGCAGCTCGACGCGGGCGTCGAGCGCTCCCGCGACCGTGTTGAGCGCCGCCACGACCGGGCGCGCCGCCCCGGCGACACCGCCTCGCTTCGCGAGGAGGTGGACGAAGCGCGCGACCAGCAGGCCGAGCCCGGCCGCCGAGCCTGCTCCCGGAGTGACGTCGAGAGCCCTCCACTCGCCGCCCGACTCGAACAGGCGCGCCAGTCCGGTGTGCGTCCAGCGCCAGTAGTCGTTGGGGCTCGGGTGGTACACCATCACGCCGTGCGTCGAGGCGAGCACGCGGCCGCCCGGCTTCGTCACGCGCCGCAGCTCGCGCACCGCGGCCGCGGGATCGTCGACGTGCTCCAGCACCTGGATGCAGAGGACGACGTCGAACGACCCGTCCTCGAACGGCAGCTCCTCGACGTAGCCGTGGACGTCCGCGTGGGGGCTGCCCGGGACGTCGAACCCGACGTACTCGGCCGCACCGGCGAAGAACGGCTGGTACGGCCTGGAGCCGCAGCCGACGTCGAGGACGCGCAGGCCCGCGGCCGCCGCGCCCTCGGCACGCAGCCAGTCGGCGATCGGCTTGCGAATCGACCAGCCGGGCTCGCCCCGCGAGGGCTCACGCTGGCTCCGTCCCGGCCACGAACCGCCGTTCGACACGCGGGCACCCTACACACCCGCCGGGACCGCTTCGGGCACCGAGACCGCGGCTGCGGCCGTCCCGACCGCGAGCCACGTCAGGGCGTCGATCGGCAGGCCGGAGATCAGCCCGAACCCGTTCCAGGCCCCGACGGCGACCAGTATCAGCGCAGGCCCGGCGAGACGCGGATCGCCTCGACCGCGGCGCAACGCGACCGTCGCCGGCACGACGAGCACGCCGAGGAAGACGACCAGCCCCGCGAAACCGAAGTCGGCGAGGCTCTGGACGTAGGCGTTCTGGACGCCCCACGGATGCGCCGGCGAGGGGAACGCCTCGGCCGGCTGCGAGAAGCGTCGATGCGCATCGGCGAGGAACGGCCCGTACGCGTACTCGTCGCCCGACCCCTGCCAGCCGACGCCGAGCAACGGGTGTGCGAGGAAGATGCGACCGCCGATGTACGCGAGCAGCGTTCGCTGCCGGTAGCTCTGGACGTTCTCGGACGAGCCGCCGTTGCCGTGCTTCAGGCCGAGAAACTTCAGGCCGTCGGCGACCGCCTGGCTGCGAATCGCGAACAGGCCGACGGCGACGGCGGCGAGGATGCCGGCGATCGCGGCGACCCGCCGTCGATCCGGCCGCACCGCGAGCAGGATGAGCGCCGCGGCGAGGAGCTCGCCGACGAAGGCGTCGAACGCACCGGAGACGACCATCCCGAGGGCGCCCGCAAGCCCTGCGGCCCACACGGCCCGCCGCTCGGTCGCCGAGCCGGGGCGACGCGCGAGCAGGAGCAGTGCCAGCGCCAGCGTCGCCGCCGAGAGCGCAGCGAAGTCGTGATCTCCGGCGAGCGACGGCTTGCGCGACCCGGCCGGCGTGTGCTCGAAGTTCCCGACCGCACCGACGAACTGGAGGACGCCGATCGTCGTCAGCACGCAGCTCCACGCGATCAGGGCCCCTGCCCAGAGCCGAAGGTCTCGCAGGTCGTCCGCGACGAGCACGAGCGCCGGCGCGAGCAGCATGTACTCGAGCCACTTCGCGGCGGAGATCGCATGCGTTCCCGCGGGGTACGCGTCGAAGCGAAGCGCGCCCCAGCCGGTGCCCACGACCACCAGCAGCGCGAGGGCGGCCCACGCGATCCAGACCGCCGACGTGCCCCGCAGCCTCGTCACCCGCTGGCTCCCGGACACGAGCGCGGCGATCACGATCGCCAGCACGGCGAAGTCCGAGAGGTACGCGTCGATCCGCCCCACCGAGAGCGTGGGCGAGTAGTGGCGGTGGAGAAAGAGGAACGGGATCGCGCCCGCCACGACCAGCGGCCCCGCCCGGGCAGGCGCGCGCAGCGAGGCGGGAGCGGCCAACGCCGCCACTATACTCGCCGTCTCAGATGCGTTTCCGCGTCCTGCAGCGGCGCGCCGCGACCGCCGTCGGGATCTACGGTTCCGCGCTTCTCGGGATTCTCGCCTCGATCGTCGCGGCGCGCGAGATGAGGGTCGTCGAGTTCTCGCGCTTCGCCCTCGTCTTCGCGATCACGGGGCTGCTCCAGCTCTTCCTCGACCTGACGGCGAACGAGGTGGTGGTCAAGTACGGCAACCGGTATGCCGCACGGGACGACTGGGGGCGGTTCCGGCGGCTGTTCGACGTCGGGCTGAAGCTGAAGGTGGCCGGAGGCGTGCTCGGCGCCCTCGCGGTCGTCGTCGCCGGGCTCGCCTCGCCGTGGATCTGGAACGTCCCGGGCCTGACCGAGCCGCTGCTGATCGCCGCGTTCGTCCCGCTGCTGCAGGCGCCGGAGGGGATGACCGAGGCCGCGCTGCTCGTCCACAACCGCTACGACCTGCGCGCGGGCCTGCTCGTCTGGTCGATGGCGCTCCGGCTCGCCGCCGTCGCCGTGGCCGCTTCGCACGGCGTCGTCGCGACCTTCGTCGCGATCGTCGTCGCGCAGGTGGTCGCCACCGCCACGGCGCTCACCGTCGGGCTGATCGCGTTCCGGCGCTGGCCCCGCGCCGAGGCGGAGCCGCTCGGGGACGACGCCCCGGCGATCCGCAACTTCGCGATCCAGTCGACGGTGGCCTCGGGGCTCACGTCGCTCCGCACCCTGCTGCCGACCGTGCTCGTCGGTGTCGTCTCCAAGCCCCAGGAGGTCGGCCACTTCCGCATCGCGCAGGCGCCGCAGACCGCGTACGCGTCGCTCTCCGCTCCCGCCCGTCTCGTGCTGCTCGCCGAGCAGACCTACGACTTCGAGCACGGGCGCGCCGACCGCGCCTGGCGGCTGCTCAAGCGCTACATCGGGACGACGTCGGTGCTAGCGCTGGTCTCGGTGCCGGTCTTCTGGATCCTGATGCCGTGGCTCGTGCGCGTCGTCTACGGCGTCCGCTACGAGGCCGCCACGACACCGGCCCGCCTGATGCTGATCGTGGCGGCGATCCAGCTCGTCTTCGGCTGGTCGAAGTCGTTCCCCGTCTCGATCGGACGGCCGGGGCTGCGGACGGCCGGGCAGCTGATCGAGCTCGCAGTCCTCGTGCCGCTCGTGCTGCTCCTCGGCCACTACTACGGCGCCTCGGGCGCGGTGGTCGCGCTGATCGTCTCCTCCGCGACGCTCGCCTGCTTCTGGCTCTTCGGCCTGGTGCGGCTGCGCGGCGAGCCGGTCCCGGCGCCGCGCGAGGTGGCGATGTGAGGGTGCTCGTCGTGTCCGGGATCTGGCCGCCCGACGTCGGCGGCCCGGCGAGCCATGCGCCCGAGGTCGCCGGCTGGCTGCGCGACCGCGGCCACCGCGTCGAGGTGGTGGTGACCGCCGACCGGCAGCCGGCGCCGCAGCCCTACCCGGTGCGGTTCGTCCCGCGGCGGCTCCCGCGAGGCGTCCGCCACGCCCGCGCGCTCGCGCTGATCGCCGAGCGTGCGCGCCACGCGGACGTCGTCTACTCGACCGGGATGTTCGTCCGCTCGTCGGCCGGTTCCGCGCTTGCGCGCACGCCGGTCGTGCTCAAGCTCACGGCCGACCCGGCGTTCGAACGGGCGCGGCGGTCGGGCCTGGCCGGCGGCGACGTGACCGCCTTTCAGCACTCGGTCGGAGGCGGCCGCGCGCGTGCGCTCCGGATGCTGCGAGACCTCGCGGTTCGGCACGCCGACCACATCGTCTGCCCGAGCGGCTTCCTGCGGGACCTCGTCGTCGGCTGGGGTGTGCCGGGAGATCGCGTCACGGTCCTGCCGAACCCGGCTCCACGGATCGACGGGCTTCCGGCGCCGGCCGCCGGCGATGGGGGGCTCGTCTTCGCCGGGCGGCTCACCCACCAGAAGGATCTCGACGTGGCACTCGGTGCCGTCGCCCGGGTCGACGCGGCGCGGCTCGACGTGATCGGCGACGGCCCCGAGCGCGCCCGGCTCGAGGCCACGGCCCGCTCGCTCGGGCTCG
Organism: uncultured Thermoleophilia bacterium; assembly: GCA_963824455.1. GTDB lineage: Bacteria > Actinomycetota > Thermoleophilia > Gaiellales > Gaiellaceae > PALSA-600. The sequence goes on from CAWGPJ010000004.1 coordinate 47,053, forward strand.
ACGACCGCGTCCGCTTCTTCGGCGCGCTCCCGCGCGAGCAGGCGCTCGCCCACGTTCGCGCTGCGGACGCAGTCGTGCTCAGCTCCGCGTGGGAGAACTTCCCGCACGGCGTGGTCGAGGCGCTGGCGCTCGGCACGCCCGTGATCGCGACGCGGGTCGGGGGAGTGCCCGAGGTGGTGCACGACGGCGAGAACGGGCTGCTCGTCGCCCCCGGCGACGTCGACGCCTTCGCGGGCGCGCTGCGCCGCTACCTGGGCGACGGCGAGCTCCGCGCGCGCCTGCGTGCCGCCGCTGCACCGTCCGTGGCCGACTACGCACCCGACCGGATCTATGGCCAGCTCGAGGCGATCCTCGAGGGCGTGCGATGAAGCCCGCCGTCATCTTCGCGGGCCGGACGCGGTACCGGCTGCCGCTGTCGCCGTCGCTCGCGCGCAAGTGGGATGCACTGGCGGAGGTGCTCGACCTGCGGGTGGTCGCGTCGTCGGCCGACGGCTCCCCCGGCGACCGCACCTTCCGGCTCCGGCCTCGCACCCGCCTCGACGGCCCCCGCTTCTGGCTCGGCCTGCCCTGGCGGCTCCGTCGCGAGGCGGCGAGCGCGCGGCCGGCCGCGATCGTCGCGCAGAGCCCCTACGAGGCGGCGGCCGCGCTGGTCGCCCGCACGGGCATCCCGGTGATCGTCGAGCTGCACGGCGACTGGCGCACGTTTGCCCGCCTCTACGGTTCCCCGCTCCGACGCCTGGCCGCGCGGGCCGTCGACAGGGTCGGCACCTGGGCCGTCCGCGAGGCCGACAAGGTGCGGGCCGTCTCTCCCTACACGGCCGGGCTCGCCCGGGCCGTCGCCCGCGAGCCGGCGGCGGAGTTCCCGGCCTACATGGACCTCGAGCCCTTCCTCGCCCCGGTCGAGCCGCTGCCCGCACGGCCGACGGCGCTCTTCGTCGGCGTCCTCGAGGCTTACAAGAACATCGACGGGCTCGCGGCGGCGTGGCGGATCGCGCGGCCGCAGCTCGGCGACGTCGCGCTGCGCATCGTGGGGGACGGCTCGCGCCGCACGGTCGTCGAGGCGCTCGTGCGCGACGGGCTCGCGACCTGGGAGCCGCAACTGGCGACGGAGGAGGTCGCAGCCGCGCTCGACGCGGCCTCCCTGCTCGTCCTGCCGTCGCGCTCGGAGGGGATGGGCCGGGTCGTGATCGAGGCGCACCTGCGCGGCCGGCCGGTGCTCGGGAGCGATGTCGGCGGCATCCGCGACCTCGTCCGCGACGGTGTCGACGGCGTGCTGGTGCCGCCGGAGCCGGAGGCGCTCGCGGCCGCCCTCGTTCGACTGCTCGGCGATCAGGCCGAGCTCGAGCGGCTCGCCGCCGACGCCCGCCCCGGGGGCGAGCAGTGGGTCGTGTCGCCTGCCGAATACGCGCGCCGTGTGCGTGACCTGGTGCTCGCATGAAGCTGATCGTGATCACGCAGCGGGTCGATCCCGACGATCCCGCTCTCGGTGCAACCGTGCCGAAGCTCCGCGCCCTCGCCGAGCGGGTCGACGAGCTCGTCGTGCTCGCGCTCGCCGCGCGTCCGGCCCACCTGCCGTCGAACGTCCGCGTCAAGGAGTTCGGCGGTCCGCGGCGGGCACTCCGCGGTGCCAGGCTCGAGCTCGCGCTCGCACCCGAGGTCCGCGACCCCGGCGCGGCGGTGCTCGCGCACATGGCGCCGATCTATGCCGTGCTCGCGGCGCCGCTGACGCGGCCGTTGCGCCGACCGCTGCTCCTCTGGTTCACGCACTGGCGCGACTCCCGCGCCCTGCGAACGGCGGAGCGTGCTGCGACCCGCGTGCTGAGCGTGAGCGCGACGTCCTTCCCGTTCCCGACGCGCAAGCTCGTCGTCACCGGCCACGGGATCGAGGTGCCTGCCCGGCCGGTGCCGCGCCGCGCCGACGACGGCTCGCTGCGGCTGCTCGCGCTCGGCCGGACGTCACCCGCGAAGGGGCTCGACGCCCTGGTCGAGGCGGTGGCCCTGCTCGAGGGGCTGCCCGTCGCCGCGGAGCTGCGCGGCCCCTCGCTCACCCCCGAGGAGCGCGCGTACCGTGCTGCGCTCGAGGCGCGGATCGCCGCGCGGGGAGTCGGCGATCGCGTCCGCATCGAGGACGCGGTGCCGCAGCGAGAGGTGCGCTCGGTGTACGCGCGCAGCGACGTCCTCGTCTCGAACATGCGGGCGGGCGCGCTGGACAAGGTCGTGTTCGAGGCGGCGGCCGCCGGGCTGCCCGTCCTCGTCGCGAGCCCCGGGTTCGATCCGCTCGTCGGCGGGCTCGCCCACGACCTGCGCTTCGCGCAGGACGACCCGGCCGGTCTCGCGGCGCGCGTGCGCGAGCTGCACGCCGCCGGCGCCGCCGACCGCCGCAAGGTCGGGCTCGCGCTGCGGGCACGGGTCGCGCGCGAGCACTCGGTCGGCCACTGGGCCGACCGGGTGGTCGAGGCTGCGCGGTGACCGACGTGCTCCACGTCCAGAAGGTGTCGGGCATCTCCGGCTCGGAGGCGCACCTGCTCTCCCTGCTCCCCGGGCTCAGAGAGCGGGAGTGGGACGCGCGCATGCTCGTGCTCCACCAGGGCGAGCCGGGAGCGCACGAGTTCGTCGGCCTCTTGCGAACAGCCGGAGTGCCAACCGAGATGCTGCGGATGCGGTTCGACCTCGACCCGACGGTCGGCCTCTCGATCATTCGTCGCCGGCCGGACATCCTGCACACGCATCTCGTGCACGCCGACGTTCTCGGCCTTCCCGCGGGTGCGCTGGCGCGCGTGCCGGCCCGGGTGAGCACGAAGCACGGTTTCAACGAGTTCCGGTCGAACCGGGCGGTGGCCGCCGCCGACCGTGCTGCCGGACGCTTCGCCGGGCGGCAGATCGCGATCTCGGCGGGGCTCGCGCGCTACCTCGAGCGGACCGAGGGCTACGCGCACGGCACGTTCACGATCGTCCACTACGGGATCGACCCCGGACCCGGACCCGCCTCCTCCGCCCGACCCGGTGCGCCTCGCCGCGGTCGGCCGACTGATCCCGATCAAGGGCTTCGACGTGCTGCTGGACGCGTTCGCGCGGGCGCGGCGAGAGCTGCCGGCGCTCACGCTCGAGCTGGCGGGCGACGGCCCGCTCGCCGGCGACCTGCGCGCGCGCACGCCGGAAGGCGTCGAGCTGCTCGGACGCGTGTCGCCCGTCGACGCCGTGTACGAGCGGAACGCGATCGTCGTCGTCCCCTCGCGCGGAGAGGGCTTCGGGATGGTCGCGCTCGAAGCTGCGGCGCGAGGCCGTGCCGCGATCGTCTCCGACGTCGGCGGGCTGCCCGAGATCGTGGAGGACGGGGTCACGGGAATCGTGGTGCCGCCCGACGACCCGCCCGCGCTCGCGGAGGCGATCGTCGAGCTGGCGTCGGACCCCGAGCGAGTGTCGCGCCTGGGCGCCGCCGCCCGCGAGCGTGCATGCGCCCGGTTCTCGACCGAACGCGCGACACAGGGCGTCGAGGCCGTCTACCGCGAGCTGCTGGCGCGATGAGGGGGTACGCCGTCGTGTCGTGCCACGCCGAGCGCCCGCTCGACGACGAGGTCTGGAGACACTACGAGCGGTTGCTCGAGCGGCGTCCCGGAGGTTTTGCGCGTGACGTCGTTCCTGCGGCCCCCCGCGCACGGCGAGAACGGCGACGTCTGGCGCGCCCGCGCGCGGCGCGCCGGCGAGCTCTCGCCGCTCGGCCATCACACGCACTGGGGCGGCCCGACGCAGGCCCGGCCGCCCGCAGGTGTCGACCCGTCGGCGGTCGTGCGCTCGGAGATCGACTGGCTGCGCTCGAACGGCGTCGAGCCGCGGTACTTCTGCGGCGGCGGCTGGTACCTGGACGCGACGCTCGCCGGCACCCTCGCGCGTCACGACTACGTCGACTGCACGGCGACGACCTTCCGGCAGGCGTACCTGCCGGTCGGAGCTGCGCGGCTCGAGCTTCCCGGCCCGCGGCGGCTCTTGCTGGCGGGCGGCGAGACGCTGCTCGAGCTCCCTGCGACGCACTCGATCGGCGCGCTCGCGCGCGGTCTGTTGCGGATTCCGGCCGCCGAGCACGTCCACGTGCACTTCCACGACTGGGAGCTCCTCCGGCCGGCGCGCCGTGCGGCGATCTATGCCCTCCTGCGCGCGCTGGGGCACATCCGGCGGCCCCTCTCGGTCGAGTCGCTCGCCGCGCGCTCGGCGGGCGTGACGGAGATTGCGTGGGACGAGGCTACGATCGCCTCGTGACAGGCGGAACGATCGACCGGCCGCGTCAGCGGACCGACGTCCGCGCGGCCAACCGGCACGTGCTCACGTCCCCGCTCGGTGGTGCCGTACGGCGGCTCGTGAGCATCCTCGCGCTGGTCACGATCGACATCGTCGGGCTCGTGATCGGCCTCTACGGCGCGCTCGCGCTTCGGTCGCTGATCTTCGACCCCAAGCCGATCCTCTGGGGGCTGCTCTGGGACCACGAGACGGACTGGCTGGCGTTTCTCATCCTCCTGCTCGTGCTCGTCTTCTGGCGCGCGGGCCTCTACGCGCGCCGCGAGCTGCGCGAGGGTGCCGGCCGCGTCGTGCCGAGCGTGTTCCTGGTCGCGGCGCTCTCGCTCGCCTTCGCGATCGGGACCGGGCAGCACTTCACCACGTTCGGGCTCTACGTGGCCGGTGCCGTGTTCGTGTCGGCGGCGATCGCGCTGCTGCGCGGTTGCTACGAGCTGGCGACCGGCACCGTGATGCATGTCGTCGGCGTGCGGCGCGCCGCCCTTCTCGTCGGCGATCCGGAGGCGCGTGCGGAGCTTCGCAACGCGCTCGGTCGAAGCCGGGCCGGCATCTACTACGAGTTCGCCGGCGAGGTCGAGCTCGGCGGCGAGCTCGAGCGGGCGCTCGACGAGCTCCCGCTCGACGAGCTGCTGATCGCCGACGCCGGCATCGCCGACGACCAGCTGCTCGAGCTGGTCGAGGAGGCGCACCGCCGCGGCGTCATGGTCCGCATCGCCCCTCGGACCGCCGAGCTGCTGATCGAGCGCGGCGAGTATGTCCCTGGGCAGGGCGTGCCCCTGTTCGAGGTGCGGCCGCCGGCGTTCGCCGGCGCCGACTGGGTGACGAAGCGCGTCTTCGACATCGCCGTTTCGGTGGCGATCGTCGTGATCGGGATGCCGCTGTGGCTGCTGATCGCCCTGGCCGTCAAGCTCTCGTCGCGCGGATCGGTGCTGTACGCCGACGAGCGGATCGGCCTCGGGGAGCAGGCGTTCAGGATGCTCAAGTTCCGGACGATGGTCGCCGGCGCCGAGCGCCAGCAGGCGGTGCTCGAGCGGGCGAACGAGGCGAGCGGTGCGCTGTTCAAGATCCGCGACGATCCCCGGATCACCCCGGTCGGCCGTCTGCTCCGTAGGCTCTCGATCGACGAGGTGCCGAACGTGATCAACGTGCTGCGCGGCGAGATGTCGCTCGTCGGGCCGCGGCCGCTGCCGAGGCGCGACTACGAGCGGCTCGAGCCGTGGCACCGGCGCCGTTACAACGTGCTGCCGGGCGTGACCGGGCTGTGGCAGGTGTCGGGCCGCTCCGACCTGAGCTTCGACGATCTCGTGCGCCTCGACTTCTACTACCTCGAGAACTGGTCGATCTGGCTCGACATCTCGATCCTGATCAAGACGCCGGCGGCGGTGTTCTCGCAACGCGGTGCCTACTAGCGACCCCCCACGTCCGGCGCGCGTCCGGCGGGCCTACTCCTCCGCCCAGGCCAAGGGGACGGCCGTGTATGCGCGCGGCAGGTTCTGGGTCGACAGCCGCGACCCCGCCTCGAGGCCGGGCGCCGCGATCGGATGGTTCAAGCGCTACCGGGCGGCGGACGGGCAGCTGTACGCGGTGCTGCTGACCGCGTACTTCTTCCTGACGCTGCTTCCGCTGCTGATCGTCGAGTCGAGTTACGTCTACAAGGATCCGGAGGCGCTCGCCCTGCGGCTGAACCATCGGCTGCGCCTGAGCGGCGAGACCGGCCGCTTCGTCGAGTCGGTGCTGGCGGGCTCGGGCAACCACAAGTTCTCCGCGGCGCTGCTCGCGATCATCAACCTGTTCTTCTTCGGCGTCGGCTTCGGCCGCGTGCTCCAGCTCGTGCACGCCCGCTCCTGGGGGCTCGACCTGCGCAAGAACGCCCTGCTCGACCAGTCGCTCTACTACGGGATCCTGGCGGTGCTCGCCGTCGTCAGCTTCGTGTACGTCCTGCAGACGCGGGCGCTCCGGGGATCGCCCGCCTGGATCGGCTACGTGCTCGACCTCGGGTGGATCGCGCTGCTCGTCGGCTTCTTCACCTGGGCGCCGTGGCTGCTCCTGCACCGTGCGGTGGCGGCCCGAGACGTCCTCCCCGGCGCCGTCTTCACGATCGCCTGCTTCATCGGCCTGCGGATCGTCTCGGGCCTGCTGCTCCGCAACTGGCTCAACTGGTACTCCAAGACCTACGGTGCGCTCGGCATCGTGATGGCGATCTTCTTCTGGCTCGTCATCTACTCGACGGTGCTGGTGCTCGCGGCGGCGCTCTCGCCGGCTCTCGCTCATCGCCGCGATCTCCTGCGGCAGCGGTTCGAGCAGGTCCCCGTGGACTAGGGCCGACACCTACCATCCGGGTATGGCGCTTCGACGCAGGTGGCCGGTCGGCATCGTCACGGCCGCGCTCGTGGCCGCGCTCGCCGCGGCCGGGTCGGCCGCTGCGGCGACACCGCTCGGCCCGTCGGACCGCGAGGCGATCGGGAACACGCTCGACCAGTTCGTCAAGGACGTCGTGCTGCGCCGAAACCTCGCTGCGGGCTGGGAGCTCGCGGGTCCCGACCTGCGCGGGGGCACGACCCGCGCCGCGTGGGTCAGCGGCAAGGGCGTGACGGTGGCGGCGTTTCCGGCGCGCGGTTCGAGCTTCAAGGATGCCTGGACAGGCCACCTCGTCGCTCCGGGGCATCTCGAAGGCTCGCTGATCCTGCACCCGAAGGCGGGGAGCCGTGGCTTCGACCAGACCGCCGTCACGATCGATCTCCGCAAGCAGGCCGGCCGCTGGATCGTCGACATCTTCTATCCGGCCGCGGTGTTCCGCACCGGCTCGGGCAACCGCGGAAGTTGCGGGCGATCGGACTGTGCGATCAGCGGGCCGGCCGACTACGGCCCTCAGGGCGCCTCGAGCGCCGTCGGCAACACGTCCGCCCACGTGAGCGGGCACACGTTCCTGCTCGTGCTGGGTGGGATCGGTGTCGCGATCCTGCTGCTGCCGTTCGGCATCTGGGCCAGAGCCAGGCGCCGAGACAGCCAGGCGAGGGCCGCGTACGAGGCTCACAACAACGCGATGCGCTGAATGGCTCGCGTCGGCGGCCCCGCGGTGCTGGTCTCGGCGGCCCTGCTCGCGGGCTGTGGCGGCCACGCGTCCCCACCGGCGAAGACCACGGCCACTCACACGACTGCCTCCGCCGTCTGCCGCTCGCTTGCGCTTGCACTCGTCGACGACGCGCACGGCCTGTTGCAGGCCTACGGCGGCAACCCCAGTCCCGGTGACCTCGCGATGTACGACCTGCGTGAGCACGTCGCCTACGCGCAGAGCAACCGGTGCGCTCCGGCGACGGTAGGCGCCGCGCTCGTCGCCGGGCTCTCACCGCATCGATTCGCAGCGCTGATCGCCCACTTGCCCACGACCTACGCGCGTGACCTCGAGCAGGCGCGTGCGTGTGCGGCGGGGAGCAAGCCCGCGGAAAGCTGCGTCGCACCCGTCGAGCCCGTCTCGCTGCCCGGCGCGACCAAGCCGGGCGGGACGCCCCATCCGCTCGTCCCCTGAATCGGCCTCTAACAGACGACCGCGCGCAGCTCCATCAGCCCGGTCAGCGACGACATCTGGCGCGCCGAGAGCGACATCGTCAGCCGGTTGAGCTGATGGCAGAACGCGCCGAGCTCCGCGTCGGGAAGCTGCACGTCGGCCCCGGCGCCGGCCTCGGCGAGCGCGGCCGAGGTCGCGGCCAGCGACGGCTCGTGCGCGATGCGGTCGCGAACGAGCTGCAGCTCGGTGTCCGTGAGCCGCACGTCGGCCATACCCGGGACGGAGATCGCGCCGCTCGGCACGTGGGGATTCTGGGGTTGTCGGCCGTCGGCGGTCAAGAGCTGCGCTGCTGTCGTACGTCGAACACGACGAGGGCGAGCGGCACCGCGATCCAGAACTGCTGCACGCTCGCCCGCCGAAGTGCGGGCCGCAGGTCGACGTCCCGGAGCTCCTCGTCCAGCGCACCCGGCTTCGAGAGCGAGTGCGCATGGAGCGCCAGTGGGACGTAGTTGATCCCGGCGCAGATCAACCAGATGCCGAGCGCGATCATCCAGCCGCTCCCCGTCACGATCACGAACAGCCCGAGGCACGCGCACCCGACGGCACCGAGGACGAACTCCGCCCGGATGATCCGCCGCCGCCTCCTCGTCCCCGACGCGCCCCACATGTCGAGGGCGGCGAGGCGTCTCACGTCGAGCGATGCCACCGAGCTCGGAAGGTCGGTTTGACAGAACCCGTCGTCACCCTCCTCGTGAGCGTAGCGTGCGACGTAGACTCGAGCTCGCGGGAATCGCTCCCCGGCAGGCGCGGAAATCGCGACGCACATCGAAAACGTCGAGCCGAATGCAGCGCCTGATCGCAAAGCCGTGGTTTCGTCGGCGCCGAGTCGGCCTCGGCTGGCGCCCCGTCAGCTGGGAGGGCTGGCTCGTGACCGTCGTTGCCGCGGCGGCCGTGATCGGTGCGCTCGCGCTCCTCGGCACGTCGTCGCGAATCCCGGTCGTGATCCTGGTCGTCGCTCTCTATGCGATCGTCGCGCTGGCGACCGGCGGCACCCGACCCGGGCCCGCGCCGACCGCCGAGGCGGAACGAGAAGACACGCGATCCGAGACCGACGTCGTTCCCGTGACCCGCTTGCGCGTGACGGCTGCGGAGCGGCTTCCCGAGGCGCCCGCACCGGCCGGTACGCCCGTCCTTGCCGTCGAGCATCTGACGAAGCGCTTCGGCACGCGGCTCGCGGTCGACGACGTCTCGTTCACCGTCGGCGCCGGCGAGGTCTTCGGCTTCCTCGGCCCGAACGGTGCCGGCAAGACGACGACGGTGCGGATGCTCGGGACACTGATCGCCCCGAGCTCCGGGGCGGCCTCGGTGGCCGGGCTCCCGCTGGAAGAGGAAAACGGCGTCGAGATCCGGCAACGCATCGCCGTGATGCCCGAGAACCCCGGCCTCTATCTCCGGCTGACGGTCGCCGAGAACCTCGACCTCTTCGCCGGGCTGTACGAGCTCGATCGGCCCGCCACCCGGATCGAGCGGGCGCTCGCCGCGGTCAACCTCGAAGCACGCGCCGGTGACCCGTGCGGCAGCCTCTCGAAGGGCCTGCGCCAGCGGGTCGGGCTCGCCCGCGCCCTGCTCAACGACCCGGCGATCGTGTTCCTCGACGAGCCGACGTCCGGTCTCGATCCGGTCGCCGCGCGCGAGGTGCACGATCTCATCCAGGGCCTGCGCGGCCGGGGGGTGACGGTGTTCCTCACCACCCACCGCCTCGAGGAGGCGGAGCGATTGTGCGATCGCGTTGCGATCCTCAACACGCGCCTGCGCACGATCGGCCGCCCCGAGGAGCTTCGTGACACGCTCTTCACCAGGACGCTGCTGGTCCGGACGGTGGCGCCGCTCGATTCGCCCGACCGGGTCTTTGCGGCCGCAGGTGCCGAGAGTTGGCATTCGGACGGCGGAAACGGCTACGTGCTGACGGTCGCGGATCCGGGCACCGCCGCGCCGGCGGTCGCGCGCGCACTCGTCGCGGCCGGGGCGGACGTGCTGACGATCGCCGAGGAACGTCACTCGCTCGAAGACGTCTATCTCGAGCTGATCGAGGACGATGTGGAGGCGAGAAGATGAGCCTTCGTCGCGTGGGTGCCGTCGTTCGCAAGGAAGTGCGCGAGTACAGGCGCAACCGGTTCGTCGTCACGACGATGGCGGTGCTGCCGTTCGTCTTCCTGATCACGCCGATGATCACCCTCTTTCGCATTCCGGCGTCGGCATCGGGCACTGTGGTCGAGCGGGCCGTCGGGGTGACGTCGCTGCTGCTCCTGATCGTTCCGATCGTCATCCCGCCCGTGATCGCGGCCTACTCGGTCGTCGGCGAGCGCCTGCAGGGGACACTCGAGCCGGTCCTGACCACGCCGGTGCGGCGCGACGAGCTGCTGCTCGGGAAGGCGACCGCGGCCTTCGTACCGTCGGTGCTGATCGCCTACCTGCTCTACTTCATCGCCGCGATCAGTATCCGGATCGGTGCTGCGCACGTCGTCAGCGCGGTGATCTGGCACGCGCCGCAACTCGTCGCGGAGCTCCTCTTCATTCCCCTGCTCGCCGCGTACTCGATCTGGGTCGGCATCGGCATCTCGGCCCGCGCGAGTGACGTTCGCGTCGCCCAGCAGCTCGCGACGCTCGCCGGGCTGCCTCTGCTCGGCTTCACCTCGCTCATCTCGTTCCAGTTGATCACTCCGAGCGTGCCGCTCGTCGTCGGCCTCGCGCTTGCGCTGCTCGTGATCGACGTCGTCGCCTGGCGTGTCGTCTCGCGGATGTTCGACCGCGAGCGGCTCATCACGGGTGCTGGAGCGCGAGAGGCGCGGGAGTAGGCCGCCCCGCTCAGCGCAGCGCTTCCTCGAACCGCGGGTCGTCGCGGACCGCGGCGAAGTCGTCGTCGCTTCGTGCCTGCGTACGGAACTGCGGAAACAGCTCGACGGACCGGTGGAGGTGGCCGAACGTCTCGTCTCCGGTCTCGCCGGCCAGCGTCGCGAAACAGGCGTAGTTGTAGTGGAGGCCCGGGTGGTCCGGCTCGCGCTCGAGGCCTTCACGAACCGATGCCAGCGCGTCCGCGTACCGCTTCTCGCCGTAGGCGGTCAGTGAGGCGGAGTGGAACGGCCACGCCTGGCCCCAGTCGATCGCCTGGTAAGCCTCTCCGACCGTCCCGCCGATGGCGAGCACGGTTCCATCTCCGGTCGCCTTTCGCCTCGCCTCCGGAGGGACGTACAGGAATGTCCCGGCCGGGGCGTCGACCGTCTCGCCGTCGATCTCGAACGTCGCACCTCCGTCGAGCACGATGTACAGCTCCTCCTGGCCTCCAGCCTCGTCGTGCTCGTTGATCAGGGTCCCGTCCTCGCCGCGGCGGTAGGCGTTGATCCCGAATGCGTGGATCCCGAGGTGCTCGCGAACCGGGATGCTCCGGCCGCGCCGCTCGATGTCGTCGAGACGCGCGATCTGCCACTTCGCACTGTCGTTCACGCGATCACCTCCAAGTGTGCCGGGTTGCCAACCGTCGATCGTATCGGCGGCGTTACTCCTCGCCGCTCCGCCGTCGATAGAGGCAGATCCCGTCTCGCTCCACGTTGGCGAGGAAGGTCGCCGTCCGGTCGTCGGTGGCCCGGTCGAGTTGCGCGCGCGTTGCTGCTTCCCCGAGTGACTCGGAGAGCACCACGAGGTAGCGCCCGAGGCACGACCGCTCCGTCTCGGACAGCACCGGAAGGTCGGAGAGCGAGATCCCCATCGACGCCCAGCCGTTCAGCGGATGCCCGTGTCGATGCTGAAGTTCACCCGGACGAACCGCGCGCCGCGGACACGAACGAGCACGGGAGAGATTCGTCCGGCCGCGACCGAGACGCGGTAGGTGGCCGGGCGAAGACGGGCCCGGTAACTGCCGTCTGCGCGGGTACGTGTCGTGATCGTGATCCCTGCCGTTGTGGTGAACCTGAGAACGACGTTGCGGGCGGGGGCGCTGCATGGTCGTCCGGCGATGCAGACCGGTGTGATCGGCCCCCGCATGACGGTGCCGTACAGCCCGCTGTGGGGCGGGACGGCGGCGGCCGCGACGGCCGTGACAGCGAGCGCCCCGATCGATGCCGGCACGAGCTTCATCCGCTCATGTAATACCCGGTGGAGGCGGAAGGCGAGCCCGCCGTCGCGAGCGGTAGCGTGCAGCGCACAGTGGGTTCCTGCATTTTCTGCGATCAGGATGCGTTTCGGCGTGAGTCCGCTGTGCTTGTGGAGAACGCGCTGGCTCTCTTCGGGAATCGAGAAGACGGCGAGGCGCTCAGCGGCTCCGGAGTGATCATCCCGAAGGCTCACAGGGAGACCGTCTTCGACCTCACCGCCGAGGAGGTTGCTGCGACGTTCGACCTTCTTCGCGAAGTGCGCCCGCTGCTCGAGCGGCGCTACAGCCCCGACGGCTTCAACGTCGGCTGGAACTGCTTCGGCGCGGGCGGACAGGAGATCCCTCACGCCCACCTGCACGTCCTCGTGCGCTTCGGCGACGAGCCGAGAGCCGGACACGGCATGCGCTGGTGGCTGAGGCAGGCCGAGAATCGGCGGCCAAACCCTGCAGCGCCCGGAATCGGTCGCCGCGACTTCGGAGGCGCGCGCACGTTCCGTGCCTCGTCGAGCGCGTCGCGGTAGGCGAGTGTCTCTTCGGCGATCGCCGAGGACTCGCTGATCTGCGGCACGCTCCTGGTCGTCATCTGGCTGCGTGCGGTGGTGTGGCGGGTAGTTGCACGGTGACGCGGAGCCCGCCGGCGGCCCGGGGAGTGAGGGTGAGGGTTCCGTCGTGTGCCTGGGTGATGCTCTTGACGATTGCCAGGCCGAGGCCGACGCCTGCGTGGTCGGTGCGTATGCGTCTGGTGCCGCGAAGAAACGGCTCGGCAAGCGTGGCAACGGACTGTGGGGTGAGCTGTTCGCCGGTGTTCTCGACGGTGAGCACCGCGCTCTTGGGGTGGACGCTGGTCGTGATCCACACGGTGCCCTGTTCGGGCAGGTTGTGGATGATCGCGTTGTGCAGGAGGTTCGTGCTCAGTTGCAGCAGGAGTGCGTGTGAGCCGATGGCAGGGGTCGTGTCGCCGGAGGAGGTCTCGATGGTGAGGCCGCGTCTTTCTGCGAGGGGGAGGAGCGTTTCGGTGGCTTCTTCGGCTATGAGAGAGAGGTCGACCTGTTCTCGGGTGAAGGAGCGTTGGTCGGCGCGGCTGAGCAGGAGCAGTGCCTCGGTGAGCTCGATCGCTCGGGTGTTGACGGCGCGAAGGCGATCGACGAGTTCGCCGTTGTCGCCGTTGGGATCGTTGCGGGCGACGTCGAGAAGTGTCTGCGTGATCGCAAGCGGGGTGCGTAGTTCGTGAGAGGCGTTGGCTGCGAATCGCTGCTGTTCGGCGACGTGTGCTTCGAGCCGGGCGAGCATGGCGTCGAAGCTGTCGGCGAGCTCGCGGAACTCGTCCTGACGCCCTTCCAACTCGATCCGGTGAGAGAGCGATCCGTTCGCGGCCACGCGTGTGGCGTCGGTGATGCGCGTCAGGGGAGCGAGCATGCGGCCGGCGAGAAGCCACCCTCCCACGAGGCCGAATGCCAGCAGGCATGCCAGCACGATGGCCGCGATCGAGCCGAAGCCGTGCAGGGGATCGGAGCGGTTGACTAGAAACCACCACGAGGGGTGCATGTGGGAGAGCGCACCGTCGGGTATGTAGCGCAGAACGACCACCCAAACGGCCGCGAGCATCAAAACGCCGGCAAGCATCAGGAAGCCGGCGTAGCTGAGGGTGAGCTTGAGCCGGACGCTCAACCCGGGCGCTCTATCCACCGTCTCCTCCGTCGCGTCCGGCGTCGGGTTGCGTGTCGATGCGGTAGCCGACGCCGGCCACGGTGGCGATGATCCAGGGTTCGCCGAGGCGCTTGCGTAGCCCCGAGACGGTGATGCGCGCGGCGTTGGTGAACGGGTCTGCATTCCCGTCCCATGCTCGCGCCAGGAGCTCTTCGGCGCTGACGACGCCGCCTTCGGCGGCGACGAGGACTTCGAGCACGGCGAACTGCTTCCGGGTCAGGGCGACGTAGCGGCCGTCGCGGTGGACCTCGCGGCGGAAGGGATCCAGCCGCAGGCCTGCGATCTCTCGCACGGGTGGCCTCGAGTGGGCGCGCCTGCGGTCGAGCGCTCTGAGACGGAGCACGAGCTCCTGGAGCTCGAACGGCTTGGTGAGGTAGTCATCGGCGCCGAGCTCGAACCCGGTCGTCTTGTCGTCGAGACGGTCGGCAGCGGTGAGCATGAGGATCGGCATCCCGCTGCCGGAGGCGACGATCCGTTTGGCGATCTCGTCGCCGGTAGGCCCGGGAACGTCTCGGTCGAGCACGGCGATGTCGTAGGCGTTGAAGCTCAGCAGCTGCAGGGCGATGTCGCCGTCTCCCGCGATGTCTGCCGCGATCGCTTCCAGGCGCAGGCCGTCGCGGATGGCTTCTGCCATGTAGGGCTCGTCCTCGACGATCAAGACCCGCATGCTCCGATGCTAGAGCCGGCGCATATCGTCGGCATATCGAAATCCGCATACGTGCCGGCAACACCACGCTGCCTTGAATGGAGGCGTGACCTACCGAGAGCCAGCACGAACAACGACCCGTCGGATCCGGATTCGTAGGATCCGCGTCGCCGGCCTGCTGGTCGTCGTCGCAGCGATCGCCGCGGCCCTCGGCTACCGGTCGCTGGCGTCCCCGTCCTCGACGGCCGCATCATCACCCATCGACGTCCTTCGCAGCGAGCACCGTGGTGCGCTTGGCGGAGCGGTGCGCAGCACGGTGTGGCCGACATACGGCCAAGCCGCGTTCGTCCAGACAGGACAGTCGCAGATCCAAGCCGGTCCGAACCAGCACCCGGTTGCGATCGCCAGCGTCGCGAAGGTGATGACGGCATACGTCGTGCTCCGTGACCGGCCGCTACGGCCCGGCCAGGACGGCCCGACGATCACGCTCACCGACGCCGACGTCGGCGACACCGACCGCCGGCTCCACCAGCAGGAGTCAGTCGTGTCCGTCGCCGACGGGGAGCGGTTGACCGAACGGCAGGCGCTGCAGGCGCTGCTGCTGCCGTCGGCGAACAACATTGCTGCGGTTCTGGCGCGATGGGATGCCGGCTCGGAGGACGCGTTTGTTGCCCGGATGAATGGCACCGCCCGGTCGCTGGGGATGACCCACACGCGCTACACCGACCCGAGCGGCTACGAGGATGCAACCGTCTCGACTGCCGCCGACCAGGTGCGCATCGTCGATCGGGCCATGCGTCTGCCGGTGTTCGCGCGCATCGTCGCCACAGCGAGCGCGACGCTCCCGGTCGCCGGCACCGTCCACAACACCGACGCATTGCTCGGGCACAACGGGTTCGTCGGCGTCAAGACCGGCTCGGACGAGGCGGCCGGCGGCTGCTTCGCCTTCCGTGCGATCCGCTCGATCGATGGCGAGCGGACGACGATCACCGGAGTGGTGTTGGGCCAGCCCGGCCGCGACCAGATCGCGGCGGGTCTCGCAGCCGCCGACGCCATGGTCGACCGCATCACCGGTCATCGGGCTGCGCCCGATCTACAGCAACCGACCTTGCCGCCACTGATTGCGCCGCAAAGCCGTCGATCACGGCTGCGAGTCCGTCTACGCCGATCCAAGAAACGACCGGAGATGCAGCCGAGCTGGCCGTCATCCGCAGCACGCCGCACACGCGGTCACGTTTCAGGCGTTGAGGGGCGGCCCACCACCTATCACCGGACCGCCCTTACGGGATAGGTGGGCGTGGCGGCCACAAACGCCCCGAACCGTCACCCGCCGCTGATCGGTCGCCGCGGCTGTGGCGAGCCGCTACGCGCTCGGGTTGCGCCTGAGCTCTGCGCCGGAGGCCGGCGGCTGGTGGTCGCCGGGCGCGACGCCGCGACGACGTCGGCGAGCAGGGTCACCCGCGATGCGAAAGCAGCTCGTCGAGGTCGAGCCGGCCGTCGTTCGGCGGCGTGTCGTCGGAGCCGTAGCGCCGCCATTCGTCGAACGGCCGGTCCCAGGCGAGCTCGAGGTCGTTCCCGTCCGGGTCGCTCAGATAGACCGCGAGATGGGTGCCGTGATCGGTGAGCTGTCGCAGGGGCACGCCCGCGTCGACCAGGCGGCCGACCGCCTCTGCCAGCTGCGCCTGCGACGAGAAGTTGAGCGCAACGTGGTGCAACCCCGCGACGCCGTCGGGCTGCGGCGAACCGCCGGCCGACTTCCACGTGTTGAACGCGAGATGGTGGTGGTACCCGCCGGCCGACACGAACAGGATGTCGCCCGTGGTTCCCCACCCGGGGACGTTGCGCGCCTCGTGAACGATGTCGAAGCCGAGGATGCCGACGTAGAAGTCGCGCACACGGTCGATGTCCGCGGTGCGAAGGTGCACGTGCCCGATGCGCAGATTCGGATCGATCGGGCTCCCGGCGCGCTGCTCCGGTTCGATGGGTCCTTGCGGCCCGCTCAGAGCCCGACGCTCCCCTGCATGACTCCGCCGTCGGCGAACACCGTCGCAACCGACCATATCTGCTCGGGACGCTCGCTGTTTTGCCGACGGCCCACCTTTGTTCGTCAATAAGCAAGCGCGAAGGAGTTCCACGGCGGCAGCGAACTCGTCGGCACATGCGTCAAGGTCGACGCAGTCGCGGGGAGGCAGCCGTATGAGGCGTTCCTAGAACGGTGGCGCGTGCATGGCGCGGTGCCGTGAGACCGGCTTGGACACGGCGCTCGTCGCCGTCGAGAGCGTCGCCGAGCTCGCCCGCGACGCGCCGCTCCTGCTTCTCTGCATGGCGAGGCCCGAGCTGCTGGAGCTGCGGCCGTCGTGGGGCGGTGGCATCTGGAACGCGACCACCGTGCTGCTCGAGCCGCTCGACGCGGCCGAGACGGCGGAGCTGTTCGAGGCGCTCGGCGGTGTCGACGAGGAGCTTGCGATGCGGATCGCCGCGAATGCGGACGCACGGGACACCGCTCTTCGTCGAGGAGATGCCGGCGCTCGTTCGCAGCGGCCCGGATGGGCGGTTGACGTGCCGACGCTCAGCCGCTGCTGGCAGCCCGACTCGACCAGCTCGACCCAAGCGAGCCGGGCGGTGCTTGAGCGCGGTTCGATCGACTGGCAGGTGTTCCACCGCGGCTCGGTCGAGGCTCTGGCGAACGGCGAGCCGCAGGCCGACCGTCTGATGGCGTTGGTGCGAAAGCAGCTCGTGCGGCCGGATCGACCGCAGCTTCCGAACGACGACGCCTACCGCTTTCGGCATCTGCTGATCCGCGACGCCGCCTACGACGCCCTGCCGAAGAGCGTCCGGGCAGACCTGCACCGCCGCTTCGCACGGTGGCTCGAGACCCACGGGCGGGATCTGGTCGAGCTCGAAGAGATCACCTGCTACCACTACGAGCAGGCGGCACGTTACCTCGCAGAGCTTGGTCGGCCCCGGTCCGCCCTTACTGTGCCGTAACCCCCCTCTGCGAAACTGAGCGCATGCGCCCCCCGCGCCTGCTCGCCGTCGCCTCGGCGGTCGACCTCGACTTTCGCTACGGCTGCACCCCGGCGTGGTGGCAGCTCTGGAAGGGCCTCTACGAGGAGGGCGTCGACCTCGTCGTCACGCCGTACCGCGGGCGACCGGTCGAGTCGCCATGGTGGCGGACGGCGGCGAACCCGACGTACCTCGAGGGTGAGTCGTTCGCACGCGCGCGCGACCTCGTCGCACGCGTGCGCGGCGACCGCTACATGCGCCGGGCCGAGGACAACCCGGAGGACGGCCTCGGCGACCGCATGACACGCGAGCTGATCTGGCGGTGGGTGACGCCGCGCTGGCTGCGTCACCTCGAGCAGCTCGTCGAGCGAGAGCAGCCGGATGCGATCGTGGTCTTCACGGTTCCGATGTCGCACCTCCGCGGCATTCCGACCGCGCTGCGCGAGCGCTTCGGCGTCCCGGTCGTCTTCTACGACGGCGACGCGCCCATGAGCCTGCCCGAGTTCGGCGGCATGGACACCGGCTTCAACTGGTACCACGACGCAGACCCTTCCGAGTACGACCTGCTCGTCTCGAACTCGGAGGGAGCGCTCGAGCGCCTGCGGGCGCTCGGCGCGCGCCGCGCCGAGGCGGTGTTCTGGGCCGCCGACCCCGAGTTCTTCGCCCCCGCCGACGTCTCGAAGACGCGCGACGTCCTCTTCTACGGCTACGGCGACAAGTTCAGGCGCGACTGGATGCAGGCGATGGTCGGCGAGCCGTCGCGGCAACTGCCCGACGTCGACTTTGCGCTCGGGGGGGACGACTTCCGGGGCGACATCGGGCTGGCGCGGCTGATCGGCGTCGTCCCGTTCAATGCGTTCTCGCACGCGATCTCTGCCTCACGGATCAACCTGTGCATCACCCGCCGCTCCCATGCGACGGTGTACGCGTCGTCGTCGTGCCGTCCGTTCGAGCTCGCCGCAGCCGGGGCGGCAATCGTCTCGAATCCCTACGAGGGGATCGAGCGCTGGTTCGAGCCCGGCTCGGAGCTGATCGTCGTCGAGGACGCGGACGGAGCGGTCGCCGCCTACCGCGAGCTGCTCGAGGATCCGGCCCAGGCCGAGGAGCTCGGCCGTCGCGCGCGCGAGCGCGTGCTGGACGAGCACACGTACCGTCATCGCGCCCGCCGCCTGCTCTCGCTGCTCGGCCTGCGCGAGGAGGTGCGCGTTGGCTGAGCTCGGGTCGCTGAGACGGATCGCGATCGTCCCGGCTTTCAACGAGGAGCGGAACATCGGCCGCGTCGTCGAGGAGATCCACGGGTTCGACGCGGGCATGCACGTCGTGGTCGTCTCCGACGGCTCGATCGACCGCACCGCCGCGGTCGCGGCCGAGCACGGAGCGATCGTCGTGCAGCTGCCGTTCAACCTCGGGATCGGCGGTGCGGTCCAGACCGGGTTCAAGTACGCCGCCGAGGGCGGCTACGAGCTCGCCGTCCGCTGCGACGGCGACGGCCAGCACGACCCGTCGCAGCTCGGCACCGTGATCGCGCCGGTGCTCGCCGGCGACGTCGACATCGCGATCGGCTCGCGCTTCGTCGGCGAAGGCGGCTACCAGTCGTCGGTCACACGCCGTGTCGGCATCCGGCTGCTCGCCTGGATCGTCAGCGCGATCGCGAGGCAGCGGGTGACCGACACCACGTCCGGGTTCCAGGCGCTCAACCGCCGCGCGCTCGAGCTGTTCGCGATCGACTATCCGCACGACTACCCCGAAGTCGAGGGCATGGTGATGACGATCAAGCACCAGCTGCGCCTCTGCGAGGTCCCGGTCACGATGCGCGAGCGCGCGCACGGCCGGTCGTCGATCACGGCGCTTCGCTCCGTGTACTACATGGCGAAGGTCCTGCTCGCGCTGTTCGTCGGGCTCTTCCGGCGCAGCGCGGTGCCGGTCGAGGACGCGTGATCGCCTCCGGCACCCCGCTGAAGGTCTCGATCGCGGCGACGATCGTGTCGCTCTTGCTCGTGCTCGTCGTCTTCGAGCTGATCCGCTCCCGCCGCCTGCGCGAGCGCTACGCGCTCCTCTGGCTGGTCACCGGCGTCGTGCTCGTCGTGCTCTCGGCGTGGCGCTCCGGCCTGAACACGATCGCCGGCTGGCTCGGCGTTCGCGGCTATCCGCCGGCCGTGCTGTTCGCGGTCGGCCTGCTGTTCGTCATCCTGGTGCTCCTGCACTACTCGACGGTCATCTCGCGGCTCTCCGACCAGAACGTCGTGCTCGCCCAGCGGCTCGCGCTGCTCGAGACGGCGGTCGGCGAACGCGACGAAGAGCACGCCGTCAACGGGTCGTCGCAAACGCCGGCTCGCTGAGCAGCATCAGGTCCGTCGTTGTCGGCGCGTTGCGGTAGTCCGCGACCATCGCGACGCGATACGCGTGCCGTCCCGCCCTCGGATGGTCGACGAATCGCACAAGGGCCGTCGACCCGACCTGCTCGACGGCGAGGAAGCACTCGTTCGCACCCTCGGGCGGGGGGGTGCAGCCGTCGCCCTGCGTGGCGCGCAGGACCAGGTACCGAACATGCGTCGAGCCGGGCACGCTCGGTGGCTCCCAGGCGAGCAGGACGCCGCCCGGCCCTGACGACGCGGTCAATCCGAAGCCGGCAGAGATCGGAGCCTCGGTCGCATTGAGGTTGTTCCGCGCCGTTCGCATCGCGCTCGCCGGGCGCGCGACCGCGATCACGAGCAGCGGCACGAGTGCGACCGCAGCCGCAGCAGCGAGGCCGGGGGAGAGCCGGAACGACCACGACTCCGGCTTCCGCGGCCATGCGACGCGGCGCCCGCGCACCGGCCACAGGAAGCCGATCGCGGCAATCAACAGCACGAAGGCGGGGAGGCCGGGCTCGACAAAGCGGAAGTAGCTCGTGTCGGATACCGACGCGAGGTTGGAGCTGCCCTTGACGATCGCGAAGGCGGCGAACCAGACGGCCAGGAACGCCCCTTTCGCCGGCACGCGCCGGATCGCGCCGAGTGCACCTGCGACCGCGAGGAACTCGAGCAGCCGCACGCTCCAGAAGACCTCGCGGAGGTCGATCAGCTCCTGGCCGAGGTTGTGCCAGTCGAGGGGGATGTAGCGCGACGTGGTGATCGCCAGCGGCGCGGCGGCGGCCTCACGCGTCGACCGGTAGGCCGAGGTGATCGGCAGGTGCCCGAGCCCCTGGGCTTTCCAGAGGGTCAGGGTGAGCAGCGCCGGCACCATCCCCGCGGCCCACCCGACTGCCACCTTGGGCCGCCAGGCGAGCAGGAGCAGCACTGCGACCGCCGGGACGAAGAACCCGTTGGCCGGCTTCAGCCCGATCATCACGCCGCCGAGCACGCCGGCGACGATCCCGTGGTCGAACCGTCCGGAGTCGGCCGCGCGCAACGTCGCCCACGCGCACGCGAGCACCGCCGCCACCGACGGCAGGTCGGCCATGTTCGTGAGGCCCGCCCAGTGCGGGGCCAGGAACTGTTGTTCGAACTGCGGCCGGTACGAGCTCGACAGTCCCCACAGCAAGAGCAGCGGGCCGACGGCCCAGAGTGTCGAGGCCGCCGCGGCGTACCGGCGGCCGTAAAGCCGGTCGGCGACCGCCCAGACGAGCACCAGCACGAGTGGCACCAACACCAGTGCCTGCAGCGGCGCGATGACCTGGAGCCCATGCAGCAAGGTGGTCCCGGTGACGAGCGGCACCCAGCCGTAGAGCACGGGAAGCCCGAACGAGATGATCGCCTGGGGGATGAGGCCGTGGGCGATCGACCACTCGGCCGTCCAGTACTCGGTCGCATCCCCGCCCGAGTACCAGACCCAGCCGTTGTGCGGCGTCCGGAACGCGAGCCAGGCGACGATGCCCAGCTCGACGACGGCGAGCGCGGGAAGGAGCACGACCGGCCGCTCGGCGAGCCAGGACACCCGCGCCGAGAGGGCGCGGACGGCGTTACCGCCGCGCATGCGCGAGGGCGTCCTCGCGATACCAGGCGATCGTGCGCTCCAGCCCGTTCCGCAGGGGTGTGGCCGCCCGGAACCCGAACCGCTCGGCGGCGCGGGACGCGTCGAGCTGCCGCCGTGGCTGGCCGTTCGGCATCGACTCGTCCCACACGATCTCGCCGGTGAAGCCGGTCAGCTCGGCGATCAGCTCTGCGAGCTGGCGGATCGGGGTCTCGACGCCCGTGCCGAGGTTCACCGGATCGGGCCCGTCGTAGCGCTCCGCCGCCAGCACGAGGCCTTCGACGCAGTCCTCCACGTAGAGAAACTCACGCGTCGGCGAGCCGTCGCCCCACAAGGTGATCTCGTCGGTGGCCGACAGCATCTTGCGGATCAGGGCCGGGATCACGTGCGACGTCCGGAGGTCGAAGTTGTCGCGCGGCCCGTAGAGGTTCGCCGGCAGGAGGTAGATCGCGTCGAGGCCGTACTGCTCGCGGTAGCTCTGCGCGCCGACCAACACCGCCTTCTTCGCGACCCCGTACGGGGCGTTCGTCTCCTCGGGGTAGCCGTCCCACAGATCGTCCTCGCGGAACGGGGTCGGCGTCAGCTTCGGATAGGAGCAGACAGTGCCGACGAGCACCAGCTTGCGCACGGCGTGGCGCCGCGACTCCTCGAGCACGTGCGCACCCATCATCAGGTTCGCGAACCAGTACCGGCCGGGGTTCTCGCGGTTCGCCCCGATGCCGCCGACCTCTGCCGCGAGATGGAAGACGAGCTCCGGCTCGGCCTCCGCGAAGAGTCGCGACGCGCCTTCCTCGTGCGTCAGGTCGTAGTCGCGGCTCCGTGGGACGAAGACCTCGTGCCCGTCGCGCTCGAGTCGCTCGACGAGGTGCGAGCCGAGGAACCCGCCGCCGCCAGTGACGAGTGCGCGCACCGGCCTCTACTACGCGCGCGCGCTCTCGCGCGTCATCCAGTCGATGCGGCCGAGCCAGTGCTCGCGGTGGGCGGCGTACCAGCGGATCGTCCGCAGCACGCC
The DNA here is from genome assembly GCA_963824455.1 of uncultured Thermoleophilia bacterium. Lineage (GTDB taxonomy): Bacteria > Actinomycetota > Thermoleophilia > Gaiellales > Gaiellaceae > PALSA-600. The sequence continues at coordinate 69,314 of CAWGPJ010000004.1, forward strand.
CTCGTCCCACGAGACGAGCGGCTCCCAGCCCGTCTCGGCGTGCAGCTTCTCGTACCCGACGCGCAGCGCCATCACGTCGGTGGCGCCGGGACGCAGCCGCTTCTCGTTCGTCACGACGTGCCGGTCGCCCGGCCAGAAGCCGTTCTCGACACCGATGCGCAGGATCATGTCGCTCCAGTCGCGCATCGAGATGTTCTCGCCCTGGCCGTACACGTAGAGATCGCCCGGGATGCCGCGGGCCGCGACCGTCAGGTGGCCGCGAACGCCGTCGGTGCAGAAGCAGAAGTCCCGCAGCGGCTCGAGTGCCCCGAGCTCGACCTCGGGCCGTGTGAGCGCCTGCGTGATGATCGTGCCGGTGACGAAGCGCGGGTTCTGGCGCGGGCCGTAGTTGTTGAACATCCGGGTCACGACACCGGGGATGCCGTACGCGTCGTGGTAGTTCATCGTGAAGAAGTCGGCGGCGACCTTCGCCGTCGCGTAGATCGACTTCGGGTTGAGCGGGGAGCGCTCGTGCAGGATCAACCCGCCGAGCTCGTCGAAATCGTGGTGATGCGCGACGGACTCGTGGACGTTGCCGTACTCCTCCGAGGTGCCGGCCGTGTCGAACTTCTCGAGCTCGACGCCGTTGTCGACGAGGCTCTGGAGGAGGTTGAGCGTTCCGACCGTGTTCGCCATCACGGTCTCGTAGGGGCGGTGCCACGACTCCCCGACGTGCGCCTGTGCGCCGAGGTGGAACACGAAGGGACGGTCGGGAGCGGGAACAAGGTGGTCGCGGATCAGATAGTCGACGGAGGTCTTGTCGGTGAGGTCGGCGAACACGACGGTGAGGTCACGCCGCAGATGCTTGATGTTGTTGAGGGCGCCGGAGGACGTGGCGCGCACGAAGGCGATCACGTTCGCACCGAGCGCGACGAGCGCATCGGTCAGATGCGACCCCATGAAGCCGTCGGCACCCGTTACGAGACAGGTCCGGTCGCGAAATGCATCACCCAGCTCGCGCCGTAGCGACTCGATCTCGTGCTCGGTCCAGGTGGCGGTATCGTCGCCGGGCACCGGTGCAGGGTAACGGTTCACGTGGACGGGGAACGGTCTCGAGCGGCGTCGTGACGGGAATCTCGACGGCGGCCGTCAGCGGGTCGGCGGCCGTCGCCGGGGTGATTCTCTCCCGCAAGTTTGGGCACGGTGTGAAGACCGACGGGTTCTTCGCCGCGTACGCCGTCTACCTCGCGCTCGTGCTCGTCGCGAGCGCTTTGCGAGTGGTCGCGTTGCCGCGCTTTGCGCTCGCCCGCACCGAGGACCGACTGGGTGGGGAGCTCGCCACCTGGCTCGGCGCGCTCGCCGTGCCGCTGATTCCGATCGTCGCGGTCGCGGTCCTCTGGCCCGAGGGGATCGCCCACGCGCTCACCGGTGGAGCCGAGGCCCGCCGGTCGGCGGCCGAGCTGGTGCCGTGGCTCGTCCCGGCGGCTGCGGCTCAGGTGGTCGCCGGCGTGCTCGCGTCCGCCCTGGCCGCCCTCGACAGCTACGTCATCGCTGCAGCCGGGTTCGCGGCCGGGGCCGTCGTCGGCCTGGTCGCGATCGCGCTGCTGGTCGGCCACGGTGTGGTCGCCTTCGGCTGGGGTCTTGCTCTGAACGCCGTGATCGCCGCCGCGGTGCCCGCGGCCGCGCTGGCGATGCGAGGCGCGTTCGCGCGGCCGGACCGGCGCCCACTCGGCCGGCTCTGGCTGCTCGCCGAGGGCGTCGCGCTCCCCTTCGCGCTGCAGGGCCTGTACATCATCGGCTACCGGTTTGCGGCCGGCGTCGGCGCCGGCGAGGCGACCACGTTCTCCTACGCGTACCTGATCGCGGCGTTCCTCGTCGCCGTCACCGCGACCTCGGTCGCGCTCGTCGCGACCGTCCCCTTCGCGCGCGAAGGCTCGTCTCCCGAGCGCGCCGCCCGTCACGTCGTCTCGATCTCCTGGGTGTCGCTCGCGCTCGTCGCCGCCGCGGCCGGTGTGTTCGCGCTCGCCGGGGCGCCGGTGGTGAAGCACGTCCTCGGTTCGAGCTACGGCGGCACGACCGGAGCCGAACTCGGCCGCCTCGTCGTGTACCTCGCGCCCTGGATGGTGACGTCGGTCGCCGTCACGGTCGCCTATCCGCTCGTCTTCGTCCGCGGCCGCGGGCGGTGGCTGCCGGCGCTCGCACTCGCGGCGCTGCTCGTCGAGGTCGCCGCTGCCTGGGTCGGGCGGTCGGCCTTCGGGCTCGCGGGGGTGGCGGCGAGCCTCGCCGTGACGACCGGCATCGTGCTGCTCGTCCTGCTCGCCTCGCTGCACGCCGCCGAGCGCGCGTTGCGCGGCCTCCTCGTCGCCGCCGTCGCCGTCGGCGCGCTGGCGGCCGCCACGTTCGGGGTGCCGGCCGCGCTGCTCGGGCCCGTGGCGGCGGCGGTCACCGGCCTCGTGCTCTACACGGTCGCGCTCGGCACGCTGCGTCCACCGGGGCTCAGGCACGCGTGGGCGTACCTGAGGTCGTTGCAGTAGCGTCCGCGATGCATGTCGGCGAGCCGCGTCGAGGAGCTGGTTCGGCGGGTCGGCCGCACGTCGCTCGGCAAGAACCTGATCCATGCGGCGGTCATGCGGCGACACGGCTCACGATGCGTTTCGCACAGGTCGAGCACTGGCCCCCCGACGTCCGTGGGTTCGAGGACGTGGCGTTCCTGTTCTCGTCGAACCAGCTGAACCACGGCGTCGCGTCGCTCCAGATCGACGAGGCGGCGCTGCTGTATCGGCTCGCGCGAGACATGACGACCGGGCCGGTGGCCGAGATCGGGCGCTTCAAGGGCGGCAGCACGTTCATCTTGGCGAACGCGCTTCCCGACGGTGATCGAGCTCTGGTCGTACGACCTTCACATCGCGCTCCGGCCGGACATGCCCGGCGAGCTGCTCGACGCCGAGCTCACCGACGCGCTGCGGCGTTACGGCGTCGACGAGAAGGTGCACCTGATCGTCGGCGACTCGCGCACCGTCGACCCGCCGCCGGCTCCGCTCGAGCTGCTGTTCATCGACGGCGATCACACGTACGAGGGCGCGCGCGCCGACTTCCAGCGCTGGCGCGCGTTCGTCCGGCCGGGTGGGCGCCTGCTCTTCCACGACGCCGTCGACTCCGGCGGCTACGGCAACTTCTATCCGGGCGTCGCCCGGCTCGTGACGGAGGTGTCCGGCGACCCCGAATGGCGCCGGCTGGACGGCGCCGGCTCGATCGCGCACTTCGTCAAGCTTCCCGAGCCTGCGTGAAGCTCGCCGCCGTCGTCGTCAACTGGAACGGAGGCGAGGACACCCCCGCAGCCCTCGCGTCGCTCTCGGGTCTCGATGTGATCTGTGTCGACAACGGCTCGACCGACGGATCGGACGCGCTGATCGAAGCGCGGTTCCCGGAGGTCGAGTTGATCCGCACGGGGCTCAACCTCGGCTTCAGCGGCGGTCACAACGTCGGCATCCGCCGCGCGCTCGATCGCGGCGCCGACTGGGTGCTCCTGCTCAACAACGACGCGGTCGCCGACGACGGGCTTGGGGCGGCGCTTGCCGACGCCGCACGAGCGCGTCCCGACGCCGGCGTTCTCGCCTGCAAGGTGCTCTTCTCCGAGCCCCGCGACGTGCTGATGTACGCGGGTGGGTCGGTGCATCTCGTCCTCGGGTGGTGGGGACGCCAGCAGGGTTTCGGGCGCAAGGACGACGGGAGCTTCGACACGCTCCGTGACGTCGATCGCGCCACCGGCGCCGCGATGGCGGTCTCGCGTTCGGCGATCGCCGCCGCCGGGCTGCTCGACGAGGGGCTGTTCGCGTACGCCGAGGACGCCGACTGGTGTCTGCGGATCCGCGCGGCCGGGTTCGGAGTCGTGTTCGTGCCGAAGGCACGGGTGTGGCACGTCGGCTCGGCGTCGACCGGCGGCCTCGGCTCCCCGACCAGCCTCTACTACGACACGCGGAACGTGCTCGCGGTGGTCGAGCGGCAGCGCCCGCTGCCACCGGTCGCCCGCGGGCTGCGCCGGGGAGTCGTCGTGGGATCGCACCTGGCCGCGGCCGCACGCTCGGCCGACCGGCAGGCAGGGGCGTCGGCGGTGATCGCCGGCTGGCGCGACTACCGCCGTGGGAAGATGGGCAGACGATCGTGAACGAACGGGAGGGCTTCTACCGGCGCGTGCTCGCGTCGCTCGTCGACGAGGGTCGGCTGGCGCGGTCGTCCAGGGTGCTCGTCGTCGCCGGCGGCGCGCTCGACCGCACGGCGCTCGAGGAGAGTGGATTCACCGACATCACGATCACGAACCTCGATCCACAACCCGGAGAGGAGCTTCAGGACGCCGAGTCGCTCACCTACGACGACGACGAGTTCGACTTCGCGATCATCTCGGCCGGGCTCCATCACTGCGCCTCGCCGCACCGCGCCCTGCTGGAGCTGTACCGGGTCGGACGGCTCGGCCTGCTGGCGCTGGAAGCGCGCGACTCGCTGTTGATGCGCGCGGCGCAGCGGATCGGCGTGGTCGACGAGTACGAGCTGACCGCGGTGGCGGCGAACGAGTTCAGGTCGGGCGGGGTGCGCAACACCTCGACGCCGAACTACGTCTACCGCTGGACGGAGCGCGAGGTGGTGAAGACGATCTCCTCGGCCGCGCCGGGCGTGCGTCACCGGTTCATCTGGTTCCGGGAGTTCGAGCTGCCGGTCTCCGTACTCGACGCGTCCGGGCGGAGCGCGTGGCGACGCGCGGCGCTCCCCTTACGAGCCGTCACACGGCTGTTCCCCCGACAGGCGAACCTGTTCGCGTTCGCGGTCTTTCGGTGCGGGCTGCAGCCGTGGATGCGCGACGCCCACAGCGTGGACGCCGACGCGGTTCGCGCGCTGCTCGCTCAGGGCAAGAGCTCGCGGTACACGCGCTCGGTCGCACGTGCGGTCGAGGCCCACGAGAACGCCGCGGCGCGTGAGCGGCCGCGCTCGACCCAGGTCTCGGGCGCCTCGAGCACCTCGCGCACGGCCTCGGCGATCGCCGACGGGTCGTACGGATCGAACAGCCGGGCCGCGTCCCCGACGACCTCGGGCAGCGCGGCCGCGTCGGAGCACGCGACCGGGCAGCCGCAGGCCATCGCCTCGAGCGGAGGGAGCCCGAAGCCTTCGTAGAGCGACGGGAAGACGAGCGCCGAGGCGGTCTGCAACAGCCGCACGACCTCGTCCCACGGAACGCGTCCCCGTGCGTGGACGCCGTCCGGGGTCGCTGCGAACGACCCGCCTCCGGTGAGCACGAGCCGGAGCTCCGGCCGCTCGCGGCGCAGCATCGCGAAGGCTTCGAAGAGGCGTTCGTGGTTCTTGTGCGGCCAGCGGTGCGCCGGGTAGTACAGAAACGGCTCTCGTATGCCTCCGGGGCGTAGACGCGAGTGGTCGACGCCGAGCGGAACGACGCGGATGCGCGCCGGGTCGAGCCCGAGCTTCGCGATCGCGCGCTCGCGGACGAACTCGCTGACCACGATCACCCGGTCGGCGCCGCGGATCGAGCGGTGCCAGGCGACGTCGCGGAACCAGCGCTCCGTTCGCGGGAAGAGCTGTGGGAGGTCGAGGTGCTGGACGTCGTGGAGCGTCACCACGCACGACTGCGGCGCGGTCGGGAGGCGAAGCGTGAGCGGGTAGTGCACCACGCGCACGTCGGCCAGCCGCGCACGGAGCGGCCCGGGCCGCACCGCGGCTGCGGACATCGCAACGATCCGCTGGCCGACTGTGTGGGCGCGGCGGTACTCGACTGCGATGTCGCGTTCCAGTGTCGTGTCGAAGTCCTGTGCGGCCGGGGGCAGCAGAACGCGGTAGCCGAGCTCGCCGACCTCGGCGAGGGCGGTCGTCAGCCCGCGGACGTAGGACTCACTGCCGCCGAGCTCTCCCGGCACGAGCGTCAGGAGAGCAATGCCCACGTCCGTCATCGATCGATCGTAGTCTCCGCCCGTGCGCGAGCTCGCTGCGGTCCTGCTGGCCATGCTGTCGTCGTCGCTGTACGCGGGAGCGTCGGCGCTGCAAGCGCTGGAGGCGAGGCGCGCGCCGCCCGAGTCCGCGCTGAGGACGTCGTTGCTGGTGCGTCTCGTACGGAGGCCGCTGTGGCTGGCGGGGACCGGCTCGAGCGTCGTCGGCTGGGTGCTGCAGGCGGGTGCGCTGGCGCTCGCCTCGGTCGCGCTCGTCCAGCCCGCTCTCGGGCTCGGGCTGGTCGTCCTGCTCGTGCTCGGGTCACGTCTGCTGAAGGAGCGCGTCGGCGCCAGGGAGATCGGCGGCTCCGCGGCGATCGCAATTGCGATTGCGGCGCTCGCATGGGCGGGCCCCACGGAGGCGACGTCGTTCACCGTGTGGGGCTCGTGGGCGGTCGGGATCGCGATCGTGCTGACCGCTCTGGCGCCCTATGCCCTTCGCCTGGTCGGGCTTGCCGGCGGTCTCGAGACGAGCATCGTCTCCGGGCTCGGCTGGGCGTGGGTCGGCCTTGCGACGGCGCTCGTCGTCTCGGCGCTCTCCGGCCATCGCTGGCTGGTGGCGATCGCCTGGGGCCTCGGCGTCGGCGTCGCGAGCGGGGCGACGCTCCTGGCCGAGATGACAGCCTTGCAGGCCTGGCCGGCGACGCGCTCGATTCCGGTCGTGTTCGGGATCGAGATGGCGCTGCCCGCTGCGCTCGCGCCGCTGCTGGCGGAGGGCGGCTCGCCGCCGCACCCGGTCGTGTTCGGGCTCGGGCTGGTGGTCGCCTGTGCAGGAGCTGCGGTGCTCGGGAGCGCGCGGACGGTTGCGAGCCAGATGGCAGTGTGACTCCAGGCACCGGCGGCGCAGGCGGCCGGCACTGCGTCAGAGCAGGAGCCCCATGTCGATCGCGTCCCACACCTCGCCGTTCGCCCGCCGGTACTGCTTGATGCGGCGTCCCTCTTCCACGAATCCGCACCTCCGATAGAGCGCGATCGCCGCGGCGTTGTGAGGGAAGACGCTCAGGCTGAGCTTGTGCAGGCGTTGTTCGCGCGCCCACTCGATCGCTGCCTTCATCAGGGCGGTGCCGACGCCGCGCCCTCGCCAGGCGCGCGCGACCGCCATCCCGACCTCGCCGAAGCCGTGGCTGCTCACCATGACGTGGAGCGAGCCGACGATCTCCCTCTCCGCCTCGGCGACGAACGAGCCGCGGAGGTCGAAGCTCGCTGCCCGCGCCGCGATGTCGACCGGCGGCTCGGTCGCGATTCCGTCCCGCTCCTCGGCGACGGCGGCCATGAGAGTCGCCAGCGGCAGTCGATCCGCATCGGTTGCCGGGCGGACGTGGAACAGCTCGCGCATCCGACCAGACCTTAGATTCGCTTTAGAGTGGCGTGCTTCGCTGGACGCCGATGTCCGGTGCGAGAGCTCGTCGCTCGTCTTTCGTCGGCGTTCTTGCGGGCCTTGCCGTGCTCGCTTCGGGATGCGGCGGCTCGAAGTCACCGGCCGTCGCAAGCCTCCGAACGACGACATCGAGCACGGGTGGAACCCCGAGCAGCCGCGCGGGTGCGTTCGTGTTGCCACCGGGCGGCGCGGGAATCGGGGCGAGCATGTCGATCACGGTGGGCTCGGCGGCCGGTGTCAAGTTCACCGCCTGCATGCGCTCGCACGGGGTGCCGGGCTTCCCCGACCCGGACGCTCACGGGACGGTCACGGTCACGGTCTCGAGATCGCTCGATCCGAGCTCGCCCGTGTTCCGGAGAGCAGAGGCTGAGTGTCAGCACCTGTTGCCCGCCGGGAAGGCGCCGAGCTCGGCGCAACAGCAGCGCATGAAGGCACGGACGCTTGCGTTCGCGGCGTGCATGCGCTCGCACGGCGTGACGGGCTACCCCGACCCGAAATTCGGGCCGGGCGGAGCGGTGAGCCAGGGCTTCAGCCGCAGAAACGGGATCGACCCGAGGTCGCCGGTCTTCCAGGCGGCGCAGAGAGCCTGCCAGCGCGCTCCGACGACGCACTAAACAATCCGCCCCGCTCGCGCATCATCTAGCTGTGGCCGCCGGCGTTGGAGCGACCGAAGCTGCGATCGAGGAGGTCTACCGTCGACGCTACGCGAGCTTTCTCCGACTGGGGTACGCGTTGTTGGCAGACACCGAGCGGGCGCGCGACGCCGTTCAAGAGACGTTCGCGGCGGCGCTTCGGGAGCGGCGCTCGTTCCGGGGCGAGGGAAGCCTGGACGGGTGGCTGTGGCAGACGATGTTGAACACCTGCCGCCAGGAGCAGCGCCGGCGTGCGCGTCTGGGTGGTGGGGATCCGCCGGAGCAGCAGTCGAACGGGCACGCGAGCGAGTGGCCCGAGCTGCGCGCGGCGATCGCCGCGCTTCCCGAGCGGGAGCGACAGGTCGTCTTCCTCCGCTACTACGCCGGCCTCGGACAGGACGAGGCCGCTCAGGTGCTCGGGGTTCGGCCCGGCACCGTCGCCGCGACGCTCAACCACGCGCGTCGCAAGCTTCGCGCGGCACTCGAGAGCGAGGTGAGGCAGTGACCGACCCGCTCGACCAGACGCTCGATGAGCTCGTGCCGTCCTTCGCCGAGGAGCCGTTCGACTGGGAGGACGTCCTCGTCCGATCGGAGCAAGGACAGGCACAGCGCCTGTCGGTGCTGCAGCGGCATCCGCGCCGGACACTCGTGCTCGCGGCCGTCCTCGTCGTGCTTGCCCTCCTTGCCACCCCTGCGTTCGGAGTCCAGGGGTACCTGCTTCATCTGCTCGGTCGCAAGAACGTGTCGTTCGCGAACAGCGAGTCGGCCCCGAACGTGGTCAAGAAGGAGTTCCTCGACCTCCCGATCGGCGCACCGCCCGGACTGTCGCCGCAGGTTCAGGCGGCGCGAGCACGGGCCGTCGCGACGTTCTCGATCGGCGGGCACCCTCGGACGCTCTGGGTCGCACCGACCACGGCGGGCGGCTACTGCTACGTGTTCGAGAAGTCCTTCGGGGGCTGTCGCCAGAGCCGCGGCGCGCGGGCGATCGGCGCCAAGGGGCAGTTCGGCGTCACCTGGCTGGGAGGCTCGCCCCGCCGTGGTGTGAGCGCGTCCATCGCCACCCGGGTCGGCGGGGACATCACCGCGCCGGCCGCCGCCAGGATCACGGCTCGCTACGCGGACGGAACGAGCGCCGACGTCCCCTTCGTCTGGGTGTCGGCGCCGATCGCAGCGGGCTTCTTCAGCTACGACATCCCCGCCGGGCACTGGAGCAAGCCGCGCCGGCTCCTTTCGTTGACGCTCTACGCAGCCGACGGAAGAAAGCTCGGCCGACAACTCTTCCCCTATTCGACGCAGTCGCGCAGCACGCCCGCGCCCCATCCTCCGCCGCACATCGGCACGCCGCAACAGCGGGTCCTTCCGACACACACACCCGCCCCGCCTTCGGCTCCGACACAACAGGGTTCGGCGGACGGCTTCCAGGTCGTAGTCGGCCGCAACGGAGCCGTCCAGTTCACCCAGGTCGGTGAGACGCCGATCCTGCGCGAGCTCGCCGGCCGTAGCGTCGGCTACAGCTGTTCCCGCATCACCCGCGAATTCGGAATCCTCACCGAACGCGGGCTCGGACAGGAAGGACGACTCGCATCCAAGGTCGGCTTCGACCTTTACGGCGTCGGCACTCCCGTCGACTTCTGCGAGGTACAGGCATCGATCGGCCGCACCTGGCCCGACCGTCTCCACAACCGCGCTGCGGTCGAGATTCCGCTCACCGCGACCGGTCGCCGCTACCTCGCCGACCGGCAGGCAGCACGCGACCTCGCCCTGTTCGTCCGCTCGCGCCGCGTGCAGCAGCTTCGCAAGGAGCCGGCAGCGCAGGCAAAGCGCGACATCCTCGCCGCCTACCGCAAAGGCCTCGCACGCGACCCGATCAGCATCACGGTCGTCGATCCGACGACACTCCGGTTCACCGAGCAAAGCAGCGCCGGCAAGACGTTCGCCGTCACCGTCCACAACGGGCGAATCAGCCGGGAGAACCTCAAGCCGTACGCCTTGGTCTTTTGAGTCGCCTAACCTGCGGCGATGATCGTCGAGCGGTTCGAGAGCGCGCTCTGGGAGACCTCGTCGCTGCTGCTGTCCGACGGAACCGATGCGGTGCTCGTCGATCCCGCGATTTCCGCGGACGAGGTGGCGCGCATCGCCGCGCGCGCCGGCGAGCTCGGCGTCGACGTCACGCACGTGCTCGTCACGCACGCCGACTGGGACCACGTCTGCGGCATCGCCGCGTTCCCGGCCGCCGCCGCGACGATGAGCGAGGCGACCGCGGCGCGGCTTCTCGCCCGCGCCGGGGAGGCGACGACGGCCGAGCGGGCCGCGGCGAACGGGGTCGAGATCGCCGGCGAGCCGCGCGTCGACCGGGCCTTTCCAGCCGGGGCCGCCGTTCAGGCCGGGCCGTTCCTGCTCGAGACCCTCGCCCTGCCGGGCCACACGCCGGACGGAACCGCGTTCCGCTGCCGCGAGCTCGACCTGCTCGCCGTCGGCGATCACCTCTCCACCATCGAGTTCCCTTTCGTGACGTCGACCGCCGCCTACCGTGGAACGCTCGCGGCGCTGATCGACCTGCTGCGCCACGATCCGCCGGGACGCATCGTTCCCGGGCACGGGCCGGAGCTGACCGCCGCCGACGCGCTCTCGATCGCCGAGGCCGACCTCGCCTACCTCTGGGAGCTCCACGACGCGGTCGCGCCCGGGGCAACGCGCGAGGACGCGCGAGCGGCTGGTCTCGCCGTCGAGCTCCCACGCCCCGCGGCGAACGACCTCGCGCAGTCGCAGGCGGCGAACGTCGAGGCTGCTCTGGCCGAGCGCCTCGCGTAACTGAGCGAGCGGCTGGTGGACTCGAGTCGCGCGTCAGCGGCGGCGGCGAGCAGGCGGGGGCTACTCGCGACGGCCGGCAACGAGTCTGCGACTCCGAGCGCATCCCTTTTTGCATACTTCCCGCGACCTGAGATCGTCCATGGGGAGGGATCAGATGACGAAGAGGTTCTTTGGACGCGGCAGGCGGATGACGGTGCTGGTGCTCGCCGGTCTAGCGGCTGTGTTTGTGACGTCGGTCATCGCTGTCGCCGACGACGGCTTGCCGCGGGCAGTCACGCAGCAGGACTACAGCCTGCGAAGCGCACCGGCGGCTAATTCGGGCGACGGCGGTTACGCGTCGCTTGGCCAGATGAAGAACATCTCTGGCCTGATCTGCACCACAGCGACGTCGACGGCCGCGAACGTGAACACCGACTGTGAGACGCCGCAGGCGCCGCACAACGAAACGTCGATCGCCGTCAACCCGACGGACGCCTCGAACATGATCGGCGGGGCGAACGACTACCAGCTGACCGCCACGAACGGCGGGATCGTGAAAGAGACCGTGCTCTCGCGGGCGCACGTGACGTTCGACGGCGGAAAGACCTGGTCGGAGTACGCCGTGCCGTTCCGCAGCTACAACGCGACGGGCGACCCGGCAGTGGCGTTCGACGCCGCCGGCAACGCCTACTACTCGACGCTCGGCTTCCTGTTCTCGCAGGGGAAGTCGCCGGGCGAGACGAATGCAGATGTGCTGGTCTCGCACTCGACCGACGGTGGCAAGACGTGGACCGTGCCGAGCCGGGTCGGCCAGGGCGTCGGCAGCCTCGGTAGCGTGAGCAAGGCGTCGCTCGACAAGGAGTACATCGCCGCCTGGGGTAACGGAAACGCGATCGTCACCTGGACGAACTTCATCCAGGGCCCGCACGGCGCCTACGCCGGATCGCCGCTCTATGACTCGGTGACGCACGACGGCGGCAATACCTGGACGAGGCCGGTGCAGATCTCCGGCTCGGCCCCGTTCTGTGTCGGGCTGTCGAGTCCGACGACCTGCGACCAGGATCAGGGCTCCGTTCCGGTCGTCGACAAGGCGGGGCACGTCTTCGTCGCGTTCGAGAGCACGCGCGACAACACAACTGGCGACGACCAGTACTTGGTCGTTCAGGTCGACCCGGCGACAGGGCAGCGGATCGCAGGCCCGTTCAAGGTCGCCGACCTCGTCGACGGGCTCGAGGCGTATCCGTTCGACATCGTCGGGCGGCAGACCTACCAGGACAGCCAGTTCCGCACCTGGTCGCTGGGCAACATCACGGCCGACCCGACCACCGCCGGCCATCTCGCGGTCGTCTGGTCGGACATGCGCAACAGCACGCTGCCTGCGAACCCGGATCCATACGCGGCACCGACGAACTCTGATGTGGTCGTCAGCCAGTCCTACGACGGAGGGCAGACCTGGTCCTCGCCGGTCGCGCTGGCACTCGCCGGTGACCAGTTCATGCCCTGGGGCGCTTATGACTCGAGCGGTGCGCTTCGGATCGGCTTCTTCGACCGGTCGTACGATTCGGCCAACCATCGCTACGGCTATACGCTCGCCACGGAGACGTCTCCCGGCAGCCTCAGCTTCGCAGAGACGCAGCTGACGACGACCCTCTCCGATCCCACCATGGGCGACCGGTGGTTCTCCGGCGTGAGCGTCAACCCCGACTTCCCGAATCCGACGCAGTTCCTCGGCGACTACAGCAACATCGCAAGCGTGCCCGCCGGCGGCGTCGTCGCCTACTGGACCGACATGCGCAACACCGTCGACTTCGGCGGACGCTCCGGGTCCGGGGAAGACGCCTACTTCGCCCGCTCCGGCTAGCAACCTCGATCTCGGCGGCCCCCGCCCACGCGGGGGCCGCCGAGTCTCTGGCCCTCGTTCCTAGCGGAACGCCGCCAATCGCGGACATCGGCCTTTGAAATCGCCCCCACGGCTCGGAGCACCGGTTCGTCGACCCGGCGGGGTTCGCGTTGCGAATGCGGCGCGGGCCCGAGCGGCTGACTGCTGACTCGCAGGCCTTCAACCGTCATATGGACGACCGCGACAGCGTTGCTCGAGCCTCGCACCGTCGCCAATCCGAGCGTCAGTCGAACTACCGCTCCTGCGAAGGCCACGCGGCGAACCGCTTGCGCTGCGAGCTCGAAGTGGGAAGTCCACCGTGACAGCGGACCCCCCACTTCGCAGGCACTGCGGTCTGTGCGGCGTCGCCCGCGGTCAGCGGCGGTCGCGGCGGTCGTCGCGGCGATCTTGTCGCCGGTTGACGCCGTGGGAGACGACGGCGACGGTGGCCACGGTTCCCGCCGCTCGAGCGACAGGGGCCGGGCCGATGACGCCTGGGCCTCCGATACGCCTGCGTGCAAGTGGCATCTCAGACTCCTTCCGACTCTGCGGCGGCTTCGAGTGCGGCCAGGATCGCCTGCACGGGGATGCGGCCGCTTGCGACCAGCTGGCCGCCGGCGCGGCGGACGGCGGTCCCGAAGGGTGCCGCCCACTTGTTCTCCCACACGAGCACGGCGGCGGAGCTTCCCGGTTCGATCGCCGCCGCCACCTTCGCGACGTCGTCCTCGCTGAGCAGCATCGCGAGCTGCTTCTCGTCATCTCGGAGCTGGCCGATCTCGCTCTCGTCGAGATCGGACAACTCGAATGCCTCCAGCTCGCCGCTCTCGTCCTTCTTGAGCACGAGCAGGTCGAGGATGCGAACCAGGTCACGCTCCACGAGATCGATCAAGACCGGGACGATCTCACCGTTGAACTTGCTGCCCGGGAACTCGACCACGATCCAGTCAACTGGGCCGAGCGCATCCACATCGGCCGTCTCGTCCACCCTCGGCTGAACCGTTGGTGTCGTTTCCATCACACACTCCTCCTCACGTAGGGAACCGGTCTGCACTTCGTCCTCTGTCAGGCCGTTGCAGCCCCGCCGACGCCCTTCGTCCGGTCAGACACCATGTAGGCGACGAGCAGAGCCAAGGGGAAGAAGACGAGGCTGAACAGGAAGTAGCCGAAGAAGCTATGGCCCTTGCGGGCCGCCACCCGCGCCGGCCAGAAGGCGATCAGCACCCAGACGACGATGGCGATCGTCGTCCACAACCACACACCATTCGCAGCAACCAACATCGCAGCACCCAACATCACAGGCCTCCTTGACGGGCCGGCAGCGCTACAGTCGCTGCCCTCTACGGAACAGTCTCCAGCCCTTCCCGACAACGGCGAATCGTGGCGAGCGCTTACCGGATTGCGGAGATCTACCGACGCACCCGTCTGTTCGGGTCGGGTACTGCGTCATTGGCGCGCGAGGTGGGCGCGGAGTTCTGCTTCGGGGTCGTGGATGAGCTCGCCGCTGACGTCGAGCGTGACGCTGTGCAGCGTTCCTGTGAACGTGAACGGCCCAGCCTCGGCGGCAATCGGAGCCGCTTGGTGTCATCTGCCGCCAACCCGTGGGCACCGGGCGGGCCCTGGAGCCTGCGAGTCGACGCGCCTGCGGGAGCATGCGGCCAAACAGTTGCGCGGGCAAGCACACGCCTAGAACGCCTTAGACGACCCGCGCGCTGCTCGCGTAACCGCAGGGCCGTAGCTTCTACCGAAGCGGCCCTGCGCTTTCCGGGGCAGTGTTGCCTTCGGGCCGGACGTGAAGGCGGTTACCCGCGCTGCATCCGACAACACCCTCGTCCCGAGGCCACGAGAACGCGTCGGGGACCACGAGACTTGAACAACCCGAAGGAGGAAGAGATGGCGATCGGACCAGTACAGCTGATCGTGTTGGGCTTCACCCATCCCGATTTTCATGGCGAGGTGATCGAGGAGCTGGAGAAGCTCCGCAAGAGCGACATGGTGCGAGTGATCGACTCGCTCGCGGTGTACAAGGACGCCGAGGGCGAGATTGAGGTGATGCACCTCAGCAACCTCAGCAAGGAAGAAGCAGTCGAATTGGGCAGCAAGGTTGCGGCGTTGATCGGCCTCGGCATCGAGGGTGAGGAGGGCTTCGAGAAGGGGGCTGAGGTGGGCGCAGAGGCCGCGGCCGCCGGCATCCACCTGTTCTCCGACGAGGAGGCCTGGGATGTGCTCGAGGAGATCCCGAACGACTCAGCGGCAGCGTTGATCCTGCTCGAGCACCACTGGGCCGTTCCGCTGCGCGACGCGATCGCGAAGGTGGGTGGCTTCCGGATCAGCGACGGCTTCATCAGCCCGCTCGACCTGGTCGAGATCGGCCTGATTACGGCTGAAGAGGCCAAGCAACACCAGGCGATCGAGAAGACCCCGCAGCCGGCATAACCAAACCGCGAAGGAGGACGACAATGTTCGGAGCACGCAGAGTCGCACGGCGCACCTCCCGGCGCACCGCCCGGCGCCGCTAGACGCAACCCGATCGACAAGATGTGTTTGCGCGTGGGAGCTCCGATGGGGGCTCCCACACCTTGCCCAACTGCCCCGCGTGCACCGAGGCCGAGACATGGCCAACGAAGCGTTTGGTCGGGGGCGTGGCCGCGACCACGCAGTTTGAAGCGTGTGCCACGCGGCCCAGTGACAACGGTCGGCGTCCGGATCGCCGCACGCCCTCTACGCGGCGGTTCTGCGAGGCGGGTTTGGGTGTAGGGTTCCGGGTGCCGCATCTCAACGATGGGGCGCGGCGGTGCGTTGTGCGGGGCCTAGAAAACGGCTTCGCGAAACGTCCGCCCCGAGCACGGTGGGTTGGAGCAGCAGTTCGGCCGACTTCAAGAGTCGTGGTCGGCAGAAGCATCTAAGCCCGTGGGAGGACAAGTGCGGAAGTTAGCGATGGTTCGCAGTGAGCGGCCGGGTCCGGGGTTGTTCAGCGTGCGAGTCGACGTGGAGCGGGTTTCCGTTCGCCGCGATCTTGTCTGTGTGAATTGCGGCTACGGCATTCGCGTCGCGAAGTCGCTCCCGTCGTTCTGTCCGATGTGTCGGCGGTTGGAGTGGCGTCTGCTCGCGCCGCGGGCCGTGGGCTCGAATCCGTGGAGTGACCATGCGGTGTGAGTCATGATCGAGACGGCTGCAGCGATCGAGACGCCCGTGGAACTGAAGCGCCGGGTGAACGAGGAGTTGCGCGGAGACCGGGTGGTGCCACGTTGGAGCGAGGCGGAGAGGATCGCGTTCTTCTGTGAGTGCGCGAGTGAGACCTGCTATCAGGCCGATTGGCTGACCTGTCGCGATTACGACCTCGCCCGGGCACGCCCGGGGTGGGCGGCGTTGATCGACGGGCATCGCGGTCAAGTCAGCTCGGGATGAGCGGCGACTCCCTCGCTGAAGATCGACTGGGTCGCTCATGGCAGCCGGTGGCAGTCTCCCGCCGCCTCCCGACGCGTGCGTAGTGGTGCGCAAGGCGATCGGGCTTGGCACGGATGTAAGAGCCGGGTAGGGCTGGGAACGTCGGCGGTGGCAAGTTCGCGCCCGTTACTTCGTGGGAGCGAAAGACAGTGGCAGGAGGCGCGAGCGAGATCGCCGGTGATTGATGGAGCTTGGACCGCAACGCACTGAAAGGAGAAAGATGATGGCCGAGACATCGACCGACGTCCTCGTGGGTGGCTATCCGGACATCGACGGGGCGATGAAGGATTTCGACGCGCTGGCGAAGCTCGTCGAGGACAAGAAGGTCGTGATGGAGGCCGCGATCCTGATCACGCACGCGAAGGACGGGACCGTGACGGTGGGGCAGACGGCGGATCATCGCGGTCGTAAGGGCGTCGAGTGGGGGGGTGGCGTGGGGTTCCTCGTTGGTCTGGCGGCGCCGCCACTGCTTGCGGTCACTGCTGCGGGTGCTGCCGCGGGCGGCTTGATTGGGAAGTTCGTCGATAAGCGGCTCGAGACGGAGATGCACGACAAGATCGGCGAGAACCTGCCGCCGGGGACGGCCGGGATCATTGCCACGTTTGACGATTCGCAGCGACTCGCGGTTGAGCAGGCGCTGCCGGGCGCGCTCGCCAAGTCGGTTGTGCAGACGGACAAGAAGGGCGTGAAGGCGCTCAAAGATGGGCTCGCGGAGGCGATGGGCAAATTCGTGCCCGACCGGACGGTGCTGCCGATCCCCGACAAGAACTTCGGCGGCACGATCGGGAGGACCATTGACCAGTCGGTCGCCGATTGGACGATCATTCCCGGCCCGAAGGCGCCTCAGGATGCCCCGAACGTCCTCCTCATCCTGATTGACGACGCCGGCTTCGGGCAGCCCGACACGTTCGGGGGGCCGGTCGCCACTCCGAACCTGACCCGGGTCGGGAAGATGGGCCTCACCTACAACCGGTTCCACGTGGTCGCGCTCTGCTCGCCGACGAGGGCGGCTACGCTCACTGGACGCAACCAGCATCGCGTCGGGATGGGCTCGGTCGCGGAGTTCCCCGGTCCGTTCCCGGGTTACACCGGTGCCGTGCCGCGCAGCTGCGCGCCGTTCCCGAAGCTGCTGAAGGAGAACGGCTATGTCACCGGCGGGTTCGGGAAGTGGCACATGACCCCGGACCGCGAGCAGGGTGCCGCGGGACCGTTCGACCACTGGCCGCAGTCGTGGGGCTTCAGCCACTACTGGGGCTTCCTGAGCGGGGCAGCGGGCCAGTGGGATCCGCTGATCACGCAGGACAGCACGAACATCGGCGTGCCCGAGGGCTCGGACGGGAAGTCGTACTACTTCCCGGACGACCTCACGGACAAGTCGGTCGAGTGGCTGCACGCCGTCCGGGCGCAGGATCCCGAGAAGCCGTGGTTCCTCTACTACTCGACCGGCTGCGCCCACGCGCCGCACCACGTGGCGAAGGAGTGGGCCGACAAGTACAAGGGCAAGTTCGACCAGGGCTGGGACAAGCTCCGCGAGGAGGTCTTCGAGCGGCAGAAGAAGCTCGGTGTGATCCCGCAGGACGCGGTGCTGACCGAGCGGCCCGATCTCTTCGACGCCTGGGACTCGCTCGATGACGCTTCGAGGAAGCTCTACACGCGCCAGATGGAGGTCTACGCCGGCTTCATGGACAACGCCGACTGGAACGTCGGTCGGCTGCTCGACGCCGTCGAGGGGATGGGTGACCTCGACAACACGCTGATCCTCTACATCTGGGGCGACAACGGCGCCAGCCTCGAGGGCACGACGACTGGCTCGTTCAACGAGATGACGTTCCTGAACGGCGTCGACATCGAGCCCAAGCAGCAGCTCGAGCTGATCGACAAGTACGGCGGCATCGACGCCTGGGGCAACGACCACACCGCCCCGCACATCGCCGCCGCCTGGGCGTGGGCCGGCAACACGCCGTTCCAGTGGGGCAAGCAGATGGCCAGCCACTTGGGCGGCACGCGCAACCCGATGGTCGTCGCCTGGCCCGGCAAGATCAAGGCAGGCGGCGACTTGCGCTCGCAGTTCACGCACTGCATCGACATCGGGCCGACCATCCTCGAGGCGGCCGGCATCCCGGAGGCGAAGGTGGTCGACGGGATCGAGCAGGAGCCGATGGACGGCACGAGCTTCCTCTACACCTTCGACGACCCGAACGCCGCAGAGCGGCACACCGTGCAGTACTTCGAGGTGATCGGCTCCCGGGCGATCTACAAGGACGGCTGGTGGGCGTGCGCGCGCCTCGACAAGGCCCCGTGGGAGTTCTCGCCCGCAGCACTCGCCCCGTTCGCTCCAGGGAAATGGGACCCCGAGCAGGACACGTGGGAGCTGTACTACCTGCCCGACGATTTCACGCAGGCCAACGACCTCGCGGCGCAGAACCCGAAGAAGCTCGCCGAGCTGAAGGAGCTGTTCTGGAAGGAAGCGGAGCGCAACCGCGCGCTACCGCTACTCGGCTCCATCTGCGTGTTCTTCGGCATCCTCCCACCGCTGCCGACGGTGACCCGCTACACGTTCGCGGGCGACGTCCAGAACATCCAGAAGGGGCTTGTACCCCGGATCGCCGGGCGGTCGTACGCGATCGAGGCGGAGCTCGAGATCCCGGACGGCGGCGCAGAGGGCGTGATCCTCGCCAACGCCGACTTCATCGGCGGCTTCGGTCTCTGGGTGGATGAGCAGGGCAAGCTCAACCACACCTACTCGTTCCTCGGAGTCGAGAGCTACAGGCAGACGTCGACCAAACCACTTCCGGCTGGCGATGTCAGCGTGAAGATGCTCTTCGAGGCCGACGAGCCGAAGCCCGGTTCCGGCGGGAACGTCACCCTCTGGGCCAACGGCGAGCAGATCGGCGAAGGGCGCGTCGAGAAGACCGCGCCGATGATGCTGACGTCGTACGCGGGCATGGACGTGAGCCGTGACAACGGCCTCGTCGTCGACCTGGCCTACGAAGACAAGGCGCCGTACCCGTTCACGGGAACGGTCAAGAAGGTCGTCTTCGACCTCAAGCCCAAGCCGACCACCCACGAAGACGAGATGGCGTTGCACGAGCAGGAGAGCCTCCACGCCGTCGCGCACGGCGTCGGGGCATGAGGCCGGACAAGACGAGGCTCGTCGAGCCCGGGGCGACGCTACGCCGGTCGCCCCGGGCCTCTGCCCGACGGAGCCGAGGCCAATGATCGAACTAATGCACGGATTGCCTGACGGGGTCGTCGGGGTCGAGGCTGTCGGAAAGGTCACAGCCGACGACTACGCCGTCGTGGCTCCCACGATCGACGAGGCGCTCGCAGCGCACGAGAAGATCAGGCTGATCCATGTCCTGGGCGATCGCTTCACCGGCTTCACGGCCGGGGGAGTGTGGGAGGACGGGCGGTTCGGGCTGTCCCATGCGTTCTCGTTCGAGCGAATCGCGGTCGTCACGGACCTCGGCTCCGTGCGCACGCTCGTGAAAGGGGGCGGCTGGACCATCCCTGGCGAGATACGGCTGTTCTCGAATGCCGAGAAAGACGAAGCGATCACATGGGTGAGCGCGGACCTGGAACAGGCCGCGCCGTCACCCTAGGCGAACGCGCCTGCATACAAAGGGAGGCAAGGATGTCAACGCCAGCAGCGGAGTCACAGAAGTCCGGCTGGCTGGAGTTCGCGGCCGTTGTGCTGTTCGCGATCGGGTTCTTCCGGATCATCTCGGCGATCACGTACTTCTCCAACAGCTACAAGCTGAACAACCTCACGAACGGACTCTTCAGCGGCCACAACTGGGCTTGGGGGGTCTGGGATCTCATGATCGCCGCCGCGGCGATCATCGCCGGCATGTCGGTCCTCGCAGGCGGCGGCTTCGGCCGCGTGTTCGGCTACGTCGCCGGCGTTCTCGTGATCGTGCAAGGCTTCGCCGTGATCAACATCGCTCCGTGGTACGGGGCAGCCGCGATCGTCGTCGGGGTGCTGGTGGTCTACGGGCTCGCGGCAACCTCGGGGGAGGTCCGGTCATGAGTAGGACATGGTGGATCATCCTGATCCTCGTGGCCGCCGGCGTCGGGCTGGCGATCCTGATCGGTGTGCTCGGGACGCGCAACGAGCCGTCCAAGAGCGAGGCCACGTCGAGCCTGTGTTCAAGCCTCAAAGGGCTCGAATCGTCGATCAAGACGGTGACCAGCCTCGATGCAAGCACGGTGACCAAGAGCGAGTTGCAGACCGATGTGAACGGTGTCCAGACGGCGTGGAATCAGGTTCAGAGCGACGCCCAGGCTGTGCAGAACGCGCCGACAGGCAGCCTCGACAGCGCCTGGAACAGCTTCGAGTCGGCCGTCAAAGACATCCCCAACGCGTCATCGGCTTCAGACGCGGTGACCAGCGTCCAGCAGGCAGGCCAGCAGCTCGACTCCGCGGCGCAATCAACGGCGTCCTCCCTCAGCTGCTCTTAGAAGCCCTCACACAATGAACAGTTGTCTCGTCCGGACGCGCTCGGCGGCGCGCTGCTTCGTCCTCGGTCGCGTCCATATGCCTGCATATGGACGCTCCCTGCGTCCTTGCATCGCATCCGCCGAATCGCACCCGGAGCGAGGAATGTCATTGTGTGAGGACTTCTTAGTGGCTGACTTACTCGAAGAAGAACCGGCACGCACGGCCGGAGACGGTTCGCACAAGGAGGTTTCGATGAGTACCGATTTGAGCGCGAAAGACAGCAAGGTCAAGAAGGGGAGCCAGCCGGGGCGGGTGGAGCACCTGAGCGAGGCCGAACGGGTGGCGCGAGGGAAGGCGGCGCGCGGCGCGGTGCCGCGCTCCGTGCACGCGGCGTGGGAGCCGCAGTCGGGGCGGCCGAGTCCTGTGAAGCTGCTCGAGGAGCAGGCGCAGTCGCGGGTGCCGGAGTTGGTGCCGATCCGCTACGGGCGGATGTTGGTGTCGCCGTTCACGTTCTACCGCGGTGCCGCGTACCTGATGGCATCGGATCTTTCCGGGTTGCCGAGGACGGGGTTGCAGGTGCAGTTGTGTGGTGATGCGCATCTGTCGAACTTCGGTGGCTTCGCCGCGCCGGATCGGCGGATCGTGTTCAGCATCAACGACTTCGACGAGACGCATCCGGGCCCGTTCGAGTGGGACGTGAAGCGGCTGGCCGCGAGCTTCGCGGTTGCTGGTCGTGATCGTGGCTTCGATGACAAGCAGCGCGAGGCGGTCAATCTGGCGGTCGGGTCTGCCTACCGGGAGGCGATGGCTCGCTACGCCCGGATGGGTAACTTGGAGCTCTGGTACACACGCGTGGATGTGGAGGATCTGTTCGGTGAGCTGCAGCATGCGGTGAGCGCGAAGGAGCGCAAGCGGGCGGAGCAGAACCTGGCCAAGGCGCAGTCGAAGGACAGCCTGAAGGCGTTCGCGAAGCTGACGGAGATGGTGGACGGTGAGCCGCGGATCGCCGCCGACCATCCGGTGGTGACGCCGATCGAGGAGCTCGCCGGAGAGGATCGGCTACACGAGTTCGAGGAGTTCCTGCGCGCCGCGATCCGTTCCTACCGGCGGACGCTGACCGGCGACCGCCGTCGGCTGTTGGAGCGCTACCGCTACGTGCACGCGGCACGCAAGGTGGTCGGGGTCGGCAGCGTCGGCACCCGTGCCTACATCATGCTGCTGCTCGGCAGCGACCAGGGCGACCCGCTGTTTCTCCAGTTCAAGGAGGCCGAAGCGTCGGTGCTGGAGCCGTTCGTCGGCAAGAGCGAGTTCGCTAATCACGGGCAACGTGTGGTCGAGGGGCAGCGGCTGACGCAGGCGGCCAGCGACATCATGCTCGGCTGGATCCGCACCCCCGGCGTCGACGGCGTGCAACGCGACCTCTACGTCCGCCAACTCTGGGACGCCAAAGGCTCCGCACTCGTCGAGCTGATGAGCCCCAGGCTGCTCCGCATCTACGCGACCATCTGCGGCTCCGAACTCGCACGCGCACACGCCCGCTCCGGCGACGCAATCGCAATCAGCAGCTACCTCGGCAACACCGACACCTTCGACCGCGCCGTCGCCCTCTTCGCCGAGTCCTACGCAAACCAGAACGAACGCGACTACCAGACACTCACGAGAGCAGTCAACGACGGGGTGATCAGAGCCGAAACGGGTGTCTAGCTGGCTTGAGCTGCTCCTGCTCGCGATCGCGTCGATGTTCTGGCCGACGCTGATCGTGATCGTGGTAGTCGCGCTTCGGCTTGAGCACCCGGTGAAGATTCTGTTCTGGTTCCTGGTCGGCGGACTTCTGACGACGGTGACGATTGGGATCGTGATCGTCTTCGAGTTGCAAGGAGCCATTTCTGGCGGTTCGCGATCGTCAGTCGACCCGGCAGTCGATATCGCAGTGGGCTTGCTCTCGTTGCTCGGCGCATACCTCCTCCACCGACGAGAAAACAGACAGCAACCGGCGCCGTCCACGGCCGAGGCTCCCCCGGCAGGAGAAAAGAAGCCCTCGCTCGCGGAACGGGCTGTCGGAGGAGGCGCTGCGGTGGCGTTTGCGGCCGGGGTTCTCCTCAACATTCTGCCTGGCACGTTCCCGATCGTCGCCCTCAAGGACATTGCGGAGCTGGATGCAAGCGACACGGTCAAGGTCGTTGCGATCGTTGTCTTCTACGTGATCATGTTCACCTTCGTGGAGGTCCCGATCGTGGCCTACCAATTCGCGCCCGAGCGCACGACGGCGGCGATGAACGAGTCGCAAGACTGGCTGGCCCGCAACAAGCTTCGTGTGGCCGTGGATGTGATCGCCGTCGTCGGTGTCTTCCTGGTCGTGCGCGGGATCGTCGATGCAATCACCTGACGGTCGTGTGAGATCTCCATTCAGAGAGGCTCGCGTCGAGCGCCTGCGGCTCCCTCTCCCACCCATGGAGATAAGGGTGTTCGAAGCTGAACGGCACTTCCAGACGTCCGGAGGGTCTCACTTCACCGGCATCTCGGAGGAGGTCTTCGAGATCGTCCGGGAGTCGGGTGTCGTCGATGGGATCTGTTACGTGTACTCACCGCACACGACGTGCTCCATCCGCGTGAACGAGTACGAGCGCGGGATGTTCGAGGATTTCGCCGCTCTCCTTCGGGGCCGTATCCCGCACGAGACCTACTACGCCGACGACGACTGGGACCGGCGCACCGAGATGCTGTAGCCCCGGTTCCGTAGGGTCAGGTTTCTAGACTCGGGCGGCCTCGAGAGGAGGTCGCATGGGACGGAGGGGCTATCCGGCGGAGTTCCGTCGGCGAGCGCTGGATCTGGTGGCGGCGGGCAAGCCGGTGCGGGAGGTCGCGCGGCTGCTCGAGGTGAGCGACCAGTCGATCTACAGCTGGTGGCGGCAGCAGCTGGTCGGTCAGGGCGAGCTGCCGGGGCTGACCTCGGCTGAGCGGGAGGAGTTGCGCGAGGCTCGCCGGCGGATCCGGGAGCTTGAGACCGAGCTGGAGGTGCACCGCGCACACTGCCGGGCGGGCGCCGGCTGCCACCGCGGGGGTGTCCGGTTTCGAGGGCTTCTATCTCCGCATAGCGCGGTCCGTTCCCCCAGCGGGCGACCGGGCTCACGCACAAGGGGTGTCCGGTTTTGGGAGGCCCTATCTCCTCTCCCCGTGAGGCTCTAACAGCGCCGTAACCAGGGGTCTTTACACTCCCGCAAGTGGCCGAACCGGAGGAAACGACCGACGTCGCGCTGCTCTTCGCCCGCCTCAAGGAGGAGGTCCGCGCCGCCGGGCCGCGCGCCGCGGACGTGCCCCCGGCCCAGGTCCGGCTGAGCGTCCGCGACCAGGCCGAGCGCATGTGGCCGGTCTCGGCGGAGCGGCCGCTCGTCGGGAAGGGCGGGCCCGTCAAGGCCGTGCTGCGCCGCCTCATGCGCTGGTACGTCGAGCCGGCGTTCGCCGACCAGCGCGCCTTCAACGACGCCGTGCTCAAGCTGATCGACGACCTCGACGAGCGGATCAGCCGGCTCGAGCTCAAACAACAGCCGTGAGGGTCGCCGTCTGTGCGCCGCAGGTGCCGTTCGTGCGCGGCGGTGCCGAGCTGATGGCGGAGAGCCTCGTCGGCGCTCTTCGCGACCGGGGGCACGGCGCCGAGCTCGTGACGGTCCCGTTCAAGTGGTATCCGGGCACGCGCGTCCTCGACCAGGCGTTCCTGTGGCGGCTCGTCGACCTGACCGAATCCGACGGGAAGGCGATCGACCGTGTGATCGCGACCAAGTTCCCCGCCTACTGCGTGCGCCATCCGAACAAGGTCGTCTGGGTGCTGCACCAGTTCCGGCAGGCCTACGACTACGACCGCACCGAGCTCGGCCAGTTCTCGGAGTCGCCCGAGGATCGCGCCGCGCGCCGCGCGGTGGAGCGCCTCGACACGGTCGCGCTCGGCGAGGCGCGCCGCGTCTTCGCGACGTCACGAAACGTCGCCGACCGCCTGCGGCGTTTCAACGGCATCGACGCCGAGGTGCTGCCACATCCGCCGCAGTCGCTGCCCTACCGGACCGCCGAGCCGGAGGGGTTCGTCCTCTCCGTCAACCGTCTCGACCGCGCCAAGCGCATCGACCTCCTGATCGAGGCGGCACGGTCGCGGCCGGAGCTGCGGATCGTGATCGCCGGCGAAGGCCCCGACCGGGAACGGCTCGAGCAGCTCGCCGGCGGGCTCAACGGGCAGATCGAGTTCACGGGCCGCGTCGACGACGAGACACTCGCCGACCTCTACGCCCGCTGCCTGGCCGTGTACTACGCGCCCGTCGACGAGGACTTCGGGATGGTCCCGTACGAGGCGTTCCTGGCCGCGAAGCCCGTCGTGACGACCAGCGACGCCGGCGGCCCACTCGAGGTCGTGCGCGACCGCGAGACCGGCGTCGTCGTCGCGCCCGACGCGTCGTCGCTCGCGGATGCATGCGTCTACCTCAAAGCGCACGTCGACGAAGCAAAGGCGTTCGGCAGAGCAGGTCAGGCGATCGCCGAGCGCGTCACCTGGGACACGTGCGTCGACGCACTGCTTCGGTGAGCAGCCGTGCGCGTCGCCTACTACTCACCGCTGCCCCCGTCGCGCTCGGGAATCGCCGACTACTCCTCGCTCCTGCTACCGGCACTGCGCGAACGCGTCGACGTCGTCCTCGCAAGGCCGGGCAAGCGTGCGCCGCGCGCCGACGTCGCGCTCTACCACGTCGGAAACGATCCCGACGCGCACGGCTGGATCGTCGATGCGCTTCGCATCACGCCAGGCGTCGTCGTGCTGCACGAGTACGTGCTCCACCACCTGATCGCCGGCGTCACGATCGGCCGCGGCGACGCTCGAGGCTACCTCGACGAGATGGAGCGCGAGCTCGGTGTCCCCGGGCGCCTGCTCGGATTGGGCGTGCTCGACAACCTGCTCCCGCTGCTGTGGGAGACGCAGCCCGAGCGCTTCCCGCTGTCGGGAGGCGTGCTCGACCGTGCGCACGGGCTGATCGTGCATTCGCGCTTCGTCGCCGAGCGTGCGCGTGAGGCGGGGTACGCCGGCCGGCTCTGGCGCATCCCGCACCCGGCGTGGCCGGCCGTCGAAGTCGAGCCCGCGGGGGACGTCGCCGGAGACCCGCTGATCGGCTGCTTCGGCTACCTCAACGTGAACAAGCGGATTCCCCAGCTGCTCGAGGCGTTCGCGTCGCTGCGGCGCACGCGTCCGCGCGCCCGGCTGCTGCTCGCGGGAGCCACGGGCGAGCGGTTCGACGTCGGCCGCCGCCTCGAGCGCCTCGGTCTCACCGAGGGCGTGCAACAGCTCGACTACGTCTCCGAGCAGCGCATGTGGCAGCTGATGGCGGCGTGCGACGTGCTCGTGAACCTTCGCTATCCGACGATGGGCGAGACCTCGGGCTCGGTGATCCGCGCGCTCACGCTCGGCAAGCCGCTCGTCGTCTCCGACGTCGGCTGGTTCGCCGAGCTCCCCGACGGCGTCGCGCTGAAGGTGCCGGTGGACGAGCTCGAGGTGCCCATGCTCGAGGCGGCGATCGGCTTCGCGGCCGAGCACAAGGCCCGCCTCGGATCCGCGGCGCGCGCGTACGTCGAGCGCGAGCACGCGCTGCCGCGCGTGGCGGACGCCTACGTCGCGGCGCTCGAGGTCGCTGCCGGCGGCGACGCCGTGAACGAGCGCGTTCTGCGCGCGATCGCCGAGGCCGCCGCCTTCGTCGGGCACGACGATCCTGGGGCGCTCGCCCGAGCGGCGGTCGACGCGGGGATCGTCGGGTGAGCGAAGCGGCGGCCGTCGTGCGCGCGCGGGCGCTCGCGATCCCGGCGTGGGCATGGCTGACCGCGATCGTCGCCGGCTCGGCGGCCGTGCACATCTGGCTCGGCCGGCAGGTCGTCGCGCCCTGGATCATGGTCGACGAGCTGATCTACTCGGAGCTCGCCAAGTCGTTCGCGGCGTCCGCGCAGTTCCAGATCCGCGGCGTGACGACCCACAGCTTCGGCTTCCTCTATCCGATGCTGATCGCGCCCGCCTGGCGCATCGAGCACTCGATCCCGTCTGCCTATGCGCTCGCGAAGGGGATCAACAGCGTGCTGATGTCACTCGTCGCGATCCCGGTGTACTTCCTCGCGCGCAGGCTGCTCTCGACGCCGCTCGCGCTCGCGGCGGCGCTGCTCGCCGTGCTGACGCCGTCGCTGCTCTACACCGGCGTGCTGATGACCGAGAACGCGTTCTACCCGCTGTTCGCGCTGGTGATGCTCGCGCTGGTCGCGACGCTCGAGCGGCCGACGGGGTGGCGTCAGGTGGGCCTGCTCGCGCTGACCGGCCTCGCCTACCTCACGCGGGCGCAGGCCGTCGCCCTCGTCCCGGCGCTCGCGGTCGCGCCGGCCCTCCTCGGCCTGATCGACCGCGACCTGCGCAGGCGCCTGCGCGCGTTCGTGCCGCTGTACGCGATCCTCGCCGGCGGCGCCGCGCTCGCTCTGCTCGCGACCATCGCCCGCGGCCGCTCCCCGCTCGATCTCCTC
Organism: uncultured Thermoleophilia bacterium; assembly: GCA_963824455.1. GTDB lineage: Bacteria > Actinomycetota > Thermoleophilia > Gaiellales > Gaiellaceae > PALSA-600. Next base: position 96,372 of record CAWGPJ010000004.1, read on the forward strand.
GGCGCATACCGCGCCGCCACCAACACGGGGTACTCGGCGACGGAGATCGCCAAGTACGCCCTCTGGCACGTCGCGGAGCTCGACCTCTACGTCGGCATCGTCCCGTTCGCCGCACTGCTCGCGCTCTGGCTCTCACCGCGCGCGCTGCCGCCGGCCGGACGGGCGTTCGTCGCCGCCTCGCTCCCGACCTCGGTCTTCCTGATCCTCGAGGTCGCCGCGTTCGCGACGCAGCCGTCGGTGCAGCGGATCGAGGAACGCAACCTCTTCTATCTCGCCCCGCTCGCGTTGATCGCGCTGCTCGTCGTCGCCTCCCGCACCGTTCGGCTGCGGCGCGCGGTGCTGGGCGGCGCCGCGATCGTGGCGGCGGTGCTCCCGGTCACGATCCCGTTCGAGCGGTTCGTGACCACCAGCGCCGTCTCCGACACCTTCGCGCTGCTCCCGTGGTGGTGGGTGCAGGACCACTTCGTCCCGCTCGACGACCTGCGCTACGCGGCGTTCGGCTGCGCGGTCGCGGCCGCGGTGCTCTTCTTCTTCCTGCCGCGACGCGTCTGGATGGTGCTGCCGCTGCTGGTCGGCGTCTACTTCGTGCTCACGACGGCCGTGGTGCAGCGGGGCCGCCACGGCATCCGCAAGGCCGCCGTCGGCTCGCTCTGGGCCGGGATCCGCGTGACGCATCCCGACTGGATCGACCGCGCGCTCGGGACCAACGCAAACGTGACCTTCCTGTGGATCGGGCGGGCGCCGGTGAACGCCGTCTGGGACTCCGAGTTCTTCAACCGCAGCGTCGACTCGATCGACAGCGTCGGCGGCTCCGTTCCCGGCGGGCTTCCGCAGACGCTGCTGCACGCGACGCACGGAGGACCGCTCGCGGATGCGAGCGGGAAGCTCGTGCGCGCGAGCTACGTCCTGAGCGACGCCGACGTGGTCGGCAAGCCCGTCGGCCGCGACCCGCGCATCGGCCTCACGCTCGTCCGCGTGAACGGGCCGCTGATCGTGCAGACGCACGTCGACGGTGTGTACGGCGACAACTGGTCGGGCCCGCACGTCACCTACACGCGCTACCGCTGCACCGGGGGAAGGGTCTCGGTTCTGCTCGGAAGCGACCCGAACCTCTACACCGAGGACCAGGTCGTCACGGCGACGGTGGACGGCGAGCGCGTGGGCAGGGCGCGGATCGCGCCGACCGCACAGGCCAGGCTCGTCGTGCCGCTCCGTCCCGACGCCGAGCGCGTCTGCCGCGTCCAGTTCACGCCGGCCCTGACGAGGGTGCCCGGAGGCACCGACACGCGCCACCTCGGCGCGCGCTTCCTGCGCTTCGACTACCTCCCGTGAGGATCGCCTTCGACGTGAGCCCGCTCTCGCACGAGCGGACGGGAGTGAACAACTACATCCGCGGGTCGCTGGCCGGCCTCGCCGAGGTCGCGGCCGAGCGCGGCCACCGTGTCGTCGCGTTCGCCCCGACGTCGTTCGCCGGCAGGCAGGCGATCCCCGAGGCGGTCGCGGGCATCGACGTCGAGCTCCGGCTCGTCACCGTCCCGGGCGCCCACGTCTGGCGGACGGCGTGGTCGGCGCTCGGCAATCCGCCCGTCGAGCGCTGGCTCGGCCCCGTCGACGTGCTCCACTTCAGCGACTGGATGTTCCCGCCGCAGCGGGCCGGCGTGCGTGCCACGACCGTGCACGACCTGGTTCCGCTGCACCACCCCGAGTGGACGACCGGCCGCACCGAGTCGATGCACCGCCGCAAGTACGCGAACGCCGCCGTGACGTGTGACGTGATCTTCGCCAACTCGGCGTACACCGCCGACGACGTCGCCACGACGCTGGGCTTCCCGCGCGACCGGGTGGTGGTCGCGCATCCGGGGATCGGCGACTCCTACGGGCCCGACGGCCCGAAGGCGGACCTCGGCCGGCCGTACGTGCTGACCGTCGCGACGCTCGAGCCTCGGAAGAACCTGGACACGCTCGTCGCCGCGTTCGGACTCCTCGGCGACACCGACCTGCTGCTGGCGGTCGCCGGCGGCCGTGGGTGGGGGCCGGGGCCGAAGCTCGACCGGGCCGAGATCGTGCGCCTCGGGCGCGTCGACGACGACGAGCTGGCACGGTTGTATCGCGGCGCCGCGGCCGTCGTGTACCCGTCGCGCTTCGAGGGCTTCGGGATGCCCGTCACCGAGGCGATGGCCTGCGGGGCACCGGTCGTCGCGTCGACGCATCCCTCGCTGGACGAGGCGAGCGGCGATGCGGCGTTGCGCGCCGATCCCGACGATCCTGCCGCGATCGCGTCGGCGATCCGCGATGCGATCGCCCGGCGCGACGAGCCGGTCGCGCGCGGTCTCGCCCACGTCCGGTCGTTCTCGTGGCGGCGTGTCGGAGAGGCGTTCGTCGAGGGGTACGAGCGGTTCGCGTAGCGCTCGACACGACGCCGCTCGAGCAGACGCGCGCCGGCACGGCGCGGTACGTCGACGGGCTCCTCCGGCATCTCGACGCGGAGGTGCTCGAGCTCTCCTATGCGGCGACGTCGCGGCTCCGCAGCGTGGCGGCCGACACGATCTGGTACCCGCGCCTCCGCGCCCCGGCCGGCGCCGACATCCTGCACTGCCCGACCTTCCGCGGCCCGTTCCGCGCCCGCGGCCCGCTCGTCGTCACCGTCCACGACCTGGCCGTCCTCCGCCACCCGGAGTGGTTCAACCGCTGGACGGCGACCTACTCGCGCCACGCCGTGCCGCGCGTGCTCCGTGCCGCGACGCGTGTGATCGCGGTGTCGGAGTTCACCAGGCGGGACGTGATCGAGCTGCTCGCCGTGCCGGAGGCGAAGATTCGCGTCGTGCCGAACGCAGTCGAGCCCGCCTTCGCACCCGAGGGCCCACGCGCCGACGGCGACTACGTCCTCGCCGTCGGGACGCTCGAGCCGCGCAAGAACCTCGCGCGGATCGCGGCCGCCGTCGACGGCGAGTTGCGCGTCGTCGGCGCGCGCGGATGGGGCGGTGTCGACCCGCCGCCGAACGTGACCTGGCTGGGGGACGTCGCCGACGCCGAGCTGGCAGCTCTCTACCGCGGTGCGCGCTGCCTCGTCTACGCGTCGCTGTACGAGGGCTTCGGGATTCCAGTCGCGGAGGCGCTTGCGTGCGGCTGCGCGGTCGTCACCAGCCGCGGCTCGGCGATGGAGGAGATCGCCGGCGAGGACGCCGTCTACGTCGACCCGGGCGACGTCGCGTCGATTCGCGACGGCATCGAGCGCGCCGCGCCGCCTCCTCCGCGCCGGATCGCCGACTGGCCCGAGGTCGCACGGAGGACGATGGACGTCTACCGGGAGGTCGCGTGATCCTGATCGACGCGGACGTCCTCGGCCGCAACCGCACCGGCGACGAGACGTACGTCCTGAACCTGTTGCGGCACCTACCTGCAGTCGCTCCCGACCTCGAGCTCGCAGCGGTGACCAGGCATCCTGAGCTCGTGCCGGAGGGCGTCGAGCCGATCGAGCTGCCCGCCCGCTCCCAGGAGTTGCGGATGGCCTGGACGCTCCCGCGGCTCCTCCGCCGCCGTCGCCCCGCGCTCGCGCACTTCCAGCACGCGCTGCCACTCGGCTGGAGCGGCCGCGCCGTCGTGACGCTGCACGACCTGCACTTCCACGACGACGATTCCGCCATGGGCCTCGCCGACCGGCTGACGTTCAGGCTCGTCGTGCCGCGCGCCGCGCGCCGGGCCGATCACGTGCTCGCTGTCTCCGAGCGGACGAAGCGCGACGCGCTGTCGCTCTACGGCCTGCCGGAGACGAAGGTGACAGTGACGCCGCACGGCGTCGATCCGGCGTTCACGCCGGACGGCGACGCCGACGGCGGGTACCTGCTCTTCGTCGGGGCGGTGCAGGCGCGCAAGGACCCGCTCGCCGCGCTCCAGGCGGCGCACGCGGTCGGGCTGCCGCTGGTGGTCGCCGGCCCCGAGAAGGAGCCGGGCCTTGCCGGCTCGTTGCGCGCCGGCGGAGCCGACGTTCGCGGATTCGTCCCGCAGCACGAGCTCGTCGAGCTGTATCGCCGCGCGTCGGCGGTCGTCCTGCCGTCGCGCTACGAGGGCTTCGGCCTGCCGGTGCTCGAGGCGATGGCGACCGGCACCCCCGTCGTCGCCGCCGACGAGCCGGCGCTGCGCGAGGTCGCCGGCGACGCCGCCGAGTACGCCGCGCAGGGCGAGCTCGCGGCCGCCGTTCGCCGCGCGCTCGCGCGTCGGAGCGAGCTGCGGGCGGCCGGCCTCGAGCGGGCGTCCCGGTTCTCCTGGGAGCGGTCGGCGCGGCTGACGGCGGACGTGTACCGGCGGGTGATCGCGTGAGGGTCGCGGCGGTCGTTGTCTCGCACGCCCAGGCGGACGAGCTCGAGAGGTCGCTGCCGCCGCTCCGCGAGCAGGTCGACGAGCTCGTCGTGATCGCGAACGTCGCGGGTTCGGTGCCGGCCGGGATCGAGGCCGTGCACAACGAACGGCCGCTCGGGTACGCCGCCAACCTGAACCGGGGTGTCGCGCTGACGTCGGCGGAGCTGATCGTCGCGGCCAATCCCGACGCCGTCCCGGAGGCGGGCGCGGTCGACGCGCTCCGCCGCTTCGTCGAGCTGCGGCCGCGCTGCGGCGTCGCCGGGCCGCGCATGCTCTTCCCCGACGGCGCCTGGCAGCCGTCGCGGCGGCGCTTCCCGACCGTCTCCGGCACGCTCGTCCGCCGGACGCCGCTCAGGCTGGTCGTCCCGCAGCGCCGCCACTTCCACCTCGACGCGGAGCCGCCGCTCGAGCCGGTGCGCGCCGACTGGATGCTCGGCGGCTTCCTCATGCTGCGTCGCGCGCTGCTCGAGGAGCTCGGCGGGTTCGACGAGGGCTTCCGCCTCTACGGCGAGGACATCGACCTGCAGTACCGCGCCGCGCAGGCCGGGTGGGAGCGCTGGTACGTGCCGGCGGCGGTCGTCCGGCACGAGCACCAGGCGGTCACCGACAAGAGCTGGCTGAACCGTCGCACGCTCTGGCACTGGGCCGGGATCGCGCGGTTCGTGCGCAAGCATCCCGAGCGGTTGCGCGCGCTCTGAGCGGCGTCACTTGTCCGGGGTGAAGGAGGCGCTCATCACCGCCCCGAGCAGCCGCGAGTCGGGCACACCGTAGTCCGACGGTCGCACCAGACGCGACACGTGCACCTCGACGGCCACCGGCGCGCGCGTGTGGAAGGTGAGCGGGATGTCCTGGCAGCTGTGGAGCGTGCGTCGCACCGTCCACGTCGCGTGCCGGACGACCGGCGCACGTTGCTCGTTCAGCGCCACCGGCCCGACCCGCACGGTGACCGGCGTCGGCGGCGCCGTCTTCGCGCAGAAGCCGGCCCGGCTGACGTCGACGTGCAGCGTGCCCGTCTTTGCCGGGCCGAAGTACGCCCAGACGCCGGGCTCCGACGCGTTCGAGGGGACCCAGCCGTCGGGCGAGCGGTTGTAGTACGACTGCGACAGCTGCCACGGATGCGCGATCTGGACCAGGGTGAGCGAGCCCTTCGTGTCGAGCGGGCGCCCGATCAGCTGCACGCCATTGTCCTCGAGCACGTACCGGTCGCCCGGGTCGTAGCGGAGGCGGCCGCTCGGGTCGGCCAGATCGGGCGTCAGCGTGGGACCGGGCCCGGGGCCGGTCCCGTCGAGCGTCCAGACGTTGTGGATCGACCGGTTCCAGAACTCGGTGAGACCGAGGCCGTAGTCGTAGGTCGGCCCGAGCGCCTGCCCGAGATAGGTGACCTGGCTGCCGTTCGTCTCCCGGTCGACCCAGTCGAGCGGCTGCGGGAGGTTGCGCACGAAGGCGTCCGCCGCCGCCTGCGAGCCGCGGGCGCTCGTCACCTCGCCCGTCAGCAGCCAGGCGGCGGCCACCAGCACGACGACGGCGAACAACGCCGGCCGCAGCCGGTCGAGGCGGCGCACGAACGGGATCAGCGCGATCGCGAGGGCGACGGCCAGCGCGCCGACGAGCCCGAGCCTGATCGCCGGCTGGTTCCAGTACAGCACGCGGTTTGCGAACTGCGTGATCCCGTAGCCCGGAGCCTCGAAGTACGGATACGAGAGCTGGTAGCCGTAGTCCAGGATCAGCCACCCGGCGACCGCGGTCGCGACGAGCACCGCGGGCAGCGACGGCCGCCGGGCGGAGAAGTAGACGACCGTGCCGACGAGCAGCAGCGGACCGAGGTAGATCAGGTTCCGCTCCTCGACGAACGTGCCGAAGATGACCGACAGGTAGGTCGCCTTGATCGCGGTGTAGAGGCCGAAGGCTGCGATCGACGCCGCGAAGAAGGCCGCGAACGCCCGCCAGCGCTCATCGTCGCGGCGCTCGGGCAGCCACAGCGATGCGAGCCCGGCGATCACGGGCAGCACGCCGAGGCCGATCGTGAGCGCGGAGCCCGCCTCCAGCCCGAGGTGGACGAGCCGGCCCTTGTAGCCCTGCGTGACCGTCGACCACTCCTTGGAGTGGCCGGCCGCGAGGGCGCTGAGCAGGACGAGCACGCCGATGCCGAGGACCGCGGCGCCGAGCTTGTCGGTCGTGCTCCAGCCCTCCCGGAGCCGCTTCGCTCTCGGGCCGAACCACCAGAGCGCCGCCGCCGCGAGCACGAGGGCGGCTGCGCCGGCGGCGAGCTCACGGCGCACCTCGACCGCGACGAGCGCGACGGCGGCGGCGGCGAGCCACCAGCGCCGGCTTCTGCCCTCGAGCGCGCGAACCGAGACGTACGCGAGCCAGGCAAAGGCCGGATATGCGAGCACCTCGGGCAGGAGCAGCGGGGCGTAGAACAGCGCCGACGTGCACATCGCACCGACGGCGGCGACCGCGGCCGCGCGCGGGGAGACGAGCCGGCGCGCGAGCAGGTAGACGGGGATCGCGGCCGACGCCATCACGATCGTGTTCAGGTACTTCGCGGCCGCGTACGACGACCCGGTCGTGTGCAGCGCCCAGACGGGGGCGAGCAGATAGGAGTAGAGCGAGCCGAACGTCGTCGGAGCGCCCCGCAGCGCGGGCCGGCCGGTGTCCCAGATAGCCCGCGAGATCTGCGTCCACTTCAGCTCGTCGGTGAAGATCGTCGGCGTCTTCCGGACGGCGGCCTCCCAGAAGAGGATCGAGAGGACGACCAGCGCCGCGATCGCGATCGGGATCGTCGCCAGGAAGCGGTCGAGCAGTGGCCGCTGGTCGTTCACTCGGCGAGGTTGGTGCCGAGGACGACCTGCGGGTCGAGGTCGATCTCCCGCCGCACGAACCGGCAGGGCACGGCGGTCTTCGAGCAGGCGGCGACGACCTCGTCGAGCCGGTCGCGCGGGGCGTTCGGGATCGTCACGAAGACGATGTCGATGTCGTGCCGGTCGAGCAGCGGCGCGATCTCGTGCGTGCCGCCGAGGATCGGGACGCCGTGCAGCCGGCGGCGGCGGAGGCGCGGGTTGTCGTCGAGAAACCCGGCCACTCGCTCTCCGGGCGTCTCGCGAAGCTCCCGCATCAGGCTCCGTCCGGTGCGGCCGGCCCCGACGATCAGCGAGCGGCGCGCGGTGCGGTCGCGAAGCGTCCTCGCCTCGACGATCGTCCGCTCCGAGAACCGCGATCCCGCGATCAGCGTTGCGCTGAACAGCGCGTCGATCAGGAAGAAGGACTTCGAGAAGTCGCCGAAGTTGTGGTCGAGCGAGACGTAGCCGGCGGCGACGGCCTCGGAGAGCAACGAAGCGACCCCGATCGCGAACAGGTCCCGCGAGCCGGCGAAGCGCCAGATCGAGCGGTAGAGCCCGAACGGGATGAACGCGAGATACCGGGCGGCGATCACGATCGGCAGTGTGACCTCGGCGATGTAGCGCTGGTTGGTCGTGCCGGGCCAGCCGAAGCGCACGAGGTACGCCGCCATGAACGCGGCGATGATCAGCCAGAAGTCGACGACCACCTCGACGAGCCGGCGCCAGTGCACGGCGAACGTCTGCAGCACCGTGTCACCCGAGGGCGTGCGGCGCTCGACGTCGGCGAGGAAGCTCGCGAACTGGACGAGCAGCACGAACGTGACCAGCACGCCGACGAGCGCGAGGCGCTGGTTGTCGAGCACGTTGTAGGCGAGGCTCGTCGCGCCGAGCGCGGTCGCGATCAGCGCGAGCAGCAGCACGGCGTGCTTCTCGGACAGGCCGAACCGCACCAGCCGGTGCGAGCTGTGGTCGCGCCCGCCCTGCGAGACCGGCCGCCCCTCGAGCAGCCGGACGACGGTGACGAGCGTCGTGTCGAGCACCGGCACGGCCAGGATCAGGATCGGCAGCAGGAAGGTCGCGACCGTCGACTCGGCGACGTTCCAGCTGGCGAGCAGGCCCAGCGACGCCAGCGAGAAGCCGAGCACCTGCGACCCCGAGTCGCCCATGAACGCGAGCGCCTTCCCGTGCGGGCGCAGGTTGAACGGCAGGAAGCCGGCGCATGCGCACGCGCCGGCCAGCGCGAACGCCAGCACCATGTCGTTCGGGTGGGTGGTCACCGCATCGATCGCGAAGAAGCAGAAGGCGATCGCCGCGAGCGTCGCGGCGAGGCCGTCCATGTTGTCGAGCAGGTTGAACGCGTTCGTCATCCCGACCAGCCAGAAGAGCGCGAGCGGCCACGCGACGATCGCGGCGTGGACGAGCTCGACGCGCGTGCCGGTGAGGACGACGAGCACCGCGGCGGCGATCTGGACGCCGAGCTTCGCGAGCGGGGGCAGCGCCCGGGTGTCGTCGACCAGGCCGGCGACGAAGAGCAGCGTGACCCCGCCGAAGATCCCGAGGGTCGCCTCGTCGAGCGGGATCGCCCCGCCGGCGACCGACAGCCAGAAGCCGACCGAGATGCCGACGTAGATCCCGATCCCGCCGACGAGCGGCGTCGGCTTGTCGTGCCAGCGCTCCCTCGACGGCGCGGCGACGAGCTCGGTCGCGACTCTCGTCCGGAGCAGGAACCAAACGGTGATCAGGGCCGCTGGGAAGGCGGCAACCGCCGTGATCGTGCTCACGGCCGAGGAGCGTAGAAGATCGCTGTAAGGGCTGTGTGTGCCCGCACGGGCCATCCCTAGACTAGAACGCGTCCCTGATGACGGTCTACGCCGACCTCTACCGCTTTCGCGAGCTGTTCGCGAATCTCTTTCGCCGCGACTTCCAGGCGAAGTACAAGGGGTCGCTGCTCGGGATCGTGTGGTCGCTGCTCAACCCCCTGCTGCTGCTCGGGGTCTACCTGATCGTCTTCGGCGTCCTCTTTCCGAACACGAAGACCGTCGACTATCCGATCTACCTGCTCAGCGGGCTCGCGTGCTGGCTCTTCTTCTCGGTGTCGCTGCAGTCGTCGGCGCGCTCGATGATCGACAACGGTGAGCTGATCAAGAAGGTGCGCTTCCCGCGCCAGCTCGTCGCGTTGTCGATGGTCGCGACGCAGGCGGTCACGTTCGGGGTGATGATCGCGATCCTGATCGTGCTCTCGTTCGTCTATGTCCCCGCGGCCCGCTCGTATTCCTGGGCCTCGGTCCCCCTCGCCGTCGTCTTCCTCGGCTTCGTCGCCGGGCTCTCGCTGCTCGTCTCGTGCCTGAACGTCCTGCTCCGCGACGTCGAGCACATCCTCACCGCGGCGCTGCTGCCGTGGTTCTTCCTCACCCCGATCCTGTGGGGCGCGACCAACCTGCCGGCATCCGCGCAGAAGCACCATCTCCTGCTGGACGTGCTGCGGTGGGGGAACCCGGTCGCGCCGCCGATCTACGCGATCCGCGACGCGATCTGGTCGGGCCACGCGCCGCAGGCGGCCGACGTCGTCTACCTGTGCGTCGCGACGGTGGTCGCCCTCGCGCTCGGTGCGCTCGTCTTCCGAAGGGTCGACGACCGCATCGCCGTCGAGCTCTGACTCAGCGCCGGACCTGCAGCACGATCCGCCCGTCGTAGACCCACGGCTCGTCGCGAGGCGCCGCGTACGCGGGCAGGCCGGCGACGTCGGCGAGGCGCTCGAGCTTGACGCCGTCGAGGACCGACGGGCAGAGCAGGGGCGCCGCGAAGCCCGGCCGCCGCCCGCCGCCCGGCTCGTAGGGCTCGAGCTCGTGCGGCCTCCGCCGCGCCGCACCGCCCTCCCAGGCGATCGCGCCCGCGACGACTCCGTATCCCTCCGCGTGCGCGGCCCGGACACGCTCGGCCCAGTCGGGCGCCGGCTCGACGCCCGCCGGGAGCTCCGCGTGCGGCCCGCCGGGCCGCGGCCGCACCTCGACGTCGAGCGCCAGCGGCGGGTGGCCGAGCTCCGAGAACCACGCGCGTCCCTCGGACACCAGGTCGAACGCGAGCCGGTACGGGCCGGGCGGGATCGGTGCGCGGACGAGCGCGGTCACGGTCGCCGCGTCGCCCGGGCCGAGTTGCGGCGTCGGCGTCCTGATCCCGTCCCACACGATCGGGTTGTCACGCAGGTCGAGCCAGTGGTAGGCGAGGAAGACGCGGTCGCCCCAGGCGACCGTGCCCGTGTTCGTGAGCTCGACCGCCGCCGCGCCGACTGCGCCCGCGTGCGGCTCGTCCAGCGCCGCCGTGCCCCACGCGACCGAGAGCGGTCCCTTCGACACGGCCGGTTAGCCTACTGGCCCGTGCCTCCGCTTCTGACAAGGGCGGTGCGCCGCGAGCAGGTCGAGCGGACGCCCGTGTGGTTCATGCGCCAGGCCGGCCGTTCGCTGCCGGAGTACCGCGCGCTGCGGGAGCGGCACGGCTTCTGGGAGGTGGCGGGGACGCCCGAGCTGTGCGCGGAGGCGACCCTGCAGCCCGTGCGCCGCCACGGCGTCGACGCTGCCGTGCTGTTCGCCGACATCATGACCCCGGTCCTCGGCATGGGCCTCGACGTCGAGCTCGTCGAGGGCGTCGGGCCCGTGGTCGACGCACCCGTGCGGTCACTGGCCGACGTCGAGCGCCTGCACGTGCCGGACCCCGAGGAGGCGTTCGCGCAGGTGCTCGAGGCGGTGCGGATCGTGCGGGGCGAGCTCGACGCCGACCGGGCCGTCGTCGGCTTCTGCGGCGGCCCTTTCACCGTCGCCGGGTACCTGGTCGAAGGGCGCCCGTCGCGCGAGTTCGCAACGGTGAAGGCGCTCATGTACACGGAGCCGGGCCTCTGGCGTGCGCTCCTCGACAAGCTCGCCGAGTGCTTCTCGGCGTACGTCGCCGCGCAAGTCCGCGCGGGCGCCGACGTGGTCCAGCTGTTCGACTCGTGGGTGGGCTCGCTCTCGCCCGCCGACTACCTCGAGTTCGTCGCGCCCTGGTCGGCGCGGATCCTCGCCGCCGCCGGGGCGCCGACGATCCACTTCGGCACGGGCACCGCGACCCTGCTCGAGGCGATGGCCTCGGCGGGAGGCGACGTGATCGGGCTCGACTGGCGGATCCCCCTCGACGAGGGCTGGTCGCGGCTGCCGGGCCGCGGCGTGCAGGGCAACCTCGACCCGGCCGTGCTCCTCGGCCCCTGGGAGCGGGCGCAGGCGCAGGCGCTCGACGTCCTCCGCCGCGCGGGGGGACGCACCGGCCACGTCTTCAACCTCGGACACGGCGTGCTGCCCGGCACCGACCCGGACGTGCTCACCCGCCTCGCGGCCCTCGTCCGGGAGCACGTGCCGGTGCAGGCGCGGTGACTCCGCCGCTCGCGCCGGCTCGGCTACCGTCCGCGCCATGACCGAGTCCGCCGTGATCCTGATGGCATACGGGTCACCGGAGCGGCTCGCCGACGTGCCCGCGTACTACGCAGACATCCGCGGCGGCCGTCCGATCGCACCCGAGCATCTCGACGATCTCGTCGACGCGCTACCGCCGGCTCGGGATCGAGGACTCGAATCCACTGAACGCGATCACCGAGCGCACCCGCGCGGCGCTCGAGCGCGAGGTCGGGCTTTCGGTCTTCACCGGCATGAAGCACTGGACCCCGCGCATCTCGGACGCCGTCGACGCGGCGCGCGCCGCGGGAGCACGGCGTCTGGTCGGCCTCGTGCTCGCGCCGCACTACAGCCGCCTCTCCGTCGGGGGGTACGAGCAGCTGCTCGACGAGGCGGTCGACGGCCGCGAGGAGGTGCTGTTCGTACGGAGCTGGCACGACGACCCGGGGCTCGTCGCCGTGCTCGCCGATCGCGTTCGCGGCACGGACGTGCACGTCGTCTTCACCGCGCATTCCCTGCCCGCGCGTATCCTCGACGAGGGCGACCCGTACGCCGACCAGCTGCTCGAGACGTCTACGCTCGTCGCCGAGGCGGCCGGCATCGAGGACTGGTCGTTCTCGTACCAGAGCGAGTCCCCGACGGGCGAGCCGTGGCTCAAGCCCGACATCCTCGAGCATCTGGCCGAGCTCCACGGGCGCGGCGTCGACGACGTTCTCGTCTGTCCCGTCGGGTTCGTCTCCGATCATCTGGAGATCCGGTTCGATCTCGACACCGAGGCGCAGGAGCTCGCCGCCGAGCTCGGCATGCAGGTCAGCCGGATCTCGATGCCGAACGACGATCCGCAGTTCGTGCGCGCGCTCGGCGACATCGTGCGACGGACGCTCTCGGCGGTGGCCGCATGACACCGGGGCGCATCGTCGTCGACCGCGTCTCACGGACGTTCCGGGTCTACCCGAAGGGCCAGCGCACGGTCAAGGACCTGTTCGTCGCGCGAGGGCGCATCGGCGCGCGGGAGGTCGAGGCGCTTCGCGACGTCTCGCTGACCGTCGACGCGGGCGAGGCGGTCGGGCTCGTCGGCCGGAACGGCTCGGGCAAGACGACGCTCCTGCGGCTGATCTCGGGGATCATCAGACCGACGTCGGGGCGGGTCGAGGCCGGGGGGCGGATCGCGTCGCTGCTCGAGCTCGGCGCAGGGTTCCACCAGGATTTCACGGGCCGCGAGAACGTGTACCTGAACGGCTCGATCCACGGGCTCTCCCGCGCCCGCGTCCGCGAGGTGATGGACGAGATCGTCTCGTTCGCAGAGCTGGAGCGGTTCATCGACCTGCCCGTCCGGACGTACTCGTCGGGCATGTACATGCGGCTCGGCTTCTCTGTCGCCGCGCACATCGAGGCCGACGTCCTGCTCCTCGACGAGGTGTTCGCCGTCGGCGACGAGCAGTTCCAGCGCAAGTGCTTCGGCAAGATCGCGGAGTTCAAGAATCGCGGTGGGACGATCCTGTTCGTCTCGCACGATGCCCAGGCTGTCGAGCGCCTGTGCGACCGTGCCGTTCTGCTCCGTCAGGGCGCGGTCGAGTTCGACGGCGACACGCGCGAGGCGATCGGCGAGTACAGGCGCCTGCTCGCCGCCGACACGAACCCGGACGAGCTTCGCGCGGGCCTGCGCGAATGGGGGAGCGGCGAGGTGCGAATCGTCTCTGCGGAGCTGCTCGACGAGGACGGCGATGCGCGCGTGCAGTTCGCTGCCGGCGAGCCGGCGACGGTGAGGCTGGTGGTCGCGGCGCAGGAGGCGGTCGCCCCGCCGACGGTCTCGCTCGAGCTGCGGGACGACGGTGGGCTCGTGCTCGGCGCCGCCTCACGGGAAACGGGTCCGCTCGGCTGGACCGGCGTTCCCGGTGAGTTCGAGCTGCGCTTCCGCATGGCGGCTCTGCCCCTCGCCGACGGCCGGTTCCACCTTCGGGTCAGCCTGGTCGACGCGCAGGGCGACCGGCTCCTGCACACGCTCGAGGACGCCCTGCGCTTCTTCGTGTTCCCCTCCGGTGCTGAGACCGGGCTCGTGCTCCTCGACGGCGAGTGGACGTTGCAGGAGACGGCCGGGCGCGCGCCAAGTGTGCCGGCGTGAGCTCGCGCGCCTGTCCCGACTGGCCCGCGCTGATGGAGATCGCGCCGGAGCTGACGTTCAGGCACTACACGCTCGGCGAGGTGCATCTCCCTGCCGAGGCGTTCGTGCAGATCGAGGGCATTCCGTTCGACGCGGTCGCCGTGTGCTGCGATCTCGACGCGCACGTGTTCAACCCCGAGCACACCGATCGGCGCATCGTCGAGGCGCTGCAGGGGACGCACTGGATCGACGTGCGCGAGATCGCCGGGCGCGGCGGGTAACCGACTCGGGGGCGCACGGTCGCCTCGGTAGTGTCCGCAGCGATGGCGACCGTGATCGTTCCGTTTCGCGGCACCGACCCGAAGCGCAGGTTCGACTCGCTCGATCGCGCGGCGCGGTCGACCCTGGCCGCGGCGATGCTGGCCGACGTGCTCGAGGCGGCGAGCGCCGTCGGGCCGGTGCTCGTCGTGGCGGCCGAGGCTCCGCCGCTGCCACGCGGCGTCGGCTCCGTCGCCGACCCCGGTCGCGGCCTCGGTGCGGCCGTGCGTGCGGCGCTGGACGTCGCGAGTGACCGGTCGCTGCAGCCGCCGTTCCTGGTTGCGAACGCCGACCTGCCGTGCGCGACGGCCCGCGACCTGCTGGCGCTGGCCGGCGCCGTGCCCGGGGGAGGGCTCGTCGTCGCCCCGGCCGCCGACGGCACGACCAACGCGCTCGGGCTCGCCGATGAGCGGCTCTTCGAGCCCGTCTACGGGCCGGGAAGCGCCGCGCGCTTCGCGAAGCTCGCCGAGTCGCGCGAGCTCGACTCGCCGAACCTGCGCGACGACGTCGACACGCCCGCCGATCTCGTGCGCGTCGTCGACCGCGTCGGCGCGCACACGCGGGAGGTGCTGCCGACGCTGCGCCTCGGTGCAGCCGCATGAAGGTGACGGTGCTTTCGGGCGGAGTGGGTGGCGCCCGGTTCCTGCGCGGCCTCATCGCTGTTGTCGATCCAGTCAACGTTTCCATCATAGGCAACGTTGCGGACGACATCGAGCTGCTCGGCCTGCACGTCTCGCCCGATCTCGACAGCATCCTCTACACGCTCGCCGGCCTCGCCGACGACGAGCGCGGCTGGGGCCGCTTCGACGAGACGTGGCACGCGCTTGGACGCGGTGTCGCAGTTCGGCGGCCCGACGTGGTTCGCGCTCGGCGACCGTGACCTCGGGCTCCACCTCGTCCGCACCGAGTTGCTGCGCAGCGGCGGCTCGCTGTCCGGGGCGACCGAGCAGCTCGCGCATGCGGCCGGGCTCGAAGCTGTGCTCATGCCCGCGACCGACGATCCGGTGCGGACCTTTCTCGACACGCCGGCAGGCACGTTCCCGTTCCAGACGTGGTTCGTCGCACGAGGCCACCGCGACGAGGTCGACGCCGTGCACTACGAAGGAGCGGCGGCCGCGAAGGCGGCGCCGGGCGTCCTCGAGGCGCTGGCCGACGCCGACGTGATCGTGATCGCGCCGAGCAACCCCTACGTGTCGATCGGGCCGATCCTCGCCGTCGACGGGATTCGACGCGCCCTCGCAAACCGGTCGGTCCCGTGCGTCGCGATCAGCCCGCTGATCGGCGGCCGCGCGGTGAAGGGGCCGGCCGACCGGATGCTCGCACGGCTCGGCGGCGGCACGGCGCCTGCAGACGTCGCGGCGTGCTACGCGGGCCTGGTCGACGTGCTCGTCGTCGACGAAGTGGACGCGCACGACGCATTTCCCGCTCCGCCTCGCCTCGTCGCCGCGCAGACGCTGATGAGCGACCACGAGGCGGCTCGCCGGCTCGCGGCGGCGGCGCTCGACGCTGCGGGAGCGCCCGCGTGAGGGTGGCGGTGCTCGGCGGCACCGGCAGCTTCGGGCGCGCGCTCGCCGCCCGGCTGGTCGCGGGCGGGGAGCACGAGGTGGTGATCGGTTCGCGCGACGCGGCGCGCGCCGCCGAGGCGGCAGCCAAGCTCGGCCGTTCGGCGGGGACGACGAACGACGAGGCAGCCCGAGGCGCCGACCTGGTCGTGCTCGCCGTCAAGGCGGACGGTGCGCTCGAGACCGCGCGGGCCGTCTCGCGCTCGCTCGGTACGACGCCGCTGCTCTCGGTCGCGAGCGCGATCGAGTTTCGCTCCGGGGTCGGCGCCCTGCCGGATCCCGACGCGCGCAGCCTTGCCGAGCGGATCCAGGACGTGGTCGACGCGCCGGTCGCCGCGGGCCTCCACTCGATCGCGGCCGCAGCGCTCGGCGCCGATCGGCCGGACGAGGACGCGCTCGTCTGCGGCGACGACCGGGCGGCGAAGCAGCTGGCGCTCGACCTGGCGGCGCAGCTCGTCGCGGGCCGTGCGCTCGACGCCGGACCGCTACGGAGCGCGCGCGCGCTCGAGGGGCTGACCGCGGTGATCGTGAACCTGAACCGCCGCTACCGCGGGCACGCAGGCATTCGGGTCACCGGCGTCGACGGCGCGTGATCCGGCTCCTCCCCGTCACCGGCCTGCCCGAGATTCGCGAGGGTGACGATCTCGCCGCACTGATCGTCGAGCGCAGCCGGCTCGAGGACGGCGATGTCGTCGTCGTGGCCCAGAAAGCAGTCTCGAAGGCCGAAGGCCGGGTCCTCCGGATCGACGAGCTCGAGCCGTCGGCGAAGGCACGTGAGCTCGCGGGCGACGAGCGGGACCCGCGCGAGGTGGAGGCCGTCCTGCGCGAGGCGAAGCGGATCGTGCGCGAGCGAGGGCCGCTCGTGATCGCCGAGACCCACCACGGCTTCATCTGCGCGTCGGCCGGCGTCGACCATTCGAACGCCCCGGAGCCGGGCACGCTCGTCCTGCTGCCCGTCGATCCGGACGCGAGCGCGCAGCGGCTCCGGAGCCGGCTGCGCGAGCTCACGGGAGCGGTGGTCGGCGTGATCGTCACCGACTCCTTCGGGCGGCCGTTCCGCCAGGGCACGACCGACGTGGCGATCGGGATCGCCGGCGTCCCCGCCTTCGTCGACCTCCGCGGCACGACCGACCGCATCGGGTACGTGCTGCGCTCGAGCAGAGTCGCGATCGCGGACGAGATCGCGGGCGCAGCCGACCTGGCGCGCGGCAAGGCGGAGGGCGTTCCCGTGGTGATCGTGCGCGGCCTGCGGCTCGAAGGCGACGGGACGGCGCAGGAGATCGTGATCGAGCCCGAGCTCGATCTGTTCCGCTAACAAATTCCTCACTGTTGCCTTTCCTGGCGCCAACGGGGCCTGCGTACCCTCACCGGTCGTTCGGCGGCCATCCTCCGCACCGCGTCGCCGTTCGCCCCTCGCGGCACGACCTGTACCCGGACAAGGAGCAGTCACCACGTGCACCTACGACTAACGCTCGCGCGGCCACGGTTCATCGTCTGTCTCGCCGTCGCCGCCACGGTCGTCACGCTCGCGGTCGCCGCGGTGGGCGTCGCCCGCGCGGCGCGGGCCAGTCACCCGGTGGACGCGTCCCCGTCGCTCGCGACGCTTCGCGGGCTCGTCGACCACTACCGCACCGTGACCTGGACGTTCGAGCGGGCCGCACGCGTCGCTCGCGTCCCGAGCACGTTCACGGAGCGGCGGACGCGCGACCGCTCCTACCTGCGCTGGTCGATCGACCGCTGGACGCGCCGCGCGTACGTCGCGCGCGCAGCAGGCGCTGAGCTCCCTGCGCCGGCGCTTCGCGGTGCGGCTCCCCTCTCCGCCCGCGCCTCGCGCCCCGCTTCGGGCAACCGTCTCCTACGACCGGCGGCTGGCGCTCGCGCTTCACAGCGTCTATCCGGGCCGTCCCGCGCGCGCATTCGCGAGCGCCCGCCGCCCGGGCGGGAAGACGCTCCTGCGGGTGTGGGAGGAGCGCAGCGCAGCCGCTGCGCTCGCCGTCTCGCGCCACGCGGAACGCCGTGCGGCGATCCCGGCCTGGCTGGCGCAGGCCTTCACCTGCATCCACCACTACGAAGCGGCCTGGAACGCGAACACCGGCAACGGCTACTACGGGGGCCTGCAGATGGACCTGGGGTTCCAGAGCGTCTACGGGGCCGAGTACCTGCGCCGGTACGGCACTGCCGACCGCTGGCCGGTCTGGGCGCAGCTCGAGGTGGCCGCGAAGGCGTACCGCTCCGGGCGCGGCTTTCAGCCCTGGCCGAACACCGCGCGGGCCTGCGGCCTGCTCTGACTCCCTTCCCGGGACTCAAGCACGCCGCCCGGAGCGCCGATGTAGCGGGAAATGGTCCGGCAAGCTGCGGCGGCCGGGACGCCCCTGACGCGGGCGGTGGAATCGAACGGTGCCGGCCGCCCCGAGGCGCTCGTCGAGTCGTACCGCCGGCTGGCAGAGGTGTTCCACGAGGTCCTCTCCGAACAGGCGCTCGATGCACTGCTGGAGCGCATCGCGGCCACGCTCGCCGATCTGATGCCGTACGAGGCTCTCCACATCTACGAGGCCGACGAGGCCCACCGGCAGCTCGTGCCGATCCTCGCGCGCTCGGCCGAGTACGAGGAGGAGATCATGCGCGACCGTCCGTCCTACGGCGTCGGGCTCACCGGCTGGGCGGCGGAGCACCGGACGCCGGTCTGGACGAACCAGGCGCATCTCGATCCGCGCACGCACGTCATCCCCGGTACGCCCAACGAGCCGGAGGCGATCATCGTGGTGCCGCTGGTCGCGCGCGGGACGCTGAAGGGCGCGCTCAACATCTACCGGATAGGTGAGGACGCGGCGTTCGTAGAGCAGGAGTTCGAGCTCGCGAAGTGGTTTGGCGACGCGGCGGCCCTCGCGCTCGACAACGCCCAGACGAGGGCACGCCTCGAGCACCTCGCGCAGACGGACTCGCTCACCGGTCTCTACAACCACCGGTACTTTCACGAGCGGCTCCGGTCCGAGCTGACGCGTGCTTCGCGCTCCCACGAGTCGGTGGCGGTGCTCATGTTCGACCTCGACGACTTCAAGCGAGTCAACGATGTCTACGGACACGGTGCGGGTGATCAGCTGCTGATGCGCGTCGGGCGCATCGCGCGCGACACGGTTCGCGGCTCCGACGTCGTCTGCCGCATCGGCGGCGAGGAGTTCGCGGTGATCATGCCGTCGTGTGACGCGCGTGCCGCGCTCGCGCTGGCGGGCAGGCTCATCGGCAGCTTCGCGGCCGAGGAGTTCGAGCCGACCGGCCCGATGACCGTCTCGGTCGGGATCGCGCTCGGGCCGCAGCACGCGATGAACCCGCGCGAGCTCGGGGCGTGCGCCGAGGCCGGGATGATGACGGCGAAGGCCCGCGGCAAGAACCAGTTCGTCCTCTACGACGAGGAGTCGGCGACCGAGCGTCCCGACCCTGCGTCGATGTCGACACGCGACCTGCGCTCGATCTCGCACCTGAAGATGCTGCAGTCGCTGGCCGGCAAGCTGAACCGGCTCAACGACGTGCGCCGGATCGGCGAGACGATCGCCGAAGAGCTGCGCCGCCTGATCGACTACCACAACTGCCGCGTGGTGCTGCGCGAGGGCGACGATCTCCGTCCGGTCGCGTTCATCGGCGAGCGCGGTGAGACAGCCATGGCGACGACCGAGGCGTACACCGTGAAGGTCGGCGAAGGCGTCACCGGCACGGCGGTGGAACGCGGCGAGTCGATCCTCGTCCCGAATGCGCTCGAATGTGAGTTCGCAAAGCGAATCGACGGCACCGAGGAGCTCGAGGAGTCGCTCGCGGTCGTCCCGCTCCGCTACGGGGGACGCGTGACCGGCGCGATCGTGATCTCGAAGCTCGGCACGAACCAGTTCGACGAAGACGATGTGCGCCTGCTCGAGGTGCTCGCGGGACAGGCGTCCGTCGCGCTCGAGAACGCGCTCCTCTACGAGCAGCAGCGCCGGGAGGCGGAGCACGCCAAGGCGCTGCTCGCGTTCGTCGACGCCGTCTCGCGCGCGCAGTCGTTCGACGACATCTGCACGCTGACGGTCGCCACCGCCGCCTCGCTCTTCGAGACGGAGCGGGTCTCGCTCTGGCTCGACGACGTCTGTGCGGCCAGCTTCGGCGATCAGCTCGGCGAGGGCGTGGAGGCGCCGCTCGTGGAGGCGGACGGCGTGCACGGCCGGCTCGTGCTCGCGCTCGAGGCGGACGGCGAGGAGCAGCAGCGGCTGCTCGCCAGCTTCACCTCCCAGGCGTCGATCGCGCTGCAGAAGGCGCGCCTGTACTGGAAGCAGCGCGAGACGGCGGAGATCGCCAACACGCTGCTCGAGGCGAGCCGGGAGCTGGCGACGGCCGAGACGGCCGACGAGACGCTCGCGCGGTGCGTCGACGTGACGCGGCGGGCGCTCGGCACTGCGAGGTCGGCGCTGTGGGTGCAGCAGGAGCGCGCCACGGGTGATCTCGTCTCGGTCGCCGCGTACGGCATCGACCGCTCCGCGATCAGGTACCCGGCCGCGCTCGCGCAGAAGTGGCTCTCGGGAACCGAGCCGTTCGTGCTCGAGCGAGACACGGTCGCCGAGATGAGCGGCATCGAGCGCGAGCGGGCCGGCCGGTTCATCGTCGCACCGCTGCACCTGGAGGGCGGCAGGGTCGGAGCCCTGACCGCCGAGCTGGGCGACGTGCGGGTCGGCGATCGTTCGCTTCGGCTCTTCGCCGGACTCGCGCATCAGGCCAAGGTCGCGATCGAGAGCGCGGAGCACTATGCCGAGCTCGAGCGCACCTTCGTCTCGACGATCGCCGCGCTCGCGAACGCGCTCGAGGCCAGTGACGAGTACAGCTCGTCGCACGCGCGCTGGATCACCGACATGGCGCTCCTGGTCGGCCGTGCGCTGCAGCTGGACGGCGACGCGCTGAAGCGGCTCGAGCTCGGCGCGCTGTTCCACGACATCGGGAAGATCGGTGTGCCGTCGGAGATCCTGCGCAAGGCGGGGCCGCTGACCGACGAGGAGTTCGAGGTCGTGAAGTCGCACCCCGAGCTCGGCGAGAAGATCCTCGCCCCGATCGAGCGGCTGGCAGACGTGCGCCCGGTTGTCCGCGCGTGCCACGAACGCTGGGACGGGCTCGGCTATCCCGACGGGCTGAAGGGGGGCGAGATCCCCCTCGAGGCGCGCATCGTGCTCGTCTGCGACGCGTTCCACGCGATGGTGACCGACCGGCCCTACCGGGCGCGTCTGTCGAGCGACGAGGCCGTGCGGCGCCTCGCCGAGGCGTCGGGCTCGCAGTTCGATCCCGAGGTGGTAGATGCCTTCCTGCGCCTCTACCGGGCCGGCGACGTCCTATCGTTCTAGAGGCTTGATCCGCATTGGGGTCTGCGCAGGAATGTGCACGAGGGGCCCAGTGGGAAGTCGGCGCGCCGTGCTCTCGGTCCGATGAGCAGGCAGTGCGGCGCGCCCTATCGGCGAAGCTCCCTGGAGTTCGCGCAGCGCCAGGACGCACTCGGCGACGGGGCGCGCACGGAAGAGACAACGGCTTGGAACGCACCCGCGCTACTTCGAGCGGATGGCGCCGCCCACTTGCTCAAGCGACTCCGCGAGCGCACTCACCCGGTCTGCTGCTGCGTCCATGCGGGCGAGGACGGCGTCGATGCGAGCGTGGAAGCCTTCGACAAGAACGTCCAGATCGTTCACACGTCTCCGTAGCTGCTCTTCGAGTGCCTCGAGGGTGACGATCCTTTCCTCTATGGCCTTCTGCGTTGCGTCGGACAAGGCGGATCCTCCCGTTTACCGCGCACCACCACTCTAGACCCGTTTCCAGACCGGTAGCTACTACGGAGGCGCGCCCGGGCTCTCCGGAGCAGTCTCACGGTGGGCCGGACGAGAAGGCCCCTTCCCGGTGGGTGGCTTGTCGTCTCCTCCCCCTCGATTCGACACCCTCGCCCGGCCCGCTTCCCTCAATCGGCACTGACTTCGCTGTGGCGTGCGCGAGTGAGTTCGCGGATGACGCCTGGCGTCACGCGGTGGGGCCGGTCTTTCGGTCGTGCGCGTGATGGGCTTGCAAACCGTGTTGACCCCAGGTGGGCGAAGCAGCGGGAGGCTCCGGTATGACATCCGGCCAACATCGTCGGTAGCGCTGATGTCATCGACGGTGGAGTAGAACCGATGGGATGCAGGGAAGGCCGATGCCGCTTGCGATCGCCGCCGGTGCGGCCGCACTTGCCCTGCTGGCGACGGCGTGCGGCGGCCCGTCAGCCGGCCAGGTGGCGGAGCTCGGCACAACCACCACGAACTCCAGTTCCATCACCGATTCCTCCTCGGCAGCGTCGGCGCAGGCGAACAGGGCGCTCGCCTACTCCCAATGCATGCGCTCCAACGGGGTACTCGACTACCCCGACCCCAACAGCAGCGGCGCGACCGATAAGTCAAAGGTCAGCGCCGCACGATCGAGCGTTGGCGGTTCTCGGTTCGCTGCGGCCCTGAACGCCTGCAAACACCTGCTCCCCCCGTCCCCGGCCGGGCCGACTCCGGCCGAGCTGCAGCAGGTTGTGAACGACATGGCGAATGTCGCCCGCTGCATCCGCTCCCACGGGGTGCCGAACTGGCCTGACCCCTCGCTCGACGTCGGCCGCCCGACGTTCGACATCCACAACATCGACTACCAGGCACCGAAGATCAGTGCCGCGATCCACCAGTGCCAGCAGCTGATGCCCGGATCCACACAGCCGCGCATGTGTAGCGCGCTTCTGGCGCAGCAGATGGGGGATCCTGCCGGCGACGAGAGGTGCTTCGGGGGTGGCTGAGGATGCCTCGTTCGACGCTGTAACGGCTGAGGGCAAGCCTCCGAACAGCACTGTCGTGATCCGGTTTCCGGACGTCGGGGCAGTCTGGAGCTCTCTCAACGATCCCGGACTACCTGCGGGTGAGGGAGCTCCGGCTCACCATCACTTCGCTGGACCGATTGCACCCTGAGACGGGGCTGGACACGTCGGCTGTCGAGCCGGATCGTCCACGGCTCGATCGCGGCGACGACGAGGTGTGTCTCGCTCCAGGGATCACACGCGAGCGTGGCTCTCACGTCGTCCTCGGATGCCGCCTCGACCGCGTGCACGACGCGGTGCTCGTCAGAGAGCGGGCCGCCGAGCACGATGAAGCCGTCCTCGACGAGGCCGTCCATGAAGGCCGCGTGCTCGTCCCAGCGCGACTGCTCTTCGAGCGGCTTCGCGTGGACGTACTGGAGGCCGGAGCGATGCAGCACGACATGGAACATCGCCATGGTCGCTTTGTACCAGGCTCTGACCATCCGAACGCAGCGTCGGCAACCACTCTTAAGAACACGACGCCCGCTAGCCTGCGAGTGTAGGAATAGTGCCGGACTGAGGGCGTAGGATCGCCCGGTGATGAAGCGCGGGGTTGTGCGGGAGATTCGCTCTCCCGGCGTGCTGACAGCCTTTACGGGTTCAGCGGTTGATCCGGCTTTCGCGCAACGAGTTGATGCATGCGGGCGTGAGCGACCACGGTCAGCGGATCGTCGTCGGCTGCGCGCATGGCCTCGGAGATCTCGTCGTAGCGGGCGTCCGTCATCCCGCCCTGCTTGACGAGGTTGGCTCCGGCCTCGCGATACGTCCAACTCCAGAACCCCTTGTGCTCTCCCGTGAGGTAGTGCGGGTGATACGCATCGATGCGGAGAACGTCGAATCCGGCCTCGCTCGCCCACCGGTGCAGGCGGCGACCCCCCGCATAGTCCACGCCCAGCGTGGCACCGACGGCGAAGGCAAGCTCGACGTACTCGTGGTAGCCGGACGGCGGCTCCGCGTAGATCGCGCTCATGTCGGCTTCCTCGCACACCATCAGACCGCCGGGCTTGAGCGCGGCGTAGATGTTGCGCATCGCGTCGACGGGCCGGATCAGGTGCATGAGCAGCCAGCGCGAGTACGAGACGTCGAAGCTCTCCGGAGGCAGGCCGTGGTCGTACACGCTTCCGACACGGAACTCGGTCTTGCCCTCTGCCAGTTTGGTCGCCTCCGCGATCTGATCGGCGCTGAGGTCGATACCGAGCGCGTCGGCGCCAACCGAGGTCGCCCAGCGGGTGACATAGCCGAGGCCACAGCCGAACTCGACGTACCGATCGCCGGCCTCGAGCCCTGCATCGAGAAGAAGCGCGCGGGTTCGCTCGTCATGGATCTCGCTGATGACCCGAAGCCGCGCATGGCCGGACTCGCCGGCATCGAGGACGTACTTGTCGCCATGCACGGTCATGCGAGCCCGCCTCCCTTTGCCGGTTGCTGAACCCGCTGGCGAATCTATTCGTTCGTGCGTCTTCCAATCAACCCAAGGCGCAAAGGATGGCGAACGAATCAGCCGATCGCTCGCGCGCCCAGAGAAGAGTGCTCTGGCGAGTCGACGTGAGACATTCGAGGCGGTCAGACACTCACCTGGGCCAGTGCCCCCCGAAGGACGAACGTCTTAGGGTGCCGATTGATCGCTCTCGTCAGGTTCGAAGATCTCAACGATATCCGCTGCCCGTTGACGGACTAGAAAGGCTGCGGTCTTCTCCGAAACAACGACTTCTTCCCCTGCGCCCGCCGAGGTCGCTGGTTCGCGCTCAGGGTCGGCAGTCATGGTGACCATCGCTCGTCCGGGGCGCATCCTCAGCCTGAATCTGCGCGGCATCGTCTGTGCATCGTAGATCCACCGCACGGGATCGTCGCCTGCGCCAGCGTTGCTCCTATGTCAAGGCGGGGCTCGCTTTCAGCGTGTTGAAGATGACGCGGGCGAGGAGTCGTTTGAGGCAGCGGATGGCTTCGCGGCGGCTCTTGCCTTCGCTTCGTTTGCGGTCGAGGTAGTCGCGTGCCGGCGGGTGGTAGCGGCTCTGGGTGATCGCGATTCGGTAGAGGGCGGCGTTGAGTTGACGGTTGCCGCCGCGGTCCAACCGGTGGCGTTGGTGCTTTCCTGAGCTTGCTTCGAGCGGTGCAACGCCGCCATGGCGGGCGAGCTGCGCGTCTGAGCGGAAGCGGTCGACAGGGCCGATCTCGGCGAGCAGCTTGGCCGCGGTGACAGCGGCGCAGCCGGGCAGCTCGAGCAGCCGCGGTGCTGTGGCTCTGACTCGTTGTTCGAGTTGCAGGTCGAGCTCCGCGATCTGTCGGTTCAGCTGCCGGCAGCTGTTGACGAGCTCGCGCGCGAGCCGCACCTGCAGCTCTTGGTCTTGGCGGGCAAGCCAACGCGCGACCCGCTCCAGATGCGAGTGGCGGCCGAGCATCCGCAACGGCAGCTGATAGGTCGGGTCGAGCTGAAAGAGATGCCAACGCAAACGCTGCTGGATGCGCCGCCGCTGGTCGACGAGATCGTCGCGATGGTCGACCAGCAGCTTGATCTCCCGGTAGACCCGTTCGTCGGGGAGAGGTCGACTCAGGTTCGGTTTGCGGATCGCGGCGCGCGCGATCGCGAGCGCGTCGATCGGGTCCGACTTGCCGCGGGTGCGGCCGGCGCGCCGCTCCGGGACGGTCAGCTTCGGCGGCACCCGCACGAGGTCCTCACCGACACCCAGGAGTTGCCGCTCCAGCCAGCGGGTGAGCTGCCGGCAATCCTCGACCGCCCACAAACGCTCCGAATCAAGCGCGGCCGCCCAGCCGAGCAGCTCCTCGCTGCCAACCGGAATCAGCTTCTCCTCCAGCGGTCTGCCTGCCTCGTCGACCGCAACGGCGGTCACCGACTGCTTGTGTACGTCCAGTCCGATCACGATCATGGTCATCGCCTCCAAGCCGTTGGGGGCGACCGGCGAGCGGACAGACCTCAATCGAGGCCCAGGGGCCACGCTCCTTATCTGTCCTTCAGCGCTGGCGCAAGATCCCGGCTCGGGGCGGGCCGTGTGCGAGCGCGGTGACGGTATTTGGGTGCGCGCGAGCGCCCGACCTTATCTTGGTGCTCGGCCCTGTCCGGGTCGGCGACGAGATGGTGAATCGGGTGGTCCCGAGGGTGTGAGTGCGGCCACTCGGTCTATCAGGGGCCGCCGGCGAAAGGCCGGCGCGGCAGGAGCTTTTCGGGAGTCGGCCGCGGATCATCAAGCTGAGTGAGGGCGATAGGCGCGCGTGGAGTCTGGTCAGGTCGCGGGGCAGAGTGCGGCGTCGCCGAGCTCGCGCAGGATGTGATGGGCACGGCGCAGCAGCTTGCGCGCGAGTGCGACCTTGGCGCGGCTCTTCCCCAGGCGCGTGGCGAGCGTGAGGTAGTACGCGTGGTCGGGTGAGCCGGGCCGAGACGCTGTCTGGGCTGCTTCGTAGACCGCCCAGCGCAGCACGCTCGAGCCCTGGCGTGAGAGCCGCCCCGGAGAGCGGCGAGCGTCAGAGGAGTAGACGGTGACGTCGAGACCGGCGAAGCGTACGGCG
Organism: uncultured Thermoleophilia bacterium; assembly: GCA_963824455.1. Classification (GTDB taxonomy): domain Bacteria; phylum Actinomycetota; class Thermoleophilia; order Gaiellales; family Gaiellaceae; genus PALSA-600. The sequence goes on from CAWGPJ010000004.1 coordinate 122,348, forward strand.
TGCCGGGACGAGGAGAACCGTCTGGCGTCGCCGAGCTCGCCCAGGATCGCCGCGCTAATCAACGGCCCTACCCCGAACATCGTCGTCGTCAGCGCCAGACAACCCGGCTGACGCTGCGCGTAACGGCGAAGCTCGCGATCGAGCGGCCCGAGTTGCTCATCGCAGGCGTCGATCATTCGCAATGCGACCTCGAGCGTCTCGCGCGCGCTGGCGGAGAGATCCAGTCGAGCGAGCGCGGCACGACCCTCGACGGTCATTAGCGCTCGTGGTCGGGCGACCCCGTGATGGAACAGCAATGCGTGGATCCGCTGCCGCCAGGCGGTGCGCTCGTCGATCAGCGTCTTGCGCAGCCGCACCCGCTGACGCAGCTCGAGAATCTCGGCCGGTGGCGCCCACGCCTCGGGTAGCCGACCTTGCTGCAGCAACTCGCGCAGGTGCCGGGCGTCAGCACGGTCGGTCTTGGCATGCGCCTTGCGGCCGCGCAGGTTGGCGGTCTCCGCCGGCTCCGCGAGATGCGCGGTCGCACCGACGGCGACCAGTTCTTCGACGATGAACCTCCAACCCGTCGTCGCCTCCAACGCCACGTCGACCTGCCCAGCCGGCAGCGACCCCAGAAACCGTCGCAGCGCAGGCCGGTCAGCGGGTGCGATCCTCCCGCGCATCACCTCGCCCGTCGCGTCGTCGAGCGCGTCGAAGGTGACCTGCTCCCGGTGGATGTCGAAACCAATCACGACTGTCATCGCATGCCTCCCCAGCTAGGAAGACGGCATCGTCCCGAGCAGCCACGACGACACGGACATGCCATCTATCAGGTCACGCTCGACGGTCTCGGTCGGCGGCGGCGACACAACACTCGGAAGTCAGACGAAGTCGACATTCGGAATCGAGTCAGCCGCCGCCGACCGAGTCTCTTCAAGCAATCGGACGCCGCCACAGCGGCGAGGATGACATTGAGTTGCGGAATGTCCCCCCGCGAGGCTTACTGCGAACGGCTCTAGCCCCAGGGCAGGCGGGACCAGTATGGCGGCCGCCCTCGCCGGAACCGCTCGGCCGTCGCATAGACCCGCTCCGGATCGGATGTCTCCTTCTCCACGCTCGCCCCGTAGCGCGCGGCAAGTTCCGAGACCGGGTAGCGCCCTTCCGGGCTTACGTGGGCGCCAACCATCAGGATTACGCACGGCCTGTCGCCCGCTCCCACGAACGCGTGCTCCGTCCAGGGAGGCGAGTGGAAGAAGTCCCAGGCTCGAAGGCGTCGCTCCTCTCCCTCGACGAGCAGCCTGCACTCGCCTTCGAGAACGAGGAACGCCTCCTGATTCGACTCGGCGTGATAGACGCCGCTCTGGCCAGGCTCGAGCACGGTCACGTTGATCCCGAACTGCGGAAACTCCACCGGAGAGTCGCCGTACTCGTTCGCGAACCAGCACGCCGCACCCCTCGTCTCCGAAATGAACCACTCGGCATCGCGCACGTTGACGACGAACCAGCCCTCGGTGACGGGGGCGAGCCCGGAGCCAGCGTCCTCAAGCCGCGCTTCGGTCAAGAACCAGATTCTTGCAGCCCAACCGACACATCCCTGACCTGGGCCAGCGATGCTTCCATGTCTGTCAAGTCGCGATCGGCGGTCCGTGTTCGAGTAGGCCGTAGAGGCTGCGGGCGAGGTAGCGCTTGAGGCAGCGGTTTGCCTCGCGCCGTGTCTTGCCTTCTTGGAGACGGCGTTCGATGTGGGCGATCGTGGCGGGTGGGTGCGTTTGCGTGTGACGAGGATCTGGTGCAGCGCGCGGTTGAGTTTGCGGTCGCCTGATCGGTCGAGGCGGTAGCGGCTTCAAGAATCGAGTCACAAACGAAGAGCACCAGCGTCAACCTGACAAGCGCCCCAGACGGGACACATCACACACTCACAGTTCGGGAATGACGCCCTGGGGACGAGGTCGGTATGTCGCGAGCGCTGTGGTCCTTGGCCGTACGATTCCGGATCCGTGCCCAGCTTTCTTAGCGGCCTCGAGCTGTCTCGTGCCTTTTATTACGAGGCCGTTGCGCCGCTGGTCGGCGATGTTCCTCATTCGGCCGGACTGCTCGGCTGGGGATCCGATGTGCTCGGTTTCGACACGGCTCGCTCGACTGATCACGGCTGGGGACCGCGGCTGCAGCTATTCGTAGACCCCGAGCAAGCGGGCCCAGTTCGGGATGTGATCGACGCGCGGATGCCGGACCAGTTTCGCGGTTGGCCGACCCGCGGCGGCTGGGACCGTGCTACCGGCTTCGCACGACAGGTCGAGATCGCGCCGCTGGACGACTGGCTTCGGGACCGGCTCGGATTTAGCCCCTCTGAGGGCGTGTCATTCCAAGAGTGGCTGAGCACGCCGCAACAGACCCTGCTGGAGATCACGGCGGGGTCGGTGTTCCACGATGACCAGGGCGAGCTCGCCGCGGCGAGAACGGCACTAGCGTGGTATCCCGACGAGGTCTGGTTGTGGTTGCTCGCCTGCCAGTGGCGGCGGATTGACCAAGAGGAGCCGTTCGTTGGCCGCACTGCTGAGGTGGGCGACGATCTTGGCTCGCGCATGATCGCGGGGCGGCTCGTTCGCGATCTGATGCGGCTGAGCTTTCTCTTGGAGCGTCGGTACGCGCCCTACAGCAAATGGCTTGGGTCGGCTTTCGCGCAACTCGATGCGCACAGCGAGATCGGGGATGCGCTAGTCCAAGTCCTCGCTGCGGAGGCGTACGAGCCGCGCGAGGCGGTGCTTGTCACTGCCGTCGAAGCGCTTGCCCGACGGCACAACGCACTTGGACTCACGGCGACTGTTGACGCGACTGTACGTCTCTTTCACGAGCGGCCTTTTCAGGTGCTCGGTTCGGGTCGGTTCGTGGACGCCTGCCTCGCGCGTGTAACCGATCCCTGGTTGAGGTCGCTTCCACCGGTCGGCTCCATCGACCAATTCGTGGACTCCACGGAGGTGCTTAGTTACCCTCAGCGCTTTCGCAGACTAGGCGGCATCTACGCAAGCTGGGCTTCCGAGAGCGGGTAATCGACACCGCGGTGGGCTGGGCCAGTGTCGGGACTGTCCCTCGACGCCGGTGGCCATGCATCATGTCGCGCGTGCTGCCGCTCGAGACGATTTCAACGAGGCGGCTCGTGCTTGTGCCGCTGGTCAAGCAGCTCGCGCGCGCCGCTGCGGCTGGTGACTTCTCATCGCTGGAGACGGCAGAGGGTTGGCCACACGACGACACGCTCGATGCACTCCGGATGGCAACGGCACCGGGTAGTCGCACCCTCGTGTGGCTCGTAAGGCTAGACGGGTTAGTCATCGGTGAATGTGGCACGGTTGGCGGACTCAGCGATGGAGGCGATGTCGAAATCGGTTACGGTCTCGCGCCCGAGCACCGAGGCAACGGGTACGGCAACGAGGTCGTGGAGGCGCTCTCACGCTGGCTGATCGCCCAACCCCACGTCGAGCGCGTGGTCGCGAGAGAGGTTCTCGCCGAGAACGCCGCATCACGGCGTGCGCTGGAGAACGCAGGCTTCGTACTGGAACGTGAAGAGTGCGGCCTGACGTGGTACGCACTGCACCGCGACTAGGCAAACGTCGGCTGCGCGAGAGTTCCGGGTTGACGCCTGAGCGCGCGCGTCAGTAGAGCCACGATGGTAGGTACGGGCGGAACTGCTCCGCCACTCGTGTCGCGACTATCACCTCGTCTTCGTGGCCATCGACTTCGAGGAGTGGGAGATGCAGCGCAACCGCGCGTTCGGCCACGTCGTTGGCAAGCAGACGGTCGCGCTCGATTCGGTTTCGTTGCGCGCGCGTCTTCTCGCGGAGTCCGGGGGTGCTGAGGCCCTTGGCACGTTCGACGGCGTCCAGCTGTGATCGGCGAAAAGTCTCGCTGGGGACTAGGAAGACTGCTTGTTGGGGCGAGCCAAGGTGCGGAGCGATGAGATCCGGCCGCAATCCCCATCCTTCGGCAAGTACAGGCGTCTCTTCAGGCAAGGCAGCGAGGTCTTCCAGCACCATCTGGAACCGTTCGGCGAACACCGCGAGAGCGCGTTCGCTCATCTCCACGGGCGAGGGACGTGACCAGACGCTGTCGGGGTCACTGTCCAGCGCGGCAAGGAAGGCGTTGAACTCCGGGAAGCGGTCCGCGTCAGCTCTCGCGCGCGCCGAGTGGCTGCGCGCATCGTGGTAGTCGTAGGCGTACACCACCAGCGGGTAGCGCGCCGCGAGCAAGCGAGCGACTGTCGTCTTACCCGCCCACTGCGCTCCGCCGATCCACAGCACCCTGTCTAGGCGAGCCAAGGCGAGGAAGTATCGCCGGTGGGCTGCGCCAGTGTTGCTCCTATGTCAAGGCGGGGCTCGCTTTCAGCGTGTTGAAGATGACGCGGGCGAGCAGTCGTTTGAGGCAGCGGAGTGCTTCGCGGCGGCTCTTGCCTTCGCTTCGTTTCCGCTCCAGGTACTCCCGTGCGGGAGCGTAGTAGCGGGTCTGGGTGATCGCGATTCGGTAGAGGGCGGCGTTGAGCTGGCGGTTGCCGCGGCGGTCGAGTCGGTGGCGCTGACTCTTGCCTGAGCTTGCCTCGAGCGGTGCGACGCCACCGTGCCGCGCCAGTTGCGCGTCGCTTTTGAAGCGCTCGATCGGCCCGATCTCGGCGAGCAGCTTCGCCGCGGTCAGCGTTGCGCAGCCGGGCAGCTCGAGCAGCGCCGGCGCAACCTCGTTCGTCCGCGCTTCGAGCTCCTGCTCGAGCTCGCCGATCGTCCGGTTGAGCTGCCGGATGATCGCGACGAGGTCGCGGGCGAGCCGCACCTGCAGCTCCTGCTCCCGCCGCACGAGCCAGCGGGCGACGCGCTCCAGCTGCGTGGCGCGGTCGAGGCGCCGCAACGGCACCTCGTAGGTCGGGTCGAGCTGGTGCAGATGCCAGCGCAACCGCTGCTGGCTGCGCGTTCGTTGCGCAACGAGATCCTCGCGGTGATCGACCAGCAGCTTGATCTCCCGGTAGACCCGTTCGTCGGGGAGAGGTCGACTCAGGTTCGGTTTGCGGATCGCGGCGCGCGCGATCGCGAGCGCGTCGATCGGGTCCGACTTGCCGCGGGTGCGGCCGGCCCGCCGCTCCGGGACGGTCAGCTTCGGCGGCACCCGCACGAGGTCCTCACCGACACCCAGGAGTTGCCGCTCCAGCCAGCCGGTCAGCTGCCGGCAGTCCTCGACCGCCCACAAACGCTCCGAATCAAGCGCGGCCGCCCAGGAGGGCAGCTCGTCGCTGCCAACCGGAATCAGCTTCTCCTCCAGCGGCCTTCCTGCCTCGTCGACCGCAACGGCGGTCACCGACTGCTTGTGTACGTCCAGTCCGATCACGATCATGGTCATCGCCTCCAAGCCGTTGGGGGCGACCGGCGAGCGGACAGACCTCAATCGAGGCCCAGGGGCCACGCCATCTATCAGGTCACGCTCGACGGTCTCGGTCGGCGGCGGCGACACAACACTCGGAAGTCAGACGAAGTCGACATTCGGAATCGAGTCAGCCGCCGCCGACCGAGTCTCTTCAAGCAATCGGACGCCGCCACAGCGGCGAGGATGACATTGAGTCAGGAATGTCGTCTGAGCGCGGCTCCGGTCCTGCTGTGGCCCCTGCGGCTGGTTTAGCGGCCGAGGAGCCGAAGAGTCGTCTCGCGGTTCCAGGCAACAGCACGACGGTGACGAAGATCGCGACTGTGAGCCACCCCCCGTGGTAGCCGTGCCGACCCGCGATCGACCAAGCGATGATCAGCCCGAGGATTACGAGAACATCCAACGACCGGAGACGGGCGACCCGACGCACGTTCGGAGAATAGAACCGCCGATCAGCCAGTACCATCGCCTGCGCGAGTGTTCACTGATGCCCCCTGAAGGAGGGTCAGCCGAGGAGGCGGAAGTAACGTGCGACTGGGAGCGGAGTGAACCCTGCTGCGTCGTATGCGGCTCGCGCAGGTGCGTGACCGGGATCGCCTCCTGTCTCCACGACGGCGATGTCCATCCCCTGGCTCCGCATGTGCTCGATCGCGATCTCCGTCAACTCCGAGCTGATGCCACGCCGCTGGTAGTCAGGGTCGACGCCGATGATCTCGATCCAGCCCATCCGCTCGTGAAATGCGTTCAGAGCGACGGTGACAAAGCCAACAGGGCGGCCGTCCACCACCGCCACAAAGACGTCGCGGTCCTTGCTGGTGCAGCTCGAGCGGACGGCTTCTGCTTGATCTGCGCGCCAGTCGGGGTGCAACCGCAGGAAGACTTCGTCGCCGAGAACGGCCCGCAGGGATGCGAAGACGGGCTCCCAGGCGCGAAGCGAGAACTCCACGACAGCGTCGAGATCGCTCGTCTCAAATCCCCGTATCTCGACTGAATCGTCGCGCACCCACGGTCGACGCTACCTGCCTTCGGCTGACGAACCTCGCCTGCGCGAGTGTTCCTGAATGACGCCCGAAGCGACGCTCTCAGCCCGAGACTAAGCTCAGGCTGGTGGACGAGGAGCGCGACGACAGCTCTCTCCGGCGGATCTCCTGGACGTGGCGGTCAAGACAGGATCACCGCTGGACGTCCACCTATACCGCATGGCGGGGCTTTCTTCTTCTTGGAACCGGTCTTCTGATGGCGGTCTTCCAGCTCTGGTTGCTGGCTGCACTCGGAGTGGCGGGCGGGGTCCTTGGGCTTGTCTACGCGCGCCGCAAGTACCCCGAATGGCGAAAGCGCCGTCGTCAATAACTCGGCTGAGCGAGTCTCCTCTCCCTCGGCCAGGCTCTGACAAAGCCCGCTCTCTGAGCAGCGGTCGTCAAGCGCGCAGACAGTCTTCGACACATCGGGCCGCTCGCCGCTAAGTGATTTCGAGCAGGACGTGTGGGTAGCTTCTCCGATGTGCCCGTGCTGTCGTGGTGACACGCTTGCGGGTTGCAAGGTGAGCAAAGCGCCGAAGGGAGGTGCAATTGTGTTCACCTACGTCGGACTGATCAAGCTCACGCCTGAAGGGCGGGAGAACCTGGAGAAGACGCCCGTGTACCTCGACAAGATTCGTCACATCGTCGAGGAGGAGGGTGGGGTCCTCGAGCAGGTGTTCGCGATGATGGGCCCGTGGGACTTCTTCGCGATCGTGAAGTACCCCGACAACGAGACCGCGTTCCGCGTGCTCGCGAAGATCGGGCTCCTCGAGGTCGTCAAGACGGAGACGTTCCCGGCCGAGCCGGTCGAGATCTTCACCAAGGCCTTCGCATAGACGAGACTGCCCCGGCTTGCAGGGCCGACCGACAAAGCGGCCCTGCAAGACGGGTTTGGCGCTGTCGCCGGATTGCCCGCTATGTCGAGGAAGCGGCGCCCGCAGCCAGGCGAGCGGGAGTAGACGGCGAGCCCCTACCCCGAGCCAGCCGGTCGAGCTTCGCGACCACGATGCCGTCCGAGCCGTGCCGGCTCAGGCGCGCCAGCCGCGTATGCCCGCAAACTCGCATCAAGCCTCTCTGACTTCCGCGTCCGGCGAATACGCAGGATCATCGCCCGCGAGCGCGTCGTTTGCCCACTCCCGCCGTTTCCACTCGGGCACGGGAGTCCGGCAGTCCGACCTGGGCACGAAGCGGGAAGGCTCGACGAGCCGGTAGCGATGGATGTAGCGCGGGCAGTTCGGGAAGACCTCGGTGGCACGCACCCGCCACAGGAACTGGGCCTCCGGCCACTCGCCGAGAAGTGGATGGTCGGCGAGGTGCTCGGCGACTCCGTTGAGGCGCAGCCGCCTGCGCTCCTCGAAGTCGATGAACAGCAGGCCGACGTAACGGTTGACGACCGCGTTGCCGGCGCTCAGGAACATCCCGTTGCCGTCGTAGTTCGGGAAGGCGATGGTGTGCTCGTCCAGCACGCGCACGAAGCCGGGGTCGCCCCCCTTGTACGAGCACTGTGGACGGCCCTCCGCGTCGGCGGTCGCGAGGAACAGCATGTCGCAGCGCTCGATGAACGCGCGGTCGTCGTCGTCGATCCTGTCGTGAACGATCCGCTCGTCGATCCGGTCGGCGAGGCGCCTCGTGTCGAACTCGTCCTGGTAGCGCCGGCTGCCCTCGTTGTAGTGGCTCATGACGGTGCAGGACGGTCCTCGAGCCGGTGGAGCGTGCAGACCTCCTCGAACCCGACGTGCAGGAGGATCGGATACGACGTCGTCGGCTGCGCGTGTGTGACGAGCGCGGGCGTACCGCGCTCGACAGCGTAGTCCCAGCGTGCGCGGACGAGCGCACGGTAGACACCGCGGCCTCGTGCCCAGGCCGCGGTCGAGCCGCCGATCAGGAAGACGCCGCGCGGCGAGGGGATCGCGCCGGCCGAGCCGACGACCTTCCCCTCGAGCGTCGCCATGAACCAGACGGGGATCCCGATCCGCTGCGACTCCTCGAAGTACCGGGCGAAGTGGCGGCGTTCCGCCTCGCGACGCTCCTGGGGCAGGCCGAAGACCTCGAAGCGCAGCTCCGAGGTGGCGACGAAGTCGTCGAGCGTCTCCACGCGCCGTGCGTCGACGCCCGGGCGGAACGGAGGAGGCTCGCGGTCGGCTGCGAGCGCGTGGACGAGCGGCACGCGGTCCTCCGGCTCGCTCAGGCCTAGAGTCTTCAGCTCGTCGACGATCCCCTCCGGGCGCGCCGACGGCCCGATCCACCACGAGGGCCGCTTGGCGACGTCCGCGATCGCGCGCACCTCCGCGAGCAGCGTCCCGACCTCCCCGCCGGCGACGTTCGGTGCGCAGACGGAGGCGAAGGTCGGCCCCTGGACGATGCAGATCCGTCCGTCGTCGTGGCGCGTCACGAGACCGTCGCCGGCGACGTCGACGTACCGGTCCGGGCTCTCGGCGAACTCGCGCAGCTCCGCCGTCAGCGGCACGGCGTGAGCCTCAGCCGGCGAACTCGTCGGCGACGGAGAGCGCGTCGTCGAGCGCGTCGATGCCCTCGGCCAGCTCGTCGCGCGTGATCGTCAGCGGCGGGCAGCACATGACGACGTTCCAGTGGGTCATCAGGTAGAGCCCGCGGTCGAGTGCGCGCTTCGCGACCGCGCCGATCGGCTTCGCGGCATCGCCGCCGGCGTTGAACGGCACGAGCGGCTCGCGCGTCTCGCGGTTCCGTACCAGCTCGACGCCGAAGAAGCAGCCGAGCCCGCGCACCTCGCCGATCGACGGGTGCTTGCCGGCCAGCCGTTCGAGCTCGGCGCGGAGCACCTCGCCGGTCGCAGCGGCCTGCTCGACGATGCCCTCCTCGCGAAACGCCTCGATCGACGCGACGCCCGACGCGCACGCGAGCGGATGGCCGCTGTAGGTGAGCCCGCCGGCGAACGGCTTGTCGCGCACCCACGCCGCGATCGGCTCGCGGACGATCATCGCCCCGAGCGGGACGTAGCCGGAGTTGATCCCCTTGGCGACGGTCATGATGTCCGGGACGACGTTCCAGTTGTCGACGGCGAACCACTTGCCGGTGCGGCCGAAGCCGGCCATCACCTCGTCGCAGATCAGCACGATCCCGTGTCGGTCGCACGTCTCGCGAATCGACTGCAGGTAGCCGTCGGGCGGCACGATCACGCCGTTCGTGCCGGTCACCGTCTCGAGGATCACCGCCGCGACCGTGTGCGCGCCCTCGTACTGCAGGATCTCCTCGAGGTGCGGCGCGCCCGTGCACACCGGGCACGGGTCCGGGTGCCCGGCCGGGCAGCGGTAGGTGTAGGGGTCGAACATGCGCACGACGCCCGGCACACCCGGCTCCGCCGGCCACCGCCGGGGATCGCCGGTGAGCGTGATCGCGCCGGCCGTCGCCCCGTGGTAGCTGCGGTAGCGGGCGATGATCTTGTGGCGACCCGTGTACCAGCGCGCGAGCTTGATCGCGTTCTCGTTCGCCTCGGCGCCGCCGTTCGTGAAGAAGCTCATCTCGAGGTCGCCCGGTGTCACCTCGGCGAGCAGACGGCCCAGCCGCGAGCGGCTCTCGCTCGCCATCGGCGGGCCGATCGTGGCGAGCCTCTCGGCCTGGTCCTTGATCGCCTGCACCACCCTCGGGTGCGAGTGCCCGATCGAGACGTTGACGAGCTGCGAGGCGAAGTCGAGGTAGCGATTCCCGTCGTAATCCCAGAAGTAGCGCCCCTCGGCGCGCTCGACCGCGATCGGGCTGATCTGGTCCTGGACGCTCCAGGAGTAGAGGACGAACCGCTTCGCGTCCTCGACGATCTGCCGGCCGAGCTCGGTGTTGGTGTCGGTCGTCGCCACGGGCCTTCGGATCCTACTGCTCGCGATACGCTCTCTCCGGACGACCCGAGGAGGACGCAATGACCGAGACGATCGACGCCCCAGCCGCCGTCAAGCCGATCAACCACTGGATCGCCGGTGGCCCGAAAGCGGGTGCCTCGGGCCGGAGCGGCGCCGTGTTCAACCCGGCGACGGGCAAGCAGACGGGCGCCGTCGACTTCGCGAGCGCCGCCGAGACCGACGAGGCGGTGCAGGCCGCGAAGCGCGCCTTTACGGCCTGGCGCGCGCTCTCGCTGGCGCGGCGTGCGGAGCTGTTCTTCGCGATCCGCGAGCTCGTGCATGCCCGCCGCGAGGAGATCGCCCGCATCCTGACCGCCGAGCACGGCAAGGTGCTGTCGGACGCAATGGGTGAGGTCACGCGCGGGCTCGAGGTGATCGAGTTCTGCTGCGGCCTGCCGAACCTGCTCAAGGGCGGGATGAGCGAGCAGGCCTCGACGGGCATCGACGTCTACTCGATCCGGCAGCCGCTCGGAGTGGTCGCCGGGATCACGCCGTTCAACTTCCCGGCGATGGTCCCGATGTGGATGTGGGCGCCGGCGCTCGCCTGCGGCAACACCTTCGTGCTGAAGCCGTCGGAGAAGGATCCATCGGCGTCGGTGTTCGTCGCCGGGCTGCTCAAGGAGGCGGGCGTCCCCGACGGCGTCTTCAACGTCGTGCACGGCGACAAGGTCGCCGTCGACGCCCTGCTCGAGCACCCGGACGTCGCCGCGGTCTCGTTCGTCGGCTCGACGCCGATCGCTCGCTACGTGTACGAGACGGCGACGCGTAACGGAAAGCGCTGCCAGGCGCTGGGCGGCGCGAAGAACCACATGATCGTGCTGCCCGACGCCGACATCGAGATGGCGGCCGACGCGGCGGTGTCGGCAGGCTACGGGTCGGCCGGCGAGCGCTGCATGGCCGTCTCGATGATCGTGGCGGTCGGCAGTGTCGCCGATCCGCTGGTCGATGCGATCAAGCAGCGGATCCCGGGTGTCAAGGTCGGCGACGGCATGGACGCGTCGAGCGAGATGGGGCCGTTGATCACGCGCGAGCATCGCGACAAGGTCGCCTCGTACATCGAGGACGGCGGCGGCACCGTCGTCGTGGACGGGCGCGAGAGCTGCCCCGAGGACGGCTTCTTCCTGGGCGCGACGCTGATCGACGAGCTGAGGCCGGGCATGCGGGCCTACGACGACGAGATCTTCGGGCCCGTGCTCGGGGATCACCCGCGTCTCGAGCTACGACGACGCGGTGCGGCTCGTGAACGAGAACCCGTACGGCAACGGGACCGCGATCTTCACGCGCGACGGCGGTGTCGCCCGGCAGTTCCAGATGGACGTGCAGGCGGGCATGGTCGGGGTGAACGTGCCGATCCCGGTCCCGGTCGCCTACTACAGCTTCGGCGGCTGGAAGGCCTCGCTGTTCGGCGATCGCCACGTCTACGGGCCGGAAGGCATCGACTTCTACACGCGCACGAAGGTCGTCACCGCGCGTTGGCCGGACCCGGCGACGTCGAAGGTCGACCTCGGCTTCCCGCAGACCCGCTGACCGTGAGGGTCCTCGTCGTCGGAGCCGGTGGCGTCGGTGCGGCCGCTGCCGCGGTGGCCGCGCGCCGCGGCTTCTTCGAGCGGATGGTGCTGGCCGACATCGACCCGTCCCGCGCCGAGCGTGCCGCCGCGCCGCTTCAGGGGCGGGGAGGCTGGGCCCGGCTCGACGCGTCGGATGCGGCTGCGATCGCAGAGCTCGCACGCAGCGAGCGAATCGATGCGGTCCTGAACGCCTGCGACCCGCGCTTCAACCCTCCGATCTTCCAGGCGGCGTTCGACGCCGGCTGCACCTACCTCGACATGGCGATGACGCTCTCGCGCCCCCATCCCGAGCACCCCTACTCCGAGGCCGGCGTCATGCTCGGCGACGAGCAGTTCGCGGTCCAGGCGCGCTGGCAGGAGGCAGGCCTCCTGGCGCTCGTCGGGATCGGTGTCGAGCCCGGGCTCTCCGACGTGTTCGCGCGTCATGCGGCCGACGAGCTGTTCTCGGAGATCGACGAGATCGGAATCCGGGACGGCGCCGACCTCGTCGTCGCCGGCTACGACTTCGCGCCGTCGTTCTCGATCTGGACGACGATCGAGGAGTGCCTCAATCCGCCGCTGATCTGGGAGCGCGAGCGGGGCTGGTTCACGACCGAGCCGTTCTCCGAGCCGGAGGTGTTCGACTTCCCCGAGGGCATCGGCCCGGTCGAGTGCGTGAACGTCGAGCACGAGGAGGTCGTGCTCGTGCCGCGCTGGGTCGACTGCCGGCGCGTCACCTTCAAGTACGGCCTCGGCGACGAGTTCATCGCCGTGCTGAAGACGCTGCACAAGCTCGGTCTCGACTCGACGGAGCCCGTCAGCGTGCGGGGCGCGCAGGTCGCGCCCCGGGACGTCGTCGCCGCAGCGCTTCCCGATCCGGCCACGCTCGGGGACCGGATGTCCGGCAAGACCTGCGCGGGAACGTTCGTCACGGGCACCGGCAAGGACGGATCGCCGCGGGCGACGTACCTCTACCACGTGGTCGACAACGAGCAGGCGATGCGCGAGTACGGGCACCAGGCCGTCGTCCTGCAGACGGCGATCAACCCGGTGATCGCGCTCGAGCTGCTCGATTCCGGTGCCTGGCACGGCAGCGGGGTGCTCGGGCCGGAGGCGTTTCCCGCCGCACCGTTCCTCGAGCTGCTCGCCGACTACGGCGCCCCGCACGGCAGCGAGGACCGGCCGCTTCCGTCTCCCGCCGCTTCGGAGTAGGCTCGGGCCGGCCCGCGACCGAAGCGGGCGGCAGAAAGGAGAGGAGGAGCGGCATGGAGGCGAACGCGAAGGCCTCGCGCAGGATCCTCGAGGAGCTCTTCGGCGCCGGGAACTACGGCCTCGCCGACGAGCTGATCGCGGCTGATGCGGTGGGCCACGACCCGGCTCTGCCCGAGCCCGTGAGCGGGCCGGAGGGACTCAAGGAGGCGGCACGCGGATACCGCTCCGCGTTCCCGGACCTCACGATGACCGTCGAGACCGTGATCGCCGAGGGCGACCTCGTGGCGATCCGCTGGACCGCGCGCGGGACCCACAAGGGCGACCTCTTCGGGATCGCCCCGACGGGCAAGGAGGCGACCGTGACCGGAATCACGATCGACCGCCATGCGGGCGGCAAGATCGCCGAGTCGTGGACGAGCTGGGACGCACTCGGCCTGCTCCAGCAGCTCGGCGCCGTGCCGAGCGCGATGCAGATGGTCTGAGTCGTGAACGAGCGGGCCCGGTGACGGGCCCGCCCGGCCCTACGCCACGGGAGGGAATCTGCCGATGACGGTGTATCTGCGAGCGTCGCGCACGCTCGGACCACCATGTCACTCGCATTCCCGACACCCGATCACATGCCCTGCCCGTCCTGCGGCGCCTCGCTGCGGGTCGCCGACGACTTCGGTGCGCACGTGTGCGACGACGAGCGCAGGGTCGAGTTCCGGCTGATCGAGCTCCGGGCCGCCGTCGAGCGCTTCCCGCTCGAGCTCGAGGCGTGGCTCGAGACGCCGCGCGGCCGGTTCGCGCAGTACCTGGCGCAGACCGGTCGCTAGCGCATGCCGAGGCGCATGCCGAGCAGGCGCGGCAGCGCGGCGATCGCGCGGGCCGTTCGCGGCGCCGGCAGCCCCGCCTCGTCGGCCTCTTCGCAGGCGAGGATCGCGCGCCTGATCGTCGCCCCACCGACGTAGCGGAACGGCTCGGGCGGAACACCGTCGCCGCGGCCCCGGACGAGCGGCAGCGTGCTCCATTCGTCGAGGCGCCCCGTGGCGAGCGAGGCGAGCGCCTGCCCGGCGAGATACGACGGGCCGACGCCGTTGCCGGAGAACCCCGCGGCGAAGTGGGTGACCCCGTCGTCCGTCGTGCCGACGAACGGGATGTGGTCGGCGGACACGTCGATCGGCCCGCCCCAGGAACGCTCGATCCGCGCCGCGGCCAGGCCGGGGAGCAGGCGGCGCAGCCCGAGCTCGGCACGCGCGGCCGTCGGCGCGTCGTCGGTGAAGCGCCGGTCGATCCGGTTGCCGAAGCCGATCGGCCCGGAACCCGAGCCCATCAGCACCCGGCCGTCATCCGTGGTGCGGAAGTAGTGCAGGAACATGCGTGCGTCCACGATCGCCTCGCCGCCCGACCAGCCGATCGCGGCCAGCAGGTCCGGGACCGGCTCGGTCAGGACGACGTAGCTGCCGAAGACGGTGAGCCGCCCGCGCACGGGGCGCCAGTCGGTCATCGCCGCGTTCGTCGCCACGACCACCCGCCGTGCGCGGACGCGGCCCTGCGGCGTCAGCACGAGGCCCGGTCCGCCCGAGCGTGCGGGCGTTCCCTCGAACAGGCGCACGCCCCTCGCGAGCGCCGTTCGCCGCAGGGCTCGCACCAGCCGACCGGGGTGCACGGTGCCGCAATCCGGAAACAGGACGCCGCGGCGGAAGCGCGGCGAGCGGCAGCGGGCCTCGACGTCGTCGCGCGTCTGCGGCCGCGCCTGGTCCGGGTGCCCGGCGGCCTCCGCCGCGGCCACGGCGCGGTCGACGGCGCGCTCCTGGGCGGCCGTCGCCGCGACCATCAGCATCCCCGCCTCGCGCAGCCAGACGTCGTCCCCGAGCGCGCGCACGGCAGGGCGGATCGCCTCGCCCGCCCGCGCCAGCTCGATCGCCCGCTCCCGGCCGAACAGCTCGACCAGCTCGCCGAGCGCCGGCCAGTAGCCCTCGATGAAGCCGCCGTTCCGGCCGCTCGGGCCGGCGCCGCAGAAGCGCGCCTCCAGCAGGGCCACGTCGGCCGACGGCTCACGCTCGAGCACGCCGAGCGCGGTCCAGAGGCCCGTGTAGCCGCCGCCCACGATCGCGACGTCGACCGTCAGCTCGCCGCGTAGCGGCCCGGCGTCCGCACGGCCGCCCTCCGCCGCGAACGCCTCGTCGAGCCACCACGGCGGCGCCCCGCCTGGAGCGACCGTGGGCTGCACGGCGTCAGGCCCGGGCGAGCGCCGCAGGCTCGAGCTCTTCGCCGAACCTGGCGCGCCTGACGAACTGACCGCTCCCGGGCTGGGCGAGGAGCCTGCCGCCGTCGACGATCACGTTGCCGCGCAGCAGCACCGTCTCGGGCGAGCCGGTCACCTGCGTTCCTTCGAAGAGGTTGTAGTCCGCGCGCGAATGGTGTGTCGCCGCCGAGATCGTCACCTGCCTCGCGGGGTCGAAGACGACGATGTCCGCGTCCGAGCCGACGGCGAGGGTGCCCTTGCGGGGGTAGAGGCCGAAGAGCTTCGCCGGGCTCGTCGCGAGCAGCTCGACCATGCGGTTGAGCGTGATGCGGCCGCTTCGCACGCCGAACTCGTGGATCATCTGCAGCCGGTTCTCGAGCCCGGGACCGCCGTTCGGGATCGCGGAGAAGTCGTCCTTCCCGTGGTCCTTCTGGCCCTTGAACAGGTACGCGCAGTGATCGGTGGAGATCGCCGAGAGAACGTCCGTGCGGACGGCGTTCCAGAGGATCTCCTGGTTCGCCTTGTCGCGAGGCGGCGGCGTGTACACGTACTTGGCGCCCTCGAAGTCGGGGCGCTCGAGGAACGTCTGATCGACGAAGAAGTACTGGGTGCACGTCTCGCCGTGCACGTTCCACCCCTTGTCGCGTGCGATGGCGATCGGCTCGATCGACTCGGCGCAGGACACGTGGACGACGTAGAGCGGCGCTCCTGCCACGCGCGCCAGCTGGATCGCCCGGTTCGTCGCCTCGCCCTCGAGCTCCGGCGGCCTCGTGAGCGCGTGGTGGATCGGCGACGTGTTGCCGGCCGCGAGGGCCTCGGCGATCAGCACCTCGATCGCATCGCCGTTCTCGGCGTGCACCATCACGAGCGCGCCCGTCCGCGCGGCGACCTGCATCGTGCGGAAGAGCGTCTCGTCGTCGACCATCAGCGAGTCCTTGTAGGCCATGAAGAGCTTGTAGGAGGTGACGCCGTGCTTCTCCGGCAGCTCCGCGAGCTCCTCGAGCGTTCCGCCTTCGCGCAGGTCGGTGACGGCGATGTGGAAGCCGTTGTCGATCATCGCCTTGCCCTCGCGCTTCGCATGCCAGGCCTCCAACGCCTCGGCGAAGGTCTGTCCGCGGCCCTGGATGCAGAAGTCGACGTGCGTCGTCGTCCCGCCGAATGCGGCCGCCGCGTGGCCCGACTCGAAGTCGTCGATCGTCGTCTCGCCGCGCCAGGGCATGGCGAGGTGGGTGTGCGGGTCGACGCAGCCGGGGAGCACGTACTTCCCGGCGGCGTCGATGGTCGTGTCGGCGGAGACGTCGAGCGACTCGCCGATCAGGGAGACTCGCTCGCCGTCGACGAAGACGTCGGCGACGTAGTCGTCGGCGGCGGTGATGATGCGGCCGTTCTTGATCAGCACTGACATCGCGGATCCCCCTTCTCGGTCGGTTCCCACGCTCGCTGTCGAGTGATTAGCACACTCACGGGGCCTCTGTATTCTCGCCGCGTGCCGCTCGACCCCTCACGCACCGTCGCGGAGCTCGAGGAGCTTCGTTCCCTGACGGCTGACGAGAACGGCGCCCAGCGGGTCGCCTGGACGGAGACCTGGGAGAGGGCGCGGGACTGGCTGCGCGGCAAGGTCGCGCCGACCGGTGCCGTCGAGACGGTCGACGCCGCCGGCAACCAGTGGTTCACGCTGGCGGGCCGATCCGATCGCGCGCTGCTGATCGGCGGGCACATGGACTCGGTGCCGAACGGCGGCTGGCTCGACGGCTGCCTGGACGTCCTCGCCGGGCTGGAGGTGCTGCGGCGAATTGCCGACGAGGGAACGCCGCCGCTGACCGTGCGGCTCGTGAGCTGGGCCGACGAGGAGGGCGCGCGCTTCGGGCGGTCGCTGTTCGGTTCGTCGGCCGCCGCCGGCTCGATGCGCGACCAGGACGAGCTGCGCAGGCTCGCGGACCCCGAGGGGGTCGCGTTGCCGGATGCACTGCGCGAGCACGGGGTCGACCTCGACCGCGCGCTCGAGGCGCGGACCGAGCTCGACGGTGCGGCTGCGTATCTCGAGCTCCACATCGAGCAGGGGCCGGTGCTCGAGTCGCTCGATCTGCCGCTCGGCGTCGTCCTCGGGACGTTCGGCGTCGAGCGGTCGCGGTTCACCTGGCGCGGGCAGGCGGCGCACGCCGGCTCGACGCCGATGGACGCGCGCCGGGACGCGCTCGCCGGCGCCGCGAAGCTCGCGCTCGCGATTCGCGACATCGCGCGGGAGGTGGGGGACGGTGCCGTGTGCACGTCCGGCGGCGTGGTGTGTCGGCCCGGCATCGTCACGTCGGTGGTCGAGACGGCCGAGCAGCTGCTCGACCAGCGTCACCTCGACGCCGCGAAGCTCGCGCAGCTCCTGGCGCTCGCGCGCGCGGCGGCCGAGCGGTTCGCCGCCGAGGAGCGCATCTCGGTCGAGTGGGAGCGGATCTGGAGCATCGAGCCGATCCTGTTCGACGAGGAGCTCGTCGAGCTCGCCGACGAGGCGGTCCGCGAGGTCGCCGGCGCGTCGCACCGGCTTCCGTCCGGGCCGCTGCACGACGCAGCCGAGGTCTCGCGGGCGGGTGTGCCGACCGTGATGCTGTTCGTGCAGAGCCTGCGCGGCCTCTCGCATACGAAGCTCGAGGACACGAAGCGCGAGCATGTCGAGCTCTCCGTGCGCGCCCTCGACCGGCTCGCGTCGATGACCCTCGCCGCGCGGGCGTAGCCCGCATGCCTCGTTCGAGGGACAGAGGATCGCTTGGGCGCGGTCGATTCGACCCTCTGTGGTTCAGGTCGATCATCCGCTCGCCGACCTCTATGCGAGGCCGGAGCCCGGCGCGCGCCGGGCCGTCGGGGACGACTACGAGTCGCCTGCGGGGCGCTCGCGGAAGGCACGCTGGCTGATCGGGCTGACGATCGCCGTGAACGCCGTCTCCGTGTTGTTGCTCGGCGCGCAGCGGTCGCTGCTCGATCGCGGGCCGGGGAACATCTCGCCGGCGGAGTGGAATCGAAGTGACGCGCGGATCGGAGCGGCCGGTCTCGTCGAGCTGCTCCTCTTCGTCGTCGCCGTCGTCCTGTTCCTGCGCTGGCTGCACCGCTGCTACCGCAACCTCGTCGAGCTCGACACCGAGAACATGCGTTTCACGCCGGGCTGGGCGGTCGGCTACTGGTTCATCCCGATCCTCAACCTCTGGCGCCCGAAGCAGATCCTGGACGACCTGTGGCGTGGGACGGACGCTCGGGCCGACACGGGCGCGGGCGCGTGGCGGTCGCTGCCGTCCACCGGCCTCGTCGCGACGTGGTGGGCGCTCGACATCCTGGCCGGCGTCACGTCGTATGCCGCTTCGAGGTGGCCGACGTCGACGTTTGCCGACCTGCAGCATCGAAACAGCGCACTGATCGTCGGCCATCTCCTGCAGATCGCCGCGGGTGCGTGTCTCTTCGTGCTGGTCGGCCTGCTGACTGCGCGCGAGGATGCCCGCGCCGCGGCGCGCAACGCCGCCGCAACGCCCGTGTCCGTTCCGGCCGCGGTCTGACCCCGCCGAGGCGGTGGCTCGCGCTCAGCCTTCGCGGACGACGGGGTTCGAGAGCACGCCGATGCCCTCGACCTCCACCTCGACCACGTCGCCGGGGGCGAGCGACACCTTCGGCTCGCGCGCCCAGCCGACGCCCGGAGGCGTCCCGGTGAGGATCAGGTCGCCCGGCTCGAGCGTGAACACGGCCGAGACGAAGCTGACGAGGAAGGGCACGCCGAAGATGAGGTCGTCCGTCGACCCGTCCTGCAGCACCTCGCCGTTCAGCCGCTGCACGACGCGCAGGCCCGAGCCGTCGCCGAGCTCCGACACCGGGACGAGCCGGTTCCCGAGCGGGCAGAACGTGTCGAACCCCTTCGCGCGCGCCCACTGGCTTTCCCCGTACTGGATGTTCCGCGCCGACACGTCGTTGGCGCAGCGATAGCCGCGCACGTGCGAGAGCGCCGCGGCCTCCTCGATGCGGCGGCCGCCGACGCCGATCTCGACCGCGAGCTCGGCCTCGGCGTCGGTGTGCGTCGCCTCCGGCGGGAGGACGATCGGCTCGCCGGGGCCGATCAGCGTGTTCTCGAACTTGCCGAACAGGAGCGGCTCGGCCGGCGGATCGTCGCCGAGCTCCGCAGCGTGCTCGGCGTAGTTGCGTCCGACGCAGATGATCTTCACGCGCAGAATCTTGACGAGTAGGCTGGGATCGCGCTCGAGCAGTCGACCAGAGGAGGCCACGATGGCTTTGAGCTTCGGCGTCACCGTCCTGCCCGACCCGCCGTACACGCGCTGGCTCGAGCTGATCCAGCTCGCCGAACGGCACGGCTTCGAGTACGCGTGGACGTACGACTCGCACGTGCTGTGGCAGGAGTCGATCCCGCTGCTCGGCTACGCGGCGCGCGAGACCTCGACGATCAAGCTCGGCCAGTTCGTCACCAACCCGGGCACCCGCGAGCCGACCGTGCTCGCCAGCGCGTACGCGACGCTGCACGACCTCACGAACGGCCGGATGGTGATGGGAATCGGCCGCGGCGACTCCGCGCGCCGCTACATCGGCCAGCAGCCGGTCAAGGTGGCCGAGTTCGAACGCGCCTGCGCGATGATCCGCGACTTCATGAACGGGCGCGAGGTCTCGTGGCACGACAAGGAGCTGCAGCTCAAGTGGGTGCGCCCGGAGCTGCCCGAGATCCCGATGTGGATCGCCGGCTACGGGCCGAAGGCGCTGGCCGTGGCGGGACGCGTCGGCGACGGCGTGATCATCCAGCTCGCCGATCCGGAGATCATCCAGTGGATCATGTCGACGGCGCGGCAGGCGGCCGAGGAGGCGGGCCGCGACCCCGACCGGCTCAAGTGCATCGTCGGGGCGCCGGCCCACGTCACCGACGACATCGCCGACGCCCGCGATCAGGTGCGCTGGTTCCCGGCGATGGTCTCGAATCACGTCAAGGATCTGATCGAGCGCTACGGGTCGGACGGGAGCGCGGTGCCGAAGGCGCTCACCGACTACGTGCTGGCCCGCAAGTTCTACGACTACGACGAGCACTCGCGCGTGGGGGCCAAGCACGGCGAGTTCGTGACCGACGAGATCTGCGACCGCTTCTGCGTGATCGGCGACGTCGAGCAGTGCACGGCCAAGCTGCGCGAGCTCGAGTCTGTCGGCGTCGACCAGTTCAACATCTATCTGATGACCCACAGCCAGGACGAAACCCTCCGGGCGTACGGCGACGAAATCATCCCCCAGATCGACGCCGCCGCCCCCAAGAGGCGCTAGTCTCGCTGCCGATGAGCGCGAACGGAGCCGTTGTCGTTGCCACGGACCTGAGTCGACGCTACGGCGAAGGCGAGGCGGCCGTGGATGCCCTGCGGGGCGTCACGCTCGCGGTCCAGCCGGGCGAGCTGGTCGCGGTGATGGGGCCCTCCGGATCCGGCAAGTCGACGCTGATGCACCTCTTGGCCGCGCTCGACAAGCCGAGCGGCGGGAAGGTCTCGATCGCCGGAGAGGACGTCGGCTCGCTGTCCGACCGCGAGGTGACCCTGCTCCGCCGGCGCCACATCGGCTTCGTCTTCCAGTTCTTCAACCTGCTCCCGATGCTGAGCGCCGAGGAGAACGTGAAGCTGCCGCTCTCGATCGCCGGCGAGAAGCCCAACCCCGAGTTCTTCGAGGACCTGCTGAAGCGCGTCGGGCTGTCGGACCGCCGGTCGCATCGTCCGGCGGAGCTCTCGGGGGGCCAGCAGCAGCGCGTCGCGATTGCCCGTGCGCTCGTCTCGAAGCCCACCGTCGTCTTCGCCGACGAGCCGACCGGCAACCTCGACTCTCACACCGGCGCCGAGATTCTCGAGCTGCTGCGCTCCTCCGCGAAGGAGCTCGACCAGACGATGGTGATGGTGACCCACGACGCTCACGCCGCGGAGATCGCGGACCGCCTGCTCTTCCTCGCCGACGGCCGAATCGTCGAGGAGCTGCCGCGCAGCCGCGCTCCCGAGATTCTCGAGGCGATGAACCGCGCGAGCTCGTGACCCGCGTCGCGCTCGCCGGCCTCCTCGGGCGGAAGCTGCGCACCGCCCTCACCGCCATCGCGATCGTCCTCGGCGTCGCGATGGTGACCGGCACCTTCGTCCTGACGGACTCGATCGACAAGGCGTTCAACTCGATCTTCACCGACGTTCGCAAGGGCTCCGACATCGTCGTCTCGGGCAAGGCGGCGACCAGCACGAACAACGGGTCGACCGCGCCGACACTGCCCGGGTCGCTGCTCGGTCAGATACGAGGCCTACCCGACGTCGCGGAGGCCGAGGGACAGGTCAACGGACAGGCGCAGCTGATCGGGGCCGACGGCAAGGCGATCGTCTTCGGCGGAGCGCCCAACCTCGGCTTCTCGATCGCGAACGGCGCGTCGCGCTTCAACCCGCTGACGCTCGTCTCCGGCTCCTGGCCGCACGGCGACCAGGTGGTGATCGACACGTCGACGGCCAACAAGAAGCACTTCGCCGTCGGGCAGACGATCGGCGTCCAGGCGATCGGCCCGGTTACGAAGATGAAGATCTCGGGGCTCGTGAAGTTCGGCGGCCAGAGCCTCGGCGGCGCGACCCTCGCGGGCTTCGACGTCCCGACGGCGCAGAGGCTCTTCGACAAGCCCGCCCAGTTCGACGAGATTGCGATCGGCACGAAGGCGGGCGCGTCCTCGCAGCAGGCGCTCGGCGAGGTTCGCGCCATCCTGCCGGCGAATGCGCAGGCGCTGACGGGGCAGCAGCAGGCGGCCAAGGACGCCAAGGACACCAACTCCTTCATCTCCTTCCTGCGCGGCTTCCTGCTCGCGTTCGGCGGGATCGCCCTGTTCGTCGGCAGCTTCGTGATCGCGAATTCGCTGTCGATCACGATCGCCCAGCGCACCCGCGAGCTCGCGACCCTGCGGACACTCGGGGCGAGCCGGCGCCAGGTGCTCAACTCGATCTTCATCGAGGCGCTCGTCGTCGGCACGCTGGCGTCGCTCGTCGGGCTCGCCGTCGGCCTCGGGCTCGCCAAGGGGCTCTTCAAGCTGTTCGACTCGGTCGGGTTCACGCTGCCGAACAGCGGCCTCGTCTTCGCGACCCGGACGGTGATCGTGGCCCTGCTCGTCGGGATCCTCGTCACGCTCCTCGCCAGCCTGCGGCCGGCGGTCCGCGCGACCCGCGTGGAGCCGATCGCCGCCGTGCGCGAAGGAGCGACGCTCCCGGAGTCGCGATTCGCGCGCTTCCGCACGCTCGGCTCGGCGATCCTCACCCTGCTCGGCTTTGCGGCCCTGCTGTACGGCCTGTTCGGCAAGCACCTCGGCACGACGGGCGTGCTGGTCTGGATGGGCCTGGGAGCGCTCCTGATCTTCTTCGGCGTCTCGATGCTGTCGGTGCGCTTCATCCGGCCGCTCGCCGGCGTGCTCGGCTGGCCGGCCCAGCAGATCGGCGGGGCGGCCGGAGCGCTCGCGCAGGACAACGCACGGCGCAACCCCCAACGGACGGCGTCGACCGCTGCGGCGCTGATGATCGGGCTTGCGCTCGTGACCCTCGTCGCCGTCCTCGCCTCCGGGATCACCTCCTCGTTCAAGGGGGCGGTGAACAAGATCTGGCACAACGCCGACTACGCGGTCACGGCGCAGAACAACTTCTCGCCGATCCCGGTCGCAGCGGCGAACTCCGCTGCCAAGGTGCCGGGAGTCGAGGCCGTGGGCAACGTGCGCACCGGTGACGCGAAGGCGTTCGGGCACAGCTTCTTCGCGACCGCCGTGAACCCGCCGGGCGCGACGATGTTCAGGCTGGACTGGAAGGTCGGCTCCGATGCGACGATCGCGACGCTCGGCGCCGACGGCGCGTTCGTCGACGACGGCTACGCGAAGAAGCACCACCTCGTCGCCGGGTCGCCGGTGCCGCTGATCTTCTCGAACGGCTCGACGAAGACGTTCCGCATCAAGGGCATCTTCAAGCCGCCGCCCGGCGGATCCCCCTTCGGGAGCGTGACGATCTCCCAGACGACCTGGGACAAGTTCAACGAGAACCCCGAGAACATCTACTCGTTCGTACGCATCAGGGGCGGCCAGACCGAGGCGAACACCGCGAAGCTCGACGCGGCGATGAAGGCCTACCCGAACGCGAAGGTCCAGACACGCCAGCAGTTCATCGACAACCAGATCAGCGGCCTCAACTCGGTGCTCAACATCCTCTACGTGCTGCTCGCACTCTCCGTGATCGTCAGCCTCTTCGGGATCGTGAACACGCTCGTGCTCACGGTCTTCGAGCGCACACGAGAGATCGGGATGCTGCGTGCGATCGGCATGACGCGGCGCCAGGTGCGGCGGATGATCCGGCACGAGAGCGTGATCACCGCGCTGATCGGCGGCGTGCTCGGGATCGTGCTCGGCGTCGTCCTCGGCGGCCTGCTCGTCTACCGCGTCGACTTCATCCAGTTCTCGCTGCCCGTGACGTCCTTGATCGTGTTCGCGATCGCCACGATCATCGTCGGCATCCTGGCCGCGATCTTCCCCGCCCGCCGCGCCGCGCGCCTCAACGTGCTCCAGGCGCTGCAGTACGAGTGACGTGAGCGAGCTGGCGGCGATGCTCCGCTTGTACGTCGCGGCCGACGACCGCGAGGACGCCGATCGCTGCGCGATGCTTCGCCTTGCCGACGAGCTCGAGCAGCCGCTGTCGCGGGGTCAGGCGCGCGCTCACTTCACCGCGTCGGCGTTCGTCGTCGACGAGTCGGGCGGGCGTGCCTGCCTCGTCCGCCATGCGAAGCTCGACCGTCTGCTCCAGCCCGGCGGTCACGTGGAGTCGGTCGACAGCTGCCTCGAGGACGCGGCGCTGCGCGAGGCGCGCGAGGAGACCGGGCTCGAGGTGGAGCTCCATCCGACCGCGCCGCGCCCGTTCGATCTCGACGTCCACGCGATCCCGGCGGCCGGTGACGAGCCTGCCCACTTCCACCTCGACGTCAGGTACCTGCTGATCGGCCGCGGTGACCCCTGCGCCGGCGCCGCCTGGTATCCGGTGGGAGCGGCGGGGGACGGCTCCGTGGCCCGTCTCGCCGCGAAGGCGGCGGCGTACGGCGCGGCCTAGAAACCCGGCGCCGGGTCGCCGAGGTCGAGCGGGCTCTGCGGCAGCCCGGCCACGGGCGCGGCCGCGTTGAACCCGGACGGCGCGACGTCGTTCGGGGTGTCGGGGTGGAACAGCGAGGCGAGCAGCTGGATCTGGTCGCGTCCGTGCCCGAGCTCGAACTGACCCCCGCCGTAGAGCGCGATCCCCGCCTGCTCGCACCGGTCGTAGAAGTCGAACAGCCGTCGCACCGATCCGAAACGCGAGGGCTTGCAGTTGAGGCAGCGCGGGCCGAACGGCAGCGCCTCGACGTCGCTCCACTCGTGGATGGCCGCATCCCAGGTAATGCGGTCGCGGTCGCCCGCGAGCGCCGCCGACGTCTCCGCGGTCAGCGCCGGATCCTCGAGCCATACACCCGGGAACGCAGTCGCAATGCGCGTGTAGAGCGCCGGGTCGGGCGGCGATCCGAACTCGAGCCGGTACACGCCCTTGAAGTCGAGCGTCTGCACGCGGCCGGTCGCGGCGACGCGGCCGACGAGCTCGTCCGTCCAGTCCTTGTCGGGGTCGAGCTTGAACTCGAGGGCGGGATACAGCTCGAGCCAGGGCTCGACGTTGGCGACACGGGTCGAGACGACGAACCGCACCGGCCGCTGCTCTCGTCCGACGGCCTCCGCCAGCGAGAGCCCCGCCTGTCTGAGCGCGAGGTCGAGCGCGGCCGACTCGAGCGCCCAGCGCCGGTACTCGGTCTGTCCGGACTGCAGCACCGAGTACGAGTCGAGCGTGTGCTCGCCGACGAGGGGCAGCTCGCCGCGCCGCTCCTGGAAGCGCTGCTGTGCGGCGGGATCGTAGTCGACCTCCTCGCCGCGTCCCTCGTGCCCGCCGCCGCGGAGTACGACCTCCGTGCGCCTGAGCGTGAAGTTGCGGGCGACCTCGCGCTCGAGCGGCTCGAGGTCGTAGCCGTCGACGACGAGCGGCAGGTCGCGGACGCGGTCGTACGTGCTCACCAGCTTCTTCTCCGCTCGAGGTGCGCGCCGAGCGCGCCCAGGCGCTCGTCCCACTCTCGACCCACCACCGTCAGCCGGTAGCGGGTCTCGCGCCCCTGCCGCTCGGACGAGACGAGCCCCGCGCCGGCGAGCGTGGCGAGGTGCTTCGCCACGGCCTGGCGGGTGATCGGAAGCTCGCCCGTCAGCTCGGTCGCGGTCGCGGTGCCCCGGCTCGCGAGGTAGTCGATGACGTGTCGGCGGCTCGGGTCGGCGAGCGCGCTGAACACTTGGCCCAGCGGGTCAGGCTCCGGCATGCGCGAACGCCGAGGCCTGCAGGTCGAGCGCCGTCGACCATGCGGGCGCCGTCTCGACGACCGTCAGCCGGGTGCCGTCGGCCGCGTCCGCGAGCGTGAACTCGACCTCGCCCTCGTCCTCCCAGCTGAACGCGAGCCGCTCCTCCGGCGTGACGGTGGTGACGATCGCGTGGCGCTCCTCGCCGTTCGACCAGCGGAAGCTGGCCGCCCCACCCGGCCGCAGGTCGACCTCGACCTCGTTGGCGAACCAGTCCTCGAGCCGCTCGGGCTCCGTGAGGGCCTCCCAGAGCTCTTCGCGGGTCACCGGGAACACGATCTCACGGCGGATCATCTGCAACCTCCAGGTTGCGTTACAGTAGCAACTTCTCGGTTGCACATTAACAGGAGGTGGATGCGATGAACGTCGGCTCCGTGATCCCGATGGTCGTCGACCAGACCGGCCAGTTCGAGCGCTCCTCGGACATCTACTCGCGGCTCCTGCGGGAGCGGATCGTCTTCCTCGGGCGGGAGGTCGACGACCAGCTGGCGAACCTCGTCGCCGCCCAGCTGCTCTTCCTCGACGCCGACGACCCGGGGAAGGACATCTGGCTGTACGTGAACTCCCCGGGCGGCTCCGCCTACGCCGGCATGGCGATCTACGACGCGATGCAGTACGTGCGGTCCGACGTCTCGACCGTCTGCCTGGGCATGGGGATGAGTGCCGCCGCAATGATCCTGTGCGGCGGAGCGGCCGGAAAGCGCTTCGCGCTGCCGAACTCGAAGATCATGATCCACCAGGGCTCCGCCGGCTTCCGGGGCACCCCGGCGGACATCCAGATCGCCGCCCGGGAGGTGCTGTCGATGACGCGGCGGATGGCCGAGCTGATCGCCCTGCACTCCGGCCAGGACGTCGAGCAGGTGATGCGGGACATCGACCGCGACCGCTTCATGACCCCCGAAGAGGCGGTCGCCTACGGGCTGGTCGACAAAATCATCGCCGGACGTGCTACTGAACAGGCTTGACGGAGGGCCCTTGGGGGTAGGTAAAGGGCCTCTTCGTGCCGAATGAGGGCGGGCACCGTACGATCGTCGACCCGGAAAAGACCCAGAAAGGGGAACGGAATTGCAGTCCCGGACGCTTCTCGCGGCTACCGCCGTCGCGGCTGCGACGGCCTCCCTCGTTGCGGGAAGCGGCGGCGCGTCGACCGGCCCGGCGCAGGTTCGCATCACCGACGCCCAGGTCGGCTCGAAGATGGTCCGGCCGCCGGGCGGGGGGATCGTCGGCGCGGTCGAGATGATCCGCCAACGCCTGTACAAGCCGGGGTCGCGGCCGATCGGGCGCTCGGACCTCGTCTGCACCTACCTCGACAATCGGGAGCGCTCGTGCATCGGGACGTACTTCCTGCCGAAGGGCTCGCTGGTCGTCGCGGGAGCGCTGGAGACACGGCTCCTGTACGAGATCGCCATCGTCGGCGGCACCGGCCTCTTCGACAACGCCCGCGGCACGCTGACGGTGACGTCGACTCACCTGAGCCCGCGGCGAGAGGTGCTGCTATTCCGGCTGACGGGATGAACGGGACGGCCCCCGACGGCCGCCCGCGCGCGCTGATCGTCGAGGACGAGGACACGCTTCGGGAGTTGATCGTGGTCACGCTCGGAGAGGCGTTCGCGTGCATCGAGGCGACGGACGGCGACACCGCGCTCGAGCTTCTCCGCGAGTCGCCGCCGGATCTCATGCTGCTCGACGTCGCGATGCCCGGACGGAGCGGCATCGACGTCCTGCGCGAGATGCGCGCCGACCCCGTCCTGCAGAAGGTGCCGGTCTGTGTCGTCTCGGCCTGGCAGTCGCCCGGCGACGTGGCCAAGGCGCTCGAAGCCGGCGCCGACCGGTTCCTCGCGAAGCCGTTCCGCGTCGACGAGCTCGCCTCGATCGCACGTTCCCTGGTGGAGCGCCGGCGGTGAAGCGGCTGTCGCTGGTCGGGCGCGTTGCCTTGCTGGCGTCGGTCGTTGCGCTCGTCGTCGGCGTGATCGTCGCCTCCGCCCTGGTCGCGATCCTGTCGCTTCGGCACTCCGAGCAGCGCGAGTCCCAGGCCAAGGACGTCACCGTCTCGACGCTGCGTGTGCAGGAGCTCGCGGCCGAGATTCAGTCGTCGCTGCGCGGGTACGTGCTGTCGCTGAACCCGCGCTTCCTCACGTTGCTGCGCGGGCAGCGCGCCCAGCTCCCGGCCGCCACGCGGCAGCTCCGCACGCTCGTCGCGGACGATGCGGTTCAGCGCGCCCGCGCGGCCGCGGCGACCTCCGAGCTCACCGCCTACCTCCGCGACTACGTCGACAACATCCTCTTCATCGCGAAGGTCTCGTCGTCCGACGCGCGCAGCTCGGCGTCGGGTGACGAGGATCGGATCCGCACCGACCAGATCCACCAGACGCTCGGGCTCATCCTCGGGACCGAGAACAACCGCTCGCAGCTTCGTGCCGTGCACACACGCGATGTCGCGCGCACCGCCGTGATCATCGGCATCGTCGGCCTGCTCGGTTCCGCCGTGCTCGTGCTCCTGTTCGGTGCGTGGGTCGCGACCGGTGTCGCACGGCCGCTACGGCGAGCGGCGGATGCGGCGACCGAGGTGGCGCGCGGAGACCTGTCGGTCCGCCTCGACGAGGGCGGCGCCGGTGAGGTCGGCGCGCTCGTCAGCGCCTTCAACTCGATGACGCGGTCGCTCGAGGTCAGCCGGCGCGAGCTGCTGCTGCAGAACGAGCGCCTGCGCGAGAGCGAGCAGCACAAGCGCGACCTGATCAGCATGGTCTCGCACGAGCTTCGAACCCCGCTCTCGGCGGTGCTCGGCTTCACGTCGCTCCTGCTCGAGCGCGACTTCCCTCCCGACGAGCAGCGGCGCTACCTCGAGATCGTCGACACACAGGCGCGGCGGCTGGCGACGCTCGCGGGCGACTTCCTCGACGTGCAGCTGCTCGAGGGCGGCGGATTCGAGCTCGACCTCGCCCCCTTCGACCTCGTCGAGCTCGCGCACGAGCAGACGCGGCTCTTCTTCTCCCACTCGGAGTCGCACGAGCTCGTGCTCGACCTGCCCGACGAGCCGGTGATCGTGAACGGCGACCGCGACCGGCTCGCCCAGGTCGTCGGCAACCTGCTCTCGAACGCGATCAAGTACTCGCCGGAGGGTGGTGAGGTGCGCGTGTTCGTCGGGGAGCGCTCGGGCCGGGCCGCCTTCTCCGTGACGGACTCGGGCCTCGGGATCCCGCCCGAGGACCGGGAGCGGGTGTTCGACAAGTTCTTCCGCGGCGCCGCGAAGACGACGACCGTCGGCGGCACGGGGCTCGGTCTCGCGGTCGCGCGCGAGATCGTGACGACGCACGGCGGGACGATCGAGGTCTCGTCGACGCTCGGTGTCGGCTCGACGTTCAGGTTCGAGCTGCCGCTCAGCCTGACGCCAGCCGTCAGCGCCTGACCGCGGCGCGGGCGAAGAAGAGCACGTTGGCCGGGCGCTCGCCGAGTCGCCGCATCAGGTACGGGTACCAGTCCGGCCCGAACGGCGTGGCGACGAGCACCTTGTAGCCACGCTGCGCGAGCTCGAGCTGGAGCTGCGGCCGCACCCCGTAGAGCATCTGGAACTCGAACCGGTCGCGCTCGATCCGCTTCTCCGTGGTGAAACGGATCGCCCGCTCGATCAGACGGTCGTCGTGGGTGGCGATCGCAGTGTGGCCCGCCGCCGTCAGCATGCGCTCCATCAGCCGTCCGAAGGCGTCGTCGACCTCGGTCTTGTGCGCGTAGGCGACGTCGTGCGGCTCGAGGTACGCGCCCTTGACGAGGCGGAGGTTCGGCTCGAGCGGGAGCAGCGCCTCCAGGTCGTCGGACGTGCGGTACAGGTACGACTGCAGCACCGTGCCGACACGGTCCAGGCCGGCTTCGCGGAGGCTCCGGTACACGCGAAGCGTCGCATCGACGTAGCTCGACTGCTCCATGTCGATCCGGACGAAGCCGTCGCGCTCCGCGGCGTGCTCGACCAGCTCGCGGACGTTGCGCAGCGCCAGCTCCTCGTCGACGTCGAGACCGAGATGCGTCAGCTTGAGGGCGACGTTCGCGCGAAGCTGCTCGTCGGCGATCCGGTCGATGATCTCGCGGTAGGCGCGCACGACGGCTTCGGTCTCGCCCGGCTCGAGCACGCCCTCGCCGAGCAGGGTCGTGTTCGCGTACAGGCCCTGCTCGTTGAGCCGGCGGAGCACGACGACGCACTCGTCGAGCGTCTCGCCGGCGACGAAGCGCGAGGCGCCGAAGCGCATTCCGTGGCTGCGGACGACGCGGCGGACGGCGCTGCTGTCGGCGGCGACGAGGATGCCCTTGCGCATCGCCGCGTCGAGTGCGCCGGTCAGCTGTTCGCGAGCAGCCATTCGTGGACGTCGGGAATGCGGCGCTCGATCAGCGTGAGATGCCCTTCCGCATCGTCGATCCACGCCTCCGCGCCCGGGACGTGCGCCGCGAGCCACTCGCCGTGGGAGCGCGGGACGAAGCGGTCGTCGCCGCCCTGCAGGATCAGCACGCGCTTCGAGATCGCGGCCGGCTCGAAGCCCCACGGCGCGGCGAATGCGAGGTCGTCGTCGAGCCAGCCGTCGGCTGAGCCGCGCAGACCGTCGCGCCCGGCGGCATCCATCCAGGTCGCGATCCCGCCGGTCAAGACCTCGCGGTCGGCGTCGCCGAGCAGCGTGTCGAGCACCCCCCGCAGCTCCTCCGGGCCGGCCGCCAGCAGCTTGGCCCGCTCCTGCTCCGCCACGGGCCGGAGTGCCTCTTCGCCGGCGAGCACCGCCTCGAACTCGGCGACGTTCGCCTCGCCCATGCCGGCCAGCCAGTCGAGGCCGTCCGCGTCCCACGGCGCGACGCCGGCGAGGCTGGCCGCGGCCGTCACGCGGTCGCTGCCGAGCGCCGCGCACGCGAGCGCGTGCGGCCCGCCGCCCGAGATGCCCCAGGTCGCGAACCGGTCGAACTCGAGCGCGTCGGCGATCGCGACGGCGTCTGCTGCCGCCGCGGAGATCGTCCGGCCGGGTGAGCGCGTGGAGTCGCCGTAGCCGGCCCGGTCGAAGCCGACCAGCCGGATGCCGTTCGCCGCTGCGTGGTCGAGCCAGGGCCCGTAGAGCAGGCCGGACGACGGTGTTCCGTGGTGGACGATGACGGGGAGCCCGCTCTCGTCGCCGCCCTCGTGGACGGCGAGTCGGCGCCCGTCGGCAGCCGGAACGGTGCGAGTCGTCACGGCGCGGAGCTTACGCCGCGGAGGAGCTCCACGGTGGCGTCGACGAGCGCCGGTATCCTCGCCGCATGGCGCAGCGCGTGATCGGCAGCGAGCAGGAGTTGCGCGCAGTGATCGGCTCGCCGGCGCCGCTGGTCGCGGGCAAGATCACCGACCGCCTCAACGACCTGACGCGGCAGTTCATCGAGCGCTCGCCGTTCGTCTGCGTCGCGACCGCGTCGCCCGGCGGCGGGCTCGACGTCTCGCCGCGCGGCGATCCGGCGGGGTTCGTGCGCATTCTCGACGAGAAGACGCTCCTCCTGCCGGACCGGCCGGGTAACAAGATCGCCGACACGCTGACGAACCTGCTCGACGACCGCCGGATCGCACTGCTCTTCCTCATCCCCGGCGTCGGCGACTCGTTCCGCGTCAACGGCCGCGGCGTCGTCGTCGACGACCCCGAGCTGCTCGGCGCATGCGCGGTCGACGGCAAGGCCCCGCGTCTCGGGATCCTGATCACGATCGACGAGGCCTACACGCAGTGCTCGAAGGCGCTGATCCGCTCCGACCTGTGGAACCCGGAGCGCCACGTCGACCGGGGCGAGCTGCCCTCGAGCGGCGCGATCCTGCGCGCGGTCAGCAACCCGGAGCTCGACGTGGAGGAGTACGACCGCGAGCGGGCGGGGCGCTACGCCCGGCGGGAAGGGTTGTACTAGCCGGATGCCCGGCACCCTTGGTGCCGGGCATCCGGCTGCTCTACGACGGCGCGCCGTCGAGCCACGGGTCGCGGCCGGGGTCGCCGCCGGCGGCGACGAGGTCGAGCCGCGCGAGGTAGTGGTCCCAGCCCTCGGTGTGCGACGCGACCGAGTCGCTGCTCGGAAGGCCGGAGTGCGTGAACCGGAGCAGCGTCCCGTCGTTCTTGGGCTCGAGCTCGAACTCGACCGTCGTCGTTCCGGGCCCGACCTCGCTCGAGCCGTCCTCCCAGCCGAACGTGAAGACGAGCCGGTGCGGCCGGTCGACCTCGACGAACTCGCCGCGGGCGGTGTGGCCCGGCACGACCGCGTGGCGGTAGGTGCCGCCCGGGCGCGCGTCGAACGTCGCCCGCTCGCCCATCCAGCGCGTCACCTGGTCCGGGTCGACGAGCAGCTCCCAGACGGTCTCGGGGCTCGCCGCGATCTGGAGCTCGCGGACGATCGCCGTCGTCTCAGTGGTTGCGTCCATGCTTCGCTTCCTCCTCGCTCTCTGCTTCGCGTTTCAGGGCCTCGAGGCGGGTGTCCCAGAACCCTTCGAGAAACGCCTTGATCTCCGTCAGCCCCTCGGGCCGCGCCCGGTAGAGGCGCCTCGTGCCGTTCCGCCGCTCGCTCACCAGCCCGGCCTCCTTCAGGACGTTCAGATGCTGCGAGATCGCGGGCCGCGTCACGTCGAAGTGGGCGGCGATCTCGCCTGCCGAGAGCTCGCCGTCGCGGACCAGGGCCAGGATCTGGCGTCGGTGCGGGGCGGCGATCGCTCTCAGCGCTTCTTCCATGCGCAGGAGTGTAAGCAACAACTAACGTAAGCGCAAGCTAAAATTACATTCGAGCGCTGCACCACGAAGAATGTGCTGCACGCGATGCCCGGCCGTAGCAGGTGAGCACCCCCTCCGACAGCCCGCTCGTCCGCGGCTGGCGCAGGCACCGCCGTCCCGACCGGCCGTCACGGCGGCGCCGGCTGCTGCTCGCCGCCGCGGTGGCGGGGGTCGCCCTCGGCGCCGCCGCCTGGCTCGTGTTTCGTGGCGGCTCGCACGGCCCGGCCGCCGAGGCGGGGTTCAGCCCGTGCACGTACGGCGGCTACGTCGCCGGCCGCTGCGGGAGCATCCCGGTCCCCGCGGACCCGCGCCGGCCACATGCCGGGACGATCGAGCTCCGCGTGGCCGTCCTGCCGGCGACGGTCCGGCCCGCGCTCGGGGCGCTCTTCTACCTCGAAGGGGGCCCCGGCGGTGCCGCGACGCAGGCGGCGGTCGAGGTGAACGAGCTCTTCGCCCGCGTCGGCCGGCGGCGCGACATCGTGATGGTCGACCAGCGCGGCACCGGCGGCTCGGCGCCGCTCGCATGCCCCGACGGGCGCGTGCCGGCCCGGGACGCGGCCCCCGTGACGGCGTATCTCCGCCGCTGCTTCGCGCGGCTCCACGGCGAGCCTTCCCTCGACACCACGAGCGTCGCCGCGGCCGACCTGGAGGCGGTGCGCCGGGCGCTCGGCTACGGGCGCATCGACGTCTTCGGCGGCTCGTACGGCGCGACGCTCGCCCAGGCGTACCTGCGCGCCTACCCCGCCTCGGTTCGCAGCGTCGTCCTCGACAGCGGTTCGCTCCCGGGCGTGCGGCTCTACGACGCGTCCGCGACGAATGCAGAGCGAGCGCTCGACCTCGAGCTCGAGCGCTGCGCGCGGATCGCCGCGTGCCGGCGGGACTATCCGCACACGCGGCAACAGCTCGCCACGCTGCTCCGTCGTCGGCCGCGGCGGGCGACGATCCAGTCCGGCACGGTCGTGCTCGGCGCCGACGACGTCGCCTGGACCGTCGAGGCGCTCTCCGAGACGGTGGACGGCGCCGCGACGATCCCCTATGCGATCGACGCTGCGGTCCACGGCGACTACACGCCGCTCGCCCGTGCCTATGCCGAGGACGTCGGGGCCGACCTCGACGCCAGGGCTCGCCTCGCGACGTTCTGGGTGATCCTCTGCTCGGAGCCGTGGGCGTCGTTCGACCCCGCCGTGACCGCCCGCGCCGGCGCGGGCAGTTACCTCGCGCACGCCGCCGTCGCCCGCGCCCGCCTCTTCCGCCGCGCGTGCCGTGTCGTCCCGAAGGGCCGTGCGGCGCCCGAAACGGGCGCGGCGCCCACCCCGGCGACGCCCGTGCTCCTCCTCACCGGCGGCGCCGATCCGCTCGATCCGCCGGCCGCCCTGCGCGGCTGGCGCCGTGCGTTCCCCGCCGGGCGCCTCGTCGTCGTCCCGGGAGCCGGGCACGGCGAGATCGGCTTCGTCTGCGTCCAGGGGGTCGTCGCGCGGTTCATCGCGTCGGGAAGTGCGCAGGGGCTCGACACGCGCTGCGTGCGGCAGATCCCACTCCCGGCGTTCGAGGTCGGTTAACCTCGGCGATCGAAGTCGAGAGAGGGGGACGCAACATGCAGGCCAAGGCTCCACGTCCCGGGCTCCGGCCCGGTCGTCTTCTGTGGGTCGCGGTCGTTCTGGCCGTCTGGTTCAGCGCTTCCGTCGCGTTCGCCGCGGTGGGCTCGAAGTCCCACCTGGCGGGGACGTGGACGGGGAAATACAGCGGGGCCTTCACGGGAACGTTCACGCTCCACTGGAGGCAGACGAAATCGGAGCTGCACGGGACGATCGCGCTCACGAGCCCGAAGGGGACGTATCGCATCAACGGCAGCGTGCACAAGGGGAAGATCAAGTTCGGGGTCGTCGGTGCGGGCGCGACGTACACGGGCTCGTGGTCGGGCTCGTCGATGTCGGGCAGCTACAAGAGCCCTGCCGGCGGCGGCGCCTGGAGCGCGCAGAAGAAGTCCTGAGCGAGAGCGCCGCGTCACGGGCCGAAGAGCCCGTGACGCGGCCTTACGCCTAGCCGCAGCCGGTCGACGTGCCGCAGTCGCGGCACGTGTAGCAGGTGCCGGCGCGCACCATCCGGCCGCCGCAGCGGTTGCACTCGATCGCGTCCTCGAACGAGTTGAAGAGCGCGGTCTGGCCCGGCGCCGGCGCCTCGACCGGATCCGCGCCGCCGTTCGCGTAGCGAGCGGCGAGGTTCGCCCTCACCTCGGGCGACAGGATGCCGGCCTCCTCCTGCTGGTCGACGTCGAGGAACTTCTTGCCGAACCAGCGGAAGATGTAGTCGACGATCGACTTCGCGTTCCGGATGTCGGCGTCGTTGGTCGGGCCGGACGGCTCGAAGCGAAGGTGGGAGAGCTTCGAGACGTAGACCTCAGGCGGGACGCCGTACTGCAGGCCCATCGACACGGCGATCATCAGCGAGTTCATCAGGCCGGCCATCGTCGTGCCGTCCTTCGCGATGTCGACGAAGATGTCGCCCGGCGTCCCGTCGTCGAACACGCCCACGTGGATGTACCCCTCGTGCTCGCCGACGCGGAACTTGCGGCCGATCTCGGTGCGGTCCTCCGGCAGGCGGCGGCGCTTCGGCGCCGACACCGGCCCGGCCGGCGACAGCGTCTGCTGCGCACCACCGTCGCTCTTGCCGGAGAGCGGCTGCGCGACCTTGCAGTTGTCGCGGTAGATCGCGACCGCCTTGATCCCGAGCTTCCACGACTCGACGTAGAGCTGCGAGATGTCGTCGATCGACGCCGACTCGGGCAGGTTCACGGTCTTCGAGATCGCGCCGGAGATGAACGGCTGGACCGCGCCCATCATCCGCACATGGCCGCGGTAATGGATGGCGCGGTCTCCGACTGCGCAGTCGAACACCGGGTAGTGCTCGCTCTTGATGTACGGCGCTCCGACGACCGTGTTTCGTTCGTCGACGAACGCGACGACCTCGTCGACCTCGCCCGGCGCGTAGCCCAGCTTGTCGAGGCCGGCGGAGACCGTCTTGTTGACGATCGTGATCTCGCCGCCGCCGACCAGCTTCTTCGACTTGACGAGCGAGAAGTCCGGTTCCACGCCCGTCGTGTCGCAGTCCATCATGAAGCTGATCGTCCCGGTCGGTGCGAGCACGGTCGCCTGCGCGTTCCGGTAGCCGTGCACCTCGCCGAGATCGAGCGCCTCGTCCCACGCCTTCCGTGCGGCGCTGAGCAGATCCGGCGGGACGGTCTCCGAGGCGGCGATGTTGCCGACCGCCGCGCGGTGCTTCGCGATCACCCCGATCATCGCGGCGGCGTTCGGCCGGTAGCCGGCGAACGGGCCCATGCGGGCGGCGATCTCGGCCGACTTGCGGTACGCCCGGCCCGTCATCGAGCGCGGTGATCGCCGCCGCGTAGGCGCGGCCTTCGTCGGAGTCGTACGGCAGGCCGCGGGCCATCAGCAGGGCGCCGAGGTTCGCATAGCCGAGCCCGAGCTGGCGATACGCCTTCGCGTTGCGCTCGATCTGCGTCGTCGGGTAGGACGAGTTGCCGACGAGGATCTCCTGCGCGAGGAAGATCACGTCGACCGCGCGCTCGAACGCCTCGACGTCGAGCTCGCCGTCGTCGCGGCGGAACTTCATCAGGTTCAGCGACGCGAGGTTGCACGCCGAGTCGTCGATCGACATGTACTCCGAGCACGGGTTCGACGCGTTGATGCGGCCGGTGTTCGGGAGCGTGTGCCACGCATTGATCGTCGTGTCGTACTGCACGCCCGGATCGGCGCAGCGCCACGCGGCCTCGGAGACGTCGTGCAGCACCTTGCGGGCCTTCACCGTCTCGACCACGGAGCCGTCCGTGCGTGCGGTCAGGTTCCAGTCGGCGTCGTCCTCGACCGCCTGCATGAAGGCGTCCGACACGCGCACCGAGTTGTTGGCGTTCTGGTACTGGATCGACGCCCAGTCGGGGCTGTCGAGCGACATGTCGTAGCCGGCGGCCTCGAGGACGCGTGCCTTCTCCTCCTCGTGGGCCTTGCACCAGATGAACTCGAAGATGTCGGGGTGGTCGACGTCGAGCACGACCATCTTGGCGGCGCGCCGCGTCTTGCCGCCCGACTTGATCGTGCCGGCCGAGGCGTCGGCGCCGCGCATGAACGACACCGGCCCCGACGCGTAGCCGCCCTTCGACAGCTGCTCCTTCGACGAGCGGAGCTTCGACAGGTTGACCCCCGACCCCGACCCGCCGCGGAAGATGATGCCCTCGCGCCGGATCCAGTCGAGGATCGAGCTCATCGAGTCCTCGATCGAGAGGATGAAGCAGGCCGAGCACTGCGGCTTCTCCTCGAAGCCGACGTTGAACCAGACCGGCGAGTTGAACGCCGCGAGCTGGTTGACGAGGATCGCCTTCAGCTCGTCCTCGAACGTCTGCGCCTCGTCCTCGGTCGCGAAGTAGCCGCCGTCGCGGCCCCAGGCGCCGATCGTGCCGACGATGCGGCCGATCATCTGCTTCACCGAGCGCTCGCGCTCCGGGCTCGCCATGCGGCCGCGGAAGTACTTCTGCGCCACGATGTTCGTCGCCGTCTGCGACCAGAACTTCGGGAACTCGACGTTCTTCTGCTCGAACGCGGGGCCGTTCTTGCCCGGGATGAACGCGTCGCGGAGCTCCCACTCGACCTCGTCGAACGGGTCGCGGCCCTCGATCGTGAAGTGGCGGCGGACGGCCAGATGGGCGTCCTCGTCGGCGACGCTGTTGGTCAGCTCGTCCGTGTGGATCTCGATGCTTGAAGCCTGCTCTACCGACGCCATCTGCGCTTCCTTTCCGACCTCGAATTCTAGGTTCCCAAGCCCTCTCACCGCCGGCGGCCGGAAGGCCCTCCGGGACGGGCTTGCGAACCTTAGGGAAGGGACCTGTCGGACTCGCGGGCGCGCCGCGTCAGCTGCCGGGGCGGCGTCCCTGGCTGCGTTTCACGACCAGCCCGACGGCTCCCGCGGCGACGAGCAGGAGCGCGAGCCCGCCCAGCACGAGCAGCGGGATCGGCACCGAGGAGGGGCTCGAGGGATTGAGCTGCTGCGCGACGCCCGGCAGCCCGCCCGGCGGCTTGCGCCCCGGCGAGCTCGTGCCGCCGCCGGCGTCGGTGCCGCCCGGCCCGGTCGCCGGTGTGGTCGTCGTGGCGGCGGTCGTCGTGGCCGGCCCGGCCGGCGTCGTGACGGCCGCAGTGGAAGTGGTCGCCGGCGGGGCCGCTGTCGTCTGGGCGGGGACGAGGGCGTTCGGGCCCGTCGACTTCTTGGCCTTCTCGAGCTGCTCCCGGGCGCTCTGCAGCGCGCGCGTGATGTCTTCGCGTGCGCTCGAGTAGACGGAGATGTCCTCCGGCAGATGCTTCAGCGTGTCCTGGTAGCAGTGGATGGGATAGACGTTGTCGATCCGCCCGTCGTACCAGTCGTTCAAGAGCTTCTTCCAGCACGGGGTCGCTGCATGGGCCGGGGACGCCTGTGCCAGCAGCACGACGCTGACGGCGACTGTGGCGGCGACGAGCGCCTTGAGGATGGAGGTCACGGACGGATCGGGGCCGGGCTGGAAGCCGCGAGCGTAAGCCCGCGCTGTAAGGCTTTCGTAAGCGGAACGGGCAGATGGTAGCTTCGCGGGCGATGCGGGCGATCAGGGATCTGCCCCTCGCCGCATCACTGGCGCTGTGCGGTGCCGCGCTCTTCTTCGGCGGCGGTGCGCTGGACGGCTCGCTGCCTTGGCTCGGCGGCGCCGCGCTGGTCGCCGCGCTCGCCTCACTCGCCCTGGCCGGGGTGCCGTCCGGGCTCCGCGCTCTCGTCCCGCTCGCAGCGCTCACGGCGTGGCTCGCCGTCTCCGTGTCGTGGTCGACGCTCCCCGACCGTTCGTGGGTGTACGCGAACCGGGCGTTCGTCTATCTGCTCTTCGCGCTGCTCGGCCTCTGGCTCGCGACGCGGACGCGCGCGCTCGCGCTCGGTCTCGGCGCTCTGCTCGGGGCGGTGGCCGTCTGGGCGCTCGCGGGCAAGGTCGTGCCGACGCTCGAGGACTACGGGTTCCCGTACGGGTCACGCCTCCGCGGCGCCGTCGGGCTGTGGAACCAACTCGCGCTGCTCGGTGCGTTCGCGCTTCCGTTCGCATTGTGGCGGCGTCGAGCCGAGGGTGCGCTGCTCGCCTACGTCTGGCTGGTCGTGATCGCGCTCACCGGCTCGCGCGGTGGGGCGGCGGTTGCGGCGCTCGTCGTCGATCGCCTGGTTCGTGCTCGGCGACGAGCGACTCGCCGCAGCGACCGTACTCGTCGCCGCGGCCGTCCCCGCGGCCGTGGTCGCGGGCGTCGCCTTCGCGCTGCCGGGCATCACGAGCGACGACCAGAGCCTCCACGTCCGCTGGCACGACGGCCTGCTCTTCGGGGCGTTGCTCGTCGGCGGCGCGGTCGGGGCCGTTCTGCTCGCGCGGGTGCGGCCGCCCCGCGACACGCGGTGCGCTGCGCCGGGCCGCGCTCGTCGTCGGTGCCTGCCTCGTCGTGCTGGTGCTGGTCGTCGGCGCGCTGAAGGCGCAGTCCGCGTGGGACTCCTTCACCAGCTCGGCCCAGGTCTCGAACACCGGCGGGCGGTTCGGCTCCGCGTCGTCCAACTACCGCTGGGTCTGGTGGAAGCAGGCGTGGCGAGGCTTCGAGCACCACGTGCTCGGTGGCACGGGCGCCGGGACGTTCCAGCTCACGAACCTGCTCTACCGGAAGAGCTTCCTCGACGTCACGCTCGAGCCCCACAACCTCGCCGTGCAGCTGCTCTCCGAGACGGGCATCGTCGGTCTTCTGCTGCTCGTCGCCGCCGCGGTCGCGCTGCTCCTGCCCGGCCGTGGTCGCAAGGGCCCCGAGCTCGCGCTCGCGCTCATGCTCCCCGCCTACCTCCTGCACTCGCTCGTCGACATCGACTGGGATTTCGCAGCGGTGTCGGTGCCGGCGTTCCTCGCCGCCGGCTCGCTCGCCGGACGGCCCGGCCCGGAGCGTCGCGCCTCCGGCTTCACCGTGCTCGCGCTCTCGGGCGCCGCGCTGCTCGCATTCGGCGCGCTGCTGCTCCCATGGCTCGGCGCACGCTGGACCTCCGACTCGGAAGCGCTCACCGTCACCAATCCGGCGCGCGCGGTGCAGCTCGCGCGCCGCGCACGGTCGGTCGACCCGCTCAACGCCGAGGCGGTCTGGGCGCAGGCGCTCTCGACGTCGGGGTACGCGGCTCGCTGGGCGCTCTACGCGCTGGCGACGAGCAAGGAGCCGGCGAACCCGCAGTGGTGGGTGCTGAAGGCGCAGTTCGAGCTCGCGAACGGGTGCGCCCGCGCGGCGCTCGTCGACTTCTACCGCTTCAACGCGCTCGACCAGTACGCGAACCCGAACGACGGCCCGAACGACTACCGGCGCGCGCTCGCGCTGGTCAACTCCGGCAAGCCGCGCTGCTGACCGCTCAGCGGACGCCCAGGATGACGACGAGCTGACCGCCGTCGAGGGCCTTGACGCCCATGCCGTCGAGCGGGCCGACGACCTTGATGTGCAGGTCGCGGGCGAGCCGAGCGCCCTCGGCCGAGTAGCCGCGCTTGTACATGACGACGCTGGTGGCGTAGTTCTGCCGCTTCGCGTTGGCGGTCGCGCGGACGTGGTAGCCGAGCGACGAGAGCGTCGACGACGCGGTCGCCGCTGCGCCCGAGCGGCCGTTGCCGTTCAGCACCACGACGCCGAGCTTCGACCGCGGGACCTTCGCCGCCGTCACGACGTGCTTGCGGGGGGCCGGCGCCGGCTTCGGCTTCGCCTTCGGGGCGGTCGGGGCGAGCGCGGCCGCCTCCGCGTGGTGTCGGACCGTCCGGGCGATCGGCTTCGCGAGCAGCACGATCCCGAGCGCGACCAGCACGATCAGCTCGGCCGCGGCGACGAACGACGCGACGTACGTCGCCGTCCGCCAGGGGCGAACGAGGGCGTCCGGTGAGAGCGGGGCGTCCAGGCCGCCTGTTTCGGCGTGCCTACGGGGCTTCCTGCCGCATCCACGCCCAGGTCCGGGCGAGGCCGTCCTCGAGCGGCACGCGCGGCCGCCAGCGGAGCTCCCGCGCCGCCAGCGACGCGTCGAGCACCGAGCGGTGAACGTCGCCGAGTCGTGCCTCGGCGTGCGTCGGCGCGTCGGGAACGCCGATGACGGCCGCGCACGCCGCGTGCAGCGCCGCCACCGACGTCCCGGTGCCGGTACCGATGTTGTACGGGCCGCCTGCGCGGCCGGCGGCGGCGAAGAGGGCGTCGACGACGTCGGTCACGTAGACGAAGTCGCGCACCTGGCTGCCGTCGCCGAAGATCACGGTCGGCTCCCCGGCCGCCATGCGCTCGAGGAAGATCGCCACGACGCCTCCCTCGAGCCCCGAGTCCTGCCGCGGGCCGTACACGTTCGCGAAGCGCAGCGACACGTGCGACGTGCCGTGGATGCGGTTCCACCCGGCCAGGTATTCCTCGCCGCACTTCTTGGCGATCCCGTACGGCGAGAGCGGGAGGAACGGGAAGCTCTCGTCCACCGGCCCCGGGCACTCCCCGTAGCCGGCGCCGCCGGAGGACGTGAAGACGACCTGCGCCTGCGTGCGCGCCGCGGCGACCAGCACG
Source organism: uncultured Thermoleophilia bacterium (assembly GCA_963824455.1). Lineage (GTDB taxonomy): Bacteria > Actinomycetota > Thermoleophilia > Gaiellales > Gaiellaceae > PALSA-600. The sequence continues at coordinate 163,349 of CAWGPJ010000004.1, forward strand.
TTCACCGTCCCGACCACGTTGACGGCCGCGTCGTGCTCGGGGCGGCGCATCGACGTCTGGACGTCGGCCTGGGCGGCGAGATGGAAGACCACGTCGGCCTCGACGGAGAACGGCGCCGTGATGTCGTGCTCGAGCAGCCCTGCCTTCGGGTTGAGGTGCTCGCGCCGCCCGCTCGCGAAGTTGTCGACGACGAGCACGTCGTCGCCGCGGGCGACGAGCGCGTCGACGAGGTTCGACCCGATGAAGCCCGCTCCACCTGTCACGACCGCCCGCATCGGCCGCATAGATTAGGCGGGCGCGATGTTCGTGACGTTCGAAGGGATCGACTGGTCGGGCAAGAGCACGCAGGCGAAGCTGCTCGCGGCGTGGCTCGCCGGAGAGGGGCGGACCGTGCTCACGACCCGTGAGCCGGGCGGGACCCCGGTGGCCGAGGCGGTTCGCGACCTCGTCCTGCACCGCGACGAGATGGCGCCGTGGGCCGAGGCCGCGCTCTATGCGGCCGCCCGCGCCGAGAACGTCGCCGCCGTGATCCGGCCGGCTCTCGCCCGCGGCGAGGACGTGGTCTGCGACCGCTACCTCGACTCGTCCGTCGCCTACCAGGGCGCCGGGCGCGGCCTCGGCACGGAGCGCGTGCGCGACCTCAGCCTCCTCGTCACCGGCGGCCTGCTCCCGGACCGGACGATCCTCGTCGCGCTCGACCCGGAGCTCGCGAGGGCCCGGGCGGGGACGCAGCACGACCGCATCGAGCGTGCGGGCGGCGACTTCATGCGTGTCGTCGACGAGGCGTACAGGTCGCTCGCAGCGGCCGAGCCGGGCAGAATCGTCGTCGTCGACGGCGCCAGGCCGCCGCGCGAGATCGCCGAGGAGGTACGTGAGCACATTCGTCCGCTTCTCTGAGCACGCCGACGCAGCGAGGCTGCTCGACGCCGCGCTGCGCGAAGGGCCGGTGCACGGCTACCTCTTCTACGGCCCGCCGGGGGTCGGGAAGCGCGAGGTCGCGCGCTCGTTCGCCCGCTCCCTCCTCGGTACGGCGCGCGAGTTCCATCCCGACCTGTACGAGCTCGACGCGCTCGGCGAGATGATCAGGATCGACGCGATCCGCGAGCTGCGCCGCGACCTGCACATGCGGCCGTTCGAGGCCGACCGGCGCGTCTACCTGATCCATCGCGCGCACCTGATGAACGAGGACGCGGCCGATGCGCTCCTCAAGGATCTCGAGGAGCCGCCGTCCTACGCGGTGATCGTGCTGATCGCCGACGACCTCGGGTCGATCCCGGAGACGATCCGCTCCCGCTGCCAGCTCGTCCCCTTCCGGCGGCTGTCCGAGCGCACGATCCGCGAGCTCGTCGAGGCGCGTGCGCCGGAGCTCCCGGAGGAGGAGTGCGCGGCGATCGCCCGGACCGCCGCCGGGCGCATGGACCGCGCCGACCGCCTGCTCGACACCGCGTCGCGCGCGCGGCGCGAGGTGCTGATCGAGCAGGCGCGCCGTGTCTATAGCGACCCGGCATTCGAGCCTGCAGAGGCGGCCGCCGCGCTGATCGCCGGCGCGCACGAGCGCGCCGGCGAGGCGCGCGCCCTCGAGGAGGCGCGGATCGCGGAGCTGGAGCTGACGGCGCGCGACGCGGAGCAGCGCGTGAAGCGCGCGGCGCGGGGCGCAGAGCGGGAGGAGCTGCTCGCGCAGCTCGAGGAGCTCGCCGCCTGGTATCGCGACCTCGTCGCGGTCGCGGTCGGTGCCGAGAGCGCCGCGGTCCACCTCGACAAGCTGGACGAGCTGCGCGGCGACGCCACGGTCGAGCGTCTGCTCGGCGCCGAGCGCGCGGTCGAAGAGGTGCGGGAGACCTGGCGCCGGCTCGAGGAGTTCCAGCTGCAGCCGCAGCTCGCGCTCGAGAGCCTCTTCGTGCGTGTCGCGCGCGAGCTCGCCGCGTAGAGCGGCCGCCGGGCCGCGGCTACACTGAGCGCGCCTCGCCGACGTAGCTCAGCTGGTAGAGCACTTCACTCGTAATGAAGGGGTCCTCGGTTCGAGTCCGAGCGTCGGCTTCTTCTTCAGGCGTTGTGCGAACGTGGCGACGTGCGCGAGGTCGTCGGCCGCGGTCATTGTTCAGGCCGTCTGGGTCAGGGCGACTCCCTGAGCGGCGCGAGCGGAGGGACGGGGTAGTGCGACGTCGGCGGAAGTTCGTACGTCGTGAAGTCGTTCGGCGCGAAGTAGACATCCGAGATCGGCGGCTCGTTCTCGGCCTCCGTCCGCCAAATCCGCATGCTCAGGACGAGGTTCGGTGACGTCGCGAGGATGCGGGCCCAGTACAGCCCGAGGTCTTCCTCGGCGTTCTGCCGCGGGCCGTGCTGGATGAGGACGAAGCCTCCGCCGGGCACGACTGCGACGCCGCTGTCGAACTTCAGCGTGTTCTTCGGCTCTTCGGCCTTGTAGAGAAATGCACGCCCGACGGTCTGGGCGCTCCCGCGGTTGACGACGTAGATCTCCGTGTTGCTCTCGAAGTTCAGCTGGAACATCGAGCCGACGCCGCTGTCGTACCCGTAGAGGTAGTCGTTGTAGTCGCCAGGGTCCCCCGAGCGCATCGTTCCCTCCTTTTTCCGGTTGGCGACGAGGCGCCGCCGGCCTCGCGTGTTCGAGGGCGAGGCTAGGAGAGCGAAGGCCGCGCAACCAGCGTGTTACCACCCGCGTCGTCAGGGGGTAGGCCGGTCGATGTCGGGCGCGCTGCGGGAGGCGCGCTTCTGGACGTTCACGGAGACCGTCGAGCGCGCGCCTTCTGCGAGCTCCGGCAGCCCTCTCGTAAGATCGGCGTGTGCAGAGACGCGAAGCCGCATGCAGCTGCGGCCAGCTGCGGGTGAGCACCGAGGGCGATCCCGTGCGGATCTCGATGTGCCACTGCCTCGCCTGCCAGCGTCGAACCGGCAGCGCCTTCGGGATGCAGGCACGGTGGCCGAAGGATCGGGTCGAGGTCACCGGACGGTCGACGGAGTACGTCCGCAGCTCGGACGCCGGCGAGGAGCGGACGTTTCACTTCTGCCCGGACTGCGGCGCGACGGTCTTCTGGACGAACGAGGGCCTGGACCCCGTCGCGGTCGCCATCGGCGCCTTCGCCGATCCCTCCTTCCCGCAGCCGACCGTCTCCGTCTACGGGTCGCGACGGTATCCGTGGCTGGCCCAACCGGACGGGACCGAAGAAGAGCACGGCTAGAGCCGGCCGGAAGACCTGGCCGGATTTCACATCACGGACTGATATGGTCTTGCGTCGGCAACCGCGCACCGGCGGCGCTCTGGCGGGCCCGGCGCCGGCTGCGACGTGACCACGACCCGCGGGCAGAGCAGGAACGTCGTGCACGGATTCTTGATCCTTCTCAGTCGTGTCATGCCGCGCCGGCGGTGGGTGGTGATCGCGGTTTGGATCGCTCTCGTCGCGTTCTCGGCGGTGTTCGCCTCACGCAACGGCGACAACCTGAGCGCCGGGTTCTCCGGTGTCGAGGGCTCGGCCTCCCAGACGGTGCAGAACGCTCTCGACGACGGCGACTTCGGCGCGGCCGGCAACCCGCAGATCGGCGTCGTGGTGGAGCCGACGGGCAGCGCGACGGCCGGTGACGTACAGGCAGCTCTGGGGCGCGTCGAGAGTGCGGCCGCGGACACGACGGGCGCCGTCCTCACGCAGCAGGGGCTCCAGCAGGGCCGGCAGGGCGCGCAGAGCGGCAAGCCGTTCATCGTTCCGATCCAGATCGATGCGAGTCTGACCGGGGCTGTCTCGGTCACCCAGAGCTTCACCGACAAGCTCGATGCCGGAACGACCGTCGACCACGTCACGAGCTACGTGTTCGGGCAGTCGTCGCTCCAGGCCGAACAGGTCGACGAGGCGCAGACGGGCGCGAAGACGGCGTCCGACGTGTCGCTCGGCGTGATCCTGATCCTGCTTCTGGCGACGTTCGCCTCGCTCGTCGCCGCGCTCGTGCCGCTCGTGCTCGGCTTCGCGGCCGTCACCGTGACCGGGATGGTCATCTACTTCCTCTCACAGGCGTTCACGATCTCGATCTTCACGACGAGCCTGGCGGCGATGATCGGGCTTGCGGTCGCAGTCGACTACACGCTGTTCATCCTGCTCCGCCTCAGGGAGGAGCGCGGTCGCGGAGCCGACCGCCGGGAGGCGCTCGAGACCGCCATGAGCACATCGTTTCTCGCCGTGCTCTTCTCCGGCACGACGGTGATCGTGTCGCTCGCCGGGCTCTTCCTGATGCCGAACGCGACCGTGCGCTCGATGGCGGTCGGCGCGATCGTCGTCGTGGCCGTGGCGCTGCTCGCCGCGGCCACGCTGCTCCCGGCGCTCGTCGCCGTGCTCGGGCGGACGGTGGAGGACGCGGGGCCGGTCGTCCGTGCCGTGGACAGAGCCACGGTATCGCTCCGCCGCTCCAAGCCGGATTCAGGCCCGGGCTTCTGGGAGCGCCAGACGGCTCGTGCGACCCGCCGGCCCAGCGTCACGCTTCTGGGGACGCTCGTCGTGCTGCTCGTGATCGCCTCGCCGACGATCCGGATCTCGTTGAACGAATCGAGCGTGCAGCAGCTCCCGGCGAGCAATCAGGCGCGCCAGGGCACCGAGCTCGCGGGCCAGATCGCGGGCCCGGGCGCCACCGCGCCGACCTTCGTCCTCGTGCAGCTGGACTCCGGCACGGTGTCGGACGCGGGCAATCAGCAGACCCTGGCGCAGGTGAAACAGGTCATCTCGAGCCAGCCGCTCGTCGCCGGCGTCCAGGGGCCGCAGCCGTCGACGAACGGCCGCAGCGCCCTCTACAAGGTGCAGCTCAGCGACGATCCCGAGTCGGACGCGTCCAAGAGCGCCGTCAAGCAGCTGCGTGCCGCTCTCGCCGCATCGCCCGCCTCGGACGCGGCGACGATCTCGGTGGGCGGCCTGACGGCGTCGGAGGTCGACTTCCGCAACTCGATCGCCGACTCGATGTGGAAGATCGTCCTCTTCATCCTCGTCGCGGCGTTCCTGGTGCTGTTCGTCCTGCTGCGATCGGTCATCCTCCCGATCGTCGGCGTCGCCATGAACGTCCTGTGCGTCGGCGCCGCCTACGGCGTGCTCGTCGCGGTCTTCCAGTGGGGGTGGCTGCCCTTCCTCGGTGTCACCGACGTCGGATTCGTGAACTCGGTCATCCTTCCGCTGCTGCTCGCCGTCGTGTTCGGCCTGTCGATGGACTACCAGGTGTTCCTCCTCACCCGCATCCGCGAGCGCTACCTGGGCGGGATGCCGATCAGCGAGGCCGTGCGCACGGGCACCAGTGTCTCGGCGCGAACGATCATGGCGGCGGCGACGATCATGATCGCCGTCTTCGTCGTCTTCGTCGTGTTCGGCGTTCCGACCATCCAGGCGGCCGGGCTCGGAGCAGCAGTCGCGGTCGCCGTCTCGGCGGTGCTCGTCCAGCTGGCGTTCATGCCCGCGCTGATGATCGTGCTCGGCGAGCGGGTGTGGTGGATGCCGGCGTTTCTCGACCGCCTGCTCCCGCAGGTCGAGATCGACTAGGCGCCGAGGCCGGTGCGCTTGTCGATTCTCGATCTGGCGCCGGTGCGGCGAGGCGAGACCGCAGCCGACAGCTTCGCAGCGAGCGTCGCGCTGGCGCAGCGCGCCGAGCAGCTCGGGTACGAGCGCGTCTGGTACGCAGAGCACCACAACATCCCCGCGATCGCCTCGTCGGCGACCAGCGTGCTGATCGCGCACATCGGTGCGCAGACGCGGACGATCCGGCTCGGCGCGGGCGGCGTGATGCTGCCCAACCACGCGCCGCTGCTGATCGCCGAGCAGTACGGCACGCTGGCGGCGATGTACCCGGGCCGGATCGATCTCGGCCTGGGTCGCGCGCCCGGCTCGGACCAGAAGACCATGTACGCGCTGCGCCGCACCGCGAGCTCGGCCGACACCTTCCCGCAGGACGTTCTCGAGCTGCAGGGCTACCTCACCGGGCACAGCCGGGTCCCGGGAGTCGACGCCGTTCCCGGCAAGGGCTCGAACGTGCCCCTCTACATCCTCGGCTCGTCGCTCTACGGCGCCAGGCTGGCCGCCGCGCTCGGCCTCCCCTACGCCTTCGCCTCTCATTTCGCTCCGGCGGCGCTCGAGCCGGCAATCGCCGCCTATCGCCGCGAGTTCCAGCCCTCCGATCAGCTCGACCGTCCCTACGTGATGGCCGGTGTCAACGTCCTCGCCGCCGACACGGCCGCAGCTGCCGAAGCGCAGCTTCGGGCCGTTCGGCGCGCCCGTGCGGTCTCGCTCTACGGGAGGCAGCTCGGTGTCACGAGCCTCGACGCCGGCGACGAACAGGCGGACGAGATTCTCGCCGCCGGCGCCGCCGCCCACGTCGACGAGATGCTCACGCACACCGCCCTCGGGGAGCCCGATCGGGTCGCGAGCTATCTGGACGAGTTCCTCGAGCTCACCGGCGCCGACGAGCTGATCACCGTCCATCCGGCGCCCACCGTCGAGGAACGCCTCCACTCCGTCACGTTGCTCGCCTCCGTGTGCGTCTCGCGCGCGCGAGAGCGCTAGGATCGTCGGGCCGGCCCCGGGATGCGAGCAACCGATCACCGCGCAGGGCCACCCGCAGACGATCTTCCAGCGCGCGATCGAGCGCGGAAACCTCACGCTCGCCGAGGCGACGCTCCGGGTCGAGATCCCGCGCCCGACGCTCGTCCAGCTGCTCGAGCTGACGGCGCTGATCGCCTTCAAGCAGCCGCAGCGGCACGCGCGCGTCGCCGCGCGCTGGCTGCAGCGCTGGCTCGAGCGCGACGAGCAGGCGACTCTCGACGATGCCGCGTTGGTCGTCGCGTGCCTGGCCGCGCTCGGCGGGCGGCACCATCACGAGGCGCTCTCGACGCTGCGGGCGCTCGCCGATCCCGACGGGCGCGCCTGATGTTCACGTCCGTCAGCGCAAGCCTGCGCTAATCAGTGGCGTCCACGTCGCCCTTGATCTTCCTCGTCAGGTTGGAGAGGTTGCCGACGAGGAGCGCGACCACCGTCACGAGGTAGATCTGGCCGATCAGCGCCTCGAGCACCGCGACCGTGTGCCCGAAGTTGCCCGCGGGGGTGTAGTCGCCGTACCCGAGCGTCGCCAGCGTCACGTAGCTGAAGTAGACGCGCAGCGACGTCGTCCCGTCCGTCCCCTGGGCGAAGAACGGCCCCGAGCCGATCGCCGCCGCCGCCCCGTAGACGAACGTGAACATCAGTCCGATCAGGACGTACACGCAGACGGCGCCCGTGATCGACTGCGAGTTGACCTGGCCCTGGTCGACGATCCCGAGGCCGATCGTGAGGATCGTCGCCCCGATCAGCGCCACGTTCACGATCCAGACCGCCCCGACGTAGTCGCTCTTCGAGCCGAGCAGCGAGAGCGTGAGGCCGGCGATCCCGAACACGGCGATCAGCCCGCCGAGCCGGAGGTCGCGGGAGAGGCCCGACGTCCAGATCGCGAGCATCAGCGTCGCCGCCTCGAGGAGGACGAGCACACCACGGCTCCACTGCTGATCGGGCGCCGCGGCGGCATAGAAGAACGTGAGGATCACGAGCCCGAGCACCCACCCGTACCCGTGGCTTGCCTTGAGCCGCGCCATTCGCGATCCCGGGCGCCAGTGCGTCGTCGAAGCGAGGCTCATTGCCCGGCGCGCACCCTCGTGCCGGCGAGGAAGTCGGCGAGGTCGCGGCGGCGCCCGTCGAAGAGCACCGGCAGGAACCCGGCGAAGAGCGGGATGATCGACAGCCAGAGGCCGATCAGCCTGACCGTCGAGCGCCCGACCCCGGGCGTCTCGCCGTGGATGTCGGTGACCTCGACGCCCATCAGGATCATCCCGGGCGTCTGGCCGAGCGCCGACCAGAAGAACACGAAATAGGCGGCGAGGACGACGAACCAGCCGACGCCGAGGATCGTGTCGACGAGCGAGTTCGAATGGAAGCCGCCGACGAGCGACGCGATCAGCGCGATCACCGCCGCCGGGACGAGCACCGCGAGGTGCGCGAGCAGCGCATCGACGGTCAACGCGACCGCACGACTCGCAACTCCGCCGTAGCGCACCCCTTCGTCCGGCGACGGGCGGCGAAACAGCGCCTCGTCGACCTGTCGCAGCCGTGCGCGCAGCTTCGCCAGCAGCTGTGCGCCGAGCGAGGTGGTCTGGCGCGCGACCGCGGCCTGCACCTCCGGGCTCGCGAGCAGCCGCTCGGCAACCCGGCCGGTCAGACGGCTTTCGACCGCCGACACCGCGAGCTTCTCGAGCTCCGGGTTGGCGAGCGCCTGGTCGATCTGCGCGCGCGTCCGCTCGTCGGCGAGCACCTCCGTCACCATCGCGTCGAGGTCGATCTGCCGCATCACGTCGGCGACGATCCGCTCGATCACGTGATGCTCGACGAGCTTCTGCGCGACCGCGTCGGGAAGCGGGCCGGAGAGCGCGCGGTCGACCGCGGACTCGACCAGCTCACGGCCCTGGGCCGAGGCGGCCCGGCCGTCGGCGCCGAGGGCGCCGACCGCGCGGTCGACCCGCGCCGGGCCGACCAGCCGTACGGCGACGCGCAGGGGCAGGATCGCGATCCGGCCCGCGCGGATCCCCGCCCGCGCACCGGTGACGACCGCGCCGACGGCGATGTCCTCGGGCCGCCGGCCCGCCCGCGGGTCGCGGGGCGTCGGCAGCGAGGACGACCTGGCTGACGTCTGGTCGTCGTTGGCCGGCATGCGCGCATCCTGGCAGACTCGGGCCGTGCCCGAGCTTGCCGCGATCAGCGCCGACCTCGAGGTCGCCCTCGAGCACGTGAGCATCCCGGCCTACGTGCTCGACCCGGCCGGCGTCGTCCGCTGGATCAACAAGGCCGGCCGCAGCATCGTCGGCGACGTCCGTGGACGGCAGTTCTCCTCGCTCGTCGCCGCGGAGGAGACGCGGCACGTGCGCGAGATGTTCGCGCGCAAGATCGCCGGCCGAACGCTCGTCACCGATTTCGACTCGGTCGTCGTCCCGAGCGACGGCCGGCGTCTCGGCGTGCAGGTCAGCTCGGTCCCGCTGATGAGCGGCGACCGCGTCGTCGGTGTCTTCGGGCAGGTGGCGCACATCGACTGGGAGGCGCCGCCCCTGCCGCAGCTCGATCTGACTCCGCGTCAGACGGAGGTGCTGCGGCTGCTCGAACAGGGCCGGTCGACCGACGAGATCGCCGGCACGCTGCACCTGAGTCGCGACACCGTGCGCAACCACGTGCGCGGCCTGCTCCGCTCGCTCGGCGTCAAGTCGCGGCTCGAGGCGGTCGCGCTCGCGCACGGCGACCTCGTGCACTGACGCCCTGGCGCAAGATTGCCTGCAAACCCCGGGTTGCTATAGGTTCTGCGCGGTCGCGGCGCGCCGCCGGGAGCCCCCCAACTCGATCTGCAGAAAGGACCAACGTGATCCTCGCCACCAGCTTCTGGACGTTCCTGTGGAGCCTGATCGTCATCTTCTTCATGGTCGTCTACTTCATCATGCTGTTCACGGTCATCATCGACGTGTTCCGGCGTCATGACGCTTCCGGCGGTACGAAGGCGCTGTGGTTGATCTTCCTCTTCTTCTTGCCGTTCCTCGGGCTGATCGTCTACCTGATCGTGAACGGTGACGGGATCGCGCAGCGGCACGCGGCCTCCGGCCAAAAGGCGCAGCAGGACTTCGACGCGTACGTGCGCAGCGTGTCGGGCGGCTCGGCCGATCAGATCGCGAAGGCGAAGGAGCTGCTCGACAGCGGTGCGATCACGCAGGACGAGTTCGACAAGCTCAAGGCCCAGGCGCTCGGCTAGACACATCTGTTCGCGCTCGGCCTCGCGGGTGCCGCCTGGGGGTGGCTCCGGCTGCGCAGCACCCGCTCTGGGCGCTGACGTGCCGGCGCGATCGCTTCGTGTCGGCGCCGGTGGGGCGAGTAACCTCTGCAGCCACGGACGGCCCTCGACGAGAAAGGCAGGTTGAACGAGATGACCGCGATGGGGATCGACGAGGACAGGCAGATCGTCGAGTCGTTCCAGGCAGCCGCGAGGCTTTGGTGGATCTTCCTGGTGATCGGGACCGCCTGGCTCCTGTTCGCGATCATGGTCTTTCGGTTCGACTGGCGTAGCGTGTCGGCGATCTCGATCGTGTTCGGCGTGGTGTGCCTCGCCGCGGCCCTCGACGAGATCCTGACCGCGTTCGCCGGCGGACAGGGCGGCTGGATGATCGTCCTGCGCCTCGTGCTCGCGGCCGCCCTCGTCGTGATCGGCGTGATCTCCTTCATCCACCCCGGCAACACCTTCGCCGCCCTCGCCGCAGTGATGAGCTTCTACTTCATCATCAAGGGCGCGTTCACGATCATCTTCTCGATCGCGACGCGGAAGGAGGTCGAGCTCTGGTGGCTCGTGCTCGCGATCGGTCTCGCGGAGCTGCTGCTCGGGTTCTGGGCCGCGGGCGACTTCGGCCACCGGCAGATCCTGCTGATCGTCTGGGTCGGCGCCGCCGCACTGGTGCGCGGCATCGGCTCGTTCATCTTCGCGTTCCGCGTCCGCGAGTTGCGCGAAGCAGCGTGAGCGCGACCCGCCGAAGCCGCCCGAGGGGTTAGGCGGCTTCGGCGGGTGACGCGCCGTCGGGGAGGGAAGTCGTCTCGGAACCGGTCGCCGGCAGCGCGGCCGACCAGGCGATCTCACCGGCCCGCAGGATGTAGGCGCGGGCGTCGAGCGAGAAGCGGATCGCGACCAGGCCGCGCTCCGCGACCCAGCGCTCGGCGGCGCGCATCAGCGCAGCGAGGTCGTCGTCCTCGCGCAGCTCGGCGCCGACGATCCACACGTCGTCCCAGCGCTCGGTCCAGGCGATGCAGCTCTCGTGGAGGGTGCGGGAGAGATCGTCGGCGTCGTCGGGCGAGGGAAGCTCGAAGAGCACTGCGTCGGTCGCGAGAAGGGAGACGTCGTTCATGGGCGACAGCGTCGCGCACGGCGGGCTCGACCGGTATGAGCCGTTTGCGTCAATTGGGTGGCGCTTGACGCTCGTCCGAGGTGCATGCGAGTCTGCGTCGCGTCGAGGAAGATGTGGTCTCTGCGAGCCCGCCGCCGATCCCGAGGAGACACCGATGACCCAGCTCGAAGCCTCCGGCGGGCCGAACGCCGACACCGTTCGCTCGCTGATGCCGCAGCTCCGCGACGACCTCGCCCGGCTGGTCGCGATCCCGTCGATCTCGGCGCCGGACTACCCCGCCGAGACGCACGCCGTCCTGCAGGAGGCGTACGACGAGGTGGCGCGGCTCTTCGCCGGCGCCGGCGTCCGCATCACAGAGCCGCTCGAGCTGCCCGACACGGCTCCGGTGGTGATGGGCGAGATCCCGGCGCCGCCCGGCGCGCCGACCGTCCTTCTGTACAGCCACTACGACGTCGTCCCGGTCGGCGACGAGTCGAAGTGGGAGACGCCGCCGTTCGAGGCGACGGAGCGAGACGGTGCCGTCTACGGCCGGGGAGCCGCGGATACGAAGTCGAACATCCTGATGCACGTCGGGGCGCTGCGCGCCTGGGAGGGCAGACCCCCCGTGGGGGTCAAGGTCGTGATCGAGGGGATGGAGGAGGTCGGAAGCGCGTTCTCGGTCTTCCCGCCGCAGCGTCCGGACCTGTTCCTGGCCGACGCGATGGTGATCGGCGACATGGGCAGCTTCCGCCCTGGCGTCCCCACGCTCACGGTCGCGCTGCGCGGGATGGCGATGGTCACCGTCGAGGTTCGTACGCTCGCCGGGCCGAAGCACAGCGGCCAGTTCGGCGGCGCCGCCCCGGACGCCCTGCTGGCGCTGCTGCACGCGCTCGCGTCGCTGCACGACGAGCACGGCGACGTCCGCGTGCCAGGGCTGCGCCGCGAGGAGTGGACCGGCGCCTCCTACAGCGACGACGAGTTCCGCGAGCTGGCGGAGGTCGAGCCGAAGGTCCCCTTCTTCGGCACCGGCGGGCTCGGCGAACGCATCTGGACGGGCCCTGCGCTCACCGTGACCGGCCTCGACGTGCTCTCCGTCGACAAGGCGGTCAACGCCGTGGTGCCGTACGCGCGCGCCAAGCTCAGCCTGCGCGTGCACCCCGAGCAGGACCCGGCCGAGGCGCAGGCGGCGCTGGTCTCCCACCTCGAAGGGCTGCACCCCTTCGGCGTCACGTTCACCGTCCGGGCCGCCGAGACCGGCAAGGGGTTTGCCGCGCAGACGTCGGGGCCCGCCTACGAGGCGGCGCGTGCGGCGCTCGCGAGCGCCTGGGGCGGCGAGACCGTGAGCTTCGCGTCGGGGGGGTCGATCCCGCTCGTCAGCGCGCTCCAGGAGGCGGTGCCCGCCGCCGAGATGCTGCTGCTCGGCACGACGGACGGGTTCGCGAACATCCACGCTCCGAACGAGCGCGTGCTGATCGACGAGTTCGAGAAGGCGGTCGTCGCCGAGGCCGAGTTCTTCGGACGCTACGCCTCGGCGAGAGCGACGGCGTGAGCGCAGACGCGGCCGCCGCCGCCGAGCACACGCTGCTCGAGCGGATGCTCGACGGGATCGAGCGGTTCGGGAACAAGATGCCGGACCCGGCGATCCTGTTCCTGATCCTCTGCGGGGCCGTGATCGTGCTCTCGCAGATCCTCTTCTGGTTCGGTGTGAAGGCGACGTACGAGGTCGTGAAGCCGCCGCTCGCCCCGGCCGAGCAGACGTACTTCGGCGGGTCGGTCGAGCCGACGTACGTCGGGCCGACGGAGCCGGAGCCGCCGAAGGCCTACAGGGTCGAGACCGAGACGGCGAAGGTGAAGGGGCTGCTGACCGGGGAGGGCGTCCGCTACCTGTTCACGTCGTTCGTCTCGAACTTCAGGAACTTCGCGGCGGTCGCGATCATCCTGGTGGTGATGATCGGCGTCGGCCTGGCGGAGGCCGCCGGGCTGATAGCCGCGCTGATACGCAAGCTCGTCGGCGTCTCCTCGCGCGGGACGCTGACGTTCATCATCGTCCTGCTCGGAATCCTCTCCAGCATCGCGTCCGACGCCGGCTACCTCGTGCTGATACCTCTCGGCGCCGCGGCGTTCAAGAGCGTCGGCCGAAATCCGCTGGCGGGCATTGCCGCGGCGTTCGCCGGGGTGGCCGCCGGCTTCGGCATCAACTTCCTGATCACGCCGCTCGACGGCGTGCTCACGGAGATCACGAACGACGCGGCCGGCACCGGTACGCACCACATCGACCTCGCCGCAAACCTCTACTTCGGCATCGGATCGACGATCTTCGTCGCGTTCGTTCTCACCTTGGTCACCGCGAAGCTCGTCGAGAGCAGGCTCGGCGAGTGGGATCCGGCAGGCACCGGCGAGGGGATCCAGACGGCCGACGAGACGCCGGAGGTGTCGCCGGAGGCGGAGTCGCGCGGCCTGCGCTTCGCGCTGCTGGCGACCGTCGTGGTGCTGGTGGCGATCGCCCTGCTGACGGTGCTGCCGAACGCACCGCTTCGCAACCCGGAGACGGGGAAGATCATCGGCGACTCGCCGTTCATGGACAGCCTGATCGTGATCATCACGATCGTCTTCTTCGCGGCCGGTCTCGCCTACGGTCGCGGTGCGGGCACGATCAGGACGAAGGAAGAGGTGATCGCGACGATCACGAAGTCGTGGGCGGGGCTCGCCGGCCTGCTCTTCCTCTTCCTGCTGATCGCCCAGTTCATCGCCTACTTCAACTTCAGCAACATGGCGGAGGTGGCGGCGGTGAAGCTCGGCGACGTGCTCGAGCGCATCAACATCGGCGCCGTGTGGCTGCTGATCGGCGTCATCATCATCTCCTGGATCGTGAACCTGATCATCCCGCAGGCGATCGCCAAGTGGGCGCTCCTCGCGCCGATCTTCATCCCGCTCTTCGCGAGGCTGAACATCGCGCCACAGACCGTCCTCGCCGCGTACCGCGTCGGCGATTCGCCCGGGAACGTGATCACGCCGCTGATGGCGTACTTCCCGCTGATCGTGATCTTCACCCAGCGCTACCGCAAGGATGCCGGCATCGGCACGATCGTCTCGCTGATGCTGCCCTATGTGGTGATCCTGACGATCGCGTGGACGCTGTTCTTCGTAGCGTGGTACCTCCTGGGAATCCCGCTCGGGCCCGGCTCGCCCGTGCACCTTCATTGACGATCGCCCGGGCGGTCCGGCCGCGGCCGCAGGGCGCCGCTCGATGAACGAGCGCGGCGACACGGGCGCCGACGGCACGGGTCGCCATCTCGACGTCGGCGAGCTGGTCGAGGAGGTCAGCGAGTCCGAGGGGACCGCCGACGGCAGGAGCTTCGAGCGGAAGGTCCTCACGCGGGTCGCGCTGCTGAGCATCACCGGGATCTCGCTCTACCTGCTCGCACCCAGCCTGCTGCAGGTCTTCTCGTCGTGGACGCAGCTGAGGAGGCTGAGCCCGTACTGGATCGTCCCGGCGCTGCTCTGCGAGGCGGCGAGCTACGTCTCGTTCTGGGCGCTGCAGCGGGTGGCGCTTCGAACGAAGAGCTGGTTCGGCGTCGCGACGTCGCAGCTCGCCGCCGGCGCCGCCGGCAGCGTCGTCCCGGGCGGCGGCGCCGCGGCCGCCGCCGTGCAGTTCGGGATCCTCGTCCAGGCCGGCGTGCCGGCGGCCAACGTCGCGTCCGGTCTGACCGCGACGCTCGCCGCGACGACGGGGGCGCTCTTTCTGATCCCGGTCGTCGGCGTCGTGGCCGCGATCGGCGGCACCGCCGCGGCGCCACGGGGCCTCCGTGACGTGGCCTACGTGGGAGTGGGCGCCTTCGTGCTGCTGGCGGTGATGGCGCTGGTGGCCTTTGCGTGGGACGAGCCGCTGCGGCTCGCCGGGAGGTCCGTTCGCGCCGCGGCCGGCTGGGTGAGGCAGGGCCATCGCGTCCGTGACCTCCCCGATCGCCTGATCAGGCAGCGCGACCAGATCCGGGCGGCCTTCACGGAGCACCCGTTCGTCGCCTTCTTCGCGACGATCGGCAAGTGGGCGTTCGACTACCTGGCACTCATCTGCGTGCTCGCCGCGCTCGACCTCCGCCCGCAGCCGGCGCTCGTCCTGCTCGCGTACGGCGCCGCGCAGCTCCTAGCCCTGATCCCGGCGACGCCGGGCGGGCTCGGCTTCGTGGAGGCAGGCCTCGTCGGCCTGCTCACCCTCGCCGGCGTGAACCCCGGCGAAGCGGCCGTCGCCACGCTCGGGTATCGGCTCATCAACTACTGGCTGCCACTTCCGGTCGGGCTCGTCGCCTACGTGCTCGCGAAGCGTCACCGCTGGTCGGTCCCGCAGCCGTCGTGAGCGACTCGACGATCACGTTCGTCGTGCTGGCGGCGGCGATCGTCGTGTTCGTGTGGGACTACTTCCCGGTCGCCGTCGTCGCGCTCGCCGGTCAACGTGATCGTCGCGACGCGGCCGAAGGGGCGGTGATCCGCGCCGGGCGCCGTCGGCGTCGATCTGCGACGGCGCTATCGTGGCGCCGTGCTCGGGGACAAGGCGAGGTCGCGGATCCCTGCGCCGTGGCGGAAGGTGCTCGACTGGGTGCTCACGATCGGCATCGCAGTCGCGGTCGTGCTCGTCTTCGAGGCCGAGGTGGCGAAGCCGTACCGCATCCCGTCCGAGTCGATGGAGCCGACGCTCCACTGCGCGCGGCCGGCGGCGGGCTGCGAGGCGCGGTTCTCCGACCGCGTGATCGCCTGCGAGATCTGCTTCCGCGTCTCCGATCCCGAGCGCGGGCAGATCGTCGTCTTCGACGCGCCCGCGGCCGCGGCCGAGAAGTGCGGCTCGGCCGGCACCTACGTCAAGCGGCTGATCGGCCTCCCCGGGGACACGATCCACGAGGACGAGTCGAGCCACATCTGGGTCAACGGCAAGAAGCTGAACGAGCCGTACGTCACCGCCGAAGCACGAGCACTGGACGTGACGTACCGCAACCAGACCTGGCACGTGCCCGAGGGCGAGTACTTCATGATGGGCGACAACCGCGGGGAGTCGTGCGATTCGCGGACCTGGGGATCGGTGCCGCGCTCGAGCCTGATCGGACCGGTCGTGATCGACTACTGGCCGCCGACACGGCTCAACTTCTGGAGCCCGTAGCCGCGGGCTTCGCGGCACGGCCGCCGGACGTAGACTCTTCGCTTCCATGTGTCGCCGCAGGGGGCCTGCGACGTTCGTGCTCCTCGTGCTCGTCGCCGAGGTCGTCGGGCGCAGCCTGACCACACGCGTCGACCGGGCGCTTCACGTCGCGCCGCTGGCGCCGACCGGGGCCGACTACTACCCGATTCTCCTGGTGGGGCTGAAGGCGGTGGTCGCGCTCGCGCTCGCCGGGCTGCTAGCGCGCCTCGTTCGCGCCCGCGCTGCGGCGGCGGCCGGCGAGCGGCTGCTCGAGGCGATCGGCCACCGTCACCGCGGACGGACGCCGCGGCTCCGCCCCGGGCTCTCGCCGCGCATCTGGCTCGCGTCGTTCGTCGCGACCTCGCTGCTCTGCCTCGTGCACTACGACGCCGACGGTCCCGCCGCCGGCCGCTCCGCCTTGTTCGCGCCGTGGCTGCACACCTACGCTCTGCCCGTCTTCGCCGCGGTCTCCGTCCTGGTGGCGGTTGCGTGGCGGTTCGCCCGCTGGCTGCACGAGGTCGAGGAGTACGCGACCCGCACCCTCGCCCGCGTGCGACGGCTGCTGACCACCCGCCTCCCGCCCGTCCGCCGCGTCTGCGCGGCGCAGGACGCCGCCCCGCGGCGTCGCTTCGGCCTGGCCTTCGAGTGCCGGCCTCCTCCGCTGCCCGCCTGACCCGCGGTCTCGCTCTCGCCGTCCGCGGGCGACCGTGTCGTCCACGACTTTTCGCGGAGGAGAAATGCAAGGTTCGTTTGCCCACCATCTACCGGCCTCGGACGCCCGGCGGCGCAGCGGTCGTGCTCCCCGGGCGATCTCCCTGATCGGCCCACTCACCGCTGCGGCGGGCGTGATCTGGGCGATCGTCCAGCCCTATCGGGTGACACTGCTTCACCCGCGCGGGCAGGGCTTCTGGTGGCTCGTCGTCGAGCCGCCGCTGCTCGTCGTCCTCGCCGGCATCGCGTTCACGCTCGTCGTCGCACGACCGCTGCTCGCCGATCTGGAGGCGCACGATGCTTCCGCAGGCTGAGATGGTGCACTGGCTGTTCGCCACGGGCATCCTCCTGGTCGGCCTGTGCCTGCTCGCCGAGGCGATCGTCGGCACCGAGGTCTGGCGCATGCGGCCGTGGCGCAAGTACCTCTGGCCCGGCCTCGCGTTCACGCTCGGCCTCCTGCTCTGGCCCGTGATGGCGTTCTTCACCAACTCGGCGATCCACATGTATGCGCACGGATCTTGGGCCGAGGTCCTGATGCTCGCGGGCGGCGCCGAGCTCGCGCTCGTGCACGGCCGGCTGAAGTCGCCGTGGTGGCGCCTCGCGTGGCCGCTGGCGTTCGCGGTCACCGGGATCGCGTTCATCGTGCACGAGCAGAACCCGTGGTTCTTCGCGCGTTCGGCGTTCCTGCACCATCTGCTCGGCTGGACGTTCCTGGTCGCGGCGATCGTCCCGCTGCTGATCGTCTGGCGGCCCAGGTCACCGGCGTTGCAGTCGTGCTTCGCGCTGTCGATCGTCGTCGTCGCGGTGCTGCTGTACTGCGACCGCGACGTCGCGCCGGTGTTCGGCCACCTGTCGCCGCTCGCAGGGGCGCCGCACCGGTGAGACGTCTCGTCGTGGTGTTCCTGGCGGCGCTCGCGTTCCCTGCGGCGGCCTCGGCGCACGCCACCCTCCGTTCGACGAGCCCGCACTTCGCGACCGAGCTGCAGCACGGCCCCGCGGTGATCGCCCTGCACTTCGACCAGGAGGTGAAGCTCCTTGCCGGCGCCGTCGAGGTGCTGGACGACAAGGGCCGGAACTTCGCCGGTCCTGCGCGCGTGCAGGGGACGACCGTGATCGCGCCGGTCAGGCGGCTCCCGACCGGGCCGTACACGGTTCGCTGGCAGGCGATCTCGGCCGACTCGCACGTCGTCTCCGGCGTGTGGACGTTCGGCGTCCGCGTGCCGGCGCCGCCGGTCACCGAGGCGTACGGCGCGCAGGGCCCGACCGACACCGAGGCGGTCGTGCGCTGGATCTGGTTCCTCGGGCTCGCGCTGACGATCGGCGCGCTCGGCTTCCGGTTGATCTGCCTCCGCGGGCTCGAGGTGCCGCGCGCGCTCGACCGGAAGATCGCGGTCGCGGCAGGGCTCGGCTGCCTGACCAGCCTCCAGGCCGGGATCGCGGCGTTCTCGTTCCGCGCCGAGGATGCACTCCAGCTGCCGTTCGGGCGCTTCCTGTACGCCGATCTGTCGCCGATGGCGCAGACGCGATTCGGCGAGGCGTTCGTGGCGATGACGCTCGGTTTCGCGGCCGTGCTCGGGCTCGTCTACCTCGCCTGGCTGCTCGACCGTGTCACCTTCCTCGTGCCCGCGTTCTGCCTCTCGCTCGTGCTCGTCGGCGGGCTGTCGGTGTCGGGGCACGATGCAGTCGACCCCGGCTCGTCGTGGAAGACGGAGATCGCCGACTGGGTGCACCTCTCCGGCGCGTCACTCTGGATCGGCGGGCTCGCGACGATGGGCGTGCTGCTCTGGTCGGGCGCACCGGAGCTCCGCCGTCCCGCGTTCGCGCGCTTCTCGCAGCTCGCAACGGTGACGATCGCGCTCGTGCTCGCCGCCGGGACGTACCTCGGCGTCGTCCGGCTGCCGCACCTTCACGACCTGTGGGCGACCGGGTACGGGCGGGTCCTGCTCGTGAAGCTCGCGCTCGTCTCGCTCGCGCTGCTCTGGGGCGCCTTCCACAAGCTCGTGATCGGCCCGGCGCTCCGGCGCGGCGACGCCGGCTTCCTCTCGCGGATCGGGCGGAGCCTGGTCGGCGAGAGCATCGTCGGGACGGCGGTGCTGCTCGTCGCCGCGGTGCTCGTCGACTCGAAGCCGCCGCCGCGGCCGGTTCCAGGCCCGGCGGCCCAGGCGGCATCGCAACGGTGATCTGAGTTCCAGATCGAGTGTGGCCGCCGGGGGCTCGCGCGGTCACACTCGAGGCATGCGCTCCCTTCTCGTCGCGGCAGTCGCTGCGCTCGTCGCCGCGCCCGGAACCCTGAAGGTCGATGCCGGCGAGTCGACCTACGGCCTCGCGTCGGGGGGCGGCAACATCTGGGTCGGCGGCCTCGACGGCGGCGACGTGCTCCGCGTCGATCCGGCCTCCGGGCGCGTGCTGCGCCGGATCACGGTCGGAGTGCGGGTGTTCAACCTCGCGTCGGCGCCCCGGGCCGTCTGGGCGGTCTCGAACATCACGTCGACGGCGACCCGGATCGACACGAACACCGGGCGCGTCACCGCGACCGTGCGCGTCGGCGCCGCGCCGTACGACGTCGCCTGGGGGTTCGGGTCGGCCTGGGTCTCGAACTCGGGCGACGGGACCGTCTCGCGCATCACCGGCGAGCGGGTGGTGAAGACGATCAGGGTCGGCGTCGAGCCGAACGGGCTCAGCGCGATCGGCGGCTCTCTCTGGATCACCGACCACACCGCCGGCAAGCTCGTCCGCATCGACCCGCGGACGAACCGGGTCACCGGGTCGGTCACGTTGCCCGGCGCGGACTGGGTGACGGAGGCGGCCGGCTCGCTGTGGGTCTCGGAGGAGACGAACGTCGTCGCACGCGTCGATCCGGCGACGCTGAAGGTGCTCGGCCGCACCCGCGTCGCGCGCAACCCGCTCGGCTCGGCGGTCGTCCGCGGGCAGCTCTGGGTGCCGTGCATCGACGGCGGTGTCGTCGCAGTGATCGATCCACGCTCGGCGAAGGTCGTGCGCACCTTCCCGGCGGGGCCCGGCCCGATCGTCGTGCTCCCGCTCGGCGGACACGTCTGGCTGTCCCACAGCACGGGGAGCTCCGTCTGGCGTCTTTAGTCTTTCGGTCGTGGAGCTGCTCGACTACCGCGATCGCTTCCCGATCCTCGGGTCGACCACCTACCTGATCAACCACTCGCTCGGCGCGATGCCGGCGGAGGCGGAGGCGCGCCTGCGCCGGTTCGCGGACGAGTGGGCGACGCGCGGCGCCCGCGCCTGGGGAGAGGGCTGGTGGGCGACGCCGCTCACGGTCGGCAACCTGCTCGGCCGCGTGATCGGCGCGGCGCCCGGCACGGTCGTCATGCACCAGAACGTGACCGTCGCCGAGGCGATCGTGCTCTCCTGCTTCGACCTCGAGCCGCCGCGGAACCGGATCGTCTTCGAGGAAGGGCTGTTCCCGTCGGTCCGCTACGTGCAGCAGGCGTGGACGCGGTTCGGCGCGGAGGTCGTCGTCTGCGAGGACGCGGACGCCGTGATCGATGCGATCGACGAGCGGACGCTGCTCGTCCCGGTCTCGCACGTGCTCTACAAGTCGGGCGAGATCCAGCCCGTCGAGCGGATCGTCGAGCGCGCGCGCGATGCAGGCGCGTACGTCTGCCTGGACGCCTACCAGTCGGCCGGCACCGTGCCGCTCGACGTGACCGCGCTCGGCGTCGAGTTCTGTGTCGGCGGCTCGGTCAAGTGGCTCTGCGGCGGCCCGGGAGCGGGGTGGCTGTACGTGCGCCCCGACGTCGCCGAGCGGCTCGAGCCGGCGTTCGCAGGCTGGCAGGCACATGCCGAGCCGTTCGCGTTCGAGACGCAGATGCGCTACGCCGACGGCGCCGCGCGCTTCCTGACCGGCACGCCGGCCGTCCCCGCCCTCTACGCAGCGAGCGCAGGCTACGAGATCATCGCGGAGATCGGGGTCGAGCGGATTCGCGCCAACTCGATGCGGCAGACCGCGCTGCTCGTCGATCTCGTCGACCGAGCCGGCTTCGACCTCACCTCGCCGCGGGATCCCGAGCTCCGCGGCGGCTCCGTCGTGTTCTCGGTGCCGGACTTCCGGGCAGTTCACGCGGAGCTCGCGGCGCGAGACATCATCTGCGACTACCGGCCCGACGCGGGCATTCGCTTCGGACCGCATTTCTTCACCACCGACGACGAGCTCCGCTTCGCCGTCTCGCAGGTGACCGACATCCTCGAGTCCGGCGCGCACCTGGCCCGCGCGGGCGCCTCGGCCGGCTACTGACCGAGGAACGCGCGCAGCGCGCCGGCGTACGCCGGCGCGGTCGGCGCATCCTCGTGGCGAAGGTAGACGTACGCCGGGTCGCGCACCGTGGCTGCAAACGACCGCAGCTGTTCGTCGGTGTACGGCGGCTCACGCAGGCGCAGGTAGCGAAACGGCTCGGCCTCTGCGTCGCCGACGCGAACGACGCCGCCGGCGCCGTCCCAGGACTCGTGGCGGAAGTCCCACGCGAGCTCGACGTCCGCCGGCACCGAGCCCTCGACGAACGAGACGAGCCCGTCGTCCCGTGCGGCCTCGACCACCACGCGCACCGGCCCGAGCCGGTCGCCGAGCGCGAGCACACGCTCGAGGAACGGCGTCACCCGGTCGAGCCGCGTCAGGGGCAGCTTCACGGCGAAGCGGAAGCCGTCCGGAACGGCCTCGGCCCAGCGGCGGAACTGATCCTCGCTCGGCAGCCGGTACCCGGTGGAGTTCAGCTCGACGGTGTCGAACCGGGTCGCGTAGAAGCCGAGGAACTCGGCGGGCTGCATCCCGCCGGGGTAGAAGCCGCCGCGCCAGGACGGGTACGACCAGCCCGAGGTGCCGATGCGGATCACGGTCCAGGCATAGCAGGGATGATGTCCGGGAGGCGGACTAGGGTCCGCGACCCGTGACCGTGACCGAGACGACGCCGGACAACACGATTCGCCTGCTCGACCACGGCTTCGTGCGGCTCGACGGCGCGCTCGCGGACGACCTGTCGGTGGTGAACGGCGCCCGGGTGTCGTTTGCCCGCCGGAAGGAGGAGATGGATGCCTCCGACGAGGGCCTGATCCGCTTCCTGATGCGCGACCGGCACGGCTCGCCGTTCGAGCACAATGCGTTTCGCTTCCACGTCAGGTGCCCGATCTTCGTGGCGCGCGAATGGTTCCGGCACCGAATCGGGTGCCTCACGGGCGACACGGAGGTCACCTTCGTGAACCTCAACGGTGAGGCGGCCACTCGGAAGACGCTCGATCAGCTGTGGGAGATGTGGAGCCGCGGCGAACGCGACGGACATGCGCCGACGGACGCACAGCGGCAGGAGATCCGTCGCCTGTCCGGCGAAGGCAGGAGCGCGCGCGCCATTGCCCGGCAACTGGGAGTCGGAAGGCGCGCCGTCCGCACGTCGCTCGCAGGGGCAGACGGGTTCCGCGATGCTCGATGGCGCGTGCGCCGGATGCGCGTCCGAGTGCTCGACGAGGAACAGGGGACGTTCACGGTCGGTCACATCGGCGAGGTGATCGACAAGGGACTCCAGCCTGTGTACCGGCTCACGCTGGCCGACGGGAAGGAGCTGACCGTGACCGAGAACCACCGGCTGCTCACGGATCGTGGCTGGGAACGCATGCGTGAGGCTGTCGGGCTCGTCGGCGACGGAGACGAGGCATCGATGACCCGTCGCTGCGCGCTCATGACGAACGGCGTGCCTGTCTACCAGGAGCGCGAGTGGCTCGCGGCACGCCGCGCGGAAGGGCTTTCGGTGTCCGAGATCGCCGAGCATGCAGGTTGCAGCTACCACACGGTCCGGAAGTGGCTCGCGCGGCACGGACTCTCGTTCGCCCGCGAGGACCGCCTCGGCCGCAGGCCGTGGAACAAGGGAAGGCACGGCTACTCGACTCGCCTCCGGCACCGCGAGTCCCACCTGGCCGCGATTCGCGCGGCCCGTAGCGGGGGAGCAAGCAACTTCTGGCGCGGTGGCGTCGCCGGCGAACGCGCAGCGATCGGCGCGTGGACGACTGCCCAGGCGCCCAAGGTGCACCACCAGTTCGCGTACACGTGCCAGAGCTGCGGGACGCGGGGTGGCCGGCTGCAGCGACGCTTCGGTGATCGCGTCGGCTTCGTCGAGGATCGCGCCTATCCGACGCGTCGCGGGTTCAGGCTCGCAGCGCATCCGGTGCAGGTCGTGGCCGTCACGTACGTCGGCCTGCGGCAGACCTTCGATCTCAGCATCGAAGGTCGATGGCACAACTTCCTCGCCAACGGCGTCGTCGTCCACAACTCGTTCAACGAGTTCAGCCTTCGGTATGCGAAGGCGACCGACGACTTCTACGTGCCCGACGCGGAGGACGTGCGCACCCAGGTCGGCAAGCCCGGCGCGTACACCTTCGAGCCGGTCGACGAGGCGCTCGCCGAGGAGACGCGCGAGGAGCTGCAGGCGGTGTACGAGCAGGCCTATGCGACCTACTCCCGGCTGGTCGAGCGTGGCGTGGCCCGCGAGCTCGCCCGCTCGGTGCTCCCGGTCGGCGCCTACACCCAGTTCTACTGGACGGTCAACGCCCGGGCGCTGATGAACTTCGTCTCCCTCCGGAACTCCGAGTTCGCCCAGCTCGAGATTCGCCGCTACGCTGAGGCGGTCGAGGCCTTCTTCGCCGGGATGATGCCGGTCACCCACCAGGCCTTCGTCGAGAACGGCCGGATGGCTCCGTAGAAGCTCTTAGGGAGCTCTTACGAGCCCTTAACCGCCGCCCGGGTCGAAGCCTTACAGACTTGTAACAATGTGTCACTAAGTTCTGGGCGCCAGGGGGAATAGCTCCTGGAATCAGGCCGTTTTCATCTTCGACAGAGGCGCGCAGGAGAAAACCGCGCGCCCGTCTTCCTCGAAGACAAGAAGGAGCACGTTGACCGATCTCAGCATGACCACGGCTGTCGCCGAAGCCCTCGAGCAACTTCTGAACCTGCGCGCCGACCACGGGTCGATCACCCCTGCCGAGGTGGCCGACGCGGTGCTGGCGCACGACCTCGACGAGCAGGAGGCCGAGGCTCTCGAGCACGAGCTCGAGGCCCACGGCGCCGCCCCCGAGGTCGAGGAGGAGGAGCTTGCGCTCGACCTCTCGATCGGCGAGGCCCACTACACGACCGACTCGTTCCAGATGTTCCTCAACGAGGCCGGCCGCTATCCGCTGCTCACCGCTGCGGAGGAGGTCGAGCTGGCCAAGCGCATCGAGCGCGGCGACATGGCGGCCAAGGAGCGCATGATCAACTGCAACCTCCGCCTGGTCGTCTCGATCGCCAAGCGCTACCAGACGCAGGGCATCACGCTCGGCGACCTCGTCCAGGAGGGTGTGCTCGGGCTGATCCGCGCGACGGAGAAGTTCGACTGGCGCAAGGGATTCAAGTTCTCCACGTACGCCACGTGGTGGATCCGCCAGGCCGTGCAGCGCGGCGTCGCCAACAAGTCGCGGACGATCCGCATCCCGGTGCACGTCGTCGAGCGCGAGCAGAAGGTCGCCCGCGCCCGCCGCGAGCTGGTGGCGGTGCTCGAGCGCGACCCGACGCCCGAGGAGATCTCGAAGCACTCGAAGCTTCCGATCAGCCACGTCCACGAGGTGATGGCCGCGGCCCGCGCGGTCGCCTCGACCGACATGCCCGTCGGGGACGACGGCGACGCGTCGTTCGGCGACCTGATCGCCGGCACCGGCCCGTCGACCGAGGAGGAGGCGTCCGCCTCGCTCCGTGACCTGGCCGTGCGCCAGGCGGTCGCGAACCTGCCGGACCGCGAGCGTGCCGTGGTCGAGCTCCGCTTCGGGCTCGTCGGCGACGGCCCCGCCTCGCTCGAGGCGATCGGCAAGCAGCTCGGCCTGACGCGCGAGCGCGTCCGCCAGATCGAGACCGACGCCCTGCGCCGGCTCTCGCAGAACGAAGACCTCGCCGACGCGGCGTAGGCGGCGAGCTTCCCGAGCCCGGTCTCGACACCGTCGAGGCCGGGCTCATCCGTCGTTTCGACCGTGGCCGGAAGGTCAGGTGCGTAGGACGATCGGGCCCGGGCCCTGCTCGCCGGGCTGCTGCGACGTGACCACCCACCCGTCGACACCGCGTGACGACCACGGGACGCTGAAGCTGACGTTGGTCGTCGTGCCGTGGACGCGGAACTGCCCGCACGCCTCGGTCGGGCGGCCGGCGCGCATCAGCCACAGCTCGTAGTAGGCGCCCCGGTTCTTCTGCTCCGGCAGTCCGCGCACCTGGAACTGCATCGGCCAGTTCCCGGCCTTGTCGCGGTAGGAGATCCTGAGCAGCCCCGTCGCGGAGTTGCCGTGCATCGGCACGACATGCGCGACCTCGAAGCTGGCCGGCTTCGCCTTCGAGTGCCCGAAGAGGTACCCGGCGCCGAACACCGCGAAGGCGAGCGCGGCGGCGACGAGGATGATCGCCGGCCGCCTGCGGCTCGGGGCGAGCGGGAACTCGGCGATGTCGGCCACCGGGGGCCGCGTCGGCGGCTCGAGCAGCGCCGGCGGCAGGTCGGGCGGCGGCCCCGCCTGGACGAGCAGCTCGTGGACGCGGCGGAGCCGGAGCTCCTCCTCGGGTGAGAGCCCCTCGGGGTCGACCAGATCGCGGAAGTCGGTCACATCCCCTCCAGTTCGTCGCCGAGCACCTCGGCCAGGCGCGCGAGCGCGGAGCGCGTGCGTGTCTTGACGGTACCGATCGGGATCCCGAGATACTCGGCGACCTCGCTCTGCGACAGGCCGCTCCAGTAGGCGAGCGCGATCACCTCGTGCTCCCGCTCCGGCAGCTCCTCGAGCGCACGGTGCACACGCCACGCGACCCAGCTCTGCTCCGCCCGCTCCGCCGGCCCGGGCCCGTCGTCGGCGGCCTCGGGAACCTCGGCCGCAGGCTCGGAGCGCGAGCGCGCGCGGTCGACGATCGCATTGCGCGCGACCGCGTAGAGCCATGGTGCCCCCGGCCCACGCTCGGGCTTGTACGAGCCCGCCGAGCGCCAGACGGAGGCGAAGGTCTCCTGAACGGCGTCCTCGGCGCGGCCGCGGTCGCCGAGGCGGCGCAGAGCGAAGCCGAAAACCGGCCGCGCGTACCGCCGGTAGAGATCTTCGAACGCACCCCGGTCGCCGCCCGCGGCCCGCTGGATCAGCTCACCGTCGCTGGTCACGACCGGAATCGTACGGAGTGGAACGAAAGCCACCATCCACGAGCTTTACGGCGGCGGCGCGCCGCCGGATTGGAGCGTCGTTCCGCCGTCGACCACGAGCGTCGTCCCGGTGACGAACGAGGCCCCGGCGAGGAATGCAACCGCGTCGGCGACGTCCTCCGGGCGGCCGATCCGGCCCAGGAGCGTCTCGGCGGCGCGCCGCCGCTCCTGGCCGGGATCGACCGCGACCGCGCCCGGGGCGACGCCGCACACGCGGACGTCGGGCGCGAGCGCGCGCGCGAGCGTCCTCGTGAGCATCGCCTGCGCGGCCTTCGCCGCCGCGTGGGGGGCGAACACGGGCCACGGGCGGTAGGAGGCGACGTCCTCGACGACCACGATCACGCCGTGCGACGCGCGCAGGGCGGGGATCGCCGCCTGGGCAAGGAAGAAGGTCCCCTTGGCGGTCACGTCCATCGCAAGGTCCCAGTCGTCCTCGGTGACCCGGTCGACCGGCTTCGGCACGAACCCGTCCCCGGCGGCGTGCACCAGCAGGTCGAGCCCGCCGAGCTCTGTCACCGCCGCGTCGACGACAGCGCGGGCCCCGGCGGCCGTGCGCAGGTCACCGTCGGCTCTCCCGGCGGCGCGAACCGCCCAGCCGTCGGAGCGGAGACGCGCGGCGATCGCGCGGCCGATCCGGCCCGTTCCGCCCGCGATCAGCGCCCGCCTGTTCGACGACTGTAAGGACATTGCAGCCCTGAGTAAAACACGCGTCCTGGCGCGTGCTTCCGGCCTCCCCCGGGGCGATCATCTGACGAGAAGAGCATGAGCAACCGACCGCGAAAGGCAGGACACCTTCGATGCGCAAGCTGATTCTCGCGTTCGCCGCTGTCTCGGCGGCCCTCGCGGTCGCAGGCCCGGCGGGCGCCGCGAACGCGACCATCTCGATCTACGGGTCGACCTTCTCGCCGAAGAACGTCACGGTGACGGCCGGCGACACGGTTACGTGGGTGAACCGCGACAACGCGAATCACCAGGTGCTCGCGAAGGGCGGACAGTTTGCGTCGGCGATCCTCAAGCCGAAGCAGAAGTACACGCACAAGTTCCAGACGCCGGGGACGTACGCGTTCGAGGACGAGCTGAACCCGAAGCTCACCGGGAAGGTGACGGTCAAGCCGGCGCCGCCCACGCTCACCCTCGCCGTGTCGCAGTCGACGGTGGTGTACGGGACGAAGGTCACGCTGACCGGGACGATCTCGAGCCACGCGGCCGGACAGCAGGTGACGATCTACTACCGGCCCTATCCGCAGCCGAACCTGATCCAGCGCACGACGCTGCTGACGGCGACGGGCGGGACCTTCAGCTTCATCGTCGAGCCACAGGTGCTGACGACCTACCAGGCATCGTGGAGTGGCGCGTACGCGACGCCCGTGAACGTGCAGGTGCAGCCGCACCTCTCGCTCGGCAAGTCGGGCGCCTGGGTGGTTCACGTCTCCGGCGGCCGCTCGTTCGCGGGCAGGAGCGTGCAGCTGCAGCGGCTCAACGTCGCGACCGGCCAGTGGGTGACCCTCAAGAAGGTGCGGCTGAACTCGAAGTCCTCGGCGCGGGTCACGCTCACCCTGCCGAAGGGCGTCAGCAAGCTGCGCCTGACCATGTCGGTCAACCAGGCCGGAGCCGGCTACCTCGGCGTGATCGGGCCGACGATCACGTGGCGGCAGAGCTGACGGTGCCGGTCATCGGGCGGTAGCCGCGAAACGCCTGCCGGTCCGGCGCGCGGCGACGGCTCAGCCGGCCGCGTCGAACCTCCGCCCGATCTCGTCCCAGTTGACGACGTCCCACCACGCCGCCAGGTAGTCGGGGCGGCGGTTCTGGTACGTGAGGTAGTAGGCGTGCTCCCACACGTCGATGCCGAGGATCGGCGTCGCGCCGTCCATCAGCGGGTTGTCCTGGTTCGGCGTCGACATCACCTCGAGGGCGCCGCCCTTCAGCACGAGCCACGTCCAGCCGGAGCCGAACCGCTTGACGCCGGCGTCGTTCACCTGCGCCTTGAGGGCGTCGACGCCGCCGAAGGTCGAGCCGATCGCGTCCGCGAGGGCGCCCGCCGGCTCCCCGCCGCCGCCGGGCTTCATGATCTCCCAGAACATCGCATGATTGACGTGGCCCCCGCCGTTGTTGCGCGCGGCGGTGCGGCGGTCCTCCGGCAGCCGGTCGAGCTGCTGGACGAGCTCCTCGATCGGGATCCCGTCGAGATCCGTGCCCTCGACTGCCTTGTTGAGGTTGTCGACGTAGGCCTGATGGTGCTTGTCGTGGTGGATCCGCATGGTCTGCTCGTCGATCGTCGGCGCCAGGGCGTCGTAGGCGTACGGCAGGGGTGGCAGCTCGTAGGGCATCTGCTCTCCTTCGATTCGGGGCTGCCACAAAGATATGCTCCGCGCCGCACCCGCGAGCGAGTGAGGGAGAGAGATGGCGCTTGCCTACAACCACGAGGAGATCACCCCGCGCGAGCTCAAGCCCGCGCTGCTCGAGATGGAGGGGATCTCGCGCGAGACGATCGAGGCTCACTACAAGCTCTACCAGGGCTACGTGAACAAGCGCAACGAGATCCTCGGGGCTCTCGACGGCGCCGACCTCGGGAGCGCCAACCAGGTCTACTCCCAGGTGCGCGCGCTCAAGGTCGATCTCACGTTCGCGATCGGCGGGATCAAGAACCACGAGCTGTACTTCGAGCATCTCGGCGGGCACGGCGGCGATCCGGCCGGCGTCTTCGCGACGCTCGTGAGGCGCGACTTCGGGTCGGTCGACGCCTGGCGTGCCGACCTCCAGGCGACCGGAATGGCCGGCCGGGGTTGGGCCTGGACGGCCTACGACTGGGACGAGGGCCGTCTCCTCAACTACATCGGCGACGCCCAGAACACGTTCCCGGTCTGGAACGCGACGCCCGTGGTCGCGCTCGACGTCTACGAGCACGCCTACTTCATCGACTTCGGCACCGATCGCGCCGCGTACATCGAGGCGTTCTTCTCGAACCTCGACTACGACGTCGTGAACGACTGGGTCCAGCGCTACGGCATCAAGCCCTGACCGGCGAACGCGGTAGCGTTCGCCCGTGAGCTTCGCCGGCGTCGTCCTGCTCGGATACCTGCTCGGGTCGTGCCCGTGGGGCTACTGGCTCGTCCGCGTGGTCAAGCACGAGGACATCCGCGCGGCCGGGTCCGGGAACATCGGCGCGACGAACGTCTGGCGCACCTACGGACTCGGGCTCGGGATCCCGGTCGTGCTCCTCGACACGCTCAAGGGGTTCGTCCCCGCGTTCGTCGCCATGCAGTTCGTCTCCCCCTCGCATCTCGCGGGCATCTGCGCGGGCGGTGCGGCGATGCTTGGCCACTGGCGGCCGCTCTTCCTGCGGTTCGCCAAGGGCGGCAAGATGGTCGCGACCTGTGGCGGCGTCTTCTTCGGGGTCGCGCCGTGGGTCGCGGTGGCGGCCGGTGTCGTCTGGCTCGTCGCCTTCTTCGCCTTCCGCTATGCATCGGTGGCGTCGATCCTCGCGGGCGTCACGCTCCCCGTCGCAGCGGTCGCGTTCGGCTACCCGGTCTCGGTCATCCTGTTCGGGCTGGCCGCGTTCGGGGCGATCCTCTTCCTGCACCGCACGAATCTCCGGCGGTTACGCGCCGGCACCGAGAGCCGCTTCAACTTCGGGCGGCCTCGACACGCGTAACGGCCGTCGTCGCACTGCCCGGGTCACCGCGCGCTTCAAGGAGCGCTGAGCCAGTCGCGCAGCTCGGTGTGGCGCCCGGCGATCGCTCCACTGAGCTCGCGCCGCAGCTCGCCGACCGTTCCCGAGCGCTCTGCGACCACGTCGTGCCGGTGGATCGTCTCGAGGTTGAGCTGCCGCGCCGAGACGAAGTCGCCGTCTGCGAGATCGGTGTACTGCTCGAGGGTCGCCGCGAGGGCGTGCCGCACCGCGTCCTCGACGAACCGCGGCTGCAGGTGCGCGTGCTCGACGACGAAGAGCTCGTCGGGCCGCTTGAGCAGTTCGTAGACGGGAGAGCTCATCGAGCGCTCGACGATGTCGACCAGGTGCTCCGCGTTGATCCGCGCCTCGGTGCCGACGAGCACCGTCCCGCAACCGCGCTGGTTGTGCGTCGCGAGCGGGACCAGCTCGAGGATCCGGGAGACGTCGCTGCTCGAGTACCCGGCGTCGAGCAGCCGGTCCGAGGCCGCGCCCCGCACGAGTCCCTGGGCGCACGGGCAGGCCATGATGCCCGACGCCTCGACACCGACGACGCGTCGCACGCGGCCCGGCGACGCGGAGGCGATCCCGATCAGCTTCGCGATCTCCTGGGTGGCGAGCCCGGTCACCGGGGTGCGCCGGGCGAGCGGGTACTGCGCCTCGATCCGGACCTCGGCGCGAAGCGCGTCCTGGCGATCGACGATGTGCCCGGCGATGTGCTCCGCCAGCGTCTCGACGAGGAACGCCTCCCCGATCACGACCTCGTCGATCGCCTCCCCGAACAGCTCCGGGAACCGCGACATGTGGACGCCCTTCTGGGCCGGGTCGAGGTCGACGGTGCACGAGATCTCGGCCGCGAAGGTCTTCTCGTGGCCCTCGTGGCGAATCCGGATCGCCTTCTGGACGCCGGTCACGCCTGCCCGTGTGAGACCGAGCTGGATCTCGGGCTCCGAAGCCTGGAGGTCGACGATCAGCTCGTCGCGGAGATCTCCCATCGGGTAGAACCGTAGCGCGATGGAGGATGCCGAACGCTTCCCACGCCTCGTCTCGCTCGCCTGCCACGACCTACGGTCGCCGCTCGCGACCGCCTACGGGTTCGCGCGGACGCTGGCGCGGTCGGACGAGCACGACGAGCGCACCGCCCGCTATCTCGGCATGATCGAGGCCGCCGCCGAGCAGATGGCGGAGCTCCTCGACTCACTCGGCGCCGCTGCGCGCATCATGGGCGGCCGGTTCGAGGCGACGCTGCGCGAGGTCGACACGCGCGACCTCGTGCAGGCCGGCGACGAGCGGATCGTCGCCGACGGCACCGGCACGGTGGTCGAGACGGACGCCGACGCAGCTGCGGGGGCGCTGCGTGGGCTCGCGCTCGCCGGGCTGCGCCACGGGCCCGTCGACGAGATCCGCTGGCGGGTCGACGGGCGCGTGCTCGAGCTGGCGCCGGTGACGGCGGCCGCCGCGCCGGTCGTCACGGGTGACGAGCTGCGCGATCTCGGGGCGCTCGTCGGGCGCATGGTGCTCGAGGCGCTCGGCGCGAGGATCGAGCTCGACGGCGAGTCGCTGCGCGTCTCCTTCTAGAGGCTACAGGCCGCCGGTCGCCGTCGGCGCACCGCCCGTCTGCTGCAGCTCGGGCCCGTCCGTGACCGGCGCGTGGTGGTCCCGGCGCCGGCGGTAGGCGAGAAACAGACCGATCAGCGCGGCTGCGATCGCGAGCCCGATCGTGTAGTGGACCAGGCTGCGCACCGTGTCGGCTGCGTCCTTCTCCCACTCGCCGCGGGAGAGCGAGCTCGACGTCGTGTTGTCGGCCAGCAGGTCCTCGCCGTACGGAAACCGGAGCGTGTGGTGGATCTGCCACCGGTGCAGGCGCGGGAACAGCGACAGCCCGACGACGATCGCGGCGCCGCAGGTCACGTAGAAGCCGTACGGCATGAACGACGCGATCCAGCCCGCGAGCACCAGGACGAGCGGCGGGACGAGCGCGAACAGCCAGATGCGCGCCTCGTTCGACGCGGTCGGCTCGTGGAAGATTCGGGCGATGTGACCGTGCGGCCTCGACCACTCGACCACGCGCGGCTTCTCGAGCGCCAGCGACGACGCCATGAGCGAGGCGAAGAAGATCGGCATAGCGAGGAACGCCGCCAGTCCGAGCGGAGCCTTCGTCTTCGGCCTGAGCCGCTTCACAGGCGGCCCGCCTCGATCACGCGCGCCAGGAACTGCCGCGTCCGCTCCTGCTCGGGGCCTGAGAAGATGCGCTCGGGCGGGCCCTCCTCGAGAATCACGCCGGCGTCGAGGAAGCACACCTTGTCGGCAACCTCGCGCGCGAACGACATCTCGTGCGTGGCGAGGATCATCGTCATCCCCATCTCCGCGAGCTCCCGGACGAGGTTGAGCACCTCCGAGACCAGCTGCGGGTCGAGCGCGCTCGTGATCTCGTCGAGCAGCATCAGCTTCGGGCCCATCGCGAGTGCGCGCACGATCGCGACGCGCTGCTGCTGGCCGCCCGAGAGGCGGTCCGGGAACTCGTCGGCCTTGTCGGCGAGGCCGATCCGCTTCAGCAGCTCGACCGCCTCGGCGCGCGCGTGACGCGAGCCGAGCCGGCCGGTCTTGACCGGCGCGAGCATCACGTTCTGGATCACCGTCATGTGCGGAAAGAGGTTGTACGCCTGGAAGACGATCCCGATCTTGCGGCGGAGCGCGTTGACGTCGACCTTGCCGTTGGTGATCAGCTGCCCGTCGACCTCGATCGACCCCTCGTCGACCTCTTCGAGCAGGTTCAGGCACCGGAGGAGCGTCGACTTGCCCGAGCCCGACGCGCCGATCAGGCAGACGACCTCGTGCTCGCCGACGTCCAGATCGACACCCGAGAGCACGGTGTTGTCACCGAAGCGCTTCGTGACGTTGCGCGCCTCGACGAAGCTCACGTCGCCGCCGCGCGCTCGCGGCGCTCACGTTTCGCGATCAGATGGTCCGTGAACCGCGCGAGCGGGATCGTGAGCAGCACGAAGAACACGGCGGCGACCGTGTAGGACGTGAAGTTCGCGTACGTCTGCGAGTAGCCCTGTGCCTGCAGCGCCGCCTCGGCGACGCCGATCACCGACACCAGCGCCGTGTCCTTCTGGAGGCCGATGAAGTCGTTGAGCAGCGGCGGGATGACGCGCCGAACGGCCTGCGGCACGACGACGTAACGCATCGACTGTGCGTAAGAGAGCCCGAGCGATCGCGCGGCCATGCGCTGCGACGGGTGCACCGACTCGATCCCGGCGCGGTACACCTCGGTCACGTACGCCGTGTAGACGAGCGTGAGCGCGATCACGCCGTAGGTGAAGTTCGAGAGCGAGCTCAGGAAGTGCAGGTTCATCGCCGGCAGTCCGAAGCCGACCACGAAGGCCACGAGGATCAGCGGCGTCCCGCGGAAGAAGTCCGTGTACACGATCATCAGGGCGCGGAGCGGTCTCGCCCCGCGCCCTGGCAGGCCGCGGATGATGGCGACCGCGAGCGCCAGCACGAGCACCAGCGACTCGGCGACCACCATCAGCTTCAGGTTCACCTTGAACCCCGCCCACACGTCCGGCAGCGACACACGGAAGTCGTGCGGCGACAGGAACGTGTGGACGACCTGGTTCAAGGCCTATGTGGCTACTTCAGGATCGGGATCTTCGAGAAGTCGATGTTGAACCACTTCTTCTGCAGCTTGGCGATCGTGCCGTTCGACCAGAGCTTCTTGATCTGAGCGTCGACGAGCGGCGTGAGCGCCGAGCCCTTCTGCAGGACCCCGCCGTACTGTTCGTGCGTGACGATCTGTCCGCCGACGATGCCGTACCGCGACGGGCGAGCCTTCTTCTCGGACGCGACGATCGGCGTGTCGAGCACGAGCGCCTGGCAGCGGCCGATCTGCACGGCTACGAACGCCGCGGCGGTCGACTGGTAGATCAGCGGCGACTTGTTCGGGTGCAGCTTCTGCTGGATGTAGTCGAGGCCGGTCGTGTCGGTCTGCGCGCAGGTCTGCAGCTTCTTCAGAGCGGCGAGCGAGTGAGGGACCGGCGCCTTCTTCGAGAGCAGCACCCCCTGGTTGGCGTCGAAGTACGACGAGGTGAAGTCGACCGTCTTCTTGCGCTGGGCCGTGATCGTCGCCTCCTGGAAGGAGATGTCGAACGTCTTGTGGCCCGGAGCGAAGAGCTTCGCCCACGGCGTGTAGACGTAGACGGGCTTCAGGCCGAGGCCCTTGGCGATCGCGGCCGCCAGGTCGACCTCGTAGCCCTTCGGGTTGATGTAACTCGAGCCCCGGATCTTGCCGTTCGCGAAGTTGACCGCGGGATCGCCGAACCCCACGACCAGCTTGCCGGTCTGCATCACGGGCGGGGACGCCCCCGGCCGGGCCCACGCGACGGCGGCGAGCGCGACCGCGAGCCCCGCCGCGGCGACGAGAGCAACGAGACGCTTCACAGAGCTGTCCTCCTCTACGTTTTTTCGGAAGCAGGGGGGTGCGGGGGATTTTAGCCCGTCACCTGATCGGTCACCCAGCTCTGGAAGGCCGCGATCAGCGGCTCCGCGTCCAGGAGCAGCCGCCCGTGCGGCAGCATCCCCGCGTCCATGCCCCGCTGTACCGACTCGACGAGCGCGGTGTCCTCGCGCCCGACCTGGTCGTCGAACTCGAAGAAGTCCGCGATCCACTGCTCATCCGCGTCTCGCGCGAAGAAGTAGTCCAGGTAGCGCTCGGTGCGGCCCGGTCCGGCCGGCATGATCGGGCCGATCGACAGGTTCGCCGCCCCCGGGAAGACGTTGATGCCGGTGTTCGGGTAGAGCAGGTGGAACTGGCCGTGCTCGCCGCCGGCGCGCGACTCGCAGTGCTGGGAGGAGAAGGTTCGGTGCGGCTTCAGCACGTAGCGGTCGGGATGCACGTCGACCACGGCGCTGAACCCGGGATGCGCGGTCGGGCAGTGGTAGCACTCGAGGAAGTTCTCGGTCACGACCTTCCAGTTCGCGTTCGACCCGAACTCGACCCGGGAGTGGAAGACGACCGTGTCGAGATCGAGGTCGCGTGCCAGGATGGCCGGCAGGCCGCCGAGCCAGTCCTCGAGTGGCGAGGCCTCGGGGTCCGGGTTGACGAAGAGGAACGGCCCCCAGACGCCGACGCTCGCCGGCACGAGCCCGAGCCCGTCCCGCTCGAAGCCGTCCTCGCGATCGGACCGTGGCGCGGCGCGCAGGGCGCCGTCGAGCCCGTACGTCCACGCGTGGTATCGGCACTGGATCGTCTCGCGCCGGCCGCAGCCCTCGGTGAGGACCGCGCCGCGGTGCCGGCAGACGTTCAGGAAGGCGCGCAGCTCGCCGTCGGGGCCGCGCGTGACGAGCAGCGGGACGCCCCCGGCGCCAGTCGTGAGGAACGACCCGGGCTCGGCGACCTGGTCGGCCCGCCCCGCGTACTGCCAGCAACGGGCGAAGATCCGCTCGCGCTCGCGCCGGAGCATCTCCTCGCTGCTGTACCAGGCGTACGGGAGCGTGCGCGCGTCCGAGGCCGTCGCCATCCGCGCGATGCTAGATGATCGACCCTTGCGGCCAGGGCGTCGGCTCGAGTGCATGTGATCGCGTCACTCCGCGGCGCGAGAAGACGCCGCGGCGCGTGCGCCGTACGCGCGGCCGTGGAGCTCGAAGGGCCCCTGCGGGCTGCCGAGCTGGCGGTGCAGCTCCTCGTGTGCGAGCGCGCGCTGCCGGTGGTCGAGGCCGTGCAGCCAGGCGCCCGCGGGGCCGACCTGCAGGCTCAGCACGCGCCAGAACTCGTCGAAGTCGGCGTAGGGCGCGGTGACGTCCAGCTCGCACGACTCGACGTTCGTCAGGCCGGCTCCTGTCAGCAGGTCGTGCAGCTCGTGCGGCGTCCGGTAGCGGCGCGCACGAGGCTCGGCCGAGCCCGAGCCGACGACGCGGGCCGTCCTGTCGATCGCGGCGAACATCTGCACCTCCTCGATGCCCCACATGCAGATCGCGACCCGGCGCGCGACGCGGCCGAGCTCGCGCATCGCGGCGGAGGCGTCCTCCATGAAGGCGACGACGAGCTGCGCGAGAGCAATGTCGAAGCTGTCGTTCGCGAACGGAAGGTCCTCTGCGGGCGCCTCGTGGACCTCGATCTGCGGGAAGCGCGAGCGCAGGGCGCGCGTGAACCCGGGCGAAGGCTCGACCGCGACGACGGTCGCGCCGCGTGCGACGAGCTCGCGTGTCAGCGCGCCCGTGCCGGCGCCGACGTCGAGCACGCGCTGTCCCTCGGCGACGCCGGCGAAGTCCGCGAACAGCGGCGCGAGCCGGATCGAATACCGGCCCATGAAGTCGTCGTACGACGCCTCGTCGATGTGGAAGACCCCGCTGACGGGTCAATTCAACCAGTCGCCCAGGCCGGGCCCGCCGAACGACGGCGCGGACTTGGCCTAGCCGTGCTGCCGTCCGACGGACGCGCCCACGGGCTGCAGACCCTCGTGGCTCACCGAATGGCAGGCCCGGCACCGCGCCTCGTACGAGTCGAGCGCGCCGACCTGGATCGTCGCGCCGCCGAACGGCGCCGGCTCGCCGTTGACCAGCCGCTGCGTCATGGTCGCCGGCCCGCCGCAACGGTGGCAGACCGCCTCCAGCTTGTCCACGAACTCCGCGACGCACAGCAGCGTCGGCATCGCTCCGAAGGGGAGGCCGCGGAAGTCCTGTGCGAGGCCGGCGGCGACGACCCGTGTGCCGCCCGACACGAGCCGTTCGATCGCCTCGACGATGCCCTCGTCGAAGAACTGCACCTCGTCGATGCCGACCGCGTCGTAACCCTGCGCGAGGCGTCCGACCTCGGCGCCGTTCCGTGCCGTGACCGCGCGCATCTTCGCGCCGGCATGGGACACGACATGCCCGACGTCGTAGCGGGTGTCGATCAACGGCTTGACGATCAGCGCACGCTGGCCGGCGATCTCCGCGCGGCGAAGGCGGCGGATCAGCTCCTCGCTCTTGCCGCTGAACATCGGGCCGCAGACGACCTCGAGCCAGCCACCGCGCGGAGGCTGCGTCCTGATCACGGGGCGTGACGTTATCGAGGCCACAGGACGGCCCGCCCGGCTTTCACCGCAGCAGGCGCGAGAGGCGGCGGTCCTTCAACACGCGTCCGCCGGTCTGGCACGCCGGGCAGTAGAAGATCGTGTGCTCGTCGAAGTCGACCCGCGCGATCGGCGTCCCACAGCGCGGGCACGGCTGCGCCGAGCGCGTTGTGGACGCGGTACGTCTTCGCGTCGTTCGCCCCGGCGAGCCTGAGCTCGAGGCCGCGCGCCAGCTCGTCGCGGATCGCCGACGCGAGCTGCTCGACCTCCTCCGGGGTGACCTGGGTGGACAGCTGGTACGGCGAGAGCTTCGCCGCCCACAGGATCTCGTTCGCCCAGGCTCGGCCGATGCCCGCGATCAGGCGCTGGTCGCGGAGCAGCGAGTGCAGGCGGCGCGAGTCGGAGGCGAGGATCGCGCCCAGCGTCTCGGCGTCGAGCCGGTCTGCCTCCGGCCCCAGGTGCGCGAGCTCGGCGGCGGCGCTCTCGGGCGACAGCAGCCAGACGCCGGCGCGCTTCTTCGAGCCCGCCTCGGTGAGCTGCAGCTCGCCCCCGTCGGCGAAACGCAGCCGGAACATCGGCGTCTTCGCGCCCTTGCCGCCGGGCGGGACGTGCCTCAGCCGCCCGGCGCTCATCAGGTGCACCATCAGCACGAGCTCGCCGTCACCGGTGGGGAGCAGGAAGCGTTTCGCGCGCCGCTCGACGTGCAGCGTGCGGCCGTCGAGCGCCGACAGCGGCGGATCGATCGTCTTCAGCGTCGCGACGTGGGCCGGCCCGGCGCGCTCGACCGGCGAAGCGGAGACGAGCGGATCGAGCTGGCGGCGCCACGCCTCGACTTCGGGCAGCTCGGGCAGCGTAGGCTCCTCGCGGTCGGATGACGGTGGACGCGATCAGGGTAGTCGTCAGGCGCGGCACGGTCGTCGAGGCGGTACACCGGGTGCATGCCGCGACCACGTGGGGAGACGGCTTCGGCGACGCGTCGCTCGGGTTTCTGCTCCGCTCGTCGGTCAAGCCGCTGCAGGCGATCCCCTTCGTCGAGGGCTACCAGGAGCTCGGCGACGACGAGATCGCGATCGCGTGCGCGTCCCATCACGCCGAGCCGGCACAACTGGATGCGGTCCGGAAGGTGCTCGCGCGCGCGGCCGCGAGCGTCGACGACCTCGAGAACGGGACGCAGGAAGGGCGCCCCGACGGCAGGCTCGGCCACAACTGCTCGGGCAAGCACGCCGGGATGCTGGCCGCCTGCCGCGCCCATGGCTGGCCGCTTCATCCCTACCGCGACCCGGCGCACCCGCTGCAGCGGCGGATCGCGGAGCAGGTCGGCGAGCCCGCGGCGGTCGACGGATGCGGGCTGCCGACCTTTCCGGCGACGCTGGCCGGGGCGGCGTCGCTCCTCACACGGACGCCTCCGCGTATTCGCGCCGCGATGCGCGCGCGGCCGGAGCTGGTGGGCGCCTCGCGGGACGCCACCGACACCGACCTGATGCGCGAGTGCGACGGCTGGATCGCGAAGGGCGGCGCCGAGGGCCTCTTCTGCGCGGCGCACGAGGACGGGCGCGGCCTCGCGCTCAAGGCGGAGGACGGCTCGTACCGCGCGATCCGGCCCGCGCTCGGCGTCGTGCTCGGGCTCGAGGCCTTCCGTGAGGTTCCGGTGACGAACAGCCTCGGCGAGACCGTAGGCTCCATCTCCGCATGAAGGTGTTCATCGTCAGCGACATGGAGGGTGTCGCCGGGATCGTCAGGTGGCAGCAGGTGTCGGGCGGCCATGCGATGTACGAGGAGGGGCGCCGCCTCTACACGGGCGAGATCAACGCAGCCGTGCGCGGGGCGAAGGCGGCCGGCGCGAACGAGATCGTGGTGATGGACTGCCACGGCGCCGGCGAGGGCTGGACGTTCAACTCGCTCATTCCGGAGGAGCTCGATCCCGACTGCGAGTACGTCGTCCAGAACGAGTGGACGGAGTACGTCGACTACCTCGAGCAGGGCGTCGACGCCGCGCTCTTCGTCGCGATGCACGCGATGGCGGGGACGCGCGACGGCGTGCTCGCGCACACGGTCAGCGGGTCGTCGTGGTGGCGGCTCCGCTTCAACGGCGTCGAGGTCGGCGAGACGGGCATCAACGCGGCGCTGTGCGGGACGTGGGGCTGCCCGGTGCTGCTCGTGACGGGCGACGAGGCATCGTGCCGCGAGGGACGGGCGCTCCTCGGCGACGGGCTGACGACGGTTGCCGTCAAGACGGGGCTCGGCCGTTTCTCGGCGCGGCAGCTGCCGGCGGTGAAGGCACGCGAGCTGATCGAGGCGGGCGCGAGGCGGGCTCTCGCCGACCTGCGGTCGGTGGCCCCGTACGACCCCGGGCGACCCTGCGAGATCACGGTCGACTTCAACACCTCCGATCACGTCGAGAAGTACCGCTACCGCGCCGGTGTCGAGATCGCCGACTCCCGGCAGATCGTCTCCCGCGCCGACGACTGGTGGTCGGCGTGGCGGCAGTTCTTCTTCTGACGGCGGTCTGCGAGCGCATTCCGGGGCGGCGAGTACGGTGAGGGGGCCGCCGTGCCCCGTGCCGCCTGGTCAGCCGCCGCGCTCGTCGCCCTCGTCTGCGTGGGCTCCGCCGGCGCGCGCTCGCGTTCCACGCCGCTCCCGCCCCTTCCGGCAGGGTGGCCGCGCACGCTTCAGATCGGGCTCACCGACGGGCCCGGCGGTGCGGCGGCGCTCCACGAGGCGGCACCGTTCGGTTTCCGCTACCAGTACCTGGCAGGCGGTGTGAACACCGGGCAGGGCTGGTCGACGTGGAACCCGAACGGGACGTTTGCCTCCATGTACGTGGCCGACTCCTGGAAGCACGGCGAGATCCCGGTGCTGACCTACTACATGCTCCTGCAGTCGAAGCCGGGCGGCGGCGACGAGGCCCAGGCCGACCTCACCGACCTGCGCGACGCGGCGACGATGACGGCGTACTGGAACGACGTGCGCCTGCTCTTCACACGTGTCAAGGGGTCGAAGCCGGTGGTCGTGCACGTCGAGCCCGACCTGTGGGGCTATCTCGAGCAGGCGAAGGCGGTCGCCCTCGCGTCCGCGTTCGCGCGGGAGTGGGTCACGCTTCGCGACCGGCTCGCGCCGAACGTCATC
The DNA here is from genome assembly GCA_963824455.1 of uncultured Thermoleophilia bacterium. Taxonomy (GTDB): domain Bacteria; phylum Actinomycetota; class Thermoleophilia; order Gaiellales; family Gaiellaceae; genus PALSA-600. The sequence continues at coordinate 203,181 of CAWGPJ010000004.1, forward strand.
CTCGCGTACCACATGAGCGGCTGGGGAACGCGGCACGACATACTCTACGAGAAGCCGTCCGAGGCGAACGTCCGCGCCTACGCCGCGCAGTCCGCCGCGTTCTACCGTTCGTTGCACGCACGCTTCGACATCGCGTTCGAGGACTTCTCGGATCGCGACGCCGCGTTCTACACGAAGGTCGAGCACAACCCGAGCACCTGGTTCACGCCGGCGGACTTCCATCGCCACCTGCTCTATGCGCAGACGTTCGTCCGGCTCGCCGGCGTGCGCATGGTCGCGTGGCAGATCCCGCTCGGTAACACGGTCATGCGCGCCGAGAACAACACGTGGGGCCACTACCAGGACAATCGGGTGCAGTGGCTGCTCGGCGACGCGTCGCGTACCCGGCTACGGCGGTACGTGGCGGCGGGATTCGCGGGCTTCCTCTTCGGCGGCGGCGCGTCCGGCACGACGTGCGCCTGTGATGCCGACAAGGACGGCGTCACGAACCCGCCGCCGGTCGACGGCAACACGCGGCCGTCGTTGTCGGCCGACGACGACGGCGGCTACTTCAAGGCGCAGGCTCGCAGCTACTACAAGGCGGGCGCGCTCCCGCTGCCGCAGTGAGCTTGGTCGTCGTCTCCTGCCTCGGCGACTCGATCACCGAGGGATCGCCGTACTGGGACTCGCGTCGCCAGATCGGCAATCCGATGGGGCAGTGGGAGCACTGGGCAGGGCTGCGCCATCCCGAACTCGAGCTGCGCAACTTCGGCATCTGGGGGCAGCGCACCGACGAGATCGCGTCGCGGCTCGACGAGGCCGTGCTGCGTGCGGATGCGCTCGTCGTGCAGGGCGGGATCAACGACATCGCGCAGGGGCGGACGGTCGAGGGTGCCGCGGTCGTCCTCGCGGCGATGGTCGAGCGGGGTGTCGAGCTCGGCATTCCGGTCGCGGTGTGCGACGTGCTGCCGTGGAACAACGGGTGGCCGGACGCAGAGGCGCCGATCCGCGAGCTGAACGCGCGCATCCACGCCATCGGCGTGCCGGTGCTGCCGTTCCACGACACGCTCGAGGACCCGGAGCGGCCGGGGCGCATGAAGCCGGAGTGGACGCATGCGGACGGCGACCACCCGTCGATCGCCGGCTACCGCCGCCTCGGCGAGCTCGCCTTTCGGTTTCCGTTCGGGGGTCTGACCCGGGTCTGACCCCGGGGAAACACCCGCGCCCGTCCGGCTCCTCCTCGCGGAGGACGACGCGGCGCACGCCCGCGGCTAACGTGCCTCCGCCATGGCACTGCTCACGCTCCGCGGCGTCGCCAAGAGCTTCGGCTCCAGGCTGATCCTCGACGGCCTCGACCTCGACGTCGAGCCGGGCGCGCGCATCGGCGTGATCGGGCCCAACGGCGGCGGCAAGTCGACGATGCTGCGTATCGCCGCCGGCCTCGAGACTGCCGACGCGGGCGAGCTGACCCAGCGGCGCGGCCTCGTCGTCTCGTTCGTGCCGCAGCAGCCGGAGGGCGACGAGCATGACGCCGTGGCGGCGGCGCGCGCCGCTCGCGCCGATCTGCTCGCGCTCGAGCGCGAGCTCGCCGGCGTCGAGCAGCAGCTCGGCGAGACCGGCGGCGACCTGGCGCGCATGACGCGCCTGCTCGGGCGCCAGGAGGAGCTCGTCGAGCAGTGGACGGCGGCAGGCGGTCCCGGCTTCGAAGGCCGCGCCAGGGCGCTGTTCGGAGACGTCGGGCTCGCCGGCCACGACCTGGCGAAGCCGACGAGGCTGCTGTCCGGCGGCCAGCGCAAGCTCGTCGCGCTCGCGGTCGCACTGTTGCACGACCCAGACGTCCTCCTGCTCGACGAGCCCGAGGCCCATCTCGACGTCGAGGCGCGCGAGCTGCTCGAGACGCTCGTCCGCGCCTTCGACGGCGCCGTCGTGATCGTCTCGCACGACCGGTACCTCCTGGACGAGACGGTCTCGTCGATCGCCGAGCTCGACCGTGGGCGTATCCGCATGTGGCCCGGCAACTACTCCGCATACACGGTGGCGCGCGAGCTCGAGCTCCAGCGCCGGCAGCAGCTCTACGTCACCCAGCAGAAGGAGATCGCGCGACTCGAAGAGGCGATTCGGCGCTTCGAGGACTGGGCACGGCGCGTGGTCGACGAGCGCCACATCAAGCAGGCGCGCAACAAGCAGCGGCAGATCGACCGCATGGAGAAGATCGACCGTCCCGTGCTCGAGCGGCGCAAGATCGCGCTCGAGCTGCGACCTCACGTGCGTGGCGGCGAGCGCGTGGTCGAGCTCCTCGAAGCCGGCGAGGAGCTCGGCGGCGTCCCGATCCTGGCCGGGGTCGACCTGACGGTGCTGCGCGGCGAGCGCGTCGGCGTGGTCGGCGAGAACGGTGCCGGCAAGTCGGTGCTGCTGCGCGTGCTCGCCGGCGAGCTCGAGCCGACCGAGGGTGAGCGCAAGGCCGGCCCGTCGATCCGGTTCGGCCGGCTCGCGCAGGACTGCCGTCCCGACGACCCGAGCGCGACGCCGCTCGAGGTCGTCCGCCGGGCGGCTCCGATCTCGGAGGGCGAGGCGGTCTCGCGCCTGATGAAGTTCCTCTTCTCGTACGAGCAGGTGCGCCGTCCGCTGCACACGCTGTCGGGCGGCGAGTGGACGCGCCTCCAGCTGCTGCTGCTGATGCTCGAGGGGGCGAACTGCCTCCTGCTCGACGAGCCCACGAACCATCTCGACATCGAGTCGGTGGAGATGCTCGAGTCCGCGCTCGAGTCCTTCGACGGCACCGCGATCTTCGTCTCGCACGACCGGTACTTCCTCGATCGCATCGCCGACCGCATCCTCGAGGTCGGCGACGGCGGCGTTCGCTCCTATGAGGGCGGCTGGTCGAACTGGCGGCGCCGGCGGGCCGCCTACGACGTGGAGGTCAGCGCGACGCGCTGATCCGCCTGCTCGATCACGAGCGGGTCGTGCGTCGCGCAGACGACCGCGGCACCGGTCGCGCGGGCGAGCCGGGCGAGCAGGACGGCGATGGCGACTGCGCTCGCGCCGTCGAGGCGCGACGTCGGCTCGTCGGCGAGCAGGAGGGCGGGACGCGAGGCCACCGCGCGTGCGATCGCCGTGCGGGCACGCTCGCCCTGTGAGAGCCGCCCGAGGCGCTGTGTCGCGCGGTCGGTGAGGCCGACCGACTCGAGCGCCGCGAGCGCGGCGGGCCGGTCCTCGAGCCCGCGCACGGCGAGCGCGAGCTCGACGTTCTCGAGCGCGGAGAGGTGCGGGATCAGCCCGACCTGCTGGCCGACGTACGCGATCTTCTCGCGGCGCAGCGCTGCGCGACCGGTGCGGTCGAGCGTGCCGAGCTCGACGCCCTCGATCTCGATCGAGCCGTCGTCCGGCAGGTCGAGGCCGGCGAGCAGGTGGAGCAGTGTCGTCTTGCCCGAGCCCGACGGACCGGTGACCGCGTGCAGCAAGCCGCCGCGAAGCTCGGCCGCGAGGCCGTCGAGCACGACCGTGCTGCCGAAACGCTTGTGCAGGCCCCGGACGGAGGCGACGACGGGCTGCCCGGTCGCCGCGGCCGGCGCCGCTCCCGCGACGCCGGTGCCCGGCGCCGGCCTCTCGACGGAGCCGCCGGCAGCGGACTCGACGACGACCGCTCCTCCGTCGAGCCGCGCCGTCGCATGCGAGCCGATCCCGGCCCGGAGCAGCAGCTCTTCGGGCAGGCGGAGCCAGCCGCCGCGGCCGACGACGATCGTGTCGCTGTCCGCGCCGTCGCGCGCCCACTCCTCGGACACGCGGCCGTCGCGGATGCGCACGATCCGGTCGGCGATGCGCGTCGACTCGGGGTCGTGGCTGACGATCACGGTCGTGCAGCGCGTGCTCGCGAACGAGCTCGGCGAGCGTGCGGTACACCTGGTCGGCGGTGGCCGCGTCGAGCTCGCCGGTGGGCTCGTCCGCGAGGAAGACGCGGGGGCGGTGTGCGAGCGCGGCACAGAGCGCGACGCGTTGCTGCTCGCCGCCGGAGAGCTGAGCCGGGAGCCGGTCGCGCTTCGACGCGAGACCGACGCGTTCGAGCAGCTCGTCGGCCCGCCGGAGGCGGTGCGTCGACGTTGCGCCGCGCAGGCCCAGCTGGAGTGCGACCAGCTCGCGCGCGCTCAGCTCGGGCGAGAGCGCCCGCGTGTAGTGCTGGTCCGCGTAGCCGAGGAGCGTCGAGCGGTAGCGGGCAAGCTGTCGTCCCGGCAGCTTGCCGACCTCCTCGCCGTACACGCGCACGACACCGGCCGACGGACGGTCGAGGCCGGCGAGGAGGCGCAGGAGCGTCGACTTGCCCGAGCCGCTCGGTCCGAGGACGGTCAGCACCTCGCCGTCGGCGACGCGCAGCGAGAGCCCCTGCAGCGCCGCGGCGTCGCCCTCCGGTGTCGAGTGCACGCGGAAGACGTCGCGCAGCTCGATCGCGGGCACGACCGAGCTCAGCTCCGTCGAGCCTACGCTCATGCAGCGACCTCCGCCGCGCGTGAGGGTGCGCGGCCGCGGAGGCTCGTCGCCCCCCACACGAGCACCCCGGCGAGCAGGACGTAGCAGGCGGCCGCGATCGCGAGCAGCTGCCAGTCGAGCGCGAGCCGGAGCGGCGGTTCCGGCTCCGCCGCAGAGGCGGTGACCGACACGAGCGAGATCACGAGCGCCGAGAGGATCGCGCCCAGAGCGATCCCGCCGGCGACGCCGAACGCGGCCACGAGCAGTGCTCGCAACCGGAGATGCGCGCGGAGCGTCGCCGGCGCGGCTCCCTGCGCCTCGAGGTCGAACAGCTCGCCGCGGTCGTCGCGGACGTCCGACGCGATCGCGAGCAGGAGGCCGACCAGCGCGAGCAGCAGCGCCACGGCCGCGGTGCCGGCAAGCGTGAGCAGCGCGCCGCGCGCCAGTGGATCGGACGTGAGCGTCTGCAACGTCGCGGCCCGCGACGTGACGGTGAGCGCGGTGAACGGGGCGTGGCCGAGCTGCGCCGCGACCGCGGCCTCGCGGGCCGACGGCACGTCGACCCAGAGCTCGTCGGTGTTGCCGAGGCCGGGCGAGCGCGTGTCGAAGAGCGTCGACATCGTCTGCTCGTCGGCGACGACGGCGTCGCCGACGATCGACGGGAAGCGCCGGATCACGCCGACGACGCGCGCGGCGACCTGCTCGCCCTCGACCTGGAGCGGGATGATCCCGTTCGGGCCTGCTCCTGCGGCGACCGTCCGTGTCGCCAGCACCGGGATCGCGAGCCCGTCCGTCGGCTGCGCAGGCCGCAGCACGGCGGGGCGGTCTGGCGTGATCAGGTAGCCGACGCGCGGCGGCGACCCGCTGAGCGCGATCGTCCCCTTGAAGGCGTGCAGGGCGCCCGGCACGGGCGTGCCGTCGACGCGCGGGATGCCGAGCGTGGCGACGCCCTTGGCGCTCGGCTGGATGCCGATGCCGCCGTTGGCCGAGCCGTGCAGGTTGTTCGCCGTGAGCGTGAACTGCAGCTGGGCGAGCGTCGCATGCCGGAAGGGGATGCGACCGTGCAGCACGACCACCTTGCCTCCATCCGAGTGGCCGAGCGACACCGGCTGGTAGTCGTCGAGCGCCGAGCGGAAGATCGCGATCACGCCGATGTTGTCGCCCCGCACCGACACCGGCAGCGTGAAGTGGCGGCCCGGCGGCAGCGACTGCGTCCGCAGCGCCATGTTCCTCGCAGGTGTGAGCTCGCGTCCGAGCTCCGGAAGCGGGAGCGATGCGAAGTCGCTCCGCCAGCCCTCGACGTCGCCGAGGCCCGGGGTGGGGAGCCCGAGCATCGTGAAGGTCGCGCCGCTCGGCACGTTGCCGGTGAGCCGCAGGACGTGCCTCGGCGGCGCCGGATAGGCCGTCGCCGGCGCACCGTGCAGGACGGGGATCAGCTGGGAGAGGTCCTCGGTGAGCACGAACGACGCCGGCACCGTGTATGCGGCCTCGTCGTGCTGGCCCGCGACCAGCGTCGACCGGTAGACGAGCGCGAACAGCGCGAGCCCGACGCTCGCGACGAGGAAGGTCGCGGCCACCGCCGCCTGGGCCGGGTTGCGCGCGAGCGATGTCGCTGCGAGGCGGACCGAGATCGGCCCGCGCCGGCCGAGCCGGCCGAGCGCGCGCAGCGCGGGCGCGAGCAGCCGCGCCGCCAGCACCGACGCGGCGAAGACGATCAACGAGGGGACGAGCAGCAGGAACGCGCTCGTGCCCTTGCTCGAAGCGAGGGCGGGAGCGTTGATCGACCCGCGCGCCCATCCGATCAGCACGATCGCGATCGCGCCGATCGCCGCCGCGTCGAGCGGGGTGAACGCGAACCGTCCGAGCTGGATGCCGGGCGCGCGGACCGTCGCGTACAGCAGCAGTCCGGCGACCGCCGCGGTCACGCCGGCGGCGATCAGCCCGTTGCGGGAGAGCAGGGCGTGCTCCACGACCTGGCCGGCCGGCGACCCGGCTCGCTCGGCGACGATCGCCGCCACGGCGCCGCCCAGCGCCCAGCCGACGATCGTCCCGGTCACCGCGAGCGCGGCCGCCTCGGCGAGCGTGAACAGCTCGACCTGCCAGCGCCGCGCACCGAACCAGACGAGCCGCCGGCGGGCGTCGCCCACGTCCCGCCGCAGCGCGGAGGCCGCCAGCACGGTGAACGCGAGCAGCAGCGCCGCGCCTTCGCCGCCGAGCAGCAGGAGCCTGCGCGACGCCGCGGTCGAGGCGGCGGCCGCGGCGGACAGCGTCTGCGTCGGCGCCGTGACCTCGAACTCGTCCGGGCTCGCCTCGAGCTGGGCCGAGATGCGCTCGACGCGGTCGGAGAACGCGCCGACCGACCAGGGATGGATGTCGCCGCTGCGCACGGGGACGAACCAGGCGTAGGAGCGGTAGAACGTCTCCAGCTCCGTCGTGCGCGACAGGCCGGCGATCCCGTTCGCGATCACGATCGGCGAGGGCTGAGGCGTGTGGTAGTGGACCGCCTGCGCGACCATCTCGGTCTGCGGGGCCGGCAGGACGAACGGCGCGACCGGCGCGTCGGGCCGGAGCGCGGCCCGGCCGACGACGACGAGCCGCAGCGCAGGTGTCGACGGGATCGGCCCGGCGCCCTCGACACGCAGGACCTCGCAGTGCGACGGGACGCAGGTCGCCGGGAGCCGTCCGGAGATCAGCCGCACGTAGCGGCCCAGATGGTCGGCGGCGCGCAGGTTGACGAGACGGCCCTGGATCGAGGACTCGCGGAAGAGCATCGCGGCGGCCGGCGCGCTGCCGGTCACCTTCGTGAGCTCGGGGACGACCTCGGCGTTCAGGCGCGGGAAGCTGTCGACGGCTCCGCTCCAGGTCACCTGCACCTCGCGGTCGGCGGGCTGCAGTCGCGCCGTCGCCAGCGCGAGCGCGCGATCCTGCATCACGAGCCTGCCGCCCAGCACGGCGGCGAGCACTGCGGCGCCGGCCGCCACGCCGAGCGCGATCAGGAGGGCGCGCCCTCGTCCCGACGCGAGGCGCGGCCCGACGAGGCGGAGCGGGAAGGCGATGCGACGCAGCGACACCGGTACCACGATCGTACCGGTGTCTAGAATGCGCGGCAACCGTGGCACGCTACGACGTCCCGAAGGCCGCGCCCGAGCCGCTGCGCGAAGTTCAGCAGTTCATCAACAGCGCCGACCTGGAGAACGGTGTCGACTGGCTTCCCACCTGGCTCGACGAGCGCTCGCTCGCCGGCGGGCTCGACCGGGCACGCGAGCTTCGTGAGGCGCTCCGGTCGCTGGCACTGGCCAACAACGCGCTTCCGCTGGACGCCGGAGCGGTGTCGGTCGTGAACGCCGCCGCGGAGCGGCTGTCGCTCGAGCTGTCGGAGGACGGCCGGCTGGTCGTGCGCGCGGACGGTGATCCGCTCGACCGGATCGTCGCCCTCGCCTTCGCCGCGATGCTCGACGGCAGCTGGGAGCGGCTCAAGGCGTGCCGCAACTGCCGCTGGTCGTTCTACGACTACTCGCCGAACCGATCGGCAACCTGGTGCTCGATGCAGCTCTGCGGCAACCGGAAGAAGACGCGCGCGTACCGGCGCCGCAAGGCCGCCGGTTGAGGGCCAGAGCCGCGCTCGGCGGCCTCGCCCTTGCCTTCACCCCCGGCTTCAACATCGCCAATGTCGGCGCGGTCGCCGACGAGACTGCGCACGCGTACGGCGTCGCTCTGGCCGTCGTCGGCCTGTTCACGACCGCGCTGTTCCTGACGCACGCGGTCTTCCAGATTCCGGCGGGCCGCCTCTGCGACCGGTTTGGCGCGCGCATCGTGGGGGGCGTGGGGCTGGCGGTGGTCGCGGTCGCCTCTGCATCGGCGCTTGCGTGGCGCGAGGCGGCGTTCGCGATCGGGATGCGGCTCGTTGCCGGAGTCGGCACGGCGCTGTCGTTCGTCGCGGGCGCCGACTACGTGCGCTCGACCTTCGGAACGGCGGTCGGGCAGGGTTTCTACGGTGCGGTCAGCGTGACCGCAGGCGGTCTCGCTCTGGCGCTCGTGCCGCTCTGGTCCTCGTGGCGTGCGCCGTTCGCGGCCGCGTCGCTGGTCGCGGCGGCCGGCGTGTGTCTCGTCGCGCTCGCGCCGCGCGGCACGCGTGTTCCGCGCCGCACCGCCGTGGCAGGGGTCGTCGACCGGCGCCTGTTGCCGCTCGCGGTCTGGCACTCGGCGTCGTTCGGCCTGTCTGTGGTGGCCGGCAACTGGGTGGTGACGCTCCTCCACCGCGCCGGCGGCCTGTCCGAGCACGTCGCCGGGCTGGCCGGCGGCCTCGTGCTGGCGGCGGGTGTCGTCTCGCGCCCTCTCGGCGGGAGGGCCATCGACCGGCCTGCCGTCGTTCAGTGGAGCTTCGTGGCCGGCGGCGCGGCCGTGGCGCTGCTCGCGGCGACCGTGAACCTGCCCGTCGCGATTCTGGCCTGCGCGGTCGCGGGTTTCGCTGCGGGGATCCCCTTTGCCCCGTCGTTCGCCGGTGCGCAACGCCTCCGGCCCGACGCGCCGGCGGCCGCAACCGGGGCGGTGAACATGGCCGCGGCGGGGACGATCCTGCTCGGGACGCCCCTTCTGGGTCTCGCCTTCTCACTGCCGGCGGACGGGCGGCTCGGGTTCGCCGTACTCGCTCTGCTCTGGGGCGCCGCCGCGCTCACGCGTCCACGCTGATCGACATGGTCGCTCCCGGCTGCAGCCGCCGCAGCAGCTGCAGCAGCTCCGGCCGCGGCAGCGAGATGCAGCCGTTCGTCGGGTGGCCGAGCGAGTCGTGCAGGAAGATCGCCGAGCCGCGGCCGGGCACGGCGGGGTGCGCGTTGTACTCGACGAACGCGAACTCGCGGTAGGCGACGTGCGACCGCCAGAGCGCCTCGCTGCTCCCGTGGAACGGCGGTTCGACGCCGCACGGAACGTGCCGGAAGGTGTTGTAGGCGGGCGACGACGGATCCTCGTCCCACCAGTCGCCGCAACGCAGCCGGTGGTAGGCGAGGTGAAGCCCCGGGTCGGGATCGACCCCGTAGGCGACCGGGCCGATCGCGAACGTGCCGATCGGGGTCGTTCCGTCGCCCTCGCGATGGCGGGCCGACAGGCCGGCGTAGCCGACCCAGGGCCGCCACGGCCCGAGCACCGTTCGCCCGCACTCGACGAGCGAGACGCTCGCCGTCGTCGAGACCGTGCTCGGCGCGATCACGCGGATTCGCTGCGGGCAGGCGTGCAGCGCGAGCACGAGGGCGAGCGTGAGCACTGGACGAGGGTACGTTTCGGTGGATGGCTGCGCTGCCTCCCTTCGGCGCCGCGGCGGCGCCGGTGACCGCCGCCGAGCTCGGTCGCTCCTGGCATCCGGGCTGCCCGGTCGCTCCGGCGAGCCTGCGCCGGGTGTTCGTCTCCTACGTCGGCTTCGACGGACGCGCCCATCGCGGCGAGCTGGTCGTCAACCGGGCTGTCGTGTCGGACGTCGAGGCGGTCTTCCGTCGTCTGTACGGCGCGCGCTTCCCGATCCGGCGCATGCGGCCGGTCTCGGCGTACGGCGGCAGCGACGACCGCTCGATGGCGGCCGACAACACGTCGGCGTTCAACTGCCGCTACGCGGTCGCGGCCGGGCCGAAGCGCTGGTCCGTGCACGCCTACGGCGAGGCGGTCGACGTCGACACGGTCGAGAACCCGTACCTGGAGGGCGGGCACGTCCTTCCCCCGGCGGGTCGCGCTTACGTGAACCGGGCGAACGTCAGGCCGGGCATGGCCGTCGCAGGCGGCGTGCTCGTGCGCGCGTTCGCCTCGGTCGGCTGGCTCTGGGGCGGTCGCTGGACAGTGACGCCCGACTGGCAGCACTTCTCCAGGACCGGCGGCTGACAGGTCCTACGCCGCGAGCACCTCGGCGGGCTCGATGTCCTCGAGCCGGTCGACGCGGGCGAGCGCCGGGAACGCACGGTGCCAGCCCAGCGCGAGCGCGAGGGTGACGAGCCCGCCCAGGACGACCGCCGGCACCGCACCGAGCAGCGCCGCGGCCGCGCCGGACTCGAACGCGCCGAGCTCGTTGGACGCGCTGATGAAGACGTTCTCGACCGCGTTCACGCGGCCGCGCAGCTCGCTCGGCGTCGCGAGCGCGGCGATCGTCGAACGGATGTTCATCGAGATCATGTCCACGAAGCCGCTCACCGCGAGCGCGAGCAGCGAGAGCCAGAACCAGCGCGACAGCCCGAACACGATCATGCTGACGCCGAACAGGCCGACCACGATCAGCAGTGTCCGCCCGGCACGGCGCCCGAGCGGTCTCCGCGCGAGCCGGATCCCCGCAACGAGCGCGCCGACGGCCGGTGCGCTGCGCAGCACGCCGAGCCCGAACGGGCCGGTGTGCAGGATCGACCGCGCGAACAGCGGCAGCAGGGCGACCGCGCCTCCGAACAGGACCGCGAAGAGGTCGAGGGTGATGGCGCCGAGCAGGACCGGCGTCGCGCGGATCAGCCTGATGCCGCCGAGCAGGCTCTCGAGCCTGGGCGGCGGCTCCTCGAACCCCGCGGCCGACCGGAACTCGGGGACCATCAGCACCCAGAGCGCCGAGGCCGCGAGCATGACCACCGCGGCGCTGTAGGGCGCCTCGGGCCTGATCGCGAACAGGAGTCCGCCGACCGCAGGGCCCGCGACGGTCGCGAGCTGCCCGGCGACGGAGCGGAGCGCGAGCGCCCCGGCGAGCAGGTCGACCGGGACGATCTCGGGAGTGAGCGAGCGGCCGGCGGGGGCGCCGAACGCCTGCGTGACCCCGGTCAGGGCGGCGAGCGTCACGAACGGCCAGAGCTGCGTCGCACCGCGGATCGTGACCACCAGCAGCAGCCCGGCGATCGCCGCCTCGGCCAGGATCGACGCGGCGAAGAGCCGGACACGGGGCAGGCGGTCGGCCACCTGCCCGGCCGGCAATGCGAGGAGAGGAAGAGGCACGAACTCGGCCAGCCCGATCAGCCCGAGGTCGAAGGCGTTCTGATGGATCGCGTAGACCTGCCACCCGACCGCGACCGCGACCATCTGCGTCGCGAACCCGGAGGCGAGAAACCCGCTGAAGAGCCGGCGAAAATCGCGATGATGGAGGGCAGGGGGCAACCCGCGGCGCGCTGGCCCGAGGAACGGCACGAGCGCGAACTCTGCCCGTCGGGCCGGTTGTGACGCGGTTCTTAGGTCCCCCACAGGTTCCTCCGAGCCGGCGTTCAGCCGTCCCGGATTCCCTGCAGGTGTGACCTCCAACCCGAAGAAGGGAAATGACATGTTGAGCACTTCGAGACGGCGGATCGCGGCGCTCGTCGCGGTCGTCGTGGTCGTCGGCGTGGGAGCCGCGGCCGTTGCCTATGGGCTCGGCGCGCACAGCGCCGCGACGCCGAGCGCCGTGACGACGACCGTGGTCTCCACGCCGACGCCCACGACCAGCACCGCCAACACGAGCGCGCCCCTCGCCGTGGGGCAGATCGCCAAGGACGCCTCGCCCGGCGTCGTCGAGGTCGACGTGACGACCTCCGCCGCGGGCAGCGGCTCTCAGACATTTCCGTCCGGAGGCACCTCAGAGGCCGAGGGAACAGGTTTCGTGATCGACACCACCGGTCACATCGTCACGAACGAGCACGTGATCCAGGGCGCAAGCTCCGTCACGGTGACGTTCGACGACGGATCGACGTACAAGGCGACCGTCGTGGGCAGCGACGCGTCGACCGACCTCGCAGTCCTCAAGGTGAACGCGCCCGCCAGCTTGCTGCACCCGCTCTCGTTCGGCGACTCGAGCAAGGTCGCGGTCGGTGACGGTGTGGTGGCGGTCGGCGATCCCTACCAGCTCGACGACACGGTCACGAGCGGCATCGTCAGCGCCGTCGGCCGGGAGATCACGTCGCCCAACAACATGCCGATCGAGAACGCGATCCAGACCGACGCCGCGATCAACCACGGCAACTCGGGCGGCCCGCTCTTCGACCTGAGCGGCAAGGTGATCGGCGTCACGGCGCAGATCCAGAGCCAGGGCGGCGGGAACGAGGGGATCGGCTTCGCGATCCCGTCGAACACCGTCCAGATGGTCACGTCGGAGCTGATCCAGAGCGGCACCGCCAAGCACGCGCTGCTCGGGGTCCGGGTCGACACGATTCCCGCGAGCCTCGCCGGCACGATCGGCGACGCGGCCGGCGTCGCGGTCACCCAGGTCTCGTCGGGGAGCGGCGCCGCGAACGCCGGGCTCAAGGGCTCGACCGGCACGGTGACGATCGCCGGCGTCCAGTATCCGACCGGCGGCGACGTGATCACCAGCGTCGACGGGGTCACCGTCACGACCGCACAGCAGCTCCGCGGGATCATCGACTCCCACCTGCCGGGCGACGTCGTGAAGTTGGTCGTCGTCCACGACGGGCAATCGCGTACCGTGTCGGCGACCTTGGGAACGCGGCCCGCGACTTCGTGACGATCAGAGCTTGGACGGGCAGGATCCTGCCGGTGGCGACCGCGGCCGTGGCTGCGGTCGCCGCGTTCCCGCAGCTCGCCGCCGCCGCGGGGACGCCGGAGCAGAGCTCGAACTGGGCCGGCTGGGCGATCTCCGACTCTGACACGATCGCGGGCCAGCCGACCGCAGGGTCGACGACCACCCTCTCCTTCACGAGCACGACCGCGACCTGGGTCCAGCCGAAGGTGACCTGCACGGAGGGCCGGCCGAGCTTCTCGGCCTTCTGGGTCGGTCTCGGCGGGCTGGCGGCGGACTCCAAGGCGCTCGAGCAGGTGGGGACCCAGGCGAACTGCACCGCCGCGGGGAAGGCCGTCTACAGCGCCTGGTACGAGCTCGTCCCCACGCCGTCGATCACGGTCAAGCTCAAGATCTTCCCGCGCGACCTCATCTCGGCGTCGGTCAACGTCGAGCCGAACGGGATCCTCGTCCAGATCAAGGACCGCACGCGGAGGACGAGCTTCACGAAGCTCCTGCCGACCCCGGCGCTGACCGACTTCACGTCGGCCGAGTGGATCGCGGAGGCGCCGTCGACGTGCGACGCCCAGCTCGTCCGTTGCCGGGCGCTGCCGCTCGCGAACTTCGGCACCGTGCCGTTCACGCGGATCGCTGCGATCGGGAACGACCACGCCGGGACGGTCACCGACACGACGTGGGCGTCGACCGCGATCGACCTGGTCCCGGATGCGTCGAGCCACTTCGGCGGGTTCGGGACGTCGGGCACTGCGACGCCGACGAACATCGACGCGACCGGCCGCTCGTTCCAGATCTTCTTCGGGACCTCGTAACCGTCCCCCGGCCGGGGGACAGGCGGCCGCCCTGGGCTGCCGATGCCGTCTCCGTGCAGTTCTCCCGGGAGGAGCCCACGCCGCTGCAGGCGCCTGCCGCGTACGACGACGTCGAGCGCCGCTACCGCACGCTCGTGGAGCAGCTTCCGCTCGTCGTGTACATCGATGCGCTGGACGCGGCGAGCTCGAACGTCTTCACGAGCCCGCAGATCGAGCCGCTCCTCGGCTACACCGTCGAGGACTGGGCCTCGGACGCGACGCTCTTCGTGCGCACGCTCCATCCCGAGGATCGCGACCGCGTCCTGACCGCACATGCGCGAACGCACGCGACGCACGAGCCCCTCTCGGTCGAGTACCGCCTGCTCGCGCGCGACGGCCGCGTGGTGTGGGTGCGCGACGAAGGCGTCGTGGTCGTCGACGACGACGGCACGCCGCTCTACCTCCAGGGCTACCTCCTCGACGTCACGGCCGAGCGCGAGGCGCAGTCACAGCTCCGGCAGATGGCGCTGTACGACCCACTCACCGGCCTCGCCAACCGTGCGTTCTTCCACGAGCAGCTGCAGCACGCGGTGGCGCTGCGCAAGGAGGGCGGGGAGCAGACGGCGCTGCTCTTCGTCGACCTCAATCACTTCAAGGAAGTCAACGACCGCTTCGGCCACGACGTCGGCGACGCCGTGCTCGCGCGCCTCGGCCAGCGGATCCAGAACACCGTCCGCGCCGGGGACGGAGCGGCGCGGCTGGGCGGCGACGAGTTCGCGATCGTGCTCGCCGCAGTGAGTGAGCCCGCCGAGGCGGCGCGTGCCGCCGAGCGGCTGCTGCAGAGCATCGTCGAGCCCATCGGCCTCGGCCCGTCGTTCGTGTCCGTCACTGCGAGCATCGGCATCGCGCTCGGCGACGAGCCGGAGCTGCTGCTCAAGGAGGCGGACGCCGCCATGTACCGGGCCAAGTCCGAGCGCGAGGCCGGCTTCGCCTTCTTCGATCCGGTCATCGACCGCAACGCCGTCGAGCGCTCGCGGCGTGCAGCCGAGCTCCGGCGAGCGGTCGACCGTGGAGAGTTCACGCTCGACTTCCAGCCGGTGGTCGATCTCGGCGCGCGCGCGATCTCGGGCTACGAGGCGTTGCTGCGGTGGCAGCACCCCGAGTTCGGCGTGGTCGGGCCGCTCGAGTTCATCCCGCTCGCCGAGGAGACCGGCCTGATCGTCCCGCTCGGCAAGTGGGTGCTCGCCGAGGCGTGCCGCCGCGGCGAGGCGCTGCACTCCGAGCTGGCACGGCCGGTCCGGATGTCGGTCAACGTCTCGGCGCGGCAGCTGCAGCATCCGGAGTTCGTCGAACATGTCGAGCAGGCGCTCGCGTCGTCCGGGTTCCCGCCTGCGTGCCTGACGCTCGAGCTGACGGAGACCGTGTTGCTCTCGTCCGGTGACGGCGTCGAGCAACAGCTGACCGCACTCAAGCGGATGGGCATCTCGCTCGCGCTCGACGACTTCGGCACCGGCTACGCGTCGCTCGCGTACCTCCGCCGGCTGCCGGTCGACATCGTGAAGATCGACCGCAGCTTCACCGCCGCGATCGACGGCGTCCACGACGATCTCGTGCTGCTGAAGGGAATCGTCGATCTCGGGAACGCGCTCGGGCTCACGCTCGTCGCAGAGGGGATCGAGACCGAGCACCAGCGGCGTGTCGTCGATGAGCTCGGCTGCCACAGCGCGCAGGGCTTCTACTTCGGCCGCCCGGCGGCCGTTCCGGCGGCACGTCCGTCGTTCGGTCGGAGCTCCTGAGCGAACGGCAGGTGGGATGCCCGCCGGATGCCTGGTCGCACTAGCAGCTAGCGCCGGCCGGCGACTCCCCGGAGCCTGGCACCAGTACCGGGCACTTCGGGTCACGCGTCTCACCCTGGTGCCGGGCACCGGGTCTCAACCGCCTTCCTCGATCAGGTCGGCGGCCTCGAACAGGTCGCTCGCACGCCGTGCGGCAACCGTCCCTCGTCGCCGGACGAGGATCGCCGGGATCCCGACCGCCTCGGCCCCGGCGACGTCGGCGGCCTCGTTGTCGCCGACCATCCATGCCGTGGACGGCCTGGGATCCCCGAGCGCGTGCGCGAACGCCGCCGGGTTCGGCTTCTCGAACCCGATGGCGGCCGAGGTGACGATCCGGTCGACGAGCGGCGTCAGGCCGACACCGGCCGCGATCTCCGGAAGCTCGGGCACGTGGTTGGAGAGGACGACGTTCGACCACCCGGCCGCGCGCAGGCGCTCGAGGACGGGCGCTGCGTCCGGGAAGAGCCGCCAGCCGACCGACGGGTCGACGTAGCGATCCCGGGCGCGCCGAGCGAGGCCGGCCGCCTCCGTCCGCCCGACGCCCACGCCCTCGCAGGCGCGCGCGAGGAGCGCCTCGACGGGTCGCCACCACGCGTCCGGCTCCGAGAGTTCGGGATGCGGCCTCTCGGGCCGGTGCCACGGGAAGCCGTCCCGCAGGAACGGGCGCAGCGCGTCGAGCGTGACGCCGTGATCCGCCTTCCATGCGTCCAGCGTCTCGAGCAGGCAGCCGCTCCACATTCCGGGGCGCTCCGCGAGCGTGCCGTCGAAGTCCCACAGGATCACCCGGGTCATCACCGGGCCCCGTGCTACGGCGTCTCGCCGGCGAGGATCCGCGCGAGCACGGCGGTGTCGATGTTCCCGCCGGAGACGATGCAGACGATCGTGCGCGCGTCGCGCACGCGCCCTCCCGTCGCCGCGGCGACCGCGAGCGCGCCGGCGCCCTCGGCGATCACTCGAACCCGCTCGGCCAGCAGCCTCACTGCCGCCGCCGTCTCGGCGGTCGGGATCGCGAACGCACCGTCGATCAGCTCGGACGCGTGCGCCCACACTCCCGGGATCAGCGCGCGGCTGCCCGAGCCGTCGACGAACGACGGGGTGTACTCGACCGCGGTCGGCTCGCCGGCCGCCAGGGTCGCAGTCACCGGTGCGCCGGTCTCCGGCTCGACCGCGTAGAGCCGCACGCCGGGCCGCTCCGCCTTGACCGCGCTCGCGATGCCCGTGAGCAGTCCGCCGCCGCCGTACGGAACGACGACGGCGTCGAAGTCGTCGCACTGCTCGAGCAGCTCGAGCCCGATCGTGCCGTTGCCCGCCATCACGAACGGGTTGTCGACCGGGTGCACGAACAGGCCTGCGGCGCCGTCGTAGCGTCCCTCGACGAGCACCTGCCACCATTCGTCGTAGGGGACGCGGATCACGGTGCCGCCGAGCCGCTCGACGGCGGCGATCTTCGTCTGCGGCGCGTGCTCGGGGACGACGATCGTCGCCGGCACGCCGCGCAGCCGCGCCGCATACGCCACGCCCTGCGCCATGTTGCCGGCGCTCGCGGTGAGCACGCCGTCGCGGAGGTCGGCGTCGGACGCCTGCAGGACGGCGTTGCCGGCGCCGCGGATCTTGAACGAGTTGACCGGCTGCAGCAGCTCGAGCTTGAGCAGGATCTCGACCTCTCCGTCGACCGGCAGCGGCACGAGCGGGGTGCGCAGCGCGACGCCGTCCAGCACCTCGCGTGCGCGCAGGATGTCGGCCTGCGGGATCACAGCTCGACGACGGAGCCGGCGCCCTCCGCCTCCGCGCGCGCGAGCACGTGCTCCGCGGCCGCAAGGTCCTCGACGGCCAGGCCGAGCGACTTGAAGACGGTGAGCTCCTCCGCATCCGTACGGCCCGGCGCCGCGCCGATCAGGATCTCGCCCAGCTCGGCGCCGATGTGCGACTCGTCGAGCGCGCCTTCGCGCAGCGGGAACAGGTAGTCGCCCGCCTCGTTGACGGTCGACTCGCGCCGGTCGACGAACAGCGAAGCGGCGGCCATCGTCGCGGTGTCGAGCTCGCGTGCGGTCGGGATGCTCGACCCGACCGCGTTGACGTGCACGCCCGGCTTGAGCCAGCCGCGCTCGAGCACCGGCTCCGCGGATGCGGTCACCGTGCAGACGACGTCCGCGTCGCGCACGGCCTCCTCGGCGGTGGCGACGCTCTCTGCGCCGTCGAGTGACCGCCCGCTCGCGCTCCAGACGAGCACGCGCTCGAAGTTCGCGGACGGCCCGCATCGCCTCCAGGTGCGAGCGGGCCTGCGTGCCGGTGCCGAGAATCGCGAGCGTCTCCGCGTCCTCGCGCGCGAGCAGCCGCGTCGCGACACCGGAGACGGCCGCGGTACGGATCGCGGTGATGGCGCCGGCGTTCATGATCGCCCGCGGCTCACCGGTCGTCCCGTCGAAGAGCGCGACGAACCCCTGGTGCGAGTCGAGCCCGCGCGCGCTGTTGCCCGGGACGATCGTCAATGCCTTCAGGGACCAGAGCGGCGCGTCGCCGCGGCGATGCGCAGGCATCAGCCCCATCAGGCTCGGCTCGTCCGGCGGCCGGACGACGAAGCGCAGCGGGTTGTGCAGCTCGTCGCGGGCCAGGCCGGCGAGCACGTCGGCCATCAGGTCGATGCACGTGGACATCGGCAGCAGCCGCCGGACGTCCGCCTCGTCGATCACGCGGATGCTCATTTCCGCTCCAGTGCCGGCAAAGCCGGCACCTCCGCTCTTGGGTCGCCTCCGACGAGTCTACGGCTCATCCGAAGAAGGCTCCGATCCGGTCACGCTCCTCGCTCGTGAGTCTCAGGGTCGCCGCCGCGAGCACCGGCGCGAGGTGCTCCGGCCGCATCGGCCCGCACACCGCGCCGGCCACGCCGGGGCTGGACAGCACCCAGGCGAACGCGAGCGTCGAGCAGTCGACGCCGCGCGCCCCGGCCTCGGCCTCCAGCCGCTCGAGACCGTCGAACACCGTGTCGTTGACGAAGCCCTCGTACGGGCCCGGCCGCTGCGTCATGCGCGAGCCGACCGGGAACGCCTGCCCGCGCCGGTACTTGCCGGTGAGCCAGCCGCCCGCGAGCGGCCCGAACGGGACGTACGCGATCCCGTGCTCGACGCAGAGAGGAATGACGACGTCCTCGTCGTCGCGGTCGAGCAGCGAGTACGAGTTCTGCACCAGTGCCGGCGTCGCCACGGAGAGCGCCTGGCGAATGCCGTCCGCGCCGTAGTTCGAGAGTCCCCAGGCGCCGATCACGCCCTTCGGCGCGCAGCGCCTCGAAGGTCTCGACCGTCCGCTCGAGCGGCACCGCGGCGTCCGGCTCGTGCGCCAGGTAGAGGTCGACGCGGCCGACGCCGAGCCGCTCCAGGCTGCCCTCCAGCTGGCGCCGGATCCGGTCGGGCGCGAGCCCGACGTCCCCCGGGGTGCCGGTCGTCGAGTGGAAGACCTTCGTCGTCAGCTGCAGCCCGGCCGGCCTGCGCTCGCGCAGCCAGCGCCCGATGAACCGCTCGCTCGAGCCGCCGCCGTAGGCGTCGCCGGTGTCGAACCAGTGGATCCCGCCGGCCCACGCGGCGTCCATGATCGCGAGCGCCGTCTCCTCGTCGATCCCCCGGCCGAAGAACTCGGGCGCCGAGCCGACGCCGCCGAAGTTCCCGCAGCCGAGCGCGAGCCCGCCGAAGGCGGTCATTCGGGCGGGTTGAGATAGGTGAGCTCGTTGCGGACGTCCCAGAGCTCCGGGAAGAACGACTTGTGGATCAGCCGGCCCATCACCTCGACCGGCGTTCCCTGCGTGCCGATGACGTCGCCGCCGATCACCCGCTGCACGACCTTGAAGTGCCGCACGCGCCAGACGATCACCCGCTCGTCCCACTCGATCAGCTGCTCCGCGAGGTTGTAGAGCGCATCGAACTCGCGCCCGCGCGTGTACACCTCGACCAGCGACAGCCCGGCCCGCCCGCGCGCCGCGTCGAACGCCTGGCCGAGCAGTGGGGTGACGCGGCGGATCTCGCGGAAGCCCGGGGAGTCGAACCCGCTGCCGTGCCCCAGCACCTTGCGCACGGTCGTGTACTCCCACGGCGACATGTGCTCGAGCATGTCGAGCGCCGCGGTGACGAGCTTGAGGCAGTCGTTGGCGCGCCGCAAGAGGCGCAGCGCAGCGGGGAGGCCGTCCTCGTTGACGAGCCTCGTTGCCTCCTCGACCTCGTTCCACGCGAGCTTCAGCCACAGCTCCGACGACTGGTGCACCGTCTGGAAGAGCAGCTCGTCGCGGTGGATCCACTCGTCCCGAGTCTTCTGCAGCGCGAGCAGGTCTTCCGTGCGCAGGTAACGCTCGTAGTCCGAGCCGGCGGTGCCCGGCAGGACCGGCTTGGAGAGCCCCGGCGCCTCGGTCACGGCCGCCGCTCCGTCCCGTCGTACATCTTCATCTCCAGCCCCGCGAGCGGCACGCCGCCCGACTCGGTGACGAGCCACGTGTCCTGCATGTAGAGGCACGCCCGGCCGTCGACCGAGATCGCGTGTGGATGCATCGACAGCACCATCCCGCTCTCGAGCACCGTCTCGTCGGCCTCGCCGATCTTCGGGAACTCGATCATGGTCATGCCGATCGAGTGGCCCGTGACGTGGCCGAGGTGGAAGCCGCGCTCCGTGAACCCCTTCGCGACCGTGCGGTGCGCCTCGCGCGCGGTGGCGCCGGCCGCGAGCGCCGCCGGGGCGAGCGCGTAGTACTCCTCGTACGCCTCCAGCATCTGTTTCGTCTCCTCGCTCGGCTCCCCGGCGCAGATCGCCCGCGAGACTTCGACCCAGTGGCCGCCGGGCCCGGCGATCTCGAGCGAGGGCAGCAGCATGTCGGTCGCCTCGACGGGCCGGGTGCCGGCGATCTTGAACTCGGGCAGGGCGGCTCCGCCCGGCCCGTCCAGCACCATGTCCATCGTCCACCGCCCGCAGCCCTGCGATACGAAGTACTCCTCGCAGGGCGCGAGGATCTCGCGCTCCGACTTTCCGGGCTCGAAGGCCTCGAGGAAGACCCAGAAGCCCTCGGTGTTGATGCGGACGCTCTCCCGCACCGACTCGAGCTCGAGCTCCGACTTGACCGCCCTCGCGACGTCGAACGCGACGTCCCAGCCGACGAGCTCGCACGACCCCGCGAGCGCGGTGTGGTCGCGGACGGTCATCACGTAGTCGAGCCCGTACACGCCGACGCGCTGCCCGCGCACGCGGTCGGCGATCCAGTCGCCCGGGCGGTCGACGAACACCTGGTCGGCGATCCAGGTCGTGCCGTGCTCGCCGACGTACCGTGCCTCGCTCGGGAACACGATCGCCGGATCGCCGTCGACCGGCAGCAGCACGTAGGCGTAGCGGTGCACGATCACGAACCCGCTCAGGTACGTGACCGCACCCTCGAAGCCGGTGTACTCGTTCCCGCAGACGACGACCGCGTCCAACCCGTCGCGCGCGGCCGCCTCGCGGATGCGCCCGTACCGGCGGTCGATCTCCACCTGCGGTAGCCCGGTGTACGACGTGCCGGTCACTGCTGCCACGACCGCTCCACTCCTTTCACGAGCGCCCAGATCGCCTCGTTCAGCGGGGTCGCAACCCCGAGCTCATCGCCGAAGCGGACGATACCGCCGTTCAGGTAGTCGATCTCCGTCGACCGCCGCGCCTCGACATCCTGCAGCATCGAGGCCTTGTGGTCGTAGCCGACCTCCGGCTTCGCGGCGTGGTCGACCAGGTCCTCGGGGTCGGCGTCGAGCGAGATGCCCTGCGCCGCGGCCACCGCCTTTCCCTCCGACACCAGCCCGGAGACGAGCGCGCGCAGATCCGGCCGCTCGCACACGCGGCCGTGGGTGAGGCCGGTGAGCGCCCCGATCGGGTTGGTCGCGGCGTTGAAGATCACCTTGCGCCACTGGGGCCCGCGTGCGTCGGCCACCGCGTCGGTCGGCATCCCGGCGCGGGTGCAGGCGTCGGCGAGCCGCTCGATCTCGGCCTGCGGGGCGGGTGACGGCTCGAACGGCCCGAGCGTCGTGTCGCCCTTGACGTCCCACTGCACGTGCCCGGGCGCCACGATCTTCCCCGCCGGGAACGTCGTCCCGCGGATCACACGCTCGACGTGGGCCGCGATCACCTCCTCGTTGCCGATCCCGTTCTGCACGGTCGCGACGCATCCGCCGGAGAACGCGGCGGCCGCCGCGGAGATCGCGGCTTCCGTGTGCATCGCCTTCGTGGCGACGATGCCGAAGTCGCACGGGCCGATCTCCGCCGGATCGCTGGTCGCGCGCGGCCGGCCGACCACGTCACCGGCGCCGGAGAGGCGCAGGCCGTTCGCGTTGATCGCGTCGACGTGCTCCACCGACAGGTCGTACGCGACGACCTCGACGTCGTCGAGCAGCGAGAGGTTTGCCGCGAACAGCGATCCGACCGCTCCGCAGCCGACGACACAGATCTTCATGGGGTGTACGAGGCCTCCTTTGCCCTGACGAGGCGGTAGACGGCGGTGTGCAGGGGAACGGCGACGCCGTGGCGATGCGCCTCGCGCACCAGCGACCCGTTGATCGACTCGACCTCCGTCGGCCGGTGCGCCTCGACGTCCTCGAGCATCGACGGGTAGTGCCGGTGGCCGCGCTGCGTGGCCAGCACGTTCATCTCCCACGGGTCCTCGTCGAGCTCGACTCCCGCCGCGGCCGCCGTCGCCTTCCCCTCGTCGATCAGGTCGCGCACGAGCAGCCCGAGGTCGCCCTCGTGCTCGACGTCGGCGAAGTGGAAGTCGTGGGGGAGCTCCGTCAGCGCCGCGACGCCGTTCACGGTCGAGTTGAAGATCAGCTTCGACCACTGCGCCGGCCGCAGGTCGTCGAAGCCGACTGCCTTCAGCCCGGAGGACTCGATCAGCGCCGCGACGGCGCGGGCGTCGTCGCCGGTCGTGCGGCGGTAGGGGCCGATCCAGGTGGCCGTGTCGAGGACGTACTCGACGTGCGTGTCGTCGTGGCGCGTGCCGCTCATGAACGTCACCGACGAGAGCAGCGGCCAGTCCCCGTGGGCGGCGACCACCTCCTCGGCGCCGAGGCCGTTCTGCACCGTCATCACGGTCGCCCCGCCGAAGTGGCCCTCGAGACGGCCGGCGAGGCTCTCGAGGTCGGTGCCCTTGCACGCGAGGATCACGAGCTCGGCGTCCGCCAGCTTCGACGGGTCGTCGGCGGCGGTGACGTGCGCGGTGAAGTCGCTGCGGCCCGAGATCCGGAGGCCCTCGCGCTCGAGCGCCTGCGCATGGTCGGCGCGACGCGTGAGCACCGAGACGTCGGTGACGCGCGCGAGGTGGCCGGCCAGCAGGCTGCCGATCGATCCGGCGCCGGCGACGCACACCCGCGTCACTTCCGGAACCTCAGCGCGAGCTCGCGGCCGTTCGTCAGCCCGCCGGGCCGGAAGATGAGGACGAGTGCCATCAGCGCGCCCTCCGCGATCACGCGCGTTCCGCTCGGCAGGTCGAGCGTGCCGCCGAGGATCTTCACGCCGTTCTCGGCCTCTGCCAGGAAGGAGTCGAGTGCACTGACGGCGAGCGCGCCGACGACTGCGCCCCACAGGCTCGTCGTCCCGCCGATCACGAGCATCGCGAGCGTGATGAAGGTGAGATCGAGATAGACCGCCTCGGTGTTCAGCGGCAGCAGGTGCACGTAGAGGCCGCCGGCGAAGCCCGCGATCGCGCCCGACAGCCCGAATGCGACCAGCCGCTGCCGGTACATCGAGACGCCGGCCGCGGCGGCCGCCGCCGGGTCCTCGCGCGTCGCGCGCAGCAGCCGGCCGAAGCGGCTGCGCGCGTACAGATAGGCGACGACGATCGCCGCCAGCGCGCCGATCCCCGCCTGCCAGATGCCGGTCGTCTCCGGCACCGACGAGAACGTGTTCAGCCCGGGGCCGATCTTCTCGTAGTAGCGGAGGAGGTTGTGCGTGATCTCGAGCACGCCGAAGGTGGCGATGCCTGCGGCGAGGCCCGACAGCCGCATCAGCGGCAGCCCGACGACCATCGCGGCGGCACCGCCGACGAGCGCCGCCAGCAGCAGCGAGGGCACGTTGCCCACCGTGGTGTGTGCGAGAAAGCCGGCGAGGCCGGGCATGATCGCCGGCTTCTCGGCGCGCGGCACCGTCAGCACGCCGGCGGTCCACACGCCGAGCGCGACGAAGCTGATGTGCCCGAACGAGACGACGCCGGAGTTGCCGATGAAGACGTACAGCGCGACGACTATCGCGACGCTGACGAGCGCGGTGATGAAGTAGACGCCGGTCGCCGCCGAGACGACGCTCCCCAGCACGGCCGTCGCGGCGACGAGCAGGCACGGCGCGGCGAGCACCGAGGCGCGGGTCACAGCCGGGCCGCCGTCGTTCGCCGGACGAAGAGGCCGTCGGGGCGCACCAGGAGCACGAGGATGACGGCCGCGAAGATGAACGAGGGCAGGTACTGGCTCTGGTTCGTCGGCAGCGCCCCGCCGAGCAGCCCGATCGCGAAGCCGATCGAGAAGCCGCCGAGCGTGGCCGGGATCGGGCGGTTGAGCCCGCCGAGCACCACGCCCGCGAGCACGACGATCGTGTCCTGGAGCGCGAAGTCGGGCGTGACGAGCGGGTTCTGGACGGTCAGCATCACCGCGACCACGGCGGCGAGCGCGCCCGAGATGAGCACGGCGAAGGCGATCACGCGGTTCGCCCGGACGCCGAGCAGCCTTGCCGTCTCGAAGTCCTGCGAGGCGGCGCGCATGTGCAGCCCGACCGAGGTTCGCGTCAAGAGCAGCTGCAGCACTCCGAGGCAGATCACGGTGACGACGATCGCGACGATCGAGATCTTGCGGATGTCGACGCCGAAGATCACCCACGGCTGGTTGAGCGGGGCAAGCGAGGTCGCGATCTTGCCGAGCGAGCCGAACCAGACCTGCGCGATGTTCTGCAGCAGGAACGCCACCGCGAAGGTCGCCACGAGCATCACCGCGGGCGACTGGGTCCGCAGCGGCCGGAAGACGAACCGGTCGAGCAGGAACGACAGCGCGAGCACGACGACGAAGCAGAGGACGATCGAGAGCCAGGTCGGCCAGTTCCACTGGGATCCGAGCGCGAGCGCGAAAGCTCCCGCCATCACGAGCTGCCCGTACGCGAAGTTGACGAGGCGCAGCACGCCGAAGACGAGGCCGATCCCGATCGCCATCAGCGCGTAGATCCCGCCGAGCGCGACCGCATCGGCGAGTGTCTGCCAGTCGATCGTGAGGAAGAACGCAAGCTGCGTCATGCGAGGTAGGCCTGCACGAGGCGGTCGGTGTCGGCGGCGTCTCCTGGGCCGAGCGTCAGCCGCTGCTCGCCGTTCGCGATCACATAGGAGCGGTCGGCGAGTTCGATCGTCCGCTGCGCGCGCTGCTCGACCAGCAGGACGGCGACGTTCCCGCCCGACCGCAGCGTGTCGAGCGTCTCGAAGACGCTGTCGACGATCCGCGGAGCGAGGCCGAGCGAGGGCTCGTCGAGCAGCAGCACGTCCGGCTCGGCGACGAGCGCCCGCGCGATCGCGAGCTGCTGCTGCTGGCCGCCCGAGAGCGCTCCGGCCTGCCGTGCCCGGAAGTCGTGGACGACCGGGAACAGCTCGTTGACACGCTCGACCGCGGCCGACGCGCCCGCCCGGCTCCGCCGGCCGGCGAGCCCGAGCGAGAGGTTCTCGGCGACCGTGAGCTCGGCGAAGATCCGCCGCCCCTCGGGCACGAGGGCGACGCCGCTACGGGCGACCGCCTCGGGACGGAGGCCGACGAGGGAGCGGTCGCCGAGCCGCACGTCGCCCGCCGCGACCGGCGCCGCGCCCATGATCGCGTGCAGCGTCGAGGACTTGCCCGCGCCGTTCGGCCCGATCAGGCCGACGATCTCGCCGGGGTGGACCTCGAGCGACAGCCCGCGGACGGCCGAGACGGCGCCGTAGCGGACCTCGAGCGCGTCGACGACGAGCGAGCTCACGTCTCGGCGTCCTCGTGCACCGCGCTCTCGCCCAGGTAGGCGGCGGCCACGTCGAGGTTGGCGCGGATGTCGCGCGGCGTCCCTTCGGCGAGCGTCCTGCCCTGGTCGAGCACGTGGATGCGGTCGCAGACGTCCATCACGAGCGCCATGTTGTGGTCGATCAGCAGCACGCCGGCGCCGTGCTCGTCGCGCACCTGGCGGACGACCGCCGCGAACGCCGGGACCTCGGCCTCGGGCAGCCCCGCGGCCGGCTCGTCCATCAGCACGAACCGGGGCTCGGTGGCGAGCGCCCGCGCGACGCTCAGCCGGCGCTCGTCGCCGTGCGGGAGGGAGATCGCAGGCGTCTCCGCCTGCTCCTCCAGATGGAGGAGCTCGAGCAGCTCCGCCGCCTTCGCCGCGGCGGCGCGCGGCGACGCGCCGACGCCGAGCGCCGACACCTCGACGTTCTCCCGCACGCTCAGCGATCCGAAGGAGTGGGTGTGCTGGAAGGTCCGCCCGAGCCCGTGCCGCCCGCGCCGGTGCGCCGGCCAGCGCGTGACGTCGCGCCCGTCGAGCTCCACGCTCCCCTGCGTCGGCCGGTCGAAGCCGGAGAGGACGTTCACGAGCGTCGACTTGCCGGCCCCGTTCGGGCCGATGAGGCCGAGCACCTGGCCGCGCTCGAGCGACAGGGTGACGTCGGTGAGCGCCTTGACCCCTTCGAAGGAGCGCGAGACGGCGGAGGCCCGGAGTGTTCCTCCGGGCCTCCCGTTCGTTGGTTCTGCCGTGATCGCCAAGCCGCCGAGTCTCTAGATCTTCGGCACGACCTTGGCGACGACGAGGCCGACGAGCTTGGGCACGTTGTTGTTGATCTCGATCACCCGGTACTGCCGGCCGAACACGCTGTGGAGCTGCGGCGAGAAGCTGACGAGCCCCGAGAGCGTCGGCACCTTCTTGAACTTCACCATCTGCGCGGCGAGTGCCGAGCCCTTCGTCGAGCCACCGGCACGCCGGATCGCGGTGACGACCCCGTCGATCGCCGCCGGCCCGGTGACGAAGCCGCCGGTCGCGGCATGGATCTGCTTGGCGAGCTTGTTGATCGCCGCGTTCGGGTCGTTGCCGAAGCTCGACGCGTAGGTGACGAAGTAGTAGTTCGTCACCTTCGGGCTCTTCGGGAGCCAGTACGTCCCGTCACCGGCCCACGAGTTGAGGATCGGCGTGTTGTTCCCGAGCGTGCGCAGGCCCGTGACCATCGGCGCAAGCGCACCATAGGCCCCCGCGGTCGACGTCACGATCACGTCCGCCTTCACGTTGTTGAGACGGCTCACCGCGTTCTGCACGTTGTTCCCGCCGAACGTCGGATCCTGGTAGGTCTCCTGGTCGACGATCTTGCCGCCCAGCTGCTGCCAGCGGGCCTTGAACGCCTGCACGACGTTCTTGAAGTAGACGATCACCGTGTCGGTGGCGAGCGCCGCGGTGCGCCAGCCCCGGCCCCACGCGTACTGCGCCATCGCAGAGCCTTCGTCCTGTGCGACGTTCCCGAAGCTGAAGGCGAGCGCGCCCTTCTTCCCGAAGCGCTTCGGGCCCATCTGATCGGTGCCGATGCACGGCGCGACCGCGAGGATGCCGCGGTTGATCGCCTCCTGCACGACCGGCGCGGCGAGATCGACGTCGCACGTCGTGAAGATGACGTTCGCACCCTGCCCGATCAGCTTGAGCGCGCAGGACTTGGCGATCGCGGGCTTGTTGCCCTGCGTGTCGCAGGTGATGATCTGCAGCTTCCGCCCGCCGACGCCGCCCTTCGCGTTCACCTGGTTGACGCGCAGCTTCGCCGCGGCCAGAGCAGGCTGGTCGAACGGCGCCATCGCACCGTTGCCGTCGGCCGCCCAGCCGATGACGATCGGCTTGGCGGCGGTGGTGCGCGCCGCGGCGGTCGCGGCGACCGCGACGACGATGGCCGCGACCGCGAGCACCACAAGCCCCAGACGGGAACTCGGTCCTCTCATCCTCATTTACTCCTTCATTGTCAGCCGCCGCAGTTCGCGGTCGGACGGGGGACTGGGGGGCAAGTCGGTGCGGGCGTCCCAGCACGCCTGGAAGGCGTCGCGGAGGAGCGCCGCCGCCTCTCCGGGCTCGAGACGCCACAGCGAGTCCTCGTACGCTGCGCCGAGCGTCCCGTCGTCGGAGAAGATCTCGATGTCGTAGAGGCCGTCCCAGCCCGCCGCGTCGAGCGCGGCGAGGATCCGAGGGACGCCGGCGACGCCGTCGCCGGGCAGGGCCCGGTCGGCGAAGCCGCGCGTGTACGGGCGCGTGTCGCCGACGTGGACGCCTGCGAACCGGTCGATCTGCCCGGCGATGTCGTCGAACAGCGTCTCGGTGTTCCAGAGGTGCCAGACGTCGAACTGGAGCGCCAGCGCCGGCGGGTCGCCTGCGTCGTGGATCAACGCGAGCGCCTCGGGGACCGTCGACACGATCGTCCACTCCTCGCCGCCGTCGCGCTGATAGGGCTCGACGGCGATGCGCAGGCCGAGGGAGGCGGCCTCGGCGGCGATCTCGCGCAGGCCGTCGACGACGATCCGGCGCGCCTCCTCCTGGTCGCGTCCGGCGGACGTGCCGGTGAGGCAGACGATCGCACTCGGCGTGAACGGCGCCAGCCGGTGCAGCGACGCGAGGATCGCCTCGACGCGCTCCCGCGGATCGTCCGGGCCCCCGAGCAGGGGGAGCGGGAGGATCGACGGCACCGCGGGAACGGCCGAGGCGCGGTCGAGCCCGGACTCGTCGAGCAGCTCGAGCGCGTCGTCGTCCGGCCCCTCGCCCAGCTTCATCTCCCAGACGCCGATCCCGTCGAGCCCGGCCGCCCGGTAGGCGCGGACGTCGTCCGCGAAGCTCGCGTTGAACGTGGAGATCTCCGAGATCGAGACCCGCGGGCGGCCGGAACCGGCGTCTGGAGCCATTGCCGGATCCTCGCACAGCGTTTGACATCTGATCAAGCGCGTGTGAGCCTCCGTCGCAGGTGCCCACTGCACGCGAGACCGAGGGCCGCAGGCTGCGCCACCGCACGATGGCCGAGTACGCGCTCGAGCAGCTTCGCGAGGCGATCATCATGGGCGAGCTGCAGGCGGGGACACCGCTCCGCCTCGACGACCTCGCCCGCTCGCTCGGCATGAGCATCTCCCCGATCCGGGAGGCCGTCCGCCAGCTGGAGGCGCTCGGCCTCGCGAAGCACGTGCCGCATCAGGGCGCCAGGGTGGTGGCGTTCGACATCGACGACCTGCGCGACCTGTTCCAGGTGCGGCTCGCCCTCGAGTCGCTGGCCGTGCGGCGGGCGGCGGCGCGGGTGACCCCGGACGAGGTCGACGCCGCCCGGCGGCACCTCCGCGAGCTCGATGCGGCGAGGTCCGGTGGGGACGTCCTCGGCGCGATGCGTGCGCACACCGACTTCCACTTCACCATCTACGACGCCTGCGGCGCGCCCTGGTTGCTGCAGATGATCCGGCCGGCCTGGGACCGCACCGAGCGGTTCCGTCCCGCGCTCTTCACCGGAGCGGGTGAGCTCCAGGACCGGCATCGCGAGATCGACGAGCGCTTGCTCGACGCCGTTGCGCACGGTGACGCCGACCTGGCCGCGGCGACGCTCTTCGAGCATCTCGACCTCGCCGGCCGCTTCTACGGCCCCGAGCTCGGCGATCGCGGCATCTTCGAGCCCTGACCGGCCGCGTTCTCCGCTCTCCACCGGCCGCTCGGCCACGTCAAGGGGGCCGGTGACCGTTCCGGTCCCGCCGGCGGGACCGGAGGTGCCCCTTCACTGAGTCTCGATGAGGTTTTCGGTGGCGAAGACTGGGGAATCCTCGTTCACGGGGACACGCTTTCGGCGTGTCGGTCGACACACGGGAGATGGACGCCCGGATGATGTACCGCTTCGAGAATCACGACCTGGTCACGGAGCACGTGTCGCAGCTCATCGACGTGACCGACGAGGTGCTCGACGTCGTCCGCCGCTCGGAGGTGCGGAACGGCATGGCGCTGGTCTACTCGCCGCACACCACGTGCGCGATCGTGATCAACGAGCGGGAGCAGGGGTTCGCCGGCGACTTCGCCGAGCTGCTCGACGAGCTCGCGCCTTCCGCGGAGCGCTACTACCGGCACGACGACCTCGAGATCCGCAGCGAAGGCATCGAGGACGACACCGCGGCGTTCCCGAACGGCCACTCGCACTGCCGCGCCGGATTGCTCGCATCCGCGTCGCAGACCGTGCCGATCGTCGACGGCCGGCTGATGCTCGGGAAGTGGCAGCGGATCTTCTTTTGCGAGCTCGACCGGTCGCGGCCGCGAAAGGTGCTGATCCAGGTGATCGGCGAGTGAGCGCCACGGTCGGCGTCGGCGTCGCGCGGCCGTCGTTGCCGACGGCCGGCGCAGGCCGGCGCCGGGCCCGCGGCGAGAACTTCACCGTCGCGTCGCTTCTGCTCGGGCCGGCGGTCTCGCGCCACCTGCTCGCGATCTACGACTACGCACGGCTGGTCGACGATCTCGGCGACGAGGCGCCCGGGGACCGCTCCGCCCTGCTCGAGCTCGCCGAGGACGAGCTCGACCGGGCATTCGCCGGCGCACCACGCACGGCCGTCTTCCGTCGTCTCGCGGTCACGATCACGGCCTGCGGGCTGCCCCGGGCCCCCCTCGCCCGGCTGATCGACGCGAACCGCCTCGACCAGGCCAAGCGCGAGTACGCGACCTTCGAGGAGCTCCTCGGTTACTGCGAGCTGTCCGCCAACCCGGTCGGGGAGCTCGTGCTGTACGTGTTCGGAGCGGTCTCGCCGGAGCGGATCGGATGGTCGAACTGCGTGTGCACCGCATTGCAGCTGCTCGAGCACTGGCAGGACGTCGGCGAGGATGCGCGCCGTGGGCGGCTCTACCTGCCGGCCGAGGACCGCACCCGCTTCGGGGTCACGGGCGCCGATCTCGGCGCCGGCAGTGCGGGCAGCGCGCTTCGCCTCCTGCTCGAGCACGAGACGGAACGCGCAATCGAGCTGCTCGAGGCCGGGCGCCCGCTCGTCGCGTCCCTGAGCGGTCGCGCGCGGCTCGCCGTCGCCGGGTACGTCGGGGGAGGTGTCGCCGCCGCCCGGGCGCTGCGGCGCGCGCGCTTCGACGTCCTCGCTTCCACTCCGCGCGCGACCCGCACCGCACGCGTGAACGAGACCCTCCGGGTGCTGGTCGGAGCGGGATGACGGACGTCGATCACGCCTACGAGGAGTGCCGCCGGATCACCGAGTCGTCGTCCTCGAGCTTCTACGCCGGGATGCGGCTGCTCGCTCCCGATCGGCGGCCGGCCATCTTCGCCGTCTACGCGCTCGCCCGGCGGATCGACGACATCGCGGACGGGACGCTCCGTGCCCCCGAGAAGCTGCGCAGGCTCGACCGGCTTCGCACCGAGCTCGAGGCGATCGACCGCGCGGCCGACCCCGTGCTCGTCGCCGTCGCCGACGCCGGGCGCCGCTTTCCGATCCCGGTCGACGCGTTCTTCGATCTGCTCGACGGCGCGGCGTCGGATGTCTGGGGCGCCCGCTATCAGACCTTCGACGACCTCGTCGTCTACTGCCGCCGCGTGGCGGGCTCCATCGGCCGGCTGTCGCTCGGCGTCTTCGACGTGCGGGACCGCAGGGCTGCCGAGCCGCTCGCCGACGACCTGGGCGTCGCGCTGCAGCTCGGGAACGTCCTGCGCGACGTCGCAGAGGATCTCCGGCGCGGCCGCTGCTACCTGCCGGCGGACGACCTCGGCCGGTTCGGCTGCACCGTCCACACCGGCTCGATCGACGGGCCCGCCGACCTGCTGATCGCCTTCGAGGCCGAGCGGGCGTCGGCGTGGCTCGAGCGGGGCCTCCGGCTCGTGCCCCTCCTCGACCGGCGAAGCGCCCTCTGCGTGCTCGGGATGACGGCGGGTTACGCACGGTTGATCGCACGGATCGCGCGGGAGCCGAGCCGCGCGCTCGAGGAACGTGTCTCGCTGTCCGCGTGGGAGAAGCGCCTCGTGCTCGCCCGGGGCCTCGCCGGGAGCCTCGCGTGAGCGCCGTGCGCGTCGCCGTCGTCGGCGGCGGGCTCGCCGGCCTGGCCGCCGCGCTCGATTGCGCCGACGCCGGCGCCGAGGTCAGCCTCTTCGAATCGCGCCGGCAGCTGGGAGGCGCCACCTTCTCCGTCCGCCGCGACGGCCTGTGGGTGGACAACGGCCAGCATGTCGCGCTGCGCTGCTGCACGCAGTACCGGGCGTTCCTGCGCCGGCTCGGGGTGGAGAGCCTGCTCGACCTGCAGCCGCGCCTCCGCATCCCGGTGCTCGCGCCGGGTGGACGGCGCGCGCTCCTCGCACGCTCTGCACTGCCGGCTCCGCTCCATCTCGCGGGATCGCTCCTCGGCTACGCGCACCTGCCGGTCGCCGACCGCCTGCGCGCGGTGCGCGCCGTCCAGGCCCTGCGCGCGCTCGATCCGGGTGATCCCGGTCTCGACCGGGAGACGTTCGGTCGCTGGCTGCGGAGGCACGGCCAGTCCGAGCGGGCGGTCGGCGCCCTCTGGAACCTGATCGCGAAGCCCACGCTCAACCTCGACGCGGACGAGGCATCTCTCCTGCTCGCCACGATGGTGTTCCGGACGGGGCTGCTCGACCAGTCCGATGCCTGCGACCTCGCGATCCCCCGCGTGTCGCTCGGGCAGCTCCACGGCGATCCGGCCGCCGCGGCGCTTCGAGCCCGTTCCGTCCGGGTCGAGCTGGCCGGCCGCGTCCGGAGGATCGAGCCCGCGCCGGGCGGCCTCGCCGTGGAGAGTGGCGCCGGGACGGAGCTCTACGACCGCGTCGTCGTCGCCGTGCCGCATCACGTCGCCGTCCGGATCCTGCCGGGCCGCGTGCTCGATCCTCAGGTCGCGTCCGGCCTCGGAGCGAGCCCGATCGTGAACGTCCACCTCCACTTCGACGAGCCGGTCCTCGACGAGCCGGTCGCCGCCGCCGTCGACTCGCCGCTGCAGTGGCTTTTCGACCGCACGCAGGCCGCCGGGGCGGAGCGCGGACAGGTGCTCGCAATCTCCCTCTCCGCCGCGAGCCGCCTGATCGGCGCCTCCCAGCGCGAGCTGGTCGAGGCATGCCGCCGGTCGCTCGGCATGCTCCTTCCGGCGGCGCGGCACGCGCGCCTCATCGGTGTCGCCGTGACGCGCGAGCCGCGCGCGACCTTCCGGGCCGTCCCGGGGACGGCACGGTTGCGCCCCGGGCCGTCGACCGCGGTGCCCGGGCTGCTGCTCGCAGGTGCGTGGACCGATACTGGATGGCCGGCGACGATGGAGGGCGCGGTCCGGAGTGGTCGGGCCGCGGCGGCCGCGGCGCTCGCCCTGCCGGCGCCGAAGCCCGCCGTGCCGGTCGAGGCCGTCGCGTGACCACGGTCGCCCCCGGTCGCGTCACTCCGGTCCGGCTCGCGCTCGATCGCGCCGTCGAGCGGCTGCTCGCCGAGCAGCATCCCGAGGGCTACTGGAAGGGCGAGCTCGAGACGAACGCGACGATGGACGCCGAGGACCTCTTCGTCCGCCACTACCTCGGTCTCCTCGACCCCGGCCGAACCGCGAGGACAGCCGCGACGATCCGCGCCGGCCAGCGCGGCGACGGCAGCTGGGCGACCTTCTTCGGCGGCCCGGCCGACCTCTCGACCACGGCGGAGGCGTACGTCGCGCTTCGCCTGGCGGGTGACGACGCCGGCGCGCCGCACATGCGCCGCGCGGCATCGTCGATCCGCGCCGAAGGGGGGCTCCGCCGGACGCGCGTCTTCACGCGCATGTGGCTCGCGCTGCTCGGTCTCGAGAGCTGGAGCGAGGTGCCCGCCCTGCCGCCGGAGCAGCTGCTGCTCCCGCCGTGGATGCCGCTCTCGATCTACAACTTTGCCTGCTGGGCGCGGCAGACTCTGGTCGCGCTGCAGATCGCGACCACGCTCCGGCCGGTTCGCCCCGTCGGCTTCGGCCTGGAGGAGCTCGACGCCGGGGGCCCGGGCGGCGCGCAGCCGGTCCTCGACCGGCTCGTGCACGCCTACGGCCGCCGCCCGCTACGGCCGCTGCGCGACCGTGCGCTCGGTGGTGCCGTGCAGTGGGTGCTCGAGCGGCAGGAGGCGGACGGCTCGTGGGGCGGGATCCAGCCGCCTTCCGTCTGGTCGCTGGTCGCCCTGCACGCGTCCGGGCTCGACCTCGAGCATCCGGCGATCGCCTCGGGCGTCCGCAGTCTCGAGCGGTTCACGATCGACGACGAGACGGGCCGTCGGGTCGAGGCATGCCAGTCCCCGGTGTGGGACACGGCGCTGGCGGTGATCGCGCTCCTCGATGCGGGCCTGCCGGCGTCGCACCCGGCCGTCCGTCGCGGTGCGGGCTGGCTCGAGGGCCGGGAGGTTCGTGTGCGCGGCGACTGGTCGGTGCGGCGGCCGCAGCTCGAGCCGGGCGGCTTTCCCTTCGAGTTCGAGAACCGGAACTACCCCGACGTCGACGACACGGCCGAGGTCGTGATGGCGCTTCGCCGGAGCGGCCACGGCTCGGGCGCGGCCGCGAGGGGCGTCGAGTGGATGCTGGGGATGCAGTCGCGCTGCGGCGGCTGGGCCGCGTTCGACGTCGACAACACGAGTCGCCTGCCGGCGCGGCTCCCGTTCTGCGACTTCGGTGCGGTGACCGACCCGCCGAGCGCCGACGTGACGGCGCACGTGATCGAGGCGCTCGCCCTCGAGCGGCGGACGGACGCCGCCGCCGCGCGGCGGGGGATCCGCTTCCTGCTGCGCGAGCAGGAGAGCGACGGTTCGTGGTTCGGACGCTGGGGCGCGAACCACCTCTACGGCACGGGTGCGGCGGTGCCCGCGCTCGTCGCCTGCGGCCTGCGGGAGAGCACGAGCGTCCGGCGGGCGGTCGCCTGGCTCCGTGACGTGCAGAACGCCGACGGAGGCTTCGGCGAGGACCTGCGCTCGTACCGGGACGCGGGCTGGCGGGGCCGGGGCGCCTCGACGGCGTCCCAGACGGCGTGGGCGCTGCTCGCGCTCGAGGCGGCGGGCGGAGCGGAGGAGGCGACGGACGCCGCCGTCGGCTGGCTCGTCGACACGCAGCGCGAGGACGGCGGCTGGGACGAGCCCTGGTTCACGGGCACCGGCTTTCCGGGCGACTTCTACATCAACTACCACCTGTACCGGCAGCTCTTCCCGGTGTCGGCCCTCGGCCGCATCGTGAGGCGCCGCGGAGGCCTCGGATGAGCGCGGGCGGACGGCTGCTCGTCTTCACCGCGCTCGAGGCGGAGGCGGCCTGCCTCCCCCGGCCGATCAGGCGCAGTGCGCGTGTGATCTGCTCGGGGATGGGCCGGTCGCGCGCCCGCGTGGCGGCCGCCCGCGGCCTCGCCGTGGAAGATGCGAGCGGGGTTGCGATCGCCGGCCTGTGCGCCGCCGCGGCGCCCGACCTCCGCACCGGAGACGTCGTCCTCGGCGCGACGCTCGGCGGCCCCGACGGGACGTCCGTCGAGGCCCCGGCGAGCAGGCTGCTCGCCGGGGCGCTCCGGCGCCGCGGGCTGAGCCCGCGCGTCGGAGCGATCGCCTCCGTCGACCGGGTCGCCGGGCCGGCGGAGCGGCGGTACATCTGGGAGAGCGGCGCCGTTGCGGTCGACATGGAGTCGAGCTGGCTCGCCGCAGGTGCGGACGGGCGGCCGCTCGTCGCGCTCCGGGTCGTGGTCGAGACCGCCGGAGGCGAGCCGCTGCATCCCCGGACCGCGGTCGCGGGCCTCCGGGGGCTCATCACGCTGCGGCGTGCGGCGCCGGTCCTCGAGGACTGGCGGCGCAGCCTTCGCCGGCGGCGCATCCTGCTGGCTGCGCCCCGCTCGTTCTGCGCCGGTGTCGAGCGCGCGATCGACATCGTCGAGCTCGCGCTGAAGCAGCGCGGCGCTCCCGTCTACGTGCGCAAGCAGATCGTCCACAACGACCACGTGGTGGCCGAGCTCGAGCGTCGCGGTGCGGTGTTCGTGGACGAGCTCGACGAGGTCCCCGTCGGGGCGACGGCCGTCTTCTCGGCGCACGGTGTCTCGCCTGCCGTCCGACGGCAGGCCGCCGAGCGGGAGCTGCAGGTGATCGACGCCACCTGCCCGCTCGTGGGGAAGGTCCACGCCGAGGCCCGGCGCTTCGCAGCCGCGGGCAACACGGTCTTCCTGATCGGCCACCGCGGCCACGAGGAGATCGACGGGACGTTCGGCGAGGCGCCCGACGCGACCGTGCTGATCGAGGACGTCCGCGACGCCGATCGTGCCCGCGCCGCCGACCCCGAGCACGTCACCTACCTGACCCAGACGACGCTCGCCGTCGACGAGACGAAGGAGATCGTCGCGCGACTGAAGGAGCGCTTCCCGGCACTGCGCGGTCCCGGCTCGGACGACATCTGCTACGCGACGACCAACCGGCAGGTCGCCGTGCGCGAGATCGCCCGGCGCGCCGACGTCGTGCTCGTCGTCGGCTCGCGGACCTCGTCGAACTCGTTGCGGCTGGTCGAGGTGGCCGAGCGTGAAGGGACGCCGGCACACCTGGTCGACGACGAGCTGGACGTCGACCTCGCCTGGCTCGCCGGCGCCGGCACGATCGGGGTCTCGGCGGGGGCCTCGGCGCCGGAGCCGCTCGTCACGCGCCTGATCGAGTCGATCGACGCCCTGGGCGGTGCCGTCGTCGAGGAGAACGCGACGGTCGAGGAGTCGCTGCGCTTCCGTCTGCCGCAGGAGCTACGCACCGTGGAGTCGGCGTGATCCCGCTGCGGCAGAGCGCCGTCATGGGCCGGTATCTGCTCACGCAGAAGCTGAGACGGCGAACGCACTTCCCGCTCCTCGTCGAGCTCGAGCCGCTCTTCCAGTGCAACCTCGCCTGTTCGTTCTGCGGCAAGATCCAGCACCCGGAGCACGTCCTGCGCCGCCGTATGCCGGTCGAGCAGGCGGTGGCCGCGATCGAGGAGTGCGGCGCCCCCATGGTCTCGATCGCGGGCGGGGAACCGCTGGTGCACCCCGAGGTGCACGAGATGGCCGGCGAGCTCGTCGCACGGAAGCGGTTCACGTTCCTCTGCACGAACGCGCTTCTGCTCGAGCAGCGGATCGACCGCTTCGAGCCGTCGCCGTACTTCACGTGGGTCGTGCACCTGGACGGCCTCCGCGAGCGGCACGACCGCTTCGTCGAGCGCGAGGGGGTCTTCGACAAGGCGGTGTCGGCGATCCGCGTCGCGAAGCAGCGCGGGTTCAGGGTCAACACCAACACCACCTTCCTCTCGAACGACACGCCGAAGACGGTTCGCGAGGTGCTCGACTTCCTGAACGACGAGCTCGAGGTCGACGGGATCCAGATCTCTCCCGCGTACGCCTACGAGAAGGCGCCCGACCAGGAGCACTTCCCCGGGGTGCGGCAGACGAGGGCGCTCTTCCGTGAGGCGTTCGCCGGCGGCGGACGCAAGCGCTGGCGGCTCAACCACACGCCGCTCTTCCTCGACTTCCTCGAAGGAAAGGTCGACTTCCAGTGCACGCCGTGGGGGATCCCGAGCTACTCGATCTTCGGCTGGCAGCGGCCCTGCTACCTGATGGGCGACGGCTACGCGAAGACCTACAGCGAGCTGGTCGAGACGACCGACTGGAGCGCCTACGGCCGCGGCCGCGACGACCGGTGCGCGAACTGCATGGCCCATTGCGGGTACGAGCCGAGCGCCGTGCTCGCCGCCACCACGTCGCTGCGGGAGTCCGTTCGGGCCCTGCTCGCGGCCGGCCCGGCCAGCCGTTCCGCGCTGAGGGCCCGCCGCCGTGGGCTCCGCCGGCGTGCCGGCGGGGCGCATGTCACGACAGGCGTTCGCGGCGGATGACGATCGCCCTCGTCTGCCCGTACCCGTGGAGCTTCCCGGGCTGCGTGCGCACGAACCTGCGAGAAGGGCTCGCGGCGGCACGTCTCATGCAGGTCGTGGGTCGTGGCACCGGCGACCGTCCTACTGCGGCCCCGCCGCTCCGAGCCGCCGGACGGTGCGCGAGACGAGCAGCCACAGCGCGAGCTGGAACGCGAGCTGGCTCGGGATCATGTAGTCGTGCAGGCCGAGCTGTGCGCACAACGCCAGGCAGCCTGCCGACCACTGGACGAACCACGTGCAGCACGCGGTGAAGCAACGGACGACGACCAGGGCGAGCCAGCCTCCGAGGGCGAGGGCGAAGCAGAACAGCACCGCACTGACCCCCATGTGGGTGTAGTCGAAGATGCGGTCGACGCTGTCGGGGGTCAGCGGGACGAGTGCCATCACGGCGACGAGGAGCAGGAGCGCCCGCCGCAGTGTCCGGGCCGACGGGGTGGCGATCGACCAGAAGCGCTTCAGGGCGAGCAGCGTCAGCCCCACGCAGAGGACGAATCCGAGCACGAACGGGACGATGGTGCGAGCCTGGTTGCCGTAGAAGCTCAGCCCCTCCTTGATCGCGACGCGTGACGGCTCGATCGCGATGCAGACTCCCATCATCAGGAGGAAGCACACCTGCCCGAGAGCGATCAGGAGGCTCGTTCCGGGCTGCCGGTGCAGGAGCCTCGTCATTCCTCTGTCCTCACCGGTCGATCGGTCGTGAAACGGCGGGCGGGACCGGTGTCTCTGGAGCGAGGTCTACACGCGTGCGCGCGGCGCGCGGCCCAGGGGCAGTCACGCATCGGCGCGGCGGAGTCGCGACCGCTCCGCTGCGTGCGCCACGGCGGCGACGTCGCCGGGGTACGTTCGCAGCGCCCGGAAGAGGAGAGCGGCGCTGCCGGCGAGCGGCACGAGCATGACGATGAACGTCCAGCGAAGCCCGGACCGTCCGCCGCCGAACACGTAGTCGGATACGACGCCGAAGACGAGGGGCGCGAGCGCCTGGGCGAGCGAGCGGAGCAGCGTCCGGATCGACTCCGCCCGGCCCCAGAGCTCCGACGGCATGATGTCGAGCCGCGCGGCGTCGAGCGGCGGGTTCTGCGCGGAGAGCATGAACGCTGCCGCCATCAGGTACGGGATCGCGGTCAGCGCCGCCCGGGTGAAGATCGCCGGGACGAACAGGGCCGTCGTGGCGGTCGCGGCCACCGCCGCCGTCAGGACGCGCCCCGTTAGGACACGGCTGCGCACGAGCAGGTCGCCGATCGCACCGCCGGAGAGCACGCCCAGGACGGCTCCGACTCCGGCCACGAGCAGCAGCAGGTTCGCGAACCCCTGGTCGATCCGGTACTGCTCCTTGACGAACTCGATCCCGAACGTCTGCACCCCGGCGAGGAAGTAGTAGCCGCAGGCGCTGGCGGCGATCAGCACGAGGTTCGTGCGAACGCGCAACACGTATCGGATCGCGTCGAGCAGGTTGGCCGCCGACAGGTCGGCCGGCGGAAGCGCGCTCCGCTCGGCGCTCATCCCCCGCTCGCGGGCGAGGCGCTGCGCGTCGGTGGGGCCCTCGTCCTCCGGCTCCTCGGCCCGGCTGCGCCGAACATCGCCTTCGACGGGGAGCGGGGCGCTCCCGCCTCGCTCGGGCTCGGGCAGCCGCATCACGACCACCGCGAGCGCGAAGGCGGGCAGCGCCAGGACGACGAACGCCGCCCGCCAGGACAGCGTCGCGACGTCCCCGGTCACCGCGAAGCCGAACCCCGAGCCGAGCAGCTCTCC
Source organism: uncultured Thermoleophilia bacterium (assembly GCA_963824455.1). Classification (GTDB taxonomy): domain Bacteria; phylum Actinomycetota; class Thermoleophilia; order Gaiellales; family Gaiellaceae; genus PALSA-600. The sequence goes on from CAWGPJ010000004.1 coordinate 242,288, forward strand.
GGCGAGGATGAAGCCGTAGATGCGTCCGCGCTCGGCGGCGGCGAAGTAGTCGCCGATCAGTGACGCGACCATCGGGCCCGCGGCCGCCGTCACGACGCCGAGGAACGCGCGCGTGAGCAGGAGGTCGCCCAGGTTCGAGACCGACGCGCTCCAGATCATCGCCCCGCCCCAGAGCGCGATCGCGCCTCCGAGCACGAGCGTCCGGCGCACGCGGTCGGCGAGCACGCCGAACGGAAGGCTCGCCGCCGCGCCGACCAGAGAGCTGACGGCGATCAGCAGCCCGATGTCCGTGTTGTCGATGTGGAGGGCGTGCCGAAGCTCGGTCGCCGATGCGCCGACGGTGGCGACGTCGGCGCCGCTGAGCCCGAGCACGCAGGCGAGCACGACGACGACGCGGGCGCGCTCGGCGCCGCCGAGCACCGACCGCAATCCGCCCGTGACGGCGTGGACCGCCGTCCGGGCCGCGGACGTCGTGGTCGTGTAGGCCGCCCGCGTGTCCATGCCGTCTCGTCCTTCCCCCGATCGCCCGCCGTTAGCGCCGGCAACGCCTGCGGCGCCTCCGCCCGTTTGACTCGGGGGCGCGGGGGAATGCGCAGGCAGGCGCAGGACACCACCGCGACGAGGGGCGAACACGACGAACGGAGCACCGGGGTGCGGAGCAAGGAGATCGCGCGCGAAGGGGGACGCAGCTGGGCGCTCGTCTTCGACGAGGGCGACGAGGCCAGGTCGGAGCTCGACGGTGTTGCACGCGAGCACTCTCTCACCGCCGCGCACTTCACCGGCCTCGGCGCCTTTCGCGACGTCAGGCTCGGCTACTTCGACTGGAGGAACAAGGACTACGCGATCATCGTGCTCGAGGAGCCCGGCTCTGGTCGGTGACGGTGCTGTCGCCTTCGAGCAGCGAGTGCTCGGTGAGCGCGATGCCGATCTCGAGCGACAGGATGGCCTCGTAGACGAGCACGGCGAGGAACGCGGCCGTGAAGTAGGCGGCGGAGCCGCCCAGGAACAGCATCGGCAGCCAGCCGGCCGCGATCGCCGCCGGCACGGAGGGCAGATGCATCGCGGAGTAGGCGCGACGTTGCGGGTCGCCGCGCCCGAGCGCCGTCCAGACGCCGAAGGCGATGGCGACGATCGTCACGGCCGAGATCAGCGCTCCACCCACGAACGCGACGACCTCCAGCGGGTCGGGCGGGCCGATCTGCGAGCTGGCGAGGGCGCCGGTCCCCCAGACGACGAGCGTGAAACCGTAGGCGCTCGCCTGTTGCCGGATCGCGAATCGCAGTGCCCGGAGGTACGCGGCCATGAGGGATCGGTTCCCGCACGCGCGGCGGGTTAGCCCCGACCGCGTTCAGCCGACCACCCCGGGCGGCACGATCGAACGAGAAGGTCGGCGCCGACGAGCAACGGACCGCGAGCGGCCGCCTCGAGCTCACCCCGCGCGGTCGGCGAGGGGGTCGAGCCCCTCGGCCAGCTGGAGCGTGCCGTGCAGCGCCAGCGCGAGGTGGCCCTCGTGGACGGGAAGCGCCCACGCGGCGAGGACGGCGGCGTCGCCCGGTCCGGCGCGCGCGGCGAGCTCGGCCACGGCCCGCCACGCGGCGACCTCGCCGGCCTCCGTCATCGCGAGGAAGTTCCAGGCGGCGAGCGGATCGGTGCCCGCCCTGAACCACGTCGTCGCGAAGTCGGACATGCGCCAGGCGATCGTGTTCGCGTGCGCGAGCATCTGCGTGCCGGTGTCCGGAGCGAGGCGGCGAGTTGCCTCGTGGCACCGCGCGCGCGACTCCCGCTCGTCCTCGCGAAGGTCGTGCAGGTCGTTTCGCAGACCGGCCGGCATGCGCTCCTGCACGAGCACGGCGCTGTCGCCCGCCGCGATCGCGAGCCCATGGGCCTGGGCGAGCGCCTCCTCGAGGACGGTGAGCGGCTGCACTAGTCGACCGCGGCCTCGTGTGCCGTCTCGGCCTCGCGCTGGGCGCGCTTGCGATCGCGGACAACCGTCTCGCCTCGCTGCAGCTCCCGGCACACCCGGTAGGCACCGACGCCGACGAGCGGCGGCATCACCCAGATCAACACGCGGTAGGCCCAGATCTGGCCCGTGTAGGGGATGTCGAAGAGCACGTCGACGCGGTCGGCGGCGCCGGCGAGGAAGATCAGGAGCACCCACGTGAGCATGGCGAGGCCGATCGCCGTGCGCCAGGGCGCGTCGCGGGGACGGTCGAGCAGGTTGTGGTAGGCGTGGTCGCGCGTGAGCCGCCGCTCGACGAGCGGCGCCGCGAAGAGGAAGCCGAAGACGATCGTCGGGAAGAGGACGCCGCCCCAGAACGGGTTCGGGACGAGCGTGTACCTGCCGACGACGAGATCCCAGCCGGGCATCAGCCGCAGCGCACCGATCAGCCAGCCGAGATACCAGTCCGGCTGTGCCCCGTTCGTCGAGAGATAGGTGTGGTACGGGCCCCACAGCCAGATCGGGTTGATCTGGACCAGTCCGCCGAGCAGGAAGAGCACCCCGGCGACGGCGAAGAAGAGCCCGAGCGACCTCGGCGCCTGGCCGGGGAACATCGGCACCCCCACGAGCTTTCGCTGCGTCTCGCGCCGGCTCTGCTTGAACTGCGTGTGGTGGCGGGCGGCGACGAGGCCGAGATGCGCGACGAGCAGCGTCGCGATGAGCGCCGGGAACAGGAAGACGTGCGCGATGTACATGCGCGAGAAGAAGGCGCTCGAGCCCGGGAACGGCCCTCCCCAGATGAGCGCCGCGAGGTTCGCGCCGAAGAAGGGGATCGAGAGGGCGACCCCGTAGCCGATCGCGAGGCCCATGCCCGAGAGGAGGTCGTCGACGAGCGAATAGCCGAGGTAGCCCTCGAGCAGGGTGACGGCGAGGATCGAGATCCCGATCCAGTACGTCAGCTCCCGCGGCTTTCGGTAGGCGCCGGTGAAGAAGATTCGCAGCACGTGCAACACGATCGCCGCCACGAAGACGTCCGCGGCCCAATGGTGGGTCTGCCGGATCAAGAGCCCGGCCTTCACGGTCGTCGAGATGTCGAGGACGGAGCGATAGGCCTCGCTCATGTGCTGGCCCTGGAGCGGCCCGTACGGGCCGTGGTAGACGACCTGGTGCGGGCTGTCCTGGAAGAAGAGGGCCAGGTACGTCCCGGTGATGACGAGGATCACGAACGTGTAGAGGGCGACCTCGCCGAGCAGGAACGACCAGTGGTCCGGGAAGAGGTAGCGCAGCGTCTTGCGCAGGAGCGGGGACGTCCCGCTGCGCTGATCGACGAAGCGGACCAGTCTCGCGATCACGTGGCGCTCCGTAGGCGCACGCCCCACCACGACGGCCCGACCGGCTCGTCGAACGTGCCCGCCGCCCGCAGGTCGCCGCGGGCATCGATCGTCAGCGGCAGCATCGGGAGCTTGCGGCCCGCCGGGCCGAAGAGCACCGTTCCGCCGGTGCCGGGATCGAACGTCGAGTAGTGGCAGGGGCAGACGAGCGCGGGCCGCGGCTCGTAGGGCTGGTAGAGCGGGGAGCGGTAGAGCGAGATCGCACAGCCCGCGTGGGTGCAGATCTTCGAGTACGCGACGATCCCGTCCGCGGCGTAGTGCGCGTTCTCCGGCGGTAGGTGGAGATCGCTCCGCGGCAGGCGCACGAGGACGAGGGGCGAGGCGAGCTCCTCGCGGTCGGCTCCCTCCGGGAAGGCGGTGTAGAACGTCCCCTCCTCGATGTCCGACGCCGCCAGCGCGCGACCGCTCTCGTCCACGAGCCGTCGCCCGGGCCGCCACGGTGTCGCGTAGAACGGATCGACGTCGAAGACCGGCCCGAGCGAGACGAGGGGTGTGATCGCGGCGAGCCCGAGCGCGCCGCCCGCCCCCGCGATCGCCGCCCTGAGCAGGCGCCGCCGCGTCAGCCGGCTGCCGCTGTCGGCCACGATCTGCGCGATCGCAGCCTGCTCGGCGGGGTGCTCGTCCGCCGGATAGTCCTCTTCGATCTCCTCCGTGACCACGAGCCTGCGGCCGGTCACGACCAGGGCGGCTGCGATCGCGAGCAGGGACAGGCCGAGCGAGGCGCCGAGCAGCTGTGTCTGGTCGGGGAGGCGGTCGAGCGCATAGACGACGACGAACGCCACGGCGAACAGCGCGCCCAGGCCGAGCAGCGCGATCACCAGCAGCTCGGCGCGCTCGTCGCTGTCGCCCGGGGGCACGATCCGCTCTCTGTCGCCGCGCCCGCGACCCGGCGTCAGCCGGCCCACGAGCAGCACGGCGGCGCCGATCAGGAAGTCCTTTGCCCTAGCTCTCATGCTGGTTCCTCTTTCCGATCAACAGACAGGCGCAGATCAGGGCGGCGGCGGCGATGAACCACGTCACGAGCCCTTCCGGGACCGGGCCGGCGTGACCGAGGGCCCAGCCGCCGGGGTCGTCGGGGTGCTTCGCGTACTGGACGTACGCGATGATCGAGTCGAGCTGGCGGTTCGAGATCGCCTTCGTCGAGAAGCGCGGCATCACGTACGGCCCGATCCGGACCGCCTCGGCGATCTGGGTCGCGGTGTCGTCCTCGAGCGGAGGCGGGACGGCGCCCGTCACGTATCCGCCCTCGGCGACGACCTGATGGCACCCTGCGCAGTGGTCGGTGAAGAGCTTCAACCCCTCGGCGAGGTTCCCGCGCCGAGGCGTGGGGCTCGGGATCGGTGGCCCCGGCGCGAGCGAGGCGACGTAGGCCACCAGGTCGCGGATCTGGCGGTCGGTGAACAGGACGCGTGCCCGTCGCGGCTGCAGGCCGAGATGCGGCAGCGGCATGTAGCCGGTCCGGAGGTAGAAGTCGGCGGCGAGCGCACCGACGCCGCGGAGCGGCGGCGCCACCCCGGCCGTCCGGCCCTGCTCCGCCCCGCCGAGCCCGACCTGGGCAGGCGAGGCCTGCGCCCCGCCCGCACCGTTCGGGCCGTGGCAGGAGAGGCAGTAGCGGCCGTAGAGATGGTTGCCGCGGGCGGCAGGCGTGCCGGGTGCCGGCGCGGCGGCGCCTGCCGCGCCCGCGAGCAGCAGCGCGGCGAGGAGCGCCGGCGGCACGAGTGCGAGCCTGCGGGCTGCGCGGACGCTCATCCCTGCCGGCACACCGTGTGGAAGATGGACGCGGACCCGTCCAGCAGGACGATCATGAGGAGGATCACGTTGATCGGGAGCGCCGTGATCGCGAAGAAGCGGATTCGCGCCTCGGGCGGGTCGGCGTTGTAGGTCGTGTCGCCCGTCTTCACGAAGACGAGGACGGCCGCCGCGAGCGACACGAGGATGGCGGCGATCGCTCCGGCCATCAGCGAGGCCTGCCAGGCGGTGTTGTCGATGCCGAAGCCCCGCCCGCCCGCCTCGCACTCGGCGAGCGACACGCCGTAGGCGAGCACGTGCTGCGCGGCCCAGGCGAGGGAGCCGAGCAGGAGCGCGATCCACTGCAGGGCTGCGAGCCGGCGCAAGGTCATGCGGCCGAGAGGAGGGTCGCGGTGACGACGAGCGTGATGATGTTGACCGCGTGCCAGTACCACGTGATCGCCTGGAGTGCGTTCACCCGGTACGTCGTCAGGCCGCGGGCGAGCTTCCAGAGGAGCCAGACGTTGAAGAGCAGGCCGACGAGGATGTGCGCATGATCGGCGCCCAGCACCGTGTAGTAGATGGAGCTGTAGGCGTCACGCGTGATGTCGAACGTGTGGATCTGCGCGCTGTAGTCGTGGACGGCATACGCGAAGTAGCCGGTCTGGATGACGAGTGCCGTCAGTACGTACAGCCGTGCCGCCGCCGCGCGGCCGTGCCGTCCCGCATCGGACGCGAGCTGCATCGGGATGCTCGACGAGGCGAGCAGGAGAGCGGAGACGAGAGGGCCGACGACCGCCGGACGCGGGATCCCGTCGGGGGGCCAGACCCGGGTCGAGAAGCGCAGGAAGAAGTACGTCCCGATCATGCATCCGAACAGCGTCGCCTCGCTGGCGATCAGCACGGCCATGCCCCACAGCGCAGCAGGGCGCCCGACGCGCATCGAGAGCGCACGGGCGACGCCCTCGTCGCCGCGCGCGACGGTCGTGCGGGGAACCTCTGAGACGCGCCTGCCGCCGGCGATGTAGTCGGTCATCGCTCACGCCTCCTGAGGCTCTCTCGCATGCCAGCCGAAGAGCGCGAGCACACACAGGATCGCCATCACACCGGCGATCGCGAACTTGCCGATCACGAGCATGGTGAACACCAGGCTCAGCGCAACCGCGAGCGTGATCGGCCACGGCGAGTCGTGAGGCATGTCGACGATCTCGGCGAAGTTCCCGTCCGCAGGCGAGGACGACGGCTGCTCATGGCCCTGCTCGAGGACGAGCACACCCCGCTCGAGCTTCCGCCGGTCCTCCTCGCGGTCCCGCTCGTCCCAGTTCGGGTAGGCGCTCGTCACCTTCGGGACGACGGGGAAGTTGTACTCGGGCGGGGGCGAGCTCGTCGCCCACTCGAGCGTCGGCGCGTGCCACGGATCGGGACCGGCCTCGGCGCCCCTGAAGTAGCTCCAGACCAGGTTGCCGAAGAGGACGAGGATCCCGGCCAGCGTGACGAAGCCGCCGATCGTCTCGGCCAGGTTGTAGGCGCCCCAGCCGAGACCGCTCGGGTACGTGTACTGCCGCCGCGGCATGCCGAGGAGCCCGACGACGTGCATCGGGAAGAACAGAAGGTTCGTCCCGACGAAGAGGATCCAGAAGGCGACCTGGCCCGGACGCTCGAAGGGCATCCTTCCGGTCACCTTCGGGAACCAGAAGTGCATCCCGCCGAAGATCGGGAAGACGGCGGCCCCGAAGATGATGTAGTGGAAGTGCGCGATGACGAAGTAGGTGTCCGTCACCTGCTGGTCGAACGGGATCGCCACGAACATGATCCCGCTGAGCCCGCCGATCACGAACATGAAGATGAAGCCGGCGATGAACAGGAGCGGCGTCTTGAACTCCGGGATGCCGCGCAGGAACGCGGTCAGCCAGGCGAACACCTGGATCGTCGAGGGGATCACGACCATCGACGTGGCGGCGGCGAAGAACACCAGCGACGTCGTCGCGAGCCCGGTGGCGAACATGTGGTGCGCCCACACGCCGAAGCCGATGAAGACGACGGCGAGCTCGGCGATCGCGACCAGCGGGAACGCGACCATGCGGCGCTGAGTGAACGTCGGGATGATGCACGTCGCGATCCCGAATGCGGGGACGATGAGGATGTAGACCTCGGGGTGGCCGAAGATCCAGAACAGGTCCTGCCAGAGCAGGACGGCACCGCCGTGCGCCGGGTCGAAGAAGTGGGTGCCGACGTTGCGGTCGAGGAAGAGGAAGATCGCGTCGATCGAGAGCGAGGGGAGCGCGAACAGCAGGCCGAAGGACGCGGCGAGGAATGCGAAGCAGAAGAGCGGCATCCGGTTGAACGACATGCCCGGCGTGCGCGACTTGAGGATCGTGACGATGAACTGCCCGGCGGTGAGGGCCGACGCGATGCCGTTGAAGACGAGCCCGAGGCAGTAGAAGTCGACGTTGCGCCCGGGGTCGTAGGCGCGGCTGGCGAGCGGCACGTAGTCGAACCAGCCGGCATTCGGCGCCATCCCCATGAAGAGGCTCGTGTAGACGAAGATCCCGGATGCGAGGAAGATCCAGAAGCTGAGCGCGTTCATGCGGGGGAACGCCATGTCGCGCGCTCCGATCATCAGTGGGATCAGGTAGTTCCCGAACGCGCCGGTGGTCATCGGGATGATGAAGAAGAAGATCATCGTGACGCCGTGCATCGAGAACAGCTCGTCGTAGGTCGCGGGGGAGACGAGGTGGTTGTTCGGGACGGCGAGTTGCGTTCGCATCGTCAGCGCCTCGATTCCGCCGGCGCCGAAGAACACGAGCGTCGTCCAGAAGTAGAGGAGCCCGATGCGCTTGTGGTCGGTCGTCGTGAGCCAGCCCAGCACGCCGGGCCGCGACTCCCACATCCGCTCGAGACGGTCGATGCGTGCGGGCGTGGCCGCGCTCGGAGGAGTCGCGACCGCCATTACCTGAGACCGTCCAGGTAGGCGAGCAGGGCGCGGAGCCGCGACCTGCTGAGCTCGATGTTCGGCATGTCGTTCCCCGGCTTGACGCTCTGCGAGTGCTCGATCCAGGTCGCGAGCGAGGCCGGCCGGTTCGGGAGCGTTCCCGCGCCGATCGTGCTGCGGCCGGCGAGGTGCGTCAGGTCCGGGCCGACGTCGCCGTGCGCGTCGGTGCCGCGGATCGTGTGACAGCTCTGGCAGGGCCCTTGCATGAAGGTCTGCTCGCCCAGCCTCGCCTCGGCGTTCGCCGGCTTCGCCGCCGGCTTCGCCTGATTCGCGAGCCAGCGGCTGAAGACGGCCGGCGGCTGTGCGTCGACGTAGAAGACCATGTGGGCGTGCTGGAGCCCGCAGAACTCGTCGCACTGACCGCGATAGCGCCCCGCCTTGTCCGCGTCCAGCTCGATCTGGTTCGTGCGGCCGGGAATCGCGTCGATCGTGCGGTTCAGCCGCGGGACCCAGAAGCTGTGGATGACGTCGGCCGAGCGGACGAGGACACGGACCGGGACTCCGGCCGGGATGTGGATCTCGTTCGCCGTGACCGCCGGCGTCCCGGGGTAGCTGACCTCCCACCACCACTGGTGCCCGGTGACGACGATCGTCCGTCTCGTCGCCGTCGCGGCGGGCGCCTCCGTCGTCTGGATGACGAAGATGTCCGAGATCACGAACAGCACCACGAGGACGACGATCGGGATCACGATCCCGAACAGGACGACGACCGTGACGGCGCGCGTCTCACCCGGCTTGGGGCCGGTCGTGTCGCTGCCGAAGCCGAGCCGCTTGCGGCGTCGCACCGACCAGAAGAGCAGCGCGACCACGAGCGCGAGGCCGATCGCGGCGCCGCCCATCATCCACCAGAAGAGGCTGGCGATGTCGGCCGCCGAGTGGCTGGCCGGGCTGACCGCGCTCTGGTCGCTGTTCGAGCAGCCGCCGAGCACGAGCACGAGACCGAGTGCGCCGAGCGCCGGAGCGGCGGCCGCCCGCCGCCGCCGCGACGCCCGGCTCCGCCTCCCCGAGCTGGAGAGAGCCGGGCTCACCGCGCTCCCGCCGACTCGCGATCCTCGCACCCGCACCGAAGGCTCTTGTTCCGCACACAAACGGCGTGAAACTGCAGCGGGCGGTGTTTGGCGGCCGGTCGACCGGGAAGAGCAAGTGTTCACCTGTCGAGGACTGGGGGTGGGTGGTTGACTCCGAGCGGCGCTGCCCGAAGGGCGAAAGGGCGCGGACGCGACGGACGAGACGAACGGCGGCTCCTCGCCGTCGTCCTCGAGGGCTCGACCTCGGCCGAGCTCCGGCGCGCCCTCGCCGGCCACGGAGATCTCGACTCCGTGCGCATCGTCGCGCCGCCCGCGCTCGGAACGCTGCACTGGCTCGTCTCGGACGAGGACGACGCGCGGGCGGAGGCGAGCGACCGCGCCGCCGCGGCGGCGGACCAGCTTCCCGACGAGGCGGTGGCGACGTCGGGCGCGGCGACGGCGATCCCGTGCAGGCGGTCGAGGACACCCTCCGCGAGTTTTCGGCCGACGAGATCCTGATCGTCGGGCGCCCCGACGACGGCTCGCTCGAGCTCGAGCTGGCCGGGTTCGGCCTGCCGGTCCGTCGGGCCGGGGGCGCGCCGCCGCCCGTGCCGGGCGACGAGCTGCGGCGTGAGGCGCACCGGGTCGTCGCCGGCCGCAGCCGGGCGACCCCGTTCGCGTTCCTCGCCGGCGTCCAGCTGACCGTCCTGGTCGTCGCCGGAGTTGTCCTCGTGCTCGTTCTCCTGGCAATCTGGCTCCTCTGACCGACAACCGGAGGTGGCCGAGGTGCCCGAGAGCCCTCTGTACGAATCGATCGTGGTCGGCTACGACGGGTCGGAGCCCGCCGAGTACGCGCTCGCCCGGGCGGCCGACCTCGCGAAGCTGTCCGGCGCGGCGCTCGTGGTCGTGGACGTCGCCGGCCCCGTGCCGGTCGAGGGCTCGGCGGGGGCGTTCGGGCTGACGCCCTACTCCTACCCCTATTCGTCGGTCGAGACCGCCCAGCTCGCCGACGACGCGCTCTGGCACGCACATCGCACCAGGGTCGAGGCGTTCCTGGCCGAGCACGGCGTGAAGGCGGAGTTCGCGGGCGTGATCGGCCAGCCGGCCGGCGAGCTGGTCGACGTCGCCGAGCAGCGGAAGGCCGGGCTGATCGTCGTCGGGACACGCGACCCGGGGATGCTGGAGCGCGTGTTCGGCGGCAGCGTCAGCCAGGGCGTCGCGAAGCACGCGCACTGCGACGTGTTGATCGTCCGGGCGCCCGACGGCGCGGAGGCCGCCGGTCCCTAACGCCGCGTCAGGCCGGCCAGCTTCGACGCGAGTCGCTTCGGCGCGGACGGCTCGAGGATCGCGTCGGCCACCATCGTCCCCGACCCGGCGCCGAGGCCCGGTCCCGGATGTGTGCTCGCTCCGACGTGCCAGACACCTTCGACGAACGTGCGGTGCCCCGGTGCCGCACGGAGCGGACGCCAGAGGAAGTTCTGGTCGAGCGCGAGCGAGCCGCCGTACGGATCGCCGTGGACGAGGTTGCAGTTCGCGGCTTCGAGGTCGGCCGGCGAGAGCACCGTTCGTGCGAGCACGGTCGACTCGAGATTCGAGATGTGCGCGGCCAGCCTCGCCTGGATGCGGTCCGCGTAGCGCTCGCGGAGGGCCGCCGTCCACGACCCGTTTCCAACGTCGAGCTGCCCGGCCGCATCGCCCTTCACGTGCCACGGCAGCTCCTGCAGCTGGATCCAGAGCAGACCCTTCCCGGCCGGGGCACGCGAGGGGTCCATCGTCAGCGGCTGGCCGACGACGATCGTCGCCTCGGCCGGCAGCAGCCCGCGGTCGGCCTCGTTCACCGCCCGCGAGACACCGTCGAGCCCCGGCGTCAGGTGCACGATCGCCGTCCTGCCCAGCCGGTCGTCGCCCGCCCAGACGGGCGGCTCCGACAGGGCGAAATGGATCTGCATCTCCGAGCGTCCGTAGCGGAAGCGCCGCGACTGGGCGGCCAGTTCGGGCGGGACGTTGCCGAGCAGCTTCCCGTAGAGCTGGGTCGGGGTGACGTTGCAGATCACGACCGGGGCGCGAACCAGGTCGCCGTCGGCCAGCTCGACGCCGTCCGCGCGCCCGTCGCGCGTGATCACGTGGGTCACGTCGGCGTCCGTCTCGCACGTCCCGCCGCGCTCGCGAATCAGCGCGACGAGGGCATCGGCGAGCCGCGCGCCGCCGCCGCGGGGCACCGGCATGCCGCCCTCCTGGACGGCCACGGCGATCACCGCCGCCATGTAGCCGGAGGCCGCCGCGTCCGGGCCGAGGCCCGGTATGGAGCACCCACGGTGCGAGCAGGCCGTGTGCGCGCTCCGACACGAACGTCTGCGTCAGCCAGTCGCGCGCCGAGCTGAGCAGGCCGGCGCCGAACTCCGCTGCGCCGCGGCGGCCGAGCCGCCGGTACGCGCGCATCGCGAGCGCCGCCCCGTGCCGCGACCAGAGCTCCGTGCCGAGCACTCCGAAGGCGAGGTCGGCGTTGGGGAAGAACTCGTCGAGCATCCCGCGCCAGGCGGCGCCGTCGCCGGGCTCGTGCCGGTCGAGCTCCTCCGCGTTCGCATCGGCGGTGCGAAGCAGGAACACCGCCTCGCCGTCGGGGAACAGCGTCGCGCTCGGGTGCTCCGTGTTCAGGTACTCGAGCCCGTGGCGGGCGAGATCGTCCCCGAGCCGCGCGTGGCCTGCCCCACCCACCCACAGCGGGTGCCAGGCACTGAAGACGTCGTGCCGGAACCCTGGCTTCGTTATCTCGGCGGTCTTGATCGCACCGCCGAACCAGTCGTTCCGCTCGAGCACGCAGACGTTTCGTCCCGCCTTCGCGAGCAGCGCCGCGCACGCGAGGCCGTTGACCCCGCTCCCGACGACGATCGCGTCGTACTCGCCTCGCTCAGTGTTCATGCGCGATCGTACGGAACTCGTCGTCGGTGACGAGGCCGCGTTTCTGCATGCCGAGCTGCTTGACGGCCGCCAGCACGTCGGTGCGCCGGTCCTCGGCGATGTCGAGCCCGAGCTCCTCGGCCTTGATGCGTGATCGAGTCGAGGCCGCTCTTCTTGCCGAGCACGATCGAGCGCTCCGCCGCGACGAGCTCGGAGGAGTAGGGCTCGATCGACGGCGGGTCGTGGAACTGGCTTGCGACGGCGCCGCTCTCCCGCCGGTACAGCGTCTCGCCCGTGACCGGCTTCCACGGCTCGAGGGCGTAACCCGACAGCTCGCGCACGCGCTCGGAGACGGCACGGATGTGGTCGAGCCGCAGGTTCGTCTCGACCCCGTAGAGCGCGCGCAGCGTCAGCGCGACCTCCCCGAGGTTCGCGTTCCCTGCGCGCTCGCCCATCCCGTTGATCGTCCCGTGGATCCAGGTGGCGCCTGCGCGGACGGCGGCGGCCGCGCTGGCCGTGGCGACGCCGAAGTCGTTGTGCCCGTGAAAGTGCACCGGGACCTCTCCGAGCCACTCGATCGTGCGCCCGACCAGGTCCCCGACCGCCTCGGGAGAGGCGATCCCGAGCGTGTCGACGACGGCGACCTCGCGCGCGCCGGCCTCGACCGCCGTCTCGTAGACGCGCGCGGAAGAAGTCCGGGTCGGCTCGCGTCGAGTCGACGCCGAAGAACGCGGCGTGGATGTCGTGCTCGGCGGCGAACCGCATCGCCGCACGCGATTCGTTCGAGCATCTTCTCGCGGGGCACGCCGATCGCGTCGAGCTTCAGGTCGGAGATCGGCGACTCGATCACCGAATGCGAGACGCCGAGCTCGAACGAGCGCCTCGAGATCCGCGGGCACGGCGCGGGAGAAGCCCCACACCTCCGCCTTCAGGCCGGCGTCCGAGATCAGCTTCACCGCCTGCCAGTCGTCGTCCGAGACGCGCGGGAACCCGGCCTCGATCCGGTCGATCCCGAGCTCGTCGAGCAGGCGGGCGATCTCGAGCTTCTGCTCCGGATCGAGCACGACGCCGACCGTCTGCTCGCCGTCGCGCAGCGTCGTGTCGTACAGGCCGACGTGCCCGCCGATCGCGTACGGGTCGTTGAGCGACGCCGGTCCAGATCAGGTCCTGCATCGCACCACTCCGTCCGGGAACGCCGAGAGCTTCTCGGCGCCGCCGGTGGTGATCAGGAAGTTGTCCTCGACGCGCAAACCGCCACCGCCTTCCCAGTAGCAGCCGGGCTCGATCGCGAGCACCATGCCCTCGGTCGAACGTACCGCCTCCCGCCTGGTGCGGGTAGGGCGGCTCGTGCGCCCGCGCGCCGATCCCGTGGCAGATCGGATGGGTGGGCTGCCCCGGATAGCCCGAGCGCGGCGATCCCCTCGCGGACGAGCAGGTCGAGCTCGGCGAGGCTCGCTCCGGGCACGCAGTGCGCGACCGCGCGGTCGTAGACCTCGACGAGCCCGCGCTCGAGCTCGCGATAGTCGTCGCGCAGCTCGCCGACGACGAGGTTCTTCGTGTGATCGGCCCAGTAGCCGTCCGCGCAGACCCAGATCTCGAACAGCACCGGCTCGTCCGCGCGTCACCGGCAGGTCGCCGGTCGCCGTGAACGTCTTGATCCCGCGCCCCGCCCAGATCGAGCGAGAACGGCAGCGCGAGCTCGACGTCGGCCGCGCGCGGTGCCCTGCCCGTGGACGAATCCCTGCCAGATCGCCGCCACCTCCGACTCCTTCATCCCGACCTCGAGCAGCCCGCGCACATGCTCCATCGCGTCGGCTGCGATCTGCGTTCGCGATCCGCATCCGCTCGACTTCCTGCTCGGTCTTGACGGCGCGGGCCTGCACGAGCAGCGGCGTCGCATCCACCGCGTCCGGGAACGCGTCGAACCAGCGCCTTCGTGAACGTCGTCGGCTCGCCGACCATGCGATCGGAGGCCTGCGTGCCCAGCGAGAGCTCGAGGCCGACGCGGCCGTAGGCGCTTCGCCGCGTCGACCGCCAGCTCGAGCGTGCGCTGAAGCGGTGGGCGCGGGTCGTGCTCGTCGTAGCCGCGTACGAGACGCACGTCGCCCGTCCACGCCGTCCGCCCGGCGTCCTCGGCGGACGCCTCGAGGCAGATCAGGACCGGCTCGCCCTCGCGCGGGAACACGCAGGCGTCGTAGCCCTTCATGCCCCAGAAGTTCGTCAGGTAGAGGACGTTGTCGGGCGCGCGCACGACCACCGCGTCGAGCGACTGCTCGTCGAGGAGCGCGCGGACGCGATCGAGCTTCGCGTGGTCGTGCGGCCATCCTCGGCTCATGCGTCGCCCCAGGGGCGGATGCGCGGCGGTGCGGGCTCGCCGTGGCCCTCCTGCCACGAGATCACGGGGTTGCGGAGCACGCCGATGCGCTCGATCTCGGCCTCGATCACGTCGCCCGGCTTGAGGTAGAGGCGCCGCCGCTCCTCCTCGGACTTGAACCCGGCGACGCCGGCTACGGTGCCGGTCGAGAGGACGTCGCCCGCCGAATAGCCGAGGGCGGAGAAGTTGGAGAGGATCTCCGGGATCGTCACGCTCATCCGGCTCGAGTGCGACTTCTGGCGCGTCTCGCCGTTGACCCGGAGCTCCATCCGCAGGTCGTGTGGGTCGCCCAGCTCGTCCGGTGTGACGATCCACGGACCGAGCGGGCAAAAGGTGTCGATCGCCTTGCAGAAGCTGAACACGCCCGAGCGCATCTCGCCGCGCTGGATGTCGCGGGCGGTGATGTCGTTGAAGATCACGAAGCCGCCGATGTAGTCGCCGGCCTCCTCGGGCGAGAACCACTTGCCCGCCTTTGCGAGGACGACCGCCAGCTCGAGCTCGTAGTCGAGCTCGTCGGTCAGGTGCTCGGGATAGACGACCGGCTCGTCCGGGCCGACGATCGCATCGACGTTCTGGAAGAAGTTGATCCAGGGTGCGATCTGGTGCGACCAGGCGACGTTCTTCGACTCCTCTTCGTGCTCGCGGAAGTTGCCGGCGGTGTGGAAGAACTTCTTCGGGACGATCGGCGCGCGCAGCGCGCACGTCGGCGAGCGGCACCCGCTCGGAGGTGTCGTCGGCGCCTCCGCGCTCGAAGTACGCGCGCATCGTCGGCACGTCGAGGCGGACGATTTCGTCGCCGTCGACACGCCCGACCTTCCCCTCGTCATAGGTCACGAGCTTCATCCGCAGATCCTCTGCGCGACGAGCGCGTACGTCTGCGCCGTCTTGACCAGCCCGTCGATGTCGAGGTTCTCGCCCAGCTCGACGTCCATCAGGCCGGTCGAGGTGCCGTAGTTGACCGTCGGGACACCGTACCGCGCCAACGCCGAGGCGTCGCTGAACCAGCGCGTCACGTCACGCCCGGGGGCCTCGCCGTGCACCTGCTCGTGGGCGGCGTCGATCGCCTGCACGAGCTCGTGGCCCTCGTCGATCTCCGCACCCGGGGCGGTGACGTACACCTCGCCCTCGACGCCGTAGTCGGGGAAGCGGTCGGCGAGCGAGCGGACGAGCTCGAGCACCTCGCGCCGCGCGACGCCCATCGGCTTCGTCGGCGGGACGCGCACGTCGAGGAAGAGGTCGGTGTGGTGAGGCGTCCGCGAGACGCGCCAGCCGAAGCCGCCCTCGATCGCGCCGACGTTCACGATCGCCCTCGCGCCGCGATAGGCGTTCGACGGATCCTCCTCCCACGTCGGGATCCACTCGAGCACCGCCGACGTCAGCTCGTGCATGCGCAGGATCGAGTTGCGGTCGCGGCGGCCCTCGCTGAAGGCCGTGTGGATGAAGTCGCCGTGCGCCCTGATGCGGAGCCAGAGGGAGCCGAAGTGCCCGAGCACGACCTTGCCCTCGGTCGGCTCGCCGAGCAGGCACATGTCCGCGACGCCGCCGTGCGACACGAGGTAGCGCGTCCCGGCCGCATAGCCGCGGTACTGCGCGCCCGACGCGTCGCCGTACTGCGTCTTCTCGATCTCGCCGCACACGGCGGCGATCAGGACGTCGCCGCGGAGCCGGACGCCGCCGTCCTGGAGCGCGTGCACCGCCTCCAGGTAGCAGGCGAGCGCTCCCTTCATGTTCGAGATGCCGAGGCCGTACAGACGGCCGTCGCGCTCGAACGCCTTCGGCTGGAACCCGGGCACGCCGCGCAGCCACGGCTCCTGCCCGGAGTACGAGGTGTCCATGTGCCCGTTGAACATCAGGCTCTTGCCGCCGCCGGTGCCGGACCAGGTGCCGAGCGCGTTCGCGCGGCCGTCCTCGACCTGCTGCCACTGCACGTGCAGCCCGAGCTGCTCGAAGAATCCCGTCATCAGCTCCGCCATGGCCTGCTCGTCGCCGGTGAAGCTGTGTACGTCGATCATCCGGGAAGCGGTGTCGACCAGCCGTTCGCGGTCGACGTTCACGGTCGTCCCTCGCCGCCGTCCGAAGGGCGCAACCCAGGTGCCAGGCACCTAGGTGCCTGGCACCTGGGTTCCATGACGCGCCGAGCTCTCACTGCACGTCCCCCATCCCCGGCACACCTGTCGGATCCGGCGCCGTCGCAACCGGCAGGCCGGCGATGCGCCACGCCTCGAAGCCGCCGTCGACGTCGCCCGCGTCGATCCCGAGCTCGACGAGCCGCGCCGCGGCGAGGCTCGAGGAGTAGCCGTGCGCGCAGAGCAGGATCAGCGTGCGGCCGGCGAGCATCGGATTCGCGTGGCCGGACGTCTGGTCGGCCCGCCACTCGAGCACGGAGAGCGGGACGTGCACCGAGCCGGGAACGATCCCGTCGCGCTCGCGCTCGTCGTTCGACCGCGTGTCGACGATCAGCCCGCCGGATGCCTGCGCCTCGAGGGGCGACAGCCGCACGATGCGGGTGCGAGCTTCCGCGAGCATCTTCTGGATCACCGCACGTGCGGGAGCACCTGCTCGCCGAACAGGCGGATCTGCTCGTGGCGGTTCTCGCCCCACAGCTCGAGCATCACGTGCGTGCACCCCGCGTCCTTGTACTCCTCGATCGCGGCGATGCAGTCTGCGGGCGTGCCGGCGATCGGCCTGCACTTGTCGAGCAGCGCGTCCGACACCTCGGCCTTCGCCGCCAGCCGGCCGCCCTGCTCCATCGCCTCGGCGACCGGGCGGATCTCGTCCTGCTCGATGCCGGCGCACTCGAGCAGCACGTCCGCCGCCCCCTGGATGTTCTGCACCTTGTTGGCGAGGTACATGCCGGCGATCTCGCGGGCGCCGTCGCGTCCTGCGGTCCGGTCGGTGGCATGGATCGACGCGACGATGGTGCAGCCGATGTCGATGTCGGCGTTCACGTTGCCGCGCGTGTAGCGGACGAACGCCGGGGTGGTGATCGACGGTGTCAGGCAGCCGTCTCCGATCTCGCCGGCCAGCGCCTGCATCTTCGGCGCCGTCGCCGCCACGTAGACCGGCGGCACGTCGCGCGGCGTGTGCGCCTCGTCCTGCAGCGCGGGGACGTCCGCGCTCCAGGTCGCTCCGTCGTAGCGGAACGTGTCACCCCCAAGCACGCCACGGACGATCGCAACGGCATCGCGCATCGGGCCGAGAGTCTTCGACGTCTGCATCTGCGCGTTGTTGAGGAAGATCTTCGACGTCCCGTAGCCGAGGATGAACCGGCCCGGGCCGGCTGCCTCCTGCACGACGCGCGCGTCCATCGCGACCTGCACCGGATGGCGCGTGAACGGCGAGATGATCCCCCACCCGATCGTCAGCCTCGCCGTCTCGCGCGCCATGAGCGCCGAGACGACCGTCGACGAGCGCGCCTCCATGCCGTGCTTGCGCCACCACGGGTACGCCTCGGCGAGCCAGATCGTGTCCATGCCCGCGGCATCCATCGCCCGCGCCGACGCCAGCATCTCGTCGAGCGGCTCCATCGTCAACTGCATGACGCCAACCCTGAAAGGGGGCGTCATGCGGAGTCGCCTGCCGCTGCCTTCACCTCGCGGTCGAGGGCGGCCAGCACCTGCTGCACCTGCTGGTTGACGATCGGCTGCAGCACGCGCTGGCCCATCGATCCGACCGGGCCCGCGATCCGGACGTCGGCCGTCCAGTGCATCGCCGTCCCGCCGTCGGGACCTTCCGACAGCTCGAACTGGGTCTCCATCCGCATCATCGCGCCGACGCCCTGGCCCTTGATCGCGAGCTTCGCGAAGTCGGGCTCGCGCTCCTCGACCTTCTGCATGTCGACCTTCATGCGCAGCCCGCCGAGCCCGAGCGGGATCTTGACGTTCGCCGTCCAGTGCGCCGGGTCGTGCACGTCGAAGCTCTCGACGCCCGGCATCGTCTTCGCCATCGCGGCCGGATCGTTGAGCACACTCCAGACCGCACCGCGCGGAGCGGTGAACGTGCGGTCCCCGGAGACGATCATTCCCGCTCCGGCGCCGGCCAAGCCGGCGCCGCGCTCCTTGTCGACTCCGTCAAGCCTACGTCGATCACGCGCCGGTCACCGAGACCGTCCCGCCGGCCCCCTTCGGGTCGTTGAGCATCTCCCACACCCGGCGGTACGGGTTGCAGCTGTCCCACACGATCGCGTCGCCGTGCCCGCGCAACGCGTCCTGCACGGCGGCGCACACGGCGTGGATTCCGGCGCCACCGCCTTCGCCCATACCCTTCGTGCCTAGCGGCGTGAACGGCGACGGGCTCTCGATGCTCCCGGTCTGGAGCGGGGGCATGTCGAGCGCGTGAGGGACGTGGTAGTCGTAGAAGTTCGGCGTGAGCAGGTTGCCGTCGTCGTCGTAGACGAAGTTCTCGTGCACCGCCGCGCCGAGCGCCTGCGCAGTCGCGCCCATCACCTGGCCCTCGACGATCTGCGGGTTGATGCGCTTGCCGCAGTCGTCGACGGCCGCATAGTCGACGATGTCGTAGTAGCCGGTCTCGGGGTCGATCTCGATCACCGCGACATGGATCTGCGTCGCGTACGTGAGCGTGAGGTTCCCGAACTTCCGCTCGACGTCGGGCACCTGGAAGGGCGGCCGGTAGACGTAGCGGCAGTTGAGCGTGACCCCGAGGTCCTCGGGCAGGCCCGCGTTGTTCGCATTGATGATCGCGCCGCAGGCCATGAACGGCAGTGCCGCCTCGGGGTTGTCCTTGATCCGCACGGTGCCCTCGGCGAGCTCGAGCGCCTCCTCCGGCACGCCGCCGAACACGGCGCCGGCGAGCTTCTTGATCTCGGCGGCGAGCATCTCGGTCGCTCCCTTCACGGCCGAGAGGCCGGTGACGGCGAACTGCGACGCGTAGGTGCCCGAGAAGCCGGCGTGCGAGTTCCAGTACGAGTCGTGTCCCGCCCGTACGTTCACGTCGTCGACGGAGCAGTCGAGGATGTCGGCGACGACCTGGGCCGCCGTCGTCTCGTGCCCCTGGCCCTGCGGCGTCGTGCCCAGGGTGACGACGATCTCGCCGAAGATGTCGAGCTTGACGGTCGCGACCTCGTTGTTGCCCGAGAACTGGAGCTCGGGGTTGATCATGCGCGACTGGCCGAAGTTGTTCGTGCCCGAGTCGAGCGTCGAGCCGATGCCGACGCCGAGCAGCCTGCCCCGCGCCTCCGCGTCGGCGCGGCGCTGCTCGATGCCGGCGTGGTCGACCAGTTCGAGCGCGATGTCGAGCATCTGCGCGTAGTCGCCCGAGTCGTAGACGCAGCCGTTGGGCGTCTCGTACGGCATGTCTTCGACCGTGATGAAGTTGCGCTTCCGCACCTCGACCGGATCGAGGTCGAGCTCGTGCGCGACGATGTCGATCACGCGCTCGGTGAACCAGAGATGCTGCATCCGCGAATAGCCGCGGTTCGGGGACACCGGAGCCTTGTTCGTGGCGACCTGCGTGAAGTCGACGCGGATGTTCCGCCACTTGTACATCCCGGGTGTCACCTGCGCCCAGATCACGCCGCCGAGCGGCTCGTAGCGCAGCCACGCGCCGGCGTCGTCGAGCGCCTTCGTGCGGAATCCGAGCAGCGTGCCGTCGTTCGAGACCGCGACCTCGGTGTCGAGGAACCACCGTTCGTTGCCGTGCGACATCGAGAGGTGGAAGTCGGTCCGCCACTCGGTCCACTGGATCGGACGGCCGAGCTTGCGTGCGAGCAGGCAGCAGACGACGAGCTGCGGGTGCGACGTGATCTTGTTGCCGAAGCCGCCGCCGATGTCCTGCGTGACGAAGCGCAGGCGGTCGAGCCCGGTGCGCATCGCCGGGCCCATCATGATCGCCGCGAAGCCCGGGAACTGGTTGTTCGTGTGGATCGTCCACTGGCCGATGCCCCGGTTGTACTCGACGAGCGCGCCGTCGCACTCGAGGGGCGTCGAGTTGAAGCGGTGGAAGTGGAGCTGATCGATCCTCACGATCCTGTCCGCCTCGGAGAAGGCGCTCTCGAGATCGCCCCACTCGTAGACGCCGTGCCACATCAGGTTGCCGCCGGCGTCGTCGTGGATCGTCGGCACGTCCGCATCTTGTGCCCGGCGGGCGTCGACGACGGCGTCGATCGGCTCGTACTCGATCTCGACCAGCTCGGAGGCATCGCGGGCGAGCTCGCGCGTCTCGGCGACGACGGCGACGATCGCCTCGCCGACGTAGCGCACCTTGCCGACTGCGAGCGCGTAGTCCTTGACGTTCGCGCCGGGAGCGCTCGAGATCTGAAAGAACGGATCGGTGAGGGCGGCCACCTCCTCGCCGGTCAGCGTGCCGTGGACGCCCGGCAGCTCCTCCGCCTTCGAGACGTCGATCGACGTGATGTGCGCGTGCGCATACGGCGAGCGGACGAAGTGCAGGTAGCCCATGCCGTGGCGCTTGATGTCGTCGACGAAGACGCCCTGGCCCTGGACGAGTCGCTTGTCCTCCTTGCGCGGGACACTCTGGCCCGACCACGCCTTGCCGACCTCGGTCTGCTCGGGGGCGATCGTCGTGCTCGTCACTGCGCCGCCCCCTTCACCGCTTCGAAGATGTTCCAGTAGCCGGTGCAGCGGCAGATGTTCCCCTGCAGCGCCTTCTTGATCTCGTCGTCCGACGGGCTCGGGTTCTCGCGCAGCAGCGCCGTCGCGCTCATCAGCATGCCCGGCGTGCAGTAGCCGCACTGCAACGCGTGGTGCTCGCGGAAAGACGACTGGAGCCGGTTCAGCTCGTCGCCGTCCGAGAGCCCTTCGACCGTCTCGATCGTCGCTCCGTCAGCCTGGACGGCGAGCATCATGCAGCTCTTCACGAGCACCCCGTCGACGAGCATCGAGCACGCGCCGCAGTTGCCGGTGTCGCATCCGATGTGGCTGCCGGTGAGATCGAGATCGTCGCGGACGAAGTGGATCAGGAGCTTTCGCGCCTCGACCTCGCGCTCGTAGGTCGTGCCGTTGATCGTGACGGTGATCGTCTGCTCGGTCGAGATCATGCGGCTCCCTGGGCTTGGTTGACGGCGCGCACGGCGAGCACCTGCGAGAGGTGCGCGCGGTAGGCGCTCGAGGCGTGGACGTCGGACGGAGGCTCGATGCCGGCGCCGGCGACCGCGGCGCGAACGTCGTCGGCTCCCGCCGACGCCGGCTCGAGGACCACCGGGACAGCATCGACGCAGCCGAGCGCGACGGTCACGCGTCCGTCGACCGAGGCGGCTGCACTGGCAATGCAAGTTCCGTCGACCCCCAGCGTCACGGCGGCGAAGCCGTCGCCGCGGCCGGCGGGGACGTCGATCTTCGTCAGCACCTCGCCCTGGGCGACCGCGGTCAGATAGACGCCGAGAAAGAACTCCTTCGCCGTCACGATCCGCTCACCGTCCGCGCCGGCGATCGTCATCGTCGCACCGAGCGCGGCCATCAGCGGCGGCAGGTGGTTGGTCGGGTCGTTCGTGCAGAGGTTCCCGCCGATCGTGCCGCGGTTGCGAACCTGGACGTCTGCGATCTGCGTGCAGACCTCTCCGATGATCGGGCGCGCACGCGCCTCGGCGCTCGAGACGATGTCTGCATAGGTCGTCATCGCGCCGATCGAGAGCGTCCCGTCCGGTGCGAGGTCGATGCCGCGGAGCTCAGCGATCCCGTTCAGGTCGATCAGGGCGTCCGGTGATCCGGCTCGCGCCTTCATCACGTTGACCAGCGTCTGCCCGCCGGCGAGGGCGCGCGCGCCGTCGTTGGCGGCGAGCAGCTCGATCGCCTCCGCGAGCGACGTGGGGCGCGCATATCCGACCTCGCGGAGAAGCATGTCCGCGTTTTATAAGATCTGGATCACGACGCGCGCAAGTTCGTACGGCTTGGTTCGAGCCGAAGAATCGACATCGTGGCGCCGGCCGGGGATCGCCGCGACGAGGGAAAAGGAAGCCGATGGCCGAGATCCTGCTCTTCCACCACGCCCAGGGGCAGACGCCCGGGTTCCTCGCCTTCGCCGACGATCTGCGGGCGGCCGGGCACGTCGTCCACGCCCCCGATCTCTACGACGGCAACACCTTCGAGAGCCTCGACGAAGGCGTCGGCTACGCGAGGGAGACCGGCTTCGAGGCGATCCTCGAGCGCGGCCGCCGGGCCGCCGACGGGCTGCCGAACGCCCTGGTCTACGCCGGTTTCTCACTCGGGGTGATGCCGGCGCAGGCGCTCGCACAGACGCGTCCCGGTGCGCGGGGAGCGCTTCTCTTCAGCGCCGCGCTTCCGGCCTCCGAGTTCGGCGGGTCGTGGCCCGAGGGCGTGCCGCTCCAGATCCACATGATGGAGGGCGACGAGTGGGCGGAGGAGGACCTGCCGGCCGCCCGCGAGCTGATCGAGAGCGCCGACCGAGCCGAGCTGTTCCTCTACCCGGGCGAGAAGCACCTGTTCGCCGACAGCAGCCTGCCGGACTACGACGAGCAGGCCGCGACGCTCCTCAAAGAGCGGGTGCTCGCCTTCCTGGCGGACGCCTAACGTTCAGGGGGGCCGCTCGAGGATCCGCCTCGGCCGACCCTCTCCGCATCGAGCTTCGCCTGCGCCTGCTCGGCCAGCTCACGTGTCCGTCGCGCGTTCGCGAAGACGCGTGCGTGCCGTGCATCGCGCTCGGCGCGTTCAGCTTTCGTCAGTCTCCTCGTCGTCATCTCCTCCCAGCAGGCGCTCGATCTCGGCGACTGTCACGGCGATGTCGCTCACGTTGAAGAGTAGGGCAACGATCTCGGCTCGCTCGATCAGGGTTTCCGACACACGGACAGCATGCGTTCACTCGGCGCGGTCTTCAATGCGCCTCTCCTGGCCCGTCCGTCAGAGCCTTGGCCGGGTGCCTGGCACCTTGGTGCCAGGCACCCGGGTCAGTCCGGTGCCCGGCGCCAGGGTCGTGGTCGGCGGGTCCGCGACAGCACGCGAGGAGGGGAGGGATGGGCCTCGGGAAGGGAACCGTAGGTTCTCTTCCCGACTAACGCAGGAGCCGGCGGTGCTTCTCGAGGGCGGCGAGGACGGCGTCGATGTCGTCCTCGGTGTTGTAGGCGTGCGGTGAGACCCGGAGGTTGCCGTCGCGCTCGGAGGTGACGATCCTCTCCGCGTCGAGCGCGGACACGAGTGCCGGCGCGTCGGTCGAGGCGACGCAGACGAGCGCGCCACGGCGCTCGTGTGCTCGCGGCGTCACGACGATCCCGTCCAGCGCGTCGACGCCGTCGATCAGCCGGTCGGTCAGGGCGAGCACGTGCTCGCGGGTGGCGGCGATCCCGATCTCCTCCATCAACTCGATGCCTGCGATGCCGGCGTAGATCGCCGGAATCGGCGGCGTGCCCGACTGGAAGCGGCGCGCGTTCGGGGCGGGCGAGTAGTCGGTGTGGTCCATCTCGAAGATGTCGCGGTCGGCGAACCACCCGGTCTGCGTCGGCGTCAGCTCCCCGGCGAGGCCCGGCCGGACCCACATGAAGGCGAGCCCGGCCGACGCGAGCAGGTACTTGAGCACCCCCGCCGCGAGCACGTCGACGCCGAGCGACTCGACGTCGAGCGGATAGGTGCCTGCGGCCTGGTAGGCGTCGAGCACGACGAGCGCGCCTCGCTCGTGGGCGATCCGTGCGATCTCCTCGACAGGGAGCCGCGTGCCGTTGCGGTAGCAGACGGCGGTGATCGAGACGACCGCGGTGCGCTCGTCGATCGCCTCCGCGAAGCGCTCGAGCGGGATCTCGGGGCCGTCGGCGCGCACGATCGTGACGTCGGCGCCGCGCCGCTCCTGCGCGTGCCAGATCTGCCCGATCGTCGGGAACTCGAAGTCGGAGATCACGACCCGCGGCCGCGTCTCGAAGTCGATCGCGCTCGCGAGCGCGCTCACGCCCGCCGACACGGAGGTCGTGACCGCGACGTCCTCGGGCTTCCCGTTGACGAGGCGGGCGAAGGCCGCACGTGCGGACTCGGAACGCTCGACCCAGTAGTCCCAGGGCGCTCCGCGGTCGTCCCACCCGTCGAGGTAGTCGAAGTAGGCGGCGCGAACGGCGTCGGACAGCGCGCCCTGCGAGCACGAGTTGACGTAGACGAGCCGCTCGAAGATCGGGAAGCGATCGCGGCAGCGCGCGGCGACGGATGCGGCGGTTGTGTCGGTCACGACGACGTACCCCAAGACGGAGCGCTTCCAGTCGTGGGCGGAGCCGGGCTTTGCCCGGCGGGAGCCCCGGAACCGGCGCCGCGAGAGCTCGGCAAGAAGAAGGGGGCCAATGGGGGAAACATGGTTTCCCCCATTCCCAAAGCGATCGCGGCAGCGCGCGGCGACGGAGGCGGGTGCGGTGCCGGTCACCGGCCCAGGTACGCCTTCCGGAGATCGTCGTTCTCGCGCAGGTCGGCCGCCGGCCCCTCGAGCACGAGGCGCCCGGTCGAGAGCACGTAGCCGCGGTCGGCGATCGAGAGGGACACGTTCGCATTCTGCTCGACGACGAGGATCGCGACGCCGGACTCGTGAACCTGCTTGATGGTCTCGAAGTTCCGCTCCACCAGGATCGGCGCCAGGCCCATCGACGGCTCGTCCATCAGGAGCAGCTTCGGCCGCGACATCAGGGCGCGGCCCATCGCCACCATCTGCTGCTCGCCGCCCGAAAGGGTGCCGGCGAGCTGCGAGCGCCGCTCGTGCAGGAGCGGGAAGAGCTCGTAGACCCGGTCGTAGTCCTCCTTGCTACCGCCGCCGCGCAGGTATGCGCCCAGGTCGAGGTTCTCCTGCACGGTCATCGGCGCGAACAGGCGGCGGTTCTCGGGGACGATCGCGAGGCCGCGCGCGATCCTGTAGCTCGTCGGGCGGCGCGTGACGTCCTCGCCGGCGACGCGCACCGTCCCGTTGCGGGGCCGCACGATGCCGAGGATCGTCTTGAGCGTGGTCGACTTGCCGGACGCGTTGCCGCCGAGCAGGCAGACGAGCTCGCCGGGCTGCACCTCGAGCGACAGCCCCTGGAGGATGTGGATCTGCCCGTAGTACGTGTCGATGCCGTCGAGCTGGAGCAGGGGTGCGCCGGCCGCGGCTGTCACTTGGTGCCCATCGTCCCGAGACCGAGGTACGCCTCGACGACCTGCGGGTCGGTCGCCACCTCGGTGAACGAGCCCTCGGCGATCTTGATCCCGTGGTCGAGCGCCACGACACGGTCCGAGATGCCTTCGACCACGTGCATGTCGTGCTCGATCACGAGGATCGTGTAGCCGCCCTCGGTGCGCAGCTTGCCGATCAGGTCGGTGATCTCGTGCGTCTCGGCGGGGTTCATCCCGGCGGCCGGCTCGTCGAGCAGCAGGATCCGCGGGTTCGTCGCCGTCGCGCGTGCGATCTCGAGCCGCCGCCGGTTCGCGTACGACAGCGAGTAGGCGGGCTGGTCCCAGCGGTAGCCCGTCAGCCGGTCGCCGAAGAACGCGAGCCGGCGCTCGGCGAGCTCGCGGATCTCGCGCTCCTCGCGGCGCATGCCGGGAGTCCGCAGCATCGCGCGGAACAGGCCGGCATGCGTGTGCCCGAAGGTCGCCGCCATGACGTTCTCGCGCACGGTCATGTTGAGGAACAGTCGCAGCGTCTGGAAGGTGCGGGCGATGCCCCGCCGCGTGATCTCGTGCGGCTGCAGCCCGACGATGCTCGAGCCGTCGAGCGTGATCTCGCCCTCGTCGGGCTGAGTAGATGCCGGTGATCAGGTTGAAGAGCGTCGTCTTGCCGGCCCCGTTGGGGCCGATCACGCTGACAATCTCGCTCTCCTCCACGTGGAGGTCGAGGTTCGAGACGACCTGCAGGCCCCCGAACGCGAGCGAGACGCCCTTCAGCTCGAGCAGCGGCCGCTCCTCCATCGTTGTCAGATGATCTCCACGCGGCGCTCGCCGAGCAGGCCGTTCGGGCGCGCGATCATCAGCACGATCAGCAGCACCCCGAGCACGATGTACCGGGTCGGGCCCGGGTTCGGGATCATCATGTTCTCCCAGACGAACGCCGACACGTAGATCACCGGCGGCAGCACGAGCACACGCCACCAGCCGCGTAGCACCGTGACCGTGAGCGCCCCGGCGATCATCAGGCCGTACGCGACCTGGCCGACCCACGGCGCCAGCTGCTCGGGGATGACGACCCAGTGCGCAATCATGCCGCTGAAGCCGCCGTGCCCCTTGGTCGCCCACGACGGATGGGCGGATCGCACGATCGCGTGGATCACGAACCCGAGCACGACGGTCTCTGCGACCACGATCGCGAGCTTCCGCGAGAGGCGGAACGCGGTCAGGACGCCGACGACGACGAGCAGGTAGAAGAGCACGCGCGCCTGGTCGGGGTTCTGGAGCAGCTGCAGCAGGACGTTGACGATGATCGCCCCGAGCACGACCCCGGCCTGGCTCCCGGAACCGCCGAGGATCACCATCGCGTAGATCGTGATCAGCACGGTGGGCGAGAAGTTGAGCGGGAACACACTCCCGGTCAGCGACGTCTCGATCGTCCCGGTCAGCGCCGCGACCGCCGCGCCGGTCGCGAAGGCCGTCAGCTTCAGCCAGTTGATCGGCATCCCCATCACCTCGGCCGCGAGCGGGTCCTCGCGGAGCGAGCGCCACGAGCGCCCGATGCGGGAGAGGTTCGCGAAGCGCGTCGCCACGAACACGAGCGCGAAGAAGGCGAGCGCGACGTAGTAGTAGGAGACGGCGAAGATCCCCTGGTGCTGCACGGCGAGCGAACGGCCGAAGAAGCTCAACGGGTCGGCGTTGATGATCCCGTTCGCGCCGCCGGTGATGTCGTGGCCGAAGATCTGGTTGCCGTTCGTCGCCACGGTCTCGAACAGCTCGAGGAAGAACAGCGTCACGATCGCCAGGTAGTCGCCCGAGAGCCGCCGCGACGGCAGGCCGACGAGGAGCCCGACCACCGCCCCGAGCGCCGTGATCGCCGGAACGGCGACGATCGTCGGCAGGTGGATCCCGAACTTGTCGGAGTCGAAGATCGCGTACGTGTAGGCGCCGATCCCGTAGAAGGCGATGTAGCCGAGATCGAGCAGGCCGCCCCAGCCGACGACGACGTTCAGGCCGAGGGCGAGCAGCATGAAGATGACCGTGTCGAAGCCGACCCGGCGCACGTAGCCGCTCGACTCGACGGCCGGCATCAGCGTCGCGGCGGCGAGGAACAGGATCAGGAACGCCCACCACGGCACGGCCCGGAGCCGGTCCTCCATCTGCCCGAGCCGCCCCCCGCGCACCAGGCGTCGCTCGCCGTGCCGGGCGACCCACTCGTCGCGGCCGACCGCCGGACCTTCGACTTCGGGAAGGGCCGGGGCGTTCGGGTCGCCGGGAGTCAGGTCGGTCATACCTTGCGGATGTCGGCGCGCCCGAGGAGGCCCTGGGGGCGGAAGATCATGAACAGGATCAGGATCGTGAAGACGACCAGGTCGCTCCACGCGGTCGTCCAGTACCCGGCCGTGTAGGACTCGGCGCCGCCGAGGAGGAGGCCGCCGACCAGCGCGCCCGGGATCGAGCCGATCCCGCCGATCACGGCCGCCGTGAAGCCCTTGAGGCCGATCGTGAAGCCGACGGCGGCGAAGGTCGGCACGCGCAGCGCGAACATCACGCCGGCGGCGCCGGCGAGCGCCGAACCGAGGACGAACGTGAAGACGATCACGCGGTCGACGTCGATCCCCATCATCGCCGCCGCCTCGCCGTCGAAAGACGTGGCGCGCATCGCCCTCCCGGTGCGCGTCCGGTTGACCAGAAACCAGAGCACGACCATCAGCACGAACGCGGAGACGATCGTGATGATGCGGAGCAGCGGCACGTGAACCGTGTCGATGTCGAAGCCGCGGAAGTACAGCGAGCCGCCCGAGAGCAGATACGACTGGTAGTCGCGCTGCTGTGCCCCGAACAGGAGCTGCATCGAGTTCGCCAGGAAGAAGGAGACGCCGAGCGCGCTGATCAGGGGCGCGATGCGCGGCGCGTTGCGGAGCGGGCGGTAGGCGAAGCGCTCGATCACGACGCCGAGCACCGCGCAGCCCGCCATTGCGGCGAGCGTGATCAGGACGAGCAGCATCCACACCGGGACGACGGGGTCGGCCGCGCCGCCGAGCGCCTGCAGCACCCCGTAGCCGATGAACGACCCGACCATGAACACGTCGCCGTGGGCGAAGTTCAGCAGCTTGAGGACGCCGTAGACGAGCGAGTAGCCGAGCGCGACCAGTGCGTAGACGCTGCCGAGCGTCAGCGCATCGAGCGTGAGCTGGAGGAAGGTGGGCACGCCGGGAGCAACCTAGAGCCGAGGGCGGCCCGGTGACAACCCGGGCCGCCCTCTGCGCCTTCATCGTCTGTCGCTTACCCGACGAGCTTGTACGAGCCGTTGGGCTGGATCTTGAAGATGTAGAACTTGGCGTTCAGCGGGTCGTTCGTCTTCGTCGAGAACTTGAAGCTCCCGCCGAGGATCCAGTTCTTGATCTTCACGTGCTTCACCTGGTGGAGGACGTCGGAGCGGTTCTTGAGCGTCCCGTGCCCCACGGCGCAGGCGAGCTTGATCGCGGTGAGAAGCACCTGCGTCGCGCCGTACGTCGGCGGGCCGAAGGAGCCGACCTGCTTGCCGGGGTTGGCCTTCTTCCACGCGGCGATCACGGCGGCGTCGGCCTTGAACCCGGTGATATCGGGCGCGAAGTTGGAGACGTAGCCGCCCGGCTTGTTGTACTGGGTGGGTGCGTCCGATCCGTCGCTCGAGAACATGGTCGCCTTCTTGCCCTGCTCCACGAGCTGCTCGGCGAACGTCTGTGCCGCGGGCGGCTGCTGCGTCGGGAAGAACACGACGTCGGCGTCGCCCGGGACCTTGGTGACGTAGGACGAGTAGTCGGTCGTCGTGTTCGGCGCCGACAGGCGGGTCACGCTCACGTTGTGAGCCTTCAGGTACGACGTCACCGCCGCCGCGAGACCCTGCGAGTAGGGCTCCTGGAAGTCGAAGACGACGACCTTCTTCACGTGCAGCGTGTTGACCATGTAGGACGCATCGGTCGGGCCCTGGACGTTGTCGGCGGGCACGACGCGGAAGAACGCCGGCGTTCCCTCACGCTGGCCGTTCTGCTTGTAGGTCAGGTCGGTCTTGGTCGCGGACGGCGAGATGTGCGCCATCCCGGCCTGGAAGTAGGTCTTGGTCGAGGCCACCGCCGCTCCCGACGTCGACGGGCCGATGATCCCGACGACCTTCGGGTCGGAGACGTACTTCTGGGCGAGGGTCTGTGCGGGCTGCGCGCCCTGCTCCACCGGGGTGTCGCCCTGGAGCAGCTGGATCTTGAGGCCCATCTGCGGGGCGAGCTTGGCGACGGCGAGCTTCGCCCAGGTGAGCTGCTCCTCGCCGAGGAATGCGGCGGCGCCGGAGAGCGGCGTCACGATCGCGACCTTCAGCGTGCTCTTGCAGCTGAGGCCGGCCGAGGCCGTCTGCACCTGGCGATGTGCGCCCTGCGCGCTGGCGGCCGCCGTCGCGGTGACCAGCACCACGAGGGCGAAGCCGATGCCCTTCTTCATCTAATGCCTCCTTGCATGGGGACGTCGGGGGGTCGACCTGTCCTACCGTTAGACGTTCGCGGCGCTTCGTTGGTTCGCGCCGCCCGCCGCTGCCGCAGAATCCTCAACCCCCCGCCAGCACGTGTCAATGATCAAATCTCGGGCGGCGATGCGGCCGGGCTCAGCGCCTCGACCCACCCGGCGGTGTCCAGGAACTGCCGGAAGCGCACGGCTTTTCCGTCCTCGATCGTCCAGACATGGACGAAGGGCACGTCGAGCGTCTTGCCCGTCCGCCTTGGCCACGCCCCGGTAGCGGCCGAGCACGACGACCTCGCTCCCGGCGTCCAGGAACTCGTCCGGTTCGGCGCTGAACTCGTCCCACCAGTCCGCGTCGAGCGGGTCGAAGACGTTCCGCCGCACCTCGTCGAGCCCGCGGTAGAGGCCGCCGTGCGGCAGGCCCTGGGCCTGGTGCCACTCGATCGCCGCATGCATGTCGGCGACGACCCCGTCCATGTCGTCGCGCGCGAAGGCCTCGTACGAGCGCTGCACGAGCTCGAGGTTGCCCACGCGCGTAGGTTACGGACGATGGAGTGGGCGCTTCACGCCGACGACCGGCCCGACGGGTCGCTGCACGCGAGCGCGCTGCTGACGCAGCGCCTGGTCGAGCTTCGCGGGGAGCCGCGGCTCGAGCAGGCGGACGAGGTGATCTTCGTCCTCGACGGCGAGGGCGAGCTCGAGGTCGGGGGGAGCGCCACCCGCTCCGGGCCGGAACGGCAGCCTTTCTGCCCGGCGGGACTTCGTGGCGGGCGAGCGGCGTGCGGGCCGTCTCGGTGCTCGTCCACGATCCGCCTCCGGCGACCGTGCCGTTCGCGGTCCGCGACCTGACGGGGGAGGAGAAGGGGTCGGCCACGGCCGGGCGGCAGTTCGTGCTCGGCGCGAGGCCCGAGGTCGGCTGCACGTCGGCGACGCAGTTCATCGGCCTCGTTCCGCCGGGGCGCGCGCCCGACCACTTCCACACCTACGACGAGGTGATCTACGTCCTCGAGGGCCAGGGGGAGCTGCACGTCGGCGGGGAGAGCGCTCCGCTTCGACCCGGCAGCTGCGTCCACCTCCCGGCGCGGCTCGTCCACTGCCTCGCCAACACCGGCGACACCGAGTTGCGCCTGCTCGGCGTGTTCAGGCCGGCGGGCTCCCCCGCCGAGGCGTACTACCCGGACGGCACGCCGGCCGTCGTCCCCGATCGCGAGGACGCCGGGTCGTAGTGCCGAGGATCGAGCGGAGCGCACAGGTCGTCTGGGAGGGGAACGTGGCCCGCGGCCAGGGGCGGATCGCCGCCGGGAGCGGTGCGTTCGCCGATCTGCCCTACAGCCTCGCGACCCGGATCGGCAACCCGGAGGGGAAGACGAGCCCGGAGGAGCTGCTCGCCGCCGCGCACGGCGGCTGCTTCACGATGTCGCTCGCCACCGAGCTCGTGCAGGCGGGCACGCCGCCCGGGCGGCTCGTGGTCGACTGCCGGATCGTGATGGACGAGGTCGAGGGGCAGGGGCACCAGATCGTCGGCTCGAACGTCACCGTCCGCGCCGAGGCCGACGGGGTCGACGAGGCGGCGTTGCGCGCGGCGATCGACAAGGCGGACGAGGGCTGCCCGTTCTCGGCGCTGCTCAAGCGGGCGGGCGCGACCGTTCGGATCTCGCTCTGATCTCCGCCCCGTGCTCGTCGAGGGACGGCGGGCGGCGCCGGGTCGTCGCCGGCGTCTCCGACAGCAACGCCGGGAACGAGACGGTGCGTACGCCGTCCGTCTCGTCGACGACGTCGAGTCGAAGCGCGGCGGCGAGCGAGAACGCCTCGTCGAGCCCCTGCACCGGGCCGGCCGGCACGCCCGCGGCGCTCAGCAGATCGCGCCATGCGGCGCGCGGCCGCCGGCGGAGGCGTGCCTCGAGCAGCGGCCGCAGCTCGTCGCGGTGCGCGACGCGTTCGGCGTTCGAGGCGAAGCGTGGGTCGGCGGCGAGCTCGGGCGCTCCGAGCACCTCGACCAGCCGCGCGAACTGGCCGTCGTTGCCGGCGCAGATCATCAGCTCGCCGTCGGCGGCGGCGTAGGTGGCGAACGGCTCGATGCTCGGGTGCACGTTGCCGAGTCGCCCTGGCACGACGCCGCCGCCCAGCCAGCCGGTCGACTGGTTCGCGAGCATCGCCAGGTTCGCGTGCAGCAGGTCGATCGTGACCCGCTGGCCGCGGCCGCTCCGCGACCGGGCGTGAAGCGCGGCCAGGACGGCGACCGTCGCGTAGAGCGCGGTCACGACGTCGACGATCGCGACTCCCGTCTTGGACGGCACGTCCGGCGGCCCGGTCACGCTCATCAGCCCGCCGACCGCCTGGACGAGCGGGTCGTAGCCCGGAAGCGCCGCGCCCTGCCGGTCGCCGAAGCCCGTGATCTCGCAGTGGACGACCCGCGGGTTGACCGCCGCGACGGCGTCGTGGCCGAGGCCGAACCGCTCGAGCGTCCCCGGCTTGAAGTTGGAGACCACGACGTCTGCACGCTCGCAGAGCCGCTGCGCGAGCCGGTGGTCGGGCTCGTGATGGAGATCGAGGACGATCGAGCGCTTGTTGCGGTTCGCCGCATGGTGGTAGGTCGCCCTGCCCTGCGCGTCGGCGGGCGGCGCCCAGTGACGCGTGTCGTCGCCGGCCGGCGACTCGACCTTGACGACATCGGCGCCGAGGTCGCCGAGCGTCTGCGCGACGAGCGGTCCCGCGAGCACGCGCGAGAAGTCGACGACGCTGAGTCCCTCGAGTGCGGAAGCCACGTCGGCTGCTTATCAGAGCGACGCTACTGTGGAGCGCCGTGAGCATCTTCGTTCTCGTCGTCGAGGACGACGGGCCGATCCGGCGGATGCTCGAGCGCACGCTCGCGGCCGAGGGGTACGCCGTCACCGGCGTCGGCGACGGCGGCGCGGCGCTGGCGGCGGTCGAGCGGTCCGCTCCGGACCTGCTCGTGCTCGACCTGGGCCTGCCCGGCCTCGACGGGCTCGACGTGTGCCGCCGGTTGCGCGGCAAGGGGCTCGCGCTTCCGATCCTCGTCCTCACCGCGCGTGACTCGGTCGCCGACCGGGTCGCCGGCCTCGACGCGGGCGCGGACGACTACCTCGTCAAGCCGTTCGCGGCCGAGGAGCTGCTCGCCCGCGTGCGTGCCCTGCTCCGCCGCGGTGCCGCGCCCGGGGAGGTGCTCGCGTTCGGCGACATCGTGTTCGACGTCGAGTCGCGCTCGGCGCGACGCGGCGGTGTCGAGATCCCGCTGCGCACGCGCGAGGCCGATCTGCTCGAGCTGCTCCTGCGCAACCCCCGGCGTGTGATCAGCCGCCCGCAGGCGCTCGAGCGGGTGTGGGGCGACGTCGCGGCCGCGAGCCCGAACGTCGTCGACCGCTACATCTCGTACCTCCGCCGCTCGCTGGGGCCGCCGCCGGTGATCGTGACTGTGCGGGGCGTCGGCTTCATGCTGCAGCGGTGAGGCCACGGTCGCTCAAGGGCCGTTCGATCGTCGCGGCGTTTCTCGCGGTGCTGCTGGCGCTCGTGATCGTCGGCGCCGGCATCGACCTGCTCGTCGGCCGTCACCTGCACCGGTCACTCGACCAGGCCCTCCGGCGGCGGGCCGTCGAGGTGGCCCAGCTGAGCGCATCGGCGCCGGCTCTCCTGACCACGCCCGGTGTGCTCGATGCATCTGCGGGCGCGCAGCAGATCGACGTCGAGGTCGTCGACCGGCACGGGCGGATCGTCGCGCGGTCGCTCGGCCTCGGCGGCCGCGTGCTGCCGGTGCAGCCGTTGTGGCGGCAAGTGATCGCGACCGGCCGGAGCAGGTACGCCGGGGCCGAGCTCGGCGGCGACGACCTTCGCCTCTACGTCGCGCCGCTCGCCGACGCGGGTGGGCCGGCCGCCGGGGGTGCGGTCGCCGTCGCCGCCTCGAAGCACGACCTCGCTTCGACGCTCGCCGACGTGCACCTCGTCGTGGTGATCGCGGCCCTGGCGGCCGCCGCGGCTGCCGCGGCCGCGCTCGCGCTGCTGATGCGATCCGCCCTGCGTCCCCTGGGACGGCTCGCCGACGCGGCCGAGGAGATCGAGCGGACCGGCGACCCGCGCCGCCGCCTCCCGGTGCCGGAGGCCGACGACGAGGTGGCCGGTCTCGCCCGCATGCTCAACGAGATGCTCGGCGCGCTCGAGCGCTCGCGCGACGCCGAGCGGCGGTTTCTCGCCGATGCGTCCCACGAGCTCCGCACTCCGCTGACCGCGCTCGTCGGGAACGTCTCGTACCTGGCACGGCACGGGGCGAGCCCGCAGCTCGTCGACGAGCTCCAGCACGATGCCCGGCGGCTCGCGCGGCTGGCCGACGACCTCCTCGTCCTCTCGCGCGAGGAGTCGGCGCCGCTGCCGGACGACGTCGTGCGGCTCGACGACCTCGCGCGCGAGCAGCCCGGCGTCGAGGTCGTGGCGCCGCGGCCCGTGGCCGTCCGCGGAGACGCGGTGGCGCTCGAGCGGGCGCTTCAGAACCTGGTCGACAACGCGAGGCGGCACGGGAGCGGCCGGGTCCGCGTCGAGGCAGGCGAGACCGGCAGCCTCGCCTGGCTCGCCGTCGAGGACGAGGGGCCGGGGGTGGACGCAGAGGAGGCCGAGCGGGTGTTCGGGCGGTTTCAGCGCGGCCGCGCCGCGGGAACGGGCTCGGGGCTCGGCCTGGCGCTCGTGCGCGCAACGGCCGAGCGTCACGGCGGGCGCGCCTTCGCGGCGGGTGCCCGCTTCACGATCGAGCTCCCACGTCTCAGAGATGTCTCAGAGTCTGCGGCTACAACGGCTTCGGAACGAGAGAAAGGATCGCCGTGAGCTTCTTGCGCAGGATCTCCACCCGCAGCATGATCGTCCTCGTCGTCGCGGTCTGCCTCGTCGCGGCCGGAGGCGCCGCGATCGCGGTCGCAGCCGGCGGAACCGGCTCGACGCCCCCACCCGAGTCGCTCGACCAGGCGATCCAGGGCGCGCTGTCGGCGCAGAAGCCCGACGGCATCACCGCCCGCATCGAGTTCACCAACAAGCTCTTCCCGTCCGGCTCGCTGCTCGGCC
This sequence comes from uncultured Thermoleophilia bacterium, assembly GCA_963824455.1. GTDB lineage: Bacteria > Actinomycetota > Thermoleophilia > Gaiellales > Gaiellaceae > PALSA-600. The sequence continues at coordinate 277,199 of CAWGPJ010000004.1, forward strand.
AGACGGCCTCGGCACTGATGACGGGCGCATCCGGCCGGCTGTGGATCACGGGCGACGGGCACGGCCGCATCGAGCTGCAGTCGGACGCGGGCGACGTCCAGATCGTGTGGGACCCGCAGACGATCTCGTTGTACGACGCGTCGTCGAACACGGTCTACCGGGCCGACCTGCCGGCGCATAGCGGATCCTCCTCGTCCGGGAGCGCGACGCCGCCGACGCTCGCCGAGATCGACTCCTTCCTGACCGAGCTGGGCGCCCACTGGGCGACTGCAGGGCCCGACCCGACGAACGTGGGCGGCCAGCCCGCGTACAGCGTCTCGCTCTCGCCCAAGCACGACGGCGGGTTGCTCGGATCGGTCGAGCTCGCCTGGGATGCCGCGACCGGCGTCCCGCTCCGCGTCGGCATCGACGCGCAGGGGTCGAGCTCGCCGGTGCTCGAGCTGTCGCTGAGCGACGTCTCCTACGGCCCGGTCTCGTCCTCGGACGTCGACATCGCGCCGCCCGCAGGGGCGAAGATCGTCGACCTCGGCTCGGCGAACGGGCCCGCGGGCGGCTCGGGCGCGCCGGCGGTCACCGGGCTCGCGGCGGTCCAGGCTGCGGCCGACTTCCCGGTCGTCGTGCCGCCGACCCTCGTCGGGCTGCCGCTGCGCGACGTGCGGCTCACGGGTGGCGGCGACACCGCCGTTGCGTTCTACGGCGAAGGGCTCGGCGGGATCGTCCTCGTCGAGCGCAAGGCAAGTGCCGCGGGCGACCAGAGCGGCATGCTGAGTGGGTTGCCGGCCGTCTCGCTCGACGGGTTGACGGCGCACGAGCTCGCAACGCAGCTCGGCACCGTGTTGACCTGGCAGTCGGGCGGAACGAGCTTCGTGCTCGCAGGGTCCCAGCCTGCGGCGGCCGCGGAGGCGGCGGCAAGGGCGGTGAAGTGAGCCCGGCCGCGCCGGTCGAAGCGCGCGGCCTCGTCAAGCGCTACGGAGAGATCGCAGCCGTCGATCACGTCGACCTGGTCGTCGAGCCGGGCGACGTCTTCGGCTACCTCGGGCCGAACGGGGCCGGGAAGACCACGTCGCTGCGGATGCTGCTCGGCCTCATCCGCCCGACCGCCGGCTCGGCCCGGCTGTTCGGGCGCGACCCGCTGATCGACGGTGCGAAGGCACTTGCCGGGGTCGCCGGCTTCGTCGAGGGCCCGCGCTTCTATCCCTACCTCTCGGGCCGTCGCAACCTCGAGCTGCTCGCCGACTACGACGACCCGGTCTCGCGCTCGCGGATCGGCGAGGTGCTCGCTCTCGTCGAGCTACGCGACCGCGCGAAGGACCGCGTCGGCGGCTACTCGCACGGCATGCGGCAGCGGCTCGGGATCGCCGCCGCACTGCTGCGGCAGCCGCGGCTCCTCCTCCTCGACGAGCCGACGACCGGCCTCGACCCTGCCGGGATGCGCGACATGCGGGACCTCGTGCGCCGCCTCGCCGGCGAGGGGATCACGATTCTCCTCTCCAGCCATCTCCTCTACGAGGTGGAGGAGCTGTGCAACCGGGTCGCGATCATCCGCAAGGGCCGTATCGTCTACCAGGGCGCACTGCGAGACCTCCTGGCGACGGCGTCCACCAGCTACCGCCTGCGGGCGCTCGAGCCGGAGCGTGCCACGGCCGCGCTGCTCGCCCAGCCCGGGATCGAGGTCGTCGAGACGCGGGACGGCGAGATCCGCTTCGCGGCCGACGAGGAGGCGGTCGCCGCGCTCACGCTCTCGCTCGGCCGTGCGCGGATCGCGTTCACCGCGCTCGTGCCCGAGACGGCAAGCCTCGAGGAGCTCTTCCTCGGGATGACCGACGGCGAGTCGTCCGACCACGACCGCGTCGCCGAGGCGGTATGACCGGGGTCGCTCGCGTCTACCGCTGGGAGGTCGCGAAGCTGCTCGCGCAGAAGCGGACGTACCTCGGCCTCGGCGCGGCGATCGCGGTGCCGATCATCTTCGTGGTCGTGCTCGTCCTGCAGAGCGGGGGCCCGAACGACGTCCCCCTCGGCCGCTCGATCCGCAACACGGGGCTCGCGGTGCCGTTCGTCGTCCTGTTCTTCATGTCGATCTGGGGCCTGCCGCTGATCACGTCGCTCGTCGCCGGCGACATCGTCGCGTCGGAGAGCCACAACGGCACGCTGAAGACGATCCTCACGCGCTCGCGCGAGCGCGGCGAGGTCTTCGCCGGCAAGGTGCTCGCGACGGCGACCTACACGGTCGTGCTCGTCTTCGCAATGGGCCTGGTCGGTGTCGCCGCCGGCAGTATCGCCTGGGGGTTCAACCCCCTGACCTCGCTCTCCGGCACGACCGTGTCACCGGGGCACGGGTTCGCGCTGCTGCTCGCGAGCCTCACGATCTACGTGCTGCCGCTGGCGGGGGTCGCTGCGTTCGGCGTGATGCTGTCGACCATGACGCGGAACAGTGCGGCGTCGGTGGTCGGTGCGCTGATGTGGGCGCTCCTGATGCAGCTCCTCGGCGTGCTCCCGGGCACGGAGAGCATTCGCCCGTACCTGCTCGGAACGCAGTTCGACGCGTGGCACGGCTTCCTCCGGGTTCCGGCCGACTGGGTGCCGGTCACGCGCGCGCTCTGGGTGTGCGCGCTCTACATCGCGATCCCGCTGATCGCCGCCTACCTCGTGTTCCTGCGCCGGGACGTCGCCGGCGATTAGGCGGCTCAGGCGCTCTCAGTCGAGCTCGACCGAGACCTCGACGCCGCGCGCCCGCTGGCCGGCCTCCCACGCCCTCACGCGCAGGTAGATCGCGACTCGCATCCCTTCGGTCGAGTACGAGCCGAGAATGCTCACCCGGATCACGCCCGGCGCGATCTCCTCGGCGAGCACGTCGCCGTGGCTGCGCAGCTCGACGAGCAGATCGTCGGCGAGCGCCGGGTCGTTGAGATGGAGCGTCGGCATTGCTGACCTGCGCGCCCGTCGCGGGCACGCCCCTCTGGTCTAGACCGCGGCGCTGCGGCGCACACCGGCCGTACGGCTGGACCCCGGCTAGCCCCCGTCGAACTCGACGAAGCCGAGCTCGAGCAGGTCGCGCAGCGCGTCGACCGCCTCGGCACGGAGCGCCGTGTGGGCCTTGCGCGGCAGGCCGAGGCGCTCGATGCCCTCGCGCAGCGTCGCGCCGCCGTCGAGCGCGACGAGCGCATCGGCCACCGCGGGCGGGCATTCGAGGTCGGGGAACGTGCCCTCGTCGAGCAGGAATCGCGTCTCGCGCTCACGCGTGTGAGGGTCGAGGCGGGTCTCGAGCGAGACCGCGTCGGCGAGCGAGAGCTCCTCGTCGAGCAGGTCGTCCTCGCTCTCCAGCTCGGCCAGGAATGCGTGGGCGGCGAAGGCGCGTTCGATCTGGGCGCCCGCGTGCTCGAGCTCGTCGGGTGACGCGGGATCGACGCGGGCCGGATGAGGCGCGCCGGTGCGACGATGCAGCAGCACGGCGCCCTCGGTGATCCAACCCACGCCGAGGTCGCGAAAGTAGGCGGTCCAGCGGTCGAGCGCATCGCCGAGCGCAGGGTGGTCTTCGGCCAGATGGTCGTTCCACGTCGATGCGTGCTCCAGCGGATCGGCGCCCGTGAGGCCGAGCACCCAGCCGTCACACCCGCTTGCTTCGAGCCACTCGAGCACGCGGCTGTCGGGGTCGTCCTCCGACTCGGCGAGCCAGCTCACGAGGAGCGTCGCGTAGCCGTCGTCCGCGAGAGCGTCGATCGCGCCGGCGACGACGCGCGCCGAGAGCTCGTCCGCCGGCAGGCCGCCGTCGCGGTACTGCCACTTCGTGTCGGGCGAGATCACGTACGGCGCGTTGCAGATGACCAGGTCGAACGACTCCCCTGCGACCGGCGCGAAGAGGTTCCCCAGCCGCGTCTCGACGTTGTCGAGCCCGTTCAGGGCGGCGTTGAGGCTGGTGAACGCGAGCGCGCGCGGGTTGACGTCGGTCGCGACCACGTTCCGCGCATGGCGTGCCGCGAGCAGCGCCTGCGCGCCGTTGCCGGTGCCGACGTCGAGCGCGCGCTCGACCTTCCGGCGCGGCGTCAGCGCTGCGCACCACGACGCCGTCGGCGTGAACGCTGCCACGTAGCCCGGCGGGTCGTCGGCCCCGGCCGGGAACCCGTCGCACGCGAGCCGCAGCCCTTCGGCGGGCATGATGCGCCCGAGCGGCTCCAGCTGCTCGCCGGCGCGCGCGACGAGGCCGAGCGCGATCAGCGCGGCGACCCCGTCCGCGCGGAGCGCGGCTGCGACCTGCCGCTCCGCGACCGGGAGCTGGAGCAGGAGCAGCCGGATCACGTTCGCGAGCGGCGAGTGGGGGAGGCGGCGGTCGAACACGGGCACGTCGGGAGCGTCGGCGCCGGTGCCCTCGTCGCCGAGCAGCGAGACGATGCCGCGCTCGTCGTAGCCGACGGCGTCGAGCGTCTCGCGGGCCGTCGCGGCGGCGGCGCGGTCTGCGACAGGCTCCACGCGCCGACTCTACAAGCAGGTGCCGGGCACCTAGGGGCCAGGCACCATGGTCAATCGTCGGGTGTCATCCACGCACGCGCGGCGGGGATGAAGATCAGCGGGAGCAGCAGCGGTGCGAGGAACAGGCGCAGCCAGTCGTACAGCGTGTTCCCCTCGAAGCCGGTCCAGCGCCAGTGGTCGGCGTAGCCGCCGAGCGCGACCACCGCCAGCGCGAGCGCGGCGGCGGCGAGCGCGGCCACGGTGCGCGGGTGCAGTGTGTCGAGCTCCCACCAGACCGGGATCATCGCCACGGTGAAGGGGAGCACCAGCAACTCGAGCCAATCCCAGAGCCGGTTGCCCGGGAACCCGGTCCAGCGCAGGTCGGCCGCGTAGCCGACGACGACCAGGACGACGAACGCCGTCGCTGCGCCGGCGAGCAGGATGCGCCGCCTGCGGTCGAGACGCCGTCGATGCCGAGCCCAGATCGGCGCCACCGCGACGGCGATCGGCAGCGCGAGGAGCTCGAGCCAGTCCCAGAGCGTGTCGTGCGCATGGAAGCCGGTCCAGCTCCAGCCGTGGTCGTAGCCACCCCAGAGCACGACCAGCGCGGCGGCGGCGATCGCCGCGACGGCGATGCGTCGCGTCCCGCCTCGCCGGACGGCAGGCGACGCCACGGCGCGACTCTACAAGCAGGTGCCTGGCACCAGCGTGCCTAGCGCCACGCTTCGAACAGGCGCTCGACCGCACGCCTGCTCTCGCGCCGCGAGAGCACGTACAGCCGGTCGCCGTCCTCGATCAGCGTCGACCCGCGCGGCGGCAGCGCCTGGCCGTCGCGCACGATCACCGCCACCAACGCGTCTCTCGGCAGGCCGAGCTCGCGAACGTGCCGGCCGGCGACCGCCGAGTCGGGGCCGACGCCGAACTCGAGGAGGCCGCTGCCGAGGCTGTCGACCGCCGCCACCTCGAGCGGGGGCTCGCTCGCCCCGCGGCCGCGTCCGGCCAGCCCGAGCCGCCGCGCCGCCGGCTCGAGCGTCGGCCCCTGTATGAGCGCCGACGCGACGACGACGAAGAAGACCGCGTTGAAGATCGTGCGGCTCTCGGGGAGCCCGGCCGCCTGCGGGTAGGTGGCGAGCACGATCGGGACGGCGCCGCGCAGCCCGGCCCAGCCCAGCAGCACCTGCTCGCGGCCCGTGAACTCGAAGAGCACCGTCGAGAGCCAGACTGCGATCGGGCGTGCCACGAGCAGCAGCACCGCGACCAGCGCAAGGCCGGGCAGGATCACCGGCCGGAGCTCGTGCGGGAACGAGAACAGGCCGAGCACGATGAAGAGGCCGACCTGGGCGAGGAAGGCAAGGCCGCCGTGGAAGCTGACGAGGGAGCGGTGGAGCGCGGTCGGCGTGTTCCCCACGAAGAGGCCGACGAGGTAGACGGCGAGGAAGCCGCTGCCCCCGGCGACGTCGGCGAGCCCGAAGCCGATCGCGCCGAACGACACGGTCGCGACCGGCGCGAACGGCGCGGCGAGGTCGGGCAGCCGGACGAGGAGCCACGCCGCGATCGCGCCGACCGCGACACCGACGGCGAGTCCGAGCGCGAGCTGGCGCACGACGAGCAGCATCACCGACGCGACGCTCGACGAGCTGCCGTCGATCCAGTCGATCAGCCCGATCGTGAGCGCGACCGCCATCGGGTCGTTCGCGCCCGACTCGCCCTCGAGCAGGCGCGCGAGGCGGCGGCGGAGACTGGTGACGCGGAGCGTCGAGAAGACCGCCGCCGCATCCGTCGACGCGACGACCGCCCCGAGCAGGAACGATGCCGCCCATGAGAGGGTGAAGACGGCGTGTGCCACGACGGCGGTGATCGCGGCCGTGACGAAGACGCCGACCGTGCTCAGGGCGAGCGCGGGCGCGACGACGCGCTGCAGCGACCGCCAGGGCGTCGAGATCCCGCCGTCGAAGAGGATGATCGCGAGCCCGACGATCCCGACCGTCCGGGCGAGGTGCACGTTCGCGAACTGGATCCCGCCGACTCCGTCCGAGCCGAGGAGCATCCCGAGCCCGAGGAACACGACCAGCACGGGCACGCCGGCGCGCCCGGCGAGCGTCGCGGCGGCCACCGCTGCCAGCAGCACCGCGCCCACGATCAGGATCAGCGTCCCCGGCTCCATCGGCCTCCCGGTCGAGTGGTGTTCAGGTCGTGGCTGACGGTAGGAACTACCCGAGAACGAGCGCGAGCAGCGCTTTCTGCACGTGCAGCCGGTTCTCGGCCTCGTCCCAGACGGCTGACCGGGGACCGTACAGCACGTCGGCCGCGATCTCCTCGCCGGGGTGCGCCGGCAGGCAGTGCAGGACGATCGCATCCGGCCCCGCCTGAGCGAGGAGCGCGGCGTCCAGGCGGTAGGGCTCGAGGTCGTGGAGGCGCTGCGCCGCCTCGTCGTCGGTGCCGAGGCTCGTCCAGATGTCGGTGACGAGCACGTCGGCGCCTGCGGCCGCCTCGCTCGGGTCGCGCACGAGCTCGACCGGGATGCCGGGCGGCGGCTCGTAGCCTGGGGGGCAGGCTGCGACCACGCGCATGCCGGTCAGCTTCGCGATGCCGGCGAGCGACACGAGCACGTTCGTCCCGTCGCCGACCCAGCCGACATGGACCCCGTCGAGGCCGCCCAGCCGGTCGCGGATCGTCAGCGCGTCTGCGAGGGCCTGGCACGGGTGCTCGGCCTGCGTGAGCGCATTGATCACCGGGATCGTCGCCGCCTCGGCCCACGTCTCGAGATCGTCCTGCGAGAGCGTCCGGATCGCGACCACGTCGACGTACCTCGACAGCACGCGCGCGGTGTCGCCGATCGACTCGCCGCGCGACAGCTGCAGCTCGTCGCTGCGCAGCGAGATCGGCTGCCCGCCGAGCTGCGCCATCGCCGCCGAGAACGACAGGCGCGTGCGGGTCGACGGCTGCATGAACACGAGCCCGAGCGTCCGGCCCGCGAGCCGCGGTGTCAGGTCGCCCTTGAGCTCCCCCGCCAGATCGAGGATCGCCTCCGCCTCGGCGGGCACGAGGTCGCCGATGCGGAGCAGGCTGCGGCCGGACAGGTCGACGGGGAGCGGCAGCGTCACGACCAGCGCTCCCGTGCGGCGGCCACCGCTGCGGCGACGTCCAGGTTTCGCGACCGCGCCGGCGGCGCCTCGAAGGTGCCGGACCGCACACGGCCCGCGATCTCCGCGTGCGCGTCCCGGAACGGCACCCCCTGCTCGACGAGCGCCTCGGCGGCGTCCGTGGCGCGGAGCAGCGGGTCGGACGCCGCCGCCGCGAGCCGGTCGCGGTCGAACTCGAGGCCCTCGACGAGCGTGGTCAGAGCACCGAGCGCGAGTCGTGCGTCCCGGCGCGCTCGGAACGTCGCCTGCTTGTCCTCGGCCAGGTCGGAGTTGTAGGCGAGCGGCAGGCCCTTCACGGTCGCGAGCAGCCCGGTGAGCCGGCCGATCGCGGTGCCCGCCTTTCCGCGCGTGAGCTCGGCGACGTCGGGGTTGAGCTTCTGCGGCATCATCGACGAGCCGGTGGCGGCGTTCTCGGGCAGGCGTGCGAAGCCGAACTCGGCGCTCGCCCAGAGGCAGATCTCCTCGCCGATGCGGGAGAGGTGCACGAACAGCGCCGCGCACGCATAGAGATAGTCCAGGACGAAGTCGCGATCGGCGACGGCGTCGATCGAGTTCCGCATCGCCGTCTCGGGCATCGGGAGCGGCAGCGTCGAGCCGGCGACCGCGCCGGCGCCGAGCGGCGAGGGCTCCGCCTGGCCGCGCGCGAAGGCGAACCGGCCGGCGTCGCGCTCGAGCATCTCGACCCACGCGAGCACGTGGTGCCCGAGCGTGACGGGAATCGCGCGCTGCAGGTGCGTGTACGCCGGCATCGGCGTGTCGGCGTCCCCGTCCGCACGGTCGAGCAGGGCGGCCACGAAGCTGCGCAGCGCCTCGGCGGCCTCGTCGCAGGCGTCCTGCACGTACAGCCGGTGCGCAGTCACGACCTGGTCGTTGCGCGAGCGGCCGGCGTGGATCTTCCGTCCGACCGGTCCGAGCAGCCGCTCGATCGCGCTGTGCACGTCCTCGTCCCCCGGTGCGAGGTCGGCGGGCTCGATCCGGTCGAGCCGCGCGTCGACGTCGGCGAGCTCGGCGTCGTCGAGGATGCCCGCGGCGTGCAACCTCCGCGCATGCAGCCGCGTGCCGGCGCAGTCGTACGGGAGCAGCTCGGCGTCCTCGGACTTGACGAAGTCCCACACCTCGGGTGCGAGCGCGCCGCCGGAGCGTGCGGCCCAGAGGGTCACAGCGACCACCCGAGCCGCTCGAGCATCCTGCGCGAGTCGGTGATGTCGTTCAGCTTCAGCGCCAGCTGGCCGATCCGGTCGCCCGCGGTGAACGCGGTCGCGCTGCGCTCCATGCTCAGCCGCTCGGGAGCGTACGAGAGGTCGTCGCCGCGCGTGTCGAGGATCGTGTAGTCCTCGCCGCGCCGCAGCTCGACGGTCACGCTGCCCGAGACCGGAGCGGCGACCCAGCGCTGCAGCGACTCGCGCAGCATCAGCGCCTGCACGTCGAACCAGCGGCCCTCGTAGAGCAGACGGCCGAGCCGCCGCCCGTCGACCGCGTAGCGCTCGAGCGTCGCCTCGTTGTGGATCGCGGTGAGCAGGCGCTCGTAGCCGATGTGCAGCAGCGCCATGCCGGGCGCCTCGTAGATGCCGCGGCTCTTTGCCTCGATCACCCGGTTCTCGATCTGGTCGGACATGCCGAGCCCGTGGCGGCCGCCGATCGTGTTCGCGCCGCGGAGCAGCTCGACAGGCGGCTGCTCGGCGCCGTTGATCGACACGGGGAGGCCGTCGGCGAACTCGAGCGTCACGACCTCCGGCTCGATCCAGATCGCCGGGTCCCAGTGGGCGACGCCCATGATCGGCTCGACGATCCGCATCGACGTGTCGAGGTGCTCGAGGTTCTTCGCCTCGTGCGTCGCACCGAGCAGGTTGGCGTCGGTCGAGTAGGCGAGCTCGGTCGACGTCCCGTGGTCGAGACCGCGGGCGGCGAGCCACTCGCTCATCTCGCGGCGGCCGCCGAGCTCGTCGACGAAGGCGCCGTCGAGCCACGGCTTGTAGATGCGGAGGCCCTCGTTGGCGAGCAGGCCGTAGCGGTAGAAGCGCTCGATGTCGTTGCCCTTGTAGGTCGAGCCGTCCCCCCAGATGTCGACGCCGTGGGTCGCCATCTCCTTGACCAGCAGCGTCCCGGTGACCGCGCGCCCGAGCGGTGTCGTGTTGAAGTAGCGCCGGCCGGCCGTCTGGATGTGGAACGCGCCGCACTGCAGCGCCGCGAGCGCCTCCCGGACGAGCGCCTCCTTGCAGTCGACGAGCACCGCGTCCTCGGCTCCGTACCGGAGCGCGCGCGCCGGCACCGCGGCGATGTCCGGCTCGTCGTACTGGCCGAGATCGGCGGTGAACGCGTACGGCACGGCGCCGTGCTCACGCATCCAGGCGATCGCGCAGCACGTGTCGAGCCCACCGGAGAACGCGATCCCCACGCGCTCTCCTAGGGGCAGCGACCCGAGGATCGTGCCGCCGTGCCCGGTCGCGGGTGCCGTGCTCACTCGCCGTTCCCGTCGATCAGCGCGCGCAGCTCCTCGGCGAGCTCACGCCCGGTGTGCGGCTCGCGCGCGGCCACGAACACGGTGTTGTCGCCGGCGATCGTGCCGGCCACGTGCGGCAGGCCGGCGCTGTCGATCGCGTCCGCGAGCGGGACGGCGACGCCGCGCGGCGTCTCCACGACGACGAGCGGCCCGGTGGGTGTGAGCGTTCCCGCCCACCGGCGGAGGGCCGACACCAGCTCGTCGCGCCGCCGGAGGTCGGCGGCGCCCGGCAGGGCGTACACGAGCCTGCCGTCGGCTGCGCGCACCTTGACGAGCCCGAGCTGGGCGATGTCGCGCGACACCGTCGCCTGCACCGTCTCGATCCCCTCGTCGTGCAGTGCCGCCGCCAGCTCCGTCTGCGTCGACAGCTGCCGTTGCTGAACGAGCCGCAGGATCGCGCCCTGGCGCTCGTACCTGGTCGTCACCGGGCCACCTCCGTGAGGACCTGAACCGCGAGCGCCGCCTCCTCGGACGAGATCGTGAGCGGCGGCGCGAGGCGGATCGTGTTCGCGCCGGCGGTCCCGACGACCAGGCCGTTCGCGAGCGCGGCCTCGACGACCGGCCCGACGGGGCGATCGAGCTCGACGCCGATCAGGAGCCCGAGGCCGCGCACGTCGCCGAGCGGCTCGAGGCCGGCGGCGAGCTCTGCGGCGACCGAGCGAACGTGAGCGAGCAGCTCGTCGTCGACGGCGTCGACGACGGCGCAGGCGGCGGCCGACGACACCGGGTTGCCGCCGAACGTCGATCCGTGGTCGCCGGGCTCGAAGCCGGTCGGCGCGTCGTCGGAGACGAGCAGCACACCGATCGGGAGCCCGTTCGCGAGCCCCTTCGCGAGGGTCAGCGCATCGGGCTTCACGCCGAGGCGCTCCCAGGCGAAGAACGTCCCGCAGCGCCCGACTCCGGTCTGCACCTCGTCGAGGACGAGCAGCGCTCCGTGCTCGTCGGCGAGCCGGCGCGCCTCGGCGAGCGTCCCGGCCGGGAGCGGATGCACGCCTCCCTCGCCCTGCACGGGCTCGAGCACGATCGCGGCCGTGCGCTCGGAGACGGCGTCCGCGAGGGTGGACGGGGTCGCGAAGCGGACACCGGGGAGCAGCGGCTCGAACGGAGCCCGCTTGGACGGCTGTCCGGTCAGCGACAGCGCCCCGGCGGTCCGGCCGTGGAACGAGCCCTCCAGCGCGACCAGCTCCGGCCTGCCGGTCGCCTTGCGGGCCCACTTGAGCGCCGCCTCGACCGCCTCGCCGCCCGAGTTGCAGAAGAACGCGCCCGCTCCGCCGAACCGGTCGGACAGCCTGCCGGCCAGCTCGTGCATCGGCTCCGTCCAGAAGAGGTTCGACACGTGCCAGAGCCGGTCGAGCTGGGCGTGGGCGGCCGCGAGCGGCGCCGGGTGGCGGTGCCCGAGGGAGACGACGGCGATGCCGGCGAGACAGTCGAGGTAGCGGTTGCCGGCCGTGTCGACGAGCCAGGAGCCGTCGCCCTCGACGAACGTCACCGGGAGGCGGGCGTAGGTCGGGAGCAGGTACTGCCCGGTCGCGGTTCTCGTCACGCGACGACCGCCGTTCGGCCGATCGTCGCCGGAACGCCGGCGTGGACGGCGCTGACCGCGGCGCGGAGCTTCGGCACGATCCCGCCCTCGAGCAGCGAGCGCTCGAGCAGCTGACAGGCGTCGTGCGCGCCGATCCGCTCGACGACCTCGCCGTTCAGGATCAGGCCGTCGACGTCGGTGAGGAAGAGCAGCCGGTCTGCCGCGAGCCCCTGCGCCAGCGCGGCCGCCGCCTCGTCGGCGTTGACGTTCAGCGGCCCGGCGGCGAGCGGCGCGACGACGGGGATCCGGCCGGCTGCGAGCGAGCGCACGATCGCCCCGGGCGCCGACGGAAGCGCGTCGCCGACGAGCCCGAGCTCGGGGGCCGGTGTCGCCCGCAGCCCGATCTCGTCGCCGAACAGCTGCTCGGCGCGGCTCCCGAGCGCGGCGCAGAGCGCGGCGCCGACGTCGGCGAACGAGCGACGCACCACTTCGAGCGCCTCGGGCGTCGTCACCCGCCGGCCGCCGACGAAGCGCACCGGGATGCCGAGGCGCTCCATCTGCAGCGTGATCTGCTCCCCCGCCCCGTGCACGACACAGACGTCGTGCTCGTCGGCCAGCGCGAGCACGCGGGGCGCCGACTGCGCCGTGACCGCCCCTCCGAGCTTGACGACGATGCGCGTCACGACCGGTACTCCGCGTTGATGCGGACGTAGTCGTAGGAGAGGTCGCTCGTCAGGTAGCTCGCGCGGGCATCGCCGAGGCCGAGGTCGAGCTCGATCGTGCACGTCGCGCCGTCGACCGGCGGCTCCACGTCGAGCGGCGCGCCGTTGCGGAGCACGGCGGTCCCGTTGTAGACGAGCGACACCCGAGTCGGATCGAGCTGCGCGTACCCGCCGTTGTGCGGTGCGCTGCCGGCCGCCATCAGCACGCGGCCCCAGTTGGCGTCGCGCCCGAAGAGTGCGGTCTTGACGAGGGGCGAGGTCGCGATGCGTTGCGCGATCGCACGCGCTTCCGGCTGCGAGGCGGCCCCGGTGACCGAGATCTCCGCGACGAGGGTCGCCCCCTCGCCGTCCGCAACGATCTGCGACGCCAGGTCGGCGCACACGGCGAGCAGTGCGTGCGCGAACGCCGCGTCGGAGCTCTCGGTCCGCTCGACGGTGGCCGCGCCCGACGACAGCAGCACCACCGCGTCGTTCGTCGAGCATTCGCCGTCGACGGAGATCGAGTTGAAGCTCGCGTCGACGGCGGGACGGAGGACGTCGATCGCCTCGCCGGCCTCGAGCGGGTAGTCGGTCGTGACGATCGCAAGCATCGTCGCGAGGTTGGGATGGATCATCCCCGAGCCCTTGGCCATGCCGCCGACGGTGAAGCCCTCGCTGCAGGTGACGGCGCGCTTCGTGCACGTGTCGGTGGTGAGGATCGCTTCCGACGCGTCGCCGCCGCCGTCCGCCGAGAGCGCGGCGACCGCGGGCGGCAGCCCGGCGCGGATCCGGTCGAGCGGCAGCGGCGCTCCGATCACGCCCGTCGAGAGCACGATCACCTCCTCGACGTCGAGCGAGAGCAGCCGTGCCGTCTCCGCGGCCGTCGCGACCGCGTCGAGCTCGCCGCGGGCGCCGGTCGCGGCGTTCGCGACGCCGCTGTTCACGACCACCGCCTGCGGCTCGGCCAGCTCGAGGTGCGCCTTGGAGACGACGACCGGCGCAGCCTGGACGCGGTTCTTCGTCCACATCGCGGCGCCCGTGGCGCGCGTGGTCGCGCGGACGAGCGCGAGGTCCTTGCCCTGGCGACGGATGCCGGCGGCCACGCCTGACGCCTCGAACCCTGCTGCCGCGGTGACGCTCACACCAAGACCCCCGAAAGCCGCAGCCCGGCGGTCTCCTCGAGGCCGAGCACGACGTTCGCGTTCTGCACCGCCTGGCCGGCGGCGCCCTTGCCGAGGTTGTCGAGGGCACAGACGACGATCGTCGTCGCCGTCGAGCGGTCGGCGAAGACGCCGATCTCCGCGGTGTCGGTGCCCTGCACGCGCCCGATCTCCGGTGTGACGCCTTCGTCGAGGACCCGGACGACGGGACTCGAGTCGTAGGCCTCGACGATCGCTTCGCGCGCGTCGTGTGCGTCGCCCGCGAGATGCACGTAGCACGTCGCCAGCAGGCCGCGCCGCACGGGGAGGAGGTGCGGCACGAAGCACACCGGGAACCCGAGCTGCTGGGCGATCTCGGGCGCATGGCGGTGCTCGCCGATTGCGTACGGCGACAGGTTCTCGAGCACCGCCCCGGCGTGCGAGGACTCGCGCAGCGTGCGGCCGGCGCCCGACACACCCGACTTCGCGTCGACGATCGCGCTCTCGGTCTCGTTCGCGAGCGGACCGAGCGCGAGCAGCGCGGCGGTCGCGTAACAACCGGGGTTGGCGACGAGCGGCCCGTCGGGCGGCCAGAGCTCGGGCAGGCCGTAGCTCCAGGGCCCGGAAGCCTCGCCGTACCACGCACGGGCCGTGTCGGCGTCCCGCAGCCGGTGCGCCGCCGAGAGGTCGACGACCACCGCCCCGGCAGGCGGCTCGAACGCGGCCGCGTCGGCGTGCCCCAGGCAGAGGAAGATCAACTCGGCGCCGCTCCCGGCCGCGTCGGCGTTCGGCACGAACGCGGGCAGGTCGCCGTCGAGCCGAGGGTCGAGCGCCGACGCGGGCCGGCCGGCGAGCGAGTCGGAGCCGAGCGCGACGGGCTCGAGCCCGGGGTGGGCGAGCACCCGGTCGAGCGTCTCCTGGCCGGTGTAGCCGGCGCACCCGAGGATGGCGGTGCGGATCATCTGCTTAGTATGCACTATAGTGCAAATCATGCGAAGCGCCCACCTCGTGCTCGAGGACGGCACGGCCCTGCCGGGTCAGAGCGTCGGTGCGCCCGGAGTCGCCGCCGGCGAGGCCTGCTTCACGACTGCGATGGCGGGCTACGAGGAGGCGGTCACCGATCCGAGCTACGTCGCCCAGGTGCTCTGCTTTGCATATCCGCTCGTCGGCACGTACGGCGTCGACGAACGGCGGCTCGAGTCCGAGCAGGTGCAGTGCGAGGGCGTGGTGATGCGCGACGCGCGACCGGCGTTCGCGGGGTGGCTCCGCGACCGCGGCGTCGTGGCGCTCACCGGCGTCGACACGCGGACGCTCGTGCGGCGCATTCGCGCCGACGGCGTCGTGCGCTGCGCGCTCGGCGATGCCGGCGTCGACGAGTTGCAGGCGCGCGCGCTCGCCGAGCCGCCGATCGACGGGCGCAGGCTCGAGCGCGCGATCGGCACCGCCGTTCCCTACTCGGTCGGCGAGGGGCCGCGCGTCGTCGTGGTCGACCTCGGCACGAAGTACTCGATCCCGAAGCGCCTCGCCGCCGCCGGCCTGGAGGCCTTCGTCGTCCCCGGCGACTGGGACGAGGCTGCCGTCCTCGAGGCGCGGCCGCGGGCCGTCCTGATCTCCAACGGCCCGGGCGACCCGTCGGTGCTCGACGAGCAGATCGACACGATCCGCGCGCTGCTCGGCCGCGTTCCGCTGTTCGGCATCTGCCTCGGCCACCAGCTGCTCTCACTCGCGCTCGGCCACGAGACGTTCAAGCTGCCGTTCGGCCACCGCGGTGCGAACCACCCCGTGCGCGACACCGCGACCGGCCGCGTGCTCGTGACCGTCCAGAACCACGGCTACGCGGTCACAGCCGAGGACGATGCAGCCTTCGTGTCGCTGAACGACGGCACCTGCGAGGGCCTCGTCGGCGACGGGTTCTCGAGCGTCCAGTTCCATCCGGAGGCGTCGCCCGGCCCGCTCGACGGCCTGCCCTTCTTCGACCGGCTCGCGCAGGCATGCCGAAGCGCACCGACCTTCGCACGATCCTGATCATCGGCTCCGGGCCGATTCGCATCGGCCAGGCGTGCGAGTTCGACTACGCGGGGGCGCAGGCCTGCCGCGTGCTCCGGCGCGAGGGCTACCGCGTCGTGCTCGTCAACTCGAACCCGGCGACGATCATGACCGACCCCGAGTGGGCCGACGCGACCTATCTCGAGCCGCTCGATCCGGAGACGATCCTCGAGGTGATCGCACGCGAGCACCCCGACGCGATCCTGCCGACGCTCGGGGGGCAGACCGCGCTCAACCTCGCGGTCGCGATCGCAGACTGCGGCGTCGAGCTGATCGGCGCCGACGTCGACGCGATCCGGCGCGCCGAGGACCGCGAGCTCTTTCGCGAGACCGTGCAGGCGGTCGGCCTCGCGGTTCCGCGCTCGATCGTCGCCTCGACCTCCGACGTCGACTTCCCGGTGCCGGCGATCGTCCGTCCCGCCTTCACGCTCGGCGGCACGGGCGGCGGGATCGCGCACACGAAGGCAGAGCTGCGCGAGACGATCGCGCGCGGGCTCGCCGCCAGCCCGGTCGGCCAGGTGCTCGTCGAGGAGTACCTCTCCGGCTGGCAGGAGCACGAGCTCGAGGTGATGGTCGATCACGCCGGGAACGCCGTCGTCGTCTGCTCGATCGAGAACCTCGATCCGATGGGCGTCCACACCGGCGACTCGTGGACGGTCGCGCCGCAGCAGACGCTGCCCGACGCGGCCTACCAGCAGCTGCGGGAGGCGGCGTTCGCGACGGCACGCGGCGTCGGCGTCGCGACCGGCGGCGCGAACGTGCAGTTCGCCGTGCATCCCGAGACGCACGAGCTGCGCGTGATCGAGATGAACCCGCGCGTGTCGCGGTCGTCGGCGCTCGCGAGCAAGGCGACGGGCTTCCCGATCGCGAAGCTCGCGGCGCTGCTCGCGGTCGGCTACACGCTCGACGAGCTGCCGAACGACATCACGCAGCAGACGACGGCGGCGTTCGAGCCCGCGCTCGACTACGTGGCGGTGAAGGCTCCGCGGTTCGAGTTCGAGAAGTTCCCGTCGGCCGACCGGACGCTCGGGGCCGAGATGCGGGCGATCGGCGAGGCGCTCGGCCTCGGGCGGACGTTCGCGGAGGCGTTCGGGAAGGCGTTCGAGGGGCGCGAGTCGGGCGACGTCCCGTTCGACGACTCGCTGCTCGGCCGGCCGCTGCCCGAGCGGTGGGATCTCTATCTCGAGGCGGCGCGCCGCGGGCTCCACCTCCCCGGCATCCATCCGTACTTCGCCGAGCAGCTACGTGAGGTCGCCTCGACCCCGCCGCCGGACGGCCGGCCGGTCCGGCTCGCCGTCGACTCGTGTGCCGGCGAGTTCGAGGCGCAGACGCCCTACTACTACGTCACCCACGAGGGCCTCGACGAAGGCCCGTCGCCGTCCGGCCGGGCGGTCGTCGTGCTCGGCTCCGGCCCGAACCGCATCGGGCAGGGGATCGAGTTCGACTACTGCTGCGTCCATGCGGCACGAACGCTGAAGGAGCTCGGGTACGAGGCCGTGCTCGTGAACTCGAACCCCGAGACCGTTTCGACCGACTACGACACCTCGGACCGTCTGTACCTCGAGCCGCTCACCGTCCCGCGCGTGCTCGACGTCTGCAGGCTCGAGCAGCCGCTCGCGGTGGCGGTGTCCTTCGGCGGGCAGACCCCGCTCCGGCTCGCACCGGGGCTGGCGGCGGCGGGCATCCCGCTCCTCGGCGATCCGCTCGCCGCGATCGACGCGGCGGAGGACCGCGCGCGCTTCGCCGCGCTGGTCGGTGAGCTCGCGCCCGAGTGGGGCGCGGCGCGGGACGCCGGCGAGGCGCGCGAGATCGCCGAGCGCATCGGGTATCCGGTGCTCCTGCGGCCGCATCACGTCCTCGGGGGACGCGGCATGCATGTCGCGCAGAGGGCCCGCGAGCTGGACGTCACCGGGCCGTGCCTGGTCGACCGGTACCTCGCAGGGGCCCTCGAGCTCGACGTCGAGGTGCTGAGCGACGGCGAGGAGGCGTGGGTCGCGGCGATCCTGGAGCACGTCGAGCCCGCCGGCGTGCACTCGGGCGACAGCGCGTGCGTCCTGCCGGGCCCGTCGGTGACGGCCGGCCTGGAGCAGCGCGTCCGCGACACCGCGGCCGTCGTTGCGCGCGGCGTCGGCGCGCGCGGGCTGCTCAACCTCCAGCTCGCGGTCGCGAACGACCGCCTCTACGTGCTCGAGGCGAATGCGCGCGCGTCGCGAACGGTGGCCTTCGTCGCCAAGGCGACCGGAGTGCCGCTGGTCGAGCACGCCGTGCGGCTTTTGCTCGGCGAGCGCATCGGCGATCTCGCCCTTCCCGAGCGGGCGGTCCCGTCGCGTGCCTGGGCGAAGGAGGCGGTCTTCCCCGCGGAGCGGTTCGCGGGCTCCGACGCGCGCGGCCCGGAGATGCGCTCGACCGGCGAGGTGATGGCGTCGGCGGCGACGCCGGTCGAGGCGTACCGCCGCGTGCTACGCGCGGCCGGCAAGAGCCGGCGCGGCGGGCGTGTGATGCCGCCGCTGCAGTCAGTCTGAGAGGCGGCGGCAAGGCCCGGGTCCGGCCCGCCTGACGGTTTCTTCACACATCGCCGTCACCCTGGCCGCGTGAGGCGCCTCACCGCCGCTGGAGCCGCCCTCGCGGCCCTGCTCGTGCTCGCGCTGCCGGGCCCGTCCGCTGCGACGTCGCAGGGCCGCGCCGCCGTGTTCACCGGCTACGGGTTCGAGACGTGCACCGCGCCGTCGATCGCCGCGCTCACCGCGTGGGCGGTGTCGCCCTACGACGCCGTCGGCATCTATCTCGGCGGAGTGAACCGTGCCTGCAAGGACGGCAACCTGTCCGCGACGTGGGTGACGACCGTGCGCTCGCTCGGCTGGAGCCTGATGCCGCTCTACGTCGGGCTGCAGGCGCCGTGCGTGAGCGAGGCGGGGCTCGCGAAGATCTCGCAGAACCTGACCACCGCTGCGACGCAGGGGAGCGCCGCCGCCGACGACGCGGTGGCGGAGGCGGCCGGGTTCGGGCTCCCTGCCGGCAGTCCGCTGTACCTCGACGTCGAGGGCTACGCGACCAACAACGCCGGGTGCACGAAGGTCGTGCAGTCCTTCGTCGGCGGGTGGGTGAGCGAGCTGCACGGCGTCGGCTACGTCGCGGGCGTCTACGGCAGCGCCGCCTCGACGATCCGCGACGTCGCCGCGCTGGGGACGCCGGCCGTTCCCGATGCCGTCTGGATCGCGAACTGGAACGGCGTCCAGGGCGTGTTCGGCGATCCGCACGTCTCGGACACGCTCTGGGCGAGCCACCAGCGGATCCACCAGTACAAGGGCGGGCACAAGGAGACGTGGGGCGGCGTCACGTTGAACATCGACGACGACTACCTCGACGGCCCGGTCGTCGGCCCGTCTGCGCCGCCGCCGTCGCCGCCGCCGCCGACCCAGCCGCCGCCGACTGCGCCGGGCGGCGCGGTCGGGTCCGGAGACGGAAAGGCGGCCGCATCGTGGCCGGTGCAGGCGTTCCCCGTCCCGGTGGCGGTGGTGCTGACACCGACCTCGCAGCCGTCGACCACGCCGGGCTATGCGGTACAGCTGACGGTCACGGAGACCGACACACAGCAGCCGGTGACGCGCTTCTCGGCGCCCGTCACCGTCCACCTGCTCGTTCCGTCCGCCGGCCTCGTGCCGTCGTACTCGCCCGACGGAACCAACTGGACGCCGCTGCCCAAGCTGACGACGGGAACCGTGCCGGTCGACGCGGGTTACACCGTCGATCCCGACAGCACGGTCGAGATCCAGACGTTCGTGCCGGGCTACTTCGCCCTTCGCTCCGACACCAGCCCGCCGACGCAGCCGCTCGGCTTCGCAGGCCACATCACCGGCAGCGCGCTCGTCCTGCAGTGGCAGGGCGCGACCGACGACAGCGGAGCGGTGGCGACCTACCAGGTGCTCCTCGACGGCACGCCGGTGCAGAGCCTCAAGGGCTCGTCGCGCCGGGCCGTCGTGCGCGCGTTCCACCCGACCGGGCTGACCGTCTACCGTGTGCGCGCCGTCGACGGAGCGGGCAACCTGGGCAAGCCTTCCCGGGCGGTCGCCGTGCGGCCGAAGAGCCGCCCGGCCGGCATCCCGAAGGCGCTGCCCCGGTGGGCGTGGTCGCTGTTCGCGTCGCAGCACGGCCAGGGGCCGCGTCCTGCGGCTGCGCCCAAGAAGGTGCCCGCCTGGTACTGGACGTGGGCGGCGTGGCGGCTCGTGCCCTTCAAGCTGGCGCGCTTCTAAAACCTGATAGCGTGTCGATACAGATGGACGGGCTGAGCGCCGTCGGCGATCCGGAGCTGCGCGATGCGCTGCTGTTCGCGTGCTCCAGGCCGGCGCCGGTGAGCGCCGACGACCTCGCGGCCGGCCGGGGGATGCACCGCAACGTGGCGCGGGCCCGGCTCGACCGCCTGGCCGACGCCGGTCTCCTGATCCCGGCGTTCGAGCGGCGGTCCGGCCGGTCGGGGCCGGGCGCCGGCCGGCCCGCCAAGGTCTTCCGTGTGGCGCCCTCGGTCAGCTCGATCGAGTTCCCGGAGCGCCGCTACCAGGTGCTCGTCGGTCTCCTGCTCGACGCCCTCCCCGACCGCGGGCGGCATGCGCGCCTGCACGAGATCGGTGCCGCCTTCGGCGCCGACTTCGCGCGCGCGGGCGGGTTGCGGCGCGCCAAGACGGTTCGGGCGGGAGTCCGCGGGGTCTGCTCCGCGCTCGGGCGGCTCGGGTACCAGGCCACGGTCGAGGAGGCGTCGCCGCGGGACGCGGTCGTCGTCACGCCGGCCTGCCCACTGCGCCCGGTCGTCCGCGAGCGGTCCGAGGCGGCCGAGGTCGATCGCGGCTTCTGGGAGGGATTGACCGCGGCGGCACTCGGGGCACACGCCGCCACTGTGAAGTGCCAGACGCGTGACTGCCACGCCGCCGACTCCCGCTGCCGCGTGCGGATCACGGTGGCGAACGATGGGTGACCTGCGCCCGGTCGAGTTCGGAGGGCTCGACCTGCTCTCGGCGCCGGGGCGGGTGATGACGCCCCGGCCGGCGAGCCTCGCCCTCGTCGAGTGCGTGCTTCGGCACGTCGGCGACGAGCCCGCCGTGGTGGTCGACGTCGGCACGGGCTCGGGAGCGATCGCGATCGCGATCGCGCTGGCGGCGCCGAATGCGCGGGTGTGGGCGATCGATTCCAGCAACGAGGCGGTCGCCCTCGCAAGAAGGAACGCAGCCCGCTGCGGGGCCCGCGTGCAGGTTCGGGAGGGCGACCTGCTCGATGCCGCGCCGCGCGAGCTCGACGCCGTCGTGGCGAACCTGCCGTACCTCCCCTGGTCGGAGCGCCGGCTTCATCCGGAGCTCGAGTCCGAGCCCGCCGGCGCGGTCTTCGCGCCCGGCGACGGGCTCGGCGCGTACCGCCGCCTGCTCGCCGCCGCGGCCGAGCGTCTGGCGCCGGACGGGCTGCTCGCCATCCAGTTCCGGGGCGAGCTGATCGCGGCCGGCGCACGCGAGCTCGCCCTGCTCGACCCGGTGCTCGCGGAGCGTGCTGCGTGATCGGGCCGGAGACGAATCGCGAGTACCGGCCGGAGCCGTACGCGCCCGAGCGCCTCTCGCCCGGGGTCGCAGCCGCGCGCTCGCGTGCCTTCGCCGAGACGATGGCGACGCGCCTTCCGGCGCCAATCAGCAGCCGTGGTCGTTCGTGGTCGTGCGAGACGGCCGGACGAAGGCGCGGATCCGCATCCCCGTCGGCTACCCGGCGGCGGAGGCTGAGGTGCCGCGGCTCGACAAGAAGACGCTCGACGAGATCGCGACCTTCATGTAGCCCGTTAAGGTTGCCGTCATGGCCGCCGCGCGCGTGCCGCAGGTCTTCGGGATCGTGCTCGCCGGCGGCGAGGGCAAGCGGCTCGCACCGCTGACCGACGACCGGGCGAAGCCCGCCGTTCCGTTCGGGGGCAACTACCGTCTGATCGACTTCGCGCTCTCGAACCTCGTCAACGGCGGGCTGCTGCGGATCGTGGTGCTCACCCAATACAAGAGCCATTCGCTCGATCGTCACGTCGCCGCCACCTGGCGGCTGTCACCGCTGCTCGGCAACTACGTCGCGCCGGTGCCGGCACAGATGCGACGTGGGCCGTACTGGTTCCAGGGCTCGGCGGACGCGATCTACCAGAACCTCAACCTCCTCTACGACGAGCGTCCCGAGTACGTCGCCGTCTTCGGCGCCGACCACATCTACCGCATGGACCCGCGTCAGATGATCGCGCAGCACGTCGCGGGGGACGCGGGCGTGACGGTCGCCGCGATCCGCGTGCCGATCGAGCAGGCGAGCGAGTTCGGCGTCATCGAGACGGCTGCCGACGGCCGGCGGATCAGCGCGTTTCGCGAGAAGCCGTCCGATCCCGTCGGACTGCTCGACTCGCCCGGCGAGGTCTACGCGTCGATGGGCAACTACGTGTTCACGACGAAGGCGCTGATCGAGGCGGTCACCGAGGATGCGGCCGACGCGGACTCGAGGCACGACATCGGCGGCGACCTGATCCCGCGCTTCGTAGCGAGCGGCCTCGCCGACGTGTACGACTTCGCGCGCAACGAGGTTCCCGGGACGCACGAGCGCGAGCGTGGCTACTGGCGCGACGTCGGGACGCTCGACGCATTCTACGACGCCCATATGGACCTCATCTCCGTCGATCCGATCTTCAACCTCTACAACCGGCGGTGGCCGATCCTCACCTGGCCCGATCCGCTGCCGCCGGCGAAGTTCGTCTTCGAGGCGACCGGTCGCATCGGCCATGCGCTCGACTCGATGGTGTGCGCGGGCGTCGTCGTCTCCGGTGCGACGGTACGGCGCTCGGTGCTCTCCCCCGAGGTGCGTGCCCACTCGCACAGCGAGGTGGAGGGCTCGATCCTGATGCACGGCGTCGACGTCGGACGGCACGCGATCGTCCGCAACGCGATCGTCGACAAGAACGTCCGCATCGCCGAGCACGCGCAGATCGGCGTCGACCCGGTGCGCGACCGAGAGCGGTTCAAGGTGTCGGAGGGCGGGATCGTCGTGATCGGCAAGGGCGCCGTCGTCGAGGCGGGCTGACGTGCCGACGACGGTCGCGCTCCTTCGCGCCGTCAACGTCGCCGGGCGCAAGGTCTCGATGGCGGAGTTGCGCGAGCTGGCCGAGTCGATCGGCTACACGAACGTGCGCACCTACATCCAGAGTGGGAACCTCTTCTTCGCGGCTCCGCGCAAGCCCCGGTCGTCGGCGCTGGAGGCGGCGATCGAGGACCGCTTCGGGATCGCCGTCGACGTGGTGCTGCGCTCGGGTGCCGAGCTCGAGCGCGTGCTCGCGCGCAACCCGTTCCCGGCCGCCGACCGCTCGCGGCTCCACGTCGGCTTCATGGCCGCGGAGGCGCCGGCGGCCGCCGTCTCCGCCCTGGACCACGAGTTCTTTCTCCCGGAGGAGTTCGCCGTCTCCGGTGCCGAGACGTACCTGCACCTGCCGGCCGGAATGGCGCGCACGAAGCTGCCGGACTACGTGATTCGCGGGCTGAAGGCGCCGATGACGATTCGCAACTGGAACACGGTTACGAAGCTGGCGGAGCTGGCAAGGACGGGCCGATGAGGGTCGCGGCCGGCGTGCTCGCCTGGACGGCGCTCGTGTGCGGTGTCGCCGCGACGACGGGTGCCGCGCCGCCGGCGCCGCGCACGCTGGCGCAGAAGTGCGGCGACACGGCCGGAGTCGCCGCGAAGCCGTTCTGGCTCGAGACGGCCGACCGCGTCCGGCTGTACGCGGTGGAGGTGGGGAGCGGACCTGTCGGCGTCCTGCTCGCGCACGAGTCGCCCGCCGACCTGTGCGGCTGGCTGCCGTACACGGCGACGCTCGAGCGCGCAGGGCTGCGTGTGCTCGCGTTCGACTTCCGCGGTTTCGGCGACTCGCAGCGGCCGGCCGCGATCCGCAAGTCCCTCGCCTACGGCGGCGACCTTCGCGCCGCGCTCGCCAGGCTGCACGCCGACGGCGCGCGAAAGGTCTTCCTCGTCGGTGCGTCTTTCGGCGGCGCAGCGGCACTGGCGTTCGGCCCGGCGCTGCCGGTCGCGGGCGTCGTCAGCCTCTCCGGTGAGACGCAGATCGCCGGCGCGCATCTCGACGCCCTCGCCGCCGTGCCGAAGCTGAAGGCGCCGCTCCTGATCGTCGGTTCGCGCGACGACCGCTATCTCTCGGTGCACGATGCGCTGCTGCTCCTCCGGCGTGCCGGCTCGCACGACAAACGCACGGCGCTCTACCCCGGGGCGTTCCACGGGTGGCAGCTCGTCGAGGACGCGCCCTACGCGGCGAGGGCGCGGGCGCTGGTGCTCGCGTGGATCCGCGCCCACTGACGGCTGCGACGGCGATCGAGGATGATGGGCGCGTGTTCTTCGTGCTCGCGTTCGTCCTGCTGATCGTCCTCGGCTCGCCGTGGAACATCGTCGGCTTCGGGACGTGCTTCATCCTCGGCATCGGCGAGCTCGTGTTCTGGAGCAGGACGGTGCGACGGAAGCCGGTCGCCGTCGGCGTGCACACACTGGAGGGACGTGAGGCACGTGTGATCTCCGCGTGCCGGCCCGACGGCCAGGTGCAGCTCGGCGGCGAGATCTGGCAGGCCCGGTGCGCGGCGGGCGCCGACGTGGGTGACAGCGTCCGCGTCGTCGGCCGGGACGGGCTCGTGCTCGTCGTCGAGCGGGACTGAGGATCAGCCGCTACGGCGGCGGGACGTACCGGGCGCCGGTGAACCTGCGTTCGGCGACGTGAATGATCCACGTCGAGCCTTTCTCGAACAGCACCGGGCCGTCGATCCGCACGTCGTGCACGGCGAGCTCGTCGAGGACGTTCATGACGATGTCGCCGTGCGTGCTCAGCGCGACGGGGCCGGCCGCAGCGGTCTCGAGCAGCACCTCGACAGTCTCCGCGCGCGAGGCTCCCTCCGCGAGGCCGTCCGCGCGCTCGATCGGCAGCGTCCGTGCCTCCGCGAGCGGCTCGAGCGTTTGCACGCACCTGACGTAGTGGCTCGAGACGAGCCGTGCGAAGGGCTGGCCGTCGAACAGCTCGACGAGTGCCTTCGCCTGCCGCCATCCCTTCTTCGTGAGCGGCCGCACCTCGTCGTCGTCGGTCCAGCGTTCGCGGTGGCCGGCCTTCGCGTGGCGAACCAGGTAGATCGGGCCGGTCACGAGGCGGCCGGCCGGGGCTTCGCCCGCGGTCGCGCTGATGCCGCCGGGCCCGCCTTCGTCGCGCGACTGGCCTCGGCCTTGAGCTTCTTCGAGAAGAACGAGAGCGCGGTGCGGGTCTTCGTCTGCTGCTCGCCGGCGAGCCGGAGACCGCGCTCGGTGAGAAACACGCGCACCTCACCGGCGACCTGGAAGGCCTCCGACGGTGCGCACTTGGTCGAGAGCTCGAGGATCCAGCGGTCGTCGGGGTAGAGCCACATCTCGGCGACGATCTTCCGCGGCAGCCCATCCGGCCTGAACTTCAGCTTGAGGACGAAGATCGGCCCGAGCATCGACAGGTCCTTGAGCGCGACCCCCTCGGGGGCGTGCTGCTCGAACAGCGCCCGCTGCTCCTTCGAGAACAGCTTGCTCAGCGGCCGGCCGCCGGCGACGATGTCCTTGACCGAGCCGGGTGGCAGCAGCTGCTTCATCGTGCCCGAGCAGACGAATCCGGCCGGCGTCGCATCGACCTCGACGCCGAAGTCCGGCGACTTGCGGATCGAGCCCGGAAGCTCCGACGGGACGACCGGACGCAGCTTGATCACCGAGTCGTCGCCCTTGTTCTGGATCCGGCGCGTGCGCACGACCACCCCTGCCGAGTCGAGCGCGAGATCCGGCGTGTCGAAGAAGAACACCTGCCGGATCTGCGCGTCCAGCGGATCCATGCCGAGCGAGTTGATCGCGAACCGCTGGGCGGTCTCGGGGACGGTGACCTTCAGCTCGACGCTGTCGGAGTCCTTGATCAGGCGGGCGAATTCCGCGAACTGCTCGTCGCTGAAGCGGGCTACGGTGGTCGTGGCCATGGGCTCCCTTTCGGTATCGGGGACTCTCCGATCATCGTTGCTCGGAGGCCGCTTCGCCAGCGCGATTCAGTGCGAGAGGGTGGCCTTGATGGCGACCAGCGCCAGGCCGAAGGCCATGTTGAGCCCGACCGAGACGGCCGTCCCCGTCGGGCCCATCCGCTCGAGCCGGGCGAACCGGACACCCTCGACCGCGAGCGTCGTGACCCCGATCCCGACGGCGATCCAGAGCGCCGTCGCCGACCTGATCACCCCGAGCGTTCCGAGGAGGACGACGCTCATCGGGAGGACTGCGGCGAGCGGGATCGCGAGCTCCCGCTGTGCGACGACGATGATCTCGTCCCGGTGCAGCCTGTGGCCCTCGTGGAGGCTCTCGCCGATGATATGCGCGTAGACGTGCGCCGCCCAGAACACGAGCACGGTGACGCCGAGGAGCGTGATCAGCTTCCAGTGGCCGTCCTCGAACGCCGATGCCCCGGCGGTGATGACCGAGAGCACGATGATCGTCCCGTAGACGGTGCCGGCGATCGAGTCGCGGCTCCCGATGAGCAGAGTCTTGAGCATGCCCGCATCATCGCGGCCGGGCCGCGTCGAAGCGATGAGTTCTGCCCGCCGGGACGGTCGATAGCGCGATGACGCGACTGCAGGAGCTGCTCGACGCGCGCGTCGCCGGCGGCACGATTCCGGGCGCCGCCGCGCTGGTGGCGCGGGGCGAGGACGTCGAGGTCGCCGCTGCGGGCGAGGTCGACCCGGGCTCGATCGTCCGGATCGCATCGCTCACCAAGCCGATCACCGCCGCCGCGGTGATGCTCCTGGTCGACGCAGGGCTGGTGTCGCTCGACGACCCGATCGCGCGCTGGCTGCCCGAGCTCGAGTCTCCGATGGTGGCGCGCATCCCCGAGAGCGAGCTCGACGACGTCGTGCCGGCGTCGCGAGCGGTCACGGTCGACGACCTCCTCACCTTCCGCGCCGGCTGGGGCTTCCCGTCCGACTTCTCGCACCCGGCCGCGGTCAAGCTCTTTCAGGAGCTTCCGGTGTTCGCTCCGCGGCAGCCGCCGGACGAGTGGCTCGCGACCCTCGCCCGGATACCGATGCTGCGCCAGCCCGGCGAGGCCTGGCTCTACAACACGTGCTCGGACATCCAGGGTGTGTTGATCGCCCGCGTGACGGGGCGGCCGCTGCCGGAGTTCCTCGCCGAGCGCCTCTTCGACCCGCTCGGCATGACCGACACCGCCTTCTTCGTCCCCGCGGAGAAGCTCGACCGGCTGCCGCCTTACCGTGGGGCCGATCTCGGGCTGCTCGATCCGGGGCACTGGACCGAGCCGCCGGTCTTCCCGTCCGGCGCCGGCGGGCTCGTCTCGACGCTCGCCGACTGGCACCGGTTCGGCCGGATGCTGCTCGCGAACGGCGACGGCCTTCTGTCGCGGCGCTCGGTGCGCCTGATGACCACGAACCATCTGACGGAGGAGCAGCGCGATGCGTCGACGCTGTTCCTCGAGGGCGCGGGCTGGGGATACGGCGGCTCGGTCGCCGACGACGGCCGCTACGGCTGGGTCGGCGGAACGGGCACGACGGCGCACATTGCACCGTCGACCGGCACGGTCGGGGTCCTCCTCACCCAGGTGCAGATGGCCGGGCCGACACCGACGCCGTTGATGCGCGCGTTCTGGGAGGTCGCCTTCGCTCTTTAGATGTAGTTCCTGAGCGGGTTGGTTCATCCGGGCCGCCTTGGAGGCTGAGCAGCTGACGAAGGCAGCTCGAGCTCCAAGGAGGCATCCGGATGAGGCTTCACCGTAACGCGGCTCTCAGTTGGATCGGCCGGCGGCAGCTGGCCGAGCGTGTTGTCGTGCAGGGCTGGTCGGTGACGGCGGCGGCTGAGGCGGCCGGTGTCAGTGTGCGCTGCGCGCGCAAGTGGGTCGGCAGGTACAAGGCGGCCGGCGAAGCCGGCCTCGTTGATCGCTCCTCAGCTCCAGCGACGGTGGCCAACCGCACCGATCCAGAGCGGATCGCGGTGATCGCGAAACTGCGGACGCTGCGGATGACGGCTGCCGAGATCGCCGAGACGCTCGGCATGCCGCTCTCGACCGTCTCCGGGATCTTGACCCGGATCGGGATGGGCCGCCTCGGCCGGCTCGGTCTCGAGCCGGCGGTCCGCTACGAGCGGGCACGGCCAGGCGAGCTCGTGCACGTCGACGTCAAGAAGCTCGGCCGGATCTCGCGGCGCCGGCCGGCGTGTCCGGGGCGGCCGCCAACACCACAACCCGGTCATCACCGACGCCGCCGGCAAGCCGCGGCGCACCGTCGGGTACGAGTACGTCCACATCGCTGTCGACGATCACAGCCGCCTCGCCTACGCCGAAGTACTCGCAGACGAGAAAGCGACTACCGCCGTCGGCTTCCTCCGCCGCGCCGTCCGCTTCTACCGCCGCTACGGCATCCGGGTCGAGGCGGTCATCAGCGACAACGGCGGCGCCTACATCTCCATCGCACACGCGATCGCTTGTCGTCGGCTGAGGATCCAACACCTGCGCATCCGCCCCTACCGGCCGCAGACAAACGGAAAGGCAGAGCGCTTCATCCGCACGATGCTCAACGGCTGGGCCTACGGCGCCATCTACGGCTCAAGCCGCGAACGCACCGCCGCCCTTGACGGCTGGCTCTGGCACTACGGATGAAAGTCAAGTGCTGGACGCTCGGCGGCTCCTTTGCGAGAGTGGTGTTGGCGCGGGTGATCCGCGAGCTAAAGCGCAGGACGTGGGGCTGTGTCTTGCCGCGCTGCTTGGCCGCTTGACGGCTCACAGGTTGCGCGCCCCGGTGCGGCGCCCGCGCCTTTGTTGATCGCCGGCTGCCAGTCCTGCACGAGTCGGCGGTAGGCGACCTCGGCCTGGGCGGCGAGCTCCTTTTCGAGCCGGTGCTGGGCGCCGCTCGAAGACGCGAACTGCGCCGCGTCGGCCTTGCCGCCGCTCGGCGCCGATCATCAGCTCCGCGCGCCGTAGCTTCTCCCGCACGAGTGAGGGGCGCGCAAACGCGTAGTCCTCCTCGCGGCTGAGCATGTACCAGGCGATCACGGCCAACTTGCGCGCGACAGCGACGACCGCGACCTTCGAGCCGCGGCGACTCGCGATCCGCTGCGCGAAGGCTCGCAGCGGCCCGGTCGTGCGCGCTGCGTGCCAGGCCGCCTCGACCAGCAGATGTCGCGCCTCACCCGGTCCCTGCTTGGAGATCCGCCCGTGCCGCGCCGGCTCGGAGCCCGATTGGCGCACGCGTGGATCGAAGCCGAGATAGCTGACCAACTGTGCCGCAGTCGGGAAGCGGCTTATGTCCCCGATCGCAGCCATCAGCGCAGCGGCCGTGACGAAGCTGACGCCAGGCAGCGTCATCAAACGCCGCATCGCGGCTGAGTTGAGGGCGAGCTCGGCCAGCGCACGGTCGACGCGAGCGACCTCTTGATCGAGGAAGTCGATCTCACGCAGACAGGCATCCAGCATCTCTCGCTCATCCGCCGGCAGCTCCTGCCCCGCAAGCCAAGCCCGGCCGGCAACGCCGAAGAGGTCGCTCATCGGCGGCCGCGGCCGCAAGTTACGGATCAGGATCGCGTGCACCTGATTCTTTTCGCGCGTCCGCTGCTTGACCAGCTGCGCCCGCCGCGCGACCCGCCGCCGCAGCACCCGTGTCGATTCATCGACCGTCCACACCTCAGGCACCAGGCCACCGGAAAGCAGCTTCGCCAGAGCCCGCGCGTCGATCTTGTCCGTCTTCGGCCCCGCCTGCGTCAGTCCCTTGACCGCCTTCGGATGAGCGAGCACGACCCGAGCGACGTACGGCTCAATGATCCGGGCGATCGCCAACGCGTTACCGGTCGCCTCCAACACCACCTCATCGTCAGAAGCCAAGCTCTGCGCGAACAGCTCGAGCTCCGCGGGCGCCGTCCTCACCCGTCCCGCCAGTCGAACCACGCCACCCTCGGCGACCGCGACCTCACAGAAGTCCCGATGAACGTCGAGCGCGATACACCGCACCGCTTCCTCCTCTCCTTGAGCCGGTGCGAGACGTGGCGGGCAAAACGACAACTACGGATCCGTGCTCGCGGCACACCCGGGAAGTCGCAGGGGCGGCCAACTACAAATCGCGGGCTCGCAGCCCATAGAAACGCGACGGCCTGCCCAACCTCCGTCTCGCCCTGAAGCCCCTGTCCCGGCACCCACCGACGCTACGACGCTCAGCGGACGAAGCAGCGGCTCCACCCAAGCAGTTTCATCCCCCTACAACCATCGACGCCGACACTCAGCCCTCGGCCACCAACCCCCGATCACCAGAACCAACCTGCTCGGGTCCTACATTTAGAGGTCGAGCAGGACGCGTGCGACGAGCTCGCGCTCGTGCCGGTCGGAGGCGAGCGGCTGGTCGAGGAGTCGTTCGAGCTCCTCCGAGAGCGGTCGGACCTGCTGCTCCGGCTCTTCGCGGACCGCGGAGCGCCTCGCCACCAGGCCGGCGGCTGCCAGGTGCGCATCGTCCGCGAGCTGCGGCTGGAGGCGGCCAATGCGCTGGAGGACCCGCACCAGGAGCGTTCGGGCCGGCCCGTCGAGCTCGGGCGGCGTCCGGGCGGAGGCGACGATCGCGCGAAGCGTGTCCGCCGGCCGTGCAGGGAAGCCGAGGCGAGCGAGCAGATCCGGAGCGTCCGCCGCGAGCAGCTCGGTGAGAGCGAGCCAGTCGTCGAGTGCGGCGGTCTCGCCCGTCGCGGCGAGATCGACGTCGCCGGCCGGGAGCAGCTCGATCCACGTCGCCGCGACGGCCCGCTCCGGGAGCGGCGGCGGCTCCGGCAGCTCGGCCGCGAGCGACCGCCAGGCGCCGACCATGCCGACCGGCACCGTCGCCGTCCCGGTCTCCCAGAGGCGTCCGACGCGCTCGAGCAGCTGGTGCGCGAGGGCGTCGACCTCGCGTCGGGCCCCGGGCGGGGCCTGCCGGGTCGCCTCGGCGACCGCCTCCAGGAGGAGGGTGACCTCGGGAGGCTCGAGCTCGGGGACGAGGACTCCGAGCCGGTCGGCGAGCGCGTCCCAGTCGGCGTCTTCCTGCAGGAACGGCAGCTCGCGGGTGCCGCCGCCGCCCGCGGTCGAGAGCGCGAGGGCGGCCCCGTGAGCTCCGCAGCCGCGCAGGAAGGCCTGCCGCGACGGCTCGTCGTTCGTGATCTCGTCGATCACGAGGTCGCGCCAGCTGGGGTGGACCCAGGTGACTCCGTCCGTGCCGACCTGCCGCAGGAAGTGGTCGGCGAGCCGGTCGACGACCTGGTTGACGGGGTGTGCGAGCCCGCGCGGTGCGTGTCGGCGCACCGCGCCGGCCAGCTCGCCCTCGCTCACCGCTCCGGGCGGGGAGTCGACGAGCGCGTGCAGGACGGCCTTGTGATCCGCGTCGAGCGCGGCGTAGGAGGCGGTCATCGCCTCGGTCGGCTCGCGGATCTCCGCGGCGACCTCGGCCGAGATGTCGGCTGCCGCGTGGCCGTGCTCTGCGAGGCGTGCCAGCCGGTTCGTGCAGAAGCGGCGGATCCGCTCGGGTGTGAAGTGCGGGTGCGAGACGATCTCCCACCCGTGGGTGCGCACCACCTCGAGCTGCGACTCGGGCGCAGAGAGCGCCTTCGCGTGCCGGAAGAGGATCAGCGCCTTCTCCACGATGTCGAGATCGGCGGCGTCGACGCCGACGTGGGCGGGTTGCGGGAAGCGCTCGACTCCGTGCTCGCGGTGGATGCGGCGCAGCGCGGCGTGCAGCGGCGCCGGCCGCGACGTCCAGATCAGCCGATGCCGGTCGTCGAGCAGCTGCAGGGCCCGGTCGAGCTCGAGCGCCCACCGCTCTGCGGTCTCCGGCTGGTACTCCGTCGAGCCGAATGCATCATCGGCGATGAACACCTGCGCGCGCTCCTCCGCGAACCGCTCCCAGAGCTCCTCGGGACGGACGCACTCGTGCAGCTCCCAGCCCTCGCTGAGCGCTGCGAGCCCGAGGATCCGGGCGATCGCCGTCTTGCCCATCTCG
The DNA here is from genome assembly GCA_963824455.1 of uncultured Thermoleophilia bacterium. Classification (GTDB taxonomy): domain Bacteria; phylum Actinomycetota; class Thermoleophilia; order Gaiellales; family Gaiellaceae; genus PALSA-600. The sequence goes on from CAWGPJ010000004.1 coordinate 308,727, forward strand.
GGCGGCCCGCTCAGCACGACGAAGCGATGCTGCTCGAGCACGTCGAGCGCACGAGCGTAGGAGCGCGTCGGCACGAACACGCGCGCGAGCGCGACCGCCGCGTCCAGATCGGCGGTCGATCGCGTGCGCGGCTCGTCCGGGTAGAGGTGCGACGGCTCGGACACGCCGAGCAGGAACGGCAGCCTGGAGCGGAGGCGCGGCCGGTCGCGGACGAGCGACCACATCTCCGCAGGCCCCGCCACGGTGAGCCGGACGCCGTCGAGCCCGGGGGTGCGGGTGACGTTCGTGAGGACGAGCACCGAGCGGAGCGGTGCCTCCGAGTGCGACGCTTCGTGGGCGAGGATCTGCTGCAGGCGGAGAGCCGCATGGTCCGAGTCGCCGTCGCGGAGCCAGGCGGCGAGCAGGAGCGCCGGCCCTTCGATGCGCCCGCCGAACGGGTTCCCGGCGCCCGCGCGCGCGAACGCGACGAAGCCCCACGCGCGGCTGCTCGTCTCGAGCGGCGCTTCCGTTGCGAGCGCCTCCCGGCAGAGCTGTGCGAACTGCACTGCGCCGAGATCGTCGAGCCGCAGCGGCTGCGTGGTCACGAGCCGAGTCTGCCTCATGGAGTGATCTCGGTGACCCCTTGCCGGACAACGTCCGAGCGTCGTCGTACGTTTTGCCGCGACTGCGGCTGTGGCGGATGCGAGGGGCGTCCGCCACAGCGAGTCCAACCGGGGCCGGCGGCGGTACCGATCCGATCGACGGGGCGTTGATGGGAAAGGGTCAGCCGCTCCCACGAGCCGCGGCGGCCGGTCGTCGTCGCGCATCAAACCGAGGTGCGGGATGATTGATCGTCGTGCAGACGATGGATCGGGCTCTGCACCTGCGTCTGCGCTTGGTGGCGTTCTCGTCTCTGCGCGGGTACCGGCCGGAGTGGGCGTCCGCCGACGCGCTCGCTGCGCTCACGCTCCTCGTGATCGTGGTGCCCGAGCAGCTCGCCACGTCGCGGCTCGCCGGCATGCCTCCGATCGCCGGCTTCTACGCGTTCGTCGCAGGCACGGTGATGTTCGCGCTTCTCGGTTCGAGCCTGCAGATGTCGGTCGGTGCCGACTCGACGATCGCGCCGCTGTTCGCGGTCGGGATCGCCGGGCTGGCCCCGATGGGCTCCAATCGTTACTTCGAGTTGGTTGCGATTCTGGCGGTGCTCGTCGGCGTGATCGTGGCGCTGGTCGGGCTGCTCGACCTGGGCTGGATCGCGGAGTTCCTCTCGGCCCCGATCATCGCCGGGTTCCTCGGCGGTGTCGCGATCATCATCGTCGTCCACCAGCTCCCCGATCTGCTCGGCCTCGCCGCTACCGGCGGCAGCCTCGTGCACCGGATCGGCGTGATCGCGACCCACCTCGACCAGACGAACGGCTGGGCGCTCGGGATCGGCCTCGGCGTGCTCGCGCTCGCCGTGATGGCCGAACGGATCGATCGGCGGATCCCCGGGGCCCTGTTGGCGCTGATCGGCTCCACTGTTCTGGTTGCAGCGCTCTCTCTCGAGGGCCATGGCGTCGTCGTCCTCGGGAGCTTCGATCACGGCCCGCCGCACCTCGGACTGAGCGGCCTCACCTTCTCGTCGCTCGGCAGCATCGGGCCGCTCGCTGCCGCGGTCGCCCTCGTGGTCGTCACCCAGTCGGCCGTCACGACGCGTGCCTTCGCAGATCGCGGCGGTTACGAGGTGGACGTCAGCCGCGACTTCCTCGGCGTGGGAGCCGGCAGCATCGCCGCCGGGCTTGTCGGGGCGTTCCCGGTCAACGGCAGCCCGCCCCGTACCGGCGCCGTCGCCGCGGCGGGCGGTCGCACACAGGCCGCCGGGCTCGCCGCGGCGGCCGCGGTCGTCCTGCTGATCCCGGCGGCCGGGTTGCTGAAGCACCTTCCGGTGGCAACGCTCGCCGCGGTGCTGCTGTTCATCGCCGTGAGGATCTTCCCGCTCGAGGACCTCCGCGCGATCGCCCGCTTCGACCCGCTCGAGTTCGGGCTCGCAATGATCACCCTGCTCGCCGTTGCGTTCATCGGCGTCGAGCAGGGCATCGCCGTCGCCGTCGCGCTGGCAATCCTCGACCGCACACGCCTCAGCGCCCGACCGCAACTGCACGTTCTCGGGCGCATACCCGGAACCACGAGCTGGGCCCCTCTCAGCAGCGCCGAGAACGCCGCCCAGGTGCCCGGGGCGCTGGTCGTCCTGTTCGCAACACCGCTCTGGTACGCAAACGCCGTCCACTTCCGCGCCCAGATCGACGCCGCTCTCGGGCGCGCGCTCGGCCCGCCGCACCTGGTCGTGCTCGATGCGATCGGCATGGCCGACATCGACTACACCGGCGCACGTGCTCTCATGGCGGTCCTCGATGAGTTCGACCGGGCGCACATCGCCTTCGCCGTCGCGCGTGCGGGCGAGCACGTCCGCGCGAGCCTCGAGCGCTGCGGTCTCCTCCAGCGCATCGGGCCCGACCGCTTCTTCTCGTCGGTGAACGAGGCCGTCATCGGCATGTCACCCTGACGTTCGCTGAACGCAACGCCGGCGCGCCCGCCGCGCGTCTGCTCGTCGAGGTCGTCGGCCGGAGTACTCGTGGTCGGGCGACGAGGCGACCAGCGTCCTACTGCTCGCGGGAGACCAAATCGTCTCCCGCTCGCTGCTCCCGTTCGTCGACGTAGCGGGTGGTCGGTGACCACCGGCTCCGGCTCACCTTCGCCGACGGGACAGTCGGGGACGTCGACTTCAGCGAGCGTGAGTGGCGCGGCGTCTTCGAGCCCCTCGCGGCTCCGGCCGAGTTCGCACTCGTCGAAGCCGACCCCTCTCGATCGTCCCGAGCCCTATCAGCTCCGCCGCCGTCCGACGCCTCCCGGGCCAGCCCTGCCGCTGCGGTGTGGTACCACCCCCGCACATCCGCCTGAAGGCACGGTAGCCGGCGGCGGACGCGCTCCCTAGGGTCGAGCGTGCATGCGGGAACAGGCAATCTCGAGGAGGAGGTTCCCATGAACAAGGCCAACTTCCGCAGGCGCAGCATCGCCGTCCTGGCCCTGACGCTCGTCGCCGCCGGCGCCGTCGTGGCGTACACGACCGCGACCGCGTCCGCCCAGGGCCGCACGATCAACGGCGCCTTCTGTCTCCCACCGACGCCCGCTGCGACGACGCCGGGCACCCACTGGTTCTGCATGCAGGCGACGTTCGGCGGCCAGACCGTGCAGGGCTACTGCAATCGGGACGACATCCCGATGTCCATGGCGCCCACGGACTGCAACACGACGCTCGCAAGCGAGGATCCCGGCGGCACCGCCGTGCCAGGGCTGCTCAGGCTCAGGCCGGGGACGTACTGGATCACGGTCGACGACACCCTCAACGCCCACAACTTCGAGTTCAGAAGCTGTCCGGGCTCGACCACGCCCTGCGGGCCTGCCCGGGGCTTCGAGCAGGAACTCACGCCCATCTGCAACGACGATCCGTCGAACCCCGACGTGTTCAGGTGCAGCACCACCAACCCCCAGGAAGTCGCGGCGAACGAGATCGTGAGGACGGTGAAGGTCCAACTGGAACACGGCTGGTACAGGCTCTTCTGCGACGTGAAGCAGCCCGTCGACCACGAGCTCAGGGGGATGTACATCGACATCGAAGTCGGCGGTGTCGGGCAGGTCGGCTGACGGCCCTCCCGCGGCGCCGGTTCTCAAGACGCGGCGCTCGGGCCTCGCTCGAGCGCCGCCGCACCCCTGCCTGGGGGCCTGAGTCGCCGTGGTTGCAGGGAAGATCGAGTCGGGCTACACCCGGCCTTGAGATGCGTTAGGTCTGCTCGGCGC
>CAWGPJ010000005.1:0-4302 GCA_963824455.1 uncultured Thermoleophilia bacterium
GTTCTCCGTAATCCGCCCTGAGGCAGGGTCGATTCCGATGGGACTGATAAAGCTCGTTGGGTACGAAAATGTGCTCGTTACGCACGAAAGGCCGGCGCGGGCCCGTAGGCGACCGCGTCCGAACCGAGGTCTGATGGTAGCAAAGGCTTTCGGGTGGGTGCGGACGCGAAATTCGGTGTCATGATGCGATTGGGCCCGGGAATCCCCCGGGCCGGGGACGACGGGGGTTGCCTGCCCAGATGGGCTTGACTGCGCCATGACAACGGGATCGATTGTCGGCATTGCGGTCGGCGGCGGGTGCGCGCTCGCGGCGGCCGTCATCGTCTTTCTCACCCTCCGGTGGGCGCAGCGTCGCGTCCGGGCCGCGACGGCCCAGCTCGCGCAGGGTTCTGCAGCTGCTCCGGCCGCCCCGCGGCCCGAGCTGACAACGTCTCCGGTCGAGCTCGCGGCCTCGCTCGACCCCAACGACGTGATCGAGCGGACGCTCGACCTGATCGTGGCGCTGCCGGGCGTCGATGCAGGGCTCGTGTCGCTCGAGGGCGGTCTCGGTGCCGACGGCAGCGTGCGCACGAGCGCCTCCGGACTCAGCGACGACGAGGTCGAGCGGACGCTGCTCCACATGCCGGCCCACCCCGACCTCCGCGCGCTCGAGGTCGTCTATCGCTACCGGCTCGAGGATGTGAACGGCACCTCGCGCCTGCCCCGCTCGGCGCTGACGGTCGCGCTGCGCGCCGAGGGCGAGACGATCGGGTCGCTCGCCGCGATCTCCCGCTCCGACGTCACGTTTTCCGACGAGGTCGAGAACGTGCTCGAGAACCTCGCCCGCCGGGCGGGGAAGGCGATCTGGAACGCGCTCCGCTACACCGAGGCGAAGGAGCTCGCGGAGCTCGATCCGCTCACCAGCCTCTACAACCGGCGCCTCTTCGACGAGTTCCTCGGCCGAGAGATCGCGCGCGCCCGCCGCTACGAACGGTCGCTCTCGCTGATCGTGTTCGACGTCGACGACTTCAAGCGGATGAACGATCGGCTGGGTCATCCGGCGGGCGACGCGGTGCTCATCGCGATCGCCGACAGCATGCGCAGCGTGATCCGCGAGAGCGACATCGCGTGCCGCTTCGCCGGCGACGAGTTCTGCGTGATCGTCCCGGAGTCGAGCCGGGACGACGCGGAGGCTCTCGCAGACCGCATCGGGCTCGCGATCCGCCAGCAGAAGGTCGAGAAGGTCGGGGCGCTTCGGATCTCGGCGGGCGTCGCCGAGCTGCGCCCGAACGACGCCGCCGAGGACCTCTTCAAGCGCGCCGACGATGCGCTCCTCCGCGCCAAGGGCGACGGCAAGGGGCGCATCGTCGCCAACTAGGAGATGCTCGCCTGCTCGACCGGCACCGGATGGTCGCCGAGCGATTCGAGAGCACGCTCTGGGAGACCTCGTCGCTTCTGCTCGCCGACGGCAGCGAAGGGGTGCTCATCGACCCCGCCGTCTCGGCCCGCGAGGTGGCGCAGATCGCCTCGCGTGCCGGCGGGCTCGGCGTCCGCGTCACGCACGTGCTCGCCACACACGCCGACTGGGATCACGTCTGCGGCATCGCCGCATTCCCTGCCGCGGCTGCGACGATGAGCGAGGCGACCGCGGCGCGGGTTCTCGCCCGCGCGCAGACGACAACCGTGTGCCGAGCGGGCAGCGGCGAACGGGGTGGAGATCGCCGGCGAGCCGCGCATCGACCGCACCTTCCCTGCCGGCGTCGCCGTGCAGGCCGGGCCGTTTCTCCTCGAGACGCTGGCGATTCCCGGCCACACGCCTGACGGGACTGCGTTCCGCTGCCGCGACCTCGACCTGCTCGCGGTCGGCGATCATCTCTCCGCGGTCGAGTTCCCGTTCGCGACGTCGACGGCGGCCTACCGCGGCACGCTCGCGGCGCTGATCGACCTCCTGCGCCACGACCCGCCCGGACGCGTCGTCCCCGGGCACGGGCCGGAGCTGAGCGCGGCCGCCGCTCTCGCGATCGCCGAGGCCGACCTCGCGTACCTGTGGGAGCTCCACGATGCCGTTGCGAGCCGCGCTTGACGCGGGAGGAGGCGCGGGAGGCCGGCCTCGCCGTCGAGCTGCCACGACCCGCTTCGGACGACCTCGTCGAAGCGCCGGCTCGAGAACGTCGAAGCCGCCCTCGCCGAGCGGTTCGCGTGCGCCTGACTAAGCTGACCGTCTGAAGCAGAACCGCTCGATCCCGTCCGCGACGGTCATCCCCGTCCTGATCTACCCGGACGTCCGCGCTGCGGTCGCCTGGCTCACGGAGGCGTTCGGGTTCCGGGAGCGGGCTGCAGATCGGCGAGGACCACCGCTCGCAGCTGACCTTCGGCGACGGCGCGCTGATCGTCGGCGACGTCCGGGCACGACCGCGTGCCGCCGCGGGCGGGCGAGGTCGACGCACTCCGTGATGCTCCGGGTCGAGGACGCGCAGGCGCACTTCGAGCGGGCGCGGGCGAGCGGCGCGCACGATCCTGATGGAGCCGACCGAGTTCGAGTACGGCGAGCGCCAGTGGAGCTGCGCCGACCCGTGGGGGCATCACTGGACGTTCTCGGAGACGCTCGAGGACGCCGACCCGGCCGCCTGGGGCGGCGAGCTCAAGTCTTGAGGTGCAGCGTCGTCGAGCCCTTCGAGCCGCCGCAGGCGACCGAGTTCAACGACACGAAGGCAGTCGTCGGCGTCACGAAGTGCCCGAGCAGCGTCCAGTCCTTGAGCTTGCTCTGGTACGAGAAGTGGCCGGTGCTGTCGACGGGGAGGTCGAAGACGTTGGTCGGCGCACGCCCGGTCCCGCAGAGGTAGCTGAGCGACGAGATCTTCCCGCTCTGGCTCACGTTGATCGTCACCGTCATCTCGAACGGCGAGGCCTTGATCGTGCCGGTCAGCGTGGCACCGGGCTGCGGCGCCACGCCCCCCTTCGTCGACGCCGCCGGCGCCGTGTTGCTCTGCTTGATGCGCAGGGTCGTCGATCCTTTCCCGCCGCCGCAGGCCACCGAGTTCAACGAGACGAACGCCGTCGTCGGGGTGACGAAGTGGCCGAGGATCCTCCGTCCTGGAGCTTGCTCTCGTACGTGAAGTGCCCGGCGCTGTCGAGGGGGACGTTGTAGACCTTCGTCGGCGCCCTGCCGGTGCCGCAGAGGTAGCTGAGTGAGGAGATCCCCCCGGTCGGGCTCACGTTGACCGTCACCGTCATGTCGAACGGGGAGCTCTTGATCGTGCCGACGAGGGTTGCCCCCTTCTGCGGCGCGACGGCCTGCGCTGCCCCCGCGTAGATCCCGAGCCCGGCCGCGGCGATCACCGCGACGACCACGTTCCTCACCATCAGGCGCTCCTTTCGGTCCATGAGCCCGGACGCAGGCTCCTCTCACCTGCGTCCTCCATTTGGGGCCCGCCCCCACGACGCGGCGCGATCGTAGCTCCTCGCGAGCGTTTCGTCCAGGTGGAGAGGAGGCCGGCCTGCGGCTTCCGCATACTGAAAGGGGTGCGCGAGCTGAAGGCGATCAGCGAGGCGAACGTGGTGCTGGCGTTCCAGCACGCCGGCCTGCCCCTTCGGCACTTCACGTCGCCCGGGGAGCGTCGTCCAGTACACCGTCTCGGTCGGGAAGCTGGTACCCGGCGGTCGTCGTCTCGATCTACCACAGTGCTCAGGCCGCGAAGGCCGGCCCGACCTCGCTCGCGATCAACGGCAAGCGCGTGCACGCGATTGGGCGTCGGCAACGTGCGCATCTTCATAGGCCGCGGGGGCGACGAACGACGTCCGGCGCCTGCGTCGCGCACGCGCTCACGCTGCTGCGGCGCGTGAAGTAAGCGCCTACGCCGCCGGGGCGGCCGACGCGCACGCGGACCTCGTCGGTCGCGACGCCGTCGGTCGAGGAGCTCGCACAGCCGGCGGACGCCGAAGACGCGCCCGAGCAGATCGGGTAGCGGTAGTGGTAGACGTAGGCGTAGACCCACTTCGGCGGCACCCCGAGGCGCGCGAGAAGCCGTAGGCGCCGCCCCTCCCCGTCGTCGCGTAGCCGAGCTCCTTCTGCTTCGCGTAGTCCGACGTCTGCCCGCCGAAGATGTGGACGTTGATGCCGACCCGCGGATGGCCGGCGGCGAGCAGCGTGCCGGTCACGGTCAGTGTCTTCGTGGCGGGGTCGTAGACCGGCTTCGGGACCGCGTCCTCGGGAAGGGGCTGCGTGCCGCGCAGCTCGTAGCGCGTCGTCGGGACCGGCTTGCCGTTCGCGCCCCAGGGCGTGACCATCGCCGAGAAGCGGTAGTTGCCGGGCTTCGTCGGGTT
>CAWGPJ010000006.1:0-13914 GCA_963824455.1 uncultured Thermoleophilia bacterium
CTCACCCTTCGTGTAGCCGACGATCACGAACTCCTGCTCGCCGTGCGTCTTGATCTTCAGCCAGTCGCGCGTGCGCTTGCCTTCCGCATAACGCGAGCCGGGCCGTTTCGCCATCACGCCCTCGAGCCCCTGCTCGACCGCCGCGTCGTACAGCGCCCGGCCGTCGTCGAACGCCGCCGAGAGCTGGACCGTCTTCCCGCGCAGGTCGAGCAGCTGCTCGAGCCGCTCTCGCCGCTCGGCCAGCGGCCGGTCGACGACCGGCGCGCCGTCGATCTCGAGGACGTCGAACACCGCGTAGACGATCGCCGTGCCCGGCTTGCCCTGCTGCATCGCCGAGAAGCTCGGGCGACCCTGTTCGTCGAGCGCGCACACCTCGCCGTCGACGACGCAGTCGGGGGAGCGGACGGCCTGTGCGAGCGCGCGCGCGACATCGGGAAAGCGGCCGGTGAGGTCGTTGCCGTTTCGGCTGAGGAGCTTCGCGTCGCCGCCGCGGACGTACCCGAGCGCGCGGTACCCGTCCCACTTGACCTCGAAGAGCCACTCGCCGCCGGCGGGAAGCTGCTCGGCGAGCGTCGCGAGCATCGGCCGGTAGTCGTTCCGGAGCCCTGCAGGGGCGTCGTCGTCGCGCTTGCGAAGGATGAGCCAGTTCTTCTCCTTCCCGTCGAGCGCCGCCGGCACGAGCGTCCACGTGCCCTCGAGCCGCCGGCCGTGCAGGCGGACGGTGAGGCCGCCGTCCGGCTTCTCCTCGACGAGCTCGTACGTGCCGGCATCCCAGATCTCGACCGTCCCGCCGCCGTACTCGCCCTTCGGAATCTCGCCCTCGAAGCCGGCGTAGTCGAGCGGGTGGTCCTCGACGTGCACTGCGAGGGCGCGGACGCCCGGCTCGAGCGGCACGCCCTTCGGCACCGCCCAGGAGGCGAGCGCCCCGTCCCGTTCGAGGCGGAAGTCGTAGTGGAGGCTTCTGGCCGCATGCCGCTGGACGACGAAGACCGGCGCCTTCTCGCGCCCCCGCCCGCCGGTGAACGGCTCGGGAGTCTTCTTCGGGTCGCGCTTTCGCCGGTACTCCTGGAGCTCGTCGCTCACCGGACCCTTTGTAGCCGCCCGGGCGAGGTTTGGGGACCGCCAGTCCGGTGATGAGTAGGTGCGGAGCCTGGGGGGAGGCTCCGACTCGCTTCTCCACCCAGCGGGGGGTCGCTGCTCGAGGCCGGTTTTACCGGCCTCGAGTCGTATGTCGACCTTCTACGACTGGTGTTCCCCACCGGGGATAAGCCTGTGGACGCTGTGGATAGGCGGCCGCAAAACCTGCAGAAATCTACGCGAATACGCCGAGCGAGCGGAACTTTGCCCGGCGGCGGCGGCGGAGCTCGTCCCCCGGCACGTCCACGAGCTCGTCGAGTGCCTCCCGGAGGGACTCGCTCAGCATCGTGGCCGCTTCCCGGTAGTCCACGTGGGCCCCGCCGCGGGGCTCGGGGACGATCCCGTCGATGACGCCGAGCTCGAGGCAGTGGGCGGCGTCCGGCTTGAACGCGGCGGCGGCCTTCTTCGCCTCGCCGGCGTCCCGCCAGAGGATCATGGCGCAGCCCTCCGGCGAGATGACGGAGTAGATGGCGTGCTCCTGCATGAGGACGCGGTCGGCGAGAGCGATCGCGATCGCGCCGCCCGAGCCGCCCTCGCCGATGACGCAGGCGACCGTCGGGACGGTGAGCCGGGCCATGACGGCCTGCGAGGCGGCGATCGCGCTGCCCTGTCCGTGCTGCTCGGCGTTCACGCCCGGGTACGCGCCCGGCGTGTCGACGAGCGAGATGACAGGGAAGCCGTGGCGGTCGGCGAGCTCCATCGCGCGCATCGCCTTCGCGTAGCCCTCGGGGTTGGACATGCCGAAGCGGCGCTCGGTGCGCTGGTGGATGTCGCGACCCTTCTGCTGCCCGACGAGCACGATGGTCCGCCCGTCGAGCTTCCCGATGCCGGCGATCATCGCCGCGTCGTCGCCGCGGGAGCGGTCGCCGTGCAGCTCGAACCAGTCGTCGAGCATCCGCTCGACGTAGTCGAGCGTGTACGGCCGGTCGGGATGGCGCGCGAGCTCGACCGAGCGCCATATGTCGTCGCCGGTCGGCTCCTCCCCGATCCGGTCGAGCTGGCGCTGGAGGCGCTGCAGCTCCCCGGACAGCTTCGCGCCGCCGAGCAGCGGCACGCTGCGCAGGCGGCTCAGGCGCTCGCGGAGACGGAGCTCGTGCTCAGACGGGGGCATCGAAGAGCCTCAGGAGCCGCGCGACGGTGGCGCGAAGCTCCGGTCGGGGGACGATCGCGTCGATCTGGCCGAAGCGGAGGTTCTGCTCGGCACGGCCGAAGTCGTCGGGGAGCTTCTCGCGCGTCAGCTCCTGCACGACCCGAGGGCCGGCGAACGACATGAGCGCGCCCGGCTCGGCGAGGAGGACGTCGCCGAGCGTCGCGAAGCTCGCGAGCACCCCGCCCGTCGTCGGGTGCGCCATGACCGAGACCATCGCCACGCCCGCGTCGTGCAGGTCCTCGACGGCGGCGATCGTCTTCGGCAGCTGCATGAGCGAGAGGATCCCCTCCTGCATGCGCGCGCCGCCGGACGCCGTCACGGAGACGAGCGGCGCGGATCGCTCGAGCGCGGCGTCGCAGGCGCGGGAGAACTTCTCGCCGACGACGCTCCCCATCGAGCCGCCCATGAAGGCGAAGTCCATGACCGCGAGCTCGCAGCCGCGGCCCTCGATGGTTCCCTGCCCGATGATCATCGCGTCGGCGAGGCCGGTCGACATCTCGGCCTCCGCGAGCCGCTCGGTGTACGGGCGCAGGTCGAAGAACCCGAGCGGGTCCTCCGAGTGGAGATCGGCCGACTCCTCCGTGAACGATCCTTCGTCCACGAGGGACGCGATCCGCGCTCGCGCGCGCATCGCGAAGTGGTGGCCGCACTGCGCACACACCCAGAGCGCGCGCTCGAGCTCGTCGTCGCGGTAGTGCGAGTGGCAGCTCGGGCAGGTGTTCGGGTGCTTCGGCGGTGGAGCCGGCTTGTCGTCGGTCTCGATCGAGACATCGATCTTGGCCACGGCGCTAGCTTAGACCGGCCTCGCCGCCGGGAGGTTGCGCCAGAGCTAGAACCCGAGGGCGGCGCAGAGCCGCTCGAGCGGCTCGACGTTCGCCGGATCGGGCGCCAGGCCGGTCAATCCCGCCCCGGCGACGGTGGCCCGGCCGCGGATCTCGCCGAGGAGGCGCTCGACCGCCGCCAGCGTCATCCCGCCCGGCTCGGGCATGAAGACGGTCATCTCGCCGGGATCGAGCACGTCGCAGTCGAGGGCCACGTAGACGGCGGACACCCCGCCGAGCACCCGGTCGAGGTCGGCGTCGAGGCCGGCCGCAGCCATGAACTCGACCTCGGGCGGGTCGAGGTTCCGCGTGCCGACGAGCGCGACGTCGCGCGCCTCGACCGCGCCCCGTCGAGGAGCATCCGCAACGGCATCCCCCACTCGTTCCCGGACGGCGACGTCAGCGGCGTGTTCAGGTCGCCGTGCGCGTCGAGCCAGATGACGCCGAGCCGCTCGTGCCGCGCCGCCAGCCCCTCGACCGCGCCGATATGCGAGCAGCAGCAGCCGCCGAGGACGAGCGGGCGCGCCGGAAGGTCGGACGCGACCGCGAGCGTCTGCGCGACGAGCGAGTCCTCCTCGACGACGGATGCCTCCGGATAGTTCAGCGGCAGGCCGGCGGCCTCGATCATCTCTTCGCCTCCGTCACCCCATGCACGCGGCACGCGGACGAGCCCGGCGGCGAACGTCCGCCCGCACGAATGACACTCGTAGTCGTTGCCGACGGCGACCGCGGTGAAGGCACGGCACGTCGGGCACTTCGCGCGGAGCAGGCTCATGCGAGCGACCTCTCATAGACGACCGTCGCGCTGTCCACGGTCATCCCCACTCGCTCGTAGAGCTTCGTTGCACCGGTGGGACTGTCGGCGTCGACGCCGAGGCTGACGCGCGTGAGCCCGCGCCGCCAGAACTCCGCGAACGTCCGGTGCAGCAGGGCCTTGCCGAGCCCACGGCCGCGCCAGGGGCGCCGGACTCCGAGCAGCCCGACGTAGCCGCCCGCCTCACGCGCTTCGTTTCGAACGATCGCGGCGATCTCGTCGCCGTCCCGCACGAGGAACCAGAGGGAGTGGTCGTCGTCGTGGCGGAGCGTCCACCATTCGTCGAACGGTGAGCCGTGCCACTCCCAGTGATCCTGGAACGACTCCATCATCGCCGCGTGGAATCCGGAGGCGTCCTCCTCGCGGAACGTCTCGAGGACGAGCGGCGCCTGGAGTGCAGGCACGGCCGGCTCGCCTCCAGCTCGATCGCCATGTCGTAGAACCGGCGCACCTCGCGGTAGCCCCGGCCGCCGAGGAGGGAGGCGGCAGCGGCGTCCTCGGGCGGCGCCCACGTCCGCACGAGCCGGGCCCCCTTCTCCGCCGCCGACGCCTCGCCGCGCTCGACGAGCAGCGAGCCGAGGCCGCGGCCCTTCGCTCCTTGCGCGACGACGCCCGCGAACTCGCCGGCCTCGCCTTCGCGGCCGCCCCATCCGGCCGCGACCACGCGACCGTCGTCCTCGAAGAGCCACGAGTCGCGCTCGAGATCGGTCCGCGTCCACCACATGCGCACGTCGGCCCCTTCGACGTGCGAGGGGCGGCCGCGAAGAGCTTCCTCGTCCGCTCGAACGATCGCGACGACCGTGTCGACGTCGGCGTCCGGGTCGATCGGACGGACGTTCACGGCACGAGCGAGTCGAGCGCGTCGGCGAGGCCGCCGAGCGTGTGCAGCTCGACGTCGGGCTGCGGCTCGGGCTGTTCGCCGAGCCGGTTGATCCAGATCGTCCTCAGGCCGAGCTCGCGCGCGGGTACGACGTCGTGGAAGAGGCTCGCCGCCACGTGCACGTGGCCCGCGCGCTCGGCGCCCGTTCGCGCGAAGAACGCGTCCCAGTGGCCGTGCGCGGGCTTGTACGAGCCGATCTCCGACGCAACGATCGCGAGCTCGAACGGGACGGCGAGCGTCGCCATCGACGCGTCGATGTAGTCGCGGTCGGTGTTGGAGAGGATGGCGAGCTTCCAACCGCGCGACCGCGCCTCCTCGAGCGAAGCGCGCACCTCCGGGAACGGCTGCCAAGCCGGCAGCGAGCGGGCGACGGCGTCGTGCTCGCCGGCGGGTAGCGGCAGAGATTCGCGCTGCGCCACACGGACGAGCGTCTGCGTGAGGACGTCGCGATACGTCCGCGTCGGATCCTCGCGCTGCACCTCCGGCTCGACCTCGTGGTACGCGTGCAGGAGCCGCGCCGACTCGCCGGCGCCGAACAGCCGCTCGAGCTCGCGGCCGATCCCGCCGTTCCAGTCGATCAGCGTGCCGTAGCAGTCGAACGTCGCCCAGCGGTCCATACTCGGCATCATGGCTGATCAGGCGAAGCATCATCGTTGGGACGATCTCCCGCGCGAGGAGCTCAACCCGCTACTGAGCCGCCGCCTCGTCACGGGCGGCGACCTCATGATCGCGCACGTCTACCTGAAGAAGGGCTGCGTCATCCCGAGGCACTGCGCACACAACGAGCAGCTCACGTACATCCTCGAGGGACGGCTGCGGTTCCGGCTCGGCGGCGACGGCGGCGAGATCGTCGACGTGGGCGCCGGCGAGGTGCTCTGCATCCCACGCGACCTGCCGCACGAGGCGGAGGCGCTCGAGGACACGCTCGACGTCGACATCTTCAACCCGCCGCGGCAGGACTGGCTCGACGGCTCGGACGCGTATCTCAGGCGGAGCCGCCGGCCTGAATGCGAGCAGCTCGGGGCCGTGCTCGTTCAGCCAGGCGCGCTGGTCGCGCCAGTCGGGCCGGCGGCTCTCGACGAGCCGCCAGAAGCGGCGCGAGTGGTTCGCCTCGCGCAGGTGGCAGAGCTCGTGCACGACGACGTAGTCGAGCACCTCGAACGGGGCGAGCACGAGCCGCCAGTTGAACGAGAGCGTCCCGGTCGCGGAGCACGATCCCCAGCGCGTGCGCTGGTCGCGGATCGTGATGCGCGCCACCTCGACGCCGAGCGCCTGCGCCTCCTCGTCGACGAGCATGCGGACGAGCTCGCGCGCCGCGCGCCGCCCTTCGAGCTCCGAGATGCGCCGCGCATCGAGGCCGAGCCGCGGCTTCTGCTTCGCGCGCTGCTCCGCGAGCCAGTCGCGGTGCTCGCGCAACACGCGGTCGATCTCTGCGTCGGGCATCCCCGCGGGCACGGTGAGAGACGCGGGCGCGCCCCACGGAACGTCGATGGTCCAGCGTCGCGCTCGCCGCGAGCGGCGTACGACTACGAGCTCGTCCAACGGCGTGAGGCTACTCGGCGCGACGGATGACGACGCAGGCGTTATGGCCGCCGAAGCCGAAGGAGTTGTTGATCGCGACGTTCACGTCTGCCTTGCGTGCCTCGTTCGGCACGTAGTCGAGATCGCACTCGGGATCCTCGTACTCGTAGTTGATCGTCGGCGGCAGGATGCCCTCGTGCACGGCGAGCGTCGTGAACAGCGCCTCGATCGCCCCCGCGCCGCCGAGGCAGTGGCCCGTCGCGCCCTTCGTGCCCGAGATCGCGATGCGTCGCGCGTCCTCCTCGCCCAGCGCGAGCTTGATGACGCGCGTCTCGCTCGAATCGCCGATCGGCGTCGACGTCGCGTGCGCGTTCACGTAGTCGACCTGGTCGGCGGTGACGCCGGCGTCCGCCATCGCCATCTTCAGCGCGCGTGCCGGGTTCACTCCGGTCGGGTCGGGCTCGGTGATGTGGCTCGCATCCGCCGACGCGCCGTAGCCGCCGATCTCCGCGTAGATCTTCGCGCCGCGCGCACGCGCATGCTCGAGCTCCTCGAGCACGAGCACCGCGGCCGCCTCGCCCATGACGAACCCGTCGCGCTTGAGGTCGAACGGGCGCGACGCGTGCTTCGGATCGTCGTTGCGGCGCGAGAGAGCGCGCATCGCGCCGAAGCCGGCGATGCCGACCTTGTTGATCGCCGCCTCGGTGCCGCCGCAGAACATCACGTCGGCGCGGCCGAGGCGGATCGCGTCCGTGCCGTCGCCGATCGCCATGTTCGACGCGGCGCACGCGGTGCACTCGGATGCGAGCGGTCCCTTCGTGCCGAGCTCCATCGACACCCAGCCGGCGCCCATGTTCGGGATGATCGCGGGGATCGCAAACGGGTTCACCCGGTCCGGCCCACGGTCGCGAAGCGTGTCGTGGCAGTCCTGGAACGACGTCAGCCCGCCGATGCCGGTGGCGATCGCCGCGCCGACGCGGTCGGCCTCCGCGGCGACGTCGAGGCCCGAGTCCTGCTCGGCCTGGCGCGCAGCGGCGACGATGAGCTGCGCGAACCGGTCCATGCGCCGGGCCTGCTTGTGGTCGATCCAGTCCGAGGGGTTGAAGTCCTTCACCTCGCACGCGAACGTGACCGGGTACTCGGAGGCGTCGAAGTGGGTGATCGGCCCCGCGCCGGACTCGCCGCGGATCAGGGCGTCCCAGGACGAGCGAACGTCGAGGCCGAGCGGCGTGAGCGCGCCCAGGCCGGTGATGACGACGCGGCGTCGCCCGTTGAGTGAACCGTTGTCGGTGGTCACATTCCCATTCCGCCGTCGACGAGCAGCACCTCGCCTGTGATGAACGAGGCCTCGTCGGAGCAGAGGAAGCGTACCGCGCCTGCCACGTCCGTCGGCTCTCCAAGCCGGCCGAGCGGGGTGTTCTGGAGCATCGCCGCGGTCGCCTCCTCGGGCAGGACCTCGGTGAGCTGCGTCTTGACGTAGCCCGGGGCGACGACGTTCGCCCGGACGTTCCGGCTGCCGAGCTCGCGGGCGAGCGACTTCGTGAAGCCGATGATCCCGGCCTTCGAGGCGGCGTAGTTCGTCTGACCCCAGTTGCCGTGGACGCCCACGATCGAGGAGACGTTGACGATCGCGCCGGCGCGCTTCTTCATCATCGGCCGGCACACGGCGCGGCACGTGTAGAAGACCGACGAGAGGTTCGTCTCGATCACGGTGCGCCAGTCGTCGTCGGACATGCGCGCGAGGAGGCCGTCGCGCGTCAGGCCGGCGTTGTTCACGAGGATGTCGAGGTCGCCTGCCTCTTCGACGAGCCGCTTCGCGTCGTCGGCGTTCGACACGTCGGCCTGCACGGCGCGGCCGCCGATCTCCGCCGCGAGCGCGTCCGCTTCGTCCTTGCCGGTGCGGTAGCCGACGACGACGGACGCTCCTGCACGCGCAAGCTCCGCAGCGATGGCGCGGCCGATGCCGCGCGACGCGCCGGTGACGAGCGCCGTCTTCCCTTCGAGCGAGGCGAAGCTCACGACGATTCGGCGGCGAGCACCTTGTGGAGCTCGTCGAGCGCGGCGAGGCTGTTCACCGACACCGTCTTCACGCTCCGGTCGATGCGCTTCACGAGCCCGGACAGCACGTTGCCCGGACCGACCTCGACGAACGTGCGCACGCCCTCGCGCACGAGCTCGCTCGCGGCCTGCGTGAAACGCACGGGTGCGGTCAGCTGGTCGACGAGCAGCGGCGCCATCCGCTGCGCGGACTCGATCCTCGCCGTCACGGTCGACATGAACGGCGCAACCGGCTCCTGGAACTTCACGCGGTCGATCGCCGGGCGCAGCCGGTCGGCGGCGCGCGCGACGAGCGGCGAGTGGAACGCACCCGACACCTTGAGCTTCACCGCGCGGCGCGCGCCGGCTTCCTGCGCGAGCTCGCAGCACTCGTCGACGGCGTCGTTCTCCCCCGAGATGACGATCTGCCCGGGGCAGTTGTAGTTCGCCGGCCACACGCCGAGGATCTTGCGGCAGAGCGTCTCGACGACCTCGTCCTCGAGCCCGAGGATCGCGGCCATCGACCCGGGGTGGCGCGCGGCGGCTTCCGCCATCGCGATGCCGCGCTCGCGCACGAGCTCGATCGCCTCCTCCTCCGTCATCGCCCGCGCGGCCGCGAGAGCGGCGAACTCGCCGACGGAGTGGCCGACGACGTAGTCCGGCTCGATCCCGCGCGCCCGGATCGCAGCGAGGACGGCGAGCGACGTGGCGACGAGCGCCGGCTGCTGGACGGCGGTGTCGAGGAGCTCCGACGCGTCGCCGTGGAAGCAGAGGCGTTCGAGGTCGAGGCTCGCGGCGGCGCTGCCGCGCTCGTACACGCTCCGAGCCTCGGCCACCGCCTCGGCGATGTCGCGGCCCATGCCGGGCTCGACGGAGCCCTGGCCCGGGAAGCAGAACGCGATCTTGGTCATGCCGCAGCACTCTCCATCGTCCAGCGCATGAGCGCGCTCCCCCAGGTTAGCCCGGCTCCCATTCCCGTCATGAGTACGAGCTGGCCGGGCCGAAGCCTTCCGTCGGCGGCAGCATCGGCCAGAGCGAGCGGGATGGATCCCGAGGAGGTGTTGCCGTACCGGTCGACGTTGATCACCACTCGTTCAGACGGGACGCCGAGCTTGCGGGTTGCGTGGTCGATGATCCGGACGTTCGCCTGGTGGGGCACGTAGACGTCCACGTCGTCGATCGTGGCCTCGCACTTCGCGAGGAGATCCTCGGCCGACTGGACGAGGACCCGCGTCGCGAACTTGAACACCTCGCGGCCGTTCATCTTCACGTGCCGGTCCGGATCCTCGAAGATCCGCGAGCCGCTGCCGGGCAGCCAGAGGCTCTCGCCGCCGCCGCCGTCGGCGCCGAGCTCGAAGCCGAGGAAGCCCTGCTCCGGCACGATCTCGAGCACGACCGCGCCCGGCGCCGTCGCCGAAGAGGACGACCGTCGAGCGGTCGTCCCAGTCGAGGATCCGGGAGAGCACGTCGCCGCCGACGACGAGCGCCCGCCTGGCGAGGCCCGCGGCGAGCATGCCGTAGGCCTGTGCGAGCGCGTACATGAAGCCGGTGCAGCCGGCGGAGAGGTCGTACGCGGCCGCGTCCACCGCGCCGAGCGCGTCGGCGAGGATCGCAGCCGTCGACGGGAAGGCCATGTCGGGCGTGACGGTGGCGACGATCAGGAGGTCGACGTCGCTCCCCGCGAGCCCGGCCTGCGCGAGCGCGTCGCGGGCGGCCGGGAGCGCGAGGTCGGACAGGGCCTCTTCAGGCGCGGCGATCCGGCGCTCGCGGATGCCCGTCCGCTCCATGATCCACTCGTTCGACGTGTCGACGAGCTGCGACAGCTCGTCGTTCGTCACCACCCGGTCGGGCACCTTGCACCCGAGCCCGGTGATGGACACCTCGAGCCCCTCCCTGGCGGTTCCGATCATTCGCCGACGAAGACTGTCAGAACCGCCTCGGCGGCAAGCTCGCCGTCGACGCTCGCCCGGCCCTCGCCCTTGGCGATCGGGCCGCGCACGCGGACGAACTCGCACTCGAGCGTGAGGATGTCCCCCGGCTCGACGATCCGCTTGAAGCGGCAGCTGTCGATGCCGGCGAAGAACGGGATCTTCCCGCGGTTGGCCTCGTCGGCGAGGACGGCGACGGCGCCGGCCTGGGCGATCGCCTCGATCGTGAGGACGCCGGGCATGACCGGCCGCTCGGGGAAGTGGCCCGCGAACCACCAGTCGTCGGCACGGATCTCGCGGCGACCGACGACGCGCTTGCCGGGCTCGAGCTCGACGATCTCGTCCACGAGCAGGAACGGCGGGCGGTGCGGGATGAGCTCCATGATCACGTCCCGGCCGAACGGGGCCCGAGGCGAGCTCAAGCGACTCTGTCCTCGAGCCGCTCGCGCATCCGGCTGCGGCCGCGGTGCGCGTGGCACTTGGCCGTCCCGACGGGCATGCCCGCGGCCTCGGCGATCTCCTCGAACGAGTAGCCCATCGCGTCCTTGAGCACGACCACCTGCGCCTGGCGCGGCGAGATCTCTGCGAGCGAGTCGCACAGCTCGCGGCGAAGCTCCGCCATGCCGGCGGCGCGGACGGGGTCGCCCGTCGTGCCGGCGCGGATCTCGTCGTCGAGCGGCTCGGTGACCCGCGCGGCCCGCCGCTCCGCCGCGTCGCGGCACGTGTTGACGACGAGCCGGTGCAGCCACGTCGAGAACTGCGCGTCGCCGCGGAACTGGTGCAGACGGACGCACATCTTCGCGAGCGCCTCCTGGGCCGCGTCGCCGGCATCCTCGGGGTCACGGAGGATGTGCCGCGCGAGCCGCTCGACGCGGGGAGCATGGCGCCCGCAGAGCTCCTCGAGCGCGAGCCGGTCGCCGTCCTTCGCCCGCCTCACGAGAATGGGGTCGCTCAACTTCTCGTAGACAGGAGCGGCCTGCGGGCGCAACGGCTGCCGGATGGCCTTCACAGCCCGACTAGTCTAGTTGGGCGTGTCGGATCTCTCGCCCGAGATCGTGCTCCCGCTCCTGCGCGGACGACTCGGCAAGCCGTACCGCCACGTGCCGGAATGCGAGTCGACGCAGCGCCTGCTCGCGGACGGGGACCCCGAAGGGGCGACGGTTGCGACCGACCACCAGACGGAAGGACGCGGGCGACTGGGACGGGTCTGGGAAGACGTCCCGGGGCAGGCGCTGCTCTTCTCCGTCCTGCTCCGGCCCGCCCGGCCGGTCGCCGTGTGGGCCGAGCTCTCCGTCCTCGCGGGCGAGGCGGTCGCCGCCGCGCTGCCCGTCGAGGCGTCCGTGCTCCACCCGAACGACGTCATGGTCGGCGGCCGCAAGGTGGCCGGCATCCTCCCGGAGGCGGCGAGCGGGCGCGTCGTCCTCGGCATCGGGGTGAACGTCAACCAGGGCGAGGACGAGCTGCCGGTCGAGACGGTGAAGCCGCCGACGTCCCTCCGGGTCGAGCTCGGCCGCGAGCTGGCGCGCGCACCGCTCCTCGCCGCGATCCTCCTCGAGCTCGAGCAGCGGCTACGACGCCTGGTGCGGCGTATCCTGAAGATCGTGGCCAAGCGCACGTTGCTCGCCGCGCTCGTCGCCCTGATCCTCGCCGGGACTGCCGGTGCTGCCGCCAAGCCCCGGGTGCTCGCGATCACGTTCGGGCCCGACCTCGACATCAACCCGGTGACGCAGGGCTACCTCACGCACGAGCTCTCGCGGGCCGCGTCGGACCACTACGACGCGGCGGTGATCGTGCTCGACACGCCGGGCGGCCTCTCGACCTCGATGAAGAAGATCTACAACGCCGAGCTGAACGCGAAGCTGCCGGTCATCGTCTACGTCTCGCCGAACGGCTCGCGCGCGGCGTCCGCCGGCGTGTGGGTGTCGGAAGCTGCGGACGTGCTCGCGATGGCACCGACGACGAACATCGGCTCGTCGACGCCGATCGACTCGAGCGGCCAGAACATCGGCTCCGACCTGCGCCGGAAGGTGATCAACGACTCGGTCGCCTCGTTGACGGCGCTCGCGCAGGCGCATCACCGGAACACGGCGTGGCCGAGCAAGGCGGTGCGTGTCGCCTCGAACCTCACGGCGAGCCAGGCGCTGAAGATCAACGTCATCGACATGATCGCGCCGACGCTGCCTGCGCTCCTGAACCGCCTGAACGGCTACCGGACGAAGGACGCGCAGCGGCCGTACACGCTCCATCTCGCCGGCGCGCAGATCGACACCGTCAAGCCCGGGTTCGTCACGCGGCTGCTCAACACCGTCATCGACCCGAACCTCATCAGCATCTTCTTCCTCGCCGGCATCGTCGGCCTCATCTTCGAGGTGCTGCACCCGGGCATCGTCCTTCCGGGCGCCCTCGGAGCGGTGAGCCTCGTCATCGCGCTGTACGGGTTCTCGATCCTCAACCCGAGCTGGGGAGGTGTGGCGCTCATCCTGCTCGGCGTCGCCCTCCTCGTCATCGACCTGCACGCGATGACGCACGGCGCGCTGACCGTCGGCGGGCTCGTCGCGCTCGGCTTCGGGATGGCGCTCCTCTTCCAGAACGAGCCGGCGCCGTACCACACGAACACATGGCTCATCGTCGGCATCGGGAGCGCCATCGCCGCCTTCTGGGCGTTCGCGCTCGGTAAGGGGTTCGCCGCGCGGCGGCTGCCCGTGACGGTCGGCCCACAGTCGATCGTCGGGCGGACGGGCGAGGTGCGGGCGCCCGGCCTCGTCTACGTCAACGGCGAGCTCTGGCACGCACATGCGGACGACGCGAGCGAGCTCGTCCCGGGCGAGCGGTCGAGGTCGAGGCAATCCAGGGCCTCGAGCTGACCGTGCGTCGATAGGAGTAGGATCGAGTCATGCTCGGCTTCGTCAGGATCATGCGGGAGTACGAGCGGGGGATCATGTTCCGGCTCGGACGCCTGCTCACGCCGCCGCGCGGGCCGGGCATCGTCTGGAAGATCCCGCTCGTCGACCAGCTCGTGAAGGTCGACCTGCGCACGATCACACTCAACATCCCGCCGCAGGAAGTCATCACGAAGGACAACGTGCCGGTGCGCGTGAACGCGGTCGCGTACTTCCGCATCGTCGATCCGAACGCGGCGATCGTGCAGGTGGAGAACTTCATGGTCGCGACGTCGCAGATCGCGCAGACGACGCTGCGCGCGGTGCTCGGCCAGCACATGCTCGACGAGCTCCTCTCCGAGCGCGAGAAGATCAACGCGATCCTGCAGGAGATCATCGACGGCGCGACCGGCCCGTGGGGCATCAAGGTCTCGATCGTCGAGGTGAAGGACGTCGAGATCCCCGCCGGCATGCAGCGCGCGATGGCGCGGCAGGCGGAGGCCGAGCGCGAACGCCGCGCGAAGATCATCAACGCCGAGGGCGAGTTCCAGGCGGCCGAGCGGCTGAAGGACGCCGCGATCGTCATCGAGGAGCACCCGATCGCGCTCCAGCTGCGCTACCTGCAGACGCTGCTCGAGCTCGGCGCCGGCAACACGTCGACGATCATCTTCCCGGCGCCGATCGACCTCATCAAGCCGTTCCTCGATCGCGCCGAAGAATACGAGACGGTTGAGGCGCCGCCAGAAG
>CAWGPJ010000007.1:0-40093 GCA_963824455.1 uncultured Thermoleophilia bacterium
TCAGGGGCTTTACGGAAAGCCCTCCGCCGTCCGACCAGAGCATGACCGTTCCGTCCTCTTTGATCATCAGTAGGCGGACGCCTTCGGCCAATCGCGTAGAGAGGCGGCCGGTGTAGGAGACCTCGCAGCGAGCGACGATCAGGCGCATGGAGGCGAGGACATTACTGTCCCTTTCGGACAGGCTGATGTCCTGGGCTCTTCTGCGGGAGGATGGGTCGATGAAAGGATCGAACATCGGTTTCGCCCTGTATGCGAGGGGCGAGGCGGCGGGAACTCTCGATGCGCGGTGGTCGTACGAGAACGCGTGGGGCGGCACGGGTCAGGCGACCGGCGGCCCGGAGCAAGGCTTCGCCGGGCGCTACCGCATTCGCTACTTCCACGAGAACGGCGAGTTCTCCGACGAGTACGACCTGGAGATCGAAAGGACAGGCGACTGCTACGACGTGAGGTGGCTGGTCGACGGTGTGATCGGCGCGGTCGGTGTCGGCATGGAGGTTGGAGACCGGCTCGCTGTCGGATGGCGAAGGGTCGCCGAGTAGGCTCCGCCCAGCGTGCGGGTCCAGCGAATCGGTTACATCGGAACGCGGACGCAGGACGTCGAGGGGATGACGCGCTTCTTCCGCGACGTCCTCGGGCTCGAGCCCGCGGGTCGGGGTGACACGGTGACCTTCCAGCGCCTGCCCACGCATCGGCGCGATCTCGTCGAGGTGTACGCGCCGGAGCACAACGACATTCGGATGATCCCGGACGAGGCCGATTTCGTCGTCGCATTCGTCGTCGACGACGTCCGAGGGGCGCTCGCCGAGGTGCAGGCCGCCGGTCTCGAGGTCGTAAACGAGCCGGTCTGGGCGGCGGAGGCCTTCGGCGATCCGGGTCTCGGCGAGTTGGCCTGGTTCTGGGTGCGCGCGCCGGACGGGCGCATCTATGTCATCGAGCAGGTTCCCGACTGACGATCCAAAGTCGGACAGATGCGGCTTTCGGCGGGTCGCGTGCTCAGTTCAACGGCTTGTAGCCGCCGGCGTCGGCGTGGACGAGCACCAAGCCGTCGTCCTTCAGCGTCAGCAGGCGCGTCGACTCGGGCAGGTAGGCCTCGAGCCGCCCGGAGTACGTCACTTCGTAACGGGCGACGATCAGGCGCGCCGCGGAGGCCTAGAGCGGGCTCAGCCGGCGCTGCAGTTCTTCTGGCCCCAGGCGCTCAGGTTCTGCTCGGCCTGCTTGACCTTGGGGGCAGAGAGCTTCTTTGCGGCGTTCGTCAGCGCCGCGAGCTGTGCGGCGGTCGGCACCGTGGCCGAGCCCAGCTGATAGCCGCTCTTCTCGAGCGTGTCGACGAACTGCGAATATGCCGCGGCGAAGGTCTTGAAGTCGCTCCTGATCTCGCTGGGCGCGGCAGCGGCCATCGCGTTCAGCACCTCGGTGTACTTCTTCGGGTCGACGTTCGCGCCAGAGCCGGGCGTGATCGACTTGGCGACGCTCAACGCCATCGCCTCGAGCTGACGGCAGTTCTTCGACGAGGCGAAGCTCGGCACCGCGGACGCTCCCGACGACGCCGTCGTGGTCGGCGACGACGCGGTGGTCGTCGCTGTCGTTGTCGTCGTCGCGGCCGACTTCGAGCTGCCACCGCAGGCCGCCGCCAGCGCGACGACGAGCGTGCCGAGCACGACGAGGGGAATCAGGCGCCTGCCCACAGGGTCAGCCTAGACCATCGACGCGACGGAGACGAACCGGTCGACTTCTGCCGGAGTGCGCAGCCGGACGACGGGCAGGCCCGCGAGCTCTTCGGGATAGATGCGCCGCCGGCGGAAGTGCTGGCGCAACGCGAACGGCACGAGGGCCTCGCGGCCGCAGAACGCGTCCTTGAACGTCTCGCGATTGCCGTTCCAGAGCTCTTCGCGCCGGCGGACGCGGCGAAACGTCCGCCGCAGGAGCCGCGGCAGCCAGACGCGCAGCGGTAAGTCGAGCCACACGATCGTGTCGGCGGCGTCGAGGACGAGCGTGCCGAGCTTGCCGCGATAGACGCCGTCGATCACCCAACCGTCGCCGGCGACGACGGGCTCGACGAGCGCCCGCAGCTCGTCGTCGGGCGTCTCGGTCCAGTTCGGGCCGTGCACGAGCGCGTCCAGCTCGAGGAACGGGACGTCGAGCAGCTGCGCCAGCTCGCGCCCGAGTGTCGTCTTGCCGTTCCCGCTCGCGCTCGAGATCACGGCCACCTTGCGCATGCCGGATCAGACGCGGCGGATCAGCGTCAACCCGTCGCGGACCGTCAACAGCACCTGCGCAGTGCGTGGGTCGGCGGCGACGTGCTCGTTGAACGCCGCGACGGCGGCCTCGCCGTCGAGCACGCGACCGCTTGCGAGGGTGTTGTCGACGGCGATCAGCCCGCGCTCGGACAGGCGCGGCAGGACAGCCTCGTAGTAGTCCACGTAGGCGGGCTTGTCGGCGTCGAGGAAGACGAAGTCGAACGTCCCTTCAAGGCGCCTGATCGTCTCGAGCGCCGGGCCGACGTGCAGCGTGATCCTCGACCCGTAGGGAGAGCGGTCGAACCACTCCTGCGCAAACGCCGCGCGCTCCGGGTCGCGCTCGCAGGCGTCGATGCGGCCGCCGTCCGGGAGGGCCGCCGCCATCGCGAGTGCGGAATGGCCCGAGAAGGTGCCGATCTCGAGCACCCGCTGCGGCCGCCCGAACCAGACGAGCAGCTCGAGGAACCGGCCCGCGACCGGCCCGGTGAGCATCGATGTCTGCCCGAGCGCCGCGTTCGAGGCGGCGGAGAGCTCCGCCAGAAGGGGCTCGTGCGGGGCAGAGACCCGCTCGGCATAGCTCTCGATCCTCGGGTCGACGAGCTCCATGCCGTTAGGCTAACGGCACCCGACAAGACTGAGGAGTGAGCCACGCATGCCCGGCCTGATGTCCCGCATGAGCCTGATCGTGAAATCGAAGTTCTCGAAGACGCTCGACCGCGCCGAGAACCCGAACGAGACGCTCGACTACTCCTACGAGCAGCAGCTGACTCAGCTGCAAAACGTCAAGCGCGGCATCGCCGACGTGACGACGGCGAAGAAGCGACTCGAGCTGCAGTACACGTCGATGCAGCAGCAGGTCGACAAGCTCGACGGGCAGGCGCGCGACGCCCTCAAGGCAAACCGCGAGGACCTGGCGCGCGAGGCGCTGGCGCGGAAGGCGGCCGTCGAGGCCCAGCTCGGCGACATCATGACCCAGGGGCAGCAGCTCGAGGCCCAGCAGCAGAAGCTGATCGAGGGGCAGAAGACGCTTCAGGCCAAGGTCGAGTCCTTCCGCACGCAGAAAGAGGTCATCAAGGCCCAGTACAACGCCGCCGAGGCCCAGGTGCGGATCAGCGAGGCGGCGACCGGCATCGGCGAGCACATGGCCGACGTCGGCCTCGCGATCGAGCGTGCGAAGGACAAGACGCAGCAGATGCAGGCGCGCGCCGACGCCGTCGAGGAGCTCACCGCCTCGGGCGCACTCGAGGACTACACGGCGAGCGGTGACGACATCGACCGGCAGCTCAAGCAGATCTCGCAGTCCACGCAGGTCGACGACGAGCTCGCGAAGATGAAGGCGGAGCTCGGCGAGGGCGAGGCGCCGAAGGAGCTCGAGGGCGGCGCCGCCGCCGTCGAGCCGCCCGCCGACGCCCCGTCGCCTGCGAAGGAGGGCGAGGAGGCGGCGTCGTGATCGTCCGGCTGCTCGGCGAAGGCCAGTACCGGGTTCCCGACGAGATCGTCGACCGGCTGAACGAGCTCGACGACGTGATCATCCGCGCCGTCGAGGCCGGCGACGAGCGCGCGCTGTGGGACGGGTTGTCGGCGCTGGCCGAGGCCGTCAGGCAGGGCGGAACGAAGCTCGGCGACGACGAGCTCATGCCGTCGGACACCGTCGTCCCGCCCGAGGACCTCTCGCTCGAAGAGGCTCGCGACCTCCTGTCCGGCGACGGGTTCGTGCCGGGCGGCGTCGCCGCCTCGTGAGCCGCGAGATCGTGCTCGCCGCGCGGCCCGCAGGGCTGCCGCGGCCATCCGACTTCGAGCTCCGCGACTCGCAGCCGCACGAGCCCGCCGACGGCGAGGTGCTCGTGCGGAACGTCTTCGTCTCGGTCGATCCGTACATGCGGAGCCGCATGGCGGGCATCCGCACGTACGTCGGGCCGTACGCGATCGGCGATGTGATCGACGGCGGCGCCGTCGGACGCGTCGTCACCTCGCGGAGCGGCGGCTTCGTCGAGGGGGACTGGGTGCTGTCGAGGCTCGGTTGGCGCGAGCAGGGTGTCGCGCCGGGCGACTCGCTGCGCAAGCTCGACCCGGGTCTTGCTCCGCCGTCGACCGCACTCGGTGTGCTCGGCATGACAGGCCTCACGGCCTGGGTGGGGCTGACCGTGATCGGCGCGGTGCAGGCGGGCGAGACGATCTATGTCTCCGGGGCGGCGGGCGCGGTCGGCAGCATCGCCGTGCAGATCGCCAGGCTGAAGGGCCTGCGCGTGATCGGCAGCGCCGGCTCCGAGGAGAAGGTCGAATGGCTGCGCTCGCTCGGGATCGAGACGTTCGACTACCGCACGACGGAGCCGAAGGAATCGCTCGCCGACGGGATCGACGTGTACTTCGACAACGTCGGCGGCGAGCAGCTCGAGGCGGCGATCGGCGCGCTGCGCCCGTTCGGCCGGGTCATCGGCTGCGGTCAGATCGCGCGCTACAACGACGAGCGGCCCGAGCCAGGCCCGCGGAACATCTCGTTTCTCGTCACGAAGCGACTGCGCATGCAGGGCTTCATCGTCACCGACCACTTCTCGCTCTTCCCGCAGTTCCTCGCCGAGGTGGGCCCGTGGGTTGCGGACGGGAGCATCGCCCACCGCGAGACCGTGCTCGACGGGATCGAGCGCGTTCCCGAGGCGTTCGCCGGGCTGTTCCGCGGCGACAACATCGGCAAGATGCTCGTCCGCGTCGGGCCCGATTAACCGGAGGCGGGCACGAACACGACCCGTGTCGAGCCGAGCAGCAGGCCGCCGCGGATCCGGAAGCTGCAGCTCGTCGACCGGTGGCCCGGCGGGACGTCCACCGTCCCGTTCCAGTACTGGAGGCCGCCGATGTGCGCCCGGAGCGCAGGCTTGCCGTCGAGGTCGATCTCGACGTCGTCGGTCGCCTTCGGCAGGAGCGTCACCTGGAGCTGCCCGCCGGCGCAGCCGTAGGCCGTGACGCTCGCCGTGCCGAGGATGTCGCCGTTGGGCTTGAACCCGTGCTCCACCATCGAGATTCGAGGTGCGTCGCTTACCCGCCACAACGTGAGCCCGTATTGCTCGTCGCCGCGATCCTGGTGGGCGACGGGCGTGCCGGCGAGTGTCACCGTGTCGTTTGCGATCACGTACCGGTTGGTGATCGGCAGCCGCCCGTCGGCGGGAACGGTCACGAGGTTCACCGCGTGCGGGCCGGGGACCGAGAACGGTGCGAGCGCCACCACCGACGTGATCCGCTGGTTCCAGAATCGCTGCTGCCAGACGACGTTCCACGAGCCCAGGTCGCCGTTGAAGAGGTACGCGACCGGTGCAGCGACCGAACGCTGCACCCAGTCGGCGGGCGTGCCGACGAGCGACGCGTGATCGAAGCGCACCTTCGACGCCACCTCGTTCGAGGCGAGCACGGAGGTGACGACGAGCGTCCCGAGCACGAGCGAGCAGAGCACGGGCAGGAACACGCGGGGCGGCCCGAAGCGGAACCAGAGCAGCAGCACGGCGACGCCGACGGCGAGGAAGTCGGCGGGCGGTGTTCCCCAGATTCGATCGTGGACGAGCGCGATGCCCATCGTGTCGGGAAGCGCCTCGTCGGAGACGAGCGTGTTCCACGGCGCGGCGACGATGATCGCGAGCACGACGATCACCGTCAGCGACGTCACTGCGCGCGGACGCGGGGCGCCGCGGGCGAGCCAGAGCGAGAAGACGAGGAAGAGCGGCGCCGGCAGCGATGCGAGGTCGCGTCCGAGGAGGTGCGGGGCGTAGCGCGCCGAGAACAGGCCGACCTGCACGACGACGAGGACGACCGCCACGACCGTCACGGCGAGCAGCGCACGGGCCGCCGGGCTCGACTCCCGTCCGCGGGCCGCCGGGACGAGCAGCACCCCGAGGGCGGCGAACGGCGCCACCGCGACCATCAGTGCGGCGTAGGCGAGGTGGTAGTAGACGAGCCGCAGCGAAGCCTCGAGCGGATACCCGCCCGACAGCGTTCCGGCGTACGCGCCGAAGAGGCCCGGGGCGGCCGCGGCCGCCACACCCGCGGCGACCAGCACGAGCCAGACCGGCCAGAAGCGGCGCAGGCGGCGGGTCGAGCGGGCGAACGCCGCCTCGAGCAGCACGCCGCCCGCGAACACCCCGACGAGGACGACTCCCTGCGTGCGGGTTGCGATCGCCAGGGCGATCAGGGCGAAGGCGAGCGCCTGGTCGCGGCCGCGGGCCGTCTCGACCGCGCGCGCGACAGCCAGGACGGCGAGCGTCGACAGCGGGTAGTAGAGGACCTCGGTCATCACGAAGCCCGAGTAGAGGAGAAGAGGAGAGGCGACCGTCAGTGCCGCGGCGAGGAGCGCGTACCGGTCGGACATCACGCGCCGGCCGAAGACGAAGACGATCACCGCGGCCAGCGACATCACGAGCGCCTGCACCGCCTTCAGCACCGCGTACCCCTTGGCGATCGAGAACACGGCGAGCGGAAGCCCGGCGAGGATCGGGTAGACGATGCTGTAGCCCGCCCCCTGCCCGTGCAGGACGGGGAGTGACGCGTGCTGCCAGAGGGCGAGGCCGCGCAGGGCGTAGATCGCCTCGTCCGGCATGATCCAGGGGCCGGGCAGGCGCCGGCCGGCCAGCCAATGGAGGAGCGTCGAGACGGCGACGATCGCCGCGAGCGCTACACCGGAGCGTCGAAGATCGCGAGCCACCTGGTCAAGTCCTGCTCGATCGGCAGCTCCCGCTCGAGCTTCGCCTTCAGCTCGAGCTCGGTCGCGTTGTCTCGTTTTTGGTCGCCGATAGGCACGAATGGCCAATATGCCCCGCGTTTGAATCCGTAAATCCAGTAGACCGGATGCTCGCCGCCCTTGAAGCGGAAGATCGCCGCCAGGAGCTGCGAGCCGAAGCCCTTGGCGGTCAGCTCGTCGGCCAGTGCGTGGGCCGTGGTGACGAGGTCCTCGAGGTCGGGATCGTCGACGACGATCCAGTCGAAGCCGTACTCGTCGCTCTTGCGCTCGATCTTCGACCCGGACTGCTGCGCGACCGCCTCGAGCAGCTGGTCGACGTCGTCGAACGCGCTCCGGAACTCGCCCGACGACTGCGGCTTGAACGAGATCGCCGCCGCTCCCGACGTGGTGAGGCCGAGCTCGGTCTCCAGCGTCACCGCCGCGGTCGTCAGGGCGAAGAGCCGGTCTTCGCGTGGTTCGGAGAGCTTCTTGCGTCCGAAGAGGACGTCGCGCAGGCCCACGCTGCGGCTACGCGACCGGGCGGCCCATCTCGCGGGCGATCTCGGCGAGTGCGGCGATCCGCTTCTCGAGCGGGGGGTGATCCATGAAGAGCTCGGCCGTCGCGGTCTTGGCGCGTGCCGGGATGATGAAGAACGCGCTCATGCCCTCGACCTGCCGCAGGTCGCGGTTCGGGATCAAGGTCATCTGAGAAGAGATCTTCTGCAGCGCGCTCATCAGATACTCGGGTGCGCCGGTGATCAGCGCCGAGCCGCGGTCGGCTGCGTACTCGCGGTAGCGCGAGATCGTCCGGATCAGGATGAAACTGATCGCGTACACGACCATCGAGACGACGAGGATGATCAGCCACACGGGTGGCCCGTTGTTGTTGTTGCGCCGTCCGCCGCCGTAGCCGCCGAACATGCCCGAGTAGAGCCCGACGCGCGTGAGGATCGCCGCGAGCATCGCAAAGAAGCTCGCGAGGGTCATGATCAGGACGTCGCGGTTTGCCACGTGCGACAGCTCGTGCGCGAGGACGCCCTCGACCTCCTTCGGCTCGAGACGCTCCCACAAGCCGGTCGTGACGCAGACGGCGGCGTGCTTCGGCGAGCGGCCCGTCGCGAATGCGTTCGGCACCGGCGTGTCCATGATCGCGACACGCGGCTTCGGCAGGTCGGCCATCGCGCACAGCCGCTCGACCATGTCGTGCAGCTGCGGCGCCTCCTCACGCGAGACGACCCTGGCGCCCGCGGCGCGGAGGGCGAGCTTGTCGGAGCTGTAGTACTGGAAGAACGCGAGCCCGATCACGATCAGGAGCATCGGGGCGAGGCCGACGTTCAGCACACTGAAGAGGACGACGGCGAAGATCACGTAGAGCAGCCCCAGGAGGGCCGTCGTCGTGATCATCCGCAGCGTGAGGCCTGCGTCGCGTCCATAAGACTTGCGTTTCATGCTGTGGATTGTAGGTCGGCGGGTCGACGTGTCGCCTGCGCTTAACCCCTGATCAACAGGTGGGCCGCTGTGTAGACTCGCCCGCGTGCGTCGCCGCATCGTCCCGCTCGCCGTCGCCCTTGCCGCGCTCGTCGGCGTTGCCAGTGGCTGCAGCTCGTCGAAGCCGGGCGAGAAGGTCGTGGGGCCTCTGCCGACGACCGTCGTCGGGACCGTGCCGACGGCCCCGACCGCATCCGTGCCCGCGAAGTACAAGAACGGCGACCCGACCGCCGGCAAGGCGGTCTTCACGAGCGCCGGCTGCGTCGGCTGCCACACCCTTGCGGCCGCGAACGCGCACGGCACCGTCGGCCCGAACCTCGACCAGGCGAAGCCGCCGCTCTCGCTCGTGATCGAGCGCGTCACGCACGGTGCCGGGGCAATGCCGAACTTCTCGACCCAGCTGTCCACCAAGCAGATCGCCGACGTCGCCGCATTCGTCGTGAAGTCGACCGGCGGCAACCCGAACGGCTGATCGAGCTCCCGCAGGGCTTCCCGCGCGACGTCCGTGTCGTCGCGACCGACTTCGACCGCACGCTCGCCTGGGACGCACGGCTCAGCGGGCGGACGATCGCGGCCCTGCGTCGGGCCGAGGATACGGGGCTCCACGTGGTCGTCGTCACCGGGCGCATGGTGCGGTCGATCCGGCAGGCGCTCGCACCCGCCGGGCTGCATCAGCCCGTCATCTGTTACCAGGGGGCAGTCGTCGCCGACGCCGACGGCCGCTGGCTCTCCCATCACCCGCTGCCGCTCGAGCTCGCCCGCGAGACGATCTCGCTGCTCGCCGACGAGGGCTACTCGCCGAACGTCTACGTCGACGACCAGCTCTACGTCGCGACCGACACCGAGCAGGCGCGGTCGTACGCGCGGCTGAACCGGATCGAGTTCCACGTCGTCGGCGACCTGCTCGACTGGCTCGCCGAGCCGCCGACGAAGCTCGTCGCGGTGGGCGACCCGGCGGCGCTCGACGCGCTCGAGCCGCGGCTGAAGGCGCACTTCGGCGACCGCGAGTACATCTCGAAGTCGCTGCCACACTTCCTCGAGTTCGCAGACGCGGGCGTGACGAAGGGGCACGGGCTCGACTTCCTGGCGGCGCACCTCGGTTTCACGAAGGAGCAGACGATCGCGTTCGGCGACGGCGAGAACGACGTCGAGCTCGTCGAGTGGCCGTGCTTCGGGATCGCGGTCGCCAATGCACACGAGCGCGTGAAGGCGGTCGCCGAGTGGGTCTGCCCCTCCGCGGAGGACGACGGCGTGGCGCAGGTGCTCGAGGCGCTCCTAGACTTGAGCGCATGATCGACCTGCGAGCAGCCCGTGCCGACGCCGAGGGCTATCGGTCCGCGCTCGCCCGCAAGGGGGCGGCCGAGGTCTTCGACCAGCTGCTCGCGGCCGACGAGCGCAAGCGGGCGCTGCAGACCGAGGTCGAGGAGCTGCGGGCCCGGACGAAGCTGAAGGGCAAGCCGACGCCGGAGCAGCTCGCAGAGCTGACCGCCGTCAAGGAGCGCCTTCAGCCGCTCGAGCGCGATCTCGCCGAGGCCGAGCAGGAGCTGCAGGGGCTGCTCGACCGCGTCCCGAACCCGCCCGCCGACGACACGCCCGACGGCGACCGCGAGGAGGATGCCGTCACCGTCCGGCTGCAGGGCGAGCCGCCGAGCTTCGACTTCGAGCCGCGCGACCATCTCGATCTCTCGGCCGCCCACGGGTGGATCGACGTCGAGCGCGGTGCAAAGGTCTCCGGGTCACGGTTCGTCTACCGGGTCGGCGACGTGGCGCTGCTCGAGCTCGCGCTCTACCAGTGGGCGCTGCGCCGCATCGTCGCGAAGGGCCATGTGCCGCTGCTGCCCCCGGTGCTCGTGCGCGAGGAGGCCATGTACGGCACCGGCTTCTTCCCGTCGGACAAGGGCGACTACTACGAGGCGCCCGAGGACGGCCTCTACCTCGCCGGCACCTCCGAGGTCCCGGCTGCCGCGTTCCACGGCGGCGAGGAGCTCGACGACCTGCCGCTCCGCTACGTCGCATTCTCGACGTGCTTCCGCCGAGAGGCGGGCGCGGCCGGCAAGGACACGCGCGGGATGTTCCGTGTCCACCAGTTCGACAAGGTCGAGATGTTCGTCTACTGCGAGCCGGAGCGCTCGCGCGACGAGCATGAGCGCCTGCTCGAGATCGAGGAGGAGCTCGTCAAGGAGCTCGAGCTGCCCTACCGCGTGCTCAACATCGCCGCGGGCGACCTCGGCGCATCCGCGGTGAAGAAGTACGACATCGAGGCGTGGTTCCCCGGCCAGAGCCGCTACCGCGAGATCACCTCGACGTCGAACACGACCGACTACCAGTCGCGCCGGCTCGGGATCCGCTTCCGCCGCGACGGGCGACTCGAGCACGTGCACACGCTGAACGGCACCGCGGTGACCGCGCGCGCGATGATCGCGATCCTCGAGAACTTCCAGGACGCCGACGGCTCGGTTGCCGTCCCCGCACCGCTCGTCGACTTCGGTGCGCCTTCGCGCCTCGGCGCGGACGTCACCTCGCCGGCGGCACGGTAAAGCCGAACCGGCCCGTCTGCGCGTCGGGCCGGCTGCGCAGCTCGATCCGGCGGATCGTCCCGAGGGGGATCACAAGGGCCTCCGGCGCTTCGGCGTCGTGCTCGGAGTGCACGTGGATCGTCACCATGCCGAAGCCCGGCTCGGGCTCGATCCGGTCGAGCGAGAAGCGCGCCCCGTCTGCCAGCTCGAGCTCGACGAGCGGCCGCTCGACGCCCTTCTCCTCGGCGAAGCGGGCGATCGTCTTGCCGACGCGCTCGACAAGCGCCTCGTGCGGCCCTTCGGGAACCGGAATCCACAGCTCGGGCACCTCCACCGAGCTTACCGAGTAGCGTTAGCGGCCCCGGGCGGGGTGCCGGAGCGGTCGAACGGGGCGGTCTTGAAAGCCGCTGACGGTGCAAGTCGTCCGTGGGTTCGAATCCCACCCCCGCCGCTCAATCATCCTCACGATCACGTGCAGCTTGCCGTGGCAGTCCATCTGCCCGTAGCTAACGCGGATGTCCCTCGGGACATCGCGTGATAGGGCTGACGATGAACCTGCGGGCACGATCTCAGACCGATGATCCAGCGGTGAGGCTGTGAGGTGGTGATCTCGACGTGGTGCGGCCGACTCTGATCGTGGTGGGTCTCATTGTCCTCTCCGCGGCAGGCTGCGGCGGCGGGAGTCGTTCCACGATCCATCCGGCCGGCACGAGCACCTCCAAGATCGACGACCCTGTACTCGACAGCTTCAAGACGAGCTGCGAGGGGGCCAAAAGCTGTCGGGTTTCCAAGACGCGACGAAAGCCAAGATATGCGCATGTCTCGGCGGCGGTTCGAGAAGACCATGCCGCATAAGGAATTCGTGGCTCTCACCGGGCGACTCCGGCTCGAATCACTGGAGACCCACCCGGAACAGGACACCGATCTGTGGCCGCAACCTCGAAGAATCGCCCCATGGTCTTGCAACGATATCTCAATTTCAGCTGCTGAGCTCCCGTAAGAGCGCTACTGGACAAGAGATGACGAATCTTCGCCAATACACAGATATCCATGGTCGGGAGCAAGAGCCGCCGATGGTGCAAGTCAAGCCGTGGGGTCGCAGCCCACCTCAGCCGCGTGACGTGGACTCCCTCTAGCGAACCGGAAACGCGAGCTGCTCGACGAAGCGGTCGTTGAAGTCCGGGCGGTCGGAGAGCTCCACGTACTGGACGTCGCCGAGCATCGCCTCTGCGGCGTGCCGCTCCTGCAGCGAGAGGAGCGCCATCTTGGCGCCTTCGCCGGCGACGTTCCCGGCGGAGACGATCCGCGTCAGCGCGAGCGGCGGCACGAGGCCGATGCGGACCGCGGCGGCGGGGGAGAGGTAGGAACCGAAGGAGCCGGCCAGGAGAACCTGCTCGATCTCCGACTGGTCGATGCCGAGCTCCTCCACCAGCAACCGCCAGCCGGTGGCGATCGAGGCCTTCGCGAACTGCAGCTCGCGGACATCGCGCTGGGACAGGTAGACGGCCCCTTCGAGGTGCTCGCCGTCCGGGACGCCCGAGAGGACGAAGACACGCTCGCCGTCCGGCCGGACGACGAGGCGGCGGGCGAGCTCCGGCGCGAGCGTTTCGGCGACCTCTCCCGAGACGAGCCGGCCGCTCGGATCGAGGAGACCGGTGCGGACGAGCTCGGCGACGGCGTCGACGAGGCCCGAACCGCAGAGCCCGACCGGCTCGACGTCGCCGATCACGCCGAGCTCGACGACACCGTCCTCGATGCGCACCGTCTCGATCGCGCCGTGGGCGGCACGCATGCCGCAGCGGATCTGCGCCGCCTCGAAGGCAGGGCCTGCCGGTGCAGCGGTGCAGAGCAGGCGCTCGGCCGAGCCAAGGGCGATCTCGCAGTTCGTGCCGACGTCGATGAACAGGCGCAACCTGCGGTCGCGCGTCATCCCGGTCGCAAGCAGCCCGGCGACGACGTCGCCGCCGACATAGGCGCCGAGCGCGGGGAAGAGCGTGGCGCGGGCGCGCGGATGGAGCTGCAGCCCGAGCTCGGCGGCCGGCAGGTTCGGGTACGTGCGCGTCGCCATGATGAACGGCGCGACGCCGACGGGCTCCGGATCGATCCCGAGCACCAGCTGCGTCATCGTCGCGTTGCCGGCGAGCGCCACCTCGTACACCTCCGCCGGGTCGATGCCCGCCTCGACGCAGACCTCGTCGGCAAGCTCCTGCAGCGTCGCCGCCGCGAGCTCGCGCAGCCGTCCGAGCGCCTCCGGGTCGAGCATCGTCGCCGAGATCCGCGAGATCACGTCGGCTCCGAACGGCTGCTGCCGGTTCAGCCTCGAGCGGACGGCGACCGGCGTGCCGGTGCGGATGTCGAGCAGGGTGGCGACGACGGTCGTCGTGCCGAGGTCGAACGCGATCGCGTGCAACCGCCCGCTGGTGTCGCCCGGCTCGATGTCGAGCAGGAGATCGTCGACGACGACGCAGGTGACCCGGTAGCCGCTCTCGCGCAGCACGCGCGGGAGTCGTCGCAGCACGCCCGCATCGACCTGCAGCTCGAGGTCGTCGACCGCATCGCGCAGTCGCTCCAGGTCGGTGCGCTGGTCGGCGAGCGTCGGCTCATCGAGCTCGACGTACCTCTTCTGCAGCGCCGGCCGCAGGATCACCTGTCGTCCGACGCCGACGGTTGCCGCCTTCGGGCGGGTCTGCAGCGGCGGGACGTCGACGACCAGGTCGTCGTGCGCGAGCGCGCGGCACGCGAGCCGCCAGCCCTCGGCGAGCTCGACCTCTCCGAAGGCGCGGGCGTCGAGGGGCGTCGCCGGAGCGGCGCCGTCGGCGATCCGCACCTTGCACTTCTTGCAGGTGCCGTGGCCGCCGCACGTCGAGTCGATGGCGATCCCGTTCCATGACGCAGCGTCGAAGACGGCGACACCCGCGGGCACGCGCACGCTCGTGCCCGCAGGCTCGAAGCGGAGGAGGACCCGGGAGGGCGGATCGGCGGCGCCCTCCTCGCGGTCGGGGTGCTCGACGATGCTGGTCACACCAGCGCCGCCTGCGCCTTCCGGTGCGCAGCGATCCACGCGGAGCCCCATTCGTCGCGACCGAGCAACATGTCCGCCGCGCGGCACGCCGTCACTGTCTGCACGGTGCGTGCATCCATGATCGCGCTCGTCAAGCCGGCGTACGAGGCGATCGCCAGGAACGCTGCGTTCAGGCTGTGCCGGTCGGGA
The DNA here is from genome assembly GCA_963824455.1 of uncultured Thermoleophilia bacterium. Taxonomy (GTDB): domain Bacteria; phylum Actinomycetota; class Thermoleophilia; order Gaiellales; family Gaiellaceae; genus PALSA-600. The sequence continues at coordinate 14,152 of CAWGPJ010000007.1, forward strand.
AGCCCGAACGAGGTGTTCGAGGCGCCCAGCGTCATGTTGAGCCCGTAGGTGTCCCGGATCGCCGAGATCGTCTCGAGCGTCGTGACGACGGCATTCGGGTCGGCGCCGACGGTCATCGCGAGCGGGTCGACGACCATGTCCTCGAGCGGGATCTCGTAACGGCCGTGGACGATGTCCACGAGCCGCGCGCAGATCTCGAGCCGCTCCGCCACCGTCTGCGGGATCCCGGTCTCGTCGTTGGTCAGGCAGATGATCGCGGCACCGTGCTCCTTCACGATCGGCAGGACGCGCTCGAGCCGCTCGCTCTCGCAGGTGACGGAGTTGACGAGTGCCTTCCCCTCATAGGCGCTGAGGCCGGCCTCCAGGGCCTCGACCACCGACGAGTCGATGCAGACCGGCAGGTCGGTGTGCTCCTGCACGAGCATGACGGCACGCCGCAGGAGCTCCGCCTCGTCGGCGAGCGGCACGCCCATGTTGACGTCGAGCACGTGGGCGCCCATCGCCACCTGCGCCTCGACGTCCTTGACGACGCCGGAGAGGTCGCCGGCCCGGAGCGCCTCCGCGAAGAGCCTTCGGCCGGTCGGGTTGATGCGCTCGCCGATGATGCAGAACGGCTGGTCCGCTCCGATCACGACCTGCCTGGACCGGGAGCTCAGTACGGTGTGCATTGGTTCCTCTCTCGTCTCTCGTATGGAAATCGGAACAGGGGGGCGGTCCCGGCGACCGTTTCCCGTCAGCGCGCCGGGCCGCCCCCGTCCTGGGTCAGGCGGCCGCGGGGGCGCGGCGCGCGGCGAGCAGCTCCTTGGCCCGCTTCGTCGCGCTCGCGGCGTCCGGCGCATAGCCGTCTGCGCCGACGACGTCTGCGTACTCCTGGGTCACCGGCGCGCCGCCGACCAGGATCACGACCTCGTCGCGCAGGCCCGCCTTCTCGATCGCGTCGATGTTGACCTTGAACATCGGCATCGTCGTGGTCAGGAATGCGGAGAAGCCGACGACATCGGGCCGGTGCTCGTGGATCGCCTCGATGAACGTCTCCGGCGCCACCTGCACACCGAGGTCGACCACCTTGAAGCCGGCTCCCTCGAGCATGATGTCGACGAGGTTCTTGCCGATGTCGTGCACGTCGCCCTTGACCGTGCCCATGAGGAAGGTGCCGATCGTCTCGGTGCCGGTCTGAACGAGCAGCGGGCGGAGCAGGTCGAGTGCGCCGGTCATCGCGCGTCCCGAGATCAGCATCTCGGGAACGAAGAAGTCACCGCGCTCGAAGCGTGCACCGACCTCTTCGAGGGCGGGGATGAGCGCGTCGAAGAGCAGCCGCTCGGGCGCCATGCCGGCGTCGATGCCGTGCTCGGTAAGCTCGACGACGGCGGGCTTGTTGCCCACGAGCGTCTCGTCGTACAGCTTCTGGAGGATCTCGTCGGGAGTCATGCTCTTGGGTCTCCTGGTCGGTAGAGGCGGATGTGATCGGTGAGCGCCTGGGCTTCCGCGACGACCTCCGCCGCGAGCTCGGCCAGGCGCTCCCGTGTGGTGCGAACCGTCGGCGCCGAGACGGAGATCGCCGCCAGCACGGTGCCGCGTGCGCCGCGGACGGGCGCCGCGGCCGAGCAGAGGCCCTGCTCGAGCTCGTCCCAGGTCGTCGCGACACCCGACTGGCGGACCGACTCGAGCTCGTGGAGCAGGTCGGCGATGTTCGTGATCGTCCTGGGGCCGAGCTTCGCCAGCCGCCCGAAGGGCGGCTGAGCGGCGCCGAAGGCCATGAACACCTTGCCGAGCGACGACGCGTGGATCGGAATGCGGTCGCCGACCCAGTTGCCGGCGCCGAGCGGGTGGCGGCTGTCGACCTGCGCGAGCCGGGCGACGCCTGCCGGCGTGGGGATGCCGATGTTCGTCGTCTCGCCGGTGGCGCGACCGAGCCGCTCGAGGAACGGCAGGGCGAGCGTCGCCAGGTCGCCGACGCCGGAATCGCGGCGCGCGTACTCGACGAGCACCGGGCCGGGGCGGAAGCCGCCGCCCGTCCGCCGCTGCGCGAGGCCGTTCCGCTCGAGGGCACGCAGGAGGCGGGCCGCAGTCGACTTCGGCAGGTTGGTCTCGGCCATCAGGCCGGTCAGCGTCACCGCCTCGTCGCTCTCGACGAGCTGCACGAGGATCCGGGCCGCGCGGTCGATCGCCTGTGCGCCGTTCTCCGCCGCCGGCGTCAACGGGGGCCACTCACCGTCATTCTCTCCATGGTGCCGCATCATGGTACCCAAATTGTGGCAAACGCGTATGAAATCTGGTTTGCTACTGGCTACCGTTCTGCCTCAGTCCCGGCTTATGGGACTTTACCGAAGTGCCTGGAAGGGTCCAAGGTGCCAACCTCGTTCAGTCCAAGCGGGCCGACGCCGGCCGAGCTCGACGCCCTCGGAGAGGCGATCGAGGCGCGTGAGGTCGTGGAACGGGCAACCGTTCGCCTGGCCGCCGACCGGCGCACCGAGGACGACCTGCGGCGCCTCCGCTACGCGCTCGCCGGCATGGTGAACTGCATCGACGACCCCGAGGCCTTTGCCGAGCACGACCTCGCGTTGCACGAGGCGATCGCCGATGCCGCCGGCAACTGCCTGCTCGCCGCCGCGCTGGCGGACCTCCGCGGGCTCGTACGCGAGATGATCGCGATCTTCATCCGCTCCGCCGAGTCGGAGAAGACGATGCACGAGCTTTTCGCCACCCACGCCGATCTGGTCGACGCCCTCGAGCGGCGGGACGGCGACGAGGCCGCGCGCATCATCACGTCGATGATGGTGCGCCTCCGCACCGAGGCCAACCGCTGCGGCCTTGTCGAGATGACGACGACAACTGCCAACCGGAACCCACGCATCGCAAAGGAGATCGAACGTGAAGACCGCTGAGCGCACCCGCATCGCATTCGAACGGGGGACCCCCGATCGCGTGCCGGTTCACTGCTGGCTCGGGCTGCCGCTGATCAAGGAGCTCCGCCCGCCGGACAAGTCGATGTACGACATGCTCCATTGGTGGATCGACGACCCGATGGGGTCGATCGTGAAGATGCAGCAGGATCTCGGGCTCGACCCGATGATCACGACGTACAGCCAGCACATCGGCGAGCACGAGATCTGGCCGCGCATGCTCTTCCCGCGGCCGTTCGAGACCGACACCTGGGTCGAGACCTTCGAGGTCACCGCGCAGGGCGACGGCTGGCGGGAGCACTCGCACCGCATCCGCACGCCGGACGGCGATCTCGACTACTCCTATCGCACCGAGGACGGCTTCGGCACGTCCTGCCACGACTTCCTGCTGAAGGGCGACGAGCCGGAGAAGAAGCTTCCTGCGCTCCGGCACTTCCCGTCCGCCGACCTCTACGACATGACCGTCCTCAAGGGGATGGTCGACAAGGTGGGCGACGACGCCTGGTGGCTGCACCATGTGATCGGCCCGTGGGACATGGCGGCCGAGATCCGCGGGCTGGTCGACCTGTCGATGGACATCTACGACCGGCCGGCCTTCGTTCACGAGCTGATGCGGTTCTGCGCCGACTGGCTGAAGGGCTTCTACCGGCGTCTGGGCGAGACCGGGATCCACTCGATCTCGATGAACGAGACGTGGACCGGCGTGGGCGTCGCCCGCGACCACTTCGTCGAGTTCATGAAGCCGTACGAGTCCGAGTGCGTCCAGGCCGCGCACGAGGCGGGGTACCTGGTCAGCTTCCACAACTGCGGCCGTGCGACGCTTCTGCTCGAGGACATCGCGGACACCGGCCCGGATGCGATCGAGACGCTCACCTCCGACCGCTCCTCGGGAGACGTCGACCTGGCCGACGCGAAGCGCCGCATCGGCGACCGCGTCTGCCTCTTCGGCGGCTTCAACGAGCACCTGCTCAACGAGGCGGGACCGGACGAGGTGCGCGAGGAGGTCGAGCGCTGTCTCGCGGCGGCGATGGGAGGCGGCGGCTACGTGCTCCGCTCGACCGGGCAGATCTTCCACGCGAAGCCCGGGCTGATCGAGCTGATGTGCGAGACGGCGCGCGACCTCGGTCGCTACAACTGAGCGAGCTCCGGAGCAGGCCTGCCGTGGGCGACGAGAGCCTCTACGAGGTCGAGACCGCCGCCGCCGGCCCGGCGGGCCTGCTTCCGCTCACCCCGGAGCTGCTGCGCGACCGGCCGTCCGGCGACGTCTTCGGTCTCTCGCAGAACGCCGGCATGGGCTGGGAGGCATCGAAGGTCGGACGCGATCAGTTCCTCGTCCTCTCGACGATGGGCGGCGTTCGCGCCGACGACGGCACACCGGTCGCGCTCGGCTACCACACCGGCCACTGGGAGGTCGGCCTGCTCGTCCGCGAGGCGGCTCTCGAGCTCGACCGGCTCGGGGGCCTCCCGTTCGCGGCGCACGTCTCCGATCCGTGCGACGGACGCAGCCAGGGCACGACGGCGATGTTCGACTCGCTCCCGTACCGCAACGACGCCGCCATCGTGTTCCGGCGGCTCGTCCGGAGCCTGCCGAACCGCCGGGGGATCATCGGCGTCGGCACCTGCGACAAGGGCCTGCCGGCGATCACGATGGCGGTCGCGTCGTTCCCGGAGCTCGCGGGCGCTGTCGTGCCGGGCGGAGTGACGCTGCCGCCGCGGCGTGGTGAGGACGCGGGCGCCGTGCAGACGCTCGGCGCGCGGTTCGCGCACGGGCTCGTGTCGCTCGAGGAGGCCGCCGACCTCGGCTGCCGTGCGTGCGCGTCGCCGGGCGGCGGCTGTCAGTTCCTCGGCACGGCCGCCACCGCCCAGGTGGTCGCAGAGGCGCTCGGCCTCACGGTGCCGCATGCGGCGCTCGCCCCGTCGGGGCAGCCGGTGTGGCTCGACGTCGCCCGGCGCACGGCGTCGGCCGTGCACGAGCAGTGGCACAGCGGCCGCACGCTCGGCGACGTGCTCACGGACGACGCCGTCGAGAACGCGATGCTCGTCCACGCCGCCTTCGGCGGGTCGACCAACCTTCTGATCCACGTTCCGGCAATCGCGCACGCGGCCGGCCTCCGCCGGCCGACCGTGGACGACTGGCGCCGCGTCAACCGCGCGGTGCCGCGCCTCGTCGACGCGCTCCCAAACGGCCCGGAGCACCACCCGACCGTGCGCGTGTTCCTTGCGGGCGGCGTGCCCGAGGTGATGCTTCACCTGCGGCGGCTCGGTTTGCTCAACGTGAAGGCGACGACCGTCAGCGGCCGGACCTGGACGACCTGCTCGACGAGTGGGAGGCGGGGGAGCGGCGTGCGCGCCTGCGGGAGCGGCTCCGCGAGGCAGACGGCGTCGACCCGGACGACGTGATCTGCCCGCCCGATCGCGCGCGGGCGAAGGGGATGACCTCGACGATCTGCTTCCCGTCCGGGAACCTGGCGCCGGGCGGCAGTGTGATCAAGAGCACGGCCCTCGACCCGCGCGCCCTCGACGAGGACGGTGTCTACCGCCTCACGGGCCCGGTCAGGTTCTTCACGAGCGAGCGTGCCGTCGTCGCCGCGATCAAGGGGCTACCCGGCGCCGCGGCGCCGATCGAGCCCGGCCAGGTGATCGTGCTCGCGGGCCGCGGCCCGCTTGGGAGCGGCATGGAGGAGACCTACCAGATCACCTCAGCGCTGAAGTTCCTGCCCTTCGGCAACCGCGTCGCGCTGATCACGGACGCGCGCTTCTCGGGCGTCTCGACCGGACCGTGCGTCGGGCACGTCAGCCCGGAGGCGCTCGAGGGCGGCCCGCTCGGCCGCCTCGAGGACGGCGACGTGGTCTCCGTTGTTGTCGATCCCGGCGAGCTCGTGGCGTCGATCGACCTCGTCGGCCACGGCGACGAGCGGTTCGACCCTGCCGAGGGCGCGCGGATCCTCGCCGGCCGCCCGCGGCGCGCCGGGGTCGAGCCTGATCCGGCGCTGCCCGCCGACACCGCGCTCTGGGCACGGCTGCAGTCGCTGAGCGGCGGCCTCTGGGGCGGCTGCGTCGTCGACGCGGACGCGGTCGGCGCCGCGCTGGACGCGGCCGGCAGCTGACCCCGCCCGCGTCCCCTTACCGCGGTTTCCCGCACCTTGACAGCATCCCGGCCAGAGCCTTACGTTCCTGAGAACGTTCTTAGAGAACGTTCTCAAAAAACGTTGCCAGACCAGCCGCACACCTCAGAGCCCCGTCCTTCGACCGTCAGGGCCGCAACGCTTCGCGACGTCGCCCGCGAAGCCGGCGTGTCCGTCTCGACGGCCTCGCGCGTGCTCAACGAACGGCCTTTCGTCCGGCCCGAGGTGCGCGACAAGGTGCTCGCAGCGAGCGCGGCGCTCGGTTATCGCCCCGACGTCGCAGCGCGCAGCATGCGCACCGGCTCGACCGGGGCCGTCGGGCTCGTCGTCAGCGACATCTCCAACCCGCTGTTCGCCTCGATCGCGAGAGCGGCCGACCACGCGCTCAGCCCGCGCGGGTATGCGCTCGTCGTCGCGAACTCCGCGAACGACCCGGACCACGAAGCCGAGCTCCTCGCCGCGCTGCGACAGCGCCGGGTGGACGGGGTGATCCTGGCGGCGGCGAACGAGCAGGCGCCGGGTCTCGCCGACCGCATCGCAGGCTTCCCAGCCGCCGTCCTGCTCGATCGCGACATCCCGGGCTGTCGCGTCGACCGCGTGCTCTCCGACCACGCCTCCGGGCTGACGGACGCCCTTCGGCATCTGGCCGACCTCGGCCACCGCCGGATCGCGCTGATCGCGGGCACGCTGACCGTGCGCGGGAGCCGCGTCCGCGTCGAGACGTATCGCAGCGAGGTGGCGGCACTCGGCCTCGACATCGACGACGTCCTCTGCCGCGACGGCGTGCGGACAGAGGAAGAGGGCTACCGCGCGCTCGAGGAGCTGCTCGCGCTCGCCGATCCGCCCACCGCGATCCTCGCCGGCAACAACCAGATCTTCGCCGGGCTCTTCGCCGCGATCCGCGATCTCGGCATCGACGTCCCGTCCGGGCTCTCGGTGATCGCCTGCGAGGAGACCGAGCTGACCGCCCTCCACAACCCGCCGCTCGACGTCGTCCGCCGCGACGTCGCCGAGCTCGGCTCCGTCGCGGCCGAGCTTCTACTGGCGCGGCTCGAGCAGCCGACGCGCCGCCGCCGCGAGATCGTGCTCCCTGCCGTCTTCGAGGCACGCGGGAGCTGCGCAGCCCCGTCGCGCGGACGGGTGCGGACATGAGCGCTCCCGATCGCCTCGGCAGCTCGCTGCGGCTCGGCGACCGCCACGTCGTCGAGGCCGGAGTCGGCGCCTCCGAGCTGCAGCTCTTCGCCCGCGACCTGGGTGGCACCGTGACGGACGTCCTCGTGGCGGCCGCTGGTCGCGCGCTCGCGGTCGAGGCTCCCGGAGCTGCTGCCGGGGGCGTCGGTCTTGCGGTCGCCGCGCCGGCGGGGCTCGTCGTGCCGGTCGTCCGGAACGCCGCCTTCGCACCGCTCCCGGAGGTGCGCGCCGAGGTACGGCGCCTGCTCACCGCCGCCCGTGCCGGCGCGACGTTCGCGGACGAGGCCGCCGCCCCGCTCGTCCTCGATCACATCGAGCTCCGGCCCGTCGGCCCCGTTCGGGCCGTCCAGCCCGCCGGTGCGCAGGTCGTCCTGCTCGCCTCGCAGCCCGACGGCGGCGATCTCACGCTGGCGCTCGTCGCCGACGCGCGGACGGTCGACCGTCCGGCGGCCGAGCGGCTTCTCCGCGCGATCGTGCGCCTCGTCGAGCGTCCCTACCGGCGGCTCGCTTGACGCCATGATCATCGGCATCCATCACACCGCGCTGACGGTCGCCGACATGGACCGTTCGCTCACCTTCTACTGCGGCCTGTTCGGGCTCGAGGTGCAGTCGGACCGCGAAGTGGAGCGGGACTATGTCGAGGTGATCACGGGTGTGCCGGGCGCCCACCAGCGCCTCGTGCACCTCTGGGGCTACGGCCAGCGCATCGAGCTGCTCGAGTACAAGGCGCCGCGCGGCGAGCCGCGGGCGCGCCGGCTCCAGGACGCTGGGAGCGCACATCTCTGTTTCGTCACCGACGACCTCGACGAAGAGGTCGAGCGGCTGCGCGAGGCCGGGGTGACGTTCCGGTCTCTGCCCGTGACGACGACGAGCGGCCCCAACAAGGGCGGCCGTGGCATCTACGTCGAGGACCCGGACGGCAACGCGTGCGAGGTCGTGCAGCTTGCCCCGGGCACAGGAGGCGCCGCGTGAGCGGTGCGCTCGTCGACCGGGTCGTGGCGGTGACCGGCGCCGCGGGGGGCATCGGCCTCGCGTGCTGCCGCCTGCTCGTTCGCGACGGAGCGCAGGTCGTTCTTGCCGACCTCGAGCAGGAGCGGGTGGACGCAGCGTGCGCGGAGATCGGCGGCGCTCTCGGCGTCGCGACCGATGTCGCCAGGGCCGGCAGCGCGGGCGAGCTCGTCGAGCGGATCGTCGACCGGCTGGGCCGGCTCGACGGCTTCGTCACCGCCGCCGGGCTCTACCACGCGGTGCCGCTCGACTTGATCGACGCCGAGGAATGGGACCGCATCCAGACCGTCAACGTGCGCGGCACGTTCGCGAGCGTCCAGGCGGCGCTCGCTGCGATGGTGCCCCGGCGCAGCGGCGCGGTCGTCACGCTCGGATCGATCGCCGGCCAGATCGGCGGCCTGCAGTCCGGCGCCGGCTACGCGACCTCGAAGGCGGCGGTGCTCGGGATGACGAAGGCCCTTGCGCGCTACGCGGGGCCCTACGGCATCCGAGTCAACAGCGTCAACCCGGGCCACATCGAGGTGGGCATGGGCCTGGGCATGACGGCCGAGGACCGCGAGCGGACGATCGCGGCGACACCACTCGGGCGTCCGGGCACGGCGGATGAGGTGGCGGAGGCCGTCTCCTGGCTTCTCTCCGACGCGGCCAGCTTCGTCACCGGAGCACATCTCGATGTCAACGGAGGCCTGCACATGGCGTGAGCCGCCCGCCGGCCTCGCGCGCAGGGAGAGGAAGGACAACACATGGAAGCCAAGATCTGCAGAGGAAGCTGGTGCCTCGGATTCGGTCTCGAGCCGCCCGCCACGCTGGAGCAGGTGGTGAAGGTGCTGTCGGCGTTCGGCTACGACGGCATCGAGCTCGCCGGGTTCTTCGACCACGCGACGGTCGAGCGCTACCCCGACAAGGAGAGCCGCCGCAAGCTGGTCGACTCGATCGGGGAGCACGACCTCGAGATCGTCGGCTACGCCCCGGGCCCGTACGGCGACTTCGGCAAGTACCCGTGGGCGAGCGGCTCCGACGACGTCGTCGCCGCATACGAGTCGTTCTTCGACGCGCACCTGCAGTTCTGCATCGACACCGGCATCACGGGAATGCGGATCGACCCGGGCGACTTCGGGCCGCTCGCCCGTGACGTCGACTACGACCGCACCTGGGACCGGGTCGTGACGATGTTCCGCAAGCACGCCGAGCGCGGCGCCGAGGTGGGCGTGACGATGCTCTGGGAGCTCGAGACGGGCCAGATCTTCGTGAAGCCGTCCGAGGCCGTGAAGCTCTTCGAGGACGTCGGCCACGACAACCTGAAGCTCGATGTACGACGTCGGGCACGTCGAGGCGGCGTGCGTGATCGCCCACAACCACGTCCAGCCGGCCGAGCGGCTCGAGGGCGGCCAGGTCGAGTTCGTCGGGAAGATGCAGGGCCGAACATCGGCCACATGCACGTCTGCGACACGGACTCGAACACGTGGCACAACGCGTTCGGCACCCACCTCGGGATCGGCAAGGGCGGAATCGACTTCGACGCGCTCGTCCCGGCCTCCTCGAGTCCGGCTATACGGGTCCGTGGTGGTCGGTGGATGCGATCCCGATGACCGCCGAGACCTGGGCGGACACCTGGGCCGATCGCTTCACGCTCGACGCCCTCCTCGACAAGCACGTGCGGCCCCGCTGATAAGGAGTAGGAGCACATGAAAGCTGCTGTGTTCTACGACTGAAGGACATTCGCGTCGAGGAGGTGCCGGAGCCGTCGATCGCCGAGGACGAGGTGCTCGTCGAGGTCGCAGCGTGTGGCTTCTGCGGCTCGGACGTCGAGTACTACTACGGCAAGAGCCCCGTCGGGACGGCGACGGGCAAGGGGCCGCTCGTGCTCGGGCACGAGTTCTCCGGGCGTGTCGTCGGGCTGGGCAGGCTCGCCGGTACGTACGGGCTGCAGGAGGGCGATCGCATCGCCGTCTGCCCGATCCAGAGCTGCGGGGCGTGCAGTCGTGCCGCGCCGGCAAGCCGCAGTTCTGCGCGAACCTCTCGGTGCTCGGCGTGACGACCAACGGCGGCTTCGCGCAGTACGCGAAGACGAAGGCCGCGCACGCCTACAAGCTGCCCGACTCGCTGAGCGACGCGCAGGGCGCGTTCGTGGAGATGCTCGCCGCAGCCGTCAACGCCGTGCACAAGGCGGCGGTCGAGCCCGACGACTTCGCGGTCGTCTACGGGCCAGGCCCGGTCGGCCTGTCGATGGTGCAGCTGCTCGCGAACGAGGGAGCCCGGGTGGCCGTCGTCGGCACCGCGCGGCTACCGGCTCGACGTCGCGAGGCAGCTCGGTGCCGAATTCGTCTTCGAGGCAGGCGACGATCTCGCCGAGCGGATCCAGGAGGCAAACGGCGGCCGCCTGGCCGATCGTGTGATCGTCGCGACCGGCTCGATGGGTGCGAACCAGCAGGCGCTCGAGATCTCGGGCCCCGGCTCGACCGTCGTCTACATGGGCGTGACAGGCCCGGAGGACGCGGTCTCGCTGCCGATGCTGACGAGCCTGATCCAGGACAAGACGATCCGCTTCTCGCTCTGGTACCCGTTCCAGTGGCCGCGGACGATCCAGATCCTGTCGGACTCGAAGGTCGACACCGGCCCGATCATCACGCACTCGGCGTCTCTCGACGGCATCGGCGCGGCGATCGACCGCGTCGTCCAGCGCGAGGACGGCGTGCTGAAGACGGTGATCACTCCCTGAAAGGTCCCCTCCCAACGGTGGCGCTCGTGACCGGTGCCGCGCGTGCGCGCGGCATCGGTCGCGGCGTCGCCGTGTGTCTCGCCGAGGCGGGCTGGGACGTCGCGATCAACGACGTCGCGGCTCACGACGAGGCCGCCGAGCTCGTCGAGGAGCTGCAGGCGCTGGGACGGCAGGCGGCGTACTTCCCCGCCGACGTCTCCGACCCGCTGGCGGCGCACGCACTGGTTGGCTCGGTCGAGAGCGTGCTCGGCCCGCTCGGCGCCGTCTGCTCGAACGCGGGTCTCGCCGAGTGGCAGCCGCTCCTCGACGTCACCGAGGCCGGCTTCGATCGGCTCGTCGGCGTCAATCTGACCGGCGCCTTCAACGTGTGCACAGCGGCAGCCCGCGCGATGATCGCCGGCGGCCGGGGAGGCCGGATCGTCGTCACGTCTTCGGTGCACGTGCAGATGCCGTTCGCCGAGATGTCCGTCTACGGCGCGACCAAATCCGGACTGAAAGGTCTCGTCGAGACGCTGTCGATCGAGCTCGCCCCGCACGGGATCACGGTCAACCACATCGGCCCCGGCTGGGTGCGGTCGTTCATCAACGACGCGTCTCCCTCGCTTCAGACGACGGAGGACATCGAGGAGACGCTGAAGCTGATCCCGGCGGGGCGGCCCGCCGACCCGCGCGACCTGGGACAGGCGGTCGCGTATCTCTGCGGCGACGACGGCGACTACGTCACCGGCGAGTTCCTTCGCATCGACGGCGGCTTCGTGGTGGGCAAGTACTGATGCGGTTCTCGCTGACCGGATTCACGCCCGGGCTCGAGCGCGACGTCGCCGCGACGCTCGTTGCGGCAGGGCACGAGCCGGGTGAGCCGGCCGAGCTGGCGGTGGTGGCCGTCGAGGCCGCGGTCGGCGACGACCTGGTCGGGCTCGACCAGGCGGATTGGGCGGTCGCAATGGCTGCGACCCGGAGCGCGTTCTTCGCCGTGCAGCTCGCGGCGCGCACGATGCTCGACGGCGGGCTCGCCGGATCGATCGTGGTCGTCGTCCCGGCGCATGCGCTTCGGACCTCCAGGGGCTGCGGTCTCGCCGCGGTTGCAGGGTCGTTCCTGACGACCACCGCCCAGGTCGCCGCGCTCGAGCTGGGGCCGCGTGGGGTCCGCGTCAACGTCGTCGCCCTCGGCCCGCTCGAGGGGAGCGCGCCCGCTCGGGTCGAAGCGGCGGTGCCGCTCGGCCGGCTCGCCCGGGCAGGCGACCTCGCCGGTGCATGTCTTCTGCTCGCCGCTCCCGAGGCGGCCTTCGTGACCGGCGCGGTCCTCGCCGTCGACGGCGGCTACCACGTGACGAAGGCCGTGGGCGGCAGCCCCTTCTAGCGAAGGGCGTCCAGCGCCGCGCCCGGTGCGAGCACACGCACGCGCACGCCCTCCGTCGGCTCGAGCTCGGCGGTCAACACGGCCGCCACGCTCGCGAGCACGCCGTGCACGACTGCCGCCGTGCCGGTCGTGGGGGCGCCGTCCGGCACGACGAGCACGGCTGAGCTGCCGGGCGTCAGCTGAGGGGCGAGGCCCCGGAGCAGCCTGATCGGCAGCACGACGAGTGGACGCAGGCACCTGACCCAGTCGTCGTCCTCGAGTTCGAGCGCCGGGCCTTGCGGGGCCTCGTCGCCGACGAGGACGACCCCGTCCGCCGTGCCGAGCGTGATCGCCACGGACATCACGACCGTGTCGACGCCGGTCTCGGTGGCGAGATCGGCCTCGAGGGCAAACGCGTCGTCGCCCAGCTCGCGCGCCAGTGCGGTTCCCGCCTCGCCGTCGCGACAGACGAGGAGCACGCGCGCACCGGCTGCCACCGCCCCGGCCGCGAGGGAACGCCCGATGCCGTCGGCGGCGTCGCCGATCACGAGCCGGCGCCCGACGAGATCACTCGCCACGGGCGTCCGCGACGCGGGCGGCGAAGTGCTCGATCTCGTCGGCGCCGTCGAGGGCGCCGAGCTCGAGCTCGTAGCGGCGGCTCTCTCCCGGGCGCGAGCTCGATCAGCTCCCCGCGCTCGCGGGCGTCGAGCCTGCCGGCCGTGCGGTTCGTGGAGGGCTCGATCCCGACGACATAGGTGCCCTCGCCGAGCATCCGCCAGACGAAGTGGAACGGGAGCTGGTCGCGGCGGAAGACCTGGTAGGCGCCGAGCCCGCGGCGCGGTTGACGACGGCGACGGGTACGCGCCCGTCTGCCTCGGCGCCGAGGTCGTGCTCGAAGACCTGCTCGACGAATCCGGCCACGGGCCCGTGGAGCGTGCCGTAGCCCTCGGCGGATAGCCGCGCCGGGCGCGAGGCAGCTCGGCGACCGTCGTCGACGACCGGGCCAGCCGATGTTCACGTGGTAGAGGAGCATGTGCGTGGTGGGGTCGAGGCCCTCGTTCGCGACCTCGTCGCGGATCGTGCAGGCGCGACTCGCCGAGCCCGAACCTCGATGCGGCGGCGGAGCACGAGGTGCTCGCCGAAGACCGCCGCCTGGCGGACCTCGCCCTCGGCGAAGAGGACGCACTCGTCGCCGTCCCATCGCTCGCCGTAGCCGAGGAGCCGCGCCGGCGTGGCGCAGACCCGCCCATGGAGGCCGTAGCGCTCGGTCGGCTTCGCCGGGTAGTGGTACTGCGCTCGCCGTGTCCTCGGCCGGAGCGAAGGCGTGGTCGAGCCCGCAGGTCGTCGAGCAGTCCGGCTCCCGAAGCCGCGAAGCCAGCCGAGGCCCTCGGGCTCGGAGAACCACGGGCCGGGGAAGCCGGACGGCGGAGATCCAGGCGAGCGAGCGGCCGCTCTGCGTGCAGCGGCCGATGTCGAACGCCGCGGTCGACGAGGACGTCGAAGTCGAAGCCGGAGCCCGAGCGGAACTCGAGCACGCGCACGCCGCGCTCGCTGCCGTCGCCGAGCGTGGCGAGCCGGACGCCCGCGACCTGGTCGAGGCGGCCGACGCGGCGGCACGAGCTCGCGGCGGCTCCAGCTCGACCCGAAGAGCTCAGGCACTGGCCTCGCCGAACGGCCGGCTTGCGGGATGCGAGGCTCCGAAGATCGCGTAGCCGCCGTCGACGGTGAGTGCCTGGCCGGTGACGAACGCCGCCTGCGGCGACGCGAGGAGGACGGCCGCCTGTGCCACGTCGCGGGGCAGCGCGAAGCGACCCGCCGGCGTATGGTCGATCACCCCGCGCTCGTCGACGAGGCCGGTCTCGATCGCGCCGGCGACCATCGGCGTGCGCACGGGGCCGGGGAGGAGGGCGTTCACCCTGACGCCGCGGCCCGCCCACTCGACGGCGAGGCCACGCGTGAGCCCGACCACTCCCGCCTTGCTCGCCGAATAGGCAGACCGCCATGGCATCCCGACTGACGCACCGACAATGGACGAGACGTTCACGATCGATCCACGCCCGGCGGCCAGCATCCTCGCGCCGACGGCGCGACAGCAGCGGAAGACGCCGGTCAGGTTCACGTCGAGCACGAGATCCCAATCGTCGTCTGCGTAGGTCTCCGAGCGCGCCAGCCGGTTCACACCCGCATTGTTGACGAGCACGGTCGGCGTGCCGAGCGTCTCGACGACGGCCGCGATCGCCTCCTCGACAGAGGCGGTCGACCGGACGTCGAGGCTCAGCCCGAAGTGCTCCGGCCCGAGCGCCGCCGCGACACGCTCGCCGTCGGCCGCGAGGCGGCTCGTGACGGCGACGCGGGCGCCCGCCTCGGCCAGCGCGTGCGCGATCGCCTCGCCGATCCCCTTCCCGGCACCGGTGACCACAGCCACCTCACCGGCGAGCACGCCCGGCGCGGGTGTCACTGCATGACCCAGCCGCCGTCGATGCCGATCATCTGCCCGGTGATGAACGACGACGCGTCGCCCGCCAGGAACGTGACGAGGTTGCCGATGTCGTCCGGCCGCCCTCGCCGTTTCACGGCCTGGCGCTCGAGCACGAGCCTCGTGTACCCCTCGGGGTCGGGGTGGATCTTCTCGGCGTCGGTCGGGAACGCCCCGGGCGAGATGCAGTTGACGGTGATGCCCTCGGGGCCGACCTCGCGGGCGAGGCCGCGCGTGAACGCGAGCACGCCGCCCTTCGAGGTGACGTACGAGAGGAGCCGGTCCCAGCCGCCGAACATCGTGATCGAGGCAACGTTGACGATCCTCCCGCGGCCGTGTTTCGCGAGGCCGTCGTGGCAGGCGCGGGCGCAGAGGAAATACCCCTTGACGTTCACCGCGAGCACAGCGTCCCACTCCTCCACGTCGATCTCGGTCCACGGCCGGGCCGGGTAGATCGCCGCGTTGTTGACGAGGATGTCGATGCCGCCGAACGCCTCGATCGCAGACGCGGCCATCGCCTCGGTCGCCTCCTGGCGGGAGACGTCGGCGGTGACGGCGACAGCCTTGCCGCCCGCCGCCCGCACCTGGTGGGCGCGCGCCTCGGCGCGCTCCGCGACGACGTCGACGCAGGCGACGGCCGCGCCCGCTGCGGCAAGCGAGAAGCAGATGCCCTCCCCGAGCCCCCCGCCGGCGCCCGTCACCACGGCGACCCGTCCCGTCAGGCTGAACGCGTCGAGGCTCATCGACCGTGGCTCACGCGATTCCGAGCTCGTCCAGCACCTCGCCGAGCTCGACGGCGCTCCGGCGCTCGACCGAGCGGTAGCCGGCCTCGATCAGCGCCATCGTGCCGATGCCCTCGCGGCCGCTGATCTCCGGCTCGGAGCCCGTGTCGATCGCCGTCATCAGCTGCCCCATCGTGCCGGCGAACGCCTGCGGGAACCAGCACTCCTCCCAGCGCGGGCGATGCCACTCGCCCTCTTCCGAGCGCAGGTGGTAGTCGATCGTCGAGGGGCTGCCGTTCGGGTAGTCGGGCCAGCCGATCGTGCCTTTCGCGAGCCCGTCCGTGCCTTCGACGCGCCACTCGATCCGTCCGTCCGCCCACGTGAAGCAGTCGTCGGAGCCGATCGCGCGCAGGCCGTCCGCGTACTCGAGGATGTAGAAAGCCATCCCGTCGGAGTGCTCGAAGTCCCAGCTCGGGTCGTTCCGCACGCTGACGAAGATCCGCTCCGGGTCGCCGAACAGGAAGCGGAACACGTCGAGGTGGTGGATCGACATGTTGAGAATCGCGATCCGCCCGTAGCCGCGGATGAACTCCTGCCAGTGCGGCCGGGCGTTCATCACGATCTGGCCGACGATCGGCGTCCCGAGATGGCCGCCGTCGAGCAGTGTCTTGAGCGCCCGCATCGACTGGTCGTAGCGCATGTTCTGGTTGACCGCGAGCACCTTGCCCGACTCGCGGCAGACCTTGTCGATCTCCATCGCGTCCGCGAGCGTGAAGGCCATCGGCTTCTGCGCGAGGATGCCCTTCACGTGCTCCTTCGCACAGGCGGCACGGACGATCTCGAGCTGGCCGTCCGGCGGGTAGGCGATGTCGACGATCTCCACCGCCGGGTCGTCGAGCAGCTCCTGCCATGTGTCGTAGACCGTCGCGACGCCGTTCTGCTCAGCCGCCGCCCGGGCGTGCGCGGGGGTGCGCGAGGCGATCGCGATCGTCCTGTAGCCGGCCTCGCGGTAGGCGGGCAGCTGGATGTCGCGCATGATGAAGCCCGAGCCGACCGCGCCGATGCCGTAGTCGATCCGGCCCGCGGGACGCGGGTTGAGGTCGAAGTCGATCTCCGCCATCGCCGGCTCCTAGCCGCGGACGCCGAGGTCGGCCATGATCCCGGCCGTGCCGTCGTAGGCCTTCTGCGCCCAGGCCACGATCTCGTTCGGGTTCGGCGCGTACTCCAGCTCGATCGAGACGGTGCCGTCGTACCCGGTGTCGCGGATCGCCGCGAGGTAGTCCTTGATCGGCGTGATGCCCATGCCGGCCGGCATGTCGCCGTGCACCTTGCCGTCGCAGTCGGAGAGGTGGATGTGACCGATCAGCCCGGTCAGCTCGGCGACCTCGTCGAGCGAGCAGTTCGAGAGATGCAGGTGCGAGATGTCGGCGTTCGCCCTGACCGCGGGATGGTCGATCTCGCGGACGAAGCGCGCCAGCTCGTGCACGTCCTTCAGGAGCGCCTCGTTGAACGGCTCGAGCTCGAGCACGATCTCGAGGCCCTTCGAATGCGCGTACTCGCCGGCCTCCTTGACCAGGTCCTTCGCGAGATCCCAGATCGCCGGCCGCGGGAAGACCTCGCCGTCCCAGAAGTACTCGCCCACGACGAGCAGCACGTTGCGTGCGCCGAAGAACGCCCCCTGGTCGACGTATGCCTTGATCCGGTCGAGCGTGAAACGGCGGACGGACGGGTTGAAGTCGACGATGCCGAAGGCGACGCAGACGACCGAACGGATCGGCAGCCCCACCTCCTCGCAGGCGGCCTTGATCTCTGCACGCTCGTCGTCTGTGATGTCGAGCGGGTCCTCGAAGATGTCGTACGTGTCGAAGCCGATCTCCTTGGCTTTCTTGATGCCCTCGAGCCGGCCGACAGGCGTGTCGAACCAGATCGAGCTGATGATTCCGAGTTCCATCACGATCCTCCTTGGTGGTTGGCCGAAGACCAGCTGAGGCCGGACGGGTCCTCCTGCGCACGGCCGGCGGCGACGAGGGCGCGAAGATGCGCTCGGAGCGAGCCGCCGAGCTCGTTCGGCATGGACGTGAACGGCCCGAGTTGCGGGTCGGCGACCCGGACGAGACCTGCGAGGTCGACCTGCGGAGCGCCGGCGAGGACGTCCGCCGTCACCCGGGCTGCATCCTCGACGAAGGCGACCGTGTCGGCCAGGAAGCGCTCGACTGCGGCGCCCTCCATCACGTCGTAGTGCGCGGTGAGGAGCATGCGCGGCTCGAGCGCCTCCAGTGTGCGAACGGTGCCGAGGTAGGCGTCGACGTCGAAGTAGGGCGGCGGCTGGATCACGTTGCCGTCGAGGTCGAGGAGGCCGCGGCCCATGACCGCGTCGATGACGATCGCAGTCCGTGAGACCGGCTCCCAGAGACCGAGATGCCCGGGCGAGTGGCCGGGCAGATGCAGCACCTCGACGGTCAGCGACGGCCCGAGGCGGAAGCGCTCGCCGCCCTGCAGCTGGACGTCGACGGGGACGTCCGGCCCCATCGCGTCGCGCAGCCAGGCGAGCGTGCCCGGGTCGTAGTCGATGTCGTGCGCGGCGTACCAGCCGTACCGCTCGCGCATGATCAGCTCGGCGCTCTCGATCCACGGCACGTCGAGCGCGTGCGCGCAGACGAGCGCGTTCGGCGCTGCCTCTCTCACGGCGGCGTTCCCGCCGAAATGATCGACGTCCGCATGCGAGTTGAGCACGAAGTCCGGCTGCAGCCCATGAAGCGCGGGGAGGATCACCTCGGCCGGCGTTTCCTTCACGCCCGTGTCGACGAGGAGGGTGCGCTCGCCGCGGATCAGGTACTGCGAGAAGGGCCGCGGCCCGAGGACGCTCTCGATCCTCTCGATCCCGGGCGCGACCTCGACCCGGGTCACGGCGCCTCGTCCGGAGGCTCCGGCGCGAGCGCATAGAGCCCGATCACGAACTCGTGATGGCGATTCATGATCTCGAAGAGGATCTTGCGAGCCTCGGCGGGGTCGCCGGCCTCGATCGCGTCGACGAGGGAGCGGTGCGCATCGACGCTGAACTGCAGGCTGCCGAAGCGGCGGATGCCGATGCCCGCGGAGAGCTCCACGTCGCGCCGCATCAGCGAGCGGATGTCCTGCATCGCCTTGAGCAGGAAGCGGTTCCCGGCAGCCTCGGCGACCGCCATCTGGAACCCGAGCTCGGCATCGGGATACGCGTCGGCGTCTGCGACGGCGGCCTGCATCGACTCGACGGCCGCGCGCAACCGCTCGACCTGGCCGGCCGAGGCGCGCTCGGCCGCCATCGCGACGATGCTCAGGCCGAGGAGCTCGCGTGCCTCGATCAGCTCCTCCATCTCTCTCCGGGTGACCGGGGCGGTGACCCCCTCGGGTACCGGGCGACGCTCGGCGATGAAGGTGCCGCGGCCGGCGCGGGTCTCGACGAGGCCGTCGCCGATCAGCATGCTGATTGCCTCGCGCGCCGCCCCGAGGCTGACGCCGTAGTTGGCCGCCAGGTCGCGATGGCCCGGCAACTGGTCGCCCGGCTGGAGCGTGCCCTCGGCGATTCGCGAACGGAGGTCGGTCGCGATCTTCACCGGCAGATTGACTCGACGTGACGACTGGGGAGCCAGTGCGATCCTAACTGTTCGGAACGGCAGGTGGAGGACGCTACCAGGAGTCGCAGCGCTCCGTCAACGCGGATGGATCATGGTAAAGGCTCGCCCGGTCGACTCGCCAGAGGAAGGCAAAACTGGCTTGTCCATGCGCTTTGTGCGCTGATCGATGGAGTCGGCGGATTCGTGGCGCCGACCGGCCGGCGAAAATCTCTGGACAACCGGCCGATTGTCGGTATAAGGTCGCTCCACTCACTGTTCGGAACAGTACGCGTGGGTTCCGAACGTCTCCAACCAGGGAGGCTTATCGATGGAGGACCAGGAGAAGCTCGACCAGCACGGCGACTCCGAGACACAGGAGAACGGCGCGAGCCTGAGCCGCAGGACGTTTGTCGCGAGCGCCGGTGCGGCCGGTGCCGCCCTGCTCCTCGGCCAGGGGTCGGCAGCCGCGAAGGGTTGGTCGCGCGATGCGTATAACCGGCACCTCGGGAAGCTTGCGCTCTCGGCCGGCATGATCGGCGGCCCCACCGGGTTCCCCGGAGCCTCGCGCTACCAGTACCCCGCGAACTCCGCGGAAGGCCGCGCGATCCTCGGGCTCAAGCGGCTTACGAACAACGGCAAGAAGCCGATCACGCTGAGCTGGCGGATCTGGAACGGAGCCGTCGCCCAGCTCAACGCGCCGTATCCCACGAAGTCGGCTCCGAGCGTTGCCGCGCTCCTCGAGAAGGAGGCCGGCGTCAAGGTCAAGTTCGTCCTCGACACGCCGGACGACAACGAGCAGAAGAACCTGCAGACGATCTCGACACGCGACGGCAGCTTCAACATCCTCCAGACCGATTACGAGCACAACGGGGACTACACCGAAGCGGGCCTCATGCTGCCGTTCGACCAGTACGTCGCGGAGTACAAGCCCGACTGGAGCGACCCGAAGTACGGCTACGCCGGTGGAGCGACGACGACCGCGCTCTTCAACAAGTACGCCGGCCGCTACGTCTCGGTCTCGATGGACGGCGACTACCAGGTGTGGGGCTACCGCGAGGACCTGTTCGACAACGCCCAGAACCAGAAGGACTTCAAGGCGAAGTACGGCCGCGATCTCGAGTTCCCGAAGACGTGGGACGACCACGCCCAGGTGGCCGAGTTCTTCACGCAGCCGAACAACAAGCTCTACGGCTCGATCGACCTGAAGAACCCGGGCTGGGGCTATGTGAACTGGATGATGCGGTACGTCTCGTCGGGCGCGCCGAACCGTCAGTACTTCGATCCGAGCACGGCGAAGCCGCTGATCGGCGGTGCGGCCGGCATCAAGGCGACCACCGAGCACGTGGCGTCGATGGCGTGGACGTACCCCGACACGCTTTCGAAGGGCTGGCCGGAGCAGTACGCCGCCATGGGTGCCGGGCAGGCGGCGATGGCGAGCATGTTCTCGAACTGCACGAAGTTCATCGTCAAGGGCAGCCCCCTCGACAAGGGCTTCGGCAAGTACATCCGGACCGAGCTCGCCCCGGGCCGGATGATCGGCGGCAAGCTCGTCCGGCGGCCGGTCATCTACTTCAACGCCAACTTCGCGATCAACGCGTTCGCGAACAAGGCGCTGCACGAGGCCGCCTACCTCGTCCTGCAGTACTGCTCGTCCGGTCGGATCAGCGCCTGGTACACCGGCAACCCCGCCGGGTACTTCGACCCGAACCGCGTCCTGCAGCTCAACGACCCCCTCGTGCGCGCGTCGTACAAGCCGTACGCGAGCGACGAGCTGAAGAAGATCATCCCGCGGACGGCTCCGTCGATCGCAGGCATGGTCGGCGCGGCCGAGTACACGCAGGCACTCGACACGAACCTGCAGAAGGCCCTGTCCAAGCAGATCTCTCCCGCGCAGGCCATGTCCAGCACGGTCTCCGCCTGGGAGCAGATCACGAACCGCCACGGCCGGGCGAAGCAGATCAAGGCACTGAAGGCCCAGCAGGCCGCCTGGCCGAAGGTCATTTGACGGAACCCGCTCTCGAGGCCGAGGGCCGCCAGGCGCCGCACAAGCGTCTGGCGGCCCGCTTCGGCCGTTCGGAAGCAGCCGTTGCCCAGACGCTGATCGCGCCCGGGCAGCTGCTTCTCCTGTTCGTGATCGCCTTCCCGGCGGTCGTCGCGATCTACATCTCCTTCACGGGGTGGACGCCGGAGAGCGGCCGCCTCTGGTACCAGGCCTGGAAGTTCTGGCTCTGGTTCGACAACTACTGGGAGGCGCTCAGCGGCGGCGCGTTCTGGCAGGCGATCTGGCGGACGGTCATCGTCACGGTGCTCGCGGTCGCGTTCGAGTTCGCGATCGGCTTCGCGTTGGCCTTGCTCTTCCTGAAGCAGTTCCGCGGCCGCAGCCTGCTCACCGTCGTCTTCCTGCTGCCGATGATGGTCGTCCCTGCCGTCGCGGGCTTCATCTTCTACATGCTCTTCCAGACCGACGGGCCGGTGAACGGCGGCCTGACGATCCTGCTGCACAACTGGCTGCACGTCACCGGGGGGATTCACATCGGCTGGCTGACCGACCCGTCGCTCGTCATCTACTCCGTGACGATCGTCGACATCTGGCAGTGGACGCCGCTGATGTTCCTCATCCTGTTGAGCGGTCTCGTCGCGCTGCCGGAGGACCAGTTGAATGCCGCGCGCATTCTCGGAGCGAGCTATCTGCAGCAGCTGCGCTATCTCGTGCTGCCGATGATGAAGCCGATCATCCTGATCGCGGTCATCATCCGCGCGATCGAGACGCTGAAGCTGTTCGACTCGGCGTGGCTGCTGACCCAGGGCGGGCCGGGCGACGCCAGCTCGACGATCTCGGTCTACCTCTACAAGACGACGTTCATCGCCACGCGGTGGGGCTATGCGAGCGCGGTGGCGATCCTCGTCCTGATCTTCGTCAGCATCCTCGGGATGCGCGCGATCCGGCCGATCGAGGCCGCGACGCGCGAGACGATCGAGGAGCTCGCGACGGCCGAGCCGGCGGACGAGACGCCGCCGATCGAGCAGGAGATCGAGGCCGAGGCGGCGGCCCGGTGACCGAGCGCAGCGCCACTCTCCGCCTCGCCGGGAAGCTGGTCTCGATCGCCGTTCTCGGGGCGTGCTTCCTCTTTCCCCTCTACTGGATCCTCACGATGGCGTTCAAGCCCCAGGATGAGTGGTCGCCGGTCGATCACATCTTCTGGACGCCGCAGCACTGGACACTCGACAACTTCCGCCAGATCTTCGGCGTCGCGAAGAGCACCGGGTTCTTCGCGGCAGCCCCGACCGACGCGACCGGCCCGATCATCCACAGCATCGTCTCCGCGACGGGCGGCACGTTGCTCGCGATGGCGGCCGGCGTCTTCACGGCGTACGGCATCGCCCGTTTCCGCGCAGGCGGGTCGTTCCTGCCGTTTCAGATCCTGCAGCTGCGGATGTTCCCGCCGGTGGCGATCGTGATCCCGCTGCTGATCATGTACTCGTACCTCCACCTGGTCGACACGTACTGGGGCCTGATCCTCATCTACGGCGCGGTGACGTTCCCGTTCGCGGTGTGGCTCATGCGGAGCTTCTTCGTCGAGGTGCCCCGCGAGATCAGCGAGGCGGCGATCGTCGACGGGTGCAGTCAGTGGGGGGCGTTCTTCAAGGCGGTCCTGCCGCAGGTGCGCGGCGGTCTCGCCGCGACGGCCCTCTTCGTCTTCATCCTCAACTGGAGCGACTTCCTTCTGGCGCTCGTGCTCACCTCGAACAAGGTGCAGACCGCGCCGGTCTTCCTGAACGGCCTGCAATCGGCCGGCGCCGGACAGGAGTACGGCCCGCAGGCGGCACTCGGGCTCGTGCTGATCGTGCCACCGGCCGTCTTCGGCCTCGCGATCCAGCGCTACCTGGTTCGCGGCCTCACCTTCGGTGCGATCAAGCGGTAGCGATGGCCCGGATCAGGATCGACACGCTGACGAAGGAGTTCCCCGGTGGGGTGGTGGCCGTCAACGCGCTCGACCTCGACGTGCCGCACGGCTCGTTCATGGCGCTCCTCGGCCCTTCGGGCTGCGGGAAGACGACCACCATGAACATGGTGTCGGGGCTCGAGCATCCGACGAGCGGTGAGATCTATTTCGACGACGACCCGATCACCCGTGTGTCGCCCGGCAACCGAAACGTCGGCTTCGTCTTCCAGAACTACGCGATCTTCACGCACATGACCGTGTACGACAACATCGGCTTCGGCTTGAAGATCCGGAAGGGCGGGCTGACGAAGGCGGAGCGCCATGCCGAGGTCCAGCGCATCGCCGAGATCGTCGGCCTCTCCGGCAGTCTCGACCGGAAGGCCGGCCGCCTCTCGGTGAACGACATGCAGAAGGTCGCGCTCGGGCGCAGCATGATCGTCAAGCCTGCGATCTTCCTGCTCGACGAGCCGTTCTCGAATCTCGACGCCGCGTTTCGCGCCTACATGCGGACCGAGTTGAAGCGGATCCAGCACGAGATCGGCCAGACCATGGTCTACGTCACGCATGACCAGGTCGAGGCGATGAGCATGGCCGACCGGATCGCCGTGATGAACCTGGGCGAGCTCCAGCAGTACGGCACGCCCGACGAGATCTACAACCGGCCGCGGAACCGCTTCGTCGCCGGCTTCGTCGGCTCGACACAGATGAACTTCCTTCCGGCAATACTCGCGCCGTCGCTCGCTCAGGACGGCCGCGTCGAAGGCGTGACGCTCGGGATCAGGCCCGAGGCGCTCGACCTGGTGCCGACCGACGGCGAGCGCGTGGTGCTGCGCGCATCGGTCGTGCTGGTCGAGCCGCTCGGCCCGAAGGACGTCGTCCATCTCGAGGTCGACGGACGGCCGGTGCGGGTGGTCGCTCCGCCCGGCCGCCGGCCCCGCGTCGGCGACAACATCGGCGTCGCCTGCGACGCGAAGCGGGTCCACCGGTTCGACGACGAGACGGATCTGGCGATCTGATGGCCGGCATCAGGCTCGAGAACGTCACCAAGCGCTTCGGTCGCGTCACCGCGCTCGACGGCGTCTCGCTCGAGATCCGGGACGGCGAGTTCTTCACCGTGCTCGGGCATCCCGGCGCGGGCAAGACCACGTTGCTGCGGACGATCGTCGGGCTCGAGCATCCCGAGGAGGGCGACGTCTACGTGGACGGCGACCGGATCACCGACGTCTATCCGGGCGACCGCGACATCGCGATCATGTTCCAGAACCTCGCGCTCTACCCGGACAAGACGGTGCGCGACAACCTGGCCTTCCCGCTTCGGCAGGCGAAGACGTCGAAGCAGGAGATCGAGCGGCGTGTGGGCGAGGTGGCACGGACGCTTCAGATCGAGGCGCTGCTGCAACGCAAGCCCGCGAAGCTGTCCGGGGGCGAGCGGCAGCGCGTCGCGCTCGGCCGCGCGATGGTGCGCGACCCGCGGGCGCTCCTTCTCGACGAGCCGCTGTCCGCGCTCGACGCGATCCTGCGGCTCGAGATGCGCGCCGAGCTGAAGCGGCTGCAGCGCGAGCTCGGGCGCACCGTCGTCTACGTCACGCACGACCAGGTCGAGGCGATGAGCATGTCCGACCGGGTCGGAGTGCTGCGCGACGGCGTGCTCCAGCAGGTCGACTTGCCCGAGGGCATCTATCACCGCCCTGCGAACCGGTTCGTCGCGACCGTCATCGGCAGCCCGCCGATGAACTTCCTGCCGGTGACTGCTGCTCGATCGGGCACGGGCCTGGTGCTCCGGCACGAGCAATTCGTGACGGCCGTCGAATCGCCGGGCGCGGCCGCGAGGCTTGCCGCCGGGGACGCGTGCCTGCTCGGCATGCGGCCCGAGGATGTGCACGTCGCGGGCGGCGAAGGCCTCCCGGCGAGCGTCTACGTGACGGAGCCGCTCGGCGGCGAGACCGTCGTCGACTTCGACTTGGCGACCGCCTGGTGAAGGGGCTGGTCGACCCGACGCTCGCGCTGAAGGAGGGCGATGCCGTGCACATCTCCCTCGACGGCAGCCGGTTGCATCTGTTCGACGAGCACGGCGTCGGCCTCGTCTCGGCCGCCGGCGAACAGCTCTTCAACCATCTCATTCCGCTTCGCTGAAGGAGGAGCCCATGGCCGGACCGCGTTTCTCGGTCTCCGAGTTCACCACCATGCCGTTGTCGTTCGACGAGGACGTCGCCGCGTACGCCGCCGGTGGGGCGGAGGGCATAGGCCTGGCAGAGGCGAAGCTGCCGGCAGGTCAGGACGCCGCCTCGCTCGCGACCATGCGGGCCGCCGGGCTGAAGGCGGTGATCTGCCTGCCCGAGTGCCTCTCGGTCCTGCCGTTGCCTCCGTTCCCCGGGCCGGAGGAGCCGGAGGAGCGGGTCGCGTCGATCTGCGCCTCGGTCCCCCGGTTCGCCCCGTTTGAGCCGGTGGCCATGCTGTGCCTGACGGGGCCGGTCGGCGACCGCGACCCGGACGAGGCGCGCGCGATCGCCGCCGAGGGGTTGCGCGAGATCGCTGCTGCGGGAGCGCAGGCCGGCGTCCGCGTCGCGCTCGAGCCGATCCACGCCTCGGCGCGTGACGACTTCACGATGGTCGACACGATCCCCGGCGCGGTCGAGTTCCTCGAGTCGGCCGGAGCCGACATGGGGATCATGTTCGACACGTGGCATCTCTGGGACACGCCGGGCGCCCTCGACGAGATCCGCAGGCACGCCGGCCGCTTCGTCGGCGTCCATGTCAACGACTGGCGCGACCCGACGCGTGGCTGGGATGACCGCGCCCTGCCGGGCGAGGGCGTCATGGACCTGCCCGCGATCTTCGAGGCGCTGGAGGACGGCGGCTACGACGGCTGGTTCGGGCTCGAGATCTTCTCGTCGGAGAGCTATCCCGATTCGCTGCTGCAGC
>CAWGPJ010000008.1:0-52358 GCA_963824455.1 uncultured Thermoleophilia bacterium
GGATCAGGCCGTGGAGGTCATGGAGCTCCCGCTCCGGCAGCAATGCAGCTGCCGTCACCCGGCTGAGCGCCGGATACTCGCGTGCGCCGTCGAGCGGCGCGCGTACGGCGACGAGCTCGCCCTGGTATGCAATCGCGGCGATGAGCGACGGCTCGGGGCTTCCGGCGGGGAACACGCCCGCGAGCCGGCCGCCGCGGACGAGCACTGCCTCGACGGCGGCGTCGAGGTGGGCAAGCGGCACGCGGAAGCGTCTCTCGGCGGGCGGGGATGCCTCGACGGCGGCGTCGCGCAGCGGCGCGAGCAGGTCCTCGACCGGCCGGAGGTGATTTCCGGGCCTCACACCGGCCCCAGTGTGGCGGCCGCGTGCTGCAGCAGCGCCGATAGTCCGGACGGAAGATGGAAGCCGAGCCCGACGGCGACGACGACGCAGGCGCTCATCGCCGCCACCATCCACCAGCTCGTCTCACCGCGGACGGCTCCCGCCTCCGGCGCGCTCAGCACCATGCGTCCGGCGTGCCAGACGACGCCGAGGAAGGCAACGTTGACGAGCACGACGAGCAACGCGACCCACACGTACGCCGGCTCGGAGAAGCCACCGCTGACGATCTGGAACTCGCTGCGGAAGATCCCGGCGACGGGGAGGCCCGACAGCGCGAGCGCGGCGGCGAGGAACATCGGCCCGGTGAAGGGGAGCCGGGTCGCGGCGCCCCGGATTCCGTCGATGTCCTTCGTGTCGTAGCGTCGGAGCAGCGACCCGCTGCCGAAGAATGCGAGGCCCTTGGCGGCGGCGTGGTTGAGAACGTGGAACAGCGCCCCGGCGACGGCGAGGCGGACGCCGAAGCCGATGCCGAGCGCGATGACGCCCATGTGCTCGATCGTCGAGTACGCGAGCAGTCGCTTGTAGTTCTCCTGCCGGAGCACGAACAGCGCTGCGAGGACGAGCGAGGCGGTGCCGAAGACGAGGAACACGTTTCGCGGGAAGCGGTCGCCCGCGGTGAGCGCGGTCACCTGGTAGAAGCGGAGGATCGCGTAGAACGCGTTGGCGAGAAGCGCACCGGAGAGCAGCGCAGAGATGGGGCTCGGCGCTTCGCTGTGCGCGTCGGGGAGCCACGTATGCAGCGGCACGAACCCGACCTTCGTGCCGAATCCGATCATCGCGAGCAGGAACGCGAACTCGACCTGCACCGTCGGAAGGCGGTGGGCGACGGCGAGATAGCTTGCGAAGCGCGGGAGGTACGCGTTCCCGAGCTCGCCCGTGCCAGCGGCGTAGAGAAGGATGACGGCGACGAGCCCGATGCCGAGGCCGACGGACGCGATCAGGACGTACTTCCACGCCGCTTCCAGCGCGGCGTCCGTGCGATCGACCGCGACGAGCAGCACCGAGACGATCGTCGTCAGCTCGACGGCGACCCAGAGCGTCCCGAAGTCGTTCATGAGCGGGACGAGCAGCATCGTCCAGCCGAAGAGATTGAGAAGCGCGTAGTAGCGGCGGGCGTACGAGGCGAACCCCGTGCGGTGGGCACCGGTTCGCAGATACCCGATGGAGAAGACCGCGCCGGCCGCATAGAGAAAGCCGGTCGCGAGCAGGAAGACGGCGCCGAGCGGATCGAGGCGGAGCCACTGCCCGAGCGCGGCGTGGGTCGCGCCGTGACGGACGGAGAGGGCGAGGACGATCGTGAGCGCGAAGGAGCCGATCCCGCTCGCGAGCGACGCGACCTCGGCAAGGGCGGTCGAACGGGCGAGCGCGAGCGCCGTGGCGGCGAGCGGCAGTGCGAGCAGGACGACGAGCAGGACGCTCACGCTCAGCCTCTCAGCCTGTCGAGGACGTCGGTCGTGACGGCGGTGCGCTGGACGCCGAAGTACTGGACGAGCACCACGAAGACGATGAGCCCGACGAAGACGTCGAAGAGCAGCAGGAGCGCGAGGATCAGCGGCAGGCCCGGTGCGATGACGAGCGCGGCGAGCGTGGCGCCGTTCTCCAGGACGAGGAAGCCGATCAGCTGAGACGGCGCATACGGCCGGAGGATCATGAGCAGGAGGGAGACGACGACGATGGCGATCGCGATTCCGAGCGCCGGCAGCGGGATCACGCCGTCGCTCGCGATGTGCAGGCGGGAGACCGCGACGAGCGCGAAGCTCGAGAGGACGATCCCGAGCAGGATCGCTCCCGGCGCGCGGATGACCGACGGCACGCGCGTCGGGACGTCGAGGTTGCGGATGATCGCGCCGACTGCGACGGGGATGATCAACGTCTTGAACGCGATCGTGATCGCGCCGATTGCGTAGAGATCGCCGCTGCCGAGCTTCGCCGCGGCCGCGAACGCCACGATGGCGATCGCCAGCGAGCCGAGGCCGTAGAGGCGTAGCTGCTCCCAGACGTCCTGTGAGCGCAGGAGCATGAACTCGATGAGGAGCACGACGACCGCGACGACGGTGGCGATTCCGCCGAAGACGGTGAGGTGCGTCGCGCCGTAATCGCGCTGCAGCACGAAGGTGACCACGGCGAGAACCGCGAGCAGGAAGCTCGTCACGGTGAACTCCGGGATCTTGTAGAGACGCAGCTTCGCGAACGACGACTCGATCACCACGATCGCGAGGCCGATGCCGAGCGCCTTCGCGAACAGGAGGGCGATCGCGATCAGCACGTCCCCGAGACGGTGCGTGCCGGCGAGGCCCCACGGAACGACGAGGACGTCGGCGAGGATCGTGTACAGGATCAGCTGCTTCATCGACGAGCCCCAACGCAGCAGCGCAAAGCCGGGCCCGGAGTGCTCGAGCGTCCTGCCCTCGTCGATCATCCCGAACTCGAGCGTCGAGCCGTGGTTCTCGATCGGCACGCGACCGGTCTCGGAGAGGACGACCATGAAGAACGCCGCAACGGCGAGGAGATGAGCGGGCCGGACGATCTCCGCTGCCGAGCCGCGCAAGGTCGCCGCGAACACGTACGGCAGGTCGGTCTGCGTGATCAGCGCGACCGTGAAGACGACGAACAGGATCGTCGGCTCACCGAGCGCGCCGA
Source organism: uncultured Thermoleophilia bacterium (assembly GCA_963824455.1). Classification (GTDB taxonomy): domain Bacteria; phylum Actinomycetota; class Thermoleophilia; order Gaiellales; family Gaiellaceae; genus PALSA-600. Next base: position 3,020 of record CAWGPJ010000008.1, read on the forward strand.
ACGTGCGCAGGCGACTCGAGCCGAGCTGCGCATACGGGCTGCCGCTGTCGATCGCGGCGAGCGAGACGGCGTAGCTCGCGAGGCCGAGGATGAGGCCGCCGCCCAGGATGTCGCCCATGAACGACCCCTGCGGCGGGAAGCTCGTCAACACGGGGATGAGCAGCGGGACGATGCAGTAGCACGCAAAGGAGACGTACGGCGCCGCCCGGAACACCGGCCCGGCGCCCTCCGGGAGCACGGTCTCCTTGCGGAACAGCTTCGCGATGTCGTGGTACGGCTGCAGGAGGCGTGGGCCGTGCCGCATCTGGACCATCGCTTCCGCCCGGGCGATGACGCCCGTGACGAGCGGCGAGAGGACGAGGATCGTCCCAAGCTGCAGTGCTTGAATCAGCCCATCGTCCAGCTGCGGCATCGCCCCGACGGTCTCCCTCGTCGCGTGGTACGGCGTGGGTAGAAGCCATCAGCCGTCGGGACGGCGGTTCGGAGGCGACGCCTCCCGCCAGAGCTTCATTGGCGTGCGGCGAGTGTACTCGAAGGCTCAGCCGAGCCGTCTGGTCCGGCTCAGGCGGCGCGCGGCGTGATCGCGACGAGCAGGCCGCCGTCGTCGTCGTACGCCGGGAAGAAGTCGCCGGTGATCGCCTTCGTGTGGCCGGAGCGGGTCCGCAGCTCGAGCAGCTCGTTCAGCCGGCGGACGCCCCATTCGAGCGCGAGCTTCGCGGGGTTGCGCTCCTCCTCGAAGCCCGCGAGCCCGAGCCCCGTGACGAGGTCGACGCCGAGCAGGTCGGTCTCCGACCAGCCGGTGAGCTCGAAGACGCCGCGGCCGACGGCGAGGATGCGCGCCTCCTTGTCACAGACGACGAAGCCCGTGCCCGGGGCGGGGTAGTAGTCGTCGAGCAGCTCGAAGAGGAAGCCGAATCCGCAGTGGTGGCAGGCGACGGGCTCGTTGTACAGCCCCTCGACGCGGTCGCTGTCGATCGACCGCTCCTTGCAGTTCGGGCAGATGAAGTACGGCATGAATTCAGGCTAGCTACGGGGGTGCGCGTCGACGCGGCGGACCCACGCGTGAAGGGGTGAGTCGTCGCGGAGCGGCTGGTGGTCGACGAGGACGCGGTGGAAGAGCTCGCCGTCATCCGGCGGCATGCCCAGGACGGCGTACTTGAGGAACGGGAACGCGACGACGTCGGCGAGCCCGAACTCCCCGAAGAGGTAGTCGCGGCCGGCGAGGAGCTCCTCGAACAACCCGATCGCAGCGCGCATCTCTTCTGCGAGGGCGTCCGTCGCGCCGTGGTCGGCGATCGCGTTCGGCGCGCGCTTCCAGACGCGGTTGAACCAGTCGACGAAGATGCGGACCTCCGCCCGCCGCGCCGGATCGCGAGGGAGGAGCGGCGGATCCGGGAAGCGCTCCTCGAGCCACTCGGCGATGGCGGTCGAGTCGGCGACGACCTCGCCGTCGCCGGCGACGAGCACCGGGACGAGCTCCTGTCCGCTCACCGCGAGGACGGGCGAGCGGTCGTCGGGGTCGACGTCGACCCACTCGACCGGCACGCCCTTGTGCCCGGCCGCGAGCGCGACGCGCTCGACATTGGTGGAGAACGGGATCCGGTAGACCGTCAGTGCCATTCGCGGCAACCTATCGCGCGGATCTCGTGACGGTTCCGTTCGGTTGCCTGGCACGTGCCTGGCACCGGGGTTCGGTCAGAACCACCGCTTTCGGCGGAACCAGAAGAGCTGCAGCACCGTCGTGACGATGATCAGCGCCCACGAGAAGCCGTAGCCCCAGTGCCAGCGCAACTCGGGTATGTCGACGAAGTTCTGGCCGTAGAGCCCGACGATGAAGGTCGGCGGCAGCAGCAGGGAGGCGACCACCGTCAGCCGCTTCATCACCTCGTTCTGGTCGTTCGCGATCTTCGCCTGGCTGTAGTCGCGCACGCTCGCGAGCAGGTCGCGCGAGAGCTCGAGGCCGTCGAAGGCCCGCATGAGCTTGTCGTACGCGGAGTTGAAGGCGACCTCCACGTCGTGCGGGAAGACCTCGGGGCCTTCGTCGACGTCGACGACGCCGTCGATGACGCGGCGCACGGCGTCGCGCATCGGGGAGAGCGTCCGCCGGATGTGGAGCAGGTCGTGCCGCAGCGTAGAGATGCGGTTGCGCGTCAGCTCCGCCGGCTGGTCCTCGACCTTGTCCTCGAGCTCGTCGATCTCCTCGTCGAGCGCGTCGACGAGGTCGAGGTAGCGCTCCGCGATCTCGTCGACGAGCCGGTACGCCATCATCCCTGCCGAGTCCGTCGGCTTGACGGTCTTCTTGACGATGGCGACGTCGCACGCGGCGCGGTTCCCCTCCGGCGTCTTCCGCACCGTCAGGAGCGTGTCGTGCGTGAGCACGAGGTCGATCTCCTGGTAGAAGACGTCGTCGTCGTCGGGCACCGCGACGGCGACGAGGAGGACGCCGAAGACGTAGTCGCCGTGGCCCTGCAGCGTCGGGCGCGGTTCGTCCTCGTGCTCCGGCGGTGCGAGGAGCCGCTCGATCGCCTGCTCTTCGAGCGCCTTCGGCGCCTTCTCGCGAACCTCTTCGGGGCTCGGGTCGAGCAGGTCGATCCAGGTCGCGGCCATACGGCCGCGATTCGACGTACCGGTGCCTAGACCTCCGCGGCTTCCGGCCGCGCCGCGGTGAGCGCCGTGCCCGCGTGCCCCTCGAGCGCCGCGAGGTAGCGCTCGGCGTCGAGCGCCGCCATGCACCCGGAGCCGGCCGCCGTCACCGCCTGGCGGTACGTGTGGTCCTGTACGTCGCCGGCGGCGAACACGCCCTCGATGTTCGTCTCGGTCGAGCGCGGCTTCGTGACGAGGTAGCCGGCGTCGTCGTGATCGAGCTGCTCGACGAAGAGCGCCGTGTTCGGGTCGTGTCCGATGGCGACGAAGACGCCGTCCGTCTTCAGATCGTAGACCTCGTCCGTGCGCGTGTCGCGCAGGCGGACGCCCTCGACCTTCGTGTCGCCGAGGATGTCCTCGACGATCGCGTTCGTGACGAACTCGATCTTCGGATTGGAGCGGGCGCGGTCGAGCATGATCTGCGAGGCGCGGAACTCGTCGCGCCGGTGCACGACGGTCACCTTCGTCGCGTAGCGCGTGAGGAACGCCGCCTCCTCCATCGCCGAGTCGCCGCCGCCGACGACGACGAGCTCCTTGTCCTTGAAGAAGGCGCCGTCGCAAGTCGCGCACGCGGATAGACCGCGGCCCTGGAGGCGCTGCTCGCACGGAAGGCCGAGCCAGCGCGCGCTCGCGCCGGTGGCGACGATGACCGCGTTCGCGCGGTACTCCTCGCTCTCGACCCAGATGCGGAACGGCTTCGCGGAGAAGTCGACGCGCGTCACGTCGTCGGTCACGAACTCGGCGCCGAAGCGCTCGGCCTGGCGCCGGAAATCCGCCATCATCTCGGGGCCCATGATCCCGTCGGCGTAGCCGGGATAGTTCTCGACGTCGCTCGTGATCATCAGCTGGCCACCCCAGTTGAAGCCCTCGATGACGAGGGGCTCCAGGTTCGCCCGGGCCGCGTAGAGGGCGGCGGTGTAGCCGGCGGGGCCGCCGCCGACGATGATCAGCTCATGCGTGTCGCTCATGTCCGTCCTTGTTCGAAGGTTGCCCTGTATTAAACGAATTCGGGCGGAAGGACGTTCCCGAGGCGGCTGGACCTAGGCGGCGTCGAGCGCGCGCTTCGCGACGGGCAGCTCGAGCGTCTGCGGCGGCTGGGTGGTGTGCTCGACCGCTTCGAGCTCGTCCGGCAGCTCCTTCTTCGGCCGGACGCCGTGGTCGGTGAGCTTGCGCGCCTGCGGCAGGACCCGCCGCTCGAGGGAGCCGACGGTCTTGTTGTACTCCTGGACGGCGCTGTCGAGCCTGCTGCCGAGCGTGACGAAGTGCCCCGTCATCACGGTCAGCCGCTCGTACAGCTCGCGTCCGAGCTCGTTCACCGCGCGGGCGCTCTCGGCGACCTTCTCCTCGTTCCAGACCGCCGCGATCGTGCGGAGCATCGTGATCAGGATCATCGGGCTCGCGAGGACGACGCGCTCGTTGCTCCCGGTCTGGAGCAGCGTCGGGTCGGCCTCGATCGCCGTCCGGTAGAAGCCCTCGCCGGGGAGGAACATGACGACGAAGTCGGGCGTGTCCTCGAACTGCTGCCAGTAGCTCTTCGCGCTCAGCTGCCGGACGTGCTCGCGCACGTGCCGCGCGTAGTCGGCGACAAGCGACTCGCGCTGGTCGGCGGGGGCGTTGAGGGAGTCGAGAACCGCCTTGAGCGGCGTCTTGGCGTCGACGACGACGCGGCGCCCGCCGGGGAGGCGGACGACGAGGTCGGGCCGGAGCGCGCGGCCGTCGACGCTGCGGTGAACCTCTTCCTCGAAGTCGCAGTACGCGAGCATCCCCGCCGTCTCCACCGTGTTGCGCAGCTGCATCTGTCCCCACGCGCCCCGCACCTCCGAGGAGCGGAGCGCCGTCGCGAGGTTGGCCGTCTCGGCGCGCACGCCCTCGCTCGTCGTCGCGAGGTCCTTCACGTAGCGGGTGAGCGAGCCGTAGTCCTGGCGGCGCGAGCGCTCGAGCGCCTCCGCCTGCTCGGCGACCTTCGCGAGCGAGTCCTTCAGCGGCTGCACGAGCTGCTGGACGGCCTGCTCCTTCTGCCCGAGCCGCCCGGCGGCGAGCTCGAGGAACGTCTCGTTGTTCTTGCGCAGGGCGTCGGCCGCGAGCGCGTCGAAGCGGGCGGTGACCTCCTGGTTCGTCCGCTCCACCAGGGCGGACCGCTCTTCGGCCCGGTCGCGCTCGTGGGCGAGCTCGACCCGGAGCGCGGTGTGCCGCGCGCGCAGGACGAGCCACGCGCCGGCGGCGCCGAGGAGGAGGCCGATGAGGAGTCCGATGACCATCGGGCCGACGAACGCTAGAGGGGCCGTCGGACGGAGGACCACGAAAATGCCGGCCCCGACCAACCCGAAGGTTCATCGGAACCGGCTCGAAGAGCCTATGTCCGCGCCCCGGCCGCCGTCAAGGAGAAAAAAGCCGCTCTTTGCGGCCTCGGGGCCTAGCCGGCGAGGGCGGCGTTGAGGTACTTCACGAGCGTCGGCTCGTCGAGGCCGTTCGCCATCGGCACCTCGGTGGGCTTGCCGGCGCCCTTGCTGACGAAGATCGTCGGCGTCCCGGAGACCTTGTTCGCCTGGGCGTCGGCGGCGATCTGCGCGGCGTCCTTCTTGACCGAGGACGAGCCGCGCTCCGCGAACAGCGGCGCGATCTTCATGCCGGGGACGCTGGCGGCGATCTGGTAGAGCATGTTGTCGGTTGCCCAGCCGGTGTTCTCCGTGCCCTGGTTCGCGTAGAGGACCGCCGCGAAGTTGAAGGCCTTGTTCTGCTTCGCGGCCGCGAGCATGACGTCCTGCGCCCGGAACGAGTCGTTGCCGATGAACGCCCACGGCTCGACGACGACCTTGATCTTCTTCGTCCGGACGTACTTCTGGACGATGTCCGGGAAGACCTGGGTCTCGAACTGCTGGCAGATCGGGCACTGGAGGTCGATGTACTCCGTCATCGTCACCGGCGCGAACGGCCAGCCGAGCGTGCGGCCGGTCTGCGGGATGCCCTTGAGCATCGAGTTGACGTCGGCGGCGCCGGGAAGGGCGTTGGCGAGGTCGCCCGTCGCCTGGGCGTTCTTCGGCAGGCCGCCGCCCCCGCCGCCGCCACTGAAGGCGAAGGCGAGGCCGATCCCGAGCACGACGAGGAAGACGACGATTCCGCCGATGAGGAGCGTCCGCGGCGACGCCTGACGTGCGCGCGCGGAGCCCTTCGACTGCACCGGCGGCGGCTGGGTCCGCCGGCGCTCTCTGCTCTTCTTGCCGCTAGGCACCGGCCGGAAGGGTAGCGGCCTCGTCGCTCGACTCGGCCCGGGCGAGGGCTAAGAATCCGATGAGGAGCAGAAAGCCCGTGAGCGCGAGCGTCGGGATCGTCACGTACCCGAACTCGTTGATCCACTTCACGACGCAGCCCGAGCCGCCGATCCGGCACGACGCCGGCTCGGTGATGACCTTGTTCTCGATGAGCAGGTGGTAGGTCGAGATGCACGCGCCCACGAGCGGGAGCGGGAGCAGGTAGCGGGTGACCTTGTAGTCCCCGTGCCACGCCGCGAAGAGCAGGAGGATCGACAGCGGGTACATGCAGATGCGCTGGAACCAGCACAGGTCGCACGGGACGAAGCCGGCGATCTCGGAGAGGAAGAGGCTGCCGCCGGTGCCGAGCGCGGCGACGACGAAGGCCGCCCACAGCTCGTAGCCCCAGAGTGCGGCGCGGAGCGCGCGCAGCGGCGCGGTCAGGCCGGCGACGGCGAGGACGCCGGTGAGGAGGAGCACGCCGACGATCGCCTGTCCGGCGACGCCGAGCACCGCGAGCGCGACGATCGTGTCGTGGGTCATGCCCTCCAATCTACGACTTCGGCCGGTGGACGGTTCGCGACTGCCGCACTACCCTGACGCCGCCGGGGTGGCGGAACTGGTCAGACGCGCCCGACTTAAAATCGGGTGACTTCGGTCATGCGGGTTCGAGCCCCGCCCCCGGCATCGCATGACGGAGCACCCCGATCTCCTCATCGGCGACTCCGAGCGCCGCACTGCCGCCGACGACCTGCGGGGCCACTACGAGGCCGGTCGGCTGACGGTCGACGAGCTGGAGGGGCGGCTCGAGCGCGTACAGGCCGCGCGAACCGAGTCTGATCTGCACGAAGCGCTCCGGCAGCTGCCGTCCGTGAAGCTGCCGAGCCTCCGCCCGCGCGACCGGCGCTGGCGCTCCCTCGCGACCCAGTACGCCACGCTCAACGTCGTGTCGATCCTCGTGTGGCTCTTCACCGGGACGGAGGCGAGCTTCTGGCCGAAGTGGGTCCTGCTCGCGACGCTCATCCTGTTCGTCCGCCGGCTGGCGGGTCGCGCCCGCGCCTAGAGCCCGTGCCAGCTCGAGCTGGGCATGAGGACGGGCTTCGCCGCCGGGCTGCCGACGTCGAGCTGGACCTGCGCGTGCGCCTCGAGCGGAATCGAGCGCGGGTTGCCGGGCCACGGCTTGCCGTCGAGGAAGGCGGTGACGCGGCCGCGCGCAGGCCCGACGCGGGACGTGCTCAGCGGCTCGCCCCAGACGTCGAAGAAGTTCCCGAGCGTGAACGTCCGCCGCACGGGCGACTCGATGTGGACGACGCCGTCGGCTGCGTGCGTGTGCAGCCACGCGAAGCAGCTGCCGCCGACGACGAAGGCGCCGCGGGTCGTCGGTGCCACCTCGCGCGGCGGGGCGATGCCGATGCCGGAGGGGATCCGGCGCGGCCGGCCGCCGACGTAGACGGTCACGCGCGCGTGTATATGGAAGAGCACCTGCTCCGACCGCTCGCAGCCGATGCCGTCGACGGCCTCGCCGAGGGACGGCGCGCCGGCCGGAGCGAGCAAGGGGCCGGGCTCGAGCGGCGGGCCTTCCGGGCCGGGTGAGGAGGCGGCGCTCCCGGCGAGGGCGAGCGCGAGGACGGCGGCCGCGCCCGCGATTGTGGTCTTCGAACGCATATCCACCCGAAAGAGCGTAGATGCTCCGCGGTACCTCACTAGACTGCGGCGCGTGACCGGAGTCGAGGCATCGCCGCTCGAGCGCCCGCTCGAATGGGATTCGCCGCTGTTTCTCATGTCGCGCGCGCAGTTCGAGCAGGCGCTGCCGTTCGCGGACGTCTCGCAGATGGTGGCCGAGCGGCTGAGCTTCCCGGAGCGGGCCCTCATCATGAGCGTGCCGCTCCGCCGCGACGACGGCCGCTGGCAGATCTTCGCCGGCTACCGCGTCCAGCACTCGACGGTGCTCGGGCCGACGAAGGGCGGGATCCGCTACGACCCCGAGGTCTCGCTCGGCGAGTGCGCCGCCTTGAGCGCGTGGATGACGTGGAAGTGCGCTCTCCTCCGGCTCCCGTACGGCGGCGCGAAGGGCGGGATCCGCTGCGACGCGCACGCGCTGTCGCCGACGGAGATCGAGCGGCTGACGCGGCGCTTCACGTCCGAGCTGTTTGCGGCGATCGGCCCGCAGGAGGACATCCCGGCGCCCGACATGGCGACGAACGAGCAGACGATGGCGTGGATGATGGATACGTACTCGACGCAGATGGGCTACGCGGTTCCCGAGGTCGTCACCGGGAAGCCGATCTCGATCGGCGGCTCCGTCTTCCGTCGCGAGGCGACCGGGGCGGGGGTGATCATGTGCGCGGAGCGCGCCTGCGACCGGCTCGGCAAGAAGATCGGCGACCAGCGCTGCGTCGTCCAGGGCTTCGGCAACGTCGGCGGCGTCGCGGCGACCGAGCTGCACGTGCGCGGAGCGACCGTGCTCGGCGTGTCGGACATCTCGGGCGGCGTCTACTCGCCCGACGGCCTCGAAGTGCCCGAGCTGCACGCATACGTCGCCGAGCACGGCTCGCTCGAGGGGTACGACCGCGGCACGCGCATCACGAACGAGGAGCTCCTCGAGCTGCCCTGCGACCTGCTCGTCGTCGCCGCCCGCGAGGACCAGATCACGAGCGAGAACGCGGCGCGCGTGCGCGCGAAGCTCGTCGTCGAGGGCGCGAACGGCCCGACGACGCTCGAGGCGGACGCGATCCTCGCGGAGCGGGGCATCCCCGTCGTGCCCGACATCCTCGCGAACGCGGGCGGCGTCACCGTCTCGTATTTCGAGTGGGTGCAGGATCTCGGCCGGCTGTTCTGGGACCGCGACGAGATCCGCGGCCGGCTCGCCGACAAGATGAACGACGCATTCGACCGCGTCTGGTCGGTCTCCGCCGAGAAGGGGATCACGCTGCGGCAGGCGGCGATGGTCGCCGCCATCCGTGAGGTCGCCGGCGCGCTCGAGGCGCGGGGGATCTACCCGTGAACACCGTCCGCGACGCGATGGTGCCGGAGCCGACGTCGCTCGCCGCCGACGCGACCGCGCAGGACGCCGGGCGCTATCTCGCGGACAGCGCCGACGTGCGGGCAGTCTTCGTGTGCGGCGGCGACGGGGCGTTCGTCGGCGTGATCACGCGCAAGACGCTCGTCCGCGAGGTCGTCGCCGCCGGTCTCGATCCGACCTCCGTTCCGCTCGGGGCCATCGCGGAGCCGCCGCTCTTCACGTTCGACGCGTCGCTGCCGCTCGACGAGGCGTACCGGATGCTCGAGGACCGCGACCTCGAGCGCGTGCCCGTCGTCGAGGACGGACGGCTCGTCGGCGTGCTCTCCCGTGCGGTGGTGCAGCGGCGTCTCGCCGAGGACGAGCCGCCCGCGGTCGAAGTGGGCTAGCAGCAGGTGTAGGCGCCGGGCGGAGCGTCGCCCTCGGCGTGCTCGGGCAGCTCCGCGGCTGCGAACGCGACGCCGTCGAGCAGATCGTGCTCGCTCACCTCGATCGCGTCGAGCGCGTACGCGTCGAGCGTGGCGAGGAGGATCGCCGCCCCCGCGACGATGACCGGGGCGCGCCCCGGCTCCATCGCCGGCAGGGCGCGGCGCTCGTCGACGGTGAGCGCGGCGAGCCGCACGAGCTGCGCGCGGGCTGCTCCGGTCGTGAGCACGTGGCCGTGCACGCGGTCGCGGTCGTACTCGGCGAGGCCGAGGTCGAGCGCGGCGAGCGTCGTGACCGTGCCGGCGACACCGGTTGCGGCACGCGGGGCGAGGTCGGGGAGGAGCGCGCGGGCTTCTTCCGCGCAGCGCGCGACGTCCTCGGCGTAGCGCTCGGTGAAGCGCACGGCTCCCATCGGCAGGCTCGTGTGGAAGTCGTCGAGGACGAGTTCGGTCGAGCCGCCGCCGATGTCGACGACGAGCGTTCCCGCGGCGGGGTCGACGCCGCGGCGCGTGAGCTCCGCTTCCTCCTCACCGGCGAGGAGCCGCGTCCTGAAGCCGTAGCTCCATTCGACCTCGCCGAGGAACGCCTCGCCGTTCTCCGCGTCGCGGACGGCGCTCGTCGCGACGGCGAGCGTGCGCTCGGCGCCGAGCGACTCGAGCGTGCGCCGGTAGTCGGTGAGGACGTTGCGCACGCGGGCGATCGGCGCGGGGAGGAGGCGGCCGCGCGCGTCGACCCCCTCGCCGAGGCGCGTGATGCGCGTCTCGCGGTGGACCTCCGCGAGCGTGCCGCCGTCGACGTCGGCGACGAGCAGCCGGGTCGTGTTCGTGCCGAGATCGACCGCGGCGACGCGCACTTACTTCGAGGGGATGAACGCCGTCACGCGGCCGAACGTGTCCGTCACCTCGTCGATCGCCTCACGCAGCACGGCGTAGCGGGCGAGCGTCGTGCGCAGGCCGGCGACGCGCTCGTCGAGCCGCGACGTGTCCGAGGCGCGCGCCGCGGAGTCGGCGAGCCGCTCGCCGGCGTCGGCGAGCAGGTCGAGCTCCTTCGCCACGTGCCGGCGGAGGCGCTTGAAGTCGCGCCAGGCCTCGAGGACGCGCGCGGCGAGGAAGAGGAGCGAGGCGAAGATCGCGAGCGCGCCGGCGAGCAAAGCCGCATAGATGAGCCAATTCCACATCGGTCGGATCGTAACGACGGTGCTACAATTCCGGGTTGCGACGCGGGGTGGAGCAGCCAGGTAGCTCGCCGGGCTCATAACCCGGAGGTCGCAGGTTCAAATCCTGCCCCCGCTATGTCACAATTCTGCGACCGCCGACGAGGCGGTTGCAGTCTTTCTGGGGCCGATACGAGATCCGCGGTGACGGTCGCGGCGAGCTCGAGCGAGTGGTTCGGCTTGTCGTAGGTGACGGTGACGTCGAAGGCGTCGAAGAGGTCTGCCAGCTCTGCGGGTTCGTAGCGGGCGAGCGCGGGGCGGAGGTCGGGGACCGTGGCGAGGAGCGCTTCGATCTCGTGCGGCTGCGGCGCGTCGCCGCGGCGTGCTTCGAGCTGGCGTCGCTGCTCGTCGAGTGCGGCTCGTTGACCGGCGAGTTCTTCGATGCGGATCTTCGCGGCGGCGACGACGGGGTGGTTCGGGTCGTCATGCTCTTCGAGGCGGAGCGCCTGGCGGCGGATCGCCTGGTCGAGGTCGGCGAGCTGCCGGACGGCGGCGGCGAGTTCTTCCGCGCGGCCGTCGTCGCCGTTGGTGAGTGACGCAGCGAGTTCGTCGCGGAGGAGGCGCAGCCGGTCGGGGCCGAAGAGGCGGCGGCCGAGGAAGTCGAAGAGCGGTTCGAGGACGACCTCTTCGCGGATGCCGAGAACGCGTGGGTGGCCGGCGGCGTCGGCTGCGGCGAGGCCGCGCCGGTAGACGAATTGGCAGCGGTACCAGTTGGAGCCCTTCTGGTGGCTCCCCTCCATCCGCCGGCCGCAGAGTCCGCAGTGGATGCGGCCGCGGAGCGCGTAGAGACGTCCGTTGCGGTTGCCCGACCGCTGGACGTAGGTCTTCGGGGCGTTGAGTGTCGACTGCCGGTGGTTGCGCAACGCGCGCTCCTCGACGCGGTCGAAGAGCTCGCGGTCGACGATCGCTTCGTGCGACGGAGCGGGGCTCCAGATCCACTGTTCGCGCGGCCGGATGATCGGGCGGCCGGGACGTTTGTCGTGGCGGCCCCAGACGTTGAAGCCGGTGTATTTCGGGTTGCGGAGCATGGCTTGGATCTGCGAGCGGCTCCAGGTCTGGCGAAGGTCGTTCTCGTCCTTCTTGTTGCGGGTCGGCGGCGGGTAGCGGTCGAGGTCGGTGTTGAGCTTGTCGCAGATCGCGCCGAGCCCGAGCCCGTTGAGGCAGTAGTCCTCGAAGATCATTCGTACGATCGGCGCCGCGATCGGGTCGAGGATGAGCCGGTGCTTCTTGCGGCCATCGCGCGCCTTCTGCGGGTTGGGATGCTCGTGCGGTTCGAGCTGGTAGCCGTAGGGGGCGGGGCCGCCGGGATGCCAGCCCTGGCGGACGCTCTCTTCCATGCCGCGGCGGCTCTTCTCGATCAGGTCGCGGACGTACCACTCGGCGACGCCCTGCTTGACGCGGCGGGTGAGGATGGCGGTCGCGTTCGCGGTCATCGGCTCGTCCGATGCGAAGAGGGCGATGTCGCGTTGCTCGAGGTCGCGCTCGATCCGGGTCGCGTCGGCGGTCATGCGCGAGAGCCGGTCGATGCTCTCGACGATGACTGCGTCAAAGGTGCGGCCGTTGGCGGCGGCATTGAGGAGGTCAGGCAGACCGCCGGCGCGGGGGAGGGTGACGGCGAAGCGTGCGCCGTCGGCACCGGTGCCGCGCCTGTCGAGCTGCTTGCGGCCGCTCTCGATGTCCCAGTAGCAGGCGACGATCTCGCCGCCCGCTTGCTGGACGATGCGCTCGCAGGCGGCGAGCTGCCGCGGCAGCGAGAGGGATGGGTCTTGGGCGTCTTCGGTGGAGACGCGTCCGTAGAAGGCGAACTGCATGCGGTCCTCCTGCGTTGGATGCGGCGTCAGGCGGCGCGGCGGATCTCGACAGCGTGCCGCAAGAGACGGACGATTGCTGCGAGCTGTCTGGAGCGCAGCTCGGCGACGTCGTGTCCGTCCGCGGTTGCGACGACGACCTCGACCGCGGGTCGGCTATCGACGGTCTCGCGGACGCGGTCGATGAGGTCGGCTTCGAGATCGGCACCGTCCTGGTGCCGAGAATGGGAGCGGGACACGAGCCTCCTTTCGAGAGGGGCGGGTCTCGCGCGTCGGGTGATCGGTGCGCTCGGCGCTCCGCGGAAAGCCGGCCGTCACGAGCGAAGCGAGGAAAGCCGCCGGGGCGGCTTGACGGACGGCGCGCGGAGCGCATCATCGAGCGCAACACCCGACGCGCGAGACTGGCGGAGATCAGGCCGAGCGGGTTGCCGCGATGTTCGAGGCGCTCGGCGGGTAGCGATGGACGCTGACGTTCGAGTAGGGCGCGGCGTCCGCGAGCTCACGCAGGACCGGGAGGAGCCGCGGCGCGGCGAAGTACCAGACTCGGTCGTAGGCGATGCCGACGTCGAGGACGATCTGTTCGAGCCGCTTGCGGCTCTTGCGGGTGAGCTCAACCTCGATCGCCGTCTTCTCCGGGGTGAGCAGGAGGCCGTCGGGGAGGTGGGCGCGCCACTCGGAACGGGAGGCGAACCCCTTGGCGAGCGCACGCTCACAGCGCCACTGGCCGAGCCGGAGCTGGTGTTCGACGAGGAGGCGCACGTTGGTGACGGCCTCGATGTGCTGGACGAGGCCGTGGTTGGGCTGCCAGGTGCGGAAGCGCGAGCCGGCGATCGTCGTGCCGCGGCTCGTCAGCCAGACGAATGGCGGCAGGTCGACCGAGAGGCGAGCCGACTTCGTCCAGCCGGCTGCGCACCAGCGGTCGCGTAGGCCGCGGGCGGTCCGGTAGCTGCGACCGATCAGGACGGCGAGCTGATCGAGCGTGACCGCGTACTGCTCCGCGATGAAGGCAAGCAGCTCCCGGTCCCGTTCGGTGACCTGGTGACTGCCCCGGTCCCTCCTTGGTGCGCGCCGGGCAGTTCTTCCTTCGTTGGGGATCGAGTACGTCTCTTCCTGCAGCTAGATCACTCCCTTCCACTACCGCTGCCTGGTCTTGTCTTTCTGGTGTTGGTGTGTGCTCCCGCTCCCGCTCCTTCCGTTGGGCGTCGCTGCCGTGGTGCGTGACCTCCCTCCTTCAGACGGTTCTTTCGTCTGAGGTAGAAGGAGGGAGGTCACGCACGCGGAGCCGCAGGCGGAGCGAACGGCAGCGACGCCCAACCCCGCATCACTGGGCGGGAGCGGGAGCACGCGACCGTTGCGGTTGCATGACTAACGGGCTGGGCAGCGCGAGCCGGTCGACTGCCGGGGCTGTACCGGGAAGAGCCCGTCACACGAGACAACGTCCGAACGGCCGAAACGCATGGACGCGCCTCACAAGATCTGTGCACGTTTCTCGTGCCTGCTGGTTACGGGTTCCGCAAAACGCAACGTCCCAAGGGAAGCTCTGTTCTGGCGTGTATCCACGCGGGGCCGTCGGTGGGTAAGCGACGACTCCTCATAGAGGTAAGTACATTCGGCCGCTTCTTTCGGACACGGTTAGGTCGCGATGGCGAGCTGCCGGGCAGCGATTGGGCAGCTCCAGCGGAGCCGAGTAGGCGTGGCGCGATTCTAAGAAGTGAAGTTCACTCGTTAGAAAGTCGTAGAAACCGGTGCGAACCATGGTTCGTGTCAACCGAACACGCACGAGCACGGACCCCGCAGGCGCTTGTTGAGACGATGAACCTCTGCCCGTTCATTGTCCGACCGGAGGGCGCTCGCCTTCACGTGGTGATCGCGAGGTCGGGCCGCGGATGACGCGCGATTTCTGGGGGTCACCTCGACGCCGGAGCCCGCGGTGCGTTGGTACGGTCGATCATATGCGGGTGCTAGGGCCGCCGATCCGATCCCGGTCGGGTGTTCGAGGCAGCGCCTGATGCCGATCGGTCTGCTGGTCCCGGTCGTCTTGGTCGGGTGGGCCACCGCGTGCGCCCTCACTTCGTGGGGACGGCTCGGCCGCGCCGTGCGAGTCCCGGCGTTGGTGCTCAATGAGCTGCCGTTCCTCGCCGCCTACCTGCTGATCGCGTCGACTGCGCTTGCACTGGTCCAAGGTGATCTCGATTCCGTGGGCGGCGTTCTCGTCGGTGTCGCGGCGCTCATCGTCTTCCTGGCGCTTGCGGTGGTCGTCCGGCGGTCCCTTCGGGCTGACGCTGCGCTGCTCAATCCGAAGCCGGTGCGTCGGCCGTGGCGTCGGATTCTGAGGGCGCCACTGCCGGCGTTCCGGCGCGATGTGGTACGGGTCCGCAACCTCTCGTACGGCGAGGGTCGGCGCCGCAACCTCGACGTCTACCACCGCCGCGACCGGCCGGCCGGCGTACCGGTGGTGCTGCACTTCCACGGTGGTGGCTTCTACTCGGGCAACAAAGGCCGCGAGGCCAGACCGCTGATCGGTCACCTGGTCACCCAGGGCATGGTCTGCGCGAGCGCCAACTACCGTCTGCGTCCACACGTCGGCTACGAGGAGCAGATCGCCGACGTTCTGGCCGCGATCGAGTGGGTGCGATCGCACGCGCACGAATATGGCGGCGATCCGGATCGGATCTTTCTGGTCGGCAGTTCGGCCGGCGCCTACCTGTCGGTCGATGCGGTCAACGCCGGCGCGAATGGGATCGCCGGCATCGTCGGCCGGTACGGCTACTACGGCGACCTCATGCCGGAGCGGCCACCGCCACCGATTCTGGTGATCCACGGTGAGAACGACCTGCGGGTCACGCCGTCGCACGCCCGAGCATTCGTCGAGCGAATGCGCGCCGGCTCGAGCCACTCGGCCGAGTACTTCGAGCTACCCGGCGGCCACCACGACTTCGATCTCTACGAGTCGATCCGCTCGAATGCGATCAGCATCGCGGTCGAGCGGTTCATCATCAGCCCGGAGCGAGAACGCACCGGAGGGTCAGGATGAAGCGGCGCGCCTGAGCGAGTCCTTTCGCCTCAACCGCACAGATTGCTCAACTGAGCGAAAAGAGCTGGTGAGACTGATCCAAAGTACGTGCGCACGCCCGCCCGTGCGTGGTGCGGTGCGCACGGCTGAGCCGGACCGGGTTCGACGGGGACCGCACCGGGTTTGTTGGGTTACGCGGCGGCGATGGGTTGTTCTGGCGGGTTGGCTTTGGTGGCGCGTCCGGAGTTGATCTGGGCAAGGATGTCGACTTGGCTCCGGGCCAGCCGTTCGGTCGCGAGCGCTCCTAGCCACCAGGCGAGAGCGCCCGCAATGGCCAGACCAAGTGGGGCTGCGAGCCAGCTGATCTCGCGCGTGTTGGTGAGCTCGCCGATCAGCAGGAGGGCTGCGGCGGGTAGGGCGGTTAGCGCGGTCAGGTACAGGCAGAGGTGCACCTTGATCGACCATGCGGGAGTTGGGTTGCCGGAGTCGTCGAGGGGCAGGACGGTGAATACGGACGCGTAGACACTCAGCCCGGCGGCTCCGCCCAGGAGGGACACCAGCGGGGCGAGCGTCCAGGTCCACGCCCACGCTTGACCACTCACTGCGGTGAAGACCACCGTCATGAGAGCCGCCCATGGCGCGACGATCAACAGCCACGCAAGCTGTCTGCCGCGTACGTCTGGGCGAGAACTGCCGGGCGTCATCACCAGCAGGAAGATGCTGGTGCCGTCGCTGCCGTACAGGTTGCACGCGCAGGCGCCGGCGATCACCACCGTCAGGAGGCCGCCGAACGGAAGCAGCGCCGTGGTGCCGGTCGTGAGGTAGGGGATGACGGCTACGCCGGCGCCGACGATCGCCGCGATGAGTAGGCAGGTCAGGCGGATCGGGTCGCGAGCCCAGAGCCGTAGCTCGCGAGCGACGACGGCGCCGGTGGGGGTGGCAGGGAGGAGGCGCCGGTGCTGGCGAGCCGTGCGGCCTCGGCGGTGGGCTGTCGCACTCCCACTCATACGACGTGCGAGCGCGGCCGGCATGCAGCAGGCGAGTGCGGCCGTGAGGGCGAGCAGTCCTACGAGGCTCGAGATTGCGAGTAGCCAGTTCGAGCGTGCGGCCGCATCGACGGCAACGGGGCCCCAGCCGAATGGCAGCGTCCGCACCACGGTCGACAAGGCGGGCGAGGATCGGTCGGTCAGTGTCGTGCTGAGGGTCGGTAGAAGCGTCCCGGCCACTGCAACGGCGCTGATCGCTAATGCCGTGACCATCGTCGCGGCGTCACGACCTCGCCGCCCACCCGACGCGAGGAGAGTTCCGGTGAGTGTGGAGGCGGCTGAGGCGAACAGAATCGTCGACAGCCACGCCAGGATCGCGATCGTGATCGACGCGGTGCCTGAGTGGGCTCCAAGCGCGACCAGCGCAGCAAGAGCTAATGCGAGGAAGAGCGTGACCGGTTCGAGGAGCCCGGCTATCAGCATCGCCCGGGCCAGCGTGCGCGGGCGGATCGGCAGGAGCGCGAACATCTCCGGCGGCAGGCTGGCGTCGCCGCCGGTCATCGCCGCCTGTGCGCACTGGCCGACGATCCACAGAGCGAACACGAACGCGAGTAGATCCGCGCCTGCCCCGGGCGTGGAATAGTCGGCCACGCCGAGCCAGAGCGTGCCGCCGGCGGTGATCAACCCGATGAGACCCGCGACGAGCAACCATCCCGTCGGCATCCGGTCGGCGTTGTGTGCTCGGATCGTGCGGCGCAGCCGGATCAGGACATCAACCACGAGAGCTCCTCGGCAGACGGGCCGGCACCGATCAGATTCGCGAACGCGTCCTCCATGCTCTGGCCCTGCCTGACGTCCTCGATCGGGCCTACGGCGATCAGCTTCCCCGAGGCCATCACGGCGACGTGATCGCAAAGCTGGTCGACCACCGCCATGACGTGGCTGGAGAACACGATCGTCCCGCCGGATCGGGTGAACGCGTGCAGAATCGACCTGACGACGGCAGCCGAAACCGGGTCGACAGCCTCGAACGGCTCGTCCAGCACAAGCAGCCGTGGATCGTGCAGCAACGCGGTCGCGAGGCCCATCTTCTTGCGCATGCCGGTCGAGTAGTCGGCGATCAACGTGCGTTCGGCCCCGAGCAGGTCGAAGACGGTGAGCAACTCCTCGACGCGCTGCTCAACCACGTCGACCGGCATGGTGCGCAGCAAGCCGAGATAGGTCAGCAGTTCTCGGCCCGTCAGGCGCTGCGGCAACGCGAAGCCGTCAGGCAGCGCCCCGAGCAGCCGCTTGGCTGCATCCGGCTCGTGCCAGACGTCGACCCCAAGAACATGAGCGAGGCCTGAATCGGGACGCAACAGGCCAACAGCCATCGACAGCGCAGTGGTCTTGCCCGCACCGTTGGGTCCCACGATGCCGAAGAAGGCGCCGCTCGGCACCGACAGGTCGAGACCCGCCACCGCGACGGTCTCGCCGAATGTCTTGCGCAGTCCATGCAACACCAACGCATCGGTCACGGCCGCACGCTGCGCTCGACGAACGCCACAAGCTCTCGCGAGTACTCGGCCAGGTCCATCGTCGGATCGGCCCGGAGCAATCCCGTCGCCGCGTCGATAGAGGCCCTAATCGACACGGCCGCCACGTAGGCGTCGAACCTTCCAAACTCCTTCGCGTCTTGTCCCCGTTCGAGCAGGCCCTTTAGTTGATCGACCGCCTGGGCGCCCGGCCCGGCGTACAACGACGAGGCGTCGTCGGCGGTCGGCACATGCGTCAAGATCTCGACCAGGGCGCGCACCGCGGCACGGTTGGCGTCGAGAAACTCCAGATTGGCCTGCACATACGTCCGCAGTGCATCCAGGTTCGTCCCAGCGGCCGCGACCCTGGCCGCCATGAAATCGCCTGCCTGCCCGAGAACAGTCCACACCACCCGCCGAAGCAGATCGTCCTTGCCCACGAAGTGATACGACAGCACCCCCTTGCTCACCCCGATGCGCTCGGCAATCGCTGCCAGCGACGCGCCTTGGTACCCGACCTCAGCCAGCACATCGATCGCCCCCGCCACGATCTGTTCCCGACGTGCCTGCTCAATGAACGTCGGCTCCGATCTCCCCGTCAAACGTCTTTTTGACTGCACGACCAGATTTTAGCACGGTTGGTCAGGTAGACAGTAGAAACACTCCCCGCGTGCATGGTGCGCCGTCGAAACGGTCGAAGATGCCAGTCCTCTACGGCGGCCGCTGCCGCGAACGGCAATGGAGCAGCCTGGGTTCTGTAGAGGCTCGGAAGGCAGCTTCGCGAAAACTCAGAGCCGCTCGAAGAGGCGGTGAGACTGGTCGAGAGTATGTGCGCACGCCTGCCCGCGTGGTTCACCTCAGTAGCAACGGAGCAATGATCGTTAGGATATTCTGGTGGCCGATGATCGCTGCGAGTTGCTTTGCCTCGACTTGCCGAAAGCCGAGCGGCTACGGGCTTCGCGGCGGTCGGAGCGGGAAGCGCGTGCGCTTGCTGGGGATTTCAAGGCGCTCGGCGATCCGACGCGACTGACGGTCGCATTCGCGCTTCGCGACGGTGGCGAGCTGTGCGTCTGCGATCTCTCGTGGATCGTTGAACGTGCAGAGAACCTCGTCTCGCACCATGTTCGCGCGCTTCGTGCTGCCGGGCTTGCCGAATACCGCCGCGACGGGAAGATGGCGCTGTATTCGCTGACCGAACGCGGCCGAGCGCTCCTCGAGGCGGTCGTCGGGCAGGCGATGTCGGTGTGACGACGATCCAGTTGCAGCGTCGGCTGCCGGGGTTGCCGCCGCAGGAGCAGCTGGCGTTGGAGCGGCGGGCGCGCCTGCTCGCCTGGGGTGGCAACGCGTGGCATGTTGTCGAGTTCGCGATCGCGGTCGGTGCTGGTATCGCAGCCGGCTCGATCGCCTTGATCGGGTTTGGTGCCGACAGTCTGATCGAGGCGTTGGCGGGGCTCGTGGTTGTCTGGCTCTTCACCGGCCGCCGTCTTGGCTCGGAGCGAGCTGAGCGCCGCGCGCAACAGCTGATCGCGGGCAGCTACGCCCTGCTTGTCGTCTACATCGTGGTTGAGTCGACGCGAACGTTGGTCGGTGACCATCATCCGGCGGTGAGCTGGGTCGGGATCGGCCTCGCTGCCTTCACCGCCCCGACGATGCCGCTGCTCGCGCGAGCGAAGCGCCGCGTGGGCCACAGGCTGAACTCGGCCGCGACCGTCAGCGAGGCGGCGCAGAACCAGATTTGCGCCTATCTCTCGATCGCGCTGCTTGTCGGTCTGCTCGCCAACGCGCTTTTGGGTTGGCGGTGGGCCGACCCCGCCGCGGCACTTGTGATTGCCGGGCTGGCTGCGAAGGAAGGGTGGGAAAGCTGGAAGGGCGAGAGCTGCGAGTGCTGTTAGGAAACGGCGCTCGTATCGCGGAGTGACAGGACGATCGCGCCGTCCGCTCCGGCGACTACCTCGCGCAGCGCTTGTGCGGCCTGTTCGAGCGGGCGGACGGACGCGATCGGCATGCTAAGGGTGCCGTGGGCCAGCAGCTCCGCAAGGGCCGAAAGCTGCCGACCATCGGGCCGGACGTAGACGTCGGATACGGCGATGCCCCGTTCTTCCTGCGGAGGGTCGCCTGTGATCGTGGCGAGGCGGCCGCCGTCAGCAACCGCCTTCAAGGTGGTGGCCGCCTGGCCGGGGGCAGCGTTGACGGCCTTGGGCGCGCCGCCGCCGGTGATCTCGCGGACGAGCGCAGTCCAGTCGCCGTGATAGTCGAGCACCTCCGACGCGCCGTGGTCGCGGATGCGCTTGGCCTTTTTCGCACTGGCGGTCGCGATCACGCGGGCGCCACGAGCCGCGGCGAGCTGGACGAGCAGGCCGCCCGTGACTCCGCCGGCTCCGTTGACGACGACCCAGCCGCCTCTCTCGATCCCGAGAGACTCGTCGAGTGCCTGAGCCGCAGTGAGCGCGGGAATGGGAAAGGCTCCGCAGGCTTCCCATGACGCCTCTGGCGGCCTGGTCGCGACGCTAGCCGCCGGCGCGAGCACTCTCTCCGCCCACGTCCCGTGACGCCGGAGCGGCAGCGGGTGTGTCATCACCTCGTCGCCCTCGCGCAGCTCGGCCACGCCGGAGCCGACCGCTGCGATCGTCCCGGCGGCCGAGGTCCCGAGCGCCATCGGAGCCGGGCCGCCGATCTGCCAGCTGCCGATCCTGACAAGGTCGTCCCAGTTGCCGATGCCGGCGGCAACGACGTCGATGAGGACCTCGTCTGCGGCAGGCGTCGCAAGATCGTCCACCTCGAAGATCTCGACGGGCTCGCCGAGTGCTGTGATCCCAGCCGCTCGCATCGTGTCCGGCTCACGTTACTGGCGTCGGTGATGCTGTGCGCGCGCCGCTTTGGCATCTCGCTAGAGGAGTGCGACGCGAGCAGGTGACAGACGACTTGACTGCGCCAGTAGTGCGGCCGTCCCCCGACCGGCGACCGCGAACGGCGGTTAGATGCCCGCGAAGGCCGCCGCCAGTCTTCTGCGCCCAGGCGCATGTAGGACTGGCTGGGCGCAGTCCGCGGAGAGGTACTGGAAGCTCTGAGGCGGACGCAGCCCAGGCAGCACGTCGTCGAGCTCGAGCGGCGACACCAGCGTCGTCACCTTCTCGATCTCAATCCCGTACGCGTGCTCAGAGCCGTCGAAGTAGTCGAAAAACGCGCGCCGGCCGATGCCGGCGACCGATGAGAAACGTCGCCACAACGCCCCCGGAGTTGACCGCCGAACCTGTCGGACTGTGAACCACCCAATGACCCGCCCCACCGGTTGCGTCACGTACACGACCACCACTGACACGTCATCAGCGATCGGAGCGCGTCGGAACTCGACGGTCTTGCGCCCCGTGAAGATGGCCTCTGCGTACTCAGGCCGGATCGAGAGTAGAGCTACGCGCTCAGTAGGTTGCGCACCCACGCTGCCCCCTTCTCTGGAACTCTCTGAGTTGCCTGCGGTGGCCCCGCGACGACGCCGTGCGAAAGCAGCTCCGCGTACGGAAGTCCCGGCTCGAGGAAACGCGACTGTCGCAGCAGCATCGCAGCGACTTCCTTTCTCCCACCACCCGCCAACTCCTCGATTTCTTTGGCGCTGTACACGGTGCGCGTCCCGACGAACCTTGCCACCTCCACCGGATTGCAGCTCTGCATCGTGTCTTCGACGACAGCGACGAACCGCACAGCCCGCTCATCTTCCGAGCGGTAGAACAGGACGATGTCGCCGCGCTTGACCTGGCGCGATGACGAGCGCGAGAGGTACGCCTTGCGTAGACCGTTGCCACACGCAGCGTTCTCGCCGAACAGACCGAGTTGTGTGGCGCCTTCGGGGAACAGGCGCTCCTCCCACTGCGGCTGGATCGGGACGATGTGCATTGGGACGTTGACGTTCAAGTTGTGCGGCCCGTAGCGGCGATTGAACTCGAACGGCTCGAGGTCGGCGACGGCTTCTGGCGGCGGAACAAGCGGCCGCCACATCACCAGCTCGTTCAGTCCCGTCACTTCGGGCCATTGCGTCCATCCGAGATCCTGAAGTAGACCGATCAGCTCGTAGTGCTTGGGAAAGACGGTGACGTACAGACCAGACAGGCTGCGCTTGACACCGTCGTCGAGCGCAGCCTTCAGCAGCAGCTCGCCGAGTCGCTGCCGACGGTGCGCATCAGCGACCTTGACAGTGCAGAGCTTCAGCCTGTTCGACGGTAAGCCGTACTCGGTGTCGTTTTCTGCTTTGAGGATGCAGATACCGGCTAGACCGCCTTCCCCCTCAATCACAAACGCTTCGCGTTGGTCCCGCTGGCATCTCACGAACCATTCGTCGAAGCCGATGTAGTCCTCACGGATCGACCCGAATATGGGATCACTCAGGTTGATCCGGTAGCACTCAACGCGACTGACGCGCGGTGGCGGTTCCGGCGCTGCGGGGTGAAGCTGGGCAAGGAACTCGATTGCCTCGGCAAGCGAAAAGATGCGCAGACTCGGATCAGCCGCGAGAACACGTCGGCGCAACTGCTTGTCTTCTGTGACCAGGTAGTCGGCAGCGTTTGCCTCGAGCGCCGATGCGATGATCGCGTCGACGCGATCGTTGTCTGAGCCGCCGCCGAACGCCGCGACGAGTCGTGGCGACTGCGGGACGTTGTCGAGCACGAGGTACTTGTCGAGCGCCTTGAGCGACCGAGCGCGTCGCTCGACATCTGAGTCGCGAGCGATGTCTGTCTTCGCCTCGGAGTGAACGGCAAGACGGTGGCCGTGCTCGTGCACGCGGCGGGCGAAGAGCGCAGCATCGTCGTACGGCTCGGTATCGCTGACGGCGCCGTCCTCCAGAGTCAGGAGGACGTTCGTGTCGATAAGAAAGGTCAGCCTGCGGGTCGCTGCCACGAGTTAACGGTGGCGAAAGCGGCGCTAGAAGGCAAATCAAAGCGAGAGATGTCCGCCGAACGGAATGGAAATCGAGATTCGTCGCCTGGGCGAGCACCCCTTTCGCTTGAGCCGCGTAAATGCCTCAGCTGAGCGAAAAGAGCTGATGAGACTGATCCAAAGTATGTGCGCACGCCTAGCCGTCTGCGTCGGCGACGAGTGGCACGGATGCTCGGTCGTCCCTTCGATGCACATGAGCCTTTAGCCGATTTGCTCCGCGAGCTCGATGATGATTCCCTCGGGGCTGACGGTTGTCGGCGAGCGGCCGAATTGCTCTCGAGCGTACGACGGCTCCGAGAATGCGCCTCGCATGGGTGCAAGAGGCACCACTTGAGTACCTCGCAGTGTCCCACTCCCGGCCGCGCGGTTGGTATCCGTTACCGGACCTGCCGACCATAGGAGACGCCATGAGCACTGCCGTACGGGCATCGACCGACATCCGGCCTTTTGACGTCGAGATTCCCGCAGAGAAGATTGATGAGCTACGTCAGCGCATCGCCGCGACACGTTGGCCGAGCGAGGAACTCGCCGCCGACCGGTCGCAAGGGGTCCAGCTGGCGACGCTGCAAACGCTCGCGCGCTACTGGCTGGACGAGTACGACTTCGGGCGGATCGAGGCGCGCCTGAATGCGCTGCCGCAGTTCGTCACCGAGATCGACGGCGTGGACGTCCACTTCATTCACGCCAAGTCGTCGCACGAGGACGCCCTACCGCTGATCATGACCCACGGCTGGCCCGGCTCCGTGATCGAGCTAATCGACTGCGTCGGCCCCCTGACGGACCCGGCCGCGCGCGGCGGCGGCGCCGAGGATGCCTTCGATCTCGTGCTGCCCTCCCTGCCCGGGTACGGGCTCTCCGGTCAACCGGTCGAGATCGGCTGGGACTTAGGCCGGACCGCACGCGCTTGGGCTGAGCTCATGCGCCGTCTCGGCTACACCCGCTACGTGGCCCAGGGCGGCGACGTGGGCGCAGGCGTGACCGACGCGATGAGCCGCCAGGCACCCGAGGGCCTGATCGGCATCCACACGAACCTGCTCGTGCCGGCGCTGAACGGCCCCATGCCGACGGACACCGACGAGGAACGCGCCGCGGCCGCGCAGATCGCCACCTTCGGGAAGACGGGAAACGGCTACTTCGTCGAGATGGCCACCCGTCCGCAGACGATCGCATACGCGCTGCTCGACTCGCCCATCGCTCTCGCCGCCTGGATGATCGACCACGACACGGACGCCTACTACAAGATCGCGCGCGCCTTCGTCGGCGGGCAACCGTCGGGCAACCTCACGCGAGACCACATCCTCGACAACATCACGCTCTACTGGCTGACCGGCACGGCCGCCTCCGCGGCACGGTCGTACTGGGAGGCCTACGGCGCCGACGCCCCTGCAGCGAGCCAGCAGCCGCTGCCGCCGACGGCGATCCCGTTCAGCTTCACGACGTTCCCGGGCGAGATCTGGAAGACGCCGCGCAGCTGGGTCGAGGCGAGCTACCCAAACGTCATCTACTTCAACACAGTCGACAAGGGCGGCCACTTCGCAGCCTGGGAAGAGCCCGAGCTCTTCTCGACCGAAGTCCGCGCGGCCTTCAAGTCGCTTCGCTAACCAGGCACGCCTGAGCGCCGCGAACTGCACCGGTGCGCGGCGCTCTAGGGGCGTGGCGCAGCCTGGCGCTCTCATCCTCGACGACGACGAGTCGTCTTCTCGAAGCGGCCCTGATGTTCCTCGAACGAACCGGATTCGCGGCCGTCGGCGTCGTCTCGACGACCGACGAGAGATCGCGGAAGAAACAGCTAGACACTCGACGGCGGACGGCCGGTCACCAAGCGGTTTCCGGGGTCATCGCCCGGTGCTCTGCTCGGCACGTATGACTTCGTCATGAGCGAAAGCGCCCGTATAGAGGCGGAGCGAACGGTCCCGCGGATCGGGCGGTCTTCGTTTCTGAAGTCATCGCTGGTGGCGGTTGTTGCCGTCGGGTTTGGACGACTCCCGACGTCGGCGTCGGCTTCTGACGGCAGCAAGGTGAAGCGCTTCATTCGACTGTCGCGGCTGGCGAGCGGCACCGAAAGCCTTCCAACCGAGCATGCAGCCGCGTATCTCGAGGCGCTCGAGGCGGATGGCGTCCTCAAGCTGACGCCCTCGCGCTTCGCCGAGCTTGCAGGCGTCACCGCCACGGGAGGCCCCACGACACTCGCCGAGCTCGAGCAGTCCGCTGCCTACAAGGCGCCTGGCGGCGCCGAGTGCCTGCGCGCGGTCGCGGCGGCGTGGTGGAGCGGAGCAGTACCGACGCCGGGCGGCGGCGAGAAGGTGGTCACGTTCAGCGACGCGCTCGTATGGCGCCAGGTGCACGAGCCGATGACGTGCGAAGGAGCCACCGGGTCGTGGTCCAAGCCGGGGCGGGCGATCGAATGAGCGCGGACACCGTCTCCGCGGACGTCGTCGTCGTCGGGTCCGGCATCGCCGGCGCTCTCGTCGCGACGGGCCTTGCGCGCCGTGGTGCCAAGGTCGTGGTGGTCGAGGCGGGCCCGCGTGTCGACCGAGCCGAGGCGGTGCTTCGCGACCAGGCCGCCGGTTCCGTGCGCGGAATTCCGGAGTCGGCCTATCCGACGGTGCCGTACGCGCCTCATCCCTCGACGATCGATCCGAAGTTCTATCTCGTGCAGAAGGGCCCGGAGGATTTCGGGAGCATCTACGAGCGGCTCGTCGGTGGGACGACTTGGCATTGGCTGGGCACGTCGCTGCGGCTCGTGCCGAACGACTTCCGCATGAAGAGCACGTACGGGGTCGGCGTCGACTGGCCGATCTCGTACGCCGATCTCGAGCCGTGGTACGGCCGGGCCGAGAGCGAGATCGGAGTCGCCGGCGTGGACTCGCCCGACCTCGGTGCGCCGCGATCGACGTCGTATCCCATGCCGCCGATCCCGCAGTCCTATCTCGACAAGGAGTGGACCGGCGCTGCGAGAAGAGCCGGGCTGCGCGTCGTGTCGACGCCTCAAGCGCGCAACAGCATCACCCGAGCGGGCAGGCCTCCGTGCTGCGGCAACAACAACTGCATCCCGATCTGCCCGATCGGAGCGAAGTACGACGGAGCCGTCCACGTTGCGGAGGCGGAGAAGCTCGGTGTCCGCGTGCTCGACTCGTCAGTCGTGCATCACGTCGATGTCAAGCCGCACTCGGTAACAGTGCGCTATCTGCGTCCGGATCGGACACAAGGAATCGTCACCGGGCGTGTCCTCGTCCTGGCGGCGCATGCGATCGAGACTCCGAAGCTGATGCTCATGTCGGATGGCCTCGGCAACGCGTACGGAAACGTCGGCCGCTATCTCATGGACCACCCGACGCAGCTCTCGTGGGCGTTGTCGAACCGGCCGGTCTATCCGTACCGCGGGCCGCTCTCGACGAGTGGGATCGAGATGCTTCGCGACGGCGAGTTCCGCAAGAAGCGTGCCGCCTTCCGCATCGAGATCGGAAACGACGGCTGGTCATGGCCCGAAGGCGACCAGACCGCGCAGGCGAGCGCGATGGCAAAGAGTGGCTCGATCGGCGCGGCCGGCTTCCAGCACCTCGGTGAGCAGTTCGAGCGTCACGTTCGCCTCGCCAGCCTGACCGAGCCGCTTCCCGACTCGTCGAACCGTGTGTCGTTGTCGTCCGAGAAGGATGCGCTCGGCCTTCCCCGTCCGGAGATCCACTATCGGACGGGCGAGTACTCGAGCGCTGGTCTCACGGAGGCGCGTGCAACGCATGAGCGTCTCTTCCGGTCGCTCGGAGTCGGTGAGATCCATCACTGGCCCGGACCGCAGGGCGCCGGGCACATCATGGGTACCTGCCGCATGGGCCACGACCCCAAGACCTCGGTTGTGGACTCGGATCTCCGCGTGCACGGCTACGCGAACTGCTTCGTGGTCAGCACCGCCGTCTGGCCGACGGTCGGAACGGCAAATCCGACGCTGACGCTGGCGGCGCTCGGCCTTCGCGCCGTCGACGCGATTCACAGGGCTGTTTCGGAATGAAGCGCCGGCTCGTTGCGTGTGCGTGGTGTGGACGGATCGATCTCGACGGATGGGTCGAGGAGGACGTAGCGTTGCGGAGGCTCCGCAGCTACGAGTGGTCGACGCCCCCGACGTTCAGTCACGGCATCTGCGACGACTGTCTCGAGCGCGTTCTTCGCAGGCGGGAGGCGGCTGAAGTGGAGATGGATGCGGCGTGACTGCGCTGCTGCACGATCTTCCGCTCATGGTGGTCGCGCTTGCGATGTTGCTGTTGGCTCGCCTCCCCGAGCTCCGGCGCGAAGCGAGGCCGGCTTGTCCGATTTGCGGCTCGCACAACGACCGCCATGCGGCGAGTTGTCCGTGGGCCGACCGAGTGCGGCGGGGATCGGGCTCGTGAGCGTTCCGGCTGCTGCATTCCGTCCGACGCTGACGCGCGACGAAGTGGGGACGCTGCTGGGGCAGACGATGGGCCTGGTCGCCGTTACTGCAGGCCTGTTCGCGCTTGGGGCGTACCTCGGTCGCGACCTCTCCTCCATGTGGGGGTGGTTGTTCCTCATCGCCTCCTTCGTCCTTCTCATCGGCGTCAAAGCCGCGGTAGGGCGCTCCGAGACGGCGGCGGTCACACTGCTCTTCGGCTTTGGCGTGTTGATCGGCTTGGCGGTGGCTCCGGCGCTGGCGTACTACGCCTCTGCCGATCAGCAGGCACTCTGGGAAGCCGGCGGAGCCACCGGGCTCGTGGTGGCCGGCTTTGGAGCCGCCGGATACAGCACGCGCCGCGACCTCTCGGCGCTCGCCCGCCTCTTCTTCTGGGGTCTGCTCGCCCTGATCGTCTTCGGGATCGTCGTTGTGTTCACCCGGATTCCACACGGCGCAGTCATCTATGCCGTCGTGGGGCTGATCATCTTTGCCGGCCTGACCGCGTTCGACTTCCAGAGACTCCGCCGCGGTAGGGACATCCGCACCGCGCCTCTCCTGGCGGCGTCGATCTTCCTCGACGCCTTGAACATCTTCCTGTTGCTTCTGACGCTCTTCGGTAGGGGAAAGTAGGAGGACCGGAACCTGGCTCGGCCGCGATCGTGTGCTGACTGCTACCTCAGCAACGGCGACGGCGGGATGTGCGTGGTGCCGCGCACGCCTTCGACGACGAATGCGATCTCGTCGAAGTAGCACCAGCTCCACTCCTCGCCGGGTTCGAGCGAGCGAATGATGGGGTGTCCGACGGTGCGATGGTGCGCGGTCGCATGGCGGTTCGGAGAGTCGTCGCAGCAACCGACGTGGCCGCAGGTGAGGCATATGCGGAGATGGAGCCATTTGCCGCCCATGCGAAGGCAGTCTTCACAGCCGTCCACCGACGCGGGCAGCTCGTGCAGCTCGACCTGAGCGAGGTGAGTGCAGAGCTCGCTCATCCGATGTGACTCTTGGAAGACGCGAGGTGCTGATGAACGAATTGCACGGCCATCGATCCCTCGCCGACAGCGGTCGCACAGCGCTTGGTCGAGCCGAAGCGAACATCGCCGGCTGCGTAGATGCCCGGGACGCTGGTCTCGAGGAGATGCTCGGCGCCAGCTGCGTCGCCGGTGAGGACGAATCCGTCGGCGGCGCGCGAGACCGCGTCATCGAGCCACTCCGTGCACGGCTGCGCGCCGAGGAAGAAGAACAGGAAGGACACCGGCAACCGCTCGCCGCTCGTCAACGTCACGCTCTCGAGCTGTCCGTCTGCTCCGTGGAGGACGGACACCTCGCTGCGGTTGCGAACAGCCACGCCGTATCGTTCTAGCTCGCGGATGAGGTACTCGGACATCGTCTCGCGAAGATCGGCGCGACGGTGCAGCAGGGTGACGAGCGCCCCACCGCGAGACAGCCAGACCGCGGCTTGTCCAGCGGAGTTACCGCCTCCGACGACTGCAACACGGGATGCACCGCACAGTTGCGCTTCGGGAGGGCCGGCAGCGTAGAAGACGCTCACCCCCTCGTAGTCCCCAAGGTCGTCGACGGGGAGCCGCCGGTAGTTGGCACCGGTTGCGAGCACAACGGCTCGCGCAGCGACGTCGTGCCCCTCTTCCAGTCGCACGAGATGTCGTCCGTTGCCGGGTTCGAGCGCGACTGCCCGGTACGGGGTCGCCGGGCGGGCGCCGAACTTGCGCGCCTGGCTAACGGCGCGGCTCGTGAGTTCGTTACCTGTGATCCCGGCAGGAAACCCGAGGTAGTTCTCGATTCGGCGCGACGACCCAGCCTGGCCGCCGAGCGCCGTGCTTTCGACAATGAGGGTGTCGAGGCCTTCCGACGCTCCATAGACCGCGGCGGCGAGACCGGCGGGGCCGCCACCGACCACGAGGAGGTCCACCTGCTCCCGCGGCGCCAGCTCCCGGCCGACACCGAGCGCCCGGAGGACCTCGCCCCGCGACGGGGCCTGTAAGACCACGCCATCGGGGAGCCGAACGAGTGGGGGTTCCACGCCGTCCGGGGGTGCCGCTTCGTGCCAGGTGAACGGCAGGCGGTTGGCGCGGGCGAAGCTCAGCATGCTCATCGTCGCTTCCGAGGAGTGGGGGCCGACGATCTCGAGACCGATGCCTTGAAGGCGCTGAAGCGCTTCTCGTCTCGCGACGAGAGTCGACAAGACGAGATCGCTCAGCGGGCCGTCGTCGAACAGGAGCGCGCGTAGCGCGTCGCGGTCGACCTCGATGTAGCGCAGTGGTTTCGTCACCACCGCCGTCACGATGACCGTCTGCCCTGACAGGAGATCGAACTCACCGAGAAAGCTCGACGCCCCGTGCCGGTTTATCTCGTTGCCGGTCGCGTCGACGATCGCCACTTCGCCTTCGCGGATAGCGATGAACGGCGAGGTCGCGTCTCCCACTCTGAACATGGTCTCGCCCACCGGTGCCGCCCGCTCCTGACCGACCCGTGCGAGCGTCTCCAGTTGCGAAGCCGACAGCGACGGACTGGCGGGACCTCTCATCGCGTGAGCCTAACCGTGGCCTCAGGTAACCGTGAGGTGGCCAGGGAACCGGTTCGAGCGGTCGGCCGAAGTGGCGCATAATTCCGTCGTGGAGCGCGCGCCGGACTCGGTAGCCGATCGGACGGTTGTCATCGCCGACGACGATCTCCTTCTCCGCGAGGGGATAGCCAGCCTGCTCACGCAGGCCGGTTATGACGTCGTGGGTCAGGCCGGGGACGCGGCAGAGCTCCTCCGCCTTGTCCGAGAGCATCGACCCGATGTCGCCATCGTGGACATCCGGATGCCGCCCGATCACGGGACGGAGGGGCTACTTGCCGCTCAGGCGATTCGAGACGAGATGCCGGAGACCGCGATCCTCGTCCTCTCTGCGCACGTCGAGGTCAGGCATGCGGCCACGTTGCTCGCTAGCGGGCAACGAAGCGGCTATCTGCTGAAGAGCAGCGTGGCGAACATCGAGGAGTTCCTCGAGAGCATCGACCGGCTCACGCGCGGCGGCTCCGTCGTCGATCCTTCGCTCATCGTCGAGCTGCTCGCGGCGCGCACGGCCGACGATCCGCTCGAGGGCCTCACATCGCGCGAGCGCGAGGTGCTCGGGCTGATGGCCGAGGGCAGGACGAACGCCGGCATCGCGCGGCGGCTGTGGATCACCGGCGGCACGGTCGAGAAGCACGTACACAGCATTTTCGGAAAGCTCCGCCTTCCGGAGACCGACGACGACCATCGCCGAGTGCTCGCCGTCGTCGCGTTCCTCGCTGCGCGTTAGTCGTCGAGCAGCTCGCGGATGCGCTTCGCGGAGAGCTTCGTCTTCGCGATGAATCCGAGCGCGGGGCTTGCTGCGATCCGGTCGCGGAACTCGCATTCGTCGTGCGTGGAGATGAAGATCACCGCGGGTGTTGGCGCTCCCGCGCTGTCCATGAGCCGGCTCGCAACATCGAAGCCGCTCTCATCGCCAAGGCTGAGGTCGACGAGAGCGACGTCGTGGGGAACGGCCTCTGCCAGCGCAATCGCTTCGTCGCCGGAGGCAGCGACACCGACCACGGAGACGCCTTCGCGCTCGAGCAGGGTCCGCGCCTCGTCTCCAAAGCGCCGACTATCGTCCACGATCAGGCAGCGCAACGACATAGCGTCCGAAGCGTTGCAGCCGCGGTGCTTTGTTACATGGGGGTTAACCCCAAATCTGCATCGGCTCACGTTCTTTTATGCTGCATCTGTCACGAGGCGAGAACGGTCGCCGCAGGCGACCCAGCAGTACCACCGGGGGGAGCTTGGCGAAGCCCACATCCGCGACCGATCGAACAGGCTTTGCCGACGAGCCGGCGGCGACGGGTCGTCTGGCGACGTTGATCTCCCGAGGCGCCAGCCCCGAAGCATGCTTCGGGGCGGCTTGCGATGAGGCGGTGGAGCTGTTCGACGTCGAGCAGGCTGCGATCGTTCGCCTCGAGGCCGACGAGCCGGCGCTTGTGAGCGTCGGCCTGAGCGCTGGGCTGGGAGGGGCGACGATCGGAATGCGTTCGGCGCTCGGAGAGTGGAAGACGTCGAGCGCCGCCTGCCGCACTCGTCGTACCGCGCGGTCAACCGGAGGTCTCGTTTCGATCGTCTCGGCTCCCATCATCGTCGACGGCTCCGTCTGGGGCGCCGTGACGGTCTGGGACTCCCGCCGGAAGCTGGCGCCCGACATGGAGAGGCGCATCGAGACGTTCACGGAGCTGATCGCGATGGCGATCGCGAATCTCAAGGCGCGCGAGGCGCTCGCCTCGTCTGAAGCGCGCGCATTCGCGCTCGCGAGCGAGCAGGCGGCCTTGCGGCACCTGGCGATGCTCGCGGCTCGCGGATCACCCCCCGCGGAAATCCTTGAGACGGTTGCCAACGAGGCAGCGCGAGTCTTGGACGTCGACGCCGTCGGAATGATTCGGTTCGAGCCCGACGAGACGGCCACACTCGTCGCGCAGTCGGAGACCTCCTGGGACCCGGTGCCACTGGGGACCACGTTCACGCTCGACGGCGAGAACATCGTCACCTGGGTGGATCGAACGCGGAATGTCGCACGTATGGACGATTGGAAGACCGCAACGGGCGCGGTCGCCGCCCTTGCGACCGTGGCCGGTGTCAGTTCTGCAGTTGCGTCACCGATAGTCGCGGAAGGGCGGCTATGGGGCACGATGATCGCGGCGACGAAAGGAAGCGCGCCTCTCCCGTCCGCCACCGAGTCGCGAATCGTGGAGTTCGCCGAGCTGGTCGCAAACGCGATCTCAAATGCTGAGAGCCGAGAGGCGCTGACGCAGCTTGCCGACGAGCAGGCAGCTCTTGGGCGGGTCGCGACGCTCGTAGCGTCGGGAACGGAGCCCGACGAGCTGTTCTCGGCAGTGAGCGAAGAGGTCGCCCGATTGTTCGCCGCCGACAGCGCCTCGGTTGGACGCTTCGAGCCTGACGGGTCCGGAATCGTGGCCGTCGGCCGAAGCCACCGTCTGCACGGCATTCCGGTCGGTACGCGTGCAGACGTCGACGAATCCCCGACCTTGACTGAGGTCCGCCACACCCGTCGCGCAGCGCGGTGGAGCGACCAGCTCTATACATCTGTGGCCGCGCCGATCATGGCCGGCGGAACCCTCTGGGGTGTCCTCGAAGTCGGCGCGGGACGTGTAGGCCTTCCGTCGGATACAGAGGAGCGGCTCGAGAAGTTCGGCGAGCTCGTGGCTACAGCGATTGCGAATGCCGAGAGCGGAGCTGCCCTCGCCGTCTCCCAGGCAAGGAAGAGTGCGGTGCTCGAGTGGGCACTCGACTGCATCGTCACGATCGACCACGAGGGCAAGATCTTGGAGTTCAACCCGGCGGCCGAAGCGACGTTCGGCTATCGCCGCGAGGACGTCATCAGCAGGGAGATGGCCGAGTTCCTCGTCCCGCCTTCGCTCCGTGAACAGCACCGCCACGGGTTGAAGCACTACGTCGAGACCGGCGAGAGCGAGATCCTGCGAAAGCGGATCGAGCTCACGGGGTTACGTTCGGACGGTACCGAGTTCCCCATCGAGCTTACGGTCATACCTAGCGCCACCGGCGGGCCTCCGACGTTCACCGCGTATCTGCGCGACATCACCGACCGAAAACGAGGTGAGGAGGAGAGAGCTCGACTCCTCGAGGGGGAGCGATTAGCGAGAGCCGAGGCCGAGGCGGCGAGCGAGCGCGCGCAAGACCTCGCCGCGGAGCAGGCCGCCCTGCGCCGCGTCGCGACGCTCGTTGCCGAGCGCGCGAAAGCCGAGGAGATCTTCTCGGCGGTTGCGCGCGAGGTCAGCCGGGTGCTCGATGTCCTCCACGTCACCGTAAATCGGTACGAACCGGAGGGCGCACGGACGTTCTCGGTCGTCGTGGCGTCTCACGAGGATCCGACGTTCCCGGTCGGAAGTCGCTGGCCGCTCGACGGCCCGAGCGTCCGAGCCTCGGTCTACGAAACCGGTCGACCTGCGCGCATGGAGGATTGGTCCGGGCTCGATGGGACCGTGGCCGCGGTCGTGCGAAGTCAGAGGAGACAAACGAGCTGGGCGATTGGCGTCCCGATCGTCGTCGAAGGGGCGGTCTGGGGAAGCATCATCGCGGGAACCAGCGGCACCGAACCTATTCCCCCCGGCGCCGAGGACCGGCTCGCCCGGTTCACCGAACTCGTGTCGACCGCGGTCACGAACATCACCATGCGCGCCGAGCTCGCCGCATCTGAGGCGCGCGCGCGCGAGCTCGCGAACGAACAGGCGGCGCTTCGCCGAGTTGCAACCCTGGTCGCACGAGGCGCGAGCCCTGAGGAGCTGTTTTCCGCCGTGGCCGACGAGGTCGCGGGCATCATCGACATCCCGGTCGTGGGTGTTAACCGCTACGAGGCCGATGGCACTTTCACGATGCTCGGCGTTGCCGGCGAGACCGACTCGACGGTCGGCAGCCGCCGGCCGGTCGACGAGGACGGGATCGCCGGAGAAGTGCTCGTTACCGGGCGCCCCTCGCGAAGGGACGAGCACTCGGCCGCGACTCTCGGTGTGCCGATCGTCGTCGAAGGCAGCATCTGGGGTTTCATGGTCGCCGCAGCCAAGCCGGGCAGATCCATCCCGCGTGACACAGAGGCGCGACTCGCCCGCTTCACCGAGCTGGTCGCGACCGCTGTCTCGAATGCGACGACGCGCAGCGAGCTGCTGACGTCGCGTGCGCGCCTTGTCAGCGCTGCGGATGAGACGCGCCGCCGCCTCGAGCGGGATCTCCATGATGGGGTTCAGCAATGGCTCGTTGCGCTTGCGCTCAAGGCGCGGATGGCAGCCGGGCTCTTTGCCGCGGGCGAATCGCCTGTGCAGGACCTGTCCAGCCTTGCTGACGATCTCGTGGCTCTGACGGATGAGTTGCGCGAGATCTCGCGCGGCATCCATCCGGCGATTCTTTCCGAGGCGGGGCTCGACGATGCGTTGAGGGCTCTCGCGCGGCGAAGCGCGATTCGCGTCGATCTCGACGTCAGTTTCCAAAGGCGATTCGAGCCGACGGTCGAGGCGACTGTGTACTACGTCGCCGCAGAGTCGCTCACGAACGCCGTCAAGCATGCGGAGGCATCGGCTGTCTCGGTCCGCGGTGGGCTGCGTGGTCGCTCGATCGAGCTCGAGATCAAGGACGACGGGGTGGGTGGCGCGGATCCGGCTCTGGGAACGGGCTTGGTCGGGCTCAAGGATCGGGTTGACGCACTCGGCGGAACCATCTCGCTCGCGAGCCGGATGGGCGCAGGCACGACGATCGTGATGAGACTGCCGGCAGTTCCACGGGACGGAGGGGATCCGACTTCGGGTTAGCCGGAGTGGCATGTCTTCGGGTTTGCCCGAGCACGAGTCTCGGGTTGACAGCGACGAAAACGGCGCAGTCTTCGCAGATGCTGGTGACGTCATCAGCCCTGGCAGGCGCTGGGGGACAGTCGTGGCCAGCAGTCCGAAGATCGCAACGGAGGCTCCAATGCTCGTCGGACGTGCAGAGGAGTGTGCGGCGCTCGATCGTCTCCTCGCCGACACGAGCAGAGGCACGAGCCGGGTCGTTCTGCTCACTGGCGAGGCGGGCGTGGGAAAGAGCGCGCTGCTCGCTTACGTGTCGAGTCGAGCGACGGGGTGGAACATCATCTCGGCGGTCGGCGTCGAGTCCGAGGCGAAGCTCGCCTTCAGCGGTCTTCACCAGGTGTGCGTGCCGATGCTTGGCCAGCTGGGCACGTTGCCCTCGCCGCAGCGGATTGCGTTGGAGACTGTGTTCGGTCGCACTCCTGGGCCACCGCCGGATCGATTCCTCGTTGCGCTCGCGGCGCTGACGCTGCTCGCCACAGCCGCGGAGCAGCAGCCGCTGATCTGCGTCATCGATGATGCGCACTGGCTCGACCAGGCATCTGCACAGATTCTCGGTTTCGTCGCACGCCGCCTCCTCGTCGAACGGATCGCGATCGTGTGCGCCGCGAGGGTCGATCTCGTCGGCGGGATCTTCGCCGGCCTTCCCGACCTGACCGTGTCCGGACTGGGGCCGAGCGACGCTCGTAAGCTCCTCCTGGAGAACGTGCCAGGTGGTCGGCTGGACCCCGTTGTCTGCGACCAAATCGTCTCCGAGAGTCGCGGCAACGCGCTTGCGCTCCTGGAGCTGTCGCGCGCGTGGGATCCTGCAGAAGTTGCCGGTGGTTTCGGGCTCCCGGCCGTTCGGCCAGTCGCGAGCATCAGCGAGCAAAGCTACTCCCGTCGGCTCTCGACGCTGCCTGCAGACGCGCGCTTGCTGCTGCTCGTCGCGGCTGCAGATCCGCTCGGAGACCCGGTGCTGCTCCACCGCGCCGCCGAGGCGTTGGGGCACAAGATGGGGGCTCTCGACGCCGCCGTGGATGAGCGGCTTCTGTTCGTCGGAGAGCGGATCGAGTTCGCCCATCCACTCATCCGCTCCGCCGTGTACCGCTTCGCAGCCGTCGAGGACCGCCAGCGCGTTCATCTCGCACTGGCTGAAGCAACGAATGCCGACACGGATCCGGACCGGCGGGCGTGGCACCGCGGGTGCGGAACGTCAGGCCCGAACGAGGATGTCGCCGTCGAGCTCGAGCGCTCGGCGGGCCAGGCGGAAGCTCGTGGCGGGCTCGCCGCCGCCGCGGCATTCCTGCGGCGGGCCGCCGCGCTGAGTGCTGACCCTGGGCGCTGCGTCGATCGTGCGCTCGACGCCGCCCAGGCGAGCCTTCACGCAGGCGCATTCGGGACGGCTCTCGCCCTCGCAGAACACGCAGAGGGGGATGCGCCGGACGACTTCAAGCGTGCGCGCGTGGAACTCGTCCGCGGGCAGGCCGCGTTCGCATTGGGTGCGGGTGGGGACGCTGCTTCCCGGCTGCTGGCGGCGGCGAAGCAGCTCGAGCCCTTTGATCAGGATCTCGCATGCCAAACCTATCTCGACGCATGGGGAGCGGCTCTCTTCGACGGAAACCTCCTCGAGGTTTCGCGGGCCGCGAGGGCAGCGGGTCGGCCGGCCCGTTCTCGGCGTCCATCTGAGCTCCTCCTCGACGGTCTTGCGACCCTGATCACGGACGGGCGGACGGTCGCCGTGCCGATGCTGAGGCAGGCAGCCAAAGCGCTCGCTGCAGGCGCCGACGAGGACGACACCGGCTTCTGCTTGCCGGCCATGGTGCCGTCGAGCGTCCTCTGGGACGAAGAGAGCTGGCGGGAGATCAGCGCTCGTCGGCTGCATCGTGCGCGCGAGCTCGGCGCTACGGCGCGCCTGCCCCTCGAGCTCACCTCGCTCGCGATCCTCACGGCGTGGTGCGGGGACTTCGCGGATGCGACGTCGGCGATTCGGGAGATACCGGTCGCGGCGCGGGTCGCCGGCATCCCGCTCGCGTCCATCGGCTCGATGCTGCTCGCGGCCCTCCGTGGGGACGAGAGCCGGCCATCGGAAGCCGGCGGTCGGGGGATCGGCTTCCAGTTCGCCCAGTGGAGCTCTGCGATCCTCTGCAACGGCCTCGCGCGGTACGACGAGGCTCTGACCGCGGCGCAGGATGCGAGCAACCACGAGTTCGATGTGTTCCTGTCTTCGTGGGCGCTGCCCGAGCTTGTGGAAGCAAGCGTGAAGACCCGCAAGGTGGAGGTCGGCCGCGCCGCACTCGACCGCCTCATCGTGGCGACGACGGCTGCCGGTGGCGACTGGGCGCTCGGCTTGGAGGCGCGTTGCCAGGCGTTGCTGAGCGGCGGCGAGACGGCCGACGAGCTCTACCGGGATGCGATCGAGCGGCTGAGTCGCACGCGCCTGCGGACAGAGCTCGCACGCACGCATCTTCTCTACGGCGAGTGGCTACGACGTGAGGACCGCCGTATCGACGCGCGCGAACACCTGCGCACGGCGCACGGGCTCTTCATTGGCATAGGGATGGAGGCGTTTGCAGAGCGCACGCGCAGGGAGCTGGTGGCAACCGGCGAGAAGGTCCGCAGGCGGATTCCCGAGACACGCGACACCCTCACGCCGCAAGAGCAGCAGATTGCCCAGCTCGCCGGCGAGGGGCTCTCGAATCCCGAGATCGGCTTGCAGCTTTTCATCAGCAGCCGCACTGTCGAGTGGCATCTACGGAAGGTGTTCGCCAAGCTAGGCATCAGCTCCCGCAAGCAGCTCCGGACAGCCCTGCCCCTGGACGCCGAGTTCGTCACGACGCAGATCGGATGACTGCGACGTGCCCCAGTCACGAAAAGGTGCCAACGGCATCCACGCGGTTGCCCTCTGCACAGATGCGTCCCCATAGGCTCGTGCCATGGAAACAATCATCGTTGGTGTAGATGGTTCGGCCGGCGCGGCCGCTGCGCTGGCGTTCGCCGTCACAGAGGCAGGGCTTCGGCAGGCACGGCTCCGCATCGTGGCCGCATGGGAGGTACCCGCGGGGTTCTACGGCAGCGGTTTCGCGCCACCCCTTGAGGCCGAGCCGCCGGATGACTTTCGCGTTAGTGCGCAGAACGTCGCCGAGGAAGCGCTTGCAAAGGCGACGAAAGAGCTACCGTCGCTCGAGGGGGAGGCGCTCGCAGTCGAGGGACAGCCGGCAGACGTGCTCCTCAAGCAGGCCGTCGACGCCCAGCTGATCGTCGTCGGGAACCGGGGCAGGGGCGGCTTCAGGAGCCTGTTGCTCGGGTCGGTCAGCCAGCAGGTCGTCCACCATGCGAGCTGCCCGGTCGTCGTCGTGCACCGGAGCTGACGCAAATGACTGGCGTGACCTTCGAGCGCCGCTCCCTACGACTTCTTCGACCCGCACACGGGACTCGGCATCTACGCCACGTCATGACGTCCCCTGCGGCGCTAGGGCTTCCGACGGGCACGCGCGCATGTCTGTTCGACCTCGACGGCGTGCTGACGCGGACCGCAGCTGTGCACGCGCGGGCATGGAAGCAGACGTTCGACGCGTTCCTGCGCGAACGGGCAGAGCGGACCGGGAAGCGGTTCGTCCCGTTCGACGCAGCCTCCGACTACGACGAGTACGTGGACGGCGAGACACGGGTCGACGGCGTGCGCACGTTCCTCGCTTCGCGGGGGATCGAGCTACCGGAAGGCGACCCCGACGACCCACCGACGGCGGCGACCGCGCACGGTCTCGGCAACCGGAAGAACGTCCTGCTGCTCGAGTCGATCGAACGCGACGGCGTCGAAACGTACGGCGGCTCGGTGCGGTACGTGCATGCCGCGCGCGACGCGGGACTCCGGCGCGCAGTGGTCTCGTCCAGTGCAAACTGCCGGGAGGTGCTCGAGGCGGCGAAGATCGCCGACCTGTTCGAGGTGCGGATCGACGGCGTCGTTGTGGAGCAGGAGCAGCTGCACGGCAAGCCGGCACCCGACATGTTCCTCGCCGCGGCGCGCGCGCTCGACGTCGCTCCGGGCAACGCGGCAGTCTTCGAGGACGCACTGGCCGGAGTCGAGGCCGGCCGCGCGGGCGCGTTCGGCTTCATCGTCGGCGTCGATCGCGCCAGCCAGGCGGACGCGCTACGCGCGAACGGCGCCGACATCGTGGTCGACGACCTGGCCGAGCTGCTTCGGTGATCGACCATCTCGCGTTTGAGTCGACGCCGTGGTCGCTGCGCGAGACCGAGCTCGACCTGGACGTCCTCGCGCAGGCTGAATCGTTGTTCGCGTTGTCGAACGGGCACCTCGGGCTGCGAGGGAACCTCGACGAGGGGGAGCCGTTCGGCCTCGCGGGCACGTACCTGAACTCGTTCTACGAGTTCCGGCCGCTCCCGTACGCGGAGGCGGGCTACGGCTATCCGGAGTCGGGGCAGACGATCGTGAACGTCACGAACGGAAAGATCGTCCGCCTGCTGGTCGACGACGAGCCTTTCGACGTCCGCTACGGCAAGCTGCTCTCCCACGAGCGCGAACTCGACCTGCGCGCAGGCGTGCTCCGCCGCCGTGCGGAATGGCGATCGCCGGCCGGCACGGTGGTGCGCGTCAACTCCACGCGGCTCGTGTCGCTCGTGCAGCGGGCAGCGGCGGCAATCCTCTACGAGGTCGAGCCGCTGGACGCAACGGTGCGCCTGGTCGTCCAGTCCGAGCTCGTCGCGAACGAGGCCGGAGGGCAGACGCACGACGATCCGCGCGCCGCCGCGGTGCTCGAAGCTCCTCTGAAGTCGGAGCACTTCTTCGCCGAGGACGCCCGCGTCGTGCTCACGCACTCCACGAAGCGGAGCCGTCTGCTGATGGCGGCTGCGATGGACCACGTCGTCGACGGACCGGACGGCACCGCTACGACGTCGGAGGGCAGCGCCGACGTCGGCCGCTTCACCGTGACGACCACGCTTAACCCGGGCGAGCGGCTGCGCGTGGTCAAGCTCCTCGCGTACGGCTGGTCGGGCAAACGATCCGTGCCGGCCGTCCGCGACCAAGTCATCGCGGCGCTCGACCAGGCGCGTCACACCGGCTGGGAGGGGCTGGTCGAGGAGCAGCACAGCTATCTCGACGACTTCTGGGGACGCGCGGACGTCGAGCTCGAAGGAGACGACGGCCTCCAGCTGGCCGTGCGCTTCGCGCTCTTCCACACCCTGCAGGCCGGCGCTCGCGCCGAGCGGCGGGCGATCGCGGCGAAGGGTCTCACAGGTCCCGGCTACGACGGCCACACGTTCTGGGACACCGAGCGATTCGTCCTGCCCGTGCTCACCTACACCAATCCGGAAGCCGTCGGCGACGCGCTTCGCTGGCGTCACTCGACGCTCGATCTCGCGCGCCAGCGCGCGGCCGAGCTGGGCCTCCGCGGCGCCGCCTTCCCCTGGCGCACAATCCACGGCGAGGAGTGCTCGAGCTACTGGCCCGCCGGCACAGGCGCCTTCCACGTCGGGGGCGACATCGCCGACGCCGTCGTCCGCTACCAAGCAGCGACGGCGGATGCGGACTTCGAGTCCGAGGCCGGCGTCGAGCTCCTGGTGGAGACCGCCCGTTTCTGGTCGTCGCTCGGCCACCGTGACCCCAACGGCCGCTTCCGTATCGACGGCGTCACAGGCCCGGACGAGTACAGCGCGATCGCTGACAACAACGTCTACACGAACCTGCTCGCGAGACGCAATTTCCAGGCTGCCGCCGAAGCCGCGACCCAGCATCCGCGTCGCGCAGCCGATCTCGGCGTGACACCCGACGAGGTCTCGGGCTGGCGGGATGCCGCCGAGAACATGCTGATCCCCTGGGACGACAAGCTCGGCGTCCATCCGCAGTCCGAGAGATTCACCGACCACGAGATCTGGGACTTCGACGGCACCGGTCCCGAGCGGTACCCGCTCCTGCTGCACTTCCCGTACTTCGACCTCTATCGCAAGCAGGTGGTCAAGCAGCCCGATCTCGTTCTCGCTCTGCACTGGTGCGGGAACGCCTTCACCGACGAGGAGAAGGCCCGCGACTTCGACTACTACGAAGCACTCACGGTGCGAGACTCGTCACTCGCCGCCTGTACCCAGGCGGTGATCGCCGCCGAGGTCGGGCACCCCGTGCTCGCGTACGACTACTTCGCGGAGTCCGCGCTCGTCGATCTGCTCAACCTCGAGCACAACACCCGCGACGGCCTGCACATCGCCTCCTTGGCCGGAGCCTGGCTCGCGGCGGTCGCAGGCTTCGGCGGGATGCGGGACCACGACGGCAAGCTGAGCTTTGCACCCGGGCTTCCGCCGGCGCTCCGACGGCTGGCGTTCCGGATCTCATTCCGCGGACGCCGGCTCGAGATCGATGTCCTGCAGACCGAGGTCAGGTACACGGTCCACGAAGGCTCGCCGCTCGAGATACATCATCACGGCGAGCCGATCGAGCTCTCCCTCGGTGTGCCCGTCACGCGTTCGATCCCTCCGCCCGTCTCGCGACCCGCACCGACGCAACCGCGCGGCCGGGCGCCGAAACGTCGCGGCGATCTCGAGCGCTAGCTCGTTAGCGGTTACCGCCCCACGGCTCCTCGGCCGCGCCTTCAAGCCGCGCGTTCGTTGAGGTCTCGCGGTCCCACTCGGGGGTTGCGCCAGGTGGCGGCGTCGAGACCGGCTCTGCTCCGTCGGCGACGTTCTCGACCGAGGTTGCCACGCGTCGGAACAGGCGTTTGATCTTCTCGAGGTTCGAGGTCATGGCCAAACCGTACCCAGGCATTCCACGCGGACCGGAAACTCACGCACGGCCGTGGGAACCTCGCGGTCACCGGCCGGGGAGCGACACTCACGGTGAACCGCGAGCGAAGGGTGGTCGAATGAAAATCGTCATGGACAGGCACGCGTCCAGTCGCCTCGGAAGGGTGCTCCACGCCGCAGAGAGGGTGATCGGAAGCGCGCACGCGGAGGTGGTCGGTCTCCATGCGATCGAGCGAGAGGGCGAGAAGGGGGAGACGCCGTTCATCGCGCTCCTTGGGCTCTTCCTCGTGCTCCTTCTGCCTGTCTTCCTCGTGATGCTAGGTCTCGCGCTCATTGGCTACTACCTGGCTTAGGGGAGGCGAGGACGCCGATTGCGACGATCTTCCGAGTACCGCGACATGATCGACGCCGCCCGCTGGGCGGCTACGCCTATCCCGCGATCAACGTCAGTTCCGAGACGCTGAGCGGGCGCTCCGCGGGAAGCAGGAACACCCCTGAGCCGACCATGTTCCCGATCGCGAGCGCCGTGGTCGTGCGGGCGCCCGTCGAGCAGCGCGGTTGCGCTGGGGGGTTTGCGGCCAGGGTCTCGACCAGTCGTTCTCACTGGTGCGAAGGCCTACGGCCGCGGGCGACATTGCATCGGTGACCCAAGACCGAGGCCGAGTCGTGATCGTGACGGGTGCCTCGCAGGGAATCGGTGCAGGCATCGCAGACGCGTTCCACCGGGCCGGTTACGGCGTCGTGGCCATGGCGCGGTCGATCGAACCGTCCTCCGAGGGAGACGTCCTCCATGTGGCGGGGGACATCGCCGATCCTGCGACTGCGCAGCGGCTCGTCGACGAGGCGCTCGATCGGTTCGGGCGGATCGACACGCTCGTCAACAACGCGGGCGTCTACATCGGAAAGCACTTCACCGACTACACGACGGACGACCTTGCCGCGATGCTCGCGGTCAATCTCGCCGGTTTCTTCCATGTCACGAGGCGCGTCGTGAGACAGATGCTCGTGCAGGGCGAGGGGCACGTCGTCAACATGACGTCGAGCATTGTCGACCATGCGCGCTCGTCGGCGCCGTCCGCACTCGCCGCACTGACCAAGGGCGGCCTCGACGCGGTGACGCGCTCGCTCGCGATCGAGTACGCGGCGGCCGGGATACGGGTGAACGCGGTCGCGCCCGGCATCATCCGGACGTCGCTGCACGACGCTTCGTACGACGAGCTCGGCGACTACCACCCGCTCGGACGCGTCGGCGAGATCGAGGACGTCGTCGGTGCCGTTCTCTATCTCGAACGGGCGAGCTTCGTCACGGGCGAG
Organism: uncultured Thermoleophilia bacterium; assembly: GCA_963824455.1. Taxonomy (GTDB): domain Bacteria; phylum Actinomycetota; class Thermoleophilia; order Gaiellales; family Gaiellaceae; genus PALSA-600. Next base: position 45,647 of record CAWGPJ010000008.1, read on the forward strand.
ACGGTGCACGTCGACGGCGGTCTCGTTGCCGGGCACTGATCCGCTTCGGGGTACGAATGGTCGTCATGGGGCGTTCGGCGAGGACACGTTCGGCCGCTTCGCGGAGAAGACGGCACGCTTCTTCGGGACGCCGCAGTACATCATCGGCCAGACGATCGTCGTCGCCCTCTGGATCGTCTTCAACGTCTTGACGTTCACGAGGGGCGCTCACTTCGACGCCCGGCCGTTCATCCTCCTGAACCTGATCTTCTCGACCCAGGCGGCGTATGCGGCACCGCTGATACTGCTCGCCCAGACGCGGCAGGCTGACCGGGACAAGATCGAGGGAGATAAGACCGAACGGCGTCACACACGAATCGAGCGCGGCGTCAAGACGGAGACCGACAGGTTGTTCGAGCTGCTGCAGTCGAACACGACTCTCACGCAGCAGGACAAAGAGCTGACCGAGCAGATCGCGGAGTTGACCAAGCAAATCCACACGCTGCTCACGCAGCGGGCGGCGTAGCCGTTGCGGCACCGCGTGGGTCGTCGGTCGCCTCGAGGTACTCGAGGCCCAGCGGCCCGATCGCCGTCACCTGGGTGACGTACTCGCCGGCCCGCGCCCAGTGGAAATGGGGAGTTCCTCCTGGCAGGACGACGACGGCGCCGGGCGGATAGGCCGTCAGCCTCTCGGCGTCGAACTGGTCGCCGAGACCGATGTAAAAGACGCCCGAGATCACGGTGTACACGCGGTCCTCCGGGTGGCGGTGCGGCATGAGCTTCACGCCCGCGGGGACCTTGACCCTGATGACGTACGGGCCCGGCTCGGTCGGCCGGCCGACGACGACGGCCAGGCGCGCGGACGGCGGGAAGGCCGGAAACGGCTGCCACTCGACCTCCTCGGGCAGGACCGACCTGAAGACGTCCTGCCCCGGCTGATGCGCGCCGCTCATCGGGACGGCGGACGCCAGCCCCGCGGCAGAGTCGTCTGTCCGACCTCGATGATGTACCCGTCCGGGTCGCGGATGTAGCAGCGCATCTCGGTCTCATGCTTCTTCGGCGGCGTGAGGAATTCGGCGCCGCGCTCGCTCCACTCCTTGTACACCGCGTCGATGTCTGCAACGCGGATGTTGAGGAAGCTGTTCACCCGATCCGGATCGGGCGGCGTCTCGAGCGTGACGGTCGGCTTGTCGTCGGTCGGACCTCCGCCGACGTTGATGATGACCCAACTGTTCGCCAACGCAACGTACGTCACCTCGTCATCTCCCTCCCCCGAGATGACGGTCTTTCCGCCGAGCACGTCGGTGTAGAAGCGGCGGGAACGCTCGACGTCGTCCGAGACGATGAAATGGGCCAGAACCATTTCCTTGTCGATGGTGCTCATGTCGGCCTCCGTGGTGGGAGTGGGTTCGCAACGAGGTCGTGCCACGAGGTTCAGACGGCCTCGCGTGAGACGACGGTCTTTCCGCCGAGCACGTTACGTCGGTGGAGAAGCGGCGGGAACGCTCGACGTCGCCCGAGACGATGAAGTGAGCGAGAAGCATTTCGACGTCGCTCATGTCGACCTCCGTGGTCGGAACGGGCTCGAGAGCTGCGGCCCGGCCGCGACTTCCGGCTCATCGGACACGAGGAGCCACGCGACGATCGCCCCCGCGACCGACAGGCCGGTGATGCCGAGCATCGCCTGGCGGTAGCCATGCGTGAGCGCGGCCGCGAGGCTGCTGCCCGCGCCCAGACCGATCAGCGCAGGCACGAGCGCAACCGCGACGACGGCGCCAACACGCGCGGCGGCATCGTTGATCCCGGACGCCTCGCCCAGGTCCGAGTCGCCGACGGCCGCAAGGACCGCCGCTGTCAGCGGCGCGACCATCAGCCCGAGCCCGAGACCTTGGAGCAGGGCGGCGGGGAGGATCGCCTCGACGTAGTGGGAGCCGGCGTGGACCTGCGCGAGCAAGAGCTGCGCGCCTGCGACGAGCAGTATCCCGGCAACCATCAGCCACCGCGGCCCCAGGCGCGAGACGAGTGCGCCGCTCACCGGTGAGAGCAAGACGAAGACACCAGTGGCCGGAATGAGGGCCGCCCCGGCCTGGGCAGCCGTGTACCCGAGCTTCAGCTCCATCTGGACCGTGAACAGATACCCGGCTGCCGCCAACGCGCCGTAGACGAGAACCGTCGTGACGTTGATCGCGTCGAACTGCCGGGACGCGAATAGCGCGAGCCGCAGCATCGGGGCCTTGACACGCCGCTCGGCCGGGACCAGCGCGAGCAGGGCGAGGGCGCCGACGACGAACGCGATCAAGATCCTCGGGCTCGACCATCCCTCTCCGGCTCCGTCGGTCAAGGCGTAGACGAACCCGCCGAGGCCGAGGACAGCGAGCAGCGCGCCCACGCCGTCGAGCGACAGCGATCGACCGTCCCTTCCGGACTCGGGCACGCGGCGTACGACGATCAGGGCAAGAAGGATCAACGGCAGGTTCAGCGCGAAGACCCACCGCCACGATCCGTGGTCGACGAGCCAGCCGCCGACGTATGGCCCGACGGAGACCGCCAGGGTTTCGATGCCCGCCCACAGGCCTATCCCGCGGGCGCGATCCTCATTGCGAAGTGTCCCGTTGAGCAACGCGAGGCTCGTCGGGGTGACAAGCGCAGCGCCCACGCCCTGGAGCGCCCGGCCCGCGATCAACGCGCCCATCGACGGCGCCCACGCACACAGGATCGAGGCACCGAACATCACGCAGAGCCCGATGACGAGCACGCGTCTGCGGCCGAGTCCATCCGCGAGCGCTCCCGCTACAAGCAGGAGCGCAGCCACGGCCAAGAGGTAGCTCGTGAGCGTCCACTGAATCGCGGCCACACCTGCATCGAAGTGGTGGCCAATCGCCGGCACGGCGACGTTGACGACGGACGCGTTGTACGAGGTGAGGCCCGAGGCGAGCACCGTTGCCGCGATCAGAGCGACACCGGTTGCGCTGCGGAGCGGCGCGAGCGCCTCCGTGTTGCGAGAGTCGACCGCCATCAGGTGACCTGTCCGGGGAGTGAGACCCGCAGCATCCAGAGCTGCTTCTCGAGCTCGCGCACGACGTCGACGAGGACGTCCTGCGACGCCAGGTCGATGTCGCCGAGCCTGTCCATCCGTGTGCGGATGCGCTCCACGACCATCGCCAGCCGCGGAACGATCTCCCGCAGCGCGGTGTCGGTGTCGAGCGCGCCGCCGTAGATTGCGACGATGTCGCTCCCAGCGCTGACGGTGGCCGCGCGCCCGTCGGGCGCGACACCGAGGGCAACGGCCCGCTCGGCGACGGTGTCGGAGAGCTCGCGCCATGTCTCCACGAGCTCGTCGAGGTGCTCGTGCAGGGGCTTGAAGGGCCGTCCGGAGATGTTCCAGTGCAGCTGCTTGCCGATCAGGGACAGGTCGACTAGCTCCACAAGCGTGGCCTGCAGCTCGCGTGCCGCCTCGTTGCGCCGCCGTTCGCCTAGTGCCGGCAAATGCGCATCCTGAGAAAGCGTTGCCATCGTCTCCTCCTCGATCCGATTCATGGGGTCGTTCGAGCTGCGATTGGCGCTGCAAGCGATCGCCGTGGGGCGGGCGGCTCGAGCAGACGGCTCGCCGCCAGGTACCGCCGGACATTCACCGGTGTCGGCGCCTCGCTGAGATCGAGGACCGCTTGCCGGAAAGCGGTGCGGGCGCTCGGGGATCGCATCACGCGCATCGGGGCTCGCTCCACTGACACTCCGGTGCGAACTGAGCCGCGGCTGCGGCGCGTTGGCGATAGGCATCGCGGGCGACGGCGAGGTCGCCGCCGTGGTCCTGAGCCCACTGTGAGAGCGCGACGATCGCATCCGTGATCTCCCAGCCCAGCGGTGTGAGGCTGTATTCGACGCGCGCCGGTACCTCGGCGTAGATCTCGCGGATGACGAGGCCGTCTCGCTCCAGGCTGCGGAGGCAGTCCGTCATCACCTTCTTCGAGGCGCCCGGAAGGCAGTCGAGCAGCCGGCTGTGCCGCCGGATCCCCCGAGCCATGATCACGATCAGGTCGAGCTTCCACTTCCCCTGCAGCACCTCGAAGGCGGTTCCGGCTTGCTCGATCAGCTCGCGGTCGACCGCTTGGAGGCGGCGCGAGCCGTCGGCGCGCTCGATACGCCGGATGGCCGCGGCGCCTGCGGTGGCTGTGTTCGACATCGGCTCCCTCTTTCGCTCAGGCCGAGACGCGAAGTTCCGTCGTCGTAACGCTCGCATCGTCGGGCCTCGCTCACGCCCGGGGGTGACCCTGGTTCGGCCCTGGTCAGGACACGGGCTCCGGGTTACCCAGCGGTTCCCGGGAGCGTTGCCCGGTGCACCACTCCTCGCCTATGACCTGTCCAAGGATCGCCGTCAATGCCGATAGCCACCACCTCTCATCGCCGCACGATGACCTCGGACGACACCGTCCAGATCACGACCGGTGGCGCCGCCTACCTGTGGGGACCGGCGGTGGGGGCGGCGTTGCCGGTGTGACCGACTATGACGTGATCGTGGTCGGCGGCGGCTCGCCGGGCGAGCACTGCGCTGGGGCGCTCGCCGAAGGCGGGCTTCGTGTCGCGCTGGTCGAGCGCGAGCTCGTCGGTGGCGAATGCTCGTATTGGGCGTGCATCCCGTCGAAGACCCTCCTGCGGCCCGGCGAGGCGGCGCACGCGGCGAACGAGGCCGCCGCGCCGGCGAGCGTCGACGTCGAGGCGGCGCTTGCGTGGCGCGATTCCATGGTTTCCGAGTACAGCGACGCCGCGCAGGAGCGGTGGCTCGCCGCGAGGGGGATTGAGCTGATCCGAGGGCGCGGCATGCTCGCGGGCACCGGGGCGGTCGACGTCGACGGTCGCCGCTACACCGCCAAGCACGTCGTCCTGGCGAACGGGGCGGATCCGTTCGTGCCGCCTGTGCCCGGGCTGCGCGAGCTCGACGGCATCTGGACGAACCGCGAGGCGACCGGCATGAAGTCGGTGCCGCGCCGACTACTCGTCCTCGGCGGCGGGCCGGTCGGAGTCGAGCTGGCGCAGGCGGTTCGACGCTTCGGTGGTGAGGTCGTCCTCGTCGAGGGCGGCGGACATGTGCTGCCCCATGAGGCGGCGCCACTCGGCGACGCCCTTGGCGAGGTACTGCACCGAGACGGAGTCGAAATCCACGTGAACGCGACCGCGACGGCAGCGCGGCGGGATGGCGACGAGTACGTGCTCGTGCTCGACGGCGGGGACGAGCTGCGAGGCGACCGGCTACTCGTTGCGACCGGCCGTCGCCCGCGCGTCGAGGGCGTCGGTCTCGAGACGGTCGATGTAACGCCAGCCCCGCACGGCGTTCCGGTCGACGCGCAGCTTCGCGTAGGCGAGCGACTATGGGCCGTCGGCGACATCACGGGGATCTGGCAGCTAACGCACGTCGGCAAGTACCAGGCTGAGGTCGTCGCGGCGAACATCCTCGGCGAGCCGCGCAACGCGAGCTACGAAGCGGTGCCGCGCGTCGTCTACACCGATCCCGCCGCGGCTTCCGTCGGTGCGGCCGATGCGCCGTTCAGCGGGACGGCGGCGTTGCGGGAGATCGCGAAGACGGAGACGTACACGCGCGCGTACGCGCAGAGCGTCGGCTTCCTGACGTTGCTGAGTGACGGCGCGCGGCTCACCGGCGCGTACGCGCTCGGACCGGAGGCGGGGGAGTGGATGCAGCAGGCGACGCTCGCGATCCGTGCACAGGTGCCGCTCGACGTGCTGCGCGACACGATCCAGCCGTTCCCGACGTTCTCTGAGATCTACGTGAACGCGCTCGGTGCTCTCCGGGCCGCGGTTGGGTAAGGCGGCAGATGGGCGCGGCTGGGATCGAAATCAACACCGACGTCCTGCTCGGCAGCCGCGTCAGCCCGCAGGCGGTGCAGGCGTCGCTGCCAAAGGCGACGCGCGACGCCAGTCCGACGGACTTGGCGCCGAGTCGGAGACCGAGCCGTTGCGGCCCGAGAGACCTGGTCAGCGGCGAGCTCCACTACCGAGCTTGGCCTGGCGCCACTGCGGATACGGTGGTCCGAGCGTGGAGATCGTCTGGTACACGGCGATGTCGATGGACGGCGCATCGCGTCGGCCGACCATAGCCTCGAGTTTCTCGCGACGCTATCGGGCTCGGGCGCTAACGACTTCGGCGAGTTCCTCACCACCGTGGACGCCGTGCTGGTCGGAGCCCGGACGCTCCGGTGGCTGCTCGGCGAGGGACACGGATGGCCACACGATCACCTACCGACATGGCTCGTCTCGCACGACGACGCACTGGCGGAGTCGGTGCGCCCGACACGGGCACCTCTTGTCCGGGTAGCGGGGGATGTGATGTCCGCGATCGCCGCGATGGAGCGGAGCGGGCGGCGTCGGGTGTGGCTGGCGAGAGGCGGCTCGATTGCCGCGCAGGTGCTGGCGCTCGACTGTCTGGACGAGGTGATTGCGACTGTCGCGCCGACGGCGCTGGGCGCCGGCCCGGCGCTGTTTGACGGCGAAGGGCTTGGGTCTTGACGGAGTAGTGCGATTCTCGTCCCGTCCCTTGAGACTCTTCTATTACTCGCGCGCGCGAATCTGCAATGCGCGCGTACGGGTCAGGAAGATACTCGGCCCCGCGCTCCCCCGCCGCCGCCACGGTCGTTGCCGTAGACGCTTTGAGATGCGAGGCACCGGCTACCGCAGTCCGCGCACCTCTACGAAGCGGTACGCAGTCGCGGAGGTCCGTTCGGAC